>CAVXRL010000005.1:0-274089 GCA_963764225.1 uncultured Actinomycetes bacterium
ATCCGCGTGGTTCTGCCGATGAGCTCAGGCATCGATCCCGCTACTCGGCGGCGGTGGGGCTCCGGCGGGCAGCGATCTTCTTGGCCTTCTTCTGGCCGCCGTTGCCGCTGGCGCTGCTGTACGTGTAGTCCGCCGCGTAGTACCCGCTGCGGCCGCTCGCGCTCTCGTCGCCGCGCACCACGGTGCCCAGCAGGCGACAGGGCAGGCGGCGCAGCTGAGCGGCGGCCTGCGCGAGCTGCGGGCGCTTGACCAGGTGCATGTCGACGAGGAAGACGAGGCCGTCGACGCTGCTGGCGATGGCGGAGGCGTCGCCCACCGGCAGCATGGCCGGCGAGTCGACGATGACGAGGTCCGACTCGCGCCGCAGGCGCTCGATGGTGGAGGCGAAGCGCTTGGCGGAGACGATCTCGCCGGGGTTGGGCGGCAAGGGACCGCTGGTGAGGACGTAGAGGTGCTGGCGGGCGTCGGCGCCGCGGGCCCACCCGGCGAAGTCCGCGGCGGGCTCGCCCGGGCTCGCGCCGGCGACCTCGACCGCCTGCAGCGACTGCGCCAGGTTGGTCTGGCCGGTCGCGACCGTGCTCAGGCCGACCTCGTTGGACAGCCCGAAGTACTGGTGCTGACGCGGGCGCCGCAGGTCGCCGTCGACCACGATGACCTTCTTGCCCGCCAGGGCCATGGACACGGCGAGGTTGGCACAGGCGACGCTCTTGCCCTCGCCCTGCACGCAACTGCTGACCACGAGCGAGGAGATGTCGGCGTCGACGTTGAGGAAGTCGAGGTTGGTGCGCACCATGCGGAACGCCTCGGCGGCGCTCCCGTCCGGGTGCGCGAGCGTGACCAGCGTGTTCTGGGCGAGGTCCTTGCGCGAGATGCGCGGGATGCGGCCGAGGATGGGCACGCGCAGCTCGGCGGCGATCTCGTCCGGCGTGCGCAGGCGCAGGTCGAACTGCTCGAGCAGGAAGGCGAGGCCGATGCCGCCGAACAGGCCGACCGCCAGGCCGAGCAGCGCGGTGCGCAGCGGATCGGGAGCGAACGGCTGTGTCGGCGCCGTGGCCGGCACCAGCATGCGGTAGTTGCCGGTGGCCGTGGCCTTGCTGATGACGAGGTCCTGCAGCCGCTGCTTGAGCATGAGGTAGTCGCCCGTCGCCTGGGCGGCCTGCGGGTACTCGCCGAGCTGCGCCTCGACGGCGTCGGCCGCCTTCTGGATCTGTGTCTGCTGACGCTGCTTGCGCCAGGCGACGAAGGCCTCGCCGTAGGCGTTGGCCGCCGCGGAGGCGAGCTTCGGGTCCTCGCTCACGGCGGAGATGAGCACCACGTTGCTGCCGCCCGCGCCGCCGCCGGAGGAGTCGCTCGTCTGCGCGCTGGAGGAGACGGCGTAGCCGGCGGAGTCGTCGACGCCGTCCTCCTCGAGGATCACGGACGCGCGCTCCTGCATGTCGGGGCTGGCGATGATGTCGGCGATGGCGGCCATCTCGCGGTCGAGCGCGTAGGTGTCGACGTAGCCCTCGCTCAAGGGGTTGGCGACGTCCACGTTCTTCTCGTAGATGAGCGAGGCGGCGGCCGCGTACTGCTTGGCCTGACGCGCGGAGTAGAAGTAGGCCGCCGACGTGGCCACCACCATGGTGAGAATGATGATCCACTTGCGGCGCCACAGCACGGCGAGGGCGGCGCGCAGCGTGAGCTCGTCGCCGCCGGAGCCCGAGGGGACGCTCGTCTCGCCGAGGGCGCGCCCGCGGACCGAGTCGGTATCTTCGAAGCCGTTGTTGCCCATTCTGCGCAGTCCTCAGATCGCCGCCGGTGCCGTCGTGACTCCGGCAACTGTATCAGGATGACGAGACTGACGTGACCGGCCGGGAGGGCTTCTGAACCGTCACGTCCGCACGGTCGTCGTCGCTCCACTCACGACGTCGAGGCGCCCCTACCCCTCCCGCGTGCAGGTCAAGTTCGCGGGCAAGGACGGCCAGGTCGTCATCGACCAGCTTCGCACCGTCGACAAGGTCCGTCTGGCGGCGCGACTCGGGGCCCTCGATCCGCACGAAGCGGCCGCAGTACTCGAGGTGCTCAGGGAGTTCTTCGCGCCATGAGGCCGGTGCGCCGTGTTCCTCGCCGCCGCCAACGTCACCATCACGCAGCCGTGACGCCACTGACGTCACGCTCACCGCGAGCTACGATCGCGGAATGAACGCTCGGAATCACACCACACGAGACGCCGGGGATACACGTGAGGGCTTGCCCGCTGCCCGTGATACTCTGAAGGCGCACCGACTCCGCGCAGAGGGCGGATCTGAGGAGGCGTCGATGGACAGGCATGAACGCATCACTGCCGATCCTGCGGTGTGTCATGGAATGGCCTGTATCCGCGGAACACGGATCCCAGTCGCCGTGATCCTGGACAATCTGGCGGCCGGGCTGTCCAGTCACGACATTGTGACCCAATACCCCTCTCTGCAGCCCGAAGACGTCAGAGCCGCGATCGCCTACGCCGCCGACCTCGCTCGAGAACGCCTACTCCCGCTGCGCGAATCTGCATGACGCGCTTCAAGCTCGACGAGAACCTGCCGGAGCGGGCGGCCGGTATCCTCCGCGCTGCAGGCCACGATGTCGCCAGTGTCCTCGACCAGGGTCTTGGAGGTGCGACCGACGCCACGGTCGCCCTCGCTTGCGCCAAAGAGGATCGCGTACTCGTCACGCTCGACCTCGATTTTGCCGACATCCGTGCCTACGGGTCGCCAGACTCCCCCGGAATCGTGGTCATGCGCCTGGCGCACCAGGATGCCGAGACTATCTGTTCGCTCCTCCTGCGGGTTCAGGGCGACCTGGAGCAGGGGCCCTCGCGCGGCAGCCTCTGGATCCTGGAGCCACACCGCATCCGCGTCTGGCGAGAGGATGACTGACCAGCGGGCGCTCTTCCCTTCAGTGCCTCCCTGCTCTCCCCGCGAATACGGACCCGGCATGAGTACACGGCCCCGCTTGACAGGCGGGCGCCTGATGACCATTCTGGTCACATGGTCGTCACCAGCATCGCCAGCCTCAAAGCGTCACTCAGTGAGTTCCTCGCCGGAGTCAAGGCCGGCGAGGAGGTCGTGGTCACCGATCGCGGACGTCCGGTGGCGCGCATCGTGCCCTACGATCCCGGCGGCGCCGACCTCGACGAGCTCGTCCGCACCGGCCGGTTGCGCCGCTCGCGCGGCCCGGTGCCGCCCGACTTCTGGACCCGGCCGCGGCCCGCCGACCCGGAGGGCCGGCTGCTGCAGGCGCTGCTCGACGAGCGCGAGGCCGACCGCTGAGGTTCTGGGACTCTTCGGCGCTGATCCCCCTCTTCGTCTGCGAAGGGCGCTCCGCCGTCGTGGAGGCCCTGGTGACCGGCGACCCGGAGATGATCGTCTGGTGGGCCAGCCCCGTGGAGTGCGGGAGCGCCGTGCACCGCCTGCGCCGGGAGGGAGTGTTCGTCGCGGAGGAGGCGGCACAGGTCCTGGCCGCGCTCAGCGACGCCTTCGACGCGGCCAACGTCGTGCAGCCGGGCGACGAGGTCGAGGCCACGGCGCTCCGCCTGCTCGCCGTCCACCCGCTCCGTGCCGGGGACGCCCTGCAGCTTGCCGCCGCCCTCGTGTGGGCTCAGGGCAGCAGGCCGGGCGGCAGGGAGTTCGTCTGCCTGGACGACCGGCTGCGGACGGCGGCGACCCTCGAGGGCCTTCACGTGGTCCCGGTGGTCGTGCCGCCCTGACGTTGCCCGGGCTCACAGCTCGCTCCCCACGGTCTCGCGTCACTGCTCGCGAAGCAGGCAGCACGTTGCTGTCGACGTCAGAGGCAGGGCTCGATGCGCGTGCGGAGCGCGGCATTGGCAAGGTGCCGGTGGTTCGAGGTCTCAAGATGCTCGACTGGGAGAGCGCCGCCAGGCGCGCGCGGGCAGCCTCGGCGTCGCCCTTGGCCGCTTACTCCTCCACGAGTTCTGAGACTACGAGGTCGAAGTCACCTGGATCGTTCGTCCCACCATTGGCGAGTCAGACTCTTGGTGGGCTGCAATCACCATGTTCTACAGGGAGCCGTCCACGCTGTCGGGGTGCTCCCGTAGCCACTCCAGCAGAGCGCCGCGGACCTTGCGCACGTCTTCGGCTCTGCCGACGCAGATCTCGTACAGCTCCGCCGTGCCCACCTCGTCGTAGAAGTGGACCAGGCGGTTCCGGTACCCCGCCATCTGCACGAGCACGGCCCCGAGCGCGTCGTCCAGCACGCCGGCCTCCTGCAACGCCACGGCGACCTGCTTGTACTCCAGAGCGCCCTGCCCAAGCCCCTTGACGAGGATATGGCGGCCGAGGTCGAGCAGGGCCTCGAGTGCGCGCCGTACGTACGATTCGGCCGCCGCCACGTCGCGGCCGTCGCGGGAGAAGGTCGCGGCGCTCTCGAGTGGCAGCGAGGCGATGCCGCGCAGCATCTCGTCGATGAGCGCCGTCTGGCGCAGCACCGTAGCCGCCCTGACCTTGCCCGGGCTCACAGCTCGCTCCCAACGGCCTCGCGCCACTGCTCGCGAAGCAGGGGCGCCAGGTCCGCGGCTCGGCGCAGGTAGTAGAGCTGGGCCTCAGCCTCCGCGTCCAGATCGGTAGCGGCGAGGAGCTCGCCGCGGACCACGTCGGCGGCCAGGAAGGCGCCGGCCTCGGGCAGCACGACCAGGTCGACGCGAGCGGCGTCGAACAGCGTCTCGAGCTGCTGCATGATCCGCACCCGCTGGTCGGCCGAGAGCTCGAGGCCGCGCCGCGGCGACACGCCGATGTCGACGTCCGAGGACGGGTGCGTGACGTCTGCGCTCACCCCGGCCGCTCGCGCCGCGATCTCTTCAGCGCGGCTGCCGAACACGTACAGCGCCACGAGGCCGTGTTCCGTGCACAGCCCTGTGAGCTGCTCCTGCAGATCGCTGGTGGCCTCGTCTTCGCCCATGACATCATTATCCCACGCGTGACGCCTTGAGGGCAGGCGCGGCTTCTCCAGCCGGCAGGGCAACGTCTCCCACTCGTCCGGGTCAACGTCTCCCCACCGATGGGTGTCGCGTGCAGACACCTGTCTGGGCGGGCAGCCGGTGCCCTCGTGCCAGGCTGGTGCGCGTCGCGGCCTCTGCACGTCGTCATAGCGCAGAACGCGGCCGAAGATGAGACAATCGTCATCACGGTTTACGAGCCAGATCCCCTCCTCTGGGATCCCGGCTTCAGAAGGAGAAGGCGATGATGTGCCCCATCTGCCACCAAGGCGAGACCCACTCGGGGTCGACGACCGTCACGCTGGAGCGCGGTGAGCTCACCTTTGTGGTCAAGGACGTACCGGCGATGGTCTGCGCGAACTGCGGCGAGGAGTACCTGGACTCGTCCACCACCGAGCAAGTGATGCGCATGGCCGAGGAGGCCGCCGCGTCCGGAGTGCAGGTGGACATCCGGGCCTTCCGGGCCGCGTAGACGACCGCGGAAGACCCTTCCTTACGCCGATCGGGCGGCCAGCTTCTCCAGCTCGGGCACGATCGCGCCGCTGCGGTCGAAGCGCATCGTGGCGCAGGGCACCGCATCCACGATGCGCTCCAGCACGTCCAGCTCCTTCTCCCACCAGTCCGCCGTCACCGGGAGGCTCTCTGCATGTCGCCGTCAGTCACGCTCCACAGCATCTGCGCGCCGTCCGACGACGTCGTGGCGCGCGAGATCGAAGGCGCGGTCATCATCGTGCCGCTCACGGCCGGCATCGGCGACGCCGACGACGAGCTGCCAAGGATGTCGTGTGACACGGAATCCGTGCTACACTGGTTGGACTATGGCCAACCTCACAATCACGATTGACGACGACCTCCTCAGGCGCGCTCGCCTGCGCGCGCTGGAACAGGGCACCTCTGTCAATAGGCTACTGCGCGACTACCTCGTCGCCTATGCCGGCGCCGACCAAGCGCGGCAGCAGGCACTTGCCGACCTCCTCGACCTCTCAGCGAGCGCCACGTCACGCCGCGGCGAGTCCACGTGGACGCGAGATGACCTCCACACACGCCATCAGCCCAGTGGCGACGACCCCGCACCGTGAGGGTCTTCGTCGACACAAACGTCTTCGTCTATCTCTTTGACGCCCAGGACCCGCTCCGGCAACAGCGCGCCCGGGACGTGATAGCCGAACTGGCCAACGACAAGGCGATCGTGCTGAGCTCGCAAGTGCTCAGCGAGCTGTACGTGACCGTCACGCGCAAGCTGGCCGCGCCCCTGGCCCCAGGGCAGGCGCTTCGCGCCCTGGCGGACCTGGCGGTCTTCCCCGTAGTCGCGGTCGACGCAGACCTCGTACAGCGTGCGGCGAGCCGCTCGGCGAACGAGTCGATCTCACACTGGGACGCCCTGATCGTCGAGTCCGCCATCGAGGCCGGCGCGGACACGGTGTACTCAGAGGACCTGCAGGCCGGGTCCAGCTACAGCGGCGTCACCATCGTGGATCCGTTCGCGGCCTGATCGGCCACCGTCACCGCCCGAGCTTCACGATAAGCCTGGAGAGCTGTACGCATGCATGCGTATTCTGTACGGCATGGACGAGACCAAACTCACCGTGCGCATACCGCGAGAGACGCTGGACGCGGCCAAGCTCTACGCCCGCGAACACGGCACCACCCTGACCCGCCTGGTGGTCAGTCACCTCGCCCACCTGCGCCGCGAAGGCGATGCCCTTGCCGACGCCCCCATCACGCGACGGCTGGCCGGGGTGCTGACCCCCGAGGCTTCCTTGGAGGAGTACCGCGAGTATCTCGAGCACAAGTATGGCTAGGCGTCTGCTGGTCCTGCTCGACGCCAACGTGATCCTGGACCTCCTCCAGCGCCGCCGGCCCTTCTTCCAGGATGCCGCCGACCTCTTGGCCGCAGCCGAGACCGGGCGGTACAAGGGTCTGGTCGCCGCCCCCACGGTCACCACCCTGTTCTCCCTGCTGGCCAAGCACGATTCGGCGGCGGCTGCACGCGTCCACGTCACCGAGCTGCTCCGCGTGGTCGAGGTGGCCGGAGTGGATCACGACGTGCTGCAGCACGCCCTCGCGCTGCCCTATGCCGACCTCGAGGACGGGGTGCAGATGGCCGCCGCCGAGCGGGCCGGCGCCGAGTACGTCGTCACACGTGACCGGACTCTCTATGGCGCCGGACCTCTGCCCGCGCTCGCCCCGGCGGAGCTGCTGGCACTGCTCGACGACGGCTGACGCGTCGCCCGCATCGTCTCCTCACGCTTCCGGTCAATGTCATCGTCGCATACTGAGGGCGCCGGCGACTCTGCCTTCGCGCCGCGCTACGCTTGCAGAATGGATGCGCAACCCCCAAACCCCGGCCCGGGTATACTCCGCGTGTCGACGCCGGGAGCTCCCATGGCCAGCATCAAGATCATCGTCGAGAAGCACGCGGACGGCTACGTGGCATATCCTTTGGGGCTGAGCGGCGCGATCGTGGGTCAGGGCGACAGCTACGAAGAGGCTCTTGCCGACGTCAGGTCGGCGATCATCGCACACGTCGAAGCCTTCGGCGCGGACGCCCTCGATCCCGAGTCGCCGGTCCTCGAGGCCTTCGTCGCGGAGGCGACCGTATCTGCGTGAGCCCGAAGTTCCCCGTCGACGCTCCCCGGAGCCGAGTCCTCACCGCCCTCAAGGAGTTGGGCTTCGAGATTGTGCGGGAAGGCAACCACGTCTCGATGGTTCGCGAGAACGCCGACGGGACACGCACCCCTCTCACGCTGCCTGGTCACCCCACGCTCAAGGGCTCCACGCTCAGGACGATCTGCACGCAAGCTCGGATACCACGTGACGACTTTCTGGCCGCATACCTTAAGGCCCGCTAGACAGGAGCGCGCACGGGACGTGATCGCCGAGCTGGGCCGCGACAAGGCCTCTACTCCGTGAAGGGATGCCGCCAGCGCAGCCCGGGAAACCGCGCGAAGTCGCGGTCGGCGCTCACCAGCTCGGCGCCGAGCACGGTGGCCACCGCCGCCAGATACGCGTCCGGGACCAGATCGCCCGACGCGGCGCCCGCGCGGCACTGTGCGAGCAGCGTGTGCACCCCCGCGCCGGGCAGGTCGGGCGCGACGGCGGCCGGAGCGTCCAGCATGGTCTCCACGTGCGCGACCGCCTCGGCCAAGGGAGTCGGCGTGAGGAAGACGCGGCGGTTCGTGACGATCCGCAAGAACCCGCTCACCACCGGGCCGACCAGGGCTACCGGCTCCTCGCCGTTCAGCGTCGCCTCCAGCCACGAACGGTAGCGCTCGTGCTGCGGGAACTCACGCCGCAGCGCGTACACGAGCAGATTGATGTCGGGAAGGATCACGCCGGCTCGATCTCGTCGTCCGGGGCGGCGGCGTCCGCGACCTCGGCGCCGGCGCGGCGGTCGGCCGCGCCCCGCGCCCGCCTGCGCAGCGCCTCGTCGTTCGGCTGCTCCAGCACCTCGCTGAGCGCGGCGTGGTTCGCGAGATCGACGCCGGCGACGAGGCCACCGCTCTCCGCGAACGCCGAGAGCCGGATGGGGGGCCGCGCCTCGCGCGCCCGGCGCAGCGTGAGCGCCTCGCGGAGCGCGTCCTGGATGACGTGGCTCAGGCTCGCGTGCGACTGAGCCGCGAGCCGCTTGTACGCCGCCAGCAACTCCTCATCGAGGTTCAGGGTGGTGCGCATGAGCGTCTCCATGCATCGCAGCATCACGTGCGCTGCATCATAGCATCAAGGGCGCCGAGGGTTGACGTTGCGGGCGTCGGCCCAGCCTTTCGGCCGAGTCGTCGAAGGCGCCGATCTCCGGCGCTGCCTACGCTTCCCTTGCGTCACCGGCGCGGCGCGTCTATCGTAAACGTTGTAAACATCCGTCACCCTTGTTGTTCCCACTTGGAGGCAGCACGATGAGTAACGTCGTGGCAACGCGCTTCACAGATGAGGTCCTGGCCGAGCTCGACGAGGTCGCCCGCGAGCTGCGCCGCACGCGCGCCGAGCTCGTGCGCCGTGCCGTCGAGATCTACTTGGCGGAGCACGCCGACCACCAGATCGCCCTCGAGCGGCTCAACGACCCGAGCGATCCCGTGTTGAGCAGCGAAGAGATGTGGAACGAGCTGGGATGGGACACGCCGGAGCCTCCTCGCTGACGTGCCTCAGTACGAGCTCAAGTGGAAGCGCCAGGCGCAGCGAGACCTGCGCTCCCTGGGTAGGCCCGAGGCCGACCGCGTCCGCCAGGCGCTCGAGAGCAAGCTGGCGGCCGACCCCCGGCGTGGCGAGCCGCTCCACGGTCCCGGCCGGCCGATGTGGCGGTTCCGCGTTGGCGACTACCGCATCCTGTACGTGTTCAACGACGAGGAAGTCTGGATCCTGGTGCTGCGTGTCGCCCACCGGAGCACGGCCTACAGGGGCCTTTAGGCGTGCGTCGCGGACTCCTCTCGCCAACGTCTCCGGCTGGCTGCCGTAGCGTCACCCAGGCCGCTCCCACAGGCCGCTGACCACGCGAGAGGAGCCTGGTACTCTCGGGCAATGAGGAAGCGCGAGCCCGAGTCGCCATCGATCGATACAGCCGGCGCCGACGACCAGGGCAGCGTCGGGCTCATTCTCGGGTACGCCCGTGCGGCGTACGACCAGCAGTTCAGCCGTCTCGACGCCTTTCGGGCCCGGTCCGGCGGCCTGCTGGCATTCGCCGCAGCCCTGGTGGCTCTTTCGTCGAGTGTCGCGCCAAGTCGCGCGCCGGGTCTGACGGACGCTCTCGGGACCGGGTTCGTCCTCGCCGCGGCCGTCCTCTTCCTCGTCGCCTCTTCCGGGTACCGCCTGCGCGCGACTCCATCCGCGCGAGCCTTGGCCCGATTCGCCCTAGATGCACCCCCCCGGGGACACCACTCGGCGCTTCGCCTCATCTAGAATGGGCGCCATGAACGATGACTCGACACCCGCGCGCGAAGACGCGCAGAGCAACACCGCCCGGGCACGGACGGACGCTCCAGGCGAGACGAAGGCCAAGCCGTTCTCTGCCCTCGACGACATCCCCGGTCTGCCGCCCTTCGACCCAGACGACGTCGACATCGAGCCCAGCGGGTTCGACCTGATCTGGGACTTCGTGCGCGGCATCTTCGGCCGCAGGTCGCACGACCGCGCCGCCTGAGCGGCTCGCCGGCCGGCGCAGGGTGGCCGGCGGGCGCGGCAGGGCCGGCCGGCACACCGGGGCGAGCGCTCGTAGCCCCCCGCCTCCTTCGGCGCCGCGATTCCCGGTAGTATCTGAGCGGCTCTCCCCCGGCGGCTCCACGCAGCCGACGGACCTACACGCAAGGAGGCCGGCGCTGGCCGGACGACGACACGCACGCCCAAGCTCCGCGACGCCCTGCGCCTCGTCGACGCGGTCAAGCTCGTGTGGCGGGCGGCGCCCGGCTGGACGGCGCTCAGCATCGGCCTCGCCGTCGTCCAGGGCGTCCTCCCGCTGCTGGCCGTCTACCTCATGAAGCTGATCGTCGACGAGGTCACCGCGGGCATCAGCGCCGCCGACCACGCCGCCGCCTTCCGGAGCGCCCTCGTCTACATCGTCCTGGCGGCGATCGTCGGCCTGGCGGCGGCGCTCATGCGCTCCCTGGGCACGCTCGTGAGCGAGGCCATGGGCCAGGTGGTCACCGACCACGTCAGCGACGTCATCCACTCCAAGTCCATGGTCGTCGACCTCGAGTACTACGAGAACTCGCGCTACTACGACTCCCTGCACCGCGCCCAGCAGGAGGCGATGTCGCGGCCCATGCAGATCGTCACCGACCTGCTGACCACCGGGCAGAGCGCGGTCACGATGGTCGCCATGGCCGCGCTGCTGTTCACGCTCAGCTGGGGCATCGCCCTCGATCGTCATCGTCGTGGCGATCCCCGGGGCGCTGGTGCGCGTGCGCTACTCGCGCCGCATGTACGCGTGGCGGCGGCGGAGCACCACGGCCGACCGCCAGAGCTGGTACTTCCACTGGCTGCTCACCGACGGCACGCGCGCCAAGGAGCTGCGCCTGTTCGGCCTCGGCGAGCTGTTCCGCGGCCTGTACCGCGACGTGCGCCTGATCCTGCGCACGGAGCGCATCGGCATCGCCCGGCGCCGCGCCTGGGCCGACTTCGGCAGCGCGGCGCTCGCCGTGCTGGCCATCTTCGGCGCCCTCGCGTACATCGTCTGGCAGACGATCTCGGGCGCCATCACCCTCGGCTCGATGGTGATGTACTACCAGGCCATGCAGACCGGCCTCTCCTCGCTGCAGGCGGTGCTGGGCGGCATGGCCAGCCTGTACGAGGACAACCTCTTCCTCACCTACTACCACGAGTTCATGGAGCTGGAGCCGCGGGTGCTGCCGCCGGCGCAGCCGGCGCCGGTCCCGCGGCCGATGACCGAGGGCGTGCGCTTCGAGGCCGTCGACTTCGGCTACCCGGACACCGAGCGCACGGCGCTCTCCGGCATCACCCTCGCCATCCGCCCCGGCGAGGTCGCCGCGCTCGTCGGCCCCAACGGCTCCGGCAAGACCACGCTGATCAAGCTGCTCTGCCGGCTCTACGACCCCACTGCCGGCGCGATCACGCTCGACGGCGTCGACCTGCGCGGCTTCGACGTCGACGAGCTGCGCCGCCACATGAGCGTCATCTTCCAGGACTTCGCCGAGTACCAGCTCACCGCCCGTGAGAACATCCGCGTCGGCAACGTCGACCTCGCCGCCGGACGACCCCGCCATCGAGGCCGCCGCCCGCGACGCCGGCGTCGACGGCGTCATCGGCGGGCTGCCCCACGGCTACGACACGATGCTCGGCAAGTGGTTCGACGAGGGCGAGGAGCTCAGCGTCGGCGAGTGGCAGAAGGTGGCGCTGGCGCGGGCGTTCGTGCGCGACGCGCAGATCCTCGTCTTCGACGAGCCGACCAGCGCGCTCGACCCGGAGACCGAGTGGCGCGTCTTCCAGCACATCAAGGAGCTCGCCCGCGGCCGCGCCGTGGTGCTCATCAGCCACCGCTTCAGCACCGTGCGCAGCGCCGACAGGATCCACATCCTGGACGAGGGGCGGATCGTGGAGAGCGGCACGCACGAGGAGCTGATGGCGCTCGGGGGCAGGTACGCGCGCATGTACGAGGTGCAGGCGCGCGCGTACACGGCCGAGCGCGACTGAGCCGGCCTCACGCGCTCAGGCGCCGCCCCCGTAGTAGTGGTAGCGCTCGTCTCCCGCGCCCTTGTCGGCGACGGTGATCACGCCGAGCCGGGGCGCCGGCAGCAGCGAGAGGAAGTCCCGCGCCTCCTCGAGCACCGGGCGCCGCGTCTTGTCCATGTTGACCAGCAGCAGGATGCCGTCCACGGCCCGGGAGAGGGCGGTGGCGTCGCCCACCGACATGAACGCCGGCGAGTCGATGAGGATGTAGTCGAACGGCATCTGCGCGAGCGCGGCGATGGTGTCGAGGAACCGCTGCGAGGCGACCATCTCGCCCGGGTTGGGCGGGATGGGCCCCGAGGTGACCAGCCACAGCTTGGACTCGGCCCCGTAGTTGTCGTCGGCCGGCTTGGGGCGGTCGCCGTTGCCGCCCAGGTGCACGCGCATGGTGCTGAGCGGAGAGACGCTCTGCATGGCGTCGTCCAGCGTGACGAAGCCGGCGATCACCGACGAGAGCCCCCGGCCGTTGCGCAGCGAGAACAGCGAGTGGACCTTGGGCCGCCTGAGGTCGGCGTCGACGAGCACGACCTTCTTGCCCGAGAGCGCCAGCGAGGCGGCCAGGTTGGCGAGGACGAGGCTCTTGCCCTCGCCCTTCTGGGCGCTGACCACCATGAGGATGCGGTTCTCGGCGCCCAGGCTCACGAACTCGATGTTGCCGCGCAGCGCGCGCAGCGACTCCGCCGCCCGGCCCTCGGCCTCGGTCACCACCACGAGCGGGCCCTTCTGGAGGCTCGGCTGCGGAATGACCGGGATGCGGCCCACGACGGGCAGGTTCATGATGTCGCCGACCTCGCGGTAGCTGCGCAGGCGCGTGTCGAGCTTCTCGCGCAGCACCGAGTAGCCGGCGCCGACGACCAGCCCCAGGATGACGCCCATCGCCGCCGACCGCATCGGCTGGGGCGCGTACGGCTCGCTGGGCGGCGTCGCCGTGTCGACGCTCTCGAAGTTGCCGGTCGCGGTGGCCGCCGTGATCTCGAGGTCGCGGAGGCGCTCCGAGAGGATGTAGAAGTCGGACGTGGCCTGCTGCGCCGGGGTCTGGAACTCCTTGAGCTTCTGGGTGATGACCGTCTCCGCCGCGTCGATGCGCGCGCGGTCCTTCTCCAGGCGGTAGGCGATGAACTTGGTGGCGTACAGGTTGGCGACCCTGGCCGCCGTCTCCGGGTCGGACGAGGAGACCGAGATCGTCACGGTGTTGGCGACCCCGTTCCCACTCGAGTCCGACGAGGTGGCGGCGGCCGTCATGGAGTACGACGACCCCGACGGCGGGAGGTCGCCCCTGACGCGCTTGCGGAGGTCGGACCCGCCGAGCACGGTCACCGCGTTCTGCAGCTGCAGCTCCTGGTCGGCCGTGGAGCCGGACCCCGTGCTGAGCGGGTTGCTGACGTCGAGCTGGGGTGAGTACAGGAGCACCGCGGACGCCTCGTACATCGGCGTCTTGGAGGATGCGTAGGCGTAGGCCGCGCCACCGAAGGCCACCGCGAGGATCACGATGACCAGGACGTGACGCCGGAGCATGGCGAGGTAGTGCCCGATATCTATGCCCGCGGTCTCTTCGGTCTGCACGCTCTCCCCCAGTCTTCGTGCCCATACTACTTCGGCAGGTTGGGCCCGGCAATTGAGTCCCCGTCGACGCCTCCGGCCGTTCGCGGCTGCTAGACTGCGCCGAGGACAAGCCGCGAGGAGGGGTGCGTGCGGGTACGGGGCTCGACGATCGTCGTGTGTGCGCTGGCCGTGGTGACCGTGCTGGCCGGCCTGACCACGGCGGGCGCGGCGCAGGCGGCACGCGCCCCCGTGCTGCGCGGCATCTGCGACCCCGGGCTGATCACCTCCTGGGACAGGTCGGGTGAGCGCAAGGTGCGCGAGTTCGACGAGCGCCTCGGGGCCCAGACGGTGCGCATCAATCTGGAGTGGGAAGAGGCGGAGCCGCGGCGCGGCGTCTACGACACGGACTACCTCCGCCGCGCCGAGGCCGCGGTGCGCGCCGTGCACGACCGCGGCATGCAGGCCATCGTCCTCGTCTACCAGACGCCGCGCTGGGCATCGGACCGCGCCTTGTGGCGCCACCCGGCGCCGGGCGACCGGGCGGGCATCTGGCACTCGTACTACCCGCCCTCACGCGCAGCTCTCGCCGACTTCGGCGCGTTCGCCGCGCGCCTCTCGGCCCGGCTGCGCGGCCTCGTGCTCGGCTACTCGTGCTGGGTCGAGCCCAACCTCTGGACCTACCTCTATCCCCAGCGCACGAGCGCCGACCCGGCGTTCGCCGCGCACCGCTACACGGCGATGCTCGAGGCGTTCTCGGCGGGCGTCAGGGCCGGCGACCCGGCGGCGCAGGTGATCGCCGGCGAGACCAGCCCCACGGGCGACGACTCACGGCTGCGCACGAGCCCGCAGCGGTTCGCCCGTCAGATGCGGCTCGCCGGCGCGGACGCGTTCTTCGACGTCTTCGCCCACCACCCGTACCCGGTCGCCGGCACCCGGCGCCTCGAGCCTCGGGCCTTGCCGCGCGACCCGGGCCACACCGTCTCGCTCTCCAACCTCGGGACGCTGCTCGCCGTGTTCCCGGGCAAGCCCTTCTACCTCACGGAGTTCGCCTACCCCACCGCGCCCAGCTACCTCTTCGGGGTCTGGGTCAGCGCCGCCCGCCAGGCGGCCTACCTCCGCGCCTCCTTCCGCCTGGCGGCGCAGTACGACCAGGTCAAGCTCCTCCTGTGGTTCCCCGTGAAGGACTACGCCGAGAACGGCTCGTACCGCGACGCCTGGGGCCTCTACTCCGGGCTGCGCACGCTCCGCGGCGCCCGCAAGCCGGCGTACTACGCCTACGCCGGAGGCAATGAGCTCACGCTGGCCACGCCGCAGGCGCTCCGCCGAGGCGCCACGCTCACGCTCCGCGGGCGGCTCACCAGCGAGAACATGGGCGCCCTCTCCGGCAAGTCGCTGGTCGTCAGCGCGCGCTCGCCGCACCGCTCCTGGGTGGTCGTCAAGCGCGTCGTCACGCGCGCCGACGGCAGTTACCGCGTCAGGGTGAGGCCGCGGCGGAGCGCCACCTGGCAGGTGCGCTGGGCCGGGGTCGTCGAGAGCCGCACCGCGTGGGTGCCCGTCGTCGGCGACTGACGGGCCCTCCCCGCGTGCTCAGAGCCCGGGCACGTCCGACAGTTCGATCGGCTGGACGCCGCCGCAGTTGCACAGCGACCGCTCGGCGGCCTCCAGCGACGCGACCACGCGCAGCCCCGCGACCCCGTCCGTGATCGGACGCTTGCCGCTGGTCACGCACTCGATGAAGTGGCTCGCCTCCGCGTAGAGCGGCTCGACGGTGTCGAGCTTCGGCGCGACGATGTCCCCGGTGCGGTACGAGAGGTGGAACTCGCCGAACGTCTCCGGGTCGCGGTAGTCCACGCCGTGGTCGAACACCTTGACCTTCTCCACGCTCTCGGTGTCGTCGTAGAGCGCCATGCGCTGGCTGCCGACGATCACCGTGCGGCGCAGCTTGACCGGCGAGAGCCAGGCGATGTCGATGTTGGCGATCACGCCGGAGGGGAACCGCAGGTTGACGAAGGCGACGTCGGGGATGTCGGGCACGATGCAGCCGCGGCCGGTGACGTAGACGCTCTCGGCCGCCTCTCCCAGCCAGTAGTACAGGATCGAGAGGTCGTGCGTCGCGAGGTCCCAGACCACGCTCACGTCCTTCTGGTGCAGCCCGAGGTTGACGCGCGACGAGGTGATGAAGTGGATGTCGCCGAGCTGGCCGCGGTGGATGAGCTCGCCGAGCTTGCGCACCGGCGGGCTGAACACGAAGGTGTGGCCCACCATGAGCGTGAGGCCGGTGCGGTGCGCGAGCAGCACGAGCTCCTCGGCGTCGGCCGTGGAGCTGGTCATCGGCTTCTCGACGAAGACGTGCTTGCCGGCCTCGAGGGCCGCCTTGGCCAGCGCGAAGTGGGTGCTGATGGGCGTCGCGATGACGACGGCGTCGACGGCGCCGTCGGCCAGCACCTCTCCGTAGTCCTCGGTGGTGGCCTGCGAGGGATAGCGGCGGCGCACCTTGTCGAGCGCCTCCGGCCGCTGGTCGCAGACCCAGCGCACCGAAACCCCCGGCAACTCGGTGTAGTTGCGCAGGAGGTTCGGGCCCCAGTATCCGTGGCCGACGATCGCTACAGTGGTCATGGTGCCCCCCGCTGGTGTCGTGCTCACGCGGCTCCGTGGCCCAGGAGGGCGGCCGGCACCGTGCGCAGGCACAGCGAGGCGTCCACCAGAGCGTCGCGCGAACAGTCGTACAGGATGTCCTGGAACACCATGTCGTCGAAGCTGACGCGGCTCCGCCCGTCCACCTGCCACACGCCGGTGATGCCGGGCTTCACCTCCAGTCGGCGGCTGTGCCAGGGCTGGTAGGCGGCGACCTCGTAGGGCAGCGGGGGCCGTGGTCCCACGAGGCTCATATCGCCGACGAGCACGTTCCAGAGCTGCGGCAACTCGTCGAGCGAGTACCGCCGCAGCACGCGGCCGACGTTGGTGACCCGTGGATCGTCGACCAGTTTGAAGACCTCTTGCTCCTCACCCTCCACCGACTGCGTGCGCGCCTCGGCGTGCCCGTTGATGAGCGCCTGCATGTACTCGTAGTGCAGCGCGGGGTCGGACCCGTACTGCATGCTGCGGAACTTGTAGAACTTGAACGCCTTGCCGCCGAGGCCGATGCGCTCCTGGGCGTAGAACACGGGGCCGCGCGACGTGAGCTTCACGGCCAGCCCGATCGCGAGCATCACCGGAGAGAGCACGAGCAGAGTCGCGGCCGCCACGACGATGTCGAAGGCGCGCTTGACGGGCGCCCGCCGGAGCTGGCCCGGGATGCGGTGCGTGCGCACCACCGGCGCCTCGAACAGGTCGATGAGCAGTCGCCGGCCCGTGAGGGGACGGAGACGGTTGGAGACCACGTACACGAGGACGCCGTAGCGGTGACCCACGCCGATCAGGTCGAGCGTCTGGGGCAGGGTGAGGCTGCCGGCGTCCACGAACAGCGAGCCGAAGGCCGGCCGCCCGTCCGCCCCGCGGCGGCTCAGGTGCTCCTTGACGCGGGCGCCGACGTGCTGCTCGCGGCCTCCGTCGACGAGCGTCACGTGGTTGAACCCCTTGAGCATGGTGAGGCGCTCGCGCAGCGGCTCGGTGCGGTACGGCCATCCCACGACGAGGGTCCCGGCCATGTCTTCGCGGAACCGCCTGCCCAGGAGCCGCGAGAGCAGGAGCGTGCGCACCAGCGTGGCGAGCAGGAAGAACAGGGTGAACGCGCCGACCACGGTGATGCGCGACTGGAAGCCGACCGGCAGGTGCAGCAGGTACACGACCAGGGCGCTGATGGCCGCCGACCAGAGCATGGCCTTGGCGAGCGTGAGCAGGTGCAGGGCGCGGAGCGACAGCAACTCCCGCTCGTACAGCCCGAGGGCGTAGAAGACGAGGAAGGTGATCGCCAGCGGCACGAGCATCGACCAGCTGAGGCCGAGCGCCGTCGCCTCCCCCCCGCTCTCGGTGATCTCGCCCTTGAACGTGAGGACGAGCCCGTAGGCGACGAGGCCGAAGCAGAGATCGGTGAACAGGAACCAGCGCGCCGGGTGGAGGCGGCCGCGCACGGCGGATTCTCCCGTGTGCTCGACCGCGAAGAGACGGCGTTTGACGACCGTGCGCTCCAACGCCTGTTCCTGCGCGTCCTGAGCCCGCATCGCCGTCATCTCGTGCCTCCTCTCCCTCTCGCGCCCCGGCTCGTCAGGCCACTGCCTGATCGAGCGCCGCCACGACCCTCTGCTGCTGCTCTTTACTGATCTCAGGGAACATGGGCAGCGAGAGGATGCTCTCCGCCCGACGCTCCGCTACCGGGAAGTCGCCTCGTGCATACCCGAGGTGTGCATAGGCGGGCTGCAGGTGGAGAGGCACTGGGTAATGGACCCCCGACTCGATCTCCCGCTCTCCTAACCGCTCCCTCACCCCGTCCCTGTCGTCCACCCTCACCACGTACAGGTGGTAGACGGCCTCGACGTCGTCCCGTAACTCCGTCACCGTCACAGCATGCCTTCCCACGAGCATGGCATCGTAGTCGCGTGCCGCCGTACGCCGGGCCGCGTTCCACGCCGCCAGATGAGGCAGCTTCACGAGGAGGAGCGCCGCCTGCAGGTTGTGCAGGCGGTCGCAGTAGCCGACCACCCGGTGCGTGTACTTGTCCTCCTGCCCGTGGTTGCGGTACAGGCGGACGATCTGGGCGGCGGCGGGATCGTTGGTGGTGACGGCGCCGCCGTCGCCGAGCGCCCCGAGGTTCTTGCCGGGATAGAAGCTGAAGGCGGCCGTGTCGCCGAGCGAGCCCACCGGCCGCCCCTTGTACGTGGCGCCGTGCGCCTGGCAGGCATCCTCGACCACCGCCAGGCCCTGCGCCGCCGCGACCTCGCTGACGGCGTCCATGTCCACTGCCTGGCCGTACAGGTGCACGGGCACGACGGCCGTGGTGCGCGCGGTGACCGCGGGACCGACCGCCGCCGGGTCCATCAGGCCGGTCCCCTCGAGGCAGTCCACGAAGACGGGCGTGGCGCCCATGTGGCTCACGGCCTCGGCGGTGGCGATGAAGGTGTTGGCCGGGACGATGACGTCGTCTCCCGGCTGCACGCCCGCGGCGACGAGCGCCAGCTTGACGGCGTCCGTGCCGGAGCTGACCCCGACCGCGTGGGCGCAGCCGCACAGCGCCGCGAAGGCCTCCTCGAACTGCGTGAGCTCCGGGCCCATCGTGTAGGCCGCCCGCCCGAGCACGGAGTTGAAGGCGGCCTCGAACTCCAGCCGCAGATCGTTTGCCTGTCGCTTGAGGTCGACGAACGGCACGCGCAAGGCTGCCAACCCGTCGCCCCGGTCGGTAGTGGCGCCCGCGATGCCCACTTGCCCCCCCGGTTTCCTGGTTCTCTCGGGAGTGAGCGTACCCTGCCGAGTGCCGCCCTGACAGGGGTGCGTGCGTCTACGAGTTGCCAGCAGTGATTACGTTGACAGTAGGCGACGAGCCGCGGACGGCTTCAGCTGAGGCTGGAGCGCGCCGGAGGGCGGGTGAGGCCCCAGACCGAGGAAGCGTAGTCAACCTTGACTACAGGGCCGCTCGAGCGGCGACGGCCTCCCGGTACACGACCTCGTAGCTCGGGACGATCTCGCTCCAGGCGTAGCGCGCCAGCACCCACTCACGGCGCGCCGCGGTGCCTGCGCGGAGCGTGTCCTGGTCGACTGCGAGGAGGCGGCCGAGGCCCGCCGCCAGCGCTCCCGCGTCGCCCGTCGTGAACAGCGGGGAGCCGGGCGGCAGGACGGCGGTGTTCTCGGGGATGTCGCTGGCCAGCGTGGGCGCCTCCTGGCAGAGCGCCTCGAGCAGCATCATCGACATCGCCTCGACCTCGGACGGGAACACGAACAGGCGCGCCGCGCGCAGCAGGCCGAGCACGGTCGCCTTGGCGTCGAGGCGCGGCACGAAGCTGACCGGCAGGCCGCGCGCCAGAGCCCGGAGCCGCTCCTCGTAGCCCGGCGCGTGGAAGAGGTCGCCGAGCACCAGCAGCGGCGGCGGCTCCGGGAGGCGGCCGAGCGCCTCGAGCAGCGTGTGGCAGCCCTTGGTGGGGTCGACGCGCGCCGCCGCGAACAGCAGGTACTCGCCCCGCCGGAGGCCGAGCCCGGCGAGCAGCCGCTCGGCGCCCGCTTCGTCCACCTCCTCGTCGAGGTCGACCCCGTTGGGGATGGCGACGACCTCCCGCCCGTACCGGCGGGAGAGTCCCTCGGCCTGCACGGGAGAGACGGCGGTGGCCCGGGTCGCGCCGCGCACCGACAGCCCGTCCACCGCGCGGATCATCGCCTTGGCCGGGCCGCTCCACTTCTCGCGCAGGTACGCGGGCCCGTGGTTGGTGGTCACGACCGGGTAGCGCAGGCGCAGCAGCGGGACCACGAACCCGTTCTCCGCCCCGTGCAGGTGCACGACGTCGTGGTCCGCGCGCGAGAGCGCGTGCGCGGCGGCGGCGAGCTGCAGCGCGACGGGGCCGGCGTACTTGTGCGCCACGGCCGGCAGCGCCACCACGCGGACGCCGTCCACCGTCGCCGGAGGAGCAGACGAGGCGGCTGCCGTAGACGGTCACCTGGTGTCCGGCGGCCGCCTGGCGGGTCGCCAGCGCCTCGACGACCCGCTCCGTGCCGCCCTTCGAGGGGATGCCCTTGGAGCCGAGATGCGCGATGCGCAGGCTTCCCGGGGTCTCTCTCCAAGCCGGCACCTGCCACCAGCCTTATGGAAGCGGCGCCGTAGCTGTCTGAAGCCCTGCGGCTCCGGCAGCCACGTACACGTGCCCTCCGAACACCACGAGGCCGGAGGCGGTCCCCGCGACCGTCCTGGAGCCTGCCAGCACCGGCCTGGAGGGATCGCTGACGTCCACGATCTGCACGCCGGCGGCGCCGGCAGCCAGGTAGGCGGTGTCTCCGACGACGACGACGTCCGTCACGAGCCCCGGCGTGTCGAGGGTCGCCGCCGTGACCGGCCTCGAAGGTTCAGCGATGTTGACGATGCGCAGACCCGCCTCACCCTCGGCCAGGTAGGCGAAGTCGCCGCGGACCGCGACGCCGAGTGCAGCGCCGCCTATCGCGGCGTTGCCGACCAGACTTGGGTACGTCGGCACCGCAGGGTCGATCACCGGCAGGCGTCCGGATCCATCCGCCGTGTACACGTACTCGTCATCGACTGCCAGATCGTTGACGCTCCCTCCCGTGACGCACCTGCCGGCGAGCTTGGGAGCGGACGGGTCTGTGATGTCGACCACCTGGACGCCCGCCTCACCACAGGCGACGTAAAGATAGCGTCCTGCGATAGTCTCACCCGTCTCCGATTGCGCGGCGAGCGTGTGCCACCACTCGTCGATGGTCGGGGTCCACATCTGCCGTGCCTCGAGCAGGTCGGCGATACCCTGGAACACGGGGAGGGTCGTGGAGTCGAATCGGTGTGCGCAGCAGATGATCGTGCTCCCGCTGGCGATGGCTCTGTCGATCCTCCCCCGCCAGAGTTCCACCGTGGGCGTACTCGTGTCGTCGAAGCCGAACGAGGACAGGAGTCGGGGTTCGTCGACGGGCATCTGAACGTTTCTGTTGTTGGCGCCGCGGGCGGTCGCTACACCACACTCGCTCGCCGCCGCCAGCGCATCCGGACTGGTCGCGTTGAAGGGGTACGCCAGGTGGTCCGCCGCCCTGGTGAACCCCCGCGCTATGAGCCAATCGTAGCCGCCCCTGATCTTGGCGACGGCCGTCGCCTGATCGACCGTGGGGAGCTGTGTATGGTCGACCGTATGGTTGGCGAGAGCCCACCCCGCGTCGTAGAGCGCCTGCAGATGCGGCGTCGTGATCTTCGTCCCGCCAGTGTCCGGGTAGTCGGAGCGCACGTACATCGTGGCGTCCTGACCCTTGGCCGAGAGGTATGGCAGGACGTCCTGATACACCTCGTCCCAGCCGTCGTCGAAGGTCCAGATGAAGGCCGGCCGGAGACCCTGCACGCCGGCCCTCAGACCGTCGAAGGTGAGCTCGAGACCCGAGTCGGAGGCTGTGGACACGTCGATGGCGACCCGTTGGATCGGGGCCGACCACGTCGGAGAGCCGAAGGTCTTCCAGTCGCCGGGCGAGAAGCGAAGCAGGTTCCAGCCTTCGTGAGCCGTCGCGTTGTAGTTGGCGTAGAAGGTGTCGTTGAAGTTGTTCGCGTTGGAGAGGTAGACCCTGATCCCTGCGGACCTCGACTGGGTCAATGGCGGGAGCCCCGTGTTTCGCAGGCAGACCCACAGCTGCACACCGTTCGAGTCCCGTGAGAGGTCCCAGTCCAGATCGCTCTTCATGATGCGCGCGCTGGTCGCCGGCGGGATGACCGCCTTCAGCGCCCTCTGCCCCTCCTTGACCTTCACATCGTCGACGCTCAGCGTCGCCCCGCTCACACTCCAGCCCGCCGTCGTCTCGAACCGCTCGAGGAGTCTGCCACGCGACACGGTGAGGCGCGCCGCGGGCCCCGGCATCGCCAACTCCGTCACGAACGCCGGGCGCTCGGGATCGGAGATGTCGATGACGGCCAGACCGGAGGCTCCATCGGCGACGTACGCGCGGTCAGCTACCACGAAGACGTCGGAGGCCGTCCCGGGTGTGTCGCAGACACTCGCGAGCACAGGAGAGTCCGCGTCGCGGATGTCGTAGATCTGCAGGCCGGACGCGCCTCCTGCGACGTAGGCGTACCGTCCCACGGCCACCAGCCTGCCGGCCCACGTGGCGAGGGGCGCGGGGGCGATGCTGAACTTCGCGTCGGAATCGTCGCGCGCGACGACGTCGCCGACGCCGATGCGGTACTCGACGCGCAAGGTGTAGCCGGTGGTGGCGGGGCGATCGACCGTCCAGGCGTACCGATACTCCGTTCGCCCGTTCGCGGTCGCGACCGCTGCATCATTGAGCTTGGACCAGCCGCTCGTCTCCGTGCCCACGAGGAGATCGAACGAGCCCCTCGCCAAGGGAGCGTCGAGACGCCAGGTGATGTCGTGGGTCGTGCCTCGGACCCAGTTCTCTCCACCGTTCGGGGAGGTGACGGCGACGACCGGTGAGACTACGGAGAAGGGCGCGATGAGTGAGGTCCGGTTCCCGGCGCGGTCGACGGCCATCGCCGCGAAGCTGTGCGGACCGGGCAGCAGCGCGTCGAGGAAGTCGCCGCGCGCCACAGGCATGCCGTCGACAGTGGCGCTCTCGCTCACGATGCCCGAGAACGCGTCACTCGACGTCCACGCACAGGTGGCGCCGCCTCCCCGGACGTAGACCGCGCCTCGTGTCGGCGCCGTCGAGGTCACCAGCGGCACGGAGGCGTCGAGCTTGACCGGCCGCGTCTGCGTCGGTCCCCAGTTCCCGGCCCCGTCCACAGCTCGCACGTGGAAGTACCACGTGCCGTCGGCCTTGTCCGCATAAGCGATGGAGTCGTCGACGATGGGCGAAAGGAGGCTCGGGGCGCCCGACGCGTCCCGATCGAGGAGGCAGGCGTAGCCGACGACACGCGAGGGATCCGTCGCGCTCCAGGCGAAGCTTGGACTCGCGGACGCGTACCATGCGGTCGGGTCTGGGTGAGTGCCCGACGTAAGCGTCTCGATGGCCGGCCCTGAGACGTCGGAGAGGAACATGCTGAAGGCGGGCACGCTGCGCTTGACCTTGTCGCCCAGACCGAGCTGGCCGTAGGCATTGTCTCCCCACGCCCAGCGACGCGTATCGGCGGTCACGGCGGCGGTCGAGTCGCTCCCGCACACCACACCCTGCCCCGAGGTGAGGCTGCCGACGCGCGCCGGCGCGGAGCGGTCGGCCGTGGTGCCCAATCCCAGCTGGCCGCGGCTGTTGTCCCCCCACGCCCACACCCTGCCGCCCCTCTGCAGAGCGGCCGTGTGGGCGCGCCCGCAGTCCAGTCCCACCCAAGCGGTCGATGCGCCGACCCGTCTCGGCTTGAGGCGCTGGACGCGATCACGCAGCCCGAGTTGGCCGTCCGCATTGCTGCCCCACGCCCACAGCCGGCCGTCGGAGGCCAAGGCGAGAGAGTACTGATCGCCGCAGCTCACGAGACGCCACTTCTTCGCGGTTCCGATCCGCCGAGGGGACAGGCGGCGAGACTTGTCCCCGAGGCCGAGCTGGCCACGTCCATTCGCGCCCCACGCCCACATCGTTCCGTCCGCCTTCACGGCCAGCACGTGCGCCCGCCCGCAGCTCATCGAGATCCAGCCGGACCCCCTGCGCACGCGAGTCGGCGAGAGATGGGTCCTGCGGTCGCCCACCCCGAGCTGCCCGGCACCGTTGGCCCCCCAAGCCCACAGTGCGCCTCCGGAGCGCAGCGCGAGGGAGAATCCGTCGCCCGCAGCCACGGCGAGCCAGTCGTTGGCGCTTCCGAGACGCACCGGCTCTGTCCGGTTCGTCGTATCTCCAAGACCGAGTTGACCAGAAGCGTTGCCGCCCCACACCCACAAGCTGCCGTCGGTCTTCAGCGCCAAGGTGTGACTCTTGCCGCTCGCGACCGCCGACCAGTCGCTGTCGCGCCCGATCTGCGACAGCACTCGGCGCCCCAGGACGTCGCCCAGCCCCAGCTGCCCCACCGAGTTCCTCCCGCAGGCCCACAGGGTGCCGTCGGGCTTCACCAGGACGCTGAAGCCGTCGCCAAAGGCGCCAGACTCGCGCGAAGCTGCGGGTGTGCGGTGCCCCTCCAGTGCGGGCGCGCCGAGCACAGAAGCGGGCAAGCCCATCGAGGCGGCGAGAACGAAGACGATCGCACCCAGGAGACGACGTAGCACCACGACGACCTCCCTCCTCCCTATCCCCATGGCAATGCTACGCCCCCTGCAGGAAGAGTCCAATGTGAGAGTCGGCGCTGCGTAGTCCGCCTTGACGACGAAGGATGCTCAGCTATCATGCCGCCATGTCTTGGGTTGCCGACTATCGGAGGGATCTCGCGCGCTACACGGGGCGCGGGCAGCGCCCAGGCGCCCAGCAGATGCTCACCCAGCAGGCGCTCTGGGCGTTGCTCCAGTACCGCATCGCCTCGGCGGTCCACCGCAGTTCGCTGCAGCCGGCCCTGCGTCTCTCGCTCCTGACCACGCTCTACGCGTGGCGCAAGGCCATCGAGATGACGACCGGCATCTCACTTCCCCACACCGCGGTCATCGGGCCCGGGCTGCACATCCCGCACTTCGGGCCCGTGATCGTCAACAAGGCTGCCGTGATCGGCTCCGGGTGCGATATCCATCAGGGCGTGACCATCGGCTTCTCTGATCGCGGCGGTCGCTCCGGCACCCCGGTCATCGGGGACTGTGTCTGGATCGGCCCCAATGCGGCGGAAGCGGGACCCGTCATGGTCGGCGACGACGCGATGATCTCCGCCAACTCGCTCGTCAGGCTGATGTACCGTCGGAGACAGTCGTCCGTGGCGTGCCGGCCGAGGTGATCGGCGGCCGCGGCTAAGACTGCCGGCCGCCGCGCCCCGCGCCCAGGGCCTGGCCGGGCCGCGCCCCTGCCTGCTTGCCTCGGACGAGATCCTCGAGAAGAGCGACGAGGTCAGCTGCATGTCGCCCGGGCGAGTAGCGGCTGCGCGCCAGCGCGGCTGCTTCTTCCCCCATTGCCGTCAGCTCGGCTCTCTGCTCGAGCGCCCGCGAGAGGACGCGCGCGAGGTCTGTGGCGTCTCCGGTCCTGAACAGCAGGCCGGCGCCCGAACCCGCCAGGGCCTCCCGCAGCGACCCGATGTCCGACGCCACCACGGGCGTCCCACACGCGAGGCTCTCGAGGAGCGCGTTGGGGAGGTTCTCGTACCATAGGGAGGGCACGACGGAGAGCAGCGAGGAAGAGAGGAGCCGATCGAGACCGTCGCGATCCAGGTGCCCGGGGAAGTCCACGCCGGTAAGGGCAGCGTCACCGAGCGCGGCGAGGATCTTACGGGCGTCGGGCGTGTCGACGTTGCCGGCTATGGCGAGGCGCAGGTCAGGATGGCTACGTCTGCGCACCTCCTGGAACGCAGCCACCAAAACGTCCAGGCCCTTGGGTCCATCGATACGGCCCACGTAGCAGATGCGTTCGTCGCGCCCGGCCATGGGTCTCACCGTTCTTGGCTCGACGAAGGTCGGCACCACCCGTATCTTGGCCGCGGGCCAACCCCCCTGGGTCATCTTCTCCTTCATGATCGTGCTCGGGGCAACGAACGCGTCGATCTTGTCGAACATGCCGCCGGCTCGGGCGACCACGGTGGCGCACGCGTCCACGGCCGAGGCGGCGAGCGAACCCTTCACACAACGATGCCACACTCCCGGCCACGGTCCCCGACCCACACACAGCTCGCAGATGCGCCCATCCCGCACGAGGTGCGGCTGGGCGCACACCATGACGAAGTCCGACAACCGAGAGACCATGGGCACTCCGTGATCGGCCAGCGCCACGAGGACCGACGGCGAGAGCTTGCGCGCGTAGTGGAGGACGAGCGCCACGTCGGGCCGGCTGTCACGCAGTAGGGCAGAGAGAGATCGGTAGACCTCGCGCGAGTAGATCGACCTCTCGAGGGCCCGCTTGACGGTGCGCGGCCGCCAGCGGTGCTGACGGAAGTAGACCGCCTCAGGGTCCCCGATAGGAGGGACGAAGTACCGGGCCCACGGGGTGGGCTCGTTCCAGGGATAGGTGACCGAGAACGGGATGACCTCGTGCCCGAGATCCTCGAGGAGCTGGGTGACGCCAAACAGGTAACGCTCTGTGCCGCTCGAGACGAAGTACCGGTAGTTGATGAGGCAGATCTTCACGTCAGCGCCTCCCCGTAGACGCGAACGCCTCACTGACCCTGGTCGGGAACTGCCAGGTCTTGCACATGCGGCAGCGGGCGTTGCAGCGGTAGGTGACGATGATGGCGGCGTCCATGCGTTGCGGCCCCCGCTCGCGCTTTGGGCGTTGCCCGTTGGCTGGTCCATCGCCATCTTACCAGCCCGACCCTACGTAGCCCTGAGTAGTATGTGGGCAGGTTTGCATTCTGGAGTGAGCGCATGGAAGACTGCCCGCGGTCGCCAAAAAAGAGGCCCTGAGCGCTCAGAATCAGCCTCCTCGCCCAGGGCACCAGCGCGAATTCCCACCACGACCAGCTGCGGCTGCCGGCGTCGCCCGGAGGTCTGCGCTGCCTGTCGATCAGGCGGCGGGTGCTGACAGCCTGGACCTGGCAAGTGGAGGGAAGGCGCGAGAGCCTCGAGCAGGGAGAGTCTTATGAGAAGACTCAGGCAGCCCCTACGAGCAGAGCAGACCTCGCGCCGGCGGCTTGCCGGCATCCGGCGCGGCCTCAAAGTCCTCAGCCCGGCGCTTCTGGGAGCAGCCCTGTTCGGCACGCTGCTCCTCGTGCCGCCCGCCCATGCCGAGATCGTCGCTGAGCACACCTGGGCCTCCAGCTCGGCCGACGGCTGGCCGTCACCGCAGGCCGTGCACGGATCGCAGGCCACGCACTGGAGGGCGGAGTCGGACCATCAGCCGCAGAGCTGGACCATCGATCTCGGCAGAGACAACGAGGTCGGCGCCGTCGTGGTCGATCTCCACGGCGCCGACGACCGCGTCCACGACTACCACATCTACGCACGCCGAGCTCACTCCTTGTGCTGGGACGAGCTGAGCCGCGGGCTGGGCCGGGGACGGGTGGTGGCGCGCGCAAGCAGCAGCTATCGGTACATCCGCGTGCGTCTGGACGACACGACGCACGGTCGCGCGGGTCTGACCGAGGTGCACGTGTTCGCGCCCGGACAGCTCCCCCTGCTCGAGCCCGAGGACCCCGAGGACATGCCCGCACCCACGCCCACGCCCACGGCCGAGCCGACGGTGGTCCTCTCGCTCGAGCCGACGGTCGTCCCCTCGCTCGAGCCGACACCTTCGCGTGAGCCGACTCCTTCGGTCGAGCCGACGCCCTCCGTCCAGCCCGCTCGTACCGCTCAGCCGACGCCGACCGCAGTGCCGACCCCAGAGCCGACCGCCGCCACCCCGGTGGTCGTCCCGACCGTCCGGCCCACTCCTTCCGCTCCGCCGACGCCGACCGCTCCGCCGACGCCGAGCGCTCCGCCGACGCCGACGCCGACCGTCATGCCGACCCCAGTACCGACCGCCGCCACCCCGGTGGTCGTCCCGACCCCTCAGCCCGCGGTGACGAGTGCCGCGGTCACCGACGTGGTGCGGGTCTCGGGCACCTCCGCCGGCGCGATCGACAGCGCCGTGAGCGCCGCCGTCGCCAGAGGCGCCGGCGCGACCGTGTACTTCCCGGTCGGCAGCTACAGCCACAACGCGATGACCTGGCCGGACGGCATCAACCTGCTTGGTGACGGCATCGGCAGGACCCAGCTCAACTTCGCCCTGCGCTTCGGCTCGAACTCGCGTTTCTCCAGCGTGACGCTCGGCTCGAGCACATTCGGGACGGCCTTCCGCTTCAACAACGGCGCTCACCACACCACGCTCGCCGACGTGCGCCTGCGCAGCTACAACACCTTCTCGTTGCTGGGGGCGACCGACTTCACGAGGAGCTGGAACGACCCGGTCATCAACGGGGCCGCCAACTTCCACGACATGGTCTTCGAACGCGTCGAGTTCGAGTACACCGGCAACCCGAGCGGCGACCTGGTCAGCATCTGGACCGATTCGCGCGCAGGCGGCGGCAACGTCTACAACGTGACGTGGAGCGACTGCACCTTCGGCGCGAAGAACGCCCGCGGGCAGTTCGGCCAGGGTCGCGTGGGCCTCATCATCCAGCCCTCGCCGCCCGAGCACGCCGCCGACGGACCGCGCCCGCCGTCGGCGACCGACCCGAGCGGTATCAACTCGACCAACTTCGGCTTCGACTGGAACCGGGTGACCCACGGCTCCGGTCAGGCCGCGTCCGGCGGGAGCACCGGCTACGGCTTCCGCATGACCGGCACGCGCTTCGTCGGCCCTGCGAGCTTCGTCTCGATGAACTCGTGCGACTACTCGCGGGCCTGGGCGATGGTCACCTTCCGCCTGACCGAGCCCGGCTCCGTCACGCAGGCGATGCGCGACGCCGCGCCCGACAAAGTCACGACCAAGGGCTGGTACGTGAGCAACAACTGGTTCAGCCGGGACCTGCGCTTCGAGAACGGGCGCAACGTCACGCTGATCGGCAACACGGAGAGCGGCGGCACGAGCAGCTACAACGTCTCAGCCGCCGTCCTGCAACATGACCGCGAGCTGTACGGGTTCTGAGGCGAGCGGATCGGGAACGCCGGTTGAGCCCGTGACGGGCCTCTGAGGTCTCCTTCGAGTGCCTGAGGGCCGGGGGCGCGCTGCGCAAGCAGCGCGCCCCCGGCCCCTTTGTCAGGCGAGGGGCGAGGCCTGCTGCCAGATCACGACGCCACGAGCGACATGGTCCGCCTTCACAGCGAGACCTTCGCCGGCCGCCTCGTGCCCACGCGCCTCCAGCAACTCCTTGACCCCGAACAGGTAGCGCTCGGGGCCACTGGAGACGAAGTAGCGGTAGTTGACGAGGCAGATCCTCATGACAGCGCCTCCCCGTACACGCGCTCAAGGCTTCGCACCAGGCGCTCCACGGTGAACTCCCGCTCCAGACGCGTTCGCCCTGCCGCTCCCATACGCCGGGCCAGCCCTCCGTCCCTCGCCAGCTCACGCAGGCGTTCGACCAGGGCATCCCGGTCTCCTCCGCGCACCAGGAAGCCCGTCTCCCCGTGGAGCACGAGCTCCGGGTTGCCGCCGCCCGAACTGCACACCACCGGCAGCCGGCAGGCCATGTACTCCATGATCGCGTTGGAGCAGCCCTCTCTGTGCTGCGCCTCGTTCGACATGAGCACCCCCGCGTCCGCCTCGCGCACCAGCGGCAGCACCTCGAGGCCTGGGTTGACGAACGCGACCACGTCCCGGGCCACCAGGTCCCCGGCGATTGCGCCGAGCCGCTGTCGCTCGGGCCCGTCGCCGAGCAGCACGAACCGCCAGCGCCCCGGCTCCCCCGCGTCGAGCTCGGAGGCCGCGGCGATCACGGTGGCGAAATCCTTGTGGGCGACCATACGGCCGGTCATGACGACGGTGAAGCGGCCGGCGGACTGCCCGGGGCGCTCCCCGTCTGGGTCGCACAGGCTCCAGCGGGCCGGGTCGAAGGCGTTGTACACCACCCGGCCCTTGTCCGCCCCCACTCCCCACGCCTCCAGGCCGGCCCGGCTGTTCGCCACCACCAGCTTCGAGGCCGCCCGGGCGACGCGCAGCGGCAGCGAGCGCCGGCGGCGCGCGATGCCGTTGCGGATCGTGCCGTCGACGATGGGGATGCCGAGGACGCGGCACACCGGCAGAGCGGCAAGCGTCGACATCCAGTCCCACGAGTGCACCACGTCCGGGCGCCACTCCCGCAGGAGGCGCCAGAGGTCGGCCGCCGGCCGCACGTCGAGCCGCGCCTTGCGGGGGCTCACGTCGACGCTCTGCCCGCGCTCCCTGAGGACGTCCACGAACGGACCGCCGCCCATGGTCCACACGCGCACCTCCCAGCGCTCGGGCAGGTGCCCGGCGATCAACGCCAGCTGGCGCTCGGCCCCGCCGCTGGGAAGCGCCTCCTTCATGAGCAGGACCTTCACGAGCGCCTCACAGCGCGCCGGCCGGCAGGCGGTCGAAGGAGGCGAGTTCGCGCCCGGCGGCGGACAGCGTCACGAACGAGTGACCGCGCTGCCGGGCGACGCCGAACAGCCGGTCCAGCAGAGTCAGCAGCCCGTCCACCGACGCCTGGTCCGGCCGGTACGGGCTCGCCCCGGGCATGAGCTCGCTCGAGTGGAACATGAACACGGCGAAGGGGATGTGGCGCCTCTCGGCCTCGCGCAGCAACGCCTCGAGGTCGTCGGCGCCGTACTCCGGGCGCGGGCGCAGCCAGAGCGGCTGCGGACGCTGCCACACGCGGAGGACGCGCCGGGCAGCGCGCGACGGTCGCGCCTCCCAGCGCTCGCGCAGAACGCGGCAGCGGCGGGTCAGTGCGTAGGTAGGAAGGATCGTCACCGGCAGCTCGACGAGACCAGGCGGCCCGGTGCCGTCGACGCGGAACGGATACGCGTCGTGGCGGCGGAAGTCGGGGCCTCCCCCCCACCCCGGCCTGCCGGGATTGTCCGCCCACGAGACGTACGGCGTCACCGACGAGTCGACGACGTAGCCGAGCTCCGCCAGTGATCGCGCACCGGCGGCGTCAAGGCCGAAGCGCCCGGCGCGGAACGACGTCGGCGCCGCGCCGAAGGCCTCCTCGATCTGCGCTGTGAGCGTGCGCAGCTTGGCCGCCAGCAAGGGCTCGCCGAGGTGAGAGGGATACGCGTGCGAGGCGTCGTTCCAGGCCAGGCCGGGCTCGGCCTCGAAGGGCGGCGTGGTCCAGGGATGCAGGTGGGCGCCGACCTCGGCCGCTCCGCGGCCGGCCAGCGGCGCCAGGAACGCCACGGCCCGCTCGTCGGCGACGATCTCGCTGGTGACCAGGTAGGTGGGCGCCGCCTCGTGGCGCTCGCAGAGTACCTGGAAGGGCGCCCACCAGCCGACGTTCTCGGTGGTGAGCGGCGCGCCGTGGCGCCACTGGCCATCGGCCTCTGTGTCGACGGTGACGACGACCCGCACGCTTAGGCCTTCACGCCGCGCACCTCTGCGGCGACGCTCTCGAACGTGCGCGCGATGCCCGTCTCGAAGTCGACGCGGGGCTCGTAGCCGAGCACGCGCCTCGCGAGACTGATGTCGGCGAACGAGTGCTTCACGTCGCCCGGACGCGGGGGCGCGAACTCCGGGTCGAGCGCGTACCCGGAGACCGACGTCACGGCGGCGACGAGGTCGAGCACCGTCTTGGGGTCGCCGCAGCCGATGTTGCAGATGCTGCCGGCGGCGCCCTCCGCGGTGGCCGCGCTCAGAGTGGCGTCCACGACATTGGAGACGTACGTGAAGTCGCGCGACTGCAGGCCGTCGCCGAAGATGAGCGGCCGTCCGCCCTCCATGGCGATGCGCATGAAGCGCGGCACCACTCCGCTGTACTGCGAGGTCGGGTCCTGGCGCGGGCCGAACACGTTGAAGTAGCGCAGGGCCACGGTCTCGAGCCCATACACGGTGTGGAAGGCGCGGGCGTACTGTTCCGCGGCGAGCTTGGAGACCGCGTACGGCGAGATGGGCTGGGGGACCAGTTCCTCGCGTTTGGGCATCGCCGCGTTGGCGCCGTAGATCGAGGACGACGAGGCCAGGACGACCCGGCGCACACCCGCGTCGCGGGCCGCGAGCAGAGTGTTGAGGGTGCCGGTGATGTTGGCCTCGTTGGTCGTCAAGGGATCCTGCACGGAGCGCGGTACCGACGGCAGCGCCGCCAGGTGGATCACGTACGCGGCGCCCTTGACGGCGTTGTGGGCGCGCTCGTAGCTGCGCACGTCACCCTCGAACACCTCGACGTCGGCGCCGACCGCGTCGAGGTTGTCGCGTCGCCCCGTGGAGAAGTTGTCCAGGATCCGCACCGTATGGCCGCGCCGGAGCAGCTCCGCGACGATGTGGGAGCCGATGAAGCCGCCGCCCCCGGTCACCAGGTACACATCCGCCATTCCAGCCTCCCCGCTCGCCATCCCGGTCATGCTACTACCCATCACGGGCCCTGCCTCGAGCCGCCGCCCCGTCGACGGTGTGTCGGCGAGCTCGTCCGCACGCTCGTTGTCGTAGTTCTGCGCCCCACACTTTAGCCTGCCGTCGCCGTCTACAGGTCTGTCAACACTACGCGCCGCGTCGCCCTCAGCATCTCCCGGCCGGTGCCGATGCCATACGCAGCACAAGGAGGGGCGACACACCCCTTCCCCGCCGACGCCAACGGGCTTTGGCCCCCACGCGATCCGACACGTGATCCCGGTGTCGGACCGCGCTCTCCCGGAGGTGCAGGACATGAAGTCGTGGTACGCTGCCGTCCTCTTCGCGCTCGTCGCTCTCACGACCCTCTCCCACGCCCCCTCCGCACTCGCCTGGGGGCAGAATCACGCTTCGGGGCCGGGCCATCTGACGACACAACAGTGGATCCTCTCGAAGGCGACCGAGATCGCGGCCCGCGACGGCGCCTCCTGGGTCGACCTCACCGTCGCTCTCCAGGTGGTCGGCGACCCCGACACGCGCCTCAGGGACTTCGGCTACCACGTCTACGATCGCTGGGGCCGCTCACACGGTGAGGCGCAGCTCCGCACCTCGATGTACTTCGAGCTCATGCGTACCGCTCTCCAGAAGGGCGACACCGCGGCGGCGAGCCGCTTTCTCGGGCTTCTCACCCACTACTACAGCGACGTCTGCGACCCGCTGCACACGGACTCATCCCGGGGCGAGCGGCCGCGGATCCATCAGCGCTTCGAACGGCCCGTGGCCGGGCTGCTCTCGGCTTCTCGCGCGAACCCCGTGCGGCGCAGCGCGGCGCGGGCACGGGCGGCGAACGTAGGCGACGACATCGCCGCCTTCACCGCCGCCTCGGCGCGGCAGGCTCACCGCGATTATCGCCCCACCGTCAGAGCGGTGATCCGCCACGGGTTCGGGCGGAGAGCCGCCAGGCTCGCCGGGCGCGCCGTGAACCGCGCCGTGCAAGGGACGGCCGGCATGATCGTGGCGGCGGTCGACGGCAGCGTCACCGCGCTCAGCGCCAAGCCCACGCCGGCGACATCCCCCGCCGTTCTCTCACGGCACAAGGCCGTCTCCGTCAGCTCTGAGGACGGCCTCTACCACCCCGCCTCCTTCGCCAACGACGGCGATCGCGGGTCCTGGTGGACGGCCGGCACCGCCGAGTACCCGCAGTGGTGGCAGGTCGACCTCGGCGGCGAACGCGCAGATCGGCTCCGTGAAGATCGACTGGTTCAAGGGCAAGACGAGGGCCTACCGCTACACCGTCGACGTCAGCGAGAACGGCGCCGGCTGGCGGACGGTCGTGGACGCCGGCGGCCGCACGGGGTTCGGGAGCTCGACCGACGCGATCGGCGGGCAGACCGGCCGCTATGTCCGCGTCACGGTGCTGGGCTACCAGCCTTCTGCCAAGACGGCGACAGACGTGAGCGGCCCCGCAGCCATCACCGAGTGCACCGTCCTCGGCGCCGTGGGCGAGCCTGCGCCGACGATCCCGCCGACGCCTGCCTCGACGCCGACGCCGTCCTCGACGCCGACGCCGTCCTCGACGCCGACGCCCAGGCCGACGCCGACGCAGACACCGACGTCCTCGCCGTCGCCGACCCCTGCCTCGACGCCGACGCCGACACCTGCCTCGACTCCGACGCCCACCGCGTCGCCGAACCCGTCCGGAGCCCTCATCGTGGTCTCCGGGACCAACGCCGCCGCGGTCGACGCCGCCTTCGCCAAGGCGGTTCGCGGCGCCACCGTCCACTTCCCCGCCGGCGCCTACACCCACGGCACGCTGAACGTGCCCGACGGCGTCAGCGTGACCGGCGCCGGCATCGACCGCACCCACCTGCAGTTCGGCATCACGTTCGGCAGCGACTCGAAGATCGGCGGCACGGCCGCCGAAGGTCTCCTCGTCGGCGTGAGCGGCGTGGCCGTGCGCAATCGCGACGGCGCCCGGAACACACAGCTCAGCTTCGTCCGCTTCCGCGGCGGAGGCCCGCGGCCCGGCGTCGACTACTCGCGCTACACCAACTCCTCGACCTCCTACGAGTCCTACGACCCCGTCGTGCAACTCGGCGGCAAGGGCACCAAGCGCTCAGCCAGCAGGATCACCTTCACCGACTGTGAGTTCGAGCGTTCAGCGGGCCCGTACATCTCGACCCACGTCCGCGCCAACATCATGAGCATGTGGGAGGACAACCGCGCAGGGTACGCCCACCTCGAGTACCTGACGTTCGAACGCTGTCACTGGGGTGTGAAGAACGCAGCCGGCGAGTACGGGGCGCTCTCGGCCAACATCGAGCTCAAGACCAACTCGCAGAGCAGCGACCCGGACTTCTCCCACAACTGGCACGACGTCGTGCTCAAGGACTGCGTCTTCGAACGCTCGGGAGAGTTCAACCTGGACTTCACCGACTCGGCCAGGGACTGGCTGAGGAGCAACGGCATGACCGAGTCGGGCACCACCGGCGGTGTGCCCAACTGGAGGCTCGTCCCGATGCGGTACCACGCCGGCTCGGAGACGGGCCACTCGGTCAGCGTGATCGGCGGCCAGATCAAGGGCGCCGGCTACTACTACACCGGATGGCCCTACGTGTTCTGCCTCGAGAACCCCATCGCGGCGACGCTGCGCGGCGTCACCATCTGGGGCGGCGCCCGCACCAACAGCGAGCCGGAGTCGGCCTCGGCCGCCAGCGGGCCCATCCTCGCCTCGGCGCTGCCCGACTGGACGCTTCCACTGGGCTACGACGCGCGCGGCATGAACGCGGTCTACAGCAACACCTACCACCCGGGGGTCTGGGGCAGCTACACGCCGTCGCCCTACGACCCGTGACCCCGGCCTCCCCGTAGGCAGGCCCGGCGGCCGTCAGGGCGCGGCGCCCTCGTCGCTGAGAAAGCCGGCCTGCGCACAGGCGTCGAGCAGGTCGTCCAGGCCCCAGGCGGCGGCGCCGTCGAGGCCCAGCGCGGCGAAGCCGGCCAGCACGGCCCGGGTGCCCGCCGCCATCTCGGCCCCCGACCCCAGCCCGCGCAACCAGGTGATGAGCTCGTCCATCTCCTGGACCCTGCGCACGGCGTGGCGCGGGTAGCTCGGCAGCAGGCGCTCGACGGTCTCCACCGTGCCCGGGTAGAACTCCCGCAGGCGTTCCACGAGCTCGTCACGCTGCCCCAGCCGTTCGGCCGCGGCCGTCACCTCGAGGAACAGCGCCACCAGACCTTTGTTGAAGCCGGCGAAGGCGAGCTTGAACGCGGAGGCGGCGCCGGCCTCGGGACCGAGCACCACCCACCTCAGGGCGTCGCCGAGCAGAGCCGCGAGCTCCCCCGCGCGTTCTCCGCTCAGGTAGAGCGTCGTCCTCCCGTCGAGCGTCGCGGCGCTGCCGAGAAAGGCGCCGTCGACGCAGTCGCAGCCGGCTCCCTCGACCACCGTGCGCACCTCATCCAGCGTCGCCGGCGAGACCGAGTTGGCGTCCAGGTAGATGGGCCGCCGTTCCTGCGCCGCGACCGCGGCCGCAAAGGAGGCGGCCGTCTCGAGGACGGCGTCCTGTGGCACGACCGACACCACGACGTCGGCCGCGGCGACCGCCGCGGCGAGGTCCGTCATCGCGGTGATGCCGGCGGAAGCGGCCGCAGCGAGGGTGCGGGAGCTGCGGCCCTCGAGGCAGGTGACCACCGTCCAGCCGCCGTCCGCGAGCGCCTTGCCCACGGCGGCGCCCATCTCCCCCGGATACAGGATGGCGGCCTTACGGTCCATGCGGCGTCCCGCGGGCAGTCGTTTCCCGACTCTCGTCCTGGCGGCTCGCCGGTGCGGCAGGCCCGGTCCCTTCAGTGGGCGGCGTCTCCGCCGAGCCCGTAGAGGCGCCGCTACCTTGCCGTGGAGACAGCCGGGCGAGCTCCTCGAAGGCCCTGCAGACACGCTCGGGGTCGTGAGTCCGCACGTACGCTCGGCCGCGCTCGCCCATCGCCTCGCGCCTCCCGTCGTCGGCCAGCAGCTCGACCAGCGCCGCCGCCATGGCCCCGAGGTCGCCGCCGGCGCACACGCCCAGGCGATCGCCGGCCAGCAGTCCGCTCGGGTCGACCGCAAGCGTGACGCTCGGCCTGCCCAGCGACCACCCCTCGAGCATGACGTTGGAGAACCCCTCGGACGGCGACGTGTTGAGCACCAGCCGGTGTCGGGCGATCACGTGTTGCGTCTGGGCGTGGGCCAGCGCGCCGGCCAGGTCCACGTTGGGCAGCGCGCGCAGCTCCTCGACGATCGCCCGGTGCGACGCTCCCTCCAGCGTCCCGACGACGGTGAAGGTCACCTCGGGAAGAAGCCGCGCCAGATCGGCCAGCGCGGCGAGACCCTTGGAGCGCCTGCCGTCGTGGACGTTGCCGACCCAGACCGCATCCCGCTCCGGCGTGATCGCGGACAGCTCCTCGGCGGGCGGGATGAGGATGTTCGGGAGCAGCACGGCGCGCAGGCCGATCGCGGCGCAGGCGTCGGCCTGCTCGCGGTTCTGCACCGCGACGCAGGTCGCGGCAGGCAGCGCCCAGTACCGATAGGCGGCGTACGCGACCCAGGCGACCAGTGGGGACAGCCGGGAGCCGCCGACCGCGAACAGCGCGAAGCGCGACGATGGATGCAGGTCGCGGTCGCTCGCCAGGGCGAGCACCGAGCGCGCTCGCGCATCACGCGCCGCGCGCACGACGAACGGCGTGTAGAAGCCGGCGCCGCGCGAGTAGTAGAGGTCCGCCTGCTGCGCGCGCAGCAGGCGGTACAGCCGCGGGTAGCGCTGCACGGCGCGCAGGTAGCGCACGCCGCGCTGCCCGTCCCAGGCGGGCACCACGCGCACGCCGTCGGCGACGCGCTCGCCGCCCGAGAGCCCGGTCACCACCAGGGAGACGCGGTGGCCGCGGGCCGCCAGCTCGCGCGCCAGCAACGCCGTCTGTCGTTCGGAGCCGCCGGCGGAGGAGCCCAGCAGGCCGTCGGCCGAGTGCCCTACGAAGCAGATCTTCACCTGGCCGCCGCCCTGGTCCGGTCCGCGGCAAGCGACGCGATGAACTCGGCGAGGCGTGCGCCGTGACGCCGGTAGTCGAACTCCCGCACGGCGACCTCTCTCCCCCGCCGGCCCACGGAGGCGGCCTCGACGGGGTGCTCCAGCACGTACCGCAGACGGGCGGTGAAGGCCGCCTCGTCACCCGGCTCCACGAGGTAGGCGCTGACGCCGTCGTCCAGGTACCTGGGAATGTCTCCGTTGGCGTTCACGACGACGGGCCGCGCCGCGGAGAGGTACTCGCCGAGCTTGTTGGGAAGCCCTGCAACCGCGATCACACCGGGCGCGCGAGGAAGGACGAACACCTCCGCGTCGGCGAACAGCCCGGGAAGGTCCTCACGCCGCACGTCGCCGGCGAACCTCACCGTCTTCTCGAGTCCCAGCCGGCGCACGAGAGCCTCCGCCCGCGCCACACGCTCCGGCGGGCCGTAGCCCACGAGGAGCAAACCGGTGTCCGGCAACCCATCGGCGGCCTGCGCGAACGATGTGATCACCCGTTCCACCTCTTCGTAACGACCCAGCGCACCGCAATAGACGACCTGTCTGCCGGGGGCGCGTGTCTCGGTCCCGGGCGCGAACAGGTCCGTGTCGACCATCACCGGCACGACGATCCCGGCCGGCGGCCTGGGGCCGGCCGCGACGAACTCTTCCAGGTACGTGGAGATCGTGACGACGCCGTCGAGCGACGGATAGAGGAAGGCTCTGTGCGTCGCTCGCTGCAGTCTCGCCCTGAAGCTGCCGAGCCCGCCGGGGCGCGGATACTCGCAGAGGTCGAGGAGGACGACGGCGCCGCTCCGGCGGGCGAGCAGCACGAGCGCGGCCGTCCAGAACGTCGAATTCGAGTAGATGAGGACGGCGGACCGGCCCGGGCTGCCCTTCGCCATCCACAAGGCCAAGGTGCAGAGGCGCAGCAGGCGGCGCACGCGCAGCAGCCTCCGCCCGATGAACGAGCGCGGACGGACTCGTGTTCCGCACGCGTACTCGTAGGGGACCCCGTCGTAGACGCCGGATGCCGGCTCGTCGGTCGTCTCGTCCCTGGAGGGAAGCGCCAGGCTGGCGACGAGCACCTGCGCGCCGGCGGACTGGAGAGCTTTGGCGTACATGTAGACGCGGGTGGCGGCTCCCTGACCGTAGGGGAAGCCGAAGCTCGTGCCGGCGATCAGTATCCGGAGTGGTGTCTCGGCCATCGGTGCCCGGGTCGGCGGCGTGCGGTCAGCGAGGCTGGAGGGGGGCGCGGCCGAGCACGATCTTCACCACCGCGCCCGACACGTCCGGGGCGAGGTACTCGGGCGGCGGCGACCACGCCGGCGGGGTCGCGGTGACGGTGCGCACGCAGTCCAGCACCGCCGCCGGGTCGACGCCGGCCAGCATGTTGCTGCCGCACTCCACCGTCTCCGGCCGCTCGGTGACGTCGCGCATGGTGACGGTGGGCACACGGAAGAGGCAGCACTCCTCCTGCACCGTCCCGCTGTCGGAGAGCGTGCAGAAGGCGCGGCGCTCGAGTGCGACGAAGTCGAACAGGCCGAGCGGCTCGAGGAAGCGGACGCGCCGGTCGGCGACCTCGACACCGAACTCGCGCATCTTGTGCTGGGTGCGCGGGTGCAGGCTGCACAGCACCGGCAGATCGTGCTCGCGGCTCACCTGCTCGAGCGCCGCGGCGAGGTCGCGCAGCCGCTCGTCCACGTCCACGTTCTCGGCGCGGTGCATGGTGGCGAGGAAGTAACCGCGAGGCTCGACGCCGAGACGCTCGAAGACCGGCGCGGCGTCGATCTGGGGCGCGTAGTGCTCGAGCACCTCGTGGATGGGGTTGCCCGTGACGTAGATCCGCTCGCCGGGCACGCCCTCGCGCAGCAGGTTCTCCTTGCTGCGCTGCGTGTACGGCATCAGCACGCTGCTGGAGTGGTCGATGACCCTCCGGTTGACCTCCTCGGGCACGCGGTCGTCGTAGCAGCGGTTGCCGGCCTCCATGTGGTACACGGCGATGCCCATGCGCTTGGCCAGCACGGCGCAGAGACCGCTGTTGGTGTCGCCCAGCACCAGCAGCGCGTCGGGCCGCTCCTCGCGCAACACCACGTCGACCGCCGCCAGCATGCGCCCGATCTGCTCGCCGAAGCTCGCGCCCGTCACGCCGAGGTGGTGGTCCGGCCGGCGCACCCCGAGCTCCTCGAAGAAGAGGTCGCTGAGCTTGGGGTCGAAGTTCTGCCCGGTGTGCACCAGCACGTGCTCGCAGAGACCGTCGAGCCTCTCGATCACCCGGCTGAGGCGGATGATCTCGGGCCGCGTCCCCAGGACGGTGAGGACCTTCACCGCAGCAGTTCCGCCTCGTCGCCGGTCGTGTCTTCCAGCCGCAGCCTGTGCTCCTCGAGCAGCAGGTCGATCTGGGCGCGCGTCATCAAGTCATGTCCCGAGCTGTACTCGTGCTCGAGCACCTCGGCAGGGACGTCACCGTCGCGCAACTCCAGCAGCATCGGCAGGATGGCGTAGTAGCGCCCGCGGTCCACGGTGCGGTGGCACTCCTCCTCGGAGACCAGGATCTCGTGGACCTTCTCGCCGGGGCGGATGCCGGTCACCACCGTCTCGATGGGACGGTCGCCGATCAGGCCGGCGGCGATGTCGACGACCCTGGCCGCCGGCACCCGCGGGATGTAGGTCTCTCCGCGACGCGCCTCAGACAGCGCCGCGAAGACCGTGTCGACCGCCTGGTCGAGGCTGAGCAGAAAGCGCGTCATGTCGAGGGTGGTGATGGTCACCGGCCCGCCGCTGCGGATCTGCTCGTGGAAGAACGGGATCACCGAACCGCGCGAGGCGAGCACGTTGCCGTAGCGCACGCAGACGAAGCGCGTGGTGGGGCAGCGCATGTTGGCCTGGATGAACACGCGCTCCTGGATGGCCTTGGTCATGCCCATCACGTTCACGGGCTTGCAGGCCTTGTCGGTGGAGATGCCGATCACGGTCTCCACGGGCATCTCGAGCTCCTGGATCGCGCGCACGATGTTCTCCGGCCCGCCGACGTTGGTCGTCACCGCCTCGAACGGGAAGTACTCGCAGGTCGGCACCTGCTTGAGCGCCGCGGCGTTGAACACCACGTCTGCGCCGCGCAGCGCGGAGGCGACGCTGTGGAAGTCGCGCACGTCGCCGATGCGGAACTCGAGCAGCTCACGGAAGTTGTGGTAGATGACCTCGTCCGTGACGGCGCGCTGGTTGAGGTAGGCGACGCGCATGGCGTGCTGCTTGGCCTCATCACGCGAGAAGACGACGATCTTGGCGGGCTGGCCCATCTCCCCGGCGAGCAGACGGCGCACCAGCACCTGGCCGAGCGAGCCGGTGCCGCCGGTGATGAGGACGCGCTTGCCCTTAAGGGGATACATGGCTCAGCCTCCACTCGTCGTACGGGGTCGGGTCGGCCGCCACCTCTCGCACCATCTCCTCCCAGGAGGGGATGGCGTAGCCGGTGGCAGCCACGAAGCGCGCCGCGCTGAGGCTGCGGTCGCACGGCGGGTCGTCGTAGGGCTCGATCTCGATGTCCAGCTCCATCGCCTCCCGGAGCATCACCAGCAGGTCGTACTTCGTTATCGGCAGACTGGCGACCTGCACGAGCCCGTCCAGGCCCGGGTGGCGCTCGAGGACGTCGCCGATGATGCGCGCCAGCACCTGGGTGGGGAACCCGCTGTAGATGGCGTTGCGATACCCGCGTACCCGGCCGCCGCGGTTGCTCAGGAACCACTCCAGCAAGGCACTCTGCTTCAGGAAGTCACGTCCGAAGATGCTCGTGCGGATCGTCAGGCAGCCGGGACGGGTGACCTCGCCGAGGAGCTTGCTGCGCCCGTAGAGGTCTTCGGGGTCGGGGAGGTCCGCCTCGGTGTAGCTGCCACGCTTGCGCCCACTGAAGACGCAGTCGGTGCTCACGTGGATGAGGCGTGCGCCGACGGCGTCGCAGGCGTCGGCGAGGCGATGCGGCAGCAGCGAGTTGAGCGAGATCGTGAGGACCGCGTCCGACGACGCTTCGAGCTGCTTGATGATGCCGACGCAGTTGACCACGGCGTCGGGACGCGCCTTCTCGAGGGCGGCGGCGACGGTCTCGAAGCGCAGGGCGTCGACGCCGGTCAGCAACTGCTCCGGGGGCAGGCCGGCGTACTGAGGGAACGTCCGCCACAGGCCGTCGGGGTCGACGAAGGTCGCGGCCGTGTCGAAGCGCCGGCTGAGCACCTCGAAGACCTTGTGGCCGAGCATGCCCTCCCCGCCCAGCACCAGCACCTTCATGGCGACACGTCCTGGAGCCGTCGCAGCGTCACCGGGTCCTCACGTATCCACGCGAGGAACTCGTGCAGGCCGTCCTCGAGACCGACCCCGGGCTCGAAGCCCAGGGCGGCGTGCGCCGCGCTCGTGTCGGCGAGACTGTCGCGAACGTCACCCTGGCGCGGCGGCGCGTACTCGAGGCCCACGTCGCGGCCGGCGGCGCGCTGCATCATCGCCGCCAGGTCGTTGATCGTCACCCGCGTGCCGCTGCCCACGTTGAACGAGCCCGCGACGCCCTCGCCGGCGGTCGCCGCGGCGATGTTGGCCGCCGCCACGTCGCCGGCGTTCACGAAGTCGCGCGTCTGCTCGCCGTCGCCGAAGATCGTCATCGGCACGCCGCGCAGGATGCGGTCGGCGAAGATCGGGATCACGTTGCCGTAGGCGTCGTAGCGCTGGTTGACGCCGTAGACGTTGAAGTAGCGGAGGCAGACGTTGCGCATGCCGTAGAGCTTGTTGTAGACGAGGCACATCTTCTCGGCGGCGAGCTTGCTGGCGCCGTAGGGCGAGTCGGGATCCTGCGGATGATCCTCGGAGATGGGCAGGGTCTTCAGCTCGCCGAAGATGCCTGCCGACGACGAGAAGACGATGCGGCGGAGCCCCTGACGGCGCGCCGCCTCGAGCACGTTGAGCGTGCCGATCACGTTGATCTGCGCATCCTTGACGGGGTCGTCGATGGAACGCGCGTTGCCGACGCTCGCGGCCAGGTGGACGGCGACCTCGCAGCCCTCCATCGCGCCCGCCACCGCCCCGGCGTCGCGTACGTCGGCGTCGAAGAAGGGCACGCCGGGCACGAGGTTCTCGGCAAAACCGCTGGAGAGATCGTCAAGCACCACGGCTTCGTGCCCCAGCTCCAGTGACCGGGCAACGATGTTCGAGCCGATGAAGCCCGCTCCTCCTGTGACCAGGAACCTCACGCCGGTCCTCCCTTCGTGCTGTCCTCAGATCGACGCGGTGGGCCGGTCTCGAGGCTCTTCGTCCGCAGTCCTGCCGCTTCGGCGACCTTGCCCGGGACGTGCGAGGCCCGCACGGCTTGAAGCTTACTCCATCTCCTGGCCCGGTCGATCGGATCGAGTGTCTTCATGACGACGCGCCCGGCCCGGTACCGAGGCGAGCGCAGCAGACGCTCGACGTCGTCGGTGCGCCGCAGCTCCACGTCGAGCTTGCCGGCACGGATGTCCTCCAGCATGCGCAGGGCCTCCGGCGGGTGCGGTCCTTCGTACCGCTCGACCCACGCCGGCAGCCAGTAGTGGCGCTCCACGTGGTAGGGCCGAGCCAGCTGGAAGTACCCGGCCTCGGCCCACTCGTTGATCTCGGCGCACACCCGCGGGGCCTGGCGCCGGTAGAACAGCGCCTTGTTGCGGACCTGCTGCGGGAACACGTGGTCGTAGTGGTACAGGCGGATGCCGTGCCGCGCCATGGTGTCGCCGCTCACCCACCTCAGCTCGCGCAGGTCCCGCCCCTCAGCGTCGGCGACCGTGGGGGGCTGGTGGGTCACGTAGCGATAGCCCTCTCCCCACTTGAACAGGCGGTGGAAGGTACGGTGCCCCCTCCGCCAGTACCACCCGTCGCTCACGTAGTCGAACCCACCCCAGAAGGGGTGGACGTTGAACGACACCGCGGTGACGTCCGGATTGGCGGAGAGCATGTCGAGCACGCGCCGCATCTCCTCGGGGCGGTAGAACTCGTCGATGTCGACCTGCCAGAGGTAGTCGCCGGTCGCGCGCTCCGCGTAGGCGCGCGACTGCGGCGTCTTGGAGTTGCCGAGCTCGTCCTTCTGCGGCCAGGGACCGTCACGGACGACGATCTGGACCTTGTCCTCGGGGTCTTCCTCCCGCTTGAAGCGATAGAGCGTCTCCAGCGTGCCGTCGGTCGAGTGGCCGTCCGGGGTCGAGATGTCCAGCGCGTTCTCGTGGCCACCCTCCACGACGATGATCTCGTGCGCGAAGGGATACAGCGAGCGCAGGCAGTAGCGCGTGAACGGCTCTCCGTTCAGGACGATGATGCCGAACGTGACCTTGGGCCGGCCACGATGGCCCGCGACCGCCGTTCCGCTCGCCCGTGCCGCGCTCATCTCACCTCGCCTCCGCGCGCGCCGCGTCGCGCTTCTGCAGCAGGCGCTGGAGGGGACGCAGTGTCATGTAGGCGTGGTAGGCATCGAGGCGGCGCGCGCGCAGGCCGCGGCTGCGCAGCAGGACCGCGGCCCGGCGGAACCCGCGCCGGCGCGAGAGGCGCTCGTAGCCTTCGTGGAACAGTCCGAGCGCCCCCACGGTCTGGTTGATCCAGCGCACGTACTCCGGGCGCACGACTTCGGCGAGCAGCGCCACGTCCAGCGGCGCCAGCGGGCGGCGGCGCATGGCCGGCCAATACAGCCAGTAGTCGCCGTTGCCGCCGACGTCGTCGAGGAGCGCTCCCCGCGAGCGCAGGTAGTCGGCGACCCAGCGCCGGTTCTTCCGGCGTTCGGGCGGCAGGGTGAGCATCGCCGTCGCCACGTCGATGTCCAGGAACGGGGCGTCGGGATGCAGCCCGTAGAGGGTGGGCACGCGCAGCAGATAGTGGAGGATCACCATGCGGAAGCGGACGTTCTCGACGACCCTGCGCATGTGCGAGGCGAGCGCCTCGCGGTGGTCACAGAAGTACTGCTCGCTGAGCTCGCCGCTCCACGTCTTGCGGCACATCGACAGATCGGCCTGCTGGCCGTAGGTCCGGACCAGGCGGCACACGTCCGCCGGCCGGGAGACCGGCGGGATGAACTCATCGGCCTTGCCCTCGAACCGGTCGCCGAACAGACCGCTCAGCACCAGGCTTCCAGGAGCCACCCTCTCACCGACCTTGTGGAAGAACTCCATCTGGTACATGCCGTGAGCGTGGGTGACCGGCCCGAAGGCGTCGTCCCAGTCGTCGAGGTAGTCGTGGAAGTGCCCGATCGGGATGCGTTCCCAGCGCGTGCCGAGCTTCTCGGACAGCGCCTGGGCACGGGCGACCTCGACCGAATCCCACTGCCGCGCGGTCGGGCCGAAGGTGAAGGTGCGAACCTTCTCCGGCTCGGCGACGAGCAGATTGAGCAGGCGGGAGTCGTAGCCGCCGCTCGTAGGGATCACGACGTCCGCCTCAGCCGCGGCCTCGGCCGCCTGGACGCGCGCGGCCAGGAGGTCCAGGACCTCCTCCTCGCTGGAGCGTCGCTCCAGGCGCTCGTCAAGGTCGAGCGGCACCGGCTCGACGTGCAGCCGTCCACCGTCCAGCCGCCAGAGCCGGGCGGACGGAGGCATCGAGCGAACGCCCTCGACGGGAGTGTGCAGGAAGAGACAGTAGCCGGTGCCCAGGTACGCGGCGAGCCCCTCCGCGTCGAGTTCCATATTGGCGAAGTCGATGACATCGTTGACGTTGTGACCGGCGGCGCCGGTGACCTGGTTGTAGTAGACGGGCTCGCTCGCCAGCCAGTCGGTCTCGAACAGGAGGGTGGCGCGCTCGCTCGCGTGCGCACCCACGTCGAGAGCGCTGCTTGACGATGCCCACCCGAAGCCGTTGATGGTGCTCACCTCACCTCACTTCCCGACGTGCCGCTTCTCGCTTCTGCAACAGGCGCTGGAGCGGCCGCAGCGTCATGTAGGCATGGTAGGCCTCGAGGCGCCGCTGGCGGAGCCCGAGGACGCTCAGTCGCCTGGCCGCCCTGCGCAGGCCCCGCCTCCTCGAGAGCCTCTCATAGCCCTCGTACCAGAGTCCGGGCCAACCCAGCGTGCGGTTGATCCACCGCACGTACTCCGGTCGCACGATCTCGGCCAGCAGCGCGTCGTCGAGGGGCGCCAGCGGCTGTCGCCGCATGACCGGCCAGTAGAGCCAGTAGTCGGCAGTGCCGGCCAGGTTCTCGAGAGCCGCCTCGCGCGAACCGAGGTAGTCGGTCACCCAGGCTCGCTTGTGGCGCCGCTCGTCGGGCAGGGTCAGCATGGCAGTGGCGACATCGACGTCCGTGAACGGCGCCACGGGAGTGAACCCCAGCAGCCTCGGGACGCGCAGCAGGTAGTGCAGCAACTGCATGCGAAAACGCACGGCCTCGACGACGCGGAGGCGATGCGACGCAAGGAGATCCCGGTGCGTCTCGAAGTACTCGTCGCACAGGCTGCCGCGCCACGGCACCCGGCTCTGCGAGAGGTCGGCGTGCATCCCGTGCGTGAAGATGAGGCGATGCACGTCTTCCGGCCGCGTCACGGGAGCCGCGTGCGCATCGCCTTTGCCCGCGAACCAGTCCCCGAGCGAGGCCGCTGAGCAGCAGGCGGGCCCCGGGGGCGCGTCGCCGCACCCGCCGGTAGAACTCCATCTGATACATGCCGTGCGCGTGCACCACCGGGCCGAAGGCGTCGTCCCACTCGTCCAGGTAGGTGTGGAACCAGCCGATGGGTATGCGCTCCCAGCGCGTGCCGAGGGACGCGGCGAGGGCAGCGGCCCGACTGACCTCGATCGAGTCCCACTGCCGGGCGCTCGGACCGAACGAGAACGACCGCACGCGAGACGACTCTTCCACCAGGAGGTTGAGGAGACGAGAGTCGTAGCCGCCGCTGGTGGGGATCACGATCTCCCCTTCGTCAGCCGCCGTCGCCGTCCGGATCCGAGCACGGAGCAGATCGACGACCTCGTCCTCCGACCAGCTCCGCTGCAGGCGCTCCTCGAGGTCGACCGTCAGCTCCTCGACCCGCAGACGACCGTCTGCATCTCGCCAGAGGCGAGACGAGGGCGGCAGAACGCGTACGCCACGCAGGGGAGTGCGCTGAAAAGCCGAGAACCCGGTGCCCAGGTAGGCATTGAGACCCTCCGCGTCCAGTTCCATGTCGGCGAACTCGATGACCTCGTTGACGTTGTGACTCGCCGCTCCCGTCACCTGGTTGTAGTAGACGGGGTCGCTCGCGAGCCAGTCCGTCTCGAACAGCAGTCCGGTCATGGCGCCGGCACCTGGTCACGCACCTCGGCCGCTGTGGCTTCAGGCGCAGGGGACCCATCCCGCACTGCTTCAGCGCCGGGCCTCAACGCCTCGGCGGCGACGAACGCAAGGAACCAGAGGCCGAGCGGCGCCACCCTCGGCTCCATGAACGTCCAGGCCGTGAAGCCAACGAGTGTCGTCAGGACGATCGTGATCAGATAGGTCAGGCCCAGGTATCTGCGCGTGCCGTCGCTCCCCAGCGTGAGCGTCAGGGCGCGCAGCCCGAAGCCGAGCAACGCGAGCCCGAAGAGGGCAAGGCCGACGTACCCGACGTGATAGAGGATCGGGATCCAGGTCATGTCGGCGCTCAGCCGGTACACCTGGGAATCGACGGGGTTGGAGCCGGGCAGCGGAAACCCCATGCCGAGGAAGGGATCCGTCTTGAGGACGATCTGGTTGACCATGTCGTACTTCTCTTGTCGTACCTGCCAGTTGCCGACGTCGCTGACCCCGCCGGCCGAGACGAACTCGGTGAGGCGCAGGCTGACGAAGCGCGACTGAGCCGGCAGAAACACGGCGAACACCGCCAGCAGCACCAATGCGCCGACCAGGATCACCAGGGCGCGCTGGATGAACCTTGAGGTACTGGGGCGACGCAGTTCCCTGACCACCAGCGCGATCAGAAAGGCCACGACGACCGCGATCAGCAGTGTGCGCGTGTACGAGACGAGCACCGCGAGGGTCGTGATCGCGAGGACCAGGAGCCACCCCACCGTCCACCGGGACCGCGCCAGCACGAAGCCCAGCGCGAGCAGCGTGAACTGCGGGGCGAAGTGGAAGGTGCGCGTGATCTCCACGCCCCTGAACACGGTCGTGAAGTACTCACCGCCGGTGTAGATGGACACGCCCAGCCCCTGGTGGATGATGTACAGGCCGGCGGCGACCGTGTTGGCGACCACCACGGCGGCGAGGAACGAGACGACCTCCGAGCGCGAGAACTGGCAGACGATGCCGCGCACGAGCAGGTAGCCCAGGATCAGATAGGCGAGGTCCGAGGTGGAGAACATCGCCTCCGCGAGATCGCCGGTCCCCGCCCCCCCGATGAGCGCGTGCGCCACGATCAGCAGGGCGATGAGCAGGAGTGGTATCTCCTCAGGCAGGAGCCGCCCTGGGCCGAACGGACCCGTCCGCAGGCGGCCGCTGCGACGCCCACCCCACATGATGGCGACCCAGACGACGACGAGCCAGGCCATGATGTGAGTCTGGGGGTCCAGCCTCCCCGGAGTCCAGAAGGGGCGCATGCGGTCGAAGAACACGGACTCGCCCATGACCATCAGGAAGGGGATGCCCAGCAGGAAGAGACGGTTGGTGCGCGCCTTCCAGAGGAACCAGGCGAGCAGCGCAGTCGCTAGTGCAAGCTTTGCGAGCACCATTGCTCACTGTCCTCCATCGCCGCCGTGCGGTCGGGACCTCGCCGGCCCGGCGCGGTCAGTCCTCCGCGAGAGACGAGGCCTGCGGCCTCACCGGCAGCCCCGCCTCTGCGGCTCCGGTCGGCTCACTCGCGAGCGCCTGCCACTCGAGGACCGGCGCGACCGGCCCCGGGTTGCGGGTCCAGAAGAACGGAGACTCTGAATGGTCCTTGATGACCTCGAACCAGACCGAGTCGTCGCCGTTCACGATCCAGTGGCTGCGGTAGACGTCGGCCTTCGGGATGACGCCGTAGCTGCCCTCGTTGAGAACGCCGGCCGGTATGGTGCAGCGCAGGGTCGTGGCGCCGACCGGCAACTGCGGCCACTGCCCCGGGTCGCCGTCCGTGTGCCACGTGCGAAAGGCCAGCCCGTTGGCGCAGACCAGGTCGAAGCCGACCTGGTACGCCTCGTTCGGGCGGAAGACCCGGACGTCGATCTCGACGCCGAGTTCGTCCCTGCTGTGGAACGGCCCCCCGGAGCTGCCTCCTGGGTCGAGCACGCGCAGCCCGGTGATGAGGAGCTCGTCATCCCTCCCGATCGGCCTCGCCAGGTCGAGCCGTGTGGCCGAGTCGGTCGTCTGCTCGACGATGTAGTTGCGCACCACGTCCTCGGTACGACCGTCGGCGACCAGACGGCCGCCGTCGATCTGCACGCAGCGCGTGCAGAGGCCGCGCACCGCGTTCATGTTGTGGCTGACGAAGAAGACCGTGCGCCCCGTGCCGGCGATCTCCTCCATCTGCCCGAGACACTTGCGCTGAAACGAAAGGTCGCCCACGGCCAGCACCTCGTCGACGAGGAGGATCTCGGGCTCGAGGTGAGCGGCCACCGCGAAGGCCAGACGCACGAACATGCCACTCGAGTAGCGCTTGACGGGCGTGTCGAGGAAGTCGCCGATCTCGGAGAAGTCGACGATCTCTTCGAACTTGCGCCCGATCTCGGTGCGTGACATGCCGAGGATCGCGCCGTTCAGGTAGATGTTCTCCCGGCCGGACAGCTCCTGGTGAAAGCCGGTGCCCACCTCGAGGAGACTGCCGACCCGGCCGTGGATCTCCGCCCTCCCGGTGGTCGGCTCGGTGATCCGCGAGAGGATCTTCAGCAAGGTGCTCTTGCCCGCCCCATTACGGCCGATGACGCCGACGACCTGGCCGGGCGCGACGTCGAAGCTCACGTCCTTCAAGGCCCAGATCGTGCTGACGTGCCCGGTTGACGAGCCGGCGTGACGCAGGCGTCTCACCGGCGCCCCCGCCGCTCTGGTGATGGCTTCGCGCAGGCTCGTGGCGCGCTCGGCGGCCGCGCCGATCTTGTAGCGCTTGCCGAGCCCGCTGATGCTGATCGCGTTCTCAGCCACGGCTCACACCACGTCCGCGAAGATGCGTTCCATGCGGCGGAAGTAGTACAGGCCGCCGACGAACACCACGACGACCATGACGGCGGAGAGCCAGAACAGCTCATTCGGCGGCTTCTGACCGAACAGCGCCCAGCGGAACCCACCGATGACGACGGTCATCGGGTTGAGGTTGTAGATGACCTGCGCCCAGCCGGGATACGTGTCGATCTTGGTGGTCGGATAGAACACCGGGGAGAGGAACATCCACAGCTGGACCAGGAACGGGATGATGTACTGCACGTCCCGGTAGAGCACGTTCAGCGCGCTGAGCCAGAGCGACACGCCGAGCGCGGTGACCAGCGCGAGCAGCACGAAGAGCGGCAGGAAGACCACCTGCCACGTGGGGGTCACGCCGTAGCCGATCATCAGGATCGTCAGCACGGCACAGCTGATCAGGAAGTCGGGCAGGGTGGCGAGCACGCCGCTGGACGGGATGACCAGGCGCGGAAAGTACACCTTGGTGATCAGCGCCGAGTTGCCGACGAGGCTGGTACCGGATCGCGACAGAGCGCCGGCGAACAGTTGCCAGGGGAGCAGCCCCGCGTACAGGAAGACCGGGTAGGGCAGGTCGGGGCTGCTGGACGGGACGCCCAGCAGCTTGTTGAAGACCACGGTGAAGACGATCATGGTGAGCACCGGGTTCAGCACGGCCCAGGCCACGCCGAGTACGGCCTGCTTGTAGCGGATGAGCACGTCTCGCCACGTCAGGAAGAACAGCAGCTCCCGGTAGCGCCAGAGCTCGCGCAGGCCCAGCTTCGCCCAGCCGTGGGACGGCTCGATGACCAAGGTGGGGGCGTCCGCGGGGACGCGCTCAGCAGACGACGCGGCCGTCGTCAATGGACCACCGTCCGTCGGAAGACCATCCCTCTCGACATGACGAAGCCCGCTCTGGTCCTGTCACAAGAAGTGTGCATCTCAACCCCTATCGGGCGCTGCCTCCGCCCTCTTGAGTACGGCGCGCGGCCCGCAGACCGATCCTCTCCCTCGCCGCGCGCCAAGGATAGCACGCACGTTGCCCGGCATCGCCGGAGCCGTCAGCCTCGACCGCGCCACCCCGGGTTGCCGTAGGGGGGTGCATGTGGTCCAGTACCCGCTGTATCCCGCCCTGACAACGGAACGGCGCACCCCCGTCAGCCGCGGCTCCTCCTCCCCAACCGAGACAGGTGAAGACACCTGCGAGGAGAAGTCAGTGGTAGGTACGCCGGCACGGAGGCAGCCAAATGATCTCTCCACGACGCTTCGCACACGCCCTCACCACGCGCTCGCTCGTCACTGCCGTGATCATCTTCGCCGCCCTCTTCGTGGGGTCGGGAGCGAGCACCGGCACGCCTGCCGCGGCTGCGGCGCCCGTCGCCGCGGACCCGCTCGCGGCTCCCGCCCGGTCGGTCGCCGGGATCGCGCTCTCGCGCCTGGTCAACGTCCGCGCGAACGGGGCGGCGGGTAACGGCGCTGCCGACGACACCGCCGCCTTCAAGCGCGCGCTGTCCCGAGCAGCTCGAAAGGGCACCGGCATCTACGTGCCCGCGGGGACCTATCGGGTCTCGCGGCTCGCGCTCCCCAACGGGGTCGTCGTCGCGGGCGCCGGGCGCGAAAAGGCCTGGATCAAGGGCGGGCTGTCCTTCGGCAGCCGCTCGACGATCACCGACCTCAAGATCGGCGACCGTGGCGTCTCCGTGCGCAATCTGCCCGGCGCCGCCCACACCACGTTCAAGCGCTGCCGCCTGCGCGGCGGTGGCGGAGGCGGCGCCGACGCCCCCGTGCTCATGCTCGGGAGCGCCTCGGGCAACTCCAGTCTGCATCACGTCACCTTCAGCCGCTGTCAGATAGAGCGGAACCTCGGGACCGAGAACTGGTCGGGCAACGGCTACGGCCGCGGGTTCAACAACATCACCGTGAACGAGAACTCCGCCGCCGGCGGTTCCCACGTCGCCCACTTGAAGTTCCTCGGCTGTCGCGTGGGCGTCTCCAACGGAAGCGGCGGCCACGACACCGGCTCGCCACGGGCGGGCATCGAAGTCTGGAGCAGCAAGGCGCGCACCATCGCCCAAGGGTGGCACCACATCGTCATCAGGGGGTGCACCTTCGAGGCGACGGATCGCTTCTGCATCGATCTGGCCGACTTCCCCACGGCATCGGGACGGCACCTCGCCGGGCCGGCGCTCATCCAGGACAACCTCATCAAGGGCGCCGGCTGGGGACCCGGTGACCACCCCTGGTCGTACGCCATCTGCCTCGAGGCCCCCAACAAGGTGATCATCCGCGGCAACACCATCTACGCCGCTCATCTCACGACCATCGCGAGCAGCTACAGTCCGGACGCACAGACGCTCATCGAGAAGAACGTCATCGACCTCTCGGTGCGCAACGGTGTCGAGCAGACCGGGGACGAGGCCGTCGTCCTCCGCGGCCGCCGCACCGTCTTCCGCAAGAACGTCGTCAAGGCCGGCCCCGGCAGCGGACCGCTCCTCTACCTCAAGCAGAGCATCGACGGGCGCGTGGTCGGCAACCGCTTCCACGACCCCCGTCAGGCCGCGAACCCCACCATGGTGCTCGTCGTGGACGCGTCCGGGAACACGATCTCCGAGAACCGCCTCTCCACCGCGGCCTCCACCAATCCGCGCATCGTCATCCAGGGTACGAGCACAGGCAACACGCTGCGGCGCAACACCTTCGTCCACAAGTGACGCGCGGCGGGGCGCCGGCTCGGGGAGCGCGAGAACTTCAGCCATCGTGGCGCGGCAGGGTACACTGCCCGCACCATGATGAGACGTCTTGCGCTCCTGACGGCCGCGGTCGTGCTGGCGGCCGGGTCGGCTGCCTGTGGTGAGACCCCGGCGCCGTCACCTCCGGCGGCGACCCCGGCGGCCACCCCTCACACGCCCAGCGCGCCGCCCGCATCTGCCGCGGCCGTGCCCGATTCAGCCGTCGACGTACGTGCCTACGGAGCCAAGGGCGACGGCAAGAGCGACGACACCGAGGCCCTGCTGGCGGCGATGGCCGCCGCCGCCCCGACGGGCGGCATCGTCTACCTGCCGCCCGGCGTGTATCCCTGCCCCGACCCGGCAGGGATCCGGCTTCCCGACGGGGTCAGCCTGCGGGGAGCGTCGGCCTCCGCCTCGTGGCTGAAGGGACGCCTCGACTTCGGATCCCGGTCGCGCATCTCCGATCTCAAGATCGGTGACGTCGGCACGTGCGCCGTGAGCAACGCACCCCAGGCGCGCGGCACGACCTTCTCGAGATGCCGTCTTCACGGCGGCGGAGCACGGGAGGGGCCCGAGAGTTCGGTGGTCTACCTCGGCGGCGACCAGGGTAACGTCAGCGACGTCGTCTTCAACCGTTGCGAGATCGAGCGCACGAGCTACCTTCCCCCAGCGGGCGTGGATGCCTACGCGGCCAACGTCGGCAACACGATCACCATCCACGAGTTCACCCACCTGCAGAACGGCGGCCACGTGGAAGACATCACGTTCCGCGACTGTCACCTCGGCGCCTCAAACGGTCGCGACACAGGCGCGCTTCGCATGATGCTCGAGGCCTTCTCGTGGGACGACCGCACCGGGCGCGTCTACCACGGGTGGAGGAACCTGACCTTCGACGGCTGCACCATCGAGGCGAGCGACACCACCGGGCTGGATTTTGCCGACGGCCCGCTCACGCCCTCGGGCAGACACTCGGCGCACGGGGTGCTCATCACCGGCTGCACCTTCCTTGGCGCGCGCAAGGACGAGACCTTCGCCCACGGCGGTGCGGCGATCGTCTACGAAGGTCCCACCGGCATCGTCATCAAGGGCAACCTCTTCAAGGCGACACCCGAGAACGTCATCGGGGGCAGCCACATCGGCGAGAGCAGGGACTCCCCCGGCCTCCTCATCGAAGGCAACACCTTCGACATGACGGCGGATCCGAGCGGCCTGAGCCACCGGCGGGGAAGCGCCTGCATCAATCTGGTCGGTCACAACAGCCGTGTGCTCGACAACACCTTCGTGTACGACGCCGGCCAGGGCATCCTGCTGCAGGCGGGAAGCGGCAAGACGGTCTTCGCGACGGCGGGCAACGTCATCGAGGGCAACACGTTCACCGACACGCGCACCACGGACGGTGAGCCGACCATCGTCCTCACGGACGACTACGGCCTGGGCTGCTACGACAACCGCATCACCGCGAACAGGATCGACAACCGCGGCGCGGGTCAGGCGGGCGTCGTGGTGCAGACGAGCGGGACGGGCGTCAACTACGCCACGAGCAACGTCATCGTCTGCGGCGACTCGTTGCCGTTCGTCGTCATGTCGGGGAAGATCGTGCAGCGGGGCAACCGCATCACGAGCGGCGATCAGGCCCCGTGAGCTTGCGCGCGTTCTTGGCCAGCACCGTTCTCAGGATGCGGCTCCCCAGCACCAGCGACGGTAGCGGGTCGTCCCAGGCGAAGTAGGGCAGCACCTGCCGGTGGCAGATGCTCCTCAGCCAGGCCGGCGTGTCCAGCCGGCCCTGCCGCCGCAGCTCCCGATAGGCGAAGAAGTCGGCCGCCGGGTACCAGAGCCGGCGGCCCCTGACGTAGTCGCGCTCTCCGAGTGGGGGCGGCGCGATCCCGGCCAGGCGGCTGTAGACGAAGAGGCCCAGGTCGTAACCGCTCGCCGTGAGCAGGCCGTTGGCGGCGGTGAACCGGGCGTTGCACTCGATGAGCTTCAGCACCCCGTCGCGGGGATCACGCTTGAACTCGACGTTCGCGACCCCCTTGAGGCCCACGTGCCGGAACAGGCGCAGCCCGAGGTCTCGTACTTCCGGGTTCCAGTCCGTCACGTGGTAGCAGCCGAAGCCCTCGTGCTCCGGATACCTGCGGATGATGCGCTTGGTGAAGTGGAAGAGAGGCTCTCCGTCCTCATCGAGGTAGGTGTAGTAGCTGCACAGCAGGTCGTCCGGCCCCGGGATCACCTCGAGCAGGACGACCTCCAGTCCGTGTCCGGCGACGCGTCCGTAGGCGGCGAGCAGTTCGTCGAAGTCCCGCGCCATCAGGTACTTGCCGTCCAGGAGCTTCTTGAACTGATGCGAGTAGAGCGGCTTGAGCATCAGAGGGTAGGAGTACTCATGCCGATGAGCCCGCACCTGCTCGACGTCGGCCGCCGGCCAGAAGCGGGGCGTCGGCACTCCGGCCTCGGCCGCCGCCCCGTAAGTGGCCAGCTTGTCGAGCATGCAGCGCTGCGCGACCGGGTCGCTGATGTCGAGGACGTACTTCTCCCGCAACGCCTCCCGGTGCTCGAGCAGGACTTCCAGGCCGTCGTCGTTGCAGGCGAGCAGTACCGCGCCGCGCAGGTGATCGGAAGCGGCGCCGAGAAGGTAGTCGACCCATGCTTCGCGTCCGGAGGCGCCGGCAGGCAGCGGGATGCGTCTCCCATACCTGGAGCGCGCAGGAAGGGCGCGGCGCCCGCACAGCAGGTGCACCTCCACCCCGGCACGCGCGAGACTCCTGAGGATGGAGGCGGCGTTGACCGTGTCCGCGCCCAGCAGTATCGCGGGAGGCGACCTCATCGGGATGACGACAGCAGCCGCTGCAGCACGAGCGTGGCCGCCGCCGTCCGGCCGCCGCGCTTCATGTAGTGGTAGTAGAGACCGGGCGCGGCATTGATCTCGAGCACGACTCCGCCCGCGTCCTCCAGTGACACGGCCGGGTCGGGCGTGATGAGGTCGACGCCGGCGAAGCGGGTGCCCACCGCCGCCGCCGCCTCCGAGCCGGCCGCCACGAGCTCCTGAGACAACCCCAGGAGGGCCGGCAGGTTCTCGTCACGGGAGTTGTCGTTCACGATGTTCTTGATGCGGACCAGCTCGCCGGCGGGCGGCACCGACTTGAGCGACCGATGCTGCGCCGCCAGCGTGCGCCGCAGCTCGCGGTCGATCTTGATGAGCGACTGGGCAGCCTCGATCCCGACGCGAAGCCGGCGCTCGTTCTCCGCCGAGATCAGCTCGTCGATCGTGCCGACGCCGTCGGCGCGAAGCGTCGGGGGCAATCGCAGGACCGCGTCCAGCAGTTCCCCGTCGAGGTACAGGAGGCGATAGACGCCGCCGTCCACCTGCTCCTCGACGAGCACCTCCCGCCCGAACGCGCCTCCGTACGCCAGCGCACGCGCCATCTCACGCCTGCTGTCGACCCTGGTCGTGATGCCGATCGCCCCGGACGTGCCCCGTGCGGGCTTCACCACGCACGGCGAGCCGAGTGTCTGGGCGAACGCCCACGCACGGGGCAGGTCGTCGGCGGTCACCACCTGATGCCTCGGGACCGGCAGGCCGCGCTGGGCGAGCAGGCTGTACACGAGGGGCTTGTTCTCGGTCAGCCCTACGGTCAGCGGATCGTCCAGCGAGGTCAGATTGGTGCGCGTCCGCAGAACGACCGGGCCGCACGTGATCTCGAGGACGCGCCCGCCCACCTGGCGGACCTCGCCGTCGCATGCCGCCGCCGCCTCGGCCCAGACGTCGCGATAGAAACGGGTCCTGCGAGCGGCGATCTCGCTCTTCGTGGTGGTCCGTTGATAGAAGCGGCGGCGAACGCGATACCAGGTGGAAGCCGCGCGAAGCAGGCGACTCGAGGTCACACGTGGCGGCACGTCTCGTCTCCTACGGCGTGATGATGCAGCCGCCGTCCTCCAGGAGGCCGTCCACCCACGCGTTCGAGAAGACACCCCGCTTGACGCCGGCGAAGTACTCCTCGTTCTTGGCCTTGTAGGCGCGCAGTCTCTCCAGCACCTCTTCGGCGCTCTCTCGAGGAACGATGACCACGCCGAAGCCGTCCGCGACCACGATGTCGCCTGGATTGACCACCACACCGCCGCAGCAGACCGGGTAGTTGATCTCACCGGGCCCTCTGTGGAGCGGCCCGATGGGGGTGGTGCCCCGGGCGAAGACGGGAAAGTCGAGGCTCTCGATCTCAGGCAGGTCGCGGATGCACCCGTCGACCACGAACCCGGCGATCCCGCGGTGCTGCGCCTTGGTCGAGATGAGACTGCCCAACGCAGCGTTCATGCACGACGCCCCGGCGTCGATGACCACGACGTCACCGGGCTTGGCCACGTCCAGGGACTTGTGCACCATCAGATTGTCGCCGGGGTAGACCTTGACCGTGCACGCCGGCCCGATGAGCTTGTGGTCGGGCGACGTGAGGCAGCGGATGGCCGAGGTGAGCGCGTAGAGGCGGTTGAGCTGATCGGAGATGTCCGGCGAGTCGAACGCGCCGAAGTGCGCCGTGAACTCGCCGTCGAGGCGATCGAACGAGACCCGGATACGGAAGCCCGGCCCGGGATTGATCTCCGCCGACTTCGGTTTGTTGGGAACGCTTGCGGCAGTCGACATGAGTCTGCTCCTTGCCAACGACAGGACGACGTCGAGCGGCGATGCCCCAGCCCGTGACCGCTCTCTCGGGACCCATGTTAGCAGAGCTCATCTGCGCCGACGGGGGCGGTGCCGCAAACCGTTGCTCGCCCCGACAACGTGCCTTCCTCCGCCGTCACCAGGTCCGGGCCGCTCGGTTGACCGTGTCGGCTACACTACTCGACCCGACCGGCGTCGCCATCAGGTACGATTTGCGCGGCAGGCAGGGGGCGAGGGGCGGGAGGAGAACGTGGCGGGCTTCATCGTCGTGTGTTCGCGCACCCAGGCCTCGTCGCGGCCGAGTCCGGACGAGGTGCGTCGCTGCGCCCTGCACCTCAGCCCGGACAACATCGATGCCAGGCCGCCGGACGTCTTCACGTCGCAGGGAGTGACCCTGGCGGTCGTCAATCCTGCGTCCGGCGTGCGCGCGCACTCCTCCGGCGTGTGCCTCGGCGCTCTCTTTGAGCCCGCGGACTGGGCGAAAGTGGGCAGCGCGCCTCCGGATGGCACCTACGCGATAGCGCGCCATGATGAAAGCGCCCTGGAGTTGGTGACCGACCTCTTCGCCTCGCGCACGATCTGGTACGTCCAAACGGAAGAAGTCTTCCTCGCCTCCACCTCCCAGCGCGCCCTCGTCGCCCTGCTCGGGAGCTCTGCGCCGCGTCCCGAGACCGTGACGTGGCTCCTGGCGGCCGGCAATCTGGGTCCGGACGGGGGCTGGGACGCCCGACTCCGTCGCGTCCCCAGCCGCACCCGCCTGAGGCTCGATCGCGCATCCTGGAAGATGACGTCGACCTCGGAGGAGCTGACCTACGTCCCACGAGCGCTGAGCGACGACGACCACCTCGCAGGGCTCTGGGAGGCCATCTTCTCCGTGTGCGCCTCGCTCGACACCGATCAGGTGCGGACGTCCCTCACGCTCTCCGGCGGCTGCGACAGCCGGTCCATCCTCGTCGGCCTCGCCGACGCCGGCAAGGGCGTCCGCTGCGTGACCTGGGGACTGGCCGCGTCGAGCGCTGACCCCAGGAACGACGCCGCGATCGCCCGCCGGCTCGCCGAGCGTTTCGGCATGCCTCATGACTACCTGACGCTCGATTACGACGGCCGGCCGGTCCGCGAGATCTTCACGCGGTTCCTGCGCGCCGGCGAAGGGCGCATAGAGGACTTCAGCGGCTACACCGACGGACTGCGGACCTGGGGGCGGCTCTTCTCCGACGGCACCGACGTCGTGCTGCGCGGGGACTGCCCCGGGTGGGGCAGCCCCTATCCGCCCATCAGTGAGACCGTGGCCAGGAGCATCAACATGCACTGCACGCTGGTCTCCGACTACCCGGAGGGCGAGCTGATCCACCGTCTCGGGCTCGCGGAGCAGCGCCGACCCGTGGAGTTCTCTCAGCGAGAAGGAGAGTCACTCGACGACTATCGCGACCGCCTCTACAACGACTACGAGCTGCCCACGTGCATGGCGGCCATGAACGACGTCAAGTGCGCCTACGTGGAGGTCGTGAACCCACTCTACGGCAGGAGGGTGGTGCGAGCCGCGACCGGACTGCCCGAGAGCCTGCGGCACTGCCGGTCCGGTTTCGAGCGACTCACCGCGACGCTCGCTCCGGACGTCCCGTTCTCGGAGAACCAGGCGGACGAGCCGCCCGAGCGATTCCTCGCGCGACCGGAGATGCGCGAGGAGATGCTCGGCGAGCTGTCCTCACAAGCCGCGCGAAAGGTCCTGTCGGAGTCAGCCTGTGAGGCGCTCATCACCGAGCTTGAACGACCTTCGGCCGCGTCCGCAGCGAGCTTGCGTCGAAGGGTGAGAGCCCTGGTGCCGCGTCGGGTCGTACGGGCAGTGCGCCCCGAGCCCCGAGTGCGGCTCGACGTGTCCCGGCTGGCGTACCGCGCCTATCTTGCCTCCCGGATGGCGACCATCCTCGAGCAGGATGCCGGGTCCCTGAAGCAGGGGTCGTCGGGGCAGTGATGCTGGCCGGACGATCCCGCATCGCCAGACGATGCCGAGAAAGGTGGAGCACGTGGACCTGAGCACGTTCCTCGAATCGGCCCGCACACGACCCCCCGTCGTGGTCCTGTACTCGGGCAACGCGACCGGCATCGGGCTGCTGCGGTCCCTCGGCAGGCACGGGGTGCCCTTGTGGGCCATGGACCCGAACCCCGACTCGGTCGTCCTGCGCTCCCGGTACGCGCACGGCTCCATCTGCGCCGACACGCACTATGACGAAGAGGGTTTTCTTCGCGACCTCTTGGCGGTCGGCCGGCAGCTTCCCCAGCGGGCGCTTCTGCTTCCCTCCAACGACGATTACGTCGACATGCTGCCCCGCCACCGCGACGTCCTCGACGAGTGGTTCATCCTGCAGCAACCATCGCCCGAGCGCATGCGGGCCCTGGGCGACAAGGAGCAGCAGTTCAGGGCCGCCTGGCGAGCCGGTGTGGACACGCCCACGACTGCCTTCGTCTCCGGCCCCGACGACCTCGAGACGGCTGCCGACAAGGTGCCCTTCCCCGCCATCCTCAAGCCGTCCGTGCCGCTCGCCTTCCGCCGGCGCACCGGCGCCAAGGTGATCACGGTGCGCACCAGAGACGACCTGGCCGCCGCCTACGAGCGCGCGCGCGACTACGGCACCCTGCTTCTCCAGGAGTTCGTCCCCGGCGGCGACGACGAGCTGTACAACTACGGCTCCTACCTCAACGCCCGCTCCGAGCCGCTCGCGCAGTTCACGCGTCTCAAGATCCGCCAACACCCGCGCACGTTCGGAGAGATCCGCTTCGGCGAGAGCGTCTGGGTTCCCGAGGTCGCGGACTCCGGCCTGCGGCTGCTGCAGGAACTCGACTATCACGGCATCTCAGGCGTCGAGTTCAAGCGCGACTCGCGCGACGGCCGCTACAAGCTCATGGAGATCAACGCGCGGTCCACGATCATCTCCCACACACTGGCGCCCTACGTGGGCGTCGACATCCCCTACGTCGCCTATCGTGACGCCATCGGGAGCCCGATCACCGCTCCACGCCAGCGCGACGGGGTGCGCTGGATCCAGTGCAGCACGGACATCCCGGACAGCCTCGCCGAGATGGCGCGCGGTGAGCTCAGCCCCTGGGAGTGGCTCCGTTCTCTGCGGGGCACCAGGGTCGACGGGATCCTGGCCGTGGACGACCCCGTCCCCGGCCTCGTCGACCTGGGTCGCGCCTTGTGGCGCCCCGTCCGCCGGCGCCTGACGAGGACGTGAGCATGGCCGACAGGCCCACCGCCCTTGCCCACGTGCTGGCGCGCCGCACCGTCGACGTCCTTGCCCTCTCCGCCAAGGTCCGGCACCGCTACAGTCGCCCCGACCCTCTGGGGCAGGCTCTCGGAAGCCGCCGGACGGAGTTCTACGAGCAAGTGTGGCGGGACGCGGCGGAGGCGATGGGTGGCGAGGTGCGTCGCGTCCACGGTTCTCTCCTCGAGGTGAGCGTCGGCGACCACCGGCTTCTGGTCCAGAAGAACGCGACCTCGCTGAACGACCCGATCTCCTCTCAGCTGGCGATGGACAAGGGACTGGTCCGCGAGCTGCTCGAGCGACGCGGCATCCCGGTGCCCGACGGCGTGACCTGCCGTTTCGATGACGTTGCCACAGCCGAAGCGTTCCTCGCGGCGCGCCGCGGGCCGTGCGTCGTCAAGCCGGCCAAGCTGGGGATCGGTGGCCAAGGCGTCACGACGGGCGTCGGTTCCCGCCTTGAACTGATGCGCGCTCTGGTCGAGGCGCGCGTGTACGACCGGGACGTGCTCATCGAGGAGATGGTGCCGGGTGACGTGTTCCGCCTTCTCTATCTCGACGGCGAGCTGCTGGACGCGGTGCGAAGGTCGCCGCCCTCTGTCGTGGGCGACGGCCACGCGACCGTCGCCGAGCTCCTGGCACGTGAGGCCGGCGAGCGCGAGACCGGCGGACTCCAGGTGGCGCAGACTCTCCTCAGGGTCGACCACGGCGTGCGCCGGACGTTGCGCGACCAGGGACTCGAGCTCTCTTCGGTGCCTGCGGCAGGTTCAAGCGTCGTGCTGACCAGGGTGACCAACAACAACAGACGCAGTGACAACCAGCCGGCGATGGATCTGATCAGCCCTTCGCTCGCGGAGACCGCAGCTGAGGCCGCGCGGGAGGTGGGCCTGCGCCTCGCCGGCGTCGACGTGATCACCCGAGACCCCACGGTCTCGCTGCTCGAGTCGCGGGGCGTGATCCTCGAGGTGAACGCCGACCCCGGCCTCTACTACCACTACATGAAGTCCGACGGTGGCGTGCCGGCTGCCCGCCTGATCCTCGAGAGGGTCGTCGCGGGGCGCGCACGCAGCTCGGGCGCGCCCGCCTGAGCACGCTCGCCGGGGTCAGGGCCGGGGACGCCTACGCGTCGCCCGACGACCCTGCGGGCAGGTCGCGATACCACTCCGCCTCGAGCCGCAGTCCCTCCTCGAGCGGCACCCGCGGCGCGTAACCGAGCTCTTCGCGGGCGCGCGTCAGGTCGGCCCAGGTGTGCTTGACGTCGCCGGCCTGGACCTCTTCGCCGTGCACCTCGGCCGAGAGCCCGGAGACGCTCTCGAGCGTGCGGATCGCCTCCAGCAGGGTGACCCTGGAACCGCCGCCGAGGTTGTAGACGGCTCCGTCCGCGCCGCCCATGGCGAGCACGATCCCGTCGACGATGTCGTCGACGAACGTGAAGTCCCTCGTCTGGTTGCCGGTGCCGTACATCTCCAGCGGGCGACCCTCGTGCAGCGCCTTCAGGAACAGGTGGAACGCCATGTCCGGCCGCTGGCGCGGCCCGTACACGGTGAAGAAGCGAAGGGAGACCGCCGGCACGCCGTGGTTCTTCCAGTAGAGACGGCAGAGCTGCTCGCCCGCGAGCTTGGTGACGCCGTAGGGCGAGACCGGGCGGCAATTGGCGTCCTCGTGCATGGGCAGCTGGTCGGTGTCGCCGTAGACCGACGACGACGAGGCGTAGACGACCTTGGGCACGCCCTCCCTGCGGCACGCCTCGAGGACCATCTGCGTGCCGAGTACGTTGTTGTCACTGTAGATGCGGAAGCTCTGACCCCAGCTGGCGCGCACGCCCGCCTGCGCCGCCAGATGGAAGACGCAGTCGGCGCCGTTGAGGACCTCGTCGAGCCGGCTGCGTCCAGCGTCGCCCGCGGCCAGGTGCAGGAGGTCGTCCTCGATCAGTGAGAAGCGTGCCGCGGCCCGCGCCCGTGCAAGATTGGCCTCCTTGAACGGCCGCGGGTAGTAGTCCTCGAACGAGTCGATGCCGACGACCTCGTGGCCGGCGGCGAGCAGCCGCTCGGTGAGGTGCGAGCCGATGAATCCCGCGGCGCCGGTGACGACCATCCGCCGCGCACCCTGACCATCGCTCATCTGTCGCCGCCCTCCGTCACTTCAGCCTCGCCGCCCGCGCGCCGATACAGAGATCGCGGGAGGCCTCGGCGGCATTCTACCAGCACCTCGAGTGCGGGAGCGGCGGCCGCGGACGGCCTTGACCGCGATGAACGGCAACGACGAAGATGACGCGAGCCCCCGACGGAGGAGCGCAGTGGCCGACCTCATCATCGCCTGCTCTCGCAAGGGCCATCCCGTCATCGCGGCGGAGCGCCTGCGGCGCGCCGCGCTCCGCCTGGCGCCGCCCGAGGTACCGCTGCGCGAGCCGCTGCTCCTCGAGGCCCCCGGCTGCGTCGCCGCCGTGGCCAACCCCACCGCGGAGGGCGTCTTCCTCCACGGCGGCGGGGGCGGCGAGAGCGCGTCCGGCGCGGCCGGCGGCGCCGTCTGCGTCGGCGGCCTCTTCGGCGAGTCCGGCTCCTGGTGGCGGGTCGGCGCCGAGGCTCCGGAGGGCACCTACGCCCTGGTCAGATGGGACGCGGATACCGTCGAGCTGGTCAGCGACATCTGCGGCTCTCGCACGCTCTGGTATGCGCAGACCGAGGAGGCCTTCTTCGCTTCCACCTCCCAGCGCGCCCTGGTGATGCTGCTGGGCGGCTTCGAACTCCTCCCCGAGGCGACCGCCTGCTTTCTCTCTTCCGGGACTCTGGGCCCCGAGGCCTCGTGGGATGCGCGTGTGCGCCGCGTGCCGCCGGACGCGCGCGCCACCCTCGAGCGCGCCTCGTGGCGAGTCTCGCTCGAAGAGTCTCCCTTCGAGCTCAATCATGCGGCGGGGGACGCCGAGGCGGACGTCACCCGCCTGCGTGAGGCCATTGCCGCCACCTGCGGCAGTCTGAACGTGGACCCCGAGCGCTGGGTCCTGCCGCTCTCGGGCGGGCGCGACAGCCGCACGCTCCTCGCCTTCCTCGTCGAGAACGGGCTTCGCCCGCGCTGCGTCACCTGGGCCACCCGCAAGTCCCTTCGCAACCCGCTCTCGGACGTCTCCATCGCGCGCGTCCTGGCGCGCCGCCACAACGTCGAGCATGAGGTGCTCTACTTGGAAGCGCCCGACGTCGACCTGGAGACCGCGGTCGCGCGCTTCGTCGCCGGCGACGAGGGGCGTAACGACGAGATCGCGGGCTACCTCGACGGCTTCATGCTGTGGCGCAACCTTGCGCGCAACGGCGTCCAGGGCATCATACGAGGAGATGAATCGTTCGGGCCGAGCTCGCGCCCAATGCAACCGGAGGCCGGCCGCAGACAGGTTGGCGGCGCGACCCCGGAGGACTATCCCGAGGACCATCTCCTGCGCAGGCTCGAGCTGGCCGCGCAAGCCTGGCCTCCTCGTCTGCGTAAGGCGCCCCAGGAGGACCTCAAGGACTACAGGCTGCGCCTGAGCCAACAGGGCTTCCTCCCCATCATCCTCGCCGGCCTCAACGAGCCCAAGGCGCGCTACGTCGAGGTCGTGAACCCGCACCTCTCGCGACGCGTCATCGGCGCCGTCCGTTCGCTCTCGCCTGAGTCTCGCTACCAGGCCCGCGCCTTCCGGCGCATCGTCGACGGGCTGGACCGAGTCGTCCCCTACGCACGCTCCTCGTCCACCCTGCCGGCATCGGACCTCCTCGCCCGGGCGGAGATGCGCGAGCTCATCGTGCGCGAACTCCTGACCCCTGAGACCGAGAGGGTGCTGCCGGGGGACGGCCCGCTGCTTGTTCTCACCGCCTTGAGCTCGGCCGCGGGAGAGCGCCCGAGCGCGCCCGCGCGACTGCGGGGACTCGTGAAAGAGGCGAGCGGGTTCATGCCGACGCGCCTGGCCGACAGCCTGGCGCCGGCGTGGAAGGGACCCGATCCCCTGCCGCCCGCCAAGCTGGCCTTCAGGGTCGTGCTGGCCAGCAGGACGATCGCCTGTCTCGAAGAGGACGGGCGCGCCCTCCGCTGAGCGCGTCGATGCGGCGGCGGGTCCGGGCCCGGGCTTCGTCTCCATGCGTGTTGCCTGGACTGTAGGCGGAATGTGGCCTGGCTCTTGACCCGCCCCCGAGCCCGCGGCGAGAATCGGGCGGCGTCTCTTACGAGGGGGAGGGGCAATGGCCGATCTCATCGTCGCCTGCACACGACCGGCGCGTCAGGGCGCCGGCGCCGAGCCCGTGCGGCGCGCCGCCCTGCGCCTCGCGCCACCTGAGGTCCCCGTACGCGCGCCGCGGCTGCTCGAGACTGACGGCGTGGTGGCAGCGGTCGCCAATCCCACTGAGGAGGGCGTGTGGCTGCATGAGGCGAAGGGCGACTCGGAGGGCGGGGATCCGGGTGGCGCCGTCGCCGTCGGAGGCCTCTTCGGCGCTTCCGATTCCTGGTGGCGCACGGGGTCCTCGGCCCCGGAGGGCACCTACGCGCTTGCGCGCTGGGACCCGGGCTCGGTCGAGCTCATCAGCGACATCTGCGGCTCCCGCACCCTCTGGCACGTGATCACCGATGATGTCTTCCTCGCGTCGACCTCCCAGCGCGCCCTCGTGATGCTGCTCGGCCGCTTCGAGCTCCTCCCCGAGGCGACGAGCTGCTTCCTCTCGTCCGGCACCCTCGGACCGGAAGTCTCCTGGGACGCGCGGATCCGCCGTCTGCCGCCGGACGCGCGCGCGGTGCTGGATCGGGAGGCATGGCGGGTCACGGTAACGGAAGCCAAGCCGAGGTTCGGCCCGCCGGCCCGCGACATCAACAACCAGATCGATCAGCTGCGCGAGGCCATCGCGACCACCTGCGGCAGTCTCGACCTCGACCTCGAGCGCTGGGTGCTGCCCTTGTCCGGCGGGCACGACAGCCGGACGCTCCTCGCATTCCTCGTGCACAACGGCCTGCGCCCGAGGTGCGTCACCTGGACGACGCGCGCGTCCCTGCGCAACCCCCTGTCCGACGCCTCCATCGCCAGGATCATCGCGCGGAGGTACCGGGTGGAGCACGACCTGCTCTACCTCGACGGCCCCGCTGCCGACCTCGAGGCGACGCTTGAGCGCTTCGTCGCCGCCAACGAGGGCCGCAACGATGAGCTGGCAGGCTACCTCGACGGATTCGCCCTGTGGCGCGACCTGGCGCTGGCCGGCGTGCAGGGCATCATCAGAGGAGACGAGCCGTTCGGCCTCCACAGACGCCGGATGCGCGAAGACGACGGGAGGCGGCACGTCGGCGGCGCGGCCCCCCACGACTACCCGAAGGACCACCCGCTGCGTGAGCTCGAGCTGGCGCCACCGACCTGGCCCGCCCGCCTTCAGAGGCAGCCGCGCGAGAGGCTCGGCGACTACTGCCACCGGCTGAGCCAGCAGGGCTTCCTCCCCGCCATCCTGGCCGGCCTGGCCGGCCCCAAGGCGCGGTACCTCGAGATCGTCAATCCCCTGGCCTCGCGCCGCGTCGTCCAGGCGGCGCGGTCGCTGCCGCCGATGCTGCGCGACCATGCACGCGGGTATCAGCAGATCGTCGACCGCCTCGATCCGCTCGTCCCCTACGCGCGCTACGCATCCACGCTTCCGGTGCGGGACATGCTGTCCCAGCCGCGACCTGGTCGAGCTCATCGTGCGTGAACTGGTCTCCCCGGACATCGAGCGCGTGCTGCCGGGCGCCGGGTCGCTGACCCTGCTCGTCGCCATGTGCTCCACGGTCCGCGGCCCGTCGTGGGACGTTCGCGGGTTCCTGAAGGCAGAGGGCGCGTCAGCTCGGCGAGGTCCTGCCGACGCGGCTCGCCGTGGAGCTGGCGCCACCGTGGCGGGGGCCGGAATCACTCCCCGCGCTCAAGCTGGCCTTCAGGGCCCTGCTGGCCAGCCGGACGATCGCCCTGTTCGAGGCCGACGCGAGAGCGCTCTCGGAGAGCGTCAGATCTGCCGGCTGCGACGCAGGAGCAGACGCGCGACGAGCCGCCGGATCGGCGACGTCGCCCCTGTAAGCCTCAGCGGCGCCGGATGAGGCTGATCAGCGCGTCGACCAGCTGCCCCTCGGGCAGCGTCTCGACGCGCTCGCCGTGGTCGAACAGCACGCCCTCGCCGGCCCCGGCGGCGATGCCGTAGTCGGCGTGCCGCGCCTCCTCGGGGCCGTTGACGCGGCAGCCCATGACGGCCACGCTGATGACCTCGCCGGCGAGCGCCGGGTCCGCGCCCAGGCGGCGCTCGACCTCCTCGGCGAGGCCGACGATGTCGACCTCAGTGCGGCCGCAGGTGGGGCACGAGATCACGTCCGGGCCGCGCCGCCGCAGCTCGAGCGCGGCCAGGATCTTCCAGGCGACCCTCACCTCCTCGACGGGGTCGCCCGTCAGGCTCACGCGCACGGTGTCGCCGACGCCGTCGGCCAGCAGCGCGCCGATGCCGACGGCGCTCTTGACCGTCCCGCCCCACACGGTGCCGGCCTCGGTGACGCCCACGTGCAGCGGCGCGTCCGTCTTCTGCGCCAGCAAGCGGTAGGCGGCGATGGTGTCGGGCACCGACGAGGACTTCACGCTCAGCTTGTAGTTCGTGAAGTCCCACGCCTCGAACCGCTCCGCCCAGCGCAGCGCGGCTTCGACGAGCGCGCCGGGCGCGTCGCTCCCGGCGCGCTCACGCAGGTCTCGCGGCAGCGACCCGGCGTTGACGCCGATGCGCACGGCGACCGGCACGGCCGGCTCTCCGGCCGCCGCCGGCACGCGCGCGGCTGCTGCGGCCTCCACGATCTCCCGCACGTGCTTCTCGGCCATCGTGCCCGGGTTGATGCGCACGCCCGCCGCCCCGGCGTCGATGGCCGCCAGCGCCAGGCGCCAGTCGTAGTGGATGTCGGCGATGAGGGGCACGCGAGGCCCACCGTCCTCTGACGGGCGGAGCGCCGGAGCCTCGCGCACCACGCGCGCGAACGCCGGCGCCTCCTCGGCCGTGGGCAGACTGACGCGCACGATCTCGCAGCCGGCCTCGACGAGGGCGCGCACCTGCGCCAGCGTGGCGCCGGCGTCGCCGGTGCGCGTGCAGGTCATCGACTGCACCGCGACGGGGGCGCCGCCGCCCACCGGGACGGCGCCCACCTGGATGCGGCGCTCACTCCCCACGACGGCCTCCCGGTGGAAAGCGCCAGGTGGCGACCTCGGCTCCGTACCCGCCCGAGAACCACGCCCAGGTGTGGGCGAGGCCCGCGGGCAGCGGAGTCTTCGCCTCCCACCCGAGCACCCACCGCGCGCGCCCGGCGTCGGCGCGCGAGTGACGGACTTCCCCCTCGCGCGCCGGCTCCATCCTGCGCTCCAGCCTCTTCCCCGCGCGCTCCTCCACCACCTCGAGGATCTGCAGCAGGTCGGTCTGCCGCCCGGTGCCCACGTTGAGCACGGAGGTGCCGATCAGCGGCCGGTCGGCGGCGGCGAGGATCGCCGCCACCACGTCCCCCACGTAGACGAAGTCGCGCGACTGGCGACCGTCGCCGAAGATCGTGACCGGCTCTCCGCTCGCGGCGGCGGAGAGAAAGCGGCTGATCACGCCGGAGTACGCGGAACCCGGGTCCTGCCGGGGCCCGTACACGTTGAAGAACCGCAGGCAGACGGCGGCCAGCTGGCCGGCGTCCGCGGCGTCGGCGCAGACCTGCTCCGACGCCAGCTTGGCCCCGGCGTAGGGGCTCAGCGGCCGTGGCGGCGTGGTCTCTGCGATGGGCAGCTCCGCGGCGTCGCCGTAGACCGCGCAGCTCGAGGCGAGCACGAACCGCTCGGCGCCGGCCTCCACGGCCTGGCGCACGGTGTTGACCGTGCCCCCGTGCGTGACGCTGTCGCAGCCCAGGGGGTCCTCCAGCGACTGCGCGACGGACGGGACGGCCGCCAGGTGGATCACCGTGTCGCAGCCGTCCAGCGCGTCGCGCATGCGCACCTCGTCGCGCACGTCGCCGTCGATCACCTGCAGGCCGGCCCCGCCCTGCGCCGCGAGCGCCCAGGCGTCGTCGAGATTCTCCTCCTTGCCGGTGCTGAAGTCGTCGAGCACGCGCACGTCGCGGCCGCTGCCGAGCAGCGCGTCGACCACGTGCGACCCGATGAACCCGGCTCCGCCGGTGACGAGGGTGAATGCGTCCATGACGTCCATCCTACGGCACGTCCGGAGTCCGCGCCGCCGCCGTCGTCAGCAGGGGTTCGAGCGCGACGAGAGCGTCGCCCGGCCGCCGCGTCAGCCGCCGAAGAGGCGCTTGACGTCGTTGAACGTCAGGAAGATGAACAGCAGCACCAGCAGCACGGTGCCGAACGCGACCATCCTCTCGAACACGCGCGCGTCGATGCGCCGGCCACGCACGCGCTCCACCAGGTTCATGGCGATGTGACCGCCGTCGAAGGGCAGGATCGGCAGCAGGTTGATGAGCCCGAGGTTGAAGCTCAGGAACGCCAGCAGGATGGGGTACCAGCTCTGCTCGACGGCCTGGTGGCTGACGTTGATGATGCCGACCGGGCCGGCCGCGCCGTCGGGCCCGGTCGCGCTCACCCTGCCGCTGAACAGCCACCAGAAGCCGGTGAACGTGCCGACCACGACGTCCTTGAACCCGCTCGCGCCGAGCGTGATGGCCTTGATCGGGCCGGGCCGCTCGCGCTCGACCCCGGCCCGCACGCCCAGGTAGCCGCTGTTGGGGTCCTGCGGGTTGGGCACCAGCTTGACCTCGACGGTCTTGGCGGGGCCGCCGCCCTTGGGCGTGTACGTGAGGGCGACCGTGTCGCCCGGGTGCGCCCGGAAGTAGGCCGAGGCCTCATCCCACGTCGTCCACTTCGTGCCGTCCGCGCCGACGAGGGTGTCGCCGGCGACGAGGCCCGCCGTGGAGGCCGGTGTGCCCTTGACGACCTCGTCGAGCGTGAGCGTCGCCTTCGGCACGCCGCCGATGCCGACGAACAGGACCATGATCACGGCCGCGGCCAGGAAGTTCATCACCGGGCCGGCGGCGATGGTGACGTTGCGCTTCCACACCGCCTGCTTGTAGTAGACCGGGTCGCCGGGGCCGTCGGGCGCCAGCCGCGCGGCGCGGTACTCCTCGAGCACGCGCCTCATGCCCTGCAGGCGGACGACCTCGGGGTCGGCCGCGGTCTTGCCGTCGATGTGCTGGCCGCGGACGCGGGCGTCGAGCTCCTTGAGCCCCTCGTCCACCTCGGCGACCGTGTAGGTGCGCGCCAGCCCGCCGTCCTCCGCGTCGCCGACGATCTCCGCCGCGACGCCGTCGCCCACCGGCTCCTCCGGCGTCATGCCGCTGATCTTGCAGAACCCGCCCAGCGGGATGATGCCGATGCCGTACTCCGTCTCGCCCCAGGTGCGGCGCAGCGCGGCCGGAGGGAAGCCCACGTAGAACTTCTCCACGCGCATGCCGAACGACTTGGCGGCGATGAAGTGGCCGAACTCGTGGACGGTGATCAGCAGCGCGAGACCGAGGATCGGGACCAGCCACGTCCACTGCCCGAGGACGACGGCCGCGAGCAGGGCGCCGCCGAGCAGCAGCGACCAGGGACTGAGCGCGCGCGGCTCCTTGCGCGGCTGCGCCGCGTCGTCGGTGCGCGGCTGCGCCGCGTCGTCGTCACGGTCGGGCCCGTCGGGCGCGCCCGTGCCCGGCTCTCCCTCGGGAGCGCTGGGGTCGCGCTTCGGGGACGCCGGGTCCGCGCCGGGATCGTCCGGGTGCTGCCTGGAGGGATCGTCGCTCATCTGCATCTACCTTACCCGCTCGAGGTTACGGCTAGATTAACGCCGGTGGACGGGCCCGGGTTCGCCCGTAGGCGGGCCTGGGCTCGATTGAGTCGGACTTCCGAGAGTCAGACGCGGGCGGCGACGGCCTCCGCCGCGACCCGCCGCGCCTCGGCGTCCGCGGCGTAGACGTCGTCGAGCGACGCGACGGCGGCGGCGCCGAGCCGGTCGAGGCTCGCCTCGACGACCTCGGCGATCCCGAGGAACGAGAGGCGGCGCCCCAGGAACGCCGCCACCGCGACCTCGTTGGCGGCGTTGAGCACGATGGGGCCGGCCACGGTGCGCGGTCCCCGGCCGGCCTCGGCGGCCGCGCGCTCGGCCAGCATGGCGCGCGTGCCGGCCTCGCGCGCGAGCGCCAGACAGCGGAACGTCTCGACGTCCGGCTGCGCGAAGGCGATCGCCGTCGCGAACAGGTCCAGCCGGCGCACCTGCGGCAGCGCCGGTCGCTCCGGGTACGCGAGCGCCCAGCCGATGGGCGTGCGCATGTCGGGCACGCCCAGGTGCGCGAGGATCGCGCCGTCGGTGAACCGCGCCATGCTGTGCACCGTGCTCTTGGGGTCCAGCACGACGGTGATGCGCTCGTAGGGCACGCCGAACAGGTAGTGGGCCTCGATGAGCTCGAGGCCCTTGTTCATCAGGCTGGCGGAGTCGATGGTGATCTTGGGCCCCATCGACCAGTTGGGGTGCGCGAGCGCTTCGTCGGGCGTGACGGCTTCAAGCTCGGCGGCGCTCCGGCCACGGAACGGACCCCCGGAGCCGGTCAGCAGCAGCTCCTCGAGCGCGCGTGGCGGGCCGGCGCTCACCAGGTCGGCGCCGCCTCCTGCCCGGCTCCCGCCGAACGCGCCGGCCTCTCCCCCGCTCCCGGCGGGCGCACCGGCCGCTGCCCCACTCCCAGCCGGCGCGCCGGCCGCGATGCACTGGAACAGAGCGCTGTGCTCGCTGTCCACGGGCAGGATGAGCGCGCCTCTGCGGCGGGCGAGGTCCAGCACGAACGGCCCGCCGGCCACCATGCTCTCCTTGTTGGCCAGCGCGAGCGTCGCGCCGGCCTCGAGCGTGGCCACGGTGGCGCGCAGCCCGGCGGCGCCGACGACGCCGTTCAGGACGACCAGCGGGGCGCCCTCGGCGGCCGCGTGCTCCGCGGCGCCTGCGATCAGCTCGCCGATGCCGGCTTCGCCGGCGTGCACGGCGAGCTCGGGCGCGAGCGCCGCCGCCTCGGCCGCCGCGTCCACGTCGTGCAGGCACACCTCGCGCACGCCGTGCGCGCGCGCCTGCTCGACCACCATGGCGGCCCCACGCCCCGCCGCCAGCCCCACGAGGCGCAGCCCCGGCACGGCCGGCAGCACCTCGAGCGCCTGGCGGCCGATCGACCCGGTGGAGCCCAGGATGAGCAGGTGGCGTGTCGGCGCGTCGGTCATCGCGCGCAAGGGTACCACGCACGCCTCAGAGCCGCGGCAGGCGTGCGAGCACCTCCTCCACCGAGGCGCCGGGCGGCTTGCGCTGGATCGCGTAGCCGGGCCTCACGACCACGGGAAGGTACTGGAGTCCGCCGCTCTCCGCCCGCAATCGAGCGGGCGACCTGCCCGTGGTGGGCAGCACGTGCGTGACGAGCGTCGGCGCCTCCCGGTGGCGCCGGTAGTAACTCACGCTGGCCTTCGGCAGCGGCGAGGAGGGGCCATCGACGTACAGCTGGTACGTGTTCGCGGCGATCTCTCCGGGCCAGTACAGGTAAAGAGCGGCGGCCCGCGGATAGGCCAGCAGGCGGTCGTCCGGCCGCGCCACGGCGGCGAGGTCGGCCGAGTACTGATCGAGCAGCTGCTTCTGAGGACCCGCGAGAGCGATGCCCTTCCAGGGGCCGTCCGCCATCCGCGCGGCCAGGGTCGCCGGCGACACACCTCCCGGCAGGAACTGCACCTGGAACGCGAGCGTTACCGCCACCACGGCCGCCAGACCCGCCACCGCGGCCCACGCGACCGCACTACGGCCGCGGCCGAGGGGCTCCAGTCCCCACGCGAGGAACACGCCGCTGACCACCAGACCGGAGAGCAGCCCGACGGCGGCGCGGACGAACCCGTCGGCGCTGGTGTACGCCGTCATGGCCCCGATGAGCAGCGCGGGGCCCCACACGCCCACGAGCAGGCGCGCCCCCGCTTGCCTGCGCCCGGGCGGCAGATACAGGTAGAGATAGGGCGCGGCCAGGGCGTAGACGATCACCGCGCCCGCGACTCCGGCCTCGCCGGTCGTGCCCGCGAGCCAGACGGCCGGCGGCGTCAGGAGCAGCAACCAGCGACCCGCCTCGGGCCGCAGGCGGAAGACCGCCAGCGACACGACCGCCACGGCGACGACGTACCAGTGGTCGACGAGCAGGGAGACGAACGCCACGGCGATCTCACCCGCCTTGGACGTGCCGCCGAGCTGGTCCAAACGGCGCGCCAGCGAGATCGTGTAGTCCCAGCTGCGCTGGAGGTTGGCGATACCCGCGACGGCGACCACGAGCGCGACCGCGGGCGCGACCACGAGCACGCCCCCGAGAGCCCAGGCGCTCAGCAGCCTCCACGCCGCGAGTCCGGAGGGCGTGGCGCCCGCCGGTGCTTCCACCACGCCGCCATCCCTCCCCCGAGACGGAACGAGCCTCTCCCCCACACTGAACGCGAGCAGGACAGCGACGAACGGGGTCAGCAGCAGGACCGTGGGGTACGCGACGCCGGCGAGGCCGAACGCCACGCCGGCCCCCAGCGCCCAGCGCCGCGGTCCGCCGAGGATGGCGACGGCCGCGAGAGACGCGCTCACCGAGAGAAGCAGGGCGCAGAGCGTGTTCGCGGTCACCTGGGGCGTCTCGAACAGCACGACGGTCACGAAGGGCGCCGCCACGAGCGCCGCCAGTGCGCCGGGCAGCGAGCGCCGGGCGAACAGCGCCACGCACGCGGCGGTGAGCAGTCCGAGGCCGAGGTAGAGATGACGGTCGTAGAGCACGAGACCGGTCGGGTCGTTGCCGCCGATCAAGGCGTACAGCTTCACGAACGGGTAGCTGATCAGACCCGCGGACTGGCTCAGGTTCTGCTCGTCGACGAACGGCCGGTCGCCCAGCGCCCAGCGCCACGGGACGAGCACCGAGAACGCTTCGTCGACGAGGTCGGCGCCGCGCGTGAGGCGCCACCAGGTCGCGGCGGCCGCCAGCACGAGGAAGACGGCCGTGGCGGCGGCGACCAGGCGTGAGGAGGGCCACCTCGCCAAGGCGCCGGTCTGTGCGAGCTCGTTCTCTGCCGGCGCAGCCACGGTGACCGTCGCCGGCTAGAACCCCAGCACGAGCGTCAGCACGAAGTACGAGGCGACCGAGGCGAAGATCAGCGCGTCGAACCGGTCGAGCACCCCGCCGTGGCCGGGGATGCCGCGGCCGGAGTCCTTGATCTGCACGTCGCGCTTGACCAGGCTCTCGAAGAGGTCGCCGAGCGGCCCCGCCACGGCGATGGTGGCGCCGAGGAGGACCGAGTCGGCCGCGCCCAGCGGCGTGTACAGGCCGATGAACACCACCAGGAGGACGGTGCTGATGAAGCCGCCGGCGAACCCCTCCCAGGTCTTCTTGGGGGAGAGCACCGGCGCCATGGGCGTGCTGCCGAAGAACTTGCCGGTGAAGTACGCCATCGTGTCGCCGGCCCACGTGCCGAACACCACGGTGAGGACGGCGGCGTCCCCCACCTCGAGCTGCCGGATGAGCAGCACGGCGCTGAACCCGAGGCCGACGTACAGCATGCCGAGCACCGTGACCGACATGCGCACCGTCACGCCGGGCTTGGGACCGGTCAGCAGGCCGAGCAACGCCGTGAACAGCACGCCGGCGCAGACGGCGCCGAACACGGCGACGGGGCTGTAGAACCACGCCATGGAGGCCATGAACGCGAGGCCGAGGAACCCCGCCAGCGGGAGCGGCCGGTACACCCTGGTGAGGCGGTAGAACTCGTTCAGGCCGAGCAGCGCCAGCGCGAGCATGAGGAAGAAGAAGATGAGACCGCCGTGCAGCACGACCACGACGGCCAGCACGGCGAGCACGACGCCGGTGATGATGCGTGTCGTCACGTGGCGCTCTCGCGAGCGGCGCCGGCGGCCGGCGACGATCCGGCGGGGCCGCCGCCGGCCGGCGCGGCGCGGCGGCCGCCGAAGCGGCGCTGGCGGCCGGCGTAGTCGGCCAGCGCCGCGTCGAGGTCCTCAGGCGCGAAGTCCGGCCAGAGCCGGTCGCTGAAGTACAGCTCAGAGTAGGCGCACTGCCAGAGCAGGAAGTTGCTGATGCGCAGCTCCCCGGAGGTGCGGATGAGCAGCTCCGGGTCGTGCATCTCGGGGGCGTAGAGGTGGCGCCGGAGGTCGTCGTCGCTGAACTCCGGCGCTCCGTACGCCGCGTCGCCCTCGAGCGCCGACGCGGCGTACTCCGCAGCCAGACCCTGCGCCGCGTCGAGCAGCTCACGGCGGCCGCCGTAGCTGAAGGCGATGTAGAGCGTCATCCTGGTGTTGGCGGCGGTCAGCGCCTCGGCCTCCTCGATGCGCCGCACCAGTTCGGCGGGCGCCCCCTCACGACGCCCGACGAAGCGCACGCGCGCCCCGCGCTCGTGCATGTCGGGCACCTGCGAATCTATCATCTCGACGAACAGGCGCATGAGCGCCTCGACCTCGTCCTTCGGCCGGTTCCAGTTCTCCGTGCTGAAGGAGTAGACGGTGATCTCCTCGATCCCCAGGTCGAGCGCGTGCTCGAGCACGGCGCGCAGCGCCTTGGCGCCCGCCCGGTGCCCGGCGGCCACGGGCAGGCTTCTCCCCTGCGCCCAGCGGCCGTTGCCGTCCATGATGATGGCGAGGTAGCGGCAGGTGGCGCCGCCGGCCGCGGGCTCGGCCGCGGCGCCCGACTTGCGCAGGCGCCGGCCCGCCAGCCACGTGCGCAGCGAAGCCATGGGAGCGGGATGCTCGAGGAGATCGCCGGCGGAGCCGGCTCAGACCTCGAGGATCTCGGCTTCCTTGTGCTTGAGGGCCTCGTCGATCTGGTGGACGTGGTCGTCCGTGTACTTCTGGAGCTCCTTCTCGGCGCGCACCTCGGCGTCCTCGCCGACCTCGCCCTCGTGGACGAGCTCCTTGAGGTCCTTCATGCAGTCGCGGCGCACGTTGCGCACCGCGACGCGGCCGTCTTCGGCGAGCCGGTGCACCAGCTTGACGAGGTCCCGGCGGCGCTCCTCGGTGAGGGCGGGGATCGGCAGGCGGATGACCTTGCCGTCGCTGCTGGGGTTGAGGCCGAGATCGCTCTCCATGATGGCCTTCTCGATGCTCCTCATCGCCGTCGTGTCGAACGGCTGCACGGTGAGCAGGCGCGGCTCCGGCGCGGCGATGTTGGCCATCTGCTTGAGCGGGGTCGACGTGCCGTAGTAGTCGACGTGGACGCGGTCGAGCAGGCCGACGCTGGCGCGGCCGCTGCGCACGGTGTTGAACTCGGTCTTGACGGCCTCCACGGCCTTCGCCATGCGATGCTTGGCGTCGCTGAGCAGCTCTTTCTCCACCGGTCCTCCCTTTTGCCGGGGTCAGCTCCCGGCGGACGTGTGCACGATGGTGCCCACGCGCTCGCCGGACAGCACGCGCACGATGTTGTCGCCGGTCATCTTGAACACATGGATGGGCATGCGGTTGTCCATGCAGAGGCTGAGCGCGGTCGTGTCCATCACCTTGAGGCCGCGCTCGATCGCCTGCAGGTGCGTGAGCGCGGGGATGAACTCCGCGGAGGCGTCCAGCTCGGGGTCCGCGCTGTAGACGCCGTCGAACTCGCGCTTGGCCATGAGGATCGCCTCGCACTCGAGCTCGAGGGCGCGGAGCGCCGCCGCCGAGTCGGTGCTGAAGTACGGGTTGCCCGTGCCGGCGGCGCAGATGACGACGCGCCCCTTCTCCAGGTGCCGGATGGCGCGCCGGCGGATGTACGGCTCGCACACGGCGCGGATCTCGATGGCGCTCATGACCCGCGTGTCGACGCCCTCTTCTTCCAGGGCGTCCTGGAGGGCGAGGGCGTTCTGCACGGTGGCCATCATGCCGATGTGGTCGCCGGTGGTGCGGTCCATCCCGCCGGCGGCGGCAGCCATCCCGCGAAAGATGTTGCCGCCGCCGACGACGATGGCGATGTCGACGTCGAGCCCGCGCGCGATCTTGATCGTGCCGGCGATCGACTTCGTCGTCGCCGGGTCGATCGCCCGCGTCTCGCTGCCCAGGGCCTGGCCGCTGAGCTTGAGGAGGACGCGGTGGAAGGCGTGAGTGCCGGGCTCGCCTTCCATGGAGCTCAGCCCGCTACCGTCGTCTCGCCGAGCTGGAAGCGCACGAAGCGGCGCACCTCGACGTTCTCGCCGATCACGCCGACGAGGTCGGTGCGGACCTGCTCGATGGTGCGGTCCGGGTCCTTGACGAACGCCTGCTCCATGAGACACGTCTGGCCGAAGAACTTCTCGAGCTTGCCGGTGATGATCTTCTCGACCACGTTCTCCGGCTTGCCCTTGACCTGGTCCGACTCGGCGTAGATGGCCTTCTCGCGGGCGACGACGTCCTCGGGCACCTCGTCGCGACTGACCCACAGCGGGGCCGACGCGGCGACCTGCATCGCGAGGTCGTGGGTGAACTCCTTGAAGGGCTCGCTGCGCGAGACGAAGTCGGTCTCGACGCCGACCTCGACGAGCACGCCGATCTTGCCGCCGGCGTGGATGTACGCGTCCACGGCGCCGTCCTTGGTCGCCCGGGCGCTCTTCTTCTGCGCCGTCGCGAGGCCCTGCTTGCGCAGCTCGTCCATCGCCTTCTCGAGGTCTCCGGAGGTCGCGCTCAGCGCCTTCTTGCAGTCCATCATCCCGGCGCCGCTCTTGTCGCGGAGCTCCTTTACCAGTGCAGCGGTGATCTCAGCCACAGCACGATCCTTTCGTAGGGTCGGCGTTGTTCGTCTCTGTGAGGGTGTTACTCGGCTGCCTTCGGGGCCTCGGCCTTGGGCTCGTCCGCCTTGGGCTCCTCGGCCTTGGGCTCGGCCTTCTTCGCGGCCGGCTTCTTGGCGGGCTTCTCCTCGACCGGCTCCGCCTTGGCGGCCTTGTCGGGCGTCTCGTCGGGCGCTTCTCGGCCCGGCTCGGCCTGCCTTCGCGGCCGGCTTCTCGGCCTCGGGGCCGGCTTCGCGCGCCGGCTTCTCGGCGGCCGGCTTGGCCTCTGCCTTCGCTGCAGGTTTCTCGGCTGCCGGCTTCTCCGCGGCGGGCTTGGCCTCTGCCTTCGCTGCAGGCTTCTCGGCTGCCGGCTTCTCCACGGCGGGCTTCTTGGCGACAGGCGCCTCGGCCTGGGCCTGGGCCTTGGCGGCGTCGGCCTTGGCTGCTGCAGCCTGTTCGGCGGCCTCGGCCTCGGCGGCTGCGACGGCCGCCGCCACGGCGGCTTCCTCGGCGGCCTTGCGCTCGGCCTCGGCCTTCATCTCGGCCTCGGTGAGGAGCTGGCGGCCCTGCGCGATGGCGTCGGCCATGGTGCGGATGATCAGCAGGCAGCTGCGGATCGCGTCGTCGTTGCCGGGGATGATGTAGTCGATCTCGTCCGGGTCGCAGTTGGTGTCGACGAGGCCGATGATCGGGATCTTGAGCTTGCGGGCCTCCTTGACGACGATCGCCTCCTTGCGGGGGTCGACCACGAACACGGCCGCCGGCAGGCGGTCCATGTTGCCCACGCCGCCGAGGTTCTGCTCGAGCTTGCGCAGGTCGCCGCGGAGCTGCATGGCCTCGCGGGTCGGCAGCAGGTCGAGAGAGCCGTTCTCGGAGAGCTCCTTGAGCTCGTGCATGCGCTTGATGCGCTTGCTCAGCGTGCTGTAGTTGGTGAGGAGGCCGCCCAGCCAGCGGTTGGCGACGTAGGGCATGCCGACGCGCTCGGCCTGCTCCTTGATGGCCTCCTGGCACTGCTTCTTGGTGCCGACGAAGAGGACGTTGCCGCCGCGCTCGGCGGTCTTCTTGAGGAAGTCGCAGGCCTCGTCGATGAGGACCGTCGTCTTCTGCAGGTCGATGATGTAGATGCCGCCGCGCTCACCGAAGATGAACTGCTTCATCTTGGGGTTCCAGCGCCGTGTCTGGTGGCCGAAGTGGACGCCGCTCGTGAGCAGGTCCTTCATGCTCACCGTGTGCTGAGGCATTGCAGGCAAGACTGACTCCTTCTGAGAACGGTTGTCGCGGCGCGGGCTCCGGCGCGGGAGCGCCGGCGGCATGCGCCGCTTCTGTTGCCGGCAGAAGGGTCAGTGGAATCGAGCGTGACGCCCGCAGGCGTCTCCCGCCCGACACCGCCACGGACCTGGGGATCCGCCGGGTCGGCATGGACACAACGACCGAAAATGATACCAGAAAAGCCGAGGACGAGCGAGGCGTCACCGGCGCCTGCACGAGGAGCCGTCGACCCCGGGGTACCGTCTTCTCAAGGACAATCTCATGAGCGACCCGGACATGACACCCCCGCGCGGCATTTTGGAGAGGTCGGCTGTTCTCAGCTGGCGGTTCCTCCTGGTGGTGGCCGCGCTCATCGTGCTGGGGATCATCCTGGCGCGCCTCGAACTGGTCGTGGTGCCGCTCGTCGTCGGCCTGCTCATCGCCGTCGTCGTCTCACCCGTCGCCACGTGGTCCGAGCGGCACGGGCTCGGACGCACGCTCGGCGCCGCACTCGTCTTCCTCGTCATGCTGGCCGGGATCGCGGGCTTCCTGTTCGTGTTCGGGCCGGGGTTCCTCACGCAGTTCAGGGACCTCGCGGACGCGGTGGTCAACAGTCTGGGCCAGCTCAGAGACTGGCTCGTCCAGGGGCTCGGGCTGTCTCCGGACACCGTCGACTCACTGTTCGCGCAGGTGCGGCGTCACCTGACCGGCCAGGGAGGTCTTCTGCAGTCCGGTCTGGTCACGGGGGCGACGACCGCGGCCAAGGTAGTGACCGGAGCGGTGCTCGCCCTCATCCTCGGCTTCATCTTCGCCAAGGACGGGCCGGAGCTGTGGGCCTGGTGCCTGCGCCTGCTGCCCGAGAGGCGCCGCTCCGACGCCGACGCCGCCGGGCGCCGCACCCGAGACGTCCTGCGCGGGTACCTGTTCGGAAGCACCGTGAACGGGGCGATCGAGGCCTCCATCATCGGGGTCGCCCTCCTCCTCCTCGGCACCCCGCTCGTCCTCCCTCTCATCCTGCTCCAGTTCGTGGCGGCGTACTTCCCGCTGGTCGGAGCCGTGGCTGCCGGGACCATCGCCACCCTCGTGACGCTCGCCGCGACGGACCTCACCCACGCGCTCATCCTCGCGGGCGTCATCGTCCTCGTGAACCAACTCGAGGGCAACGTCCTGGCCCCGCTGGTGCTGGGGAACGCCGTCCGCCTGCACCCCGTCGTGGTGCTGGTGGTGCTGACCGCCGGCGGAGTCCTCGCGGGCGTGATCGGGGCGTTCGTGGCGGTCCCGGTGACCGCCGTCGGGTGGGGCGTCCTCAAGGAACTCGTCCAGCGCGACGTGGTGGAGCCGCCGGGAGACGAGGAGATCATGACCGACGAGCCGCCGGGAGACTCGGGTCAGGGAGGCGACGAGAAGCAGGGGGAGCGCGCCGCGTGAGGCGGCCGCGCGGCGTCAGCCGATCGCGGCCGGCTCGACCTCATCGCGCAGCCGGCCCTTGAGCCGCAGGATGGCCTTGGTGTGCAGCTGCGAGACGCGCGACTCGGTCACGCCGAGCACCTCGCCGATCTCGCGCAGCGTCAGGTTCTCGTAGTAGTACAGCGCGATGACGATCTTCTCGCGCTTGGGCAGCGCGTCGATCGCCGCCGCCAGTCGCGCCTTCATCTCGCTCAGGTCGAGCGCCCGCGAGGGGTCCTTGGCCTTGGGGTCCTCGATCGTGTCGATCAGCGAGGCCTGGTCGCCGTCGGACCCGGAGATGGACCAGAGCTCGTCGAGCGCGACGATGCTGGTGTTGGCGATCTGCGTGAGCGACTGCTGGAACTCGGGCACCGAGATGCGCAGCTCGTCGGCGATCTCCTGGTCGGTCGGGGCGCGCTGCAGGCGGTTCTCGAGCATCGCGCAGCTCTTCTCGATCTCCCGCGCCTTGCTGCGCACGGAGCGCGGGACCCAGTCGAGCGAGCGCAGCTCGTCGATGATGGAGCCCTTGATGCGCGAGATGGCGTAGGTCTCGAACTTGATCTGGCGGTCCGGGTCGAACCGCTCGAGCGCGCCGATGAGCCCCAGGAGGCCGTAGCTGATGAGGTCGGACTCCTCGATGTGGGACGGGAGCCCGTTGCTCATGCGGCCGGCCACGTACTTGACCAGCGGCGAGTACGCGAGGATGAGGCGGTCTCGGGCCGCCTTGTCACCCTGGAACTTGTACCGTCCCCAGAGCTCCCTGACCTTGTCCTCGTCGAGCCGCGTCATCTCAGCGTGCGCCCTCAGGCCCGCGGGTGGTGGAGGTCGTAGGTGCGTCGCAGGTGCGCCCCGCTGACGTGGGTGTACACCTGCGTGGTCGAGACGGAGGCGTGCCCCAACAGTTCCTGGATGGCACGAAGATCGGCTCCCCTCTCGAGCATGTGCGTAGCGTACGCGTGCCGCAACATGTGCGGCGACGCCGGGTCTATACCCGCAAGACGACTGTATTTTACTACGAGCCGCCTGACGTCGGACGTGAGGAGCGCGCGACCGCTCCGCGACAGGAGCAAGGGGAGGTCCCGGCGTGCGGCGGACCCCGTCGCAGGCGAGGCTTCAAGCCGGCGGCCGCGGTGGCCCTCCAGCTCCCCGCGGCCGCGCTCGAGGTAGCGGCGCAGCGCAGCCGCCGCTTCGTCGCCGAGCGGCGTGACCCGCATCTTGCCGCCCTTGCCGCGCACGATCAGCTGCGCCTGGGTCGCCTGGACGTCGCCCAGGCGCAGGGCGACCAGCTCCATGCTGCGCAGCCCGCAGCCGTAGAGCAGCTCCAGGATGAGCCGGTCGCGAAGCGCCAGAGGGTCGTTGCCGTCCGTGGCCGCGACCAGCAGGTCCACCTCGTGCACGCTCAGCACCCGCGGCAGCCGCCGGCGCTGCCTCGGTCCCGGCAGGCTGTGGCCGGGATCGGCCGGGAGCACGGCTGCCTCGGTGAGGAACCGGGTGAACCCGCGCAAGGTCGAGAGCTTTCTCGCGAGCGTCGCCGGAGCGTACCCCCGCCGCCCGAGATCGGCGGAGAAGGCGCGCACCTGCAGGCGCGCGAGGCCGGCGACCGTGAGGTCGCGGGCCGCGAGCCACTCGAGCAACTGCTGGAGGTCGGACGCGTAGGAGCGTCGCGTCGCCGCCGACGCGCCCCGCACCTCGAGGTCGCGGAGGAACGCGCGCACGTGGCCGGCGGGGTCGGCGAGACCGGCAACGGTCTGGGTCGTCTCTGATTGTTCGGAGCGGGACTTGCGCGGAGCTGTCACCAGCCACCCCCTGAGGCGACCTAGGCTTCAACGTCCCCGGCACGCCTTCCTGCCTCGACCCCGTACGGTCAGCGTCTCACCAGACGGTACCGACCTCCTTCCACCCGGCGCGCGAGCCCCTCGACCTCGAGGTCACTCACGGCGGAGGCCGCCTTGGCGACGCTGAGCCCGCAGCGCGCGGCCAGCTGGTCGATCGTGAACGAGGACTCCGCCAGCGCCGCCAGCACGTCGCGGATCGCGGCGCCCCCGTGGTCGAGGACGAAGACCGGAAGGGGGAGAGACCGCTCGCCGCCGCCGTCAACGGCCGCAGGGTGGCGGATGGCCTGCAGCACGTCCATGGCTCCCTCGCACACGCTCGCACCGTGCCCGAGCAGCCGGTTGGGCGCGTGGCTCAGGCGGCGGCCCGCCTCACCGGGCACGCACAGCACCTCTCTGCCGACGTCGAGCCCGTGGCCGGCGGTGATCTTGGCCCCACTGCGCTCGGCGCCCTCCACCAGCACCACCGCCCGTGCCAGAGCGGCGATGATCCGGTTGCGGGCAGGGAACCTCCACGCCCTGGCCGGGCAGCCCCAGGCGAACTCGCTGACGATCAGCCCGCTGCCCGCGACGCGCGCGTACAGGCGGGCGTTGCGGCGCGGGTAGACGACGTCGGCGCCGCATCCGAGCACGGCCACGGTCGCGGGGCTCAGCGGCACCTCGGCCTCCACCGCGGCCTTTTGGGCGACGGCGTCGATGCCCATCGCCATGCCGCTGGCCACGATGACGCCCGCGCGAGCCAGACCGCCCGCGATGCTGCGCGCCATCTCCTCGCCGTAGGCCGACGGGCTCCTGGTGCCGACCACCGAGACGACCGGTGCGTCGACGATCGCCGACACCCGCGCGCGGACCGTGGAGCGGTCCGAGCCGCCGCGTACGAACAGGCACAACGGCGGATCGCCCAGGTCGCGAAGCTGGTCCGGGTAGAGCGCGTCGCTCCAGGCGACCACGAGGTCGCCGGGCGGACGGCGTTCGGCCCGGCGCAGACAGGCGACCGGCCCTTCGCGCAAGACGGCCGCGAACCGCGCGGCGTCCGTCGCCTCCTCCCCCGCGCGAGAGACACCCGTGCCCTCGGCGCGCCTCCTCCCGCCGCGCCGCTCGCGCGCCGCGAACTCCACGATCTCCAGCGGCGGGCGCGCCAGCACCTGCGAGGCGGTCCGGTACCGCAGCACGAGCTGGCCGATGAACCCCGGACGGTAGGACGCCAGGCTGCCGAGCCACACACACATCGCCCTGGCGCTCGCCGTGGCCTCACCCATAGCTCAACCCCTGGGGCCCACGGTAGCCGAGGCTCTCGGTGACGTGCTCCAGCGTGATGGTCGGGGAGCCCTCGAGGTCGGCGATCGTGCGCGCCACCTTGACCACGCGGTCTGCCCCGCGCGCGCTCAGGTGCAGGGTCTCATACGCCTGGTCGAGCTTGGCGACCGACCTCGCGTCGAGACTGCAGAAGCGGCGCAGGTGACGAGGGGTCATGTGGCCGTTGGCGTGCACGCCGGTGCCGGCGAAGCGCTCCTGCTGGCGCCGGCGCGCGGCGATGACCCGCTCGCGGACGGCGCTGGAGGACTCTCCCCTCCCCGCCTCGCGGCGCTCGCGAGGCGGCACCCGCGCCACGTCCAGGCGCAGGTCGATGCGGTCCAGCAAAGGCCCGCTCAGCCTGGTGCGGTACTGCCGCAGCCGGTACGCGTCGCACTGGCACTCGCGCCGCTCATCGCCGAGGAAGCCGCACGGGCAGGGGTTCATGGCGGCGACGAGCATGAGGCGCGCGGGATACGTGACCGACTGCAGGCGCCGGCTGATCGTGACCTCGCCGTCCTCGAGCGGCTGCCGGAGGCCCTCGAGGGCCGCCAGCCGGTACTCGGGGAACTCGTCGAGGAAGAGAACGCCGAGGTGGGCGAGGCTCACCTCGCCCGGGCGCGGCGTGCCGCCGCCGCCCACGAGCCCCGGCGAAGAGATGGTGTGGTGCGGAGCCCGGAAGGGCCGCCGGGCCACGAGGGGCTCGCCCGGCGGGAGCAGGCCGGCGACGCTGTGGATGCGCGTGACCTCCACGGCCTCGCCGGGCGTGAGCGGCGGCATGATGCCCGGCAACCGCCGGGCGAGCATGGTCTTGCCGGCCCCCGGCGGCCCCTCCATGAGGACGTTGTGCGCGCCGGCGACGGCGACCTCGAGCGCGCGCTTCGCGACGCTCTGCCCGGCGATGTCGGCGAAGTCCACGTCCGCCGGCGGTGAGGTGGCGAGCAGCGCAGTGAGGTCGGCCGGCGGGGCGGCTTCGCCGCCGCCGGCCTCGATGCGCTCCACGGCCTCCGCGAGCGACTCCGCCGGGTAGACCTCGAGACCGGGCACAAGCGACGCCTCGCCGGCGTTGGCCGCCGGCAGCACCAGCCCGCGGATCCCGCGCGCCCGCAGGCTCTGCGCCACGGCGAGCGCGCCGGCCACGGGGCGCAGGGAGCCGTCGAGCCCGAGCTCGCCGACGGCGGCCAGCGGGCCCCGGCCGTCGGACCCGTCCCGCGCCTGCCCGGTGGCGAGCAGGAACGCGAGCGCGATGGGCAGGTCGAACGAGGGCCCCTCCTTGCGCAGGTCGGCGGGCGCCAGATTGACGGTGATGCGCCGGGAGGGGAACTGGAACGCCGAGTTGACGATGGCGGCGCGGACACGCTCGCGGCTCTCCTGGACGGCGGCGTCGGGCAGGCCGACGACGCTGAAGGCGGGCGCCGCCGCTACGACGTCCGCCTCGACCCACACCGGATGCCCCTGCAACCCGTTGAGCGCCTCGCTCGCGACCCGAGCAAGCACGGCCCCTCCTCCCTCCCGGCCACACGCCGACGGCCGGGCTCCGCTGTCATCCGTCCAGCGTGAACGCGGCGGGCAGGTGGCGCACCTCGGGCGGCCGCACCGTGGCATCCACGGCGACCACGTCGAAGCGCACGTCGCTCACGCCGCCCAATGCCCACGGCCGCGCGGCGAGCCACAGCTCGGCGAGACGGGAGACCTGGCGGCGCTTGCGCCCGTCCACGGCGTCCTCCGGAGCTCCGCAGGCGGCCGAGCGGCGGGCCTTGACTTCGACGAACGCCAGCACGCGGCCGCGCCGCACGATGAGGTCCAGCTCGCCGCGACCGACGCGCACGTTGCGCCCGAGCACCGTCCAGCCGTCCCGGACCAGGTACCTCTCCGCCGCCGCCTCGGCGGCGCGACCGAACTGTTGGCGCGCGTTCACGCCGAGCAGCCTAGAACGCGGTGGGGGCCGTGCGGAGGGTGTCGATAGCCCGGCGCGGGTGACGTTCGCCGGTTGGGAACCAGCTCCGGGCGCGGCCTGCGTCAGCAGGCTCCGGCGTCCTCCGCGAGCCCCAGACCGAGCTGCTGGTACGCCACGCTGGCGAACGAGAGGCGGTGGAGCACGCACACGCCGTGCTCGCAGATGGCCGCCTGGTGCCGCGCGGTCGCGTAGCCGACGTGGCTGTCGAACCCGTACAGCGGGTAGTCCTCGTGCAGCCCGCGCATCACGCGGTCACGGGTCACCTTGGCGACGATCGAAGCAGCGCCGACGGCGGCGGAGAGACCGTCGCCCCCGACCACGGCGCGGTGCTCGCGTGCGCACTCGGGCAGCCGGAAGCCGTCCACGAGCGTCGCGTCGGGAGACGGGTGGAGACGCTCCACGCAGCGCGACAGCATGCGGAGGTTGCAGCGGTGGAGGCCGACGCGGTCGATGGTGGCCGGCGACCACAGCAGCACCACTACCTGGCGCGCGTGGAGCAGGATCTTGTCGTAGAGCGCCTCACGCTTCTCCCGTGTGAGGCGCTTGGAGTCGTCGAGGCCGGAGAGGGCCTCGCGGCCGGCCTCGCCGAGCGCCGCGTAGTCCAGGCAGACGGCGGCCGCGGCGAGCGGGCCGGCCAGGCACCCGCGGCCGGCCTCGTCCGCGCCCGCGACCGTCGCGTCTTCGCGCCCCGCCGCGGCGAGGTCGAAGGCGAACTTCTCGCCGGTGCCTGCGTCCTCAGCCACGGTCGGCCCCTCGATCCCTAGTCCACGCCGCCGATGCGGCCCGGCGGCCAGTACCTCGCGAACGCCTTGCCCACCAGCTGGGCGCGCGGCACCGGTCCGAACTCGCGGCTGTCGCCGCTGTCGATACGGTTGTCGCCCATCACGAAGTAGCTGTCGGCAGGCACCTTGTAGGGCTGCTGCAGCGCCCAGGGAAGTCCGTTGTCGAACGGCTCGGACGGCACCGCCCGCCCGTTGACCTCGCGGACGTAGGGCTCGTCGAGCTTCTTGCCGTTGATGTACACGGCGCCGTCCTTGAGCGAGACCGTGTCGCCCGGCATGCCGATGATGCGCTTGATCAGCACCGGCCCGGCGAACGGCGGGTGGAACACCACGATCTGCTGGCGCTCCGGGTCGCTGAACCGCCACGAGATGCGGTCCACGAGCACGCGGTCCCCGATGAGCAGCGTGTTCTCCATGGACTCCGAGGGGATGCGGTAGGGCTTGACCAGGAACGCCTGGATGAGGAGAGCCACCGCGATGGCGACCACGGCGAGCACGACGTACTCGAGGATGGTGCGACCGGTGGTGGTCTTCTTGGCGTTCTGGTCGGCGGAGTCCTCGTTGCTCATCTCTCTCCCGGGGGTCGACGCGCGCGAGTGTATCAGAGCGCTCGCAGGCGGGAGAACGGCCAGTAGGTGGCCAGACCCTCGCCCACGATGGCGGACCGCGGCACGGTGCCCCAGTCTCGGCTGTCGTCGCTGTCGGTGCGGTTGTCGCCCATCACGAAGTACCGGCGGGCGGGCACGGTGTACGGCTCCGCCAGCGACCACGGGTCGTGCAACGTGCTGCCGGCGATCGCCGCCTGCGCCGTGGTGGGGTCGACCGGCCGGAGGTGCGGTGCACGTAGGGCTCCTCCAGCCTGTGACCGTTGACGTACAGGCGCCCGTCCACGACCTTGAGCACGTCTCCGGGCACCCCGACGATGCGCTTGATGAACACCACGTCGGGGTCCTTGGGGTACTTGAAGACGATCACGTCGCCGCGCTGCGGCTCGCGCAGGTGGTAGACGGCCCGGTTGACCAGCACACGGTCGCCGGGCCGCAGCGTGCTCAGCATCGACTCCGAAGGGATGCGGTACGGCTTGACCAGCCACGCCTGGACGGCGATCGCCACCAGCACGGCGGCCGCGACGACGACGGCGAACTCGAGGACGCGCTTCACGGCAGGAACGGCCGAGGCGGCCGCGTCCGGGTCAGCGCTGCTTCTCGCGGACCCGTGCCTGCTTGCCGACCTTCTGGCGCAGGTAGTACAGCTTCGCGCGACGGACGTCGCCGATGGCCGTGACCTCGATGTGGTCGATCTTGGGCGAGTGCACGGGGAACGTGCGCTCGACGCCGACCCCGAAGGACTGCTTGCGGACGGTGAAGGTCTCACGCACACCCTGACCCTGGCGCTTGATCACGATGCCCTGGAAGACCTGGATACGGTGGCGAGTACCCTCGACGACCTTGAAGTGGACCTTCACGCTGTCGCCGGCCTTGAACTGCGGGATGTCGTCGCGCAGTTGCTCGCGCTCGATGTTCTCGATGATGTTCACGGACCCTCGTCTTTCGTCAGAAAAGCGGCGGTTAGTCTAGCAGGGCTGAGCGGGCCGCGCAAAACTCCCTGCCGGCCTCGGGCCACGAAGAGGTATCTTACCGCTTTCTCACCTGTTCCGCGCGCCAGCGCGCGATCTCGGCGTGGTGCCCGCTGCGCAGCACCTCGGGCACCTCCCAGCCGCGGTACTCGGCCGGCCGCGTGTAGTGTGGGTACTCCGCGCCGCCCTCGAGCTCCTCCGCGTGGGACTCGCTGACGATGCTCTCCGGGTTGCTGACGGCGCCGGGCAGCTTGCGCGTCACGGCGTCGAGCGTGGCCATGGCGGCGACCTCGCCGCCCGAGAGCACGTAGGGACCGATGGACACCCGGTCGGTGAGCAGGTGCGTCACGCGCTCGTCGATGCCCTCGTAGCGGCCGCAGAGCAGCACGACGTCGGGACCGGCGGCGAGCTCCCCGGCCAGCGCGTCGTCGAGCTGCCGCCCTTTGGGCGTGAGCTCGACGACGCGCCGCGTGTCTTTGACGCGCTCGGCGTCCACGCCGAACGCGGCTTCGAACGCGGCGCAGACCACGTCGATGCGCAGCACCATGCCGGCGCCGCCACCGTAGGGCGTGTCGTCCACCTGGAGGTGGGTGAGCGGCGTGTGGTCGCGGTAGTTGACGAGCGAGAACACGTGGCCGAGCGCCTGCGCGGCGCGGATGTGCACCTGCGAGAGGTACCAGTCGAAGGCCTCGGGGAACAGCGTGAAGACGTCGAAGCGCAGCTCAGGCCTCCCCGCCGGGGGCTTCGGGGTCGTCGAGGAGGCCGTCGACCACCACGAGCAGGCCGTCGTGCAGGGCGAGCAGTTCGTCGACGAGCGGGATGAGCACGTCGGAGCCGTCCGGCGCCCGCACGGCCAGGATCTCGTGGGCGGGCGCCTCGAGCACGTCGCGCACCTCGCCGACCAGACGGCCGGAGGCGGTCTCGACGCGCAGCCCCAGGAGGTCGCCGACGCGGTAGTGGGGCTGCGCGTCGAGCTCCTCGCCGGCCGCGAGGAGCTCGCGCCCCTGCAGCGCGATGGCTTCTTCGCGCGTCGCCGCGAGGTCCAGGACGACGAGAGGGCGCCGCTCCGTCCCGCCGGCGCGCGTGACCGCGCACGGGCGGGGCTCAGCGGCGCCCTCGCCGGAAAGGTAGAACCTCTCGCCCAGTTCCAGCCGCTCGAGGCCGCCGGGGCCGAGGTTGAGATAGAGCTCGCCCTTGAGGCCGTGGACCTTGCCGAGGGTGCCTACTGACCAGAGAGAAGAAAAGGTCATCGACAATCTTGACGCGTCAATGTCGGGTGCACCTGGTCTTCGACATCCGAGCCGGTTCTCCAGCTCGTTGGCGCACCCGACGTCAGCCCGCCTTCGGCGGTCCTGGAGGGCCGACGCGCTTCGCGCTTCCCTCTCAGAGCCGCCTCCGGTGGCTAATCAACGATCTCCACGATGGCACGCTTGCCGTCGCGCACGGCCGACGCCTTGACGATGGTGCGCAACGCCCTGGCGATGCGCCCCTGCTTGCCGATGACCTTGCCGACGTCATCCTTCGCCACTGAGAGCTCCAACACGACGGTGGTGTCGGTTTCCGTAGCCTCCACGTGGACCTCGTCTGGATTGTCGACCAGCGACTTGGCCAGATACTCGAGCAGGTCCTTCAACATCCCACTACTCCCTCCGTCGTCTCCGCGAGGACCTCTTACTTGTCGATGCCCTTGATGGAGAGCAGCTTCTTGACCGTCCGCGAGGGCTGCGCGCCCTCGCCCAGCCACTTCTTGGCCTTGTCCGCATCGATCTCGATGAGCGACGGGTTCATCTGCGGGTTGTACTGGCCGATGGTCTCGATGGCGCGACCGTCACGACGGGCGCGGGAATCCACGACGACGATCCGGTAGATCGGGTTCTTGGTGCTGCCGACCCGGGTCAATCTCATTCGCACTGCCAACTTGTGTCACCCCCTCAGGGTAGTAGAACGGCGCGCTGCGACCCATGGTGGGGCGCAGCGGTGTGTGAACCTTATGCGACCCTGTGTCGGGCCGCAAGAATGCGTAGTCTACCCGCTCATGCCGGGCAGGCGAAACCCCTTCATCTTGCCGCTCGAGAACATCTTGAGCATCTTCTGCATCTCGCGGTACTGCTTGAGCAGGTTGTTGACGTCCTGCACGCTCGTCCCGCTGCCGGCGGCGATGCGGCGCCGGCGGCTGCCGTCGATGACGTCGGGGTGCCGGCGCTCCTGGCGCGTCATGCTGAAGATCATCGCCTCGATGCGGTCGAGCTGGCGGTCGTCGACCTGGACGTTCTTGAGCTCCTTCATGCCGGGCACGCCGGGCAGCATGCCGAGGATGCTGGAGAGCGAGCCCATCTTGCGCACCTGCTTGAGCTGCTCGAGGAAGTCCTCGAAGGTGAACTCGGCGCGGCGGAGCTTGGCCTCCATCTCCGCCGCCTGCTTGGCGTCGAGGTTCTCCTCGGCCCTCTCGATGAGGCTGAGCACGTCGCCCATGCCGAGGATGCGGCTGGCCATGCGGTCCGGGTGGAAGACGTCGAAGTCGTCGAGCTTCTCGCCGGTGCTGGCGTACTTGATGGGCTTGCCGGTGACGGCGCGGACGCTGAGCGCGGCGCCGCCGCGGGCGTCGCCGTCGAGCTTGGTGAGCACCACGCCGTCGAGGTCGACGTGATCCTTGAACGCGTCGGCGGCGTTGACGGCGTCCTGGCCGGTCATGGCGTCGACGACGAGGAGCACGTTGTGCGGCTTGACGGCGTCGCGGATGTTGACCAGCTCGGCCATGAGCTCCTCGTCCACGTGCAGGCGGCCGGCGGTGTCGATGATGGCCACGTTGCCGTGGGCGCGCGCGTAGGCCACGCCGTCGCGCGCGATGTCCACGGGGTCGACGTGGGCGCCGGGCGCGTAGCAGGGCACGCCCACCCGTTCGGCCAGCGTCTGCAGCTGCTCGATGGCCGCCGGCCGGTAGACGTCGGCGGCGACGAGCACCGGCTGCTTGCCGTCCTTCTTGAGCAGCTTGGCGAGCTTGGCCGCCGTGGTCGTCTTGCCCGAGCCCTGCAGACCGGCCATGAGGACGATCGTCGGCGGGTGGCCGCTGAAGGCCAGCTTGGAGTCGCCGCTGCCCATGAGCGCGACGAGCTCCTCGTTGACGATCTTCACGACCTGCTGCGCGGGCGTGAGGCTCTCCATGACCTCGGAGCCGAGCGCGCGCTCCTTGACGTGGGCCACGAACTCGCGCACGACCTTGAAGTTGACGTCCGCCTCGAGCAGGGCGAGGCGGATCTCCCGCATGGCGGCGTCGATGTCTTCGGCGGTGAGCTTGCCGTGCCCCTTGAGGCTCTGCATGACGCCCTGGAGGCGCTCGGTGAGTGAGTCGAACATCAGTCTTCCCGGTCGTGGTCTGGAACGTCGATGGTAGCACGCAGGTCGGCGGCCCACCGCACGTGCGGGTGGCCGAACCACTCCAGCTCGCGCTCCGGATGCATGCCGATCTTCTGCGCCACCCGCTCGGAGCGAGTGTTCCCCGGGACGATGAAGGCGATCACCCGGTCGTAGCCGCGCTCGCGCGCCTCGCCCAGGCACGCGCGCGCGGCCTCGGTCGCGAGGCCTCTCCCCCACAGGTCGCTGCGCAGGTGGTAGCCGAGCTCGATCTCGACCCCCTCCGGGAGCTCTCTGCGCACCAGGCCGCAGCCGCCGACCACCTCTCCGACCGCGCTCAGCACGACGGCGTACCTCCCGGTGCCGTCGCGGCGCCGGTACTCGATCTCCTCCTCGAGCCAGGCGAGCGCTTCGGCGCGGGTCATCGGCCCCTGACCCTGGCGGAGGCCGACACGCGGGTCGCCGAGCACGCGGGCGACGTCGTCCGCATCTTCCGGCGTGTAGTCGCGGATGACGAGCCGCGGCGTGCGGACGGGCAGCGTCACGCGGCCTCCGCCCGGGGGAGGTCGAGCGCCCAGAGGTCGTGCGGCGCGCCGGCGTGCACGACCCGTCGCTCGACGCTCATGCCGAGCTTCTCGGCGACGCGCCGGGAGCGCGCGTTGCCCGGGACGATGAGGGAGTGCACGCGGCGGACGCCGAGCTCCTCCGCGTGCGTGATGAAGGAGGCTTCACCGGAAGGTGACTTCACCACGATCCTCGTGCCGCGCCGCAGGCTCGCCTACGGTCAGATGCAGGACATTCGGCCATCCCGGAGGATCACTGCCTCCGGCCCCGTAGCCGGACGTCACGACGCGCAGCCGCGGCAGCGGGTCCACCTGGGAACCAAGCGTCGTCACCAAGGCCGCGCCGGTAGGTGTCGTGAGCTCGCGCGCCGGACCGGCCACATGCTGCGTCCAGCCCTCGAGAAGCCCGCGAGTCGCCGGCGCCGGAACCGCGAGCACGCCGTGCTCGCACACCACCTCCCCCGAGCCGAGGTTGATGGAGCCGACGAGCAACCGCTCCACGCCGAGATGATGGAGGCCGGTCACCGATCCGACAACGTCGGCGATGGCGTCCGCAGCGCCGACCTCGTGAAAGTGCACAGCCTCGACGCTCACGCCGTGCACGGCCGCCTCGACCTCGGCCAAGCGGCGGAACACCTTGATCACGTCATCCCTGACCGGACGGGGAAGCGGGCTCGACTCGATGAGGGAGACGATGCGACGGAGGTGACGGTGCTCCTTCTGGGGCGGATAGACGACGTCAACCTTCGTGGCGGCGATGCCGTCGCGGCTGGTGCTGGTGGCGGTGAGCCGCAGCCCTTCGACGCCGAGGCCGTCGACGGCCGACTGGAGTACGTCGAGTGCGACGCCTGCGTCCACGAGGGCACCGAGAAAGAGGTCGCCGCTGACCCCGCTGGCGGCGTCAAGGCAGGCGACTCTCACGGCTCCTTCCCGAGGGGACCGGACTCCGTGATGCAACTCGCGTCGCAGGCGTCGCCCGTGGCCGCCGTCTCGGCGCGGGCGGGATCCGAGTCGCGCTCGACCCCGTGAACCGCCATCCGGTTGATCGTATTGGCGAGGTACCCGGCACCAAAACCATTGTCGATGTTCACGACCGACACTCCCGGGGAGCACGAGTTGAGCATCGACAGCAGGGCGGCGATGCCGCCGAAACTCGCCCCGTAGCCGACACTCGTCGGCACCGCGATGACGGGGCCAGCGACGAGACCGCCGATCACGCTTGCCAAAGCTCCTTCCATGCCGGCGACGGCGATCACGGCGTTGGCCTGACGCAGGAGGTCCATGTGCCCCAGCAGCCTGTGGATCCCGGCGACGCCCACGTCGTAGACGCGCTCCACCCGGCTCCCGGAGGACTCTGCCGTGAGAGCGGCCTCCTCGGCGACCGGGATGTCCGACGTCCCGGCCGTGCACACGCAGATCAAGCCGACGGCTTCGAGAGGGCGTGGGTTCACGATCGCCAGCCCGAACTCCCGGAACAGCCGCGCGGGCACGCTGCGCTCCAGCTCGTCCAGCATCTCAGTGGTGGCTCTCGTCGCGATTACGTTCTCGTGTCCGTAAGCGACCATCCGCCGGCAGATCTCGACGACCTGTCCGACCGTCTTGCCGGCGCAGAACACTGCTTCGCCATACCCCCTGCGCAGCTGACGATGGTGGTCGACGTGGGCGAAGCCGAGGTCCTCGTACGGCAGGCGAGAGAGCCGTGCCAGCGCGTCGTCCACCCCGGCGTTCCCGTCGCGCACCGCCTCAAGGAGCGCCCGCAACTCCCGGTCATTCATCTCGTGCCTCCCGCGATCCCGCCGACCAAGTCGTACCGCCGGAGTATCGCCCACGACACCCACTCACAGCTCCACCTCGATCTCATCGGACGTCGGGTGGCGCCGGACCTCGTGCTCGATGCGACTGCGGACGGTGTCCGTGGTGCATCGCTCGTCAGTCTCGCTCACGAAGCGTTGCACGACTTCGACGTCAGCCCGCTCGACCTTCACCCGCAGCAGGCTCTCCCCGTCGAAGAAGAACTTGCACGGCATCGCGAACGTCCGTCTGCGCGCCCCGCACGCGACCGTCACCGCCCGCTGCTCGAGCACCGTATCGAAGTGCCTGTGTGCCGACTCCAGCACCTGGTATCCCCACGCGCCCAACTCCGCCGCGAGGTAGGCGCCGACTCGACCCTCTGCAGCAGGTTCGAGGTCGATGAGGAGCACATGACCTGGCCGTCCCTTCTTGGTCACCGAGCTCAGCAGTTGTACGTTGCGGGCGCCGAGGCTCATCAGCTCTTCGAGCGCGTTGCCGAGGACCTCGCCGGAGCGATCGTCGATCTGGACCAGTAGCAGCATGCCGTCTCCTCACGTGAGCAAGGGATGCCTCCGCACGTCGTGCGCGTCCGCGCAGGGCAGGGCTGCGGAGACGCAGCCCGGCTGCGCCCCCGCCGCTCCTCACCCGGTCACACCGAGTGCGCCCTGCTGCCGTGGAGCGGAGTGCCCTCAGACCTCCAGGTCCTTCATGATACGCAGCGCGAGCGCCGAGACTTCCTTGATGGTGCCCTTGGCCCCCGGGATGGAGCAGGTGACGTGGGCGCCGCTCTCGGCGCACGTGCCTGCTTCCTTGGCGGTGTACTTGCCCATCGCGGCCGCCACCACGGCGGGGACGACGGCGTCGATGGTGCAGCAGCCGACGTACATGAGCTCCTGGGCGACGGCCGCGGCCACGGTGATCGGAAGGGAGAGCTCGGACTTCGCGTTCATGACCGCATCGGGGATCACCTTGTTGCTCAGTCCCTCGAAGCGGAACTCCTCACCGTCCACCGTGACTACGGCGTCGACGTCGGCATCGAAGCCCCAGTACGACTGGGCGAACGGGTGCTGGCGACGTGCGCCGCCTTCGAGCTTGGAGAACGTGATGCTGATCGTCTTGCCGAAGAAGCCGCTCAGAAGAATCCCCGCGTTCGCCTCGACCTTGTCCTTGCGCTTCTGGTCGAGGGCGGCGCAGATGTCCTCGAGCGACTTGCCTGCAGACAGCTCGTCGTAGGCGTACTCGGCGCGCGAGAGCAGCGCGTTGGCGCGGATGCCGTCGGTGGCGTTGATGATCGTCCTGGTTACGGGGCCACGCCGCACGTGCTCGGCCTTGCGGGCGACCGTGTTGGTCGAGAACGAGGCGATCTCCGGGTCGATCCACTGTGTCGTCTTGACTTCGTGAAGGGCATCGGCAGCGAGCTCGACGTCGCCGCCGTTCTCGATGAGCAGGTTCATCGCGATGACGCAATCAGCCGCGAGGTGCGCCAGCGGCGGGTTCACGGGGCCGCCGCCGAAGCCGGCGCCGATCATGGGGCTCTCGGCGAAGGCGGCCAGCATCTCGTTCAGCGTCATCATGCCGATGACCGACGGCGCGCCGACGTCCTTGAGCATCATGCCGAGGCCGCCGACCAGACTGGCCGTGTCGTACTCCTTGTTGGTGCCGCGGAGGTGGAGCTTCTCCGGCAGGCCGGCAGCCTCCGCCGCGCCCTTGCCGGCGAGATAGCCGGTGCCCTGGACGAAGAAGTCGCCGAACTCGGGCCCGATCATCCCGTCCGGGTTGACGATCTCCAGCACCGCGGCGGCGGAGAGCATGGCGCACTGGATGGGGCTCGCGCTGATGCCGACCCCGTGGTACGCCTTGATCATGGCGTCGACGGCGATCTTGGTGCCCTTCATGCACAGATCGATGTAGACCATGTCCTCACCGAGGACGCTGTGGCCCATGGGCGCGCCGCCGGCGACGAAAGCCGGGACGTTGGCGCCGTCGACGCGGACCAGTTCGCCGGCCTGCATCGCCTGATAGAGCGCCTGGACGGCGGCGAACCCGGAGAGCTTGTTGGTCAGCTTGGAGGTCGGAATGGCGGCGACGCCGGAACGATCGGCGCCGGCCTTGATGCGAGCCATCGCCCCGAGCTTGCGGTTGCCGGCCGGCACCCCGGCGCGGGACTCGGTGCCGGCGATCAGCAGCAGGGTCGCCGCGATGAGGGCGGCGTTCGCCTTGTCGGCGCCCGCCTCGGCAGCGGCCTTGACCCCGACCTCGACGACGTAGTCGAGGGCGAGCTCGGACAGGTTGGCGTCGGTGATCTTGGTGTCGCGCCCGCGCAGCATCTCGAACGTGACGGCGTTCGCTGCGCTCATGGCCGCGATGTTGAGCATCCCGTGACCCTTGGTCAGCGCCTCGATGCGGTCGCTGGTCGCGTTCTCGGGCTCCGCCGACATCGCCATGATGGTCGCATAGACTTCCTTCTGCACCTCAGCACCTCCAGAATCCCGGCTCGCTTCGGAACAAGCCTCTTTGGCGGAAGCGACCTCGCTTCCCTGCTATCACTGGTCGCACCGTGCGGCGCGGCGCGCAGCCGGCCCGACAGGCACGCCGTCCACGCGACCCCGACACGTGGAGATCCGCCCGCGTTATGAGCTTTCGCTCGCAATATAGACGCGCGCAAGCGGCGGCGCAACGATGTGCCGCTTCTCTACGATCAGGCAGCGTGGCGCGGCGTCATCTCTCGGGTGTGGCGAGACGACCGTCGGGAAAGAGGACATCAACGCGGCACGCGCCGCCGCCGGGAGGCGCTTGTCGGGGCGGTCATCGCGCGCGTCCGGGTCCCGAGTGACGCGCGGCCTTCTCGCCCTCCTCGCGAGGCTGAGCACGACGCGGGCGGCCTCGGTGGCATACCCGCGCCCCCACGCGCCGCGCTCGAGGTGCCAGCCGATCTCCACCAGAGCGAGGCCGTCGACGGTCTGGACGACGAGGCCACAGTCGCCGATGAGGCGCGCGCCGTCACGCAGGCACACGGCGTAGAGGCCCATGCCCGAGCGCTCGTACCCGCCCCGCGCCCTCGCGATCCACGCGCGCGCGGCGTCGAGCGTGAACGGCTCGTCCAGCCACCAGAGCACCTCCGGGTCGCTGAAGGCGCGCAGCAGATCGGAGGCGTCGCCGTCCCGGAACGCGCGCACGACGAGGCGCTCCGTCTGGAGCGGGAGGGTCAAACCTCGAGGCCGGAGGCGTCGTACCCCTCGGCCGAGCCGAAGATCGCGCGCGCGAAGATGTCCGGCTCGAAGGGCCGCAGGTCCTCGAGCTTCTCGCCCACCCCGATGAGCTTGATGGGGATGCCGAGGGTCTCGTGGATCGCCACCACGATGCCGCCCTTGGCGGTGCCGTCGAGCTTGGTGAGCACCACGCCGCTGACGTCCACGGCCTGCTTGAACTCCTGCGCCTGGCGCAGGCCGTTCTGGCCGGTGGTCGCGTCCAGCACGAGCAGCGTCTCGTGCGGGGCGCCGGGCAGCTGCTTCTCGATGACCCGGCGCACCTTCTCGAGCTCGCGCATGAGGTTGACCTGCGTGTGCAGGCGGCCGGCCGTGTCGACGAGCACGACGTCGGCGCCGCGCGAGCGCGCGGCGGCCACGCCGTCGAACACCACGGCCGCGGGGTCGGCGTCCGGCCCCTGCTTGATGATCTCGCAGCCCACGCGCTCCGCCCACTGGTTGAGCTGCTCGACGGCGGCGGCGCGGAAGGTGTCGCCCGCCACCATGAGCGGCGTCTTGCCCATCTCCTTGAGCCGCCAGGCGATCTTGCCGATGGTGGTCGTCTTGCCGGTGCCGTTCACCCCCACCATGAGGATGACGGTGGGGTCCTCCGAGACGTCGATGCGCTGCCGCTCCGGGTCGTCGGGCCTGAGCAGCTCGGCGACCACGTCGGCGAGCTCGTCCTGGAACGGCTCCCGGGTCTCGATCTTCTTCGCGGTGCAGCGCTGCTCCAGCTCGTCGACGATCTTGATGGTGCCGTCGACGCCGACGTCGGCGGCGATCAGCATCTCCTCGGTCTGCTCGTACAGGCGCCGGTCGACGCCCACGTACACCGCGGCCTTGAGGGCGTCGCTGACCGCCCCGCGGGCCTTGCCGAGATTGCGGCGCATACGGCCGAAGAGGCCTCTGCGCTCCTGCTCCTCTTCTTCCAGCACCTCCGCGGGTACCTGGCCCGCGTCGATGCCTTTGAACACCTCGTGCCACTCCACGCCGTCAGTCTCCCGTCCGCGCGGGGGCGCCCGGCTCGCCGGCCCTGGCGCGCTCCTCGCGCTCGATCTCCTCTTCCGCCATCCTCGCGCTCACCACTTGGGATGCCCCGTCCGGCCCCATCGTCACGCCGTAGAGCACGTCGGCGGCCTCCATGGTCCGCTTCTGGTGGGTGATGATGATGAACTGGGTGCGCTCCTTGTAGTCGCGCAGGAGCTGCACCAGGCGGCCGATGTTGACGTCGTCCAGGGCCGCCTCGATCTCGTCCAGGATGTAGAACGCCGACGGGCGCGAGAGCACGAGCGCCATGAGGAAGGCGATCGCCACCAGCGCGCGTTCGCCGCCCGAGAGCAGCTGCAGCCGCTTGCCGAGCTTCTTGGCCGGCTTGACCTCGACGGCCACGCCGCCCTGCGGGTGCTCCTCGTCCGGCTCCACGAGCGTGAGGTGACCGCGGCCGCCCGGGAACAGCACCGTCACCATGTGACTGAACTGCTCCCGCACCGCCGCGAACGTCGAGGCGAACTCCGCGTCCACCTGGGCCGTGAGCTCCTTGATGAGCGACTCGAGGTCCTCCATGGACTTCTCGAGGTCGCGCCGCTGCTCGCGCAGGAACCCGGCGCGCTCCGAGAGCTCCGCGCACTCCGCCTCCGCCAGCGGGTTCACGGGCCCGATGCGTTCGCGCCGGCGGGAGAGCCGCTCCAGGCGCTCGCGCAGCTGCGCCTCCTCGGCCTCGTCGGCCGGCGGGGCGAACCCCGCCTGGTCGAGCTGCTCGCTCACCTGGTCGAGGTGCCCGGCCAGCTCGGCCCTGCGGTCGTCGAGCCGCGCGAGCGCGACCTGGACTTCGGTGCGCCGCTCGCCGGCCTGCTCGAGCTGCCGGCGGAGCTGCGCCTCCTCGTCGGCCAGCTTGCGCAGCTCGCCACGCTCGAGACCGGCGCCCTCGTCGTCGCCCACGTCGAGCCGGGCGATGAGCTGCGTGGAGTGCGACCGCAGGGCGCCGGTGCGCGCCTCCACCGCCGTGCACGCCTCGCGTACCGCGGGGATGTCCGCCAGGCGGCGGTCCAGCTCCCCGAGGCGCTCGCGGTCGGCGGCGGCGCGCTTGTGCGCCGCCTCGCGCCGCTCCGCGGCCCGCGCCGCCGAGGCGCGCCGCTCCTCGAGTTCCACGCGGCGCCGGGTGACGAGCGCCAGAGACGCCGTGTGCTCCGCCTCCGCCTCGCGCAGCGCCGCCTCGGCGTCGCCGGCGGCGGGGCCGAGCTGTTCGGCGTGCAGCCGCGCCGCGGACGCCTGCTCGTCGGCGCTCTCTTTGGCCGCCGCTGCCTCGGCAAGCTCGGCCGCGATGGCCTCGACGCTGCGGCGGTCGCGCCGCAGGTGTTCCTCCAGGTCCCGCCGGCGACCGCGCCCGTGGGCGAGCGCGCGCTCGGCGGTCTCGGCCGCCATGCGCGCCTCGCGCTCCGCCGCCGCGGCCGCTCCGGCGGCCTCCCTCACCCCGGCCAGTCGCTGCCTCGCCAGCGTCAGGGCGGCCTCCTCGCGCGCCTCGCGCGCGCTCACCGCCGCCAGCTTCTCGCCCAGCCGCTGCAGCGCAGCCCGTCGCTCCAGCAGGAGCGCCGCCGGCACGCCGCTGGCCAGGCCGAGCTGCCCGTCGGCCGGACGGTAGTACTCGCCCTCGCGCGTCACGGCCAGCCCGGTGAACTCCGCGGGCACGGCGCGCAGGTCGTCGACGATCACCACGTCGGCCAGTGCGTCTTCCAGTCCCTCGTGCTCGCCGAAGCTGACCTTGTCGGCCAGCGGGGCGGCGCCGGGGAACGCCACCGACGGCCGCCGCCGGGCGGGCACCACCAGACGCACCAGGCCGACGCCGGCGCGCTTGAGCGCCGCGAGCAGCGACCACTGGTCCACACCTCCGGGGACCGCGAGGGCGCCCGAGAGCTGCGCCAGCGCGGCGGCGAGCGCGCGCTCGTAGCCGGGCTCGCACGAGACGCTCCCGGCGAGGGACACGGCGCCGGGGAACTCCACGGCCACCTCGAGCACCTCGCCGCCGACGTCCTCCATGTCGCGGAGCGCCGCCTCCAGGTTGTCCGCCTCTCCCTCGAGGCCGCGCCGTTCGACCACCGTGGCGCGGTGCGCGTCTTCCGCCTCGGTGACCTCGCGCTGAGCCTCCACCACGGCTGCCTGCGCCGCCGACGCCGCGGCCTCGGCGGCGCGCAAGGCCTCCCGGGCCGCGGTCTCGGCGGCGGCCGCGTCGCGCTCCTCGTCCGCCTTGCCGGCCACTTCGGCGTCCATCGCCTCGTGCTGCGCCCTGAGGCGCTCCTGCTCGCCGCTCAGCGCCTCCCGCCGCCGCTCCAGCCGCGCCGCGGCCGCCACGGCCGTCTCCCGTTCGATCGCCAGTCGGTCGAGGGCGGCGCGGCGTTCGCTCAAGCCGGCCGCGCCGCCTCCAGCACCGCCGCGATGCGGGCGTGCTCGGTCTCGGCAGCCTCCAGCCCGGCGCCGAGCCGCGCTTCCTCCTGCGGCCAGGTGTCGTCGTCCCGCTCCTCCGGGCGCCCGGCGAGCTCGGCCACCAGCCGCTCGCGCTCCGCCGTGGCGGCGCGCTCCACCTCGTCGAGCAGGTGGTGGCGCTGCTCGGCGAGGCGGCGCACGCTCTCCAGCCGGCCGTCCAGCACGCGGGCGCGCAGCAGGCGGCGCGCGCTGCGCTCCCGCTCGGCGAGCTTCCTGGCGAACGTCTCTTCCTCGCGCGCGCGCGCCGCGGCCACGCGCGCCAGCCCGTGCTCGTGGCCCGCGCGCGCCGCGTCGACCTCGGCGAGCTCGTCGCGGCGGCTCTGCAGCCCGGCGTCCAGCGCCATGACCTCGCCGGTGAGCAGCCGCCCTCTGGTCTCGGCGATCTCCGTCTCGACGGTGCGCAGTTGCTCCGCCGCCGTGGCCTGCCTGCGGAGCGGCGCGAGCTGCGCGCCGACCTCGCGCTCCAGCAGCAGGGCCCGCTCCAGGTTGCGCCTGACCTCGCGGAGCTTGAGCTCCGCGCGGTCGCGGCGGCGCTTGTACGCGCCCAGCCCCGCCGCCTCCTCGATCTGGCTGCGGCGGTCCTCCGGCTTGCCGGCCAGGAACGACTCGACCTTGCCCTGGCCGATGATGGAGTGCAGCTCCTTGCCGAGCCCCACCTGGGCGAGCAGCTCCACGATGTCGGTGAGCCGGCAGGTGGACTGGTTGATGGAGTAGTGCGAGGAGCCGTCGCGCTGCACCCGGCGCATGACGCTCACCTCGGGAGTGGGCAGCGGCAGCACTCCGTCGCTGTTGTCGAAGGTGAGCTCGACCTCCGCCGAGCCGCTGGCGCGGCGGCCGTCGCTGCCGGCGAAGATGACGTCCTGCATGGACGAGCCGCGCACGGTGGTGGGACTCTGCTCGCCGAGCGCCCAGATGACGGCGTCGGCGAGGTTGCTCTTGCCGCTCCCGTTGGGGCCGATGATCACACCGACGCCGGGCTCGAAGAGGAGCTCGGTCTGCTTGGGGAACGATTTGAAGCCCTTGAGGCGGAGCGCCTTGAGGTACACCTCAGCCGACCTCGGTGGCCTCGGGGCCCGACGGGGCGCCCTCGTCCGAGGCCGCGTCCTCCGCGCCGGCCTGCGGGACGTCGCCCTCGCCGGCCTCGGCCTGCGGCCGGCGTGAGCGGCTGCCCCGGAGCCGCGCCCTGCGGGCGGTCCGCCGGGCCCTCGACTGCAACTCGTGCAGCGCCTCGGCCGCGGCCTCCTGCTCGGCGCGCTTCTTGCTGGTGCCGAACCCGCGGCCCAGCGACTCGCCCTCGACGACGGCGTCGATCTCGAACTCGCGGTTGTGCGGCGGCCCGCTGAAGCCGAGCACCTTGTAGGCCACCGACTGCCCGCTGCGCGCCAGGTGCTCCTGCAGCTCCGTCTTGTGGTCGATGTAGCTGTTCTCGGCGTAGACGATGTGCTCCTCGAACACCTCGATCACGGCCGGGCGCACGGCCTCGTAGCCGAAGGTGAGGTAGACGGCGCCGATGAGCGACTCGGTGAGGTCGGCGAGGACGTTCTGGTTGCTCTGGAGCTGGACCGCGTCGTTGCCCTCTCCCCCGACCCCCGCGTACTGGCGCAGCAGCTTGCCGAGGCCGAGCTTGGCGGCCACGCGGGCGCAGGTGGCGCGGCTGACGATGTACGCCCGCATGCGCGCCAGGTGTCCCTCGGCGAAGTCGGGGAACCGGCGGTAGAGCTCGGTGGTGATGCAGAGGCTGAGGACGCTGTCACCGAGGAACTCGAGACGCTCGTACGAGTGCACGCGGTCCGGCGCCCACGAGGTGTGCGTGAACACCTGGCGCATGGTCGCCTGGTCGAGCTGCTGTGCGAGCGTCAGAAGTCGTTGGGTCACGGTGCCACACAGACGACGAGGGGACGTCCCCTGCCTTCAGGAGACACCCCCTCGTCGCCCCTCACGGGAAGGCGTCGGTCAGGCCTCGACCCGCGTCATGACGAAGTCGACCGCGTTGCCGACCGTCTTGATGTCGGCGGCCTCTTCGTCGGTGATCTTGATGCCGAACTTCTCTTCCATGGTCATCACGAGCTCGACCAGGTCCAGCGAGTCGGTCTCGAGGTCCTCCTGGAAACGCGCGTCCATGGTGACCTTGTCTTCATCGACGCTGAGGGTCTCGACGAGGATCCCCTTGACGTGCTCGAACACCTCTTCACGGGTCATGCAGTGAACCTCCGGGCGAGTTTGGGAGAGTCTACACCGAGGCCGTCTGCGTCCCAAGCTCCCGGGCTATGGTCGGGAGCAGGTCCGTGACCACGCCGCGGCGGCCCATGCGCACGGCCTGCGCGATGCCGCGCGCCTTGGAATTGCCGTGGGCGATGACGACCGGCGCGTTCATGCCGACGAGCAGCGCGCCGCCGAACTCCTCAGGGTTGAGCGCGTCCTTGAGGGTCTGCAGGTCCTTCTGCAGCAGCAGCCCGCCCAGCTTGGTCTTCGCGTTCACCATGATCGTGGCCCTGAGGGCGCCGATGATGGCCCTGGCGGAGCCCTCGATGGTCTTGAGGCCCACGTTGCCGGTGAAGCCGTCGGTGACGATGACGTCGACCAGGCGGTTCATGATGTCGCGGCCCTCGATGTTGCCGTAGAAGTGCGAGATGCGCTCGTCGGCCGCGATCAGCCGGTGAGCCTCGACCACCTCGGGCGTGCCCTTGGTGGGCTCCTCGCCGATGCTGAGGAGGCCGATGGTGGGCTCGGGGATGCTCATGACCTCGCGCGCGAACGCCTGGCCCATGACGGCGAACTGGCGCAGGAACTCGGCGCGGCACTCGGCGTTGGCTCCCACGTCGAGGAAGGCGACCGGCGCGGGCATGGCCGGCATGATGGTGCAGATGGCCGGCCGCTTCACGCCGGGGATGCGGCGCACGTAGAGCACGCTGGCGGCCACCACGGCGCCGGTGTTGCCGGCGCTCACGAACGCGTCGGCCTCGCCGGCGTGGACCAGCTTGAGGCCGACGACGATGCTCGAGCCGGTCTTGGCGCGCGCGGCCGTGGCCGGCTCTTCGTCGTAGCCGATCACCTCGGGGGCGTGCACCACCCTGACGTTCTGCACGCCCTGGGGCAGCAGCGCCTGGATGCGCGGCGCGTCGCCGACGAAGACGACCTGCAGCTGAGGCCCGAGCGCGGACAGCGCGCCCTTGACGATCTCGTCCGGCGCGTTGTCCCCGCCGGCCGCGTCGACCACGACGCGCACGATGCGGTCGTCGGTGATGGTGCTCCACGCGTCGGTCACCCAGTGGGGCGACACGTAGGGCTTGCCCTTGACCTCGCCCCTCATGCCTGCAGGTCGTGCACCAGGCGGTCGAGGTCGGCCTGCTCTTCGATGAGCCGGGCGATGAGCTCGATCTTGGTGCGGTCCTTGACCCGGAGGCGGCCGAAGAGGCGGCGCATGCCGTCCGCGGCGGAGACGGTGTCGATCTCGACCGAGACGAGCGGCACCCCGCGCTCCTCCGCGCGCTCCAGCACGGCCGAGCTCGGCACGTAGTTGCCGGTGAGCACCACGGCCACGGTGGGCGTGTCCAGCGCGGCGAGCACGATCTCGGCGCGGTCGCCGCCGACGATGACCACCTTGTTGGGCGTGAGCTGGAAGTAGCGCAGCGCGTGCTCCGGGCTCATGGCGCCGATCATGTAGGTCTCGGCCAGGCGTTCGCCGTAGCGCTCGCCGGTGACGTAGGTGCCCTGCAGCGCCTCGACGATCTCGGCGACCGAGACGGCAGACAGCATGGGGCTCGAGACGAGCGCCCCGTAGCTCTCCACGTCGTTGCGCTCGAGGAACAGCGTGTACTCGTCGCGGACGAGCTGCAGGCGCGACTCGGGGACCATGTTGAAGAGGACGCCCAGGAGGTGCTGCTTGAGGGCGTCCTTGACGTAGATGATGTCGTCGAGCAGGCGGGCGCCGGCGAACTTGGCCACCAGCAGCGTGCCGAGGTCGAGCTCGCTCACGACCTCCTTGCCGCTGGTGCGCAGGAACCGGCCCTGCCAGATCTCGCCGAGGCCCTCGCAGACCACGATGTCCTTGCCCTCACGGATGCGCTCGTAGGCGGCCTTGACGCGACTCATGGCGTCGACCTCGGTGCCGCTGAGCACGTCGTGCAGCGCATCCTCGTCGAGGACGACCGGGCAGATGTCGGTGAGGTCGTCCTCGAGCTGCAGGAGGTCGGCGACGAACTCGGCGTCCTCGTCCAGCAGCACGTCGCCGGCGTGCGCGGCCAGGGTGCCGACCGGCTTGAAGTAGCCGGCGTTCAGGCCGCGCTCGCGCAGGGCCATGCACAGGCCCACGGCGATGGTGGTCTTGCCGCCGCTGCCCTGCGTGGAGGCGATGTAGAGCGACCGCATCACCGCTCACCCCCTGCCGAGGTCAGACGTCAGTCCGCGCTCGCGCTGGACCCTGACGGGCCGCTCGGCGCTCAATACCTCTACGGCCACTACGTGACCTACGGGCATTAGTCTGCGTCGAGGACGATGACCTCGCGGCCCTTGTAGGTACCGCACTTGGGGCAGGCGCGGTGCGGGAGCTTGGGGCTCTTGCACTGCGGGCACACGCTGGCGGTCTCGACGCTGAGCTTCTGCTGCGACCGGCGCTGGTCGCGGCGGCGCTGGGAGGTCTTCTTCTTGGGTACGGGCATGACTTCTTCTCCTAGGGTCAACCAGACAAGGGACTGTACCACACGACCACGGCCTACGCCTCCTCGTGGTGGTGCCCCGGATCGGCGTTCAGGTCCGCTCCACAGACGGCGCAGAGGCCCCGGCAGTCCTCGCGGCACAGCAGCTTCACCGGCATCGCCTCGGCGATGAGATCACGCACCCAGCGCTCGAGGTCGAGCTGGTGAGCGACGACGTAGGCCTCTTCGTCCTCGTCCTCTCCGGTGGCGCCCGACTCCCCGTGGCGCACGTACTCGATGCCCCGCGCCTCCACCTCGATGTCGGCGTCGTTCAGGCAGCGCTGACACGGGCCGATGATGTGCGTCGGGACGTCGAGGGTGAGCGTCAGGTTGTCGCCCACACGCGCCGCCGTGAGTTCGGCCTCCACCACGTCGCCCGGCACGTGATACTCGAGGCCTCCGTAGAGGAACGGGGCGACCTCGACGGGGAGCGTGCGCCAGACCTCGCTGGCGTCGTGGAAGCGCAGTGAGTGGAGATCCAACTTCTTCATCTGCTGCCCCGCTCGTGGGGCGGGTCGTCGCGTAGTTACGGCTGCAGGTCGTCGCCGGCGCCGCGGCCCTGGAGCCGCTCGCGGCCGCGGCGCACCGCGGCGATGAACTTGTCGAGGTTCATCTCGAGATTGCCCAGGACCTCGTCGGCGTAGTCCTCCGCACCGAGGCGCACCTCGCGCTCGCGCTCGCGGGCGTCCTCCATGATCTGGTGCGCGTTCTTCTCGGCGAGCCGCACGACCTCGGTCTCCGACGCCAGCTTGTCCGCGCGGTCCTGCGCCTCGGCGAGCACGCGGTCCGCCTCCTGCTTGGCCTCGGAGAGCATCTCCTGACGCTCCTTGACGATCCAGCGCGCCTGCTTGATCTCCTCGGGGATGGTGGAGCGCATCTGGTCGAGGATGTCGTAGATCTCCTCACGGTCGATCATCACGCTGTCGGTGAGCGGCACCGACCGGGCGTTGTGGATGATGTCATCCAGCTTGTCGATGAGAACGAGGACGTCCATACTCAGCAACCCTCCTTGGGTAGCTTCTGCGCCGCGCATGACGGATAGACCTCCGCCAGGCGGCGGGCGACGGCCGGGGGCACCAGGTCCACGACGGAACCTCCGAACGCGGCGATCTCTCTGACGCCGCTCGAGCTCAGGAAGCTGTGCTCGGGCGAGGCCATCATGAACACTGTTTCGATGTCGGGGGCGAGCTTCCTATTCAGCTGCGCCATGGCGAACTCGTACTCGAAGTCGGAGATGGCGCGCAGTCCTTTGAGGATGACGTGCGCGTCCCACTTGCGGGCGAACTCCACGACGAGTTCGTTGAAGCGGTCGACGACGATGTTGTCGTGCCCGGCGAGCGCTTCTCTGAGGAACTCCTCGCGCTCGTCGGGGCCGAACAGCGGCGACTTGCGCTGCGGGTGGTCGATGAGGCCGACGATCACGCGGCCGAACTTGCTGGCGCCGCGGGTGATGATGTCGAGGTGGCCGACCGTGACGGGGTCGAACGTGCCCGGGCAGATGGCGGTGATGTTGCTCGGCATTACAGTGCAGCTACTCCTTCTGCCGGCGGTGCGGCCTCCGTCACGAGAAACGTGACGCGCGTGTCGCCGTAGCGTTTCTCCCGCACGACGGTCCAGGGCAGCCCGGCCGCCGTGCCGGCGGCCGACTCGACGACCAGCACCGCGCCGGGGACGAGCACCCGCCCCAGCAGTCTGACGAGGGCGGGGCGGACCTGCTCGTACAGGTCATACGGCGGGTCCGCAAACACGAGAGTATACCGTGCACCCCTGCGAGCGTCAGCCGCGAGCACGCGGCGCACGTCTCCGGGCAGGACGACGGCGTGCGGCGAGGGGCCGGCCGGGGCGGTCTCCGAGGCCGCGCCGGCGGGCCCGGCGGCCGCCCGAGCCGGCTTGTCCGCGGGGTCGCCGGGGCGCGCCACCGGCACTCCGACGCGCGCCAGGTTGGCGCGCAGCGCGCGGACGGCGGGCGGCGCCGACTCGACGAAGGTGCAACTGGCGGCGCCGCGCGAGAGCGCCTCGATGCCCAGCGCTCCGCTGCCCGCGAACACGTCGAGAGCCATGTGGCCGGCCAGCGGGCCGGGGCCGGCCACCTCGCGCCGCGCCTCGGGCAGCGCCGCCAGCACGTCGAACACGGCCTCCCGCACCTTGTCCGAGGTGGGCCGCGTGCCGCGGCCGGGCGGCGCCTGCAGGGGCCGGCCGCGCCAGGCGCCGCCGACGACTCTCACGCGGCGGCCCTCGCAAGCGACGGGAGAAGCGGCGGCGCTCACGCCGGCGCTTCCTCCTCGCGGCCGAGCACCACCGGGTGCGGGGCCGGAGCCGCGTCGCCGACGGCGAACGCGGCCTCGAGCACCCGGCTGGCCTCGCCCCGCCGCGCGGGGTCGCGCGAGAACACGGCCGCCAGCGGCTCGCCGGCCTCGACGGCGTCGCCCACGGCGTGCTCCAGGAGCACGCCCGCGGACGCGTCGACCGTGTCGTCCACGGTCCTGCGGCCGGCGCCGGCCAGCTGCGCGGCGCGGCCGACGGCGAGCGCGTCCACGGCCGTGACGTACCCGGACCGCGGCGCCGTGACCTCGTGCGCGGCCAGCCGCTGGAACTCACCCGGGCGCCAGCGGCCGCCCTGCACGTAGCACCAGCGCTCGAAGTGCTCGGCGGCGCGGCCGTCGGCGAGCGCCGCCTCGGCTCGAGCGCGCGCCTGCGCGCGGTCGAGGCCGAGGTCGGCCAGCGGCAGCAGTTCCTCGGCGAGCGCGAGCGTGACCTCGCGCACGTCCGCCGGACCCTCGCCGCCCAGCACCTGCCACGCCTCCTCGACCTCGAGGCGGTTGCCCACCGTGCGCCCGAGCGGCGCCTCCATCGAGGTGTAGAGACACGTGGTCGGGCGCTCGTAGGCGCGCCCGATCAGGCGGCACAGGCGGCCGATCTCGCGCGCGTGCTCCAGATCGGCCGCGAACGCCCCGCGCCCCACCTTGAGGTCGAGGACCAGCGCCGAGGTCCCGCTCGCCACCTTCTTCGCCATGATGCTGGCGGCGATGAGACCCTCGCACTCGACCGTGGCGGTCACGTCCCGCAGCGCGTACAGCAGGCGGTCGGCGGGCACGATGCGCTCGCTCTGGCTCACCACCGCCACGCCGATCCGTTCCAGCTGGCGCAGGAAGTCGCCCTGGGGCAGCTGCACGCGGAAGCCGGGGATGGACTCGAGCTTGTCGAGCGTGCCGCCGGTGTGCCCGAGCCCGCGCCCGGACATCTTGCCGAAGATGGCGCCGCAGGCGGCCACCAGCGGAGCGAGCACCAGCGTCACCTTGTCCCCCACGCCGCCGCTCGAGTGCTTGTCCAGCACCGGGCGGCGCAGCACGGCGAGGTCGAGCAGCTTGCCGCTGTCGACCATCGCGCGCGCCAGCGCCAGCGTCTCGTCGTCCGTCAGTCCGCGCAGCACCATCGCCATGAGCAGCGCGCTCGCCTGGTAGGACGGGACGGCCCCGCTCACCACGCCGTCGACGAACGCGCGGATGCGCTCCTCGTCGAGCTCGTGGCCGTCGCGCTTGCGCGCGATCACGTCATGTGCGAAGTCCACGTTCCTCCCTCACTGAGCTTCGGACAGCGCGGGCCACCGCGCCAGGACGGCGGGGACCAGGCCGTCGGCGAGCAGCCGCGCCAGGCGGGCGCCGGCGGCGAGCACGTCCTCGTGCGAGCCCACGGCGGCCGCGACGTTGGCGACCAGCGCCAGGAGACAGCACTCTACGCCGGTCGCGCGCGCCGCGCGAGCCTCGGGCGCGGCGCTCATGCCCACCACGTCGGCGTAGCGCGAGAGCCAGGCGGCCTCGGCCGGGGTCTCGAACTGCGGGCCGCACACGGAGACGTAGGTCCCCGCGCCGGGCAGGGCCGAGCTCCCCAGGGCGGCCGCGACGCGCCCGGCGTCTTCGTCCTCGCAGAGCCGCAGGAGCTCGGGCTCGTCGCCGGCGGGCGGCCGCTGGAGGTCCACGACGCCGGAGCAGACCAGCACGCGGCCGGGCTCGGCCGCGGGGCGCAGCGCCCCGCACGAGTTGGTGAGCAGGAGCCGGGTGACGCCGGCGGCCGCCAGGGCGCGCACCGGCGTCTCGAGCTCCGCGTCCGTCCACCCCTCGTAGCGGTGAGGCCGGCCGCAGGCGAGCGCCAGCCGCAGCTCGCGGCCGCCGCCGGCCGGCGCCGTCGCGAGGCGCAGCACGTTCTGGTGGCCGGGCACCGCCCCCGCGGGCCAGCCGAGCGCGTCGTAGGGGATCTCGTCCTCGACGCGGGCCCCCGCGGGGAGCGCCCAGAGCCCGGATCCGTAGATGGCGGCGGCGTGCGGACGCCAGGCGCCGAGCCGCGCCGCCGCGGCGCCTGACCCGGGCCCTTCGGCGGCCGCGGTCTCGGCGGCGTCCTCCCTCACCCGATCGGCCGCCCGGCAAGCGGCGGCTCCTCGCCGGTGAGGTGCGCGAACGCCGTGGCGCCCACGTCCTCCTGCACGCCGTCGTACCGTCCCGGGGTGAGGCCGAGCGCCAGCAGCGGCGAGTACTCCCGCGAGTGGTCGGTGCTCTCCGTGGTGGGGTCGACCCCGTGGTCGGCGCAGAGGATCAGGACGTCCTCGTCGCGCAGCAGGGCCTCCCACCCCGGCAGCGCCGCGTCCACGGCGGCCAGACCCCGGCCGAACCCGTCCACGTCGTTGCGGTGGCCCCAGACGGAGTCGAAGTCCACGAGGTTGGCGAACAGCAGCCCGTCCTCCATCTCGCGCAGGTGCCGGGTGCAGGCGGCGATGCCGGCCGTGTTGTCGGTGGTGTGGTCGTCCACGTCGACGCCGCGCTGCACGAAGATCTCGCCGATCTTGCCGACGCCCACGACGGGCACGCCGCGCTCCTGGAGGAGGTCGAGGTAGGTGGGGCCGGGAGGCTCCAGCGAGAAGTCGCGGCGGCGCGGCGTGCGCGCGTAGTGACCGGAGGCGCCGTCGAACGGCCGGGCGATGACGCGGCCGACCCCGTGCTCGCCCTGCAGCATGCCGCGCGCGGCCTCACACCACTCGTACAGCCGCGCCACCGGCACGACGTCCTCGTGACAGGCGATCTGGAACACCGAGTCGGCCGAGGTGTAGACGATGGGACGGCCGGTGGCGACGTGCTCGTCCCCGAGCTCCTCGATGACGGCCGTGCCCGAGGCCGGCCGGTTGCACAGCACGCGCCGGCCGATCAGCTCCTCGAACGGCTCGATCACCTCGGGCGGGAACCCGTCGGGGTAGGTCGGGAACGGCTGCTCGAGGACCACCCCCATCATCTCCCAGTGCCCCGTGGTGGTGTCCTTGCCGGCGCCGCGCTCCGCCAGGCGGCCGTAGGTCGCCTCCGCGCGCGGCGCTCCGAGCTCCAGGCCCAGCACCTCGCCGAGGCCGAGCGCGGCGAGGCCGGGCAGCGGCACGCCGGTACGTTCCAGCACATGCCGCAGCGTGTCCGAGCCTTCATCGCCGTACTTGGCGGCGTCCGGAAGCGCCCCGGCGCCGCACCCGTCCAGCACGCACACGAACACCCGTGTCATAGGTCAGTCCTCTCCCCCTCCGCGCCGCCGCGCCCGCGGGTGCGTCTCGAGGAACACCTCGCGAAGATGCTCGACGGTGACGTGAGTGTACAGCTGGGTGGTCGCGACGTTGGCGTGCCCGAGCATCTCCTGGACGCTGCGCAGGTCCGCGCCGGCCGCCAGCAGGTGGGTGGCGAACGAGTGACGGAAGGTGTGCGCGCTGGCCGCGCCGAGCATGTCGGCGCGGGCGAGCACGCGCCGGAGGACGTAGTCGAACCCCTGCCGCGTCAGCGGGCCGCCGCGGGCGTTGAGGATGAGCTCCGGGCGGCGGCGGCCGCGGAGCAGGGTCCGCCGCCCGTCGGCCGCGTACCGGCTCACGGCTTTGGCGGCGGCCGAACCCAGCGGCACCACGCGCTCCTTGTCGCCCTTGCCGACGCAGCGCACGACGCCGCCCTCGAGGTCGACGTCGCCGTCGCGCAGGCCGAGCAGCTCACTCACCCGCAGCCCGCACCCGTACAGCAACTCCAGGGCGGCCAGGTCGCGCTGGCCGAGCGGCCCCGCGGGCACCACGGTCGCGAGGATGGCCTCGACCTCCTCGACCGACAGCACGCGCGGCAGGTCCTGCGGGCGCTTGGGCGTGCGCAACGGCGCCGCGGGATCGTCTCCGCGGACGCCCTCTCGCACGAGGAAGGCGTAGAACGAGCGGACGGCCGCCGTGCGGCGCGCGACGCTCGACGCCGCGCCGTCCCCGCCGGACCCCGCGAACCAGGCGCGGACGTCGTCCTGCGTCGCGGCTCCGGGCGACGGCGCCCCGGCTCGAGAGGAAGGCCGCGAACGCCGCGAGGTCGCGGCCGTACGCGGCCACCGTGTTCTGGCTGAGGCCGCGCTCGTACTTGACGTAGTCGAGGAACTCCCGGACCAGCGGGTCCTCGACCCGCTCCCCGGGGCTTCGCCGGCCGTCCACCGCGCCGCCCGCGGCCGCTACGCGGCCGGCGCGGCGACGCGCACCAGGCCCTCGGCGATGGCGTAGAGCTCGTGCAGCCGCTGCACGCTCATGGACTCGAGCGGCGAGTGCGCGTGCTCGAACCCCACGCCGAGCGTGAGCGCCGGCAGCCCCTGCGCGTTGAAGACGTTGGCGTCCGAGCCGCCGCCGCCCTCCGCGAGGCGCGGCTCCAGGCCGGCGTGCCGGGCCGCCCGCGCGGCGGCCTCGAGCAGCGGGGCGTCCGGAGCGTGCCGGTAGCCGCGGAACGCGTCCTGCACGTCGATCTCCACGTCGATGCCGGCCGTTGCAGCCTCGGCGGCGAGCGCCTGCACCATGTGCTCCGCCTGCGAGGCCACCTTGGCCTCGTCGCGGCTGCGGGCCTCTCCAGAGACGAGGCACCGCTCGGCGACCACGTTGCGCGCGGTGCCGCCCCGGATCACGCCGATGTTGGCGGTGGTCTCGTGGTCGAGGCGGCCGAGACGCATCGCGGCGACGGCCCGGGCGGCGGCGACCACCGCGCTGCGCCCGAGCTCGGGAGCGATTCCGGCGTGAGCCGCCTGGCCCGTGAACTCCGCGTCCACACGCTTCTGGGTGGGGGCGCCGGTGATGAGCGTGCCCGGCGCCCCGTCGCTGTCGAGCACGAACATCCGCGTGGCGGTCAGGGCCGGGATGTCGAGCGCCTTGGCGCCGAGCAGCCCGGCCTCCTCGCCCGCGGTGAACACGAGCTCCACGTCGCCCGCGGGCGGCTCCGCGACCAGCGCGCGGGCCAGCTCCAGCAGCACGGCGACGGCGGCCTTGTCGTCGGCGCCGAGCGGCGTGGCGCCGTCGGTGCGCACGTAGCCGTCCACGACGCTGACGCTGGGCGCGCGGTCCATGGGCACGGTGTCCAGGTGCGCGCAGAGGCCGATGGGCGGCGCCTCGCCGCGTCCCTTCAAGAGGGTCGTCAGGTTGCCGCAGCCACAGCCCGTGACGGCGGCGCTCCCGTCCTCGCGCACCGTGAGCCCCAGGTCGCGGAGGTACCCGGCGACGGCGTCCGCGACCTCCCGCTCCTCGCCGGTGGGCGAGGCGATGCCCGCCAGCCGGACGAAGAGGTCGAGCAGGGCGTCCTCGGGCGCGCCCTCGCCGTCTACACCTGCGCGCACACGTCCTCCAGCTCGTCATCCCGCTCGGTGCGCAGGCGAGCCGCCGCGCCCACGAAGTCGCGGAACAGCGGCGCCGGCCGCGTGGGCCGCGACTTGAACTCGGGGTGGAACTGGGACGCGACGAACCAGGGGTGGTCGGCCAGCTCGCAGATCTCGACCAGGCGCCCGTCGGGCGTGGTGCCGCTGACGACGAGGCCGGCGGACTCCAGCTGCGGGCGCAGGTCGTTGTTGACCTCGTAGCGGTGGCGGTGGCGCTCCCAGACCTCGTCGGCGCCGTAGGCCGCCTGGGCCTTGGTGCCCTGCACGAGCTTGACGTGCGAGGCGCCGAGCCGCATGGTGCCGCCCATGTCCTCGACGTCCTTCTGCTCCGGCAGCAGGTCGATGACCGGGTACGCGGTGTCGGGGTCGAACTCGGTGGAGTTGGCGCCGGTCATGTCGCACACGTCGCGCGCGAACTCGGCCACCGCGCACTGCATGCCGAGGCAGACGCCGAGGAACGGCACCTTGTTCTCGCGGCAGTAGCGGATGGCCTCGATCTTGCCCTCGATGCCGCGCTGCCCGAAGCCGCCCGGCACGATGACGCCGTCGACGTTGCAGAGCCGCTCGGCCACGGTGGCGGACGTGAGCTCCTCGGAGTCGACCCACTGCAGGTCGAGCTTGCGCCCATGGTGGATGGCGGAGTGCTTGAGCGCCTCCCACACCGAGAGGTACGCCTCGTGCAGCTGGATGTACTTGCCCACGAGCGCGATGGTGACCGGCCTGTCGCAGGCGTCGATGTGGTCGATGAGCGCCTCCCACTCGGCGAGGTCCGGCGGGCCGACCTCGAGCCCCAGCATCTTGACGACGAGGTCGTCGAGCTTCTCGCGGTGCATGTTGAGGACGACGCGGTAGATGTCGTCCGCGTCCGCGGCCGAGATGACCGCCTCGGGGTCGACGTCGCAGAACAGGGCGATCTTCTCGCGGATGCCCTGCGAGAGCAGCTCCTCCGAGCGGGCGACGATGATGTCGGGCTGGATGCCGATCTCGCGCAGCTCGGCGACCGAGTGCTGCGTCGGCTTGGTCTTGAGCTCGCCGACGACGCCGATCATGGGCACGAGCGTGACGTGGATGTAGAGGACGTTGGCGCGGCCGACGTCCTTGCGGAACTGGCGGATGGCCTCGAGGAACGGCAGGCTCTCGATGTCGCCCACGGTGCCGCCGACCTCGGTGATGAGCACGTCGGCGGCGGTGAGCTTGGCGAGCCGGTGCACGCGGCTCTTGATCTCGTTGGTGATGTGCGGGATGACCTGCACGGTGCCGCCGAGGTAGTCGCCGCGGCGCTCCTTGGTGATGACGCTGTTGTAGATGCCGCCGGTGGTGACGTTGGAGTCGCGCTGGACGAACTCGTCCAGGAACCGCTCGTAGTGACCCAGGTCGAGGTCGGTCTCGGCGCCGTCTTCGGTGACGAACACCTCACCGTGCTGGAACGGGCTCATGGTGCCGGGGTCGACGTTGATGTAGGGGTCGAACTTCTGGCTCGCGACGCGGAGCCCGCGCTGCTTGAGCAGCCTCCCGACGGAGGCGGCGGTGATGCCCTTGCCGAGCCCGCTGACGACGCCGCCGGTGACGAAGATGTGCTTGGTCATTGCCCCTGGACCCTCCTGGTGTCTGCCTCGCCGGCCCGCACGCAGCCGTCGTCGAACGCTCCGGTCGCACCCACCAGGAGACGCACCCGGGGCACGGCGGACCTGCACAAGACGAGCGAGGGATTTTGTGGGGCCGGAGCCCTGCCCGTTCGAAGACGACGGGCCGGCTCAATGATATGCCCGGCGAGCCCACGGATCACGACGGCAAGTATACCATCGGGCCGGGCCGCCACAAGGAGCGACCGGCGTACCGGCGCGGGCCCGCCGGGAGGGCCCGCGAGCGGCTCACACGCTCGCCGAGGCGCGCTTCAGCAGGCTCTCGGCGTGGCTGCGCGCGGCCGCGTCGTCGGGGGTGGCGCCGAGCATGCGGCAGAGCTCGGCGAGGCGCTCCTCGCCCTCCACCCTGCGCACCACCGTCTCCGTGACCCCTTCGCCGGGGTCGCTCTCCTTGGCGATCGCGAACTGACGGTCCCCGTAGGCCGCGACCTGGGGCAGGTGGGTGATGCAGAGCACCTGGCGGCGCTCCGCCAGGCGGCGGAGCCGCTCTCCGAGCGCCGCCGCCGTCACGCCGCCGATGCCGGTGTCGACCTCGTCGAAGATGAGCGTCTCCACGTCGTCCCCCAGCGTGACGAGCCCGCGGATGGCCAGCATGGCGCGCGAGAGCTCGCCGCCGGAGGCGGTCTCGCGCAGCGGCCGCGGCGGCACGCCGGGGTTGGCGCCGAAGATGAACTCCACGTCGTCGGCGCCGGAGGGGGTCAGGCCTTCCCACCCGGCGCCGCGCGGCGTGACCTCGACGACGAACGCGGCGTGCGGCATGGCGAGGCCGCGCAGTTCTTCTTCGATGCGCGCGGCCACCCCGGGGGCGAGGCGCCGCCGGGTCTCGCTCAGGCGCGCGGCGGCGGCCACCGCGGCGTCCTGGGCCGCCGTGACCCTGGCGACCAGCGTCTCCTCGTCGGCGGCGAACTCCTCGAGCGCCGAGAGCCTCGTCCCGGCCTCCTCGAGGTAGGCGAGCACCTCGTCGGCCGAGCCGCCGTACTTGCGCATGAGCGCCTTGAGCTTGTCGTAGCGCAGCTCGAGCGCGTCGCGGTGCGCCGCGTCGACGTCGAGCGTGTCGATGTAGTCGCGCAGCGCGGCGGCGAGGTCGTCGAGCTCCGCCGTGAGGGCGCCGAGCCGCTGCGCCAGCGGCGCCAGGCTCTCGTCGAGCAGCGCCGCCTCGTCGACCAGGCGCTGCGCCACGCGCACGCCGTCCAGGGCGGCGGACTCGGACTCGCCGGCGAGCAGGGCGAGCGCGCCGCCGGTGCGCTCGAGGAGCTTGCCGGCGTGTCGCGCCCGCTCGCGGTCGACCGCGAGGCGCTCGTCCTCGCCCGGCTCCACGCCGGCGGCCTCGATCTCCTGCACCTGGTAGCGCAGCATGTCGAGCTCGCGCTCGCGGTCGCGCCCGGCGCCGCGCAGGTCGTCGAGCTCGCGCGTGAGCGCCCGCCCGCGCTGGTAGGCCTCGGCGTAGGCGGCCTTGAGCGGCTCGACCTCGTCGGCCACGGCGCCGTCGAGCAGGTCGAGTTGCCGCTCGAGCTGCAGGAGGCGCGTGTGCTCGAGCTGCCCGTAGAAGGCGAGGCGCCGCCGCAAGGCGTCCTCCACGGCGGCGGCGCTGCTCAGCAGCCCGTCCATGCGGGCGCGCGAGCGGCCGCCGCGCGGGATCTCGCGCGCCACCGCCAGCTCCTCCTCCCCGCTCTCGAAGAGCGCCTGCACGAGCGCGCGGCCGGCGCCGGGCCGCACGAGCTCGTCGCCGCCCTTCTGCCCGAGCAGCAGGCCGATGGCCTGCGCCAGCAGGCTCTTGCCGGCTCCGGTCTCCCCGGTGATGACGTTGAGGCCGGGTGAGAACTCCAGCCGGGCGGCCGCGATCAGGACGAGGTCGTCGATGCTCAGTTCAGCGAGCATCACGACGGTCGAACAGCTTCTCCTCGACGTTCTGGTAGAACGAGCCCTCGCTCTGCATGAGGAGCCGCGCCACCTGGGCGCCGGCGGTGACCCGCACCTCGTCGCCGCAGCAGAGCGAGCCCACCAGGTCGCCGTCGGCCACCACCTCGCACTCCTGCAGCGGCGAGACGTTGCGCGCCGTGATCACGTGGTCGGGGCGCAGGATCACGGGGCGGAACCCGAGCGAGTGAGGCGCGATGAAGTTGAGCACGAGCACCCCGGCGTTCCACTCCACAATGGGGCCGTTGCACGAGAGGTTGTAGGCGGTGGACCCGGTGGGCGACGAGATGATGAGGCCGTCGCAGAACATGCTGCCCACGGTGACGCCGGCCACCTCGTACTCCAACTGGAGCACGTGGCGCGGAGCCACCCGGCTGAGGATGACGTCGTTGACGGCGCTGTAATGCTCGCCGGCGAGGAGCACGTCGACGGTGAGCAGATCGACCACCTTGTAGTCGCCGCCGACGATCTTGGCGAGCCCGTCCTCCCAGCGGTCGCGCGGCAGCGAGGCGAGGAAGCCGACGTTGCCGTAGTTGACGCCGAGCGTCGGCACCCCGCTCCCGAGCAGGCGGGAGAGGCCGCGCAGGATGGTGCCGTCGCCGCCGAACACGAGGCAGAGGTCGGCGGTGCGCAGGCCGTCCTCGCCGACCGTGCGGTAGCCCAGGGCGGCGGCGTCGGGGTGCTTGCCGGCCTCCTCTTCGGGCAGGAGGAGCTCGACCCCGAGGCGGTCCGCGGCCGCGGCCAGCTGCGCCAGCGCGGCCGCCGTCGCGTCGGTGAACAGGTGCGTGAGCACGACGATGCGCCGCAGGGGCTCAGCCATGAGCCGCCTCCACCGCCGCGCGCACGAGCTCGTCCGCCGGGGCGGCAGGCTCGGCGGTCGTCGCGTCCCTGAAGAGGATGAAGTACTCCACGTTGCCTTTCGGTCCCGGATGCCCGGAGTCGCACACGCCCTCTACCGCCGCGCCCTTGTCCTCCAGCCAGTGCGCCACGCGGCTCAGCACGTCGGCGTGGACCGCCGGATCCCTGACCACACCGCCCTTGCCGACGCGCTCGCGCCCGGCCTCGAACTGCGGCTTGACCAGCACGAGACCGCGATAGCCCGTGCGCAGGCATTCTAGCACCGGGTCCAGGACCACCGTCAGGGAGATGAACGAGAGGTCCGCGGTGACGAACGAGGGCACGAACGGGAGACGTTCGGGGCTGAGCCGGCGGGCGTTGGTGCGCTCGAGCACCGTCACCCGCGGGTCCTCGCGCAGCTTCCAGTCGAGCTGCCCGTAGCCGACGTCGACGGCGATCACGCGGGCGGCGCCCCCCTGGAGCAGCCGGTCGACGAACCCGCCGGTGGAGCTGCCGAGGTCGAGCACGTCCTCGCCGGTCACGTCCACCGCGAGGCGCGCGAGGGCGGTGTCGAGCTTGTCGCCGCCGCGTGAGACGTAGCGGCGGCGTGGCGCAACCTCGAGGACCGCGTCGCCGCCGACCTGCGTGCCGGGCTTGTCCACCAGACGGCCGGCGACCGTGACCTCACCGGCCAGTACGGCCGCGCGGGCCTGCGCCCGGGTGGCGAAGAGGCCGCGCTCCACGAGCAGAGCGTCCAGCCGCTCGCGCACGCCGCCTACTTGACGCGCGTCAGCGCCGGGCTCAGGGCGCGGGCGGCGAGCGCCACCGCCTGCGGCGTGAGCCCGACCTCGGCGAGGATCCGTGCGCGGTCGCCGTGCGGGACGAACGCGTCCGGGAGGCCGAAGCGGACGACCTCGACGGACGAGCCGACCGTCTCGAGCACCGCGCTGCCGAAGCCGCCGGCGAGCGTGTTCTCCTCCACCGTGATGAGACGCCGGTGGGTGGCGGCCAGCCGCAGCAGCAACTCCGTGTCCAGCGGCTTGACGAACCGCGCGTCGACCACCGTCGGCGTGACCCCCTCGGCGGCCAGCAACTGCGCCGCCTCGCGGGCGATCCCGACGCCGGTGCCGGCGCCGACGAGCGCGACGTCGCCGCCCTCCTGCAGGACGACGGCGCGCCCCACCTCGACCGGCGCGATCTCCTCGAGCGGGGCGAACGGCGCGGCGAGCCCGCGCGGGTAGCGGACGGCGGCCGGACCGTCGAGGGTGAGCGCCGTGGCGAGCAGCCGCTGCAGCTCCTCCTGGCTCGACGGCGCCATGACGGTCATGCCGGGCACCAGACGGAGGAACGAGAGGTCGAACGCGCCGTGGTGCGTGGGGCCGTCGTCGCCGACGAGCCCGGCCCTGTCCACGGCGAACACCACCGGCAGGCGCTGCAGGCCGATGTCCTGCACGAGCATGTCGAAGGCGCGCTGCAGGAACGTCGAGTACAGCGCGACCACCGGCCGCATGCCGCCGATGGCGAGCCCGGCCGCGAACACGGCCGCGTGCTCCTCGGCGATGCCGACGTCGTAGAAGCGGTCGGGGAACCGGCGCTCGAAGGCCTCGAGGCCGGTGCCCTGCGTCATGGCCGCGGTGATGGCGACGATGCGCTCGTCGCGTTCGGCGAGGCGCACGAGCCCGTCGCCGAACGCCTGCGTGTAGGTCGTCCCGACCGCCGCGGCCTTGCTCGCCCCGTCGGCGATGTGGAACGGCCCGGTGCCGTGGTAGGCGTCGGGCCGGGCCTCGGCCGGCTCGTAGCCCTTGCCCTTGATCGTCTTGACGTGCACGACCACCGGCCGGCGCGTGTCGATGGCCTGGCTGATGCTCTGGCGCAGGGCGTGCATGTCGTGGCCGTCGACCACGCCGATGTACGCGAACCCGAGCTCCTCGAACAGCATGCCCGGCACGAGGAACGCCTTCATCGACTCCTTGACGTCCTTGCCCAGCCGGTACGCCTTGTGGCCGATGGCGGGGATCCTGGCGACGCCGTGCTCCAGGTCCTCGCGCAGGCGGGTGAGCGTCGGGTCGAGACGGATGCGGTTGAGGTAGAGCTGCAGGGCGCCGACGTTGGCGCGGATGGACATCTCGTTGTCGTTGAGCACCACCACGAGCGGCGTGCGCAGGTGCCCTGCCTGGTTGAGCGCCTCGAAGGCGACCCCGCCCGTGAGGGCGCCGTCGCCGAGCACGCAGACCACGTTACCGCCGTCCTCACGGGCGATGCGCTCCGCCTCGACCAGGCCCAGACCGTAGCTGATGGAGGTCGAGGCGTGCCCCGTGCCGATGACGTCGTGCGGCGACTCCGTGCGGTTGGGGAACCCCGAGAGGCCGCCGTACTGGCGGATGGTGCCGAACCGGTCGCGGCGGCCGGTGAGCAGCTTGTGCGCGTAGCACTGGTGGCCGACGTCCCAGACGATCTTGTCCCGGGGACTGTGCAGCACGCTGTGCAGAGCCACGGTGAGTTCGACGGTGCCGAGGCTGGGGGCGAGATGCCCCCCGGTCTCACTCACGCAGCTCAGAATCGTCTCGCGGACCTCGCCGGCGAGCAGCGTGAGCTCGCGCTCTGAGAACTGTTGGAGGTCGGCGGGATCGGAGATCTTGTCCAGATACCGCATCCCACGAAGTATAGCACCGGGTCCGCGGCCGCCCGCGCGCGCCGCCGACGCGCCCGTGAAGCCCCTCGCCGGCGGGCCTCAGCGCTCGCCGGCGGGCCTCAGCGGCGCCGGTCGTGGATGAAGCGGGTGACCGCCACGAGGTCGCCGGCGGCGTCGGGCAGCTCGGCGAGCAGGGCGAGGGCGCGCTCCTGCGCCTCGTCGGCGAGCGCGCCCGCCCGCTCCATGCCGAAGCGCGAGACGTAGGTGACCTTGTCGAGCGCGCGGTCCTTGCCGACGCTCTTGCCCAGCTCGTCCTCGGCGCCGGTCTCGTCGAGGATGTCGTCGACGATCTGGAAGAGCAGCCCGAGCTCGGCGGCGAAGGCGCGGTACGGCTCGACGTCCTCCGCGCTGCTCAGCAGCGCCCCGCAGACCACGGCGGCCTGGATCAGCCGGCCGGTCTTGAGGGCGTGCAGCGTCCGCAGGTCGTCGTCGGCGGCCGCGTCCCCGGCGACGTCCATGTACTGGCCGCCGACCATGCCCTGCACCCCGGTCGCCGCGGCGATCTCGCCCAGCGCGGCGAGCACCGGCGCGCAGCCGCCGCCCTGCCGCTGCAGGACGAGGCCGAACGCCTCCGCGAAGAGGCCGTCGCCGGCCAGGATCGCCACGTCCTCCCCGAAGGCCACGTGGCAGGTGGGCCGGCCGCGCCGCAACGTGTCGTCGTCGATGGCCGGCAGGTCGTCGTGGATGAGCGAGTACGTGTGGATGAGCTCGAGCGCCGCGGCGGTGGGCAGCACCGACGCCGGGTCGGCGCCGCGGCCGCGGGCGGTGGCCAGCGTGAGCACCGGCCTGATGCGCTTGCCCCCGGCGAGCAGCGAGTACCGCATGGCCTCCACCAGGCGCACGGCCCGGGGGTCGACGCCGAAGTCGAGGCCCTCGAGGTAGGCCTCCACCAGGGCGAGCAGGTCGGCGGGATAGGCGGCGCCGGCCCCGCTCACGGCCGCGGCCTCACCCGGCGACGCGGCCCAGCTGCTCCAGCAGCCTGCCGGCCTCTTCGACCTGCTCGGTCGCGCTCTCGAGCAGCGTCATCTCGACCTCGGCCGACGACGACGCCGCCAGGCGCGGCTCGAGCTCGCCGAGCTGGGCGAGGATGTGCTCGAGCCGCTTGAGCGCCTGCTCGCGCGTGAGCGCCAGTCCGGAGACCTGCTCGTCAGCCACTCTCGCCCTCCTCTGCATCCGGATCCGGTGCTTCGTCTGCCGCGGTCTCCTGCGACGGCCCGTCTTCCGGCGAGCCTTCGACCTCATCCACCGTAGCGTCGCCGCGCACGATCCCACCGAGCACGCCGTTGACGAACGCGCCCGCGTCGTCGGTGGAGTAGCGCTTGGCCAGCCGCACGGCCTCGTCGATGGCGACCTCCGGCGGCGAGACCTCGTCGCGGATCTCCCAGAGCGCGAGCCGCAGGATGCTGCGCTCGAGGGGAGCGACGCGGTCGAGCGGCCACCCTCGGGAGTGCGCCTCGAGCTCCGCGTCGAGCGCCTTCCTGTCGCGGAGCACGCCGGCGACGGCCTTGATGGTGAAGTCGTCGGGCGCGTACCCCTCGCGCAGCTTCTGTCCCTTGACCAGGTCGGCCATCGGCAGGTCGGTGACCTCGGTCTGATACAGCAGGAAGACGGCGTCGCGGCGCGCCTGTTTGCGGCTCGGGCCGGCCGGACTCACGCGGGACGCCTGCTTCCCCGTCTCAGAGGGGTTCGATGGCGAACAGCGGCTGCCCGTACTGGACGGTCTCGCCGTCGACCACGAGGATCTCGCGGACCACGCCGGCCACGTCGGCGGTGAGCTCGTTCATCATCTTCATCATCTCGAGGATGCAGAGCGTCTGGCCGGCCTCGACCGTGTCGCCGACCTCCACGAACGAGGGAGACTGCGGCGACGGCGAGCGGTAGAACGTGGCCACCCACTTGGACTTGACCAGGTGGAACCCGTTGGAGTCGTCCCCGGCCACCGCGGTCCCGGCCGCGGCCTGAGGCGCGGGAGCCGGAGCGGCCGCGGCCGCCGGCTCCACCCCCGACTTGCGCACGGTGATCTTGAGGTCGCCCTCCTCGATCACCACCTCGTCCACCTCGCTCTCCTCGATCATGCCGAGGATGTCCTTCACGCGGTCGGCGCTGTCCTCGAGCAGGGCGCTGCCCGGCTGCGCGTGCAGGTAGCGGTGCACCTGGAACACGTCCGACTCGGGGCCGACGTGGTGCCGCTCGAGGTAGACGCGCGCCGTCTGCGGGAACAGCGCGTAGCTCAGCAGGTCCTCCTCGGACCGCGCCAGCTCGCCGATCTCCTCGCGGTAGTCCTCGAGCGTCTCGTCGACGAGGTCGGCCGGGCGCACGCCGATGGGCTCCTCGCCCTCCAGCACGCGCGCGAGGACCTCCTGCGAGACCGGGCCCGGGGCGGCGCCGTACTTGCCGCGCAGGTACTGCTTCATCTCGTCGGGCACGATGTGCCAGCGGCGGCCGGAGAGCACGTTGAGCACCGCCTGGGTGCCGACGATCTGGCTCATCGGCGTGACCAGCGGCGGGAACCCGACCTCGGCGCGCACGATCGGGATCTCCTCGAGCACCTCGGGCAGGCGGTCGAGCGCGTCCTGCTCCTTGAGCTGGCTCTCGAGGTTGCTGATCATGCCGCCCGGCACCTGGTGCGAGTACACCTGCATGTGCGTGAGCGAGGTGACGCCGCGGTCCCAGCCGCCCTCCTGGCGGACCTTCTCGAAGTACTTGGCCATCTCGAAGAGCTTCTCGAGGTCGAGGCCGCTGTCGTAGGGCGTCCCGGTGAGCGCGGAGACGACCATCTCGGTGGCCGGCTGCGAGTTGCCGAACGCGAGCGGCACGGTGGCCGTGTCGATCACGTCCACCCCGGCCTCGATGGCCTTGAGGTAGGTCATCGGAGCGAGGCCGCCGATGTAGTGGCAGTGCAGCTGGATGGGCACCTTGAGCTCGGCCTTGAGGCGGCCGACGAGCTGCTCGGCGTAGAACGGCGAGAGCAGCGCCGCCATGTCCTTGATGCAGATGGAGTCGGCGCCCATGTCGACGAGCCGGTGGGCGACGTCCACGTAGTGGTCGAGCGAGTGCACCGGCGAGATCGTGTAGACGACGGCGCCCTGGAAGTGCTTGCCGGTCTCCTTGATGGCCGCCGCGGCCGTCTCGTAGTTGCGGATGTCGTTGAGGGCGTCGAACACACGGAAGATGTCCATGCCGTTCTCCGCCGCCTTGTAGACGAAGCGGCGCACGATGTCGTCGCCGTAGTGGCGGTAGCCGACGATGTTCTGGCCGCGCAGCAGCATCTGCAGCGGCGTGCGCGCCACGTGCTTCTTGATGAGCCGCAGGCGCTCCCACGGGTCCTCGTCGAGGAACCGCAGCGACGCGTCGAACGTGGCCCCGCCCCAGCACTCCAGCGAGTGGAAGCCGATCGAATCCATCAGCTCCAGGATGGGGATCATCTCCGTCGTGTGCATCCGCGTCGCCCACAGCGACTGGTGCCCGTCACGAAGGGTGGTGTCGGTGATGCCTACCGGGCGCGCTCGCATGGCTCTCCTCCCTCAGCGCGCTCAGGCGCGGCCGAGGTACTCCCCGCTGCGGGTGTCCACTTTGACCTTCTCGCCTTCCTCGATGAACAGCGGCACCTGGATGGTGGCGCCGGACTCGAGGGTGGCGGGCTTGGTGGCGCCCTGCGCCGTGTTGCCCTGCACACCGGGGTCCGACTTGGTGATCGTGAGCTCGACGAAGTTGGGGGCCGCGACCTCGAAGGGCTGGCCGTTGAGGTACATGAGCTCGACTTCCATGTTCTCGACGACCCACTTGAGGGCGTCCTCCGCCATCGCCGGCGTCACCGAGACCTGCTCGTAGGTCTCGTTGTCCATGAGCACGACCTCGTCGTCCGTCGAGTACAGGTACGCGACCTTGCGCGACTGCGTGTGCATGCGGTCGAACTTCTCGCCGGCGCGGAAGGTCTTGTCGAGTACCGCGCCGGTGGCGATGTTGCGGACCTTGGTGCGCACGAACGCCCCGCCCTTGCCGGGCTTGACGTGCTGGAACTCGACGATGGTGAACGGCTGGCCGTCGATCTCGATGGCCATGCCGGTCTTGAACTGGTTGGTGGTGACGACGTCTGCCATGTGGTCCTACTCAGGGGTCGATGAGTCTACGAAAGCACTGGTAGTTGGCCATGATACAGCAAGGCCGGGGGCGCGGGCGACGCCAGGCGGAGGCGCGCAGCGCGCGATCCGCAGCCCCCGCCGCCGATCACGAGACGACCAGGAGCTCCTTGGGCGAGGTCGTGAGCCGCTCAGCGCCGTCGGGCGTGACGAGCACGGTGTCCTCGATGCGCACGCCCACCAGGCCCTCGACGTAGATGCCGGGCTCCACGGTGCACACCATGCCGGCCTCCAGGCGGTCGCCGCGCAGACGCCCGAGGCTGGGAGCCTCGTGCACCTCGCGGCCCACTCCGTGGCCGGTGCCGTGCCCGAACTGCTCGCCGTAGCCGGCCTCCGCGATGACCCTGCGCGCCGCCGCGTCCACGTCGCGCTGCCCGTGCGCGCCGGCGCGCACGGCCGCGAGGCCGGCGAGCTGGGCCTCGAGCACCACGTCGTAGATGTGCCTGAGCTCGGCCGACGGCTCGCCCGCCGCGTACGTGCGCGTGATGTCGCTGCAGTAGCCGTCCACGCGCGCGCCGGTGTCGATCACCACCAGCTCACCGGCGCGGATCACCCGCTCCCCCGGCAGCGCGTGCGCGTGGGCGCCGTGGTCGCCGGCGGCGACGATGGCAGGGAACGCCTCGCCGTCGGCCCCCAGGCGGTGGTACTCGGCCTGCAGGTCCCACGCCACGTCGCGCTCCCGGCGGCCCACCAGGCCGCGGGCCACGACGAGGCCCAGGGCCTCGTCGGTCACCGCGCCCGCCCGCCTCATGGCCGCGATCTCCGCGGCGTCCTTGACCGCGCGCAGCAGGGTGACGCCGTCCTTCACGTCGCGGAGCCCGCCGCCGTAGGCGCGCCGCAGACGGCGGTACGACGCGTGGCTCAGCCGCGCCGCCTGGTAGCCCAGCACGGCGCCCTCGCCCAGCACCCGGGTGGCCTCCGCCGCGCTGTGCGGCAGCAGCGGCTTGTCGGTCACTCTGCTCAGCTCGGCGGCGGTGACCTCCTCGCGCACCTGCTCCCAGTACCGCGCGTCGGTGCACAGGAGCGCCACGTCCGGGCCCACCAGCAGCGTGGCGTCGTCCCCGCGGAACCCGGAGAGATAGCGCACGTCCTCCGGGTCCGTCACGAGGACTCCGTCGACGCGGAGCTCGGCGAACAGGCTGCGGCAGCGGTCGAGACGGTCGTTCATCACGTGGTCCTCCCTGTGAGGATGTCCGCCAGCGCCCCGAGAGCGTCGACGTAGCCTTCCGCGCCCTTGCCGGTCACGCGCACGTCGACGACGTCGGCGATGACCGAGAGGCGCCGCCACTCCTCGCGGCTCTCGATGTCCGAGAGGTGCACCTCGGCGACCGGCGCGGAGACGAGCTCGAGCGCGTCGTGCAGCGCGTAGCTGTAGTGCGTCCAGGCGCCGGGGTTGACGATCGCCGCGTCGGCGGCCTCGAGCACGAGCTGGTGCAGCTTCTCCACCAGCTCCCCCTCGAAGTTGGTCTGGAAGCTGTGCACGGTGAACCCGTACGCCTCACCGTGCCGGGCCACGTACGCCTCCAGCTCGGCGAGCGTCATGGAGCCGTACACGGCGGGGTCGCGGCGCCCGAGCATGTCGAGGTTGACGCCGTGCAGCAGCCAGAGGGTCTTCAGCGCTTTCGCAGCCACTCCACGACCTCCAGTTCGAGCTCCGGCGGCACGCGCACGCCGAGCAGCGGTTCGCCGAGCCGGCGCAGCAGCACGTAGCCGACGCCCTCCGGACCGGCCTTCTTGTCGCGGGAGATCAGCTCACAGACATCCTGCGCCCGCAGTCCCGTGAGCCGCGCCGGCAGGCCCAGCCCGTCGAGCAGCGCGTGTCCGTCGCGCTCCTCGGCTTCGCTCAGCCCGGTGAGCTCGGCGGAGAGGCGCAGGGCGCCGTGCAGGCCGAGCGCCACCGCCTCGCCGTGGGACCAGCGCCGGAACGCGGTCGCGGCCTCGATCGCGTGCGCGATGGTGTGCCCGAAGTTGAGCACGGCGCGCAGCCCGGCCTCGCGCTCGTCCCGCTCCACCACGCCGGCCTTGTACGCGATCGAGTCCGCCACCAGTTCCTGGGTCACGGCGTCGGCCGTCAGCGTCGCCGCCGCCAGGCGCTGCGCGCGCCGGAGCACGCCGCCGCCGGCGAGCAGCCCGTGCTTGGCCACCTCCGCGGCGCCGCAGCGCAGCTCCCGCGCCGGGAGCGAGCGCAGCGTGTCCAGGTCGGCCAGCACCAGACTCGGCTGGTAGAACGTCCCCACGTAGTTCTTGCCGGCGCGGAAGTCCACCGCGACCTTGCCCCCCACCGAGGCGTCCACCTGCGCGAGGAGCGTGGTGGGCACCTGCACGAACCCGCAGCCGCGCTGATAGGTGGAGGCCACGAACCCGCCGAGGTCGCCGATCACGCCGCCGCCGAGCGCGAGCAGCGTGTCCGTGCGGCGCATCCCGCGGTCGTACAGCACGCCGTACAGCTCCTCCGCGCGCGCCAGGCTCTTCTCGCGCTCACCGGCCGGCAGGATCACGTGCGACACGCCGAGGCCCGCGTCCCGCAGGCTCTCGCGGGCCTCTTCGAGGTAGAGCGGCGCGACGTTCTCGTCGCAGACGACCACGACCTGGCCGTCGCCGCGCAGCCGCCGCACCTCCGCGCCGAGCCGGCCCAACAGGCGGCGGCCGACCAGCACCGGGTACGAGCGTGAAGCCGCCCTGACGGTCAGCCGCTTCACGCGGAGCCCTCCCGCCTGAGCGGAGAGGCCCCTTGGCCTTCGGCGGCCGCCTCCTCGCCGAGCAGCCGCACGATGCGCGAGGCCACCTCGCCCGGGTCGCGGCGCGCGGTCTCCACGGTCAGCGTCGCGACTTCGCGGTACAGGGGCTCGCGGGCGGCCAGCAGCGCCTCGAAGGCCCCGCGGTCTCGCGCCAGAGGGCGCGCGGCGTCTCCGTCGCCGGTCACGCGGCGCCAGAGCTCGGCGACCGGCGCCGTCAGCAGGACCACGTGCGCGAGCGGCCGCAGGGCCTCGCGCACCTCGTCCGCCAGCACGGCGCCCCCGCCCAGCGCCAGCACCTTCGGCGCGTCCTCCAGGGCTTCGATCTCACCAAGGACCGTCCGGGTCTCGAGAGCGCGGAAGGCGGGCTCCCCGCGCGTCGCGAAGATCTCGTCGATGGGACCCTCGGCGGCCGCGATCAGCTCGTCGCTGTCCAGGAACGGCAGGCGCAGCCGCGCGGCGAGCTCTCGCCCCACGGCGCTCTTGCCCGCGCCCATGAAGCCGACGAGCACGACGGCCGGCGGTCGCGGCGGAGCGGCCACCGCCGGCTCAGCGCTCCCGGACGCGCCGCTTGAAGGCGTCGACGGCGGCGACCAGGTCGCCGACGGTGGCGCCGCCGAACCGCTCCAGCGCCGCGTCTGCCAGCGTGAGCGCGACCACGGCCTCGAGCACGATGCCGACGGCCGGCACCGCGCACACGTCGGAGCGCTCGAACCGGGACTTGACCGGCTCGTGGGAGGCGATCGTGACGCTGTCGAGCGGCTCCCTGAGCGTGGAGATGGGCTTCATCGCCGCGCGCAACACGATCGTCTCGCCGGTCGAGATGCCGCCCTCGATGCCGCCCGCGTGGTTGCTCGCGCGCACGTAGCCCCGCCCGGCGTCGTAGCCGATCGGATCGTGCACCCGGCTACCGGGCAGGGCGGCCGCGGCGAACCCCAGCCCGAACTCCATGCCGCGGATGGCGGGCACCGACAGCAAAGCCGCGGCCAGACGGGACTGCAGCCGCCGGTCTCCCTGCACGTACGTGCCGACGCCCGGCGGATACCCGAAGGCGAGCACTTCGACCACGCCGCCCAGGGTGTCGCCCGCGGCGGAGGCCGCGTCGATGGCGGCCACCATGCGCTGCCCGGCGTCTTCGTCCAGGCAGCGCACCGGGCTCGCCTCGACGCGCTCGACGTCCTCGGGCCGCATCCCGAGCCCGGCCTCGACCCCGCCCAGCGCCACGACGTGACTCGCGACCGTGCACCCCACGGCGCCGAGCAGCGCCTTGGCGACCGCGCCGCACGCCACCTTGGCCGCGGTCTCGCGGGCGCTCGCGCGCTCGATCACGTCGCGGATGTCGTCCAGCTCGTACAGCAGCGCGCCGCCGAGGTCGGCGTGTCCCGGCCGGGGGACCACGACGCGCTCGGGCGGCTCGCCTCCACCTTGCGGCGCCTCGACGGCCAGCACGTCGCCCCAGTTCGCGGCGTCGCGGTTCGGCACGAACAGCGCCAGCGGCGCCCCGGTGGTGCGGCCGTGGCGCACGCCGCCCAGCACGCGGACGCGGTCCTGCTCGATGCTCTGCCGCTCGCCGCGGCCGTAGCCGCTCTGGCGCCGGCCCAGCTCAGCGTCGATGGCGGCGACGTCGACGCCGAGCCCGGCCGGGCAGCCGTCGAGCACGGCGGTGAGTCCCGGCCCGTGCGATTCTCCCGCGGTCAGATAGCGTAATCCGCTCATGCTCCTACCTTATCCGCGCGCCGCGGGGACGTACACCACCCGGGCACGGCTCCGTACGCGGACGGGGCGGCCCTCGGGGCCGCCCCGTCCGCTCATTCCCCAGCTGCCGCCGGGTTCACTTCACGACCACCTGGCCCGCGTGCAGGGTCAGGGTCTGGTCCCCGTGCAGGATGGTCACGGTCTGGCCGTTGACGTTGATGGCGACGATCTCGATCTCGCCCCAGGACGTGGTGATGACCTTGCCCTGCTCGAGGTCGCTGTACGTCTTGCCGTCGACCTCGATGGTCACGAGAGCGGTGCCGTTCTGGCTGGTGACGCTCAGCACGCTGATGCTGTGGCTCGTACCTCCGCTGCCGCCGCCGCTGCTGCTGCCGCCGATGGCGATGACGGAGATGTCGTAGGAGACGCCGGACTCCAGCGTCACCCGCACCGCCTCGCCGAGGTTGACCGAGAACGACTTGTCGCCGTTCTCGAGCGTGCCGTCGATGACCTTGAAGGTCACGTCGCTGGAGGTGACGCTGGTGACCGAGAACTCGGCGGCGGAACCGCCGGGCACCGTGTCGCCCTCCATGACGTTGTAGGACGTCCCGTCGACCTTGACCTTCGCCGACAGGTTGCTGGACGGCGTGGAGGTCGAGCTCGGCGTAGGCGAAGCCGTGCTCGTGCTGCCCGAGGTGGACGACGAACTGACGAACGGGATGAACGGATCCTTGCTCGTGAACGTGTCGAGGAGCGGCTGCTCCTTGGCGGGGTCGGCGGCGGCGAGCGCCTCCGTCCCGGCTTCGGAGCTGACCCCGCTCACGGCCGCCTCGTTCACGGCGCCGGAGGCGCCGGCCGCGTCCGACCCGGAGCTCGCCAGCGCCACGGCGAACGCGAGCGCCGCCCCGACGATGAGCGCGATGACCACATACGTGAGCATGCGACGGTTCATTGCACACCTCCAGCTGCCGCCGCCTGATCAGAGCCGCCCCAGAGGTAGGCGTTGAGGCCGATGGTGACCGCCAGCTGCGGCGAGCCGCTGGTGGTGGTCTCGCTGGTCGTTGCCGCCTGCATCGTCAGCTGCGTCGCCTGCAGGAGCCGGCCGGTCACGCGGAAGCTCGCGTTGCGGAACGCGACGTACTCCTCGAGCCGGTAGAGGAAGTCCTCGACGTCGAAGTACCGCCCGGAGACCTGGATGGTGACCGTCTGGATGCCGAACGGCACGCCGGTCGTGGTGGTGCCGCGGGCGATGCTGGTGATCCCCACACCGGAGGCCTCAGCCGTCTTCGTCAACTCGATGATGAGCCCCGGGATGCCTTCGCTCTCGGGCAGCATCTTGCCCAGGCGGACGATCTCCGCGCGCGACTGGGGGGCCGTCTTCTTGTACGACTCGAGCTTGACGACCTCCTGATTGGCCATGTTCAGCGAGCTCTGCGCCGACTGGATCTGCGTGTCGAGGTCGCTCAGCTTGCGCTGCGTGGGGCTGAAGAGCAGGAAGTACCAGGCGACGATGAGGACCACCGCGACGACGGCGGTGATGATGTAGATCTCTCTGCCTCGTGCCCTCATTGCGCCACCCCCGTCAGCTGCGTTGCAGGTGGCGTCGTGGTGTACGGCCGGAGCTGCGCCGTGACGGTGAACTGCGTGTAGCTGGTGGTGCCGGTCGTGCTGGCCGCGTCCGTGGAACTGGTCAAGGTGATGCCCGTGAGCTGCGGGATGAGCCCGAGCCGCGTCATGAACTCGGCCACGTCCCTGTGGTCCTCCGTCTGGCCGGTGAACGTCACATCCGTGGTGGCCGCACCGGCGGCGGCGCCACCCTCGACGGCGGCCGCGCCGGGCAGCATGGCCGCCGGGACGGTCGACGTGAGCGACTGGAGCCGCACGTTCTCCGGGATGACGAGGCTCAGCTCCTGCAGCAGGATCGAGAACGGGACGCTGGACTCGTAGATGCCCTTCGCCGTCTGCGTCATCTCCGTGCGCTTCGTCTGCAGCGCGGCGTACGGGCTCAGTTCGACGATCCTCGCCTGGACGACGGCCGTCTCGCTCTGGATGGCGGCGAGCTCGTTCTCCTTGGAGTTCACGTCACTCGTGTACTTGACGTACACCAGCCCCAGAACGGCCACGAGGGCGACGAGGATGAGGATCGCCCAAATGAGGCCACGCTCCCTCGACACCTTGACGCGTTCTTCCTGCGGGAGCAGGTTGATGCGCTTCATCGGCTACTCCTCGTCATCGAATGCCAGGCCGAGCGCGACCGCCAGACGAGGGGCGATCAGTTCGAGCTCCTCTTGCGGGAGCTTCGACTTGTTCTCGGCGATGAACTGCAGCGGGTTGCCGAGGGCCACCGGCAGGTGTAGCGCTCCTGCCAGATAGTCGCACATGTTGCGCGTCAGGGAGCCCTCCCCGCTCAGCAGGATGCGCGCGATGGGCACGTCCTGCTGGAGTGAGTGGTAGTAGTCGACGGAGCGCCTGATCTCGTCCGCGAAGGACTCGCAGGTGGAGTCCAGCACCTCGTGGATCTCCGCCACCGAGGCGGCCTCGAGGTCCGCGGCGGCCGCGGCGCTGCCGGTGAGGCCGACCGTGAGACGCAGGAGGTCGGCCTCCTGGTGCGTGATGCCGCGGTTCTGCATGAGCGCCTGCACCAGAGCCTCGTACCCGAGGTTGACCACGCGGGTGAACTCCGGCGTGCCGCCGGACGCGACGACGATGTTGCTGATGCCGGCGCCGATGTTGATGAGCGCGCTGGCCCCATCCGCCTGCGGCGCGCCCTGGTCGACGAACGCGACCCGGGGAGCGGCCGAACGCATGAGCGCGAACGCCTGCAGGTCGATGCCGTCGATGCTGAGACCGGCCTTCTTCGCGACCTGCATGAACTGGCCGATCATGTCGCGCTGGGCGGCCACGATGAGCACCTGCTGGCGCCCGCCCCCGTCGACCTCGCCCGGCGTGGTCGAGAGGACCTGGAAGTCCAGGATCGCCTCGTCGAGCGGGATCGGGATGGCCTCCTGCGCCTGGAACTCGATGGCGGCGCGCAGCTCCTTGGGGTCGATGATCGGGAACTCCATGGTGCGCACCACGATCTTCTGGTTGGCGACACCCACGGAGAAGCGCTTGCCCGTGAAGCCGGCCTCCTTCCAGAACGTCTTGAGCTCTGCCGCCAGCGCTTCGACGTCGACGACCTCACCCTCGAACATGAGACCGTCGGGAAGCGCCCGCGCAGAGACCGCCGCGAGCGTGTGCCCCTGGCGGCCGGTCTTGATCTGCGCACCGACCATCGAGGCCTGCTCGATGTCGATGCCTACGCGCACCGCGTTCATGGCCATTGTCGCCCCTCGCCTAGCCTTGCCCTAGCGCCAGTGTCGGCACCCTCGCGGGATACCTTTAGGCACATGTTTCGATGGACCCCATCGCCTGCCCCTGACCCCGACGGTAGGAACCATATCTCATGGGCCCCGTACCGCACACAACTTTCTACCAGAGTCCGTCTCATCCTGCTTCTTCAGGCGCCCGATTCCACGATCACGGGCGCCGTCGCCCCCGAGAGGGGTCGCTCGCGCCACCCGGGATCGACTGCGATCGACGACTCCGCCTCTATCACGAGATTCTCGGCGTGAAGCGACCCGCGCAGGAGCAGGCCTCCCCTGACCACGAGGCGCCCGAGGACCACCAGCGCGCCGTCCAGTTCGACCGGCGCGCCCGGCTGCCCCAGGACGGCGTCTCCCTGCACGACGACCAGCAGTCGCCCGGCGTCGGGCGACGCGGATCCCTCGATGGTGACCTCGTCCCCCGGCGGCAACAGCAGACAACGCCCGTTCAGCAACTCGCCGGCGCCGGCCGGGCGGACGGCGCCGAGACGCAAGGTGCCCTCGGAGAACGCGGCGCCGGGCGACTCCGCAGACTCCGCCGCCGCGCAGAGGAACTCCGCGCCAGGGCCCTCCAGCCACTCGCCCGGCACGGCGAGGCCCTCATGCCGATCGCTGTCGGCGGGATATGGGACCGCGACGCCGGCAGCGTGGATCTCCTCGCCGAGAGCCCAGATGCCCACTCCCCCGTGGGCCGCGGCCGTCGCGAACACGTCGCCGCGCACCAGGTCGGCCGGCTCGCCGGCGGCCGCCACCGAGCCTGCAGCCGCGGGGAAGGCGAGGTTCTCCCTTCCGCGCAGGCACCCGCCGACGTAGACCCCACTTCCGATCACGCTGAGCGACGTCGCCGCGTCCAGGTCCCCGCTGCACGTGACCCCCATGGCCCATGGCTCCGCGCGCAGCGCCACCGTGAGCAGGTCCTGGTGTCGAGCTGCGCCGGCGGACGTCGACACGGACGCGCGGACGCAGGGCCAGGGCATCCCCGCCACCGCGGGAGCCGGCTCCCACGAGACGCGCCAGGTCTCCCCCGCCGCGGGCCCCGCCCCCTCCAGCGACCCCGACCGCGCGCCGGGCTCCCAGCGCAGGGCGCGGGTCAGGGCCGCAAGCGCGCGAGGCTCCAAGGCTGCCGCGCGCCACGACGACGCGTCCGACCCCTCCACGAGTTGCAGGCTGTGCACGGCGCCGACCACGACCAGCGCGAACGTCGCCGCCAGCGCCATGATCAGCAGCGCCGCAAGGAGGGCGTACCCCTGTTCGCCCGGCGGCGCATCACAGGGGACCCACCGAGACGCGCGCGCTTCGAGTGGCGACCGCCGACCCGACGGTGGCGGCGAGCGTCACCTCGACGTCCCGGATGGCGGCCCACTCCGAGGCGGCGACGGCGTCGGGCGCGAGGCGACGCCCGTCGCGAAGCGTGTAGGCCAGCCGAAACGCCGTGATGTGGTCGCCCAGGTAGGTGCCCGACGCGTTGCGCCAGACGACGCGGCGGACCGGGTCCCAGACGATGACGACGGCTTCGGCGGCCGCGTCCACGTGATCGTGAGTCAACGCGATCGTGACCGACGGGTCGCGCCCCGCGGGCGGCGCCGTCACGGAGACGGCGGCGCGCAGGTCGGCCTGCACCGCCCGGGCGACGGCCGACGCGAGCGTCGCCGCCTGCGCCCCGTCGTCCGTCCTGCCGGCGAGCGCCGCGACGTTCCAGAGCCAGCCGTAGACGCCCGAGAGGACGACGCCGGCGATCGCGGCCGCGACGAGCAGCTCGAGCAGCGTGAAGCCGCCGCACCGAAGCCTGCACGCGTGCTGCGACGCCGGGCTGAGCGCGCCGCGTCATGCGGCACCGAGGTCGGGACGCTGCGCCAGGAGAGCGGGTGACCCGAGCGCCGACCGCAGCAGCAGCCACGTGCGAGCGCCGGCGGCGCCTTCGGCAGTGAGTGAGACGGACAGACGGCACGCGGGCGGAGCTTCGCTTGCCCGCGCGTCCCAGCCGGCGAGCGAGGCCGGGCCGAGGAACGCGCCGTCCTGCGTCACGAACCTCGCGACGCAGCGGATCACGACGTCGCCTTGGCGCACGATGGTCACGAACGAGCCGGCCGGAATGCTCGCCCTCGCCTGACCTCGCAGTACCGCGCCTCCGGCGTGCTCGCCGCCCCCAGCGCGTGCGGGAACACCGCGGCCACCAAATCGGTCGCGTCCATTCCGGCCGCCTCGCGTGCGTCGGGGTAGGAGGGCGCGCAGTAAGGCAAGGCGCCAAGGTGCCCCGCCACCATCCGCAGGGCGCGGTCCGCCTCCATCGCCGCCTCGAGGCGCGCCCCGCCGCGCGAGACGCTGGTGACGCACAGCGAGACGGCGGTCACCGTCGCCAGCAGCAGCGCCGAGGCGACGAGCACCTCCAGGAGGGAGAACCCGCGCGCAGCTCGAGCATCCCATCTGACGCTCCGGCTCACGAGCATCGCACGCATCCGGACAGCTGTACGGTGACGGTGTCAGCGCCCGAGGCGCCGCCGACGTCGAAGTGGCCGGCGCGCGGACTGGCGGCGCCGGGCAGCCCGGCCCAGCCGCGGGCGGTGAACTCCAGAAGACCGCCCGGGTAGGTGCTGCCCACGCCCGTCCCCAAGTCGCCGCTGAGCAGCGTCACGCCCGCGGACGTGGTGACGGAGTACTCTCCGCCGGCCTCGACCTCCACGCGCACCCGGGCGGAGCGGCTCTGGGCCTCCGCTTGCGCGGTGCGCAGAACCAGAGCCAAGCGCCGTGCGCCTTCCGCGCCGGAGACGGCCGAGCGCACGTGCGCGGCGCCGGGGACGGCCACGGCGGCGAAGACCGCGAGGACGGCGAGCATCGTCAGAAGCTCGAACAGGGTCGATCCGGTCTCGTGCCTCACGCCACCCTCCGCTCTCCGCCGCACCGCTCCGCGCCCTCAGGCGAAAGCGTAGGACCGGCGTCGGCGAAGCGACAGGATGACGTAGGCGCCGCGCGGATGACGTTCCCGGGAGCCGCCTGCTGACGGCCCTGCGGCTTCGCGATCCCGGCCGCGGACGCCGGTCAGCGGCCGAGCGCGAGACTCAGATACGCGTCGATGATCGGCGTGCCGGCGAACAGCGCGACGACCGCGCCGGCGGCCAGGAACGGCCCGAAGGGGATCGCCGTCTTGCCGTCCCCCTTGCTGACCGCCACGACGATCACGCCGATGACGGCCCCGCTGATGAAGCCGATGAAGAGCGCGGGCACCACGGCCGCGCCGAGGTAGATGCCCATGCACAGCGCGAGCTTCACGTCGCCGAACCCCATCCCCTCCACGTGCCGCACGCGGTAGTAGACCTCCCCGATGAGGAACAGGAACGCCGCGGCCCCTCCCCCGGCCACGAGCCACTCCCACCAGGGCCCGTCCCCGAAGAGGATCATGAGCGGGATGCCCGCCGCCGCCACCGGCAGGATGACGACGTCGGGGATGAGTCGCACCTCGAGGTCCACCTGGCTGACCAGCACCAGCGCGGACACGAAGAGCAGGTGAGGGATGAGGACCCAGTCCAGCCCGTCCATGAGCACGACGCCGACGAAGATGACGGCGGTGACCGCCTCACCGAGCGGATAGCGCCAGCTGATCGGCGCGCCGCAGTCCCTGCAGCGGCCGCGCAGGAGCAGCCAGCTGACGACGGGGATGTTGTCGTAGGCCCGGATCTGGTGACCGCACGCCGGGCAGTGCGAGCGCCCCTTCGAGATGCTCTCGCCGTGGGTCAGCCGCCACGCCCAGGCGTTCAGGAAGCTGCCGATGAGCAGGCCGTAGACGGCCGCGATGACGACGAGCAGGGCGGTCAGAGCGCGAGCCTCTCGGCCGCGTCGGAGGCACCGACTTCACTGCACGTAGTCCTTGAAGAGCTCTGCGATCAGCGCCTCGAACTCGGCCTTCGGCATCGTCTCGTAGAGCGGCGCGAGCGCCTTCATGCGCGCCTGCTTGCTCCTTGGGCAGGATGCGCTCCAGGCCGTCCACCGCCTTCTGCCTGCGAGTACTTGTCGCCCTGCCAGTAGGCCTGCCCCCACATGCAGGACGGCCTTCTCGGTGTCGCCACCCTTGCCGAGCAGAGACCGCCGCGAGCCGCGAGACGATACGCCGGACTGCCGGGAATGGCGGCGGCCTGCTGGTACCACCTGCGCCGCCTCCAGTCGAGGTTCTCGCCCTTGCTCGCATAGTGATACGCGAAGAAGCCGAGGTAGCGTCGGGAAGCTGCCAGTCGTCCGGGTTCTGCCTCGAAGCCTCTCTTCAGGAGCTCGTAGCGCCATCCGGACGGCCGGCGTCGATAGCGCGAAGGCGCCGAAGAGGTAGGCGCGCGTGAAGTGCGGGCTGAGGACGGTCACGAGGTCGACCATCGCCGGCAGTGATCCGAGCGTTCGTCGGCCGTTCACGTGCTCGCCGTAGTACTGGACCATGGCAAGGTAGTAGGCGTCGGCGATCGACGTGCGGAAGCTGGGCGAGAAGTCGTGGAAGAACGCGGCGACGGCACGAACGACTCTGGGGTTCGCCGGCGCCCTGCGGGCCGCGTCACCTGGTACCCGACGACGACCGCCGGCGCAGGCAGCACGACGAGCACGACGCAGCGACCCGCTTGAGCACGCTCAGAACTCCTTGCGGCGGAAGACCAGCGTCGCGAACGCCAGGACGACGACCACGTAGGCGAGCAGGTACAGCGCTCCACAAGGCGATCTCGCCCCAGGCCAGCGTCTGCTCGCCAACGACGCCGGCCTTGACGTCGACGGCCGACAGGTTGGGGATGACGACGTACACGACCCAAGAGAGCGCCTCTGTGACGGCGTTCTTGCCGAGGCGCGTGAGCGGCAGCACGTTGTGGCTGAGCTGCCCGGCGACGAACACGCAGATGCCGAGCACGCTGGCGAGGATCGCGGAGCCGAGGGTCGAGAAGAAGATCGTCACGGCCATGACCGCGAGCAGCTGGACGTAGATCATCGACCACGGCGAGCGAGCACCATGCCGGACGCCTCCCCAGCGACGCCCAGACGAGCAGGAAGAGGAACAGCGCCCATCCCCGCGAGCACCACCGCCATGGTGCCGCACAGGCCGAGGAACTTGCCGGCGATGAACGCCGCCCGGCTCACGGGCTTGGAGAACAGCACGAAGACGGTGCGCTTCTCGACCTCCTTGTGCACCAGTCCGGCGGCGACGAACACGGCGACGATGAGCCCGAAGAGCGGTCACCGCGACGAGGCCGAAGTCCTTCATCATCCGCCCCTGCTGCCCAAGGCTGATGCTGCCGAGCCAGAGGCCGCCGACGATCATGATGAGCGCGAACACGACGATCACGGCGAGCACGCGGTCGCGGATCGTCTCCTTGAAGGTGTTGACGGCGATGGCGATCGATCTGCTTCACGCGGTCGACCACCTTCATGAAGAAGTCCTCGAGCGTCGGCGCCTCCGCGAGGGCCTCCGCCACCGTCGCCCGTGCCAGACGACGCGCCCTCGCCGCATGATGGCGATGTGCGAGCAGAGCTCGTGCACGTCGCTCAGGATGTGCGAGTTGAACAGCACCGTCTTGCCGCGCTCGTGCAGGCTCTGGATGATGCGCTTCACCTCGACGCGGCCAACGGGGTCGAGGCCGGTCATCGGCTCGTCGAGCAGGACCAGTTCGGGGTCGTTGACGAGCGCCTGGGCGATGCCGATGCGCTGCAGCATGCCCTTGGAGTACTTGCGCAGGTGCGTCGTCGGCCGCGTCTGCAGCCCGACGTCGCCGAGCAGGCGCTCGACGCGCTCGCGGCGTCGACGTCGCGCGTCGAGGCCGAAGAGCCGCGCGCAGAAGCCCAGGAACTCGCGCCCGGAGAGATAGTCGTAGAAGTACGGGTTCTCCGGCAGGTAGCCGACGTGCTGACAGGCCGGCGACGCCGAGCTCGACGGTGCCCGAGGTCGGGCGCATGAGCCCGAGCGCGACCTTGACGGTCGTCGTCTTGCCGGCGCCGTTCGGGCCCAGCAGGCCGAACGACTTCGCCGTCGCTCGACCTGAAGGTCGACGCCCTTCAGGATCTCGACGGCGCGTCGCCGGAAGCCCGACGTGGACCGTCTTGTGCAGACCGGCTCAGCATGGCTGACAGTCGCCGAGTTCGCACGCTCGTTCACGCGGCGACTCTACCGACATCACGGTGCAGACGGACCACGAAGTCGCCCGACTGCTCATGTGCCCGGCAAGCGTGAAGCTCGCTGCTGCCGGCGCCGAGCCTGCGTGTAGCGTGTAGTCGCCCTCGCCGGCGACCTGTCGATCATCGTCGGCGCTCCGGTCCACGGGTTCTCCGGCCAACTGGTCGACGTAGGCCGCGCCGGCCGACGCCGTCCACCAGAGCGCGTCCGTCGTCGCCAGCGCAGCCGGGTAGATGTCGTCGTGGTCGATGCCGTAGCTCGCGATGCCCGACCTCGATGCGTGTGAATGCCGCCCTTGACCGCCGCGTCCTTGGCCTTCTCCCGCTGGTTCAGGAACATCGGGATCGCGATCGCGGCCAGGATGCCGATGATGATGATCACGATCAGCAGCTCGATCAGCGTGAAACCCTGCTGCTTCGTCTCGATGCCTCATCTCGCCTCTCCCCCGCTGCCTGCCCACGAGTCCAAGCCTGCGCTGCTGCAGCAACCACAGGCTCGGTGAGTCCTTCGCGGCAGCCCAGCCGACTCTGCGAGCCCCGCGGCTTTGCGCCCCACCCTCGCAAGTGGTTTGCCCTTGTCGCCTCGCACTCACTATGCCCAGCTAGCCGTTCGTGAGACAGCGCAATCCTTCGAGCCCTGCGGCACGCACTGAAAGCGGAGCGGGCCGCGGCTCCGCCCCTTGACGATCGCGAAGGCTGGCTGAAGTGCGCTGTCGGTGCGCCAGTCAGCGGCGTACGTCGAGTCACCGGCTCGCGCGATGTAGTTGCAGTCGTCGCTAGCAGTCGCGCCTCGATCATGTGAAGTTGCGCGGCGTCCGCGCCTGCGAACGGGTTGTCCGGCCACGGTTGTCGACGTACGTCGGCCAGCGACGGTCTGCCAGCGGTCGTGGCCACGGCGATGCCGCCGACATCGCCAGGTCGGCCGGATAGACGTCGTTGTTGTCGACGGCGTAGCTCTGGACGCCGATCTGGATGCGAGTGGACGCCTTCCTTGACGCCGGCGTCCTTGGCCTTGTCGCGCTGGTTGAGGAACATCGGGATCGCGATCGCGGCCAGGATGCCGATGATGATGATCACGATCAGCAGCTCGATGAGGGTGAAGCCACCCTCGCCCTTGCGGAACCTCTTCATGTGCCTATCTCCTCTCTTCTTGCTGGCAAGCTCTGACTTGGTCTGCGTCGTGTACTTCGTCCCGCTCATGCAAAAAGCCTGCGACTCGCGCCTTCTGCCGGGCCCAGGCTTGCTCGGGGGTGACTCCTGTTGGCGGCAGCCCAGCCGACTCGGTGAGTCCTGTGGCTTTGCGCCCCACCCTCGCAAGTGGTTTGCCCTGAACGCCTTTGCGTGCCCCTATAGTGCCTCCTTCGGCGGTTTCTAGACACCTATCTCGGCGGCAGAGTCAATCCCTTTAGCCCCCACACCCTTACGCTGCCCCGTCGGTCAGAGCGTGGCCTAGAACAAATGTCTAGGGGCGGTCAGAAGACCTTCTTCCCCATGACCTCTTTGAGCCGGCCCAGCGCCTTGATGGACTCACGGGATACCTTCTTCTGCGTGAGGCCCATTTCCTCTGCGACTTCGCTCTGCGTGAGGTCCTTGAAGAAGAGCAGGTAGATGATGCGCTTCTGAAAGGCGGACAGGCGGTCCAGCGCCGCGTACAGCGCGATCTTGTCCTCGATGGGCAACGCGAACGACTGCTGCCGGATGCTGTGCATCGCATGAGGGTCGACCTCGGCCTGGAACGAAGCCGCCGTGAACGGCTCGTCGTGGCTGTGCAGTTGGATCCTCGAGTAGAGGTTCATGACCTCGAGGATGCCGTCTTCGTTGATGTTGAGGGCCTTGGCGAGCTCGGCCACCTCCGGCGGCCGGCCGAGCTTGTGCATCAGCTCGTTCGACTTGTCCTGGATCTGCTGGTAGACCTTCTTGACCCACCGCGGCTGGCGCATGAGCAGCGAGTCGCGCAGGTGGTGGCGGAGCTCGCCGTCGACGACGGCGGTGGCGTAGGTGCTGAAGCGCACGCCACGGCCGCCGTCGAACCGCTGCGCCGCCTTGATGAGCCCCAGGTTGGCGACCTGCAGCAGGTCCTCGTACGGCTCACTCGCGTACGAGAACCGCTTGAGGATGTGGTGCAGCAGGTTCTGGTTGCGGCGCACGATCTCGTCGAGCGTCGCCGCCGCCCGCGTCTCCGCGTAGGCGGCGAGGAGTTGCTCGTTCTCCAAGCCCCTGCCCCCCGGACTGCCGGTCTACTTGACGATGTTCATCATGTTGAAGATCGGCAGGTACATGGAGATGACGACCGTACCCACCAGCGCGCCGACGAAGAGCATGAGGATCGGCTCGAGGATCGACGTCAGCGACTTGACCGCCGCGTTCACCTCGTCCTCGTAGAAGTCGGCGATCTTCCCCAGCATGGCGTCGAGGGAGCCCGTCTCCTCACCCACCGAGATCATCTGCGTCACCATGGCCGGGAAGATCGAGACCTTCGACAGTGGCTCCGTGATCGACTGGCCCTCCTTGACGCTCTGCTGGACTTCGACCATGGCGTCCTCGATGACCACGTTGCCGGCCGCCTGGCCGGTGATCTCGATGGCCTGCAGGATGGGGACGCCGGAGGTGATGAGCGTGCCCAGCGTGCGCGAGAAGCGGGCGACGGCCAGCTTGCGGATGATCTCGCCGATGCCCATGGGGATGTGCAGCTTGAAGCGGTCCCAGACGTGGGTGCCCTTGTCCGTACGCTTGAGCCGCAGGAGTCCGTAGATGGCGCCGACGATGACGGCCAGGATGATGACGTTCAGGGGGAACGACAGCATCGCGTCGGAGATGCCCATCATGATGCGCGTGAGCATCGGCAGCTTGGCGTCGCCGAGGTCCTTGTACATGCCCGCGAAGATCGGGATGAGGAACAGCACCATGCCGATCAGCACGATGATGGCGAAGCTGCCGATGAGGATCGGGTACACCATCGCCGACTTGACGGCGCGGCGGATGCTGTCCTCCTTCTCGAGCTGGGTGGCGACGCGGTTGAGGACCTCGTCCAGGATGCCGCCGATCTCCCCGGCGCGGACCATGCTGATGTAGAGGCGGCTGAAGATCTTGGGGTGCTTCTCCAGCGCGTCGGACAGGCTGATGCCGGCCTCGACGTCCGCGCGCACCTCGCTGACCACCTTGGCCAGCTTCTTGTTCGGCGTCTGCTCCTCGAGCACGTAGAGGCAGCGCAGCATGGAGAGGCCCGAGTTGACCATGGTCGCGAACTGCCGGGAGAACACCGTGAGGTCCTTGGGCTTGACGCGGCCACCGATGGAGATCTGGCCCCAGCCCTGTTTGACCTCGTTGAGGTCGAGCACCGTGAGGCCGCGGTTGCGCAGGGCGGCCGCGACGGCGGTCTTGCTCTCGCCTTCGATCTCGCCCGCGGCCTGGGCGCCGCGGGCATCAAGCGCCTTGTACGCGAAGTTCGTCATTGCCTCTCCTACGCCCCTTCGGCGACCGCTCGCGCGGCGCGCCCCTCGACGACTGGCGGTGCTTCTCTGTTCTTATCGGCCCGTGCCGTGAATCCTGCAGCCCTCACCGGCCGGCGGCCATGGCGACGGGCTGGCCCAGCAGGCGCTCGAACTCCGCAGGGGTGCTCGAGCGGTTCTTGGCCAGCTCACGAGTGATCACGCCGCGGCGCACGAGGTCGGCCAGCGACGCGTCCATGGTCTGCATGCCGTGCTGGCTGCCCGTCTGCATGGCGGAGGCGATCTGGTGGGTCTTGCCCTCGCGGATGAGGTTGCGCACGGCGGGCGTCGGGATGAGGATCTCGCAGGCCACGCAGCGGCCGCGTCCGTCCCGCGTGGGCAGCAGCTGCTGCGTGCACACGCCCATGAGCGTGGTGCTGAGCTGCACGCGGACCTGCTCCTGCTGGTGCGGCGGGAACACGTCGATGATGCGGTCGATGGTCTGCGGCGCGTCCTGCGTGTGCAGCGTGGCGAACACGAGGTGGCCGGTCTCGGCGGCCGTCAGGGCCGTCGCCATCGTCTCGGTGTCGCGCATCTCGCCCGACGAGGATGGTGTCCGGGTCCTGGCGCAGCACGCTCTTGAGGGCGCGGTTGAAGCTCTTGGTGTCCGCGCCCACCTCGCGCTGGTTGACCATGCACTTCTTGTGCCGGTGGAGGAACTCGATGGGGTCCTCGATGGTCATGATGTGCTCGTCGCGGGTCTCGTTGATCTCGTCGATCATCGCCGCGAGCGTGGTGGACTTGCCCGAGCCGGTCGGGCCGGTGACGATGCGAACCCGCGCGGCTTGCGCGTGAGGTCGTGCAGCGCCTGCGGCAGGCCCAGGTCCTCGAGCTTCTTGATGTTCACGGGGATGAGGCGGAACGCCGCCCCGAGGCTGTTGCGCTGGAAGTACGCGTTGACGCGGAACCGGGCGCGCCCGGGCACCGAGTACGAGAAGTCGATCTCCCACTCGTTCTCCAGCCGCTGGCGCTGGTCCTGGGACAGGATGGAGTAGATGAGCTCGCGCGTGTCGTTGGCGCTCAGCCGCGGGTAGTCGAGCCGCTCCAGCTGCCCGTTCACGCGGATGATCGGCGGCGACCCCACCGTGAGGTGAAGGTCGCTCGCGTCTCGTTCAAGCACTTCGAGAAGGACGTCGACCAGATCCATGTTCACTTCCTCGCCACGATTGTCATGTCAAATGATCACGCGGGCGATCTCCTCGACGGAGGTCATGCCCAGCAGAACCTTGTCGATGCCGTCTTCGCGCAGCGACTTCATCCCCTCCGCCGCAGCCACGCGGCCGATCTCGTCGGCGCTCTTGCGTTCCACGGTGAGACGGCGGATGGCCTCGCTCACGACCATCACCTCGTACAGCCCCAGCCGCCCCTTGTAGCCGGTATTGTTGCACCTCGAGCAGCCCTTCGCACGATACAGGACAACGTCATCCCGGTCACAAACCTCGGGCGGGAAGTCGTTCTTGCGCAGCATCTCCCGAGTGGCGGTGAACGGCTCCTTGCAGCTCGAGCACAGGCGCCGTGCCAGGCGCTGCGCCAGCACGGCGTCGACCGCGGACGAGGTGAGGAACGGCTCGATGCCCATCTCGGTGAGGCGGGACAGCGCGCCGGGAGCGTCGTTGGTGTGCAGCGTGCTGAGCACGAGGTGACCGGTGAGCGCCGACTCGACGGCGATCATCGCCGTCTCGCGGTCGCGGATCTCGCCGATCATCACGATGTCCGGGTCGCAGCGGAGGATCGAGCGCAGGGCCGCGGCGAACGTCATGCCGGCCCGCGTGTTCACCTGCACCTGGTTGATGCCGGTGAGGCGGTACTCCACCGGGTCCTCGACGGTGATGATGTTCTTCTCCGGGCTGTTCAGGATGTTGAGCGCCGCGTAGAGCGTGGTGGACTTGCCGGAGCCGGTCGGCCCGGTCACCAGGATGGCGCCGTAGGGCTTGGTGAACGACTTGCGGAAGCGCTTGAGCGCCTTCTCGGCGAACCCGAGCTCCTCGAGGTCGAGCATCACGTTGGACTTGTCGAGCAGGCGCATGACGACCTTCTCGCCGTACACCGTCGGCAGCGTCGCCACGCGCATGTCGATGGGCTTGCCGCCGACGACGAGACCGATGCGTCCGTCCTGCGGCACGCGGCGCTCGGCGATGTCGAGGTCGGCCATGATCTTGAGGCGGCTGAGCACGCCGGACTGCATGCGCCGCGGGATGGACATGATCTCGTGGAGCACGCCGTCGATGCGGAACCGCACCACGAGCTCCTTGGCCTGCGGCTCGAAGTGGATGTCGCTCGCGCCGTCGTCGACCGACTGCGCGATCACCGAGTTGACGAGCTTGACGATCGGCGCCTCTTCGGTGGCGTCGCGGATGTCGGTGAGCGGCTCGTCGTCGGCGGCCACCTCATCGGCGTTCTCCCCCACGCTCGCCTTCTCGCGGTAGAGCTTGGCGATGGCGCCGAAGACGTCCTCCTCGCTGGCGATCGCCGGCTGGATCGCGAAGCCGGTGATGATGGCGAGGTCCTCCTGCGCCGGCAGGTTCTGCGGGTCGATCATCGCGACGAGCAGCGTGTCCTCCTCGAGGAAGCGCACGGGGACGGCGCCGTAGCGGCGCGCGAGCTTCTCGTCGATGTAGGCGGTGGCGGCGCCGTCGAAGCGGGTCGCCGTGAGGTCGAGGAAGCTGACGCCGAACTTCTGCGCCAGCGCCTTCGTGAGGTCCAGTTGGGTGACGATGCCGTCCTCGAGGAGCAGCTGGCCGAGGCGCTTGCGCGTCTCCTTCTGGCGGGCCAGCGCGCTCATCACCTGCTCGTCCGTGACCAGGCCCATCTCCTTGAGGATGTCACCGAGGCGCAGCTTGCTGGTGCGGTGGCTGCGCACGATGACCTCGGCCTGGTCGGCCTCCGGCGCGCCCGCGGTGCCCGCCGGCGCCGGGTCATCCGGCAGGACGACGCCGTCGGTGAGCAGGTCGTCGACGCCGTCCGTCGCGCTCCGCGGCGCGGGTTGCGCGAAGCGCTGCGCGAGACTCTCCCCAAGACCGGCGAAAGGTTCCAGCGTCTCTCCTTCTCTCCCGGTCACCAGCGTAGGACGCGTGGTGCGGTCATCGTCGGACGGCATCTCTCATCACTTCCAGCGGCGCCGGCACACCGGTCCACAGCTCGAAGGCCCTGGCCGCCTGCCCCAGCAGCATCGTCACTCCATCGACGACGGTGGCTCCACTCGCCTGCGCCGTCACGAGGAAGCCGGTGGGCTCCGAAGCGTATACCGTGTCGAATACGACTTGCCCCGCAGACACGTTATCGGCGAGGAGCGCAGGGACTTTACCCTCGCCCGCCATCCCGAGGGAGGTCGCGTTGACCACCACGCGCTGGCGCACGACGTCGCGCTCCGTCAGATCCGACAACGCGAGCCACCCGCACTCGGCCCCGGGGACGCCGGCCGTCATGAGCGCCGCCAGGCGCTCGGCCGCGGCCGGCGTCCTGTTCACGATCGTCAGCCGGCACCCGAGCCGCGCCAGCGCGAGGGCCGCCGCGCGCGCCGCCCCGCCGGCGCCCAGGATGAGGGCCGGCTCGCCCGCGAGCGCGTCGCCGGCGGCGCCGACCAGCGCCGCGCGGACCCCCTCCACATCCGTGTTGTCCCCCTTGAGGAGCCCGCCCTCGACGGTGATCGTGTTCACGGCGTCGGCCAGGCGGGCGTCCTCCGCCACCTCGTCGAGAAAGGGGATGACGGCGCCCTTGTGCGGGATGGTGACGTTGGCGCCGCGGAAGCCCAGGGCCGCCAGGCCCCGGACCGCGGCGCCCACGTCCTCCGCGCGCACCGGGAGCGGGACGTAGACGTAGTCGAGTCCGAGGGCGGCGAACGCGGCGTTGTGCAGCCGCGGCGAGAGCGAGTGCGACACGGGGTCGCCGATGATCCCGATGACGCGTGTGGTCCCGCTGACCAGGGCTGCCCCCTCCCGTCGTGGCCCCGCAGAAGTACCCCTACATTGGCCGCGGGCGCCGGGCCTCCTGCCCGGCGCGCCGTCGTGCGCCCCTCTCCTACTCGCCGTTGGCCCTCGCCTTGGCCTGGTCGAGGAGGAACTGCTGGTAGGTGGTGGAGAAGTAGTGCCGCCCGGTCCCGTCGTTGCGCGCGACGTAGTACAGGTACTTGTCGTCGGTCGGGTTGGCCGCCGCCTTGAGCGCAGCCAGGCCGGGGTTGGAGATGGGCGTGGGCGGCAGCCCCGCGTGCTTGTACGTGTTGTACGGCGAGTCGATCTTGAGGTCGTCGTAGGTGAGCACCGGCTTGGTCTCGCCGAGAGCGTACTGGATGGTCGCGTCGATCTGCAGCAGCATGCCGTCGCGCAGGCGGTTCCAGATGACGGCGGCGACGATGGGCCGCTCCGCCGCCACGAGCGCCTCACGGTCGATCATGGAGGCGATGATGACCACGTCGTACTCGGTGAGGTTGGCGGCGCGGGCGCGGGTCATGTCGACCTTGGCGAAGTTCGCGTCGAACGCCTCCAGCTGCGTCTCGACGAACCCGTAGGCGGACGCCTTCTTGGGGAACACGTCGTAGGTGGCCGGGAACAGCATGCCCTCGAGCGTGGCGCCCTTCTTGTAGCCCTCGAGCTTGAACGGCGGCGGGTCGTCAGCCGCCACGCCCACGTACTCCTTCTCGGAGATCGACGCCACCTCGTCGGAGACGATCTTGCCGGCCTGCTTCAGCGTCGAGCCCTCGGGGATGGACACCTTGACGGTGGGCGCCTTGGTGCCCTTGAGGAGCTTCCCGACGAGGACGTCGTACGGCTCGTTGATGTGGAGCGTGTAGGAGCCCGGCATGAAGCGCGTCGCGTAGCCGTCCGCGTCGGCGCGGATCTCGAAGGCGCGCGCGTGCTTGACGACGCCCTTCTCCTCGAGCTGGGCGGCGATGGCGCGGAGGCTGGAGCCCTCCTTGACCACGACCGTGACCGTGGAGCCGACCTCGCCGTCCGAGAAGTAGGCGCGGGCGTAGCCGACGCCGGCGCCGATGACGAGCGCCAACACCGCCACCAGCAGGTAGCCGGCCAGGCGGCCGCGCCGGCGCCGCCGGCCTCCGGGCGCTTGCCGCGTGCCGCGGCTCCGCTCGGCGCCGAGCGGGTCGCCGCCGGGCTGCGCGCCGGGCTGGTAGCGCTGCCAGCCCTGCCCGGGCGGGCGCTGCCCGGTGACCGCCGGCTTGTCCGGTCCTTCGTCAGGTCGTCTTGCCATGCGCCGTCCTGAGGTAGTCCTCCAGCAGCGTCGCGGCGGCGCGGGCGTCGCGCGCGGCGCTCCCTCCACGCTGGTCGGCGAGCTTCGACGTGAAGCGCTCGTCGAACAAGTCGACCGGGACGTCGACGGCGGCGCGGAGGCGTGCGGCAAAGGCTCTGGCGGCGCGCGCCTGGCCGTGCTCACGGCCGTCGAGCGACAGCGGCAAGCCTACCACGACGCGGGCCGGCCGCTCGGCTGCGAGCAGAGCGAGCAGGGTGGCGAACCCGGCGTCGGTGCCGACGCGTTCCACCACGGTGAGCGGACGCGCGAGCGTGCCCGTCTCGTCGCAGACAGCGACGCCCGTGCGCACCGTGCCGTGATCGAGGGCGACGACCTTCACGCCGCCGTCCGGATCAGCTGCCGAGGGCGCCCTTGACGGCAGCGGCGCCCGCCTCGAGGGCCTCTGCGATGCCGGCGGTCTCGGGGCCGCCGCCACGAGCCAGGGTGGGCTTGCCCCCACCCTTGCCGCCGATGGCGGGCAGCATGGCCTTGATGACGTCGCCGGCCTTGACCCCGCGGCCGACCGCGGCGTCGCCGGCCGCGACCACGGCCGCCACGCGACCGTCGACGACGGACGCGAGGAGCGTGACCGAGTCGGGGCGCGCGGCGCGGACCTCGTCGACCAGCGTGAGGAGCTCGTCGGCCGTCTGCACCTCCGGTGAGCCGGCCACCAGCGTCACGCCGCCGACGTCGACGGAGGAGGCGAGCAGCTCGGCCGCCAGGTCCTTGCGTTCGCCGCTCTCCGCGGCCTTGAGCTTCTTCTCGAGGTCGTGCACCTGCGCGGAGAGCTTCTCGACCGTCGCGCCGACGCGGTCCGGCCGGACCTTGAGCTCGGCCGCCAGCCCGTCCCACTCCTGCTCCAGGGCCCGGTAGTGCTCGATGGCCGCCGCCGAGGTGATGGCCTCGATGCGGCGCGTGTTCGCCCCGACCGACTGGCTGGCGGTGATCTTGAACAGGCCGATCTGGGAGGTGGACGAGACGTGCGTGCCGCCGCAGAGCTCGCGGCTGAAGTCGTCGATCTCGAGCACGCGCACGAACTCGCCGTACTTCTCCTCGAAGAACGCCAGCGCGCCGATCTCGGCGGCGTACTCGCGGGTGGTGACGAACGGGCGCACGGCGTGGTTCTCGGTGATGCGCCGGTTGACGAGGTCCTCGACCTGGTGCAGTTGCTCCGCCGTGGGGGCTTCGCGCACAGCGAAGTCGAAGCGCAGGCGCTCGGGGCGGACCATGGAGCCGCCCTGCCGGACGTGCTCTCCGAGCACGATGCGCAGGGCGTTGTGCAGCAGGTGGGTCGCCGTGTGGTTGCAGGCCGTCTGGTGGCGGCGCACGGCGTTGACCATGGCCTTGGCGCGCTCGCCCGCGGCGATCCTGCCCTCCACGGGGCGCGCCACGATCACCTGGTCGTCGACGAACTTGACCACGTTCTCGACCTCGAGCTTGCCGGAGTCGGTGTGGATCCAGCCGGTGTCGGCGATCTGCCCGCCGCCCTCGGCATAGAACGGCGACTCGGCGAGCTTGACCGCCAGGCGCCCGTCGCTGAGCTCGCCGACGGCGCGCACCACGGTGAACACCTCGAGGCGCTCGTAGCCGACGAACTCGGACGCGCTCTCGGTGTAGCGCCGCTGGAAGTCCTCCACCTCCCCGGGGCCGGAGGCGAACGCGCCCTCCTTCTGGGCCGAGCGCGCGCGTTCGCGCTGCTCGTCCATGAGACGGCCGAAGCGCTCCTCGTCCACGGTCATCTCCTGCTCGGCGGCGATCTCACGCGTGAGGTCGAAGGGGAAGCCGTAGGTGTCGTGCAGCTCGAAGGCGACCTCGGCCGGCAGCTCCGTGCCCGCGTCGCGGGCCCGGCGGAGCGCCTCTTCGAGGGTGCCCATGCCCTGCTCGAGCGTGCGGCGGAAGCGCACCTCCTCTTCGTCCACCACGCGGCGGATCTCCGGCTGCGCGTCGACGAGCCCGGGGTAGGCGCTCTTCATCAGGTCGACGACGGCGTCGGTGAGCGTCGCGAGGAACGGCTTGTCGACGCCGATGGACACCGCCTGCTGCACGGCGCGGCGGATGATGCGGCGCAGCACGTAGTCGCGGCCGTCGTTGCCGGGCAGCACGCCGTCCATGATGAGGAACGACGCCCCGCGGGCGTGCTCGGCCATGGTGCGCAGGGCGCGCGTGACGGCCGGCGACGCGCCCGGGGTGACACCGGCGAGCTCGGCGCCGCGCTCGACCAGCGGCTTGAAGAGGTCGGTCTCGAACACGTTGGTGACGCCCTGGCTGATGCCGGCGATGCGCTCGAGGCCCATGCCCGTGTCGATGCTGCCCTTGGGCAGCGGCGTGAGGTTGCCGGCCTCGTCCATGTCGTACTGCACGAAGACGAGGTTCCAGTACTCGAGGTAGCGGTCGCAGTCGCAGCCCGGCTTGCAGTCGGGATCGTCGCACGCCATCTCGGGGCCGAAGTCGTAGTAGAGCTCGGAGCAGGGCCCGCAGGGGCCGGTAGGCCCGGCCGGGCCCCAGAAGTTGTCGCTGCGCCCGAGGCGGACGATCCGCTCGTCGGTGAAGCCGTGCGACTTCCACATGGCCACGGCCTCTTCGTCGGCCGGCACCTGGTCGTCGCCGCCGAACACGCTCACCCAGATCTTGTCGCGCGGGATGCCGAGCTGGTCGGAGAGCTCGAGCGACCACTGGATCGCCTCGGCCTTGAAGTAGTCGCCGAACGAGAAGTTGCCGAGCATCTCGAAGAAGGTGAGGTGCCGGGCGGTCTTGCCGACGTTCTCCACGTCGGAGGTGCGGAACGAGCGCTGGCAGGTGGTGATGCGTGTGGAAGGCGGCGTCTCCACGCCGAGGAAGTACGGCTTGTACTGCTGCATCCCGGCGGTGGTGAACAGGACGCTGGTGTCTCCCGCGGGGACCAGGCTCGCCGGTTCCCCGGCGAGGTGCCCTCGTTCGACGAAGAAGTCACGATACAGGTCGCGGATGTCGGCAGCGTTCACGTGAGGGCCTCTTGGTGGAGATGGATGGTTGTCGGCCGTCAGCGCTCGTCGTCAGACGAACGCGGCGGCAGCGGGTTGTCGAGATCGCCGATCTCCTCCCGCAGTTTCTCGAGCGAGCGCCTGATGAGGCGCGAGACGTGCATCTGCGATATACCCACGCGCTCGGCGATCTGACTCTGCGTCAGTCCCTCGAAGAAGCGCAGGTGGAGGATGTACCGCTCGCGCTTGTCGAGCTTGGCAAAGCCGGGCGCGAGCGTGGTGCGGTCCTCCATGGTGTCGTAGGCCTCTTCTTCGCCGCCCAGGTAGTCGATGAGGCCGGCGTCCTCCTCACCCGACTCGCCGTTGGGCGAGGCCTGGAGGGAGACGGAGTTGTAGGCCTGGCTCGTCTCGAGCGCCTCGAGCACTTCTTCCGGGGTGGCGTTGGCCGCCTCGGCGAGCTCGTTGATGGTCGGCGAGCGCTGCAGCTTGGGCACCAGCTCGTCGATGACCTTGTTGAGCCGGATGTTGAGCTCCTGCAGGCCGCGCGGCACGCGGACCGACCAGCCCTTGTCGCGGAAGTAGCGTTTGATCTCGCCGACGATGTTGGGCGTGGCGTAGGTGGTGAGCTCGACGCCGCGCTCGAGGTCGAAGCGGTCGATGGCCTTGATGAGGCCGATGGCGCCGACCTGCACGAGGTCGTCGAAGTGCTCGCCCCGCGAGGCGTAGCGGCGCGCGAGAGAGCGCACCAGCGGCAGGTACATGGTGATGAGCTGCTCGCGCGCCTTGCGGTCGCCGTACAGGTGGTAGCGACGCAGCAGGTACTGGTCGAGCTTCTCCCCCTCGGCCTTACCCCGCCCCTCAGAGTCGGCGGAGGGACCCTCCGGCGAGGACTCGACGCCCTCGGCCTCCTCGTCCTCGTCCGGCACGTGGCGTGCCTGACCCGGCAAAGACTCGAGATCGAGCGGGTCGTTGACCCTACGTTCGTCGCGGCTGCTCATGCGGGCGACCCCGTGCTGTGCTTGGTGATCACGACGCTGAAACACTCGCCGTCCTCCTGCACCGTCACGTCGTCGACGAGGCGCGTGAGCAGGGTGCAGAGGTCGATGCAGTTGCCCGGGGTGATGCCGACCCGCTCGCGCAGCTCCGCGGAGCGGAAGGCTCCGGCGCTGACGCGCAGCGCGCCGTCCTCGACCACGGCGAGGACGCGGATGTTCGCGAGTTCCTCCGCGTCCAGCGCTGCCTCGAGCAGCCGGTCCGTGGCCAGGAACAGGTCGTCCAGGTCCTCGAGGGAGAAGTCGAGACGCGCGGCCAGCCCGCCGAGCACGACGCGGACCGTGGAGATGGCGCTCAGGGTCGCCGGCACCTCGAGGGAGATCTTCTCGGTCATCGTGGCCTCAGGCGCCCGGGGGCGCGCCGGCGGCGTTGAGCTGCCGGGCGAACTCATCATCGCGGTCGCGGGCCGCGACCTTGCCGTCCTCGAGCGCCTTGAACGCGCGGTCCCGGGTGCCGTCGACCCAGCGCAGCGCGTCGCCCGGCAGTTGCCGCACGATGGAGAGATACCCCTCGCCGGTCCGCTGGTGTCGGGTGCGCACGCAGTACGAGAGCGCCACGCTTGCGACGGCTCCGCTCACGACCAGTTTGGTCAGGAGTCCCATCTTCAGGCTTTCGGTTCGGTCTCAGGGGGCGCGGCAGCGGCGGCGGCAGCGTCGGTCACGTCGGCGGCCTCGGCGGCGGCCTCCTGGGCCGCGTCTTCGACGGCCGGGTCGGCGGCGGCTGCTGCCGCGTCCGAGACGGGCGCCGAGGCGGCGTCCGACGCGGGCGTCGACGGCGGGGCCGACCAGGCGTCGGCCGATGAGGCTGCTTCTGCCGCCGTGTCGGCGGACGAAGCGGCTCCCGCGCCCGACGCGGTCTTGTCGCGGCGCATGAAGCTCGAGACGGCGCCCTGGACGCCGGCGCTGAACGAAGCGGCCTTGCGCGCCGGCGTGCTGACGGCGTCCTCCACCGCGGTGGCGAGTCCGTCGATCTTGTCGGTGATGTCGGCGACGTCCTTGGTGATCTGGTCGACGTTGCCGAGGTTGGCGTTGACGCCGTCGAGCGTCGTGCCGGCCTTCTGCAGGAGAGGAACGGCCTCACGGTCCACGTCGGCCAGCACACCATCCACGCGCTGCAGCGTGCCGCCGGCCTTGAACAGCGCGTAGGCCGCGGCGATGGCCACGACGACGAAGAAGAACGCCGCCGCGTAGCTCAGCACTATGGTGGGAGTGCTCATTGCGAGCGTGGCGAACGAGGAGACCATTCAGCGCCCCTTTCCTGAGTTCACGAGCCGCCTCACTGACCGTCCGAAGCGTATCATACCGCGTGTGGCGCCCCGCGGACGCGCCCCGCGTAAACACTGCTCCTGAAAACGGGCGCGCCGAAGCGGTGCGAGGTCGTCCCGGCGCGGGCCGCTGGGACGGCGCCGGCGTTCCTCACAGCCTCCGTCCGGTCAGGGCCGGGCGGCCTCCTCGAGCTTCCCGGCGATGCGCCCGCCGCCGACGACCAGTCCGTCCCGATAGAAGACGGCCGCTTGGCCGGGGGCGAGCCCCGCGAACGGCTCGCCCAGCTCGACCTCGAGATCCTCGCCGCGACGCCGCAGCGCGGCCACGGCGACGGCCGGCGAGCGGTAGCGCAGCTGGACCTCGAGGCCCTCGCCGTCGCCGAGCGCCCGGTCCACGACGTCACGGACGCGCACGGCGCGGACGTCGAGCGACTCGCGGCCGCCGACGACGAGCTGGTTCTCGGCGGCCCGCCTCTCGAGCACGTACAGCGGCTCCGGGCCGCTCACGCCGATGCCCCGGCGCTGGCCGACCGTGAACCGCCAGTGACCGTCGTGGCGGCCGAGGGTGCGGCCGGCGGCGTCGACCACGGGGCCCTCGGCCGGCTCGACGCCGCGCTCCTCGAGGAAGCGCACGTAGCCGTCCACGGCGAAGCAGACCTCCTGGCTCTCGGGCTGGTCCGCCACCTCGAGCCCGGCGTCGGCCGCCGCCTGCCGGGACTGGGTCTTGGTCAGCTCTCCGAGGGGGAACTCGAGGCGGCTCAGCACCTCGGCCGGGACCGCCCAGAGCATGTACGACTGGTCTTTGCCGCGGTCGGCGGCGCGCGCCACGAACGGCTCGCCGTCGCGCCAGACGAGGCGCGCGTAGTGCCCGGTGGCCACGCGCGCCAGGCCCAGCTCCCGGGCGAGCGCCACGAGCGCCGCGAGGCGCATGGGGTTGCACGCCACGCACGGGTTGGGCGTCTCGCCCTCGAGATAGCCGCGCTGGAACGGCTCGACCACCGCGTCCTCGAACGCGGCTTCGAGATCGAGGACGTGGTGAGGGAGCCCGAGGTGCGCGGCGGTGCGCGCCGCCCGCTGCAGGGAGCCGGGGGAGCAGCAGCTTCGCCTGTCCGTGCCCGGCCACAGGCGCGCCGTCGCGGTCTCCAGGCTCCAGCCCTCGTCGATCAGCCTGAGCGCCGCGGCGGCGCTGTCCACCCCGCCGCTCAGTGCGACGAGGGCTCGTGTTCTTTTGGGAGTGCCTTGAGGACCTGCCCGACCTCCGCCTCACGGCCGCTCTTGACGAGGTAGTCCTGGATGGCGAGGTGCAGGGCGTCGGCCGCCAGGTTGGAACAGTGCATCTTGCTGGGCGGGAGGCCCCCCAGCGCCTCGGCGACCGCCTTGTTGGAGATGTCGGCCGCCTCCGTGATGCTCTTGCCCATCACCATCTCCGTGACCATGCTCGACGTGGCGATGGCGGCGCCGCATCCGAACGTCTTGAACTTGACGTCCTCGATGTGGTCGGAGTCGTCGACGGCGATACTGATGCGCATCACGTCACCGCAGACCGGGTTGCCGATCTGCCCGATGCCGTCGGCGCCCTCGATCTCCCCCACGTTGCGCGGATTGGTGAAGTGGTCCATCACCAGGTCGGTGTACATCTGCTCAACCTTTCACGTACAGCGGACTCATCTGCCGCAGCTTGTCGACGATCGCCGGGAAGGCGTCCAGGAAGGCATCGACCTCCTCACCTGTGTTCTCCCTCCCCAGGCTGATGCGTATGCTTCCGTGCGCGTCCTCCGCGCGCAGGCCCAGCGCGAGCACCACGTGCGACGGCTCGAGCGAGCCTGAGGCGCAGGCCGAGCCGCTCGAGACCATGAACCCGTGAGCGTCGAGCCGCAGCAGCATCGATTCGCCCTCGATGTAGCGCACACTGAAGGCCACGTTGCCGGGCAGGCGCTGCGTGGGGTGCCCGAGGCGGATGACCTCGGGGACGCGCTCCTGCACGCCCGCGGCGAGCCTGTCGCGGAGCGACTCCAGCCGCGGGCGCACCTCGTTCAGCTGCCCGGTCGCGAGGCCGATGGCCACGCCCAGCCCGACGACGCCGGGGACGTTCTCGGTGCCCGAGCGCAGCCGGCGCTCGTGGCCGCCGCCGTGCAGGAGGGGCTGCAGGCGGGTGCCGCGCTTGACGTACAGAGCGCCGATGCCCTTGGGGCCGTACAGTTTGTGACCCGAGAGGCTGAGCAGGTCGACGCCGAGCTCGGCGACGTCGACGGGCAGCGCGCCGACGGCCTGCACCGCGTCCGTGTGGAACGCGGCGCCCTTCTCGTGAGCGATCCGCGCGAGCTCCGCCACCGGCTGCACCGTGCCCACCACGTTGTTGGCGAGCATGACGGAGGCGAGACGGGTGTCGTCGCGGAACGCCTGCTGGTAGGCGTCCAGGTCCACGACGCCGTCGCCGTCCACGGGCACGAAGTCGACCGCCCACCCCTGGCGGTTGAGGGCGCGTGCGGCCTCCAGGACCGCGGGATGCTCGATCGCGCTGACGACGAGGTGCCCGGGCTGGAAGCGCGAGAGATAGCCGAAGAGGGCGAGGTTGTCCGACTCCGTGCCTCCGCCGGTGAAGACGATCTCCTTCTCGCCGGCGCCGAGGGCGGCGGCCACCTGGGCGCGCGCCTGCTCGACGGCCGCGCGCGCCTCCCGCCCCAGCCGGTGCAGCTCGGACGGATTGCCGTAGTGCTCCGTGAAGTAGGGCAGCATCGCCTCGAGCACCTGCGGGTCGACCGGCGTCGTCGCCGCGTGATCGAAGTAGATGGTCTTCATGGCGAGACTGCCTCCCGTGTGAGATCGTCGAGGGTGATGCTGTTGAGGGCGCCGCTGATGGCGCTGTCCAGACGGCGCCACACGATCCTGGACGCGCAGGAGTCGGCGCGCTCGCAGGCCCCGTCGTCCGGCACGCAGCCGACGAGCGAGAGCGGGCCCTCGAGCACGGTCACCACCTCGCCGACGGCGACGTCGGTGGCCGGTCGCGCCAGCTGGTAGCCGCCGCTCACGCCGCGCGTCGCCTTGACCAGGCCGCCCTCGCGCAGCCGCGCGAGGATGCGCTCGAGGAACGGAGCCGGGATGCCCTCCTCCGCGGCGATCTCGGGCAGCGGGACCGGCCGGCCGTCGTCGTGGCCGGCCAGATAGACCATCGCCCTCAGGCCGTACTCGCAGCGCGAAGAGATGCGCATGAGGCTCCCGTCGTGTGGCGTCGAATCCCAACCAATAGAGTCGGCATTATGGTACCACAGGCCTGGCGGCGGTCGACAGACTCCAGATGCAGAAGCGGCGCCCGGAAGGGGCGCCGCTCAGAAGGCACGTGTGACGGTGTGACCCGGGTCAGAGGCCGCGCACCGCGTCGGCCACCTCCTGCTGCATCACCTTGAAGCCGATCCAGCCGGTGTACAGCTGGGCGACGGTGCCGTCGCCGCGGATGATGGCGAGGATCGGCGGGTCGCTGACGCGGAGCTGCGCGAGCAGGTCGCCCAGCTGCTTGGACTCCCGGGACTCGAAGGAGAAGAAGGAACTGTCCGCGGCGTAGTTGGCCTTGATGTCGTTGAAGTACGACAGCATCTCCATGTCGTCGCTGGCGCCGTTGACGTAGACGAGCAGGACGATGCCGCGCTTCTCGTCGAGCCGTTTGGTGATGAACGCGGGGGTGTCGGCGGTGGGCTCGATGGTGAGCGGAGCGTAGCCGGTCATGCCGAAGCTGCTCACCGAGTTGTACGAGGCCGGTTGAGTAGCCACAGGGGCAGGCGTCGCTGCCGATTCAGCCAAGACGCGGACGGCCACGACGCTGCCGAACAGCACCGCGCCGACGATCAGGATCAGGACCGCACCGATCATGAAGGTGCGGTTGCGTTTGAAGATCCCCATGCCGGCCCCCCCTTCAGAGATAAGGCGCTCCACCTTGCCGTGCTCGCTTTATTCTCGAACCTGCTCTTGCAGGTGGGTGCCCTCCCGGACAGTCCACGGACGGTCCGGCGAACGAGCTCCCGATGTGTTCGTGTTGGCTCGAGAATGTGGCGAGGTCACGAACAAGGTCGAGCCGCGCCATCGTAACAAACGTCCACTGATTCAACAATCTAGTCGGCACACCTGCAAAAAGCTTGAGCCCGGCGAACGGCGGCCGGTCAGCCGAGGCGGACGCGCAGTTCCTTGAGCTGCTCGGGAGTCACGGTGCCCGGCGCGCCGGTCATGGGATCGCCGCCCGACGACGTCTTGGGGAACGCGATGACGTCACGGATGGAGTCGGCGCCGGCGAGCAGCATGACGATGCGGTCGAAGCCGAGGCCGATGCCGCCGTGCGGCGGAGCCCCGTACTCGAGCGCCTCGAGGAACCAGCCGAACGCCTCGTCGATGCGCTCGTCGCTCATGCCGAGCGTGCGCAGGATGGACCGCTGGACGGCGGCGTCGTGGTTGCGCAGGGAACCGGAGCCCAGCTCGACGCCGTTGAGCACCAGGTCGTACTGGGCGCCGCGCACCGCCAGCGGGTCGCTCTCCATGAGCGGCGTGGTGGCCTCGGTCGGCAGGCTGAACGGGTTGTGGCCGTAGGTGAGCGTGCCCGACTCCTTGTCGATCTCGAAGAGAGGGAACTCCTCGACCCACAGCAGGGACCAGCGGGCCGACGGCTCGGGAGCGAGCAGGGCGATGAGCGCGAGGCGCAGCGCGCCGAGGACCTCGGCGGCGACGGGCGCCTCGTCGGCGGCGAAGACCACGAGGTCGCCGGGCTCGCCGCCGACCTTCTCCACGAGCGCCGTCTGCTCGGCCTCGGCGAGGAACTTGACGATGGGGCCGCGCAGGGCGCGGCCCTCCTCCACGTACACGTAGGCCATGCCCTTGGCGCCGTGGCCCTTGGCGAGCTCGGTGAGCTTGTCGATCTGGGCCCGGCTGAGGGAACCGCCGCCGGGCGCCCGGATGGCGCGCACCACGCCCCCACCGTCCACGGCGCCGCGGAACACCTTGAAGTCGCTGGCGGCGAAGGTCTCGCTGAGCTCGACGATCTCGAAGCCGTAGCGCAGGTCCGGCTTGTCCGAGCCGTAGCGCAGCATGGCCTCGTCGTAGGAGAGCCGCGGCAGCGGGGTGGCCGGCGGCGTCTCCCCCACGCCCTCGAAGATGGCCGTCATGAGGCCCTCGAGCAGCGCACGGATCTCGGGCACGGTGAGGAACGAGGTCTCGATGTCGATCTGCGTGTGCTCCGGCTGGCGGTCGGCGCGCAGGTCCTCGTCGCGGAAGCAGCGCGCGAACTGGTAGTAGCGGTCCACGCCGGCCACCATGAGGATCTGCTTGAACATCTGCGGGCTCTGGGGCAGCGCGTAGAAGTGGTGCGGCTGCAGGCGCGAGGGGACGAGGAAGTCCCTCGCGCCCTCCGGCGACGACCGGGTGAGCTCCGGCGTCTCGACCTCGATGAAGCGGTTGTCGTTGAGGTACGCCCGGGCCGCATGCGTCGCCGCGTTGCGGAGCTCGAGGTTCGCGAGCATGGGCGCGCGCCGCAGGTCGAGGTAGCGGTACTTGAGGCGGAGCGTCTCGTCCACGTCCACCTGCTCCGCCGACTCCACCTCGAACGGCGGCGTCTTGGCGCGGTTGAGCACCTCGAGCGCGGCGATCTGCACCTCGACCTCGCCGGTCGGCAGGTTCGGGTTGACCGTCTCGGGCGAGCGCGCGACCACCGTGCCGCCGACCGCGAGCACGAACTCGGGGCGCACCTGCTCCGCGAGCGCGTGCGCCTCGGGCGCGTGCGAGGGGTCGACGACCAGCTGCACGAGGCCCGTGCGGTCGCGCAGGTCGATGAAGATGAGCCCGCCGTGGTCGCGGCGGCGCGCCACCCAGCCGGCGAGGCCCACCTCGCGGCCCACGTCGGCGGCGCGGAGCTCGCCGGGATACGTGTCACGGAAGGTCATGAGTCCTCACTCTCGGGTGAGCGGTGCGCCTGGTCTTCGACATCCGAGCCGGTTCCCCAGCTCTTTGGAACCCCGCTGTCAGGCGCGACTGCGCCGGCCATTCGGGCGGCGATGAAGGCCGGGAGGTCGGCGGCGGCGACGTCTTCTTCTCCGCCGCCGGAAAGGTCTTTGAGACGCACGACGCCGTCCGCGAGCTCCTCGAGCCCGAGCAGCACGGCGAAGCGGGCGCCGCTGCGACCCGCCTGCTTGAGCTGGCCCTTGGGGCTGCGCCCGGCGAGGTCCAGCTCGGCCGGCACGCCGGCGCGACGCAGCGTCTGCGCGCAACCGAACGCCGCGGCGCGCACGTCGTCGCCGAAGGCCACGACGTAGACACCGGTCGCATGGGGCAGCGCGATGGGCTCACGCATCGCGAGGGCGATGCGCTCGAGGCCGCTGCCCCAGCCTACGCCCGGCGTCGGCTGCCCGCCGATCTGCTCGACGAGGCCGTCGTAGCGGCCGCCGCCGCCCACGCCGCTCTGGGCGCCGAGGCGGTCGGAGTTGAACTCGAAGGTGGTGCGCGTGTAGTAGTCCAGGCCGCGCACCAGCCGGAAGTCGAGGTTGGGTTCGAGCCCGGCCGCCCGCACGAGCGCGAGCACGCTGTCGAAGTGCTCGCGGCAGTCCGGGCACAGGTGGTCGCTGATGCGCGGCGCCTCGTCGAGCACCGCGCGGCAACTCTCGACCTTGCAGTCGAACGTGCGCAGCGGGTTGATGTCGATGCGCTCCAGGCAGTCGCCGCAGAGCTCGCCGGTGCGCCCGCGGAGGTACTCGCGCAGCTTCTCGACGTAGGCCGGCCGGCACTGCGGGTCGCCCATGCTGTTCATGTTGAGGGTCACGCCCTCCACGCCCAGCTCGGCGAAGATGGCCGCCAGCAGGAGGATGACCTCCGCATCCACCGCCGGCTCGGCGGAGCCGATGGCCTCCGCGCCGATCTGGTAGTGCTCGCGGTAGCGCCCGGCCTGCGGCTTCTCGTAACGGAACATGGGGCAGTAGTACCAGAGCTTCACCGGCTGCGGCAGCTTGTGCATGCCGTGTTCCACGTACGCGCGGCACACGGGCGCCGTGCCCTCGGGGCGCAGGGTGAGCATGCGGTCACCCTTGTCGGTGAAGGTGTACATCTCCTTGCGCACGATGTCGGTCGCCTCGCCGACGCCGCGCTCGAACAGCCCCGTCTCCTCGAACTCGGGCGTGACGATGCGCCGGTAGCCGTAGGCGGCGAACACGCGCGCCGCCGCGGCGACGACGGCGTCGCGCTCCGCGGCGTCGTCGGGCAAGAGGTCGTAGGTGCCCTTGGGCACTCTCGGGCCGTTCACCAGCGGTGCTCCGGGTCGTGCCGGATGGGCGAGAGGAAGGGGTTCAGCGCCAGTTCGCGACCAAGGGACGTGTCCGGACCGTGTCCGCAGTGGACGGTCGCGTCCGGCGGGAAGCGCCGGACGAGCGTGGCGACGGAGTTGAGGAGCTGATCCATGTTGCCGCCGGGGAGATCGGTGCGGCCGACGCTGCCCTGGAACAGCAGGTCTCCGACGAACAGCTCATCCTCGCCGATGGCGAACGTGTACGAACCGCGCGAGTGCCCCGGCGTGGGGATCGCGAGCACGGGGATCGGCAGTTCAAGCGTCTGCTCGCCCTCGATGGTGTGCGCCGTCTCGACCGGCTCGATGTCGAAGCCCGCCATGGGCCCGAGGCCGCCGTCGGCCATCTGGCCGGCGTCCTCGGCGCCGACGTACACGGGGACGTCGAAGTGCTGCGCGATGGGCGCGACGCCCCCGAAGTGGTCGAAGTGGCCGTGCGTGACGAGCACGGCGGCCGGCGCGAACCCGAACTCGGTGAACGCCTCGATCACGACGTTGGCCTCGTCGCCGGGGTCGATGACGAGCCCCTTCTCCCCCTGCACGACGATGAAGCAGTTGGCCTGGAGCGGACCGAGCGGCACGGCGAAGACTTCGACGGGTTCAGGCATGGGTACCTCGAGTGGTCGGCGTTCGGCCAGCAAGCGTATCAGACGGCGGCGAACAGGGTCGAACCACGTAGCCCGCGGTCATCTGAAGCCGAACTGGACGTGCCTACTCGAGACGAGCGCCCAATCCTTGTGGATTGGGCGCTCGTCAGGTCAGACACCCTCGGAGAGTCGATTGCGACCCTCCAGGGCGATTCGCTGCTATTCCGTCGTTACCGCCTTGGTGCCGTCGGGCTCTGTGACAGTTGTGGTGATGGTGCCGTCAGGGTTCGACACCATCTTCCAGCTCGTACCGTCGGCCTTCGTTCCGCCAATCTCGGAGCCTGGTCCACCTACCGTGAAGACGCCGATCTCGGTGACTCCATCAGATTCATAGACCGGAACCTCCCAGCCCCTCAGATTGGCTTCGTTCTCGCTGCTGGCCTCGAAAGCCTTCGGTGGGTTGTCCAAGCTGATCCTGAAGGCGTATCCGACCTTGCCGTTCGTGGCCATCACTTGAACCAAGTCGGGAACATCGTCGTAGGACTTGGCAAGCCCTGAAGAGCCATAGGTCTCGCCCTTCTCATTGGTCGGCCAGTCAGTCCTCTCGGTACTTGAGGGCGCCGGGAGCACTTCAGGCGCAGACGAGACGGCGATGGGTTGAGCCGCTACGGGGTTGGACGTGTTTGCCTGACCATCCTGACGCGCCGTCGTTTCATGGCCCATGGCGAGATTCGCAGCGAATGCCGCGAAGCCCAATGCGAGGACAAGCACGATGCCAACCATGACTCCGCGCCTCTGCGTGGGGACTCTCGAATTCGTAGTCATGTGCGCCCGCCCCTCAGAGAGGATTGTGGAGCGTGTCAGACGAGAAGGTGTAGTAGTAGGTGTAGTCTGAGCCGTTCCACGCGCCAGTAGTGCCCTGACCGTAGTAGTAGCCGTGGTTCGTCTTGATTGGCGTCAGCGCGTAGAACGTGTTCGTGACTGTGGGGTTCTTCTCCCAGTTGCTGTGCGCCATCTCGACATTCGAGCCGTTGTACAACCTGGCCTGTATCCGCCAAGTGTCGATGGACACGTTGCCGCCGGACTGGGTGTCAACCCTCGTGCGGCCACGTGCTCCAGACCCGTCGTCGAACACCGTCACCGCAGCGCGGTTCAAGTAGTCATGCCCAATCACCGTGAAGCCGCCCCATGCGCTCCACAGGCTGTCCGCATGTGCCGCGGGAGCGCCAATTCCAAGACCAAGCGCGGCGACGGTCAGGCAAACTACGAAGAGCCAGATGCCCCATCTCTGTCGAGAAGCATTCACACACCCCCCAATCCTCGAATTGCCTTGTTGATCTCCTTTCTGAGTGCATGTTCACGACCGAGTGTACGCTGCCCGATCCTGCCGAACAACGTTGTGCATTTCACAGAACAGGCATCGGCTCGAGGCGTTGAGGACGTTAGCCTATCCGCGACGGCAGCGAGAAGGCACGGGGCAAGACGCTCAGCCCCCGACGACGCGGTACGCGTCGTAGACCGTCTGGATGCTGCGGATGTTGGCGATGATGTTGTCGAGTTGGCGCACGTCGCCGACCTCGAGCGTGAACCGGTCGCGTACTACTCCATCGGGCAGCGTCTGCATGGAGCCGCCGATGATGTTCACCCCCGAGTCCGACAGGGTGCGGGCGAGGTCCTCGAGCAGGTGGTTGCGGTCGAGCGCCTCGACCATGATCTCGACCCGGAAGGCCATGCCGCCGAGGCCCTGCCAGCCGACCTTGGTGAAGCGCTCCGGGTTCTTCATGAGAGCGCGCGCGTTCTTGCAGTCCTTGCGGTGGATGGTGATGCCCTTGCCCAGCGAGATGTAGCCCACGATGTCGTCGCCGGGGATGGGCTTGCAGCACTTGGCCATGCGCACCATGATGTCGCTCATGCCCTCGACGGCGATGCCGAACTCGCCGCTGAGCGCCTGCGGCTCGTCGACGTCCTGCACCGGCCGCGACGGCAGCATCTCGGGCGGCGGCGTGGCCTCCTTCATGGTGCCGGCGCGCTGCATGACCTTGTTGGCGACGGTCTTGACCGGCAGGCGGCCGGAGCCGAGCGCCACGTAGAGGTCGTCGGGCTTGCTGAAGCCTACGTCCTTGCAGATCTGGGCGAACACCTTGGAGCTCAGGATCTTCTGCGCCGGCAGGCCCTCGCGGCGCAGCGCCTCCTGCAGCAGGTCGCGGCCGGAGTGCTCCGAGTCTTCGCGCTGCTCGCGGCGGAAGTGCTGGCGGATCTTCTGCCGCGCCCTCGGTGAGTTGACGATGTCGAGCCAGTCGCGCGAGGGGCCGTGGCTCGACTTGCTGGTGATGACCTCGACGATGTCGCCGCTGGTGAGCTTGGTGTGCAGCGGCACGATGCGCCCGTTGACCTTGGCGCCCACCGTGTGGTTGCCGACGTCGGTGTGCACCGCGAAGGCGAAGTCGATGGGCGTGCTCCCCATGGGCAGGCTCTTGACGTCGCCCTTGGGCGTGAACACGAACACCTCGTCCTCGAAGAGGTCGACGCGCAGGGCGTCCATGAACTCGCGCGGGTCGCCGGTCTCCGACTGCCACTCCATCATCTGGTGGAGCCAGCCGAGCTTGTCCTGGTCGCGGTCGCCGCGCTCTTTGTAGAGCCAGTGCGCGGCGACCCCGAACTCCGCCGTCTGGTGCATGTCGAAGGTGCGGATCTGGATCTCGAGCGGCTTGCCGCCGGGACCGATCACCGTGGTGTGCAGCGACTGGTAGAGGTTGAACTTGGGCATCGCGATGTAGTCTTTGAAGCGCCCGGGGATGGGCTTCCAGACCGAGTGGATGATGCCGACGGCGCCGTAGCAGTCCTTGATGGTGTCGACCAGCACGCGCAGCCCGGTGAGGTCGAAGATCTCGTTGAACTCCTTGCCGCCGCGGCTCATCTTCATGTAGATGCTGTAGAAGTGCTTGGCGCGCCCGTTGATGTCGGCCTCGATGCCCGCCTTCTCGAGCTCGTCGCGCAGGAACCCGGCGGCCGTGTCGACGTAGTCCTCGCGGTCGGCGCGCCGCTGCGCGACCCACTTCTGGATCTCCTGGTACTTGCGCGGGTGCAGCGAGGCGAACGCGAGGTCCTCGAGCTGCCACTTGAGGTTGTGGATACCGAGGCGGTGCGCGAGCGGCGCGTACACCTCGAGCGTCTCCTTGGCCTTCTGGATCTGCTTCTGTTTGCTCAGGTAGCAGAGCGTGTGCATGTTGTGCAGGCGGTCGCAGAGCTTGATGAGGATGACCCGGATGTCGGTGGCCATCGCGATGATCATCTTGCGGTAGTTCTCGGCCTGCTCCTCCTCCTGGGAGGTGAAGTGCATCTTGGTGAGCTTGGTGACGCCGTCGACGAGCATGGCGATCTCGGCGCCGAACTCCTCCTCGATCCAGCTGAGCGGCGTGCCGGTGTCCTCGACCACGTCGTGGAGGAGCGCGGCGGCGATGGTCACCGAGTCGAGCTTGAGCTCGGCCGCGTTGAGCGCGGTGCCGACGGGGTGGTGGATGTACGCCTCGCCGCTCTTGCGGCTCTGCTGGCCGTGCAGGATGGCCGCGGCGACGAAGGCGCGCGTGATGAGATCCCTGTCCGAGTCGGGGTTGTACCGCTCGACGGCCGCGAAGAGGTCGTCGAGCAGCGGCCCGTACTCGACCGGGACCTGCCTCAGAGCTGCGCTGTCAGGCAGGTCCGCAGGAAGTCTGGTGTCTGATACCTGTTGTGCCATCGTCTGTGCGCGTCCGTCCTGGTGACGTCGACCTTGTGCTGCGGTCGTTGGAGATGATAGCCGCTCGCCGTCTCCGGCAACGAGCAACCCGGCTTCTTGGAGGGCGGCGAACGCGCCGGCCAGCGTGGCCACCGGCGCGAGCACGGCTCCTCCACCAAGGAGTTCCTGCTCGAGCCCATCGTCAAACCGGCCCTGGGCCGCGGAGAGCGACTTCCAGACCCGGCGCATGGCCGCGTCGAGGTCGAACTGGCTGTCGCGCACGCGCCCGGCGAACTCGGCCTCGGCGGCGCCCCAGAGCGCGTGCAGGTACGCCTGCGGCGCGGCGGCGGCCAGGCCCGCCCAGACCGCCGGCGTGCAGGGCGGGTCGACCAGCACCACGTGGGCGAACGAGCTCGCGAACGCCGGGTGGTCGAGCGCCACCTCCGGCGTCGTCATGACGACGTCCGCGCCGGAGACCTGCCCCAGCCTCTGCGCGCACGCCGGTTGCACGTAGGCGCCCTCGAGGCCCAGGCCGGGCACGAGCACGTCGTTGCTGAGCAGCGGCCGGCGGCGCGCCACGTCGGCGGCGAGCACGAGCGTGCGCTCGCCGCCGGCCAGCAGCGCCGCGAGCTGGGACAGCAGCGGACGGCCGCGGCGGTCCACGAGCCGGCCCTCGGCGCGGGCGGCGTGCAGGGCGGCCTGCAGAGCGGCCGTCGCCGCGGCCTCGCCGCCGGGGTCGGCCGCGGCGCCGCCCCCGCGGCCCGCACCGTCCCGCACCGCGTGCCCGCGCCGTCCCCTGCGAGCAGCGCCCGCCAGAGCGCCTCACCGCTGCAGGCGCTCGCGACACGCGAACGCGCACGCGGTGGCGCACAGGTCGCGCGAGGGCGCCTCGAGGCGGTGCAGGCTGCGCACCTGCACCTGGGCGCTCACGGCGCCGTTGTACTCGTTCTTGGACAGCGCCAGCGCGACGTCGTGCCGCCCGGGCGAGAGCAGCTCGTCGAGCCCGTCGAAGTTGAAGTGGATGGCCTGGCAGGTGGCTCCGTCGCAGCGCACCCGGTACTGGGCGTGCCGCTTGTCGCGCGTGAGCCGCGGCGCCACCACCTCGGCCGCGTGCAGCAGCAGCGTGACCTGGCGGTTGCCGAAGCCGTGCGGCGCCAGCAGCTCGAGCTCGTCGGCCAGGCCGAGCGTGAGCTCGTCGCCGCCGACGATGGCGTCGACCTGCCGCACGCGCAGCAGGTCGTCCGGGCCGAGCGCCGCCGCGGCCTCGGCCACGAACGCCTCGCGGAACGCGGGGATGTCGTCGCGCCGCAGGCGCAGCCCGCAGGCGGCGCGGTGGCCGCCGAAGGCGATGAGGCGCTCGGACGAGCGCTCGACGGCGCCGAGCAGGTCGAACGCCGCGATGCTGCGCCCCGACCCCTTGGCCGTGTCGCCGCTCTCGCTCAGCAGGATGGCCGGACGGTGGAACCGGTCGGCGACACGCGAGGCGACGATGCCGACCACGCCCTCGTGCCAGTCGGGGGACGAGAGCACGAGCGCCGGCGGCAGCGGATCCGGCACCAGCGCGACCGCCGACTCGAGCATGGCCGCCTCGATGGTCTGCCGCTCGCGGTTGAGCTCGTTGAGCCTCAGAGCGAGCGGCAGCGCCGTCTCACGGTCCGGTGCGCCGAGCAGTTCCAGCGCGATCGACGCGTCTTCGAGCCGGCCGGCGGCGTTGAGCCGCGGGCCCAGGCGGAAGCCGACCGCGCCGGCGTCGACCGACTCCGGCCGGCCGCCGGCCACCTCGAGCAGGGCGGCGAGCCCCGGTCGCGGCGAGCTGCGCAGGCGCCCCGAGCCCGATGGCGGTGAGCACCCGGTTCTCGCCGGTGAGCGGCACCACGTCGGCGATGGTGCCGACGGCGACGAGGTCGGTGTACGGGCGCAGGGCGAGCGGCAGGTCGACCAGCTCCTCCCCGCGCTCCTCGAGCAGCGCGTGCGCGAGCTTGAACGCCACTCCCACGCCGGCGAGGTGGGTGCACGGGTAGCCGCCGAGCTTGGGTGAGACGACCAGGCACGCCGGCAGCTCGCCTTCGAGCTCGTGGTGGTCGGTGACGATGACGTCCATGCCCAGCGCCTGAGCCTGCGCGACCTCTTCGCGCGCGTTGATGCCGCAGTCGACCGTGATGAGGAGCTTGACCCCCGCCCCGCCGAGCTCCTCGACCGCCGCCTGCGAGACCCCGTAGCCCTCGCTGAAACGGTTGGGAAGACGCCAGCGGACGTCGGCGCCGAGCTCGCGCAGCACGCCGACCAGCAGGAAGGTGGCGGTGATGCCGTCGGCGTCGTAGTCGCCGTGCACGGCGATGGGCTCTGAGCGGCGCAGCGCCCGGTCGATGCGCTCGCGCGCCTCGGCCATGCCGGCCATGAGGTACGGGTCGTGGACGCGGAACTCGGGGTACAGGAAGGACCGCGCCGCGGCGGGGTCGCCGAGCCCGCGGCGCACCAGCACCTGGGCCAGCACCTCGCTGACGCCGAGCTCGGCGGCCAGGCGCCGGACCTGAGAGTAGGGGGCCGGCGAGATCCGCCAGGTGCCGGGGTCTGTCACAGGAGCATCACGCAGGCGAGTGTAGCGGCACGTGGCGACGGATGCGCCACGGCGCACTCACTCCCGGGCGCCCGCGTCGTCGGCGTCGGCGTCCTGCTGCCGCGCGTCGTCCACTGCGGCCTCGTGCGCGGCGCTCTCCTCGGGGGCCTGACCGGCGCCGGCGCCGGCCGCCTGCGCCGTGGTGATCTCGGTCTGCTCGCCCGCGCGCTCGTCGGCTGAGGACTCGGCCGGCGCCTCGCCGGCGACGACCGTCTGCCCTTCTGCGTCCACGACCGTCGGCCCTTCAGCGTCGAGGACGGTCGGCCCGTCGGCCACGAGGGTGGCCTCCTCGCGCTCGGCGACGACGGTCGCCTCGGGAGTAGCGGCCAGCGTCGCGGCCGCCGCGGCGGCGCTGGCGGCGGCCGCGGAGCGGGCCTCCTCCGCGCCGCGCTCCGTCTCGCGCAGCCGCTCGTAGGTGGACTGCAGCTCGGCCTCGAGCTTGCGGCGCCCTCCCGCGGCTCCGGCGAGGGCGAACCAGGCGGCCGCCAGCCCGGCGACGAACACGATGGCGGCGATGACCAGCGACACCCAGAAGAGGGAGACCGACGACGCCGTGCCGGCGACGTAGTCGATGTCGAACGCGACGCCGTTGTTGAAGGCGCCGGCGACGACGATGACCAGGGCGACGACGGCGAGCAGGATCAGGGCTTTACGCACGAGGACCTCCGGGAGTCTCTGTCGCGCGAGTATAGCAAGGACGGCCGCACGCGGAGCGGGGGCGTCAAGGACGGGTGACCGATGCGCGTCCGCGCGCGGCGTCCAGCCACTTCTCGAGCGCGCGGAACCGGTCGAGGCGCGTCAATTCGCTCACCAGGCCGGCGCGCACCTCGGAGAACGGCTTGGTCCCTGCCTGCTTCACGTCCGTTGCCTTGAGCACGTACCAGCCGCCGGGACCCTGGACAGGGCCGACCACTTCGCCGGGTCGCGCTGGCTCGAGAGCGTCGGTGAACGTGGGCGGCAGCGACGTGAGCGCGACGACGCCCATGTCGCCGCCGTTGGCCTTGGCCTCACTGTCGGTCGTGAACTGACGCGCCACCTCCCTGAACGCGTGTCCCTCGCGCAGGCGTTGCAGGGCGTTTTTCGCGATCGGCTCGGCCGGCACCCTGATGGCGTACAGGTGCAGCGACCCCTCCTCGCGGAACGCGTCACGGTGACGCTCGATAGTAGGCCCGCGCGTCGGCCGAGCTGGCGTTGAGCTCCTGGAACTTGGCGTCCTGCAGGGCCTGGTGCAACACCCCGTCCCTGAGCGCGCTGCGCAACTGGTCGTCGGTGATCGGGACGTCCTTGAGGGCCTTGGCGAGCGCCGCTTCGCCCCCGGCCTGCTGCACCATCGCCGCGCGGCGCGACTCGACCTCGGCGGGGTCCGCCTTCACGCCGAGCTGCTCCGCCTCGCGCCGCAACAACTCGCGCCGGACGGCCTCCTTCTCGGCGCGCGCCCGCGCGTCGGAGCCGCCTCCCAGGCGGAACTCGGCGCGCACCGCCTCCACCGCGCTCTCGCGGACCGGGCGGCCGTCGACGAGCAGCGCCACCGGGTCGTCCGGCGACGAGGCGGCGGGCGACCCGGACGGCTGCTCGGCCGCGTTCCCGCCGCACGCCGCGAGCGCGGCGGCGAGGACGCCGAGCGTCAGGAGAAGCGCGATGATGAGGAGAGTGGAGCGTCTCATGGTGACACGGGTGAGACGTGCGCCGCGGGGCGCGCGTTCAGGAAGTCGATTCTGGCAGCGCCTCGGTCCAGGGCTCTTCGGCGACCTGCCGCTTGCCTCCGGGAAGCGCGCCGGGAAGTAGCACGCCACCTCGTGGCGGGGACCGGCGTCGCCGCTGGAGACCAGCCGCGGCATGGCCGTGGTGCAGATCTCCTGTGCCCGCGGGCAGCGCGGGTGGAACACGCACCCGCTCGGCGGGTTCGCCGGGCTGGGCACATCGCCCTCGAGGACGATGCGGCGCCGCGAGCGCTCGGTGTGCGGGTCGGGGATCGGCACGGCGGAGAGCAGCGCCTCGGTGTACGGGTGCTGCGGCATGTCGTAGAGCACGGCGCTGTCGCTGATCTCGACGATCTTGCCGAGGTACATGACGGCCACGCGGTCGGAGATGTGCTTGACCACGGAGAGGTCGTGCGAGACGAACAGGTAGGTGAGCCCGAACTCGTCCTGCAGGTCCTCCAGCAGGTTGAGCACCTGGGCGCGGATGGAGACGTCGAGCGCGCTCACCGGCTCGTCGAGCACGATGAGCTTGGGGTTGAGCGACAGGGCCCGGGCGATGCCGATGCGCTGGCGCTGCCCGCCCGAGAACTCGTGCGGGTACCGCTCCGCGTGCTCCGAGTTGAGGCCCACGGTCTCCATGAGGTCGGCGACGCGCTTCTTGCGCTCGTCCTCGGTGCCGACGTCGTGGATCTTGAGGCCCTCCCCGACGATGTCGCGGATGCGCATGCGCGGGTTGAGCGACGCGTACGGGTCCTGGAAGACGATCTGCATGTCCTTGCGCAGCGATGTTCATCTCGCTGCGCGAGGCCTTCATGACGTCGATGCCCTCGAAGCTCACGTTGCCGCCGGTAGCCTCGGTCAGGCGCAGGACGGTGCGCCCCACGGTGGACTTGCCGCCGCCGCTCTCCCCCACCAGGCCCATGGTCTCGCCCTTCTCGACGTCGAAACTGACGCCGTCCACGGCGTACACGTGGCCCGTGGTGCGCTTGAACACGCCCGTGCGGATGGGGAAGTGCTTCTTGAGGTCGCGGACTTCGAGCAGGCTCATGACGCCTCGCCTTCGGGCGTACACGAGCGGGCCGCAACGCTGGGGAACCGGCTCGGATGTCGAAGACAGGTAGACCGCTCATGCCGCCGACTCCTTGAAGATCGGGAGGTCGGCGCGGATGGCGAGACGCTCCTCGAGGGGGATCCAGCAGTGTACGCCGTGGTCGGGACCCACGGTCTCGTGGGCCGGCCAGTTGTCGCGGCACTCCGCGCGACGGTACGGGCAGCGCGCCGTGAACGGGCAGCCGGGCGGAAGCGTGATGAGGTTGGGCGGCTGCCCCTTGATGGGCGTGAGCCGGGCCTTCTCCACCTCGTCGAGCCGCGGCAGCGACGCCAGCAGGCCCCAGGTGTAGGGGTGGTGAGCGTTGTAGAAGATCTCGTCCACCGGCCCGTACTCGACCGTGTGGCCGCCGTACATGACCATCACCTTGTCCGAGATCTCGGCGATGACGCCGAGGTCGTGGGTGATGAGGATGACGCCGGAGTCGAACTGGGCCTGCATCTCCCGCACGACGTCGATGATCTGCGCCTGGATGGTCACGTCCAGCGCCGTCGTGGGCTCGTCGGCGATCAGCACGTCGGGGTTGCAGCTGATCGCCATCGCGATCATGGCGCGCTGGCGCATGCCGCCGGAGAACTCGAACGGGTACTGGTTGACCCGCTTGTCGGCGTCGGGGATGCCGACCCGCGCCAGCAGGGCCGCGGCCATCTGCCACGCCTCGTTCTTGCCCTTGTCCTGATGCAGCATGATCGCCTCGGCGATCTGCTTGCCGACCTTCATGACCGGGTTGAGGCTGGTCATGGGGTCCTGGAAGATCATCGCGATGTCGTTGCCGCGCACCCGGCGCATGTCGGCGTCCGAGAGCGTGCGCAGGTCCCTGTCGCCCAGCATGAGCGATCCGTCGACCACCTTGCCGGGCGGGTCCGGGATGAGCCGCATGAGCGACATCGCGGCCACGGTCTTGCCCGAGCCCGACTCGCCGACGATGCCGATGGTCTCGCCGCGGTCGAGCGTGAAGCTCACACCGTTGACGGCCTTCACGACACCCGCGTGGGTGAAGAAGTGAGTGGAGAGGTCCGTGATCGTGAGAAGGCGATCAGCCATGCCTATTCCTTGAGCTTCGGGTCGGTGGCGTCGCGCAAGCCGTTGCCGAACGAGATGAAACCGAAGACGGTGGTGACCAGGGCGATGCTCGGGAAGAGCAGCCACCACCAGTTACCGGCCGCCAGGTACTGGACGGAGTCGGAGATCATGAGGCCCCACGACGAGTTCGGCGGCTGGATGCCGATGCCGAGGAAGCTCAGGGCCGCCTCGGTGGCGATGGCGCCGCCGATGGCCATGGCCACGGCCACGTAGACCGGCGCCATGCTGTTGGGGAGCACGTGGCGGAAGATGATGCGGAGGTCGCCGGAGCCTTGTGCGCGGGCGGCCTCGACGTACTCCATGGACTTGACGCTGAGGATCTGGCCGCGCACGACGCGCGCGAACGTCGCCCAGCCGAGCACGCCGATGGCGATGAAGACGTTCTGGAAGCCCTGCCCGAGCACGCTCATGATGAGCAGCACGAACAGGATGTACGGGAATGCGAAGAAGATGTCGGCGATGCGCATGATGATGGAGTCGACCGCCCCCCCGTAATACCCCGACACCGGTCCCAGCAGCAGGCCGATGGTGAGCGCGATGGCGACGGCGATGATGCCGACCAGCATGGCGACACGCGTCGCCACGAGTGTGCGTGAGAGCACGTCACGGCCGAGGAAGTCGGTGCCGAACGGGTGCGACCAGGACGGCGGCGACCCCAGGCCCTGGGGGCTCAGGTCGTAGTTGACCTCGTTCGGATCGTAAGGAGCCAGGTAGCCCGCCGAGTCGGGCGGGGTGGTCTCGCCGGCGCGAACGTGCCAGTGCGCCTGGTAGAAGACGGTCTCCACCATGCCGATGGAGAGGAAGACGATGATGATGGTCATGCCGACGAGCGCCAGGCGGTTGCGCCGCAGGCGCCGCCACGTGTCCGCCCACAGGCCGAGCGGCTTGGTCTGCTCTTCAAAGGCCTCTTCGGCGACCTCGTCGGTGCGGCGCGCGTCGACCCCCTCGGGCGACGTGGTCCACGCCGACCCGTAGGAGTCCCTGTCCTCGTGCGTGCGTTCGTCCCAGTCAGGCATCTAGTCCGCCTCTCCGAGTGGAGCCTGACCGTCGAGGCGCTCAATAGCTCTTCCGTGCATTAGTCCGCCTCACGCTGGGCCCTGACGGACCGCAAGTCGCTCAATAGCACTACGTTCATTAGTCCTCGAGGCGGACGCGCGGGTCGACCCAGGCGTAGCCGAGGTCCACGAGCAGGTTGGCGAAGACGAAGAAGAAGGTCGCGAACAGCACACCGCCGGCGATGACGGCGGTGTCGCGGGCCGCGATGGCGTGGTAGATCATGAGTCCGATGCCGGGGCGGTTGAACACGGTCTCGGTGATGATGGCGCCGCCGATGAGGGCGCCGAGGTCGATGCCCGCGATGGTCATGACCGGGATGACCGCGTTCTTGAAGCCGTGGCCCCAGATGACCTTGCGCTCGCTGAGGCCCTTGGCCCGGGCGGTCCTGATGAAGTCTGACCGCGAGACCTCGAGCATGGAGGCGCGCTGCATGTACGAGATGTACGCGACCTCGATGAGCCCCAGCGTGAGCGCCGGCAGGATGAGGGTCTGGAAGCTCGACCAGCTCGCGGGGATGATGCCCGCGACCGTCTCGCCGAAGCCGCCGATCGGTAACCAGTTGAGCTTGAGGCCGAAGATGTACATGGCGAAGTACCCTAAGACGAACACGGGGATGCCCCACAGGATGAGGGCGCCCGTGGTGAGGGCGGTGTCCCAGAACGAGTACTGGCGCAGCGCGGAGTACACGCCCAGCGGGATGCCCAGCAACTCGATGAGCACGGCGGCGACGGCCAGCTGGATGGTGACGGGGGCCGCTTCCTTGATCATGTCGGTCACAGGGCGGGACGTGTACAGGGACTCGCCGAGGTCGCCCCTGAGCAGGGCCTGGACGTACTTGACGTACTGCACGTAGAACGGCCGGTCGAGCCCGCGCTCGTGACGGATGTACGCGACGCGCTCGGGGGTCGGGTTCTTGCCCGCGAGCATCAGCGCCGGGTCGCCGGGCACGAGCTTGAGCATGCCGAACGTGATCAGGGTGACGCCGAACAACACGATGACGAGCTGGAACAGGCGCCGGACGATATACGCGATCAACTGACTGCTCTCACAGAAGCGAACCCCCGCACCCCGAAGAGGCGCAGACGTGTTCAGGATACGAGACGGTCCGCAGCCGGGGCCGCGGACCGTCTCGTGTGTATCACTGGGTGGAGTTTACTCACCCGCCCCAGGCAGGGCAACCAATGGATGAGCTACTTGACCCACACCTCGTTCATGTTGATGAGCTCGAACGAGTTGTAGGTGAAGCCACCGATGCGGTTGTTGGTGGCGCGGGCGTCACGGTACGTGTACACCGGGACACACGGAGCGTCCGCATAGATGAGCTTCTCCGCCTCGTTGTAGAGGTTGAAGCGCTGCGTCTGGTCGGTGGTGCTGCGGGCTTCCTGGAAGAGCTTGTCGACCTCGGGATTGCTGTAGAAGCTGTAGCTCCCGTACTTGCCACCGTCCGTCGTGAACAGGTAGATGAAGTTGTCGATCGACGGGTAGTCCGCGATCCAGCCCATGCGCAGGATGCCGGGGGCCTTGTTCTCGCCCGCCTGCGTCCAGTAGCTGTTGGTCTCGATGCCGTTGAGCTTGAAGTTGAGCGACGGCATGGCCTTCTGCCAGCCGGCGACCAGGGCTTGGGCGATCTTGTCGTGACCGGCGCCCGAGTTGAACCAGTACGGGATCTCCGACGGCACGTTGCCGCTCATCTTGTCGAGCTCGGCCTGGGCCTTACCGGGGTCGGTGCCGTACGGGTTGAGGCCGGCCTTGTAGCCCGGGATGGTGACCGGGACGATCGAGTCGGACGGGATGGAGATGCCCTCGTTCACGACGTTGCTGACGGCCTCGCGGTCGGCGGCGAGGTTGAGCGCGGCGCGGATCGGGAGGTTGGCGTCGCCGCCGAGGAGCGGCTTGTTCATGATGAAGCTCAGGAAGTAGACCGTCGTGCTCGGGTACGCCTTGACCGTCCACGTGCCGTCCTTGGCGCTCGGGTTGTTCTGCGCCGCGCGGAAGTTGCCGGACGGGATGGTGGAGTAGTCGACGTCGCCCTTCTGGAAGGCGAGCCACTCGGTGTCCGTGTCCACGAAGATCGGCATGTTGATGGTGTCGACGTAGCCCGGTGCGGCGGAATTACCCGAGTCGTTGGTGTTCCAGTAGTCGGGGTTCTTGGCCAGGGTGATGCTCTGGTTGTGCTTCCAGTCCTCGACCATGTACGGGCCCGTGCCGATCGGCTTGTCGAAGAAGGCCTTGCGGCCGATCTGCTTCGCGTAGTCCACGGGGAACACGTGCGTGATGGGGTGCACCAGCGTCGCCGGGAAGTCGGCGAACGGGTACTGCAGGGTGACCTCGAGGGTGTACTTGTCGAGGGCCTTGACGCCGCTGATGGTGGGGCCGCTCGGCGTACCCCGTGTTGGGATCGATGCCCTTGATCGGCGCGATGATGTAGGTGGTCGCCGACTTGTTCTTGGCCTGCGCGTTGTAGCTCCAGGCGTCGACGAAGTCCTGCGCCGTCACTTCACGGCTGACGGGCGCCTGGAACATGACGCCCTGCTTGATCGTGAAGGTGAAGACGCTAGCGTCCGCGTTGACCTCGGTCTTCTCGGCGAGGTCCGGCACGGCGGCCGTGGTGCCGTCGGGCTGCAGCTGGAGCACGTACAGGCCCTGGAACACCTGGTGCTCCACGTTGGCGCCCTCGGACTCCTGCGTGTTGAGCGGCTCGATGCTGATGGGCTCGGCGCCGAGCGGGAAGTTGTACGTGCCGCCCGCCTTCGGCTCACCGGCGGCGCTCGGGCTGCTGCTGCTGGACGATCCGCTGCTGCCGCACGCGGCCAGCAGCATCGCGGCGACGATGAGGATCGCGGCCACGATGAGCAGGCCGCGCCACCTCCTCACAGGGTTCTTCACGGTGACCTCCTTGATGACTGACATGCCAGACTCCCCCCGGAGTCTTCTTGCTCTGGCCGCCCGGCTCTCGCGTGCACGGCGGCCTGGTCCCTCTCCTCGAACGCACCTCCCCTACCTCGCGGCACTGTGCCCTCCCCAGCGCCAACTTGTCAACTTTACTCCACTATGCAACGTAGCGCAGTCCGCTGCTACTCCAGCCACAGCGCACGCATCTCCGTGAGGCCCATGGGATCGACCTGGAACCCGTGCAGCCGCTCACCGACGGCGCGGAAGTAGCGATACGAATAGAGGGGTATCGCGGGCATGTCCGTGAGGATGAGCTTCTCCGCCTGCGCGTACAGGTTCTGGCGCTGCTGCGCATCCGTCGTGGCCCGCGCCTTCTGCAGCAGGTCGTCGACACCCTTGTTGGAGTAGAAGGTGTAGCTGCCCGTGCGCGACTGATCGGACTGGAACAGCGGATAGAGGAACGCGTCCATGGCGGGGTAGTCCGCGATCCAGGCCACGCGGAAGAGCTGGCTGCCGCTCCCGCGGTTGCCCCGGGAGAGCTTGTCGACGTAGGTGCCCCACTCGTACTCGCTGGGCGCGACCGTGATGCCCGCCTGGCCCCAGCCGGCGACGAGCTCCTCGGCGATGCTGCGGTGGTCCTCGTTCACGTCGTACCAGTAGTTGAGCGTGGGGATGGAGCCCAGCGCCGTGACCGCGGTCGCGGCGGCGGCCGCGTCGGGCGGGTAGGGGTTCTGGGCGTCCTGGTGGCCGGGGATGCCGGGCGGCACGTAGCCGCCGACCGGCGCGGCCAGGGCCGCGCCGACGTCGGCGACCACCGCCTGCACGTCGGCCGACTGGCTGAGCGCCTGGCGCAGCTCGGGAGTCGAGCCGAGGGTGGGGTCGGTCATGTTGATGCCGACGAAGTAGAGGGCCGCCGCCGGCCACGAGCCGGTCGTCCAGCGCTTCGCCGCCGGCGACCCGCTCTCGGCGGCGGAGGTGTCCGGCGTCGCGGTGGCGGCGGGCAGCTCGGAGGGCGGGACCTGCGAGCAGTCCAGCCCGCCCTCCTGGAAGTCGGCCCACATGGCGTCGACGTCGTCGTAGATGGGCAGCTCGACGCCGTCCACGTAGCCGGCGCGTTCCTTGTCCCAGTACGTGGAGTTGCGCGCGAGCACGATCTCCTTGTCGTGCTTCCACAGCGCCACCGAGTAGGGACCGGTGCCGACCGGCTTCTTGGCGTAGGCCTTGTCCCCCACCTCGTCGATGTAGTCCACGGGCGTGACCGCGGCCACGGGGTGGCCGAGCGTGGCCGGGAAGTCGGCGAAGGGGTAGCGCAGGGTGACCTGCAGCGTCAGGTCGTCGAGCGCCTCGGCGCCGGTGAGCCCCTGTGCCGGATCGGTCTGGTACCCGCGGTCGTCACAGCCCTCGAGGGGCGCCAGGATGTAGGCGACGTACGACTGTCTGTCGGGGTCGGTGACCCGGGTCCACGAGTCGACGAAGTCCTGCGCCGTGACCGGCCGGCCGACCGGCGCCTGGAACGTGACGCCCTGACGCAGGTGGAAGATCCAGGTCTGCGCGTCCTTGGACTCCCACGACTCGGCGATGCCCGGCAGGGTGGTGAGCACGCCGTCGTCGAGCTGCCAGCGCGTGAGCCCCTCGAACACCTGGTGCGCCACCTGCAGACCCGACGAGTCCTGGGCGTCGAGCGGCTCGATGGAAACAGGCTCGCCGGGAAGCGGGTACACGAAGGTGCCGCCCGGCTTGGGAGTGCCCTCGTCGGAGGACGGTGTGACAGTGCCGTCACGGCCGCCGCAGGCGGCGAGAGTCGCCGCCCCTGCGAAGAGGAAGGCGGCGATCAGGAAGAACGCGTAGAGCTTCGGAACACTGCTCCTGGCTGGCGTCAGCCCAATCTCCAGATGAGGACGAACGTGTTCAGGAAGAACAGCACGCCGGCGATGATGGTGTACCGCGTGAGGTTCTTCTCCATGACGCTGGCGGACGAAGCGAACGAGAAGCCCGTGACGCTGGCCATGCCCGCGTCCTTGCCCGAGTGCAGGAGCACGAGGACGATGACGAGGATGGCGAGCACGAGCTGGATGGCTACGAGGATGACGTTGAGCAAGTCTGTTCTCCCCACTGAAGGCGGACGCGGACGCGAGCGAGCATATCACTGTCGGACGCCGGTGCGGCGCCCGACCGGTGAGTGGCCCACGAGTTCATTGTTACACCCGTCCCCGCCGGTGCCAAACCCGATCCGGCCCCCGCGACGACGCGCGGCACGCCGCACGCCGCCGGCGGCGCGCTCAGGTGACGGGTTCGAGCAGGTCCCGGCCGGTCATCTCCGGCGGCTGCTCCACGCCCAGCAGGCGGAGGATGGTGGGCGCGAGGTCGCAGAGGCTGCCGCCCTCGCGCACCCGCGCGCCGCGCACGGTCGCCACGAAGGGCACCAGGTTGGTGCTGTGCGCGGTGTTGGGGCTGCCGTCCGGCTCGAGCATGTGGTCGGAGTTGCCGTGGTCGGCGGTGACGAGGCACGCTCCACCGCGCGCCAGCACGGCGTCGACGACCCTCCCGAGGCAGCCGTCCACGGTCTCGACCGCCTCGATGGCCGCGGGGATGACGCCGGTGTGGCCGACCATGTCGGCGTTCGCGTAGTTGACGACCACGAAGTCGAAGCGGTCCGCCGCGATGCGGGCCACGAGCTCGTCGGTGACGCCCACCGCGCTCATCTCCGGCCGGTGGTCGTAGGTGGGCACGTCGCGCGGGCTGGGGACGAGCACGCGCTCCTCCCCCTCGACCTCGCGCTCGACGCCGCCGTTGAAGAAGAAGGTGACGTGGGCGTACTTCTCCGTCTCGGCGATGTGCAACTGCGTGAGCCCGTGCTCGGCGAGCACGTCGGAGAGCACGTGCCGCGGGTGCTCCGGCGGGAACGCGACCGGCAGCGGGAACTCCTTCTTGTACTGCGTCATGGTGACGAAGTCGGTGGCCGGTGGATGGGCGCCGCGGTCGAACTCGGTGAACCCGGGCTCGGTGAGCGCGCGTGTGAGCTCCCGCGCGCGGTCGGGACGGAAGTTGAAGAAGATGCAGACGTCGCCGTCGCGCACCCGCGAGTCGTGCTCCGGCGCCACGATGGTGGGCCGGACGAACTCGTCGGTCTCACCGCGCGCGTACGCGGCGTCGACCGCCGCCTGCGCGTCCGCGGCGAAGAAGCCCTCCGCGTACACCAGCGCGTCGTAGGCGAGCTTGACGCGCTCCCAGCGCGTGTCGCGGTCCATGGCGTAGTAGCGGCCGCTGACGACCCCGTAGCGGCCCACGCCGTGGCGGTCCATGGCCTCCTGCACGGTGGCGAGGTACCCCTTGGCGCTCCGCGGCGGCGTGTCGCGGCCGTCCAGGAACGCGTGCACGACGACGTCGCCGACCTTCTCGCGGGCGGCGAGGTCGAGGCACGCGTCCAGGTGACCCATGTCCGCGTGGACGCCCCCCTCGGAGACGAGCCCCAGGAGGTGGAGCCGGCTGTGCCGGCCCGCCGCCTTGGCGCAGGCCTGCTTGAGCACGCGGTTCTCGAAGAAGCTGCCGTCCTCGATCGCGAGGCTGATACGCGTGAGGTCCTGGTAGACGACGCGGCCGGCGCCGATGTTGAGGTGGCCGACCTCGGAGTTGCCCATCTGGCCCGGCGGCAGTCCCACTGCCGGGCCGGACGCCTGGAGCACGCCGTGAGGGTACTCGGCGACGAGCCCGTCGAAGACCGGCGTCGCCGCCAGGCTCACGGCGTTGTCCGGACCGGGCGGGGCGACGCCCCAGCCGTCCATGACGATCAGGACGACGGGACGGTACGTCGCCCCCTCCCGGCCGGGGTGGTTCACGAAGCTCCCGTGAACTTGCAGATGCGGCTGAAGCCCTGCGGGTCGAGGCTGGCGCCGCCGACCAGGACGCCGTCGATGTCCGGCTGGGCCATGAGCGTGTCGATGTTGTCCGGCTTGACGCTGCCGCCGTAGAGGATGCGGACGCCCTCGGCGGCGTCGCCGAAGCGCTCGCGGATGCGGGCGCGGCAGAACGCCACCGTCTCCTGCGCCTGCTCGGGCGTGGCCGTGACGCCGGTGCCGATGGCCCAGATGGGCTCGTAGGCGACGGCGACGTTGGCCAGCTCGGCGGCGTCGATCTCGGCGAGGTCGGCGTCGAGCTGGCCGCCGACCTTGCTCTCCGTCTGGCCGGCCTCGCGCTCCTCGAGCGTCTCGCCGCAGCACAGGATGGGCAGCAGGCCGGCGTCGAGCGCCGCGCGGACCTTCTTGGCCAGGTCGGCGTCGTTCTCGTTGAAGTACTGCCGGCGCTCCGAGTGGCCCAGGATGACGTAGGGCACGCCGAGCTCGGCCAGCATGGCCGGAGAGGTCTCACCGGTGAACGCGCCCTCGGCCGCGTAGTGCATGGTCTGGGCGCCGAGCTTGATCTGCGTGTCGACGGCGCACGACTTGGCCGTCTGCAGGTCGACGGTGGGCGGGCAGATGAGGACGTCGCGGCCCTCGACGCCGGCCACCAGCGGTCGGAACGCGTTGAAGAAGTCCTTGGTCTGCGCCGGCGTCTTGTACATCTTCCAGTTGCCCGCCATGAGCGGACGGCGTCCCGCCGGGGTAGCGGCCGGGGTCTTGTCCATGAGCGCCTCCACGCCGGGCAGGGCCCGGCCCTCCAGGAATTCCATGGAGGCCCCGCCGCCCGTGGAGACGTGGGTGAGGCGGCCCTCCAGGCCGAACATGCGCACCGCCGAGACGGTGTCGCCGCCGCCGGCCACCGTGACGGCCGCCGCGGTGGCGATGGCGTCGCCGACGGCCTTGGTGCCGGCGGCGAACTCCTCGATCTCGAAGAGGCCCATGGGCCCGTTCCAGTAGATGGTGCCGGCTCCCCGGAGCTGGTGCACGAACTCGGCCGTGGTCTGCGGGCCGATGTCGAGCGCCATCTCGTCGGCGCCGATGCCGTCGGCGGTCGTGACGTGCGCCTGCGTGCCCGCCGCGGCCTCCCCGGCCACGACCACGTCGGTCGGGACGATGAGGCGGCCGCGCGCCGTGCCGGCCTCCGTGAGGATCTCGCGCGCCACACCCACCTCGTCCCCGGCGCCCTTGGACGCGCCGACCTCGTACCCCTTGGCGGCGAGGAAGGCGTTGGCCATGGCGCCGCCGATGAGCACCGTGTCGGCGACCGTGAGCATGTGGCGGATGACGCCGATCTTGTCCGACACCTTGAGGCCGCCGAGCACCACGACGAACGGCCGCGCCGGGTCCTTGAGGAGGCGCCCCAGCACCTCGAGCTCCTTGGTCATCAGCAGGCCGGAGACGGAGGGCAGGTAGTGCGTGACCCCCTCCGTGGAGGCGTGCGCCCGGTGCGCGGTGCCGAAGGCGTCGTTGACGTACACGTCGCCGAGGTCGGCGAGCTTGCGCGCGAACGCGTCGTCGTTGCCGGTCTCCTCCGCGTGGAAGCGCAGGTTCTCGAGCAGCAGCACGTCGCCCGGCTTGAGCGCGGCCGCGGCGCGCGCGGCCTCGGGGCCGACGCAGTCGGCGGTGGTCGCGACAGGGCGGCCGAGCAACTCTGCGAGACGCGCGGCCACCGGGGCCATGCGCAACCCGTCCACGACCTGGCCCTTGGGGCGGCCGAGGTGGGACATGAGCACGACCGAGCAGCCCTGGTCGAGCAGGTACCGGATGGTGGGCAGGGCGGCGCGGATACGCGTGTCGTCGACCACGCGGCCGCCCTCGAGCGGCACGTTGAAGTCGACGCGCACGAGTACGCGCTTGGCGCCGAGCGGAGTGTCGGTGAGCGAGCGCTTCATGGGGTCAGCCTCCCGGAGGGCCAGGTGTCAGAGGACCCTCTGGACGAGGTCGACCAGGCGGCACGAGTAGCCCCACTCGTTGTCGTACCAGCTCACGACCTTGACCAGCTTGCCCTTGGCCATGGTGAGCGCCGGGTCGAAGATCGAGGAGTGGCTGTTGCCGACGATGTCGATGCTGACGATGGGGTCGGTCTGGTACTGCAGGATGCCCTTCATGGGGCCGTCGGCGGCGGCCTTCATCGCCGCGTTGACCTCGTCGGCCGTGACCTCGGTGTGCAGTTCGGCCACGAGGTCGGTGGCGGACCCGTCGGGCGTGGGGACGCGCAGGGCGAACCCGTCCAGCCGGCCGTCGAGCTCGGGGATGACGAGGCTGACGGCGCGGGCGGCGCCGGTCGTGGTGGGGATGATGCTGAGCGCGGCGGCGCGGGCGCGGCGCAGGTCCTTGTGCGGGAAGTCCAGCACCTTCTGGTCGTTGGTGTAGGCGTGGATGGTGGTCATGAAGCCCTTCTCCACGCCGAAGTTGTCGACCAGCACCTTGGCCATCGGCGCGAGGCAGTTGGTGGTGCAGCTCGCGTTGCTGATGACGTCGTGCGTGGCCTTGTCGTAGGTCTCGTCGTTGACGCCGATCACGATGGTCGCGTCCGGGCCCTTGGCCGGCGCGGAGATGATGACCTTGCTTGCGCCGGCCTCGAGGTGCGCGGCGGCCTTGGCGCGCTCGGTGAAGCGGCCGGTCGACTCGATGACGACCTCGGCGCCGAGCTCGCGCCAGGGGAGCTTGGCGGGGTCGGTCTCGGCGGTGACGCGGACGCGCTTGCCGTCGATGACCAGCGCGTCCTCCTCGACCTCGACGCTGCCGGGGTAGACGCCGTGGACCGAGTCGTACTTGAACAGGTGACCGAGGGTCTTGGAGTCGGTCAGGTCGTTGATGCCCACGAACTCTACGTCCGCGCCCTGCCGCAGAGCGGCACGGACGACGAGCCGGCCGATGCGGCCGAAGCCGTTGATGCCAACACGCACGGTCATTGCGTCCTCCCAATCGTTTTGACGGACAGCTTACCAGAGGGTGGTGTCCGATACAGAAGCATAGTGTTCACTTTTGCGCGACTCGCGACGCGCGGTTGCCGAAGCTGACGAGGCGCACCGCCGGCACTCGCCGGGACTGCTCCGGGGCCGGCTCTCAGGGGGCCGGCCGGAGCGGCGGCTGCGATGTGGTCGGAATGCGCCCGACGAAGATATTGCCCGTCCGGCCGTCGATGGACACCCAGTCGCCGACGGCGACGTCGTGACCGCCGAGGCGCACCGTGCCCAGCTTCTCCGACACCTCGAGGTCGACGCACTCGACGACCGCCGTCTTGCCGAGACGCTTGGCGGTGACGGCGGCGTGCGAAGTACTGCCGCCGCGGGCGGTGAGGATGCCGCTGACCCGGGTGATCATGGCGATGTCTTCGGGTACGGTGTCCGGGCGCAGGAGCACGATGTTCTCCTCCGGCGCCTCGTCGAGCAGCCGGTCGATCTGCTCCGCGTTGACGGCGGCGCGCCCCGAGTAGGCGCCGCCGGCGACCCCCATGCCCACCGCGACCGGCGGCCCGTAGTTGGGCGACGTCGTGTCGAAGTAGGCGGCGTCGCGCGTCTGCTCCTGCACCGCCGAGCGCTTCTGCAGGATGTAGAGGTCCGCCGCCCTCGGGCGACTCGAACGTGAACTCGATCTCCTGCGGGTCGAACTCGCGCTCGCTCACCAGGTCGCGCGCGACCTCCAGCAGTTTGTCGTAGATCTCCGGGAAGTCGCGCTCCAGCGAGTGCTCGGTGCCCCGGTAGGTGGGGCTGCCGAGCCTCTGGGTCTCGGAGATGGGCCACGGGAACACGAGGCCGCCCACCAGGTCCTCCCCCTGACTGCGCACGGCGAAGTCGCCGAACAGGCGGACCTGGCGGCTGTGCGGCTCCAGGGGGTTGTTGGTGAACGTGACGCCCGAGCCGGACGCGCGGCTGAGGTTGCCGTAGACCATGCGCTGCACCACCACCGCCGTGCCCCACTCCTCGGCCACGCCGATGTACTGGCGGTACACGCGCGCGGGCGCCGAGTCCCACGACTCGAGGACTTTGCGCATGCAGGCCACCACCTGCGCGAACGGCTCGTCGACGAACACGACGCCGTGGTCGCGGGCGCGTGACTTGTACGCGAAGGCGATCTCGCGCATCTGCTCGGCCGAGAAGTCGACCTTCTGCCCCACTCCGTAGCGCGTCTTGTACTCGGTCATGATCGCGTCGAAGAAGTCGCGGTCGATGCCGTAGGACATGGCCCACGACTGCAGGAAGCGGCGGTAGCTGTCCCACGCCGCCCACGAGGCCTCCGGGCGGCGGGCGAAGGCCTCGACGAGCTCGTCGTTGAGGCCCACGTTGACGAACGTGGTCATGAGGCCGGGCATGGAGATGGCCGCGCCGGAGCGGATGGAGAGCAGCAGCAGGCGGCGCGAGTCGCCGAGACGCAGGCCGGTCTGGCGCTCGAGCGCCGCCAGGGCTTTGCGGAGGCGGCGGATGGTGTCGTCGTAGAGCGGCGGGTACGACATGGCCGGCATGGCGCCGAAGAGCTCGGTGCTGAGCACGAAGCCCTCCGGCACCTGGTGCCCGTAGGCGGTCATCTGCTTGAGCCCCAGGCCCTTGAACCCGAGCGTGGTCTGGTCGTCCGTACCGGCCTTGTGCCTGTGGATGGGCGAGACGAGGCGCTCGGGGTCGTAGTTCATCATGCGCGTGAGGCCGCGGTTGTCCAGGCGCCCGTGCAGCATGGACAGCCGGCGGAGCGCGGCGGCCACGTAGCGGTCGAGCTCCTGCAGGCCCAGGCCGGAGACGAGCACCTCGCGGAGCACCAGCTCGGCGACGGCGTCCACGGAGAGGTGGCGGGCCTCGCACTGGCGCGGGTCGTTGACGAGCACCGCGTGCAGCACCTGCTCGTGGCTGAGCACCGAGGTCGACGAGAGCTCGGTGACGCTGTTCATGAGGAACTGGAAGACGTTCTGGTACTGGCGGAAGGTGAAGTTGCGCAGCGCGAAGCTCGCCTCCAGCATCTGCAGGTTGGCGCCGAGCGCGCGCGAGTCGACGCCGTCGACGGCGAGCGCGCGCTCGAAGCGCCGCAGCGCGTTCGCCATGCGGCGCAGGGACGCGCGCGTGACGTACAGCTCGATGCCCTCGGCGACCAGGTCGTCGAGCAGCCGCGCGACGAGGTTCTCCACCCGGAAGCTCAGTCCCAGCGCGTCGAAGCGCGGCTCGCTGTAGTTGCCGTAGATCGACGGGATGCCGGCCGCGATGTGGCGCTTCTGGTAGATGTTCTCGGTGGCCGCGGACGTGCCGCGGCGGAGGATGAGGGCCTTGAGCCGCTCGATCACGGTGAGGGCGGCGTCGAGCAGCGTGTCGCGGGTGCGCTGCCCCGGCCGCGCCTGCCAGCGGGCCAGCGCCTGCTCGAACCGGCGCCGGGTGCGGCCGTCCAGGGCGAGGTGGCGCGCGACGGCCGCGCCGACGTCGTCCGCGGCCAGCGAGTACTTGTGCGCGAGCAACTGGTGCGTGCGCACGAGCAGGACGACGCGCCGGCGCGCCACGGCCTGACCCGCCCGCGTGTCGTCGCCTTCCTGCGGCACGCCCAGGCGCTCCGCGAGCCGCTCCGGCGACAGCGCGATGAGCTCGTCGAGCACCCCGCCGGGGGCGCTCGGGCGTGCTTCGCGCGCCAGCCCCACGAGCACCTCGTGCGGGCCCTCGGCCCAGCTGCGCTCGGCGCGCACGGCGGCGAGCGTGTTGGCCGAGACGTAAGGCTCGAGGCCGGACGGGTCAAGCGTGAGCCAGTAGTCGAGCACCGCCCGGCTGAACGCGATGAGCCGGTTGGACGACTCCGCGTGCACCTGCTTGCGCAGGAAGTGCATGAGCGTGTCGCGCCGGCCGCAGATCTCGTCGATGCGCGTGGAAACGGCGCGCAGTTCGCCCTCGGCTCCCACCTCGTTGAAGTACACCGGCAGCGTGCGCAGCAACTGCTTGGCGACGAAGTAGATGGGCTTGATGTCGGCCTCGAGGAACCGCGTGACGTCGCGCTGGAACAGGTCGGTGTCGGCGATGAAGACGCCGCCCAGCTTGAGCTGCACGTTGAGCGCCGCCGCCAGCCGCTCGAACAGCGCCGGGTTGGACTCGATGATGTGCATCCAGCAGCGGATCTTGGGCAGGTGGTACGGGTTGACCACCGTCTCCCAATCGTCGGTGGCGCCGTGGATGTCGGGGTACTGGAACTTCCAGTAGAGGATGTCCTCGATGAGGTGGTCGGCGGCTTTGACGTTGCCGGCCTCGCCGATGGCCACCCCGATGGCCTCGTAGCAGGCGAAGCGGGTGAGCAGGAACTCGTTGTCCCGGCCGCGGAAGAACGCCGTCAGCCGCGAGAGGATCTTGATGGCGTCGGTGTGCCGGTCCGGCCGCATCATCTGCTTGACCACGCCGAGGAGGTCCTGCATGACCTCCTTCTGGCGGTAGCCGAGCGTCGCGTCCTTGAGGAAGAAGAGGCAGACGGCGAACCGGTCCTCGAGGTTGTCGACGCGGAACAGCCCGTCCATGGCCTCGCCGACCACCGTGGAGAACAGCGGGAACGAAGGCGTCAGCAGCTTGTCGTCCGGGGCCTTCTCCAGCGCCTGGAACAGCGTCGAGAGGCGAGGCCCGGCGAGGAACGCGAAGTGCCCCGCCACGTCGCCGGGATCGGTGAGGTGCTCGCCCTGCGAGCGCGCCCACGCGGGCACGTCCAGGTGGTCGCGCACGCGCCCGTAGCCCGCGGCGAGCATCGTCCGGTACAGCTGGAGGTAGGCGGGCTTGAGCGCCGGGCGGGCGGCAGCGCGCTCCACCAGGTTGCGCACCAGCGTGTCGCGCTCGAGGAACGCCGGCGCGCGCTCCGCCAGGAGCCGGCCGAGCGCGCCGGCCAGTCCGCGGAGCGCCTCGTCGTACTCCTCCCGGTGCTGGCCGGTCAGCACCTCCGACGACCACGTGAGCAGCGCCCGCAGCAGCACCGAGAACTGCTCGGCGGTGAGGCCCGACTCGAGCAGCCCGACGGCGAGCTCGGCGAGCAGGCCGAACAGCTCCTCCCGGTGCTCCGAGCGTTCGAAGTACGACCAGTTGCGCAGCAGCGTGGTCTGGAACCCGTCGACCAGCGCCTCGGCGTTGCGGAACGTGTGGAAGTACTCGCTCATCGTGTCCGAGAGCGCGGAACGTACGCCGTGCAGGCCGCCGACCGCCTCCAGCAGGGGCAGGTACCGGTCGGGGATCACGACCTCCTGCGCCGTGGTGGCCAGGTTGGCGCGCAGCGCTTCGGAATCGAACGGTATGGGCTTGGTCGTCACGCCTCTGATGATACCTGACGCCGCCTCCGGTCCCCTGCTCCCGCCGCCCGCGACGCAGTGACTGCCGGCCGGGCCGCTCCTTGGGCTACGCGCGTCGGCGGCGCGTCACGCCTGTCGGGTCACCGCGCCCCCGACGGGTGCGCGAGGAGAAGCAGGTGTCGAGCGAAGAACGGGGCGAGTGAAAGCGGCCGGATCCCGGGCGCAATTGGTTCAGCCCCCGCCGCCTGTCACGGTGCCGGTGCCGCCGCCGGAGCCGCCGGTGGCCGGCTGGGTGCCGGCGCCGCCCGTGTCGTCTGCGCCGCCCGTGCCGGTGCCGCCCGTGTCTTGTACGCCGCCCGTGCCGGTTCCGCCCGTGACGTCTGCGCCGCCCGTGCCGCCGGCGTCGGTACCGTCCGCGCCGCCGGAGGCCGTGCCGCCGGTGGCCGTGCCTGTGCCACCCGCACCGGCGCTACCCGCGCCCGTGCCGGTGCCGTGCCGCCTGCTGCCGTGCCACCGCCGCCTGCACCGGAGGCCGTGCCGCCGGTGGCCGTGCCCGAGCCGGCGCCGGTAGCGCCGCCGCCTGAGCCACCACCAGAGCCGCCTCCGGAGGAGCCGCCGGCGCCGGCATCGCCCAGACGCTGGCCGCCGCCCGACCCTGCGCCGGCGCGCACACCGCCCGAGATGCCGGTCGCGCCCCCGATGGCGGCGGCGAGCCCAGTGAGCCCGAACCGCGCGCGGACCATCTCGCGGCGCGTAGCGGCGTCGCCGACCGGGTCTGTCGCCGCAGCCGCGGGCGCAGCCGCCTGAACGCTGACCGCCGGCGCCCTTGGGCCCGCCGGCTCGACGTAGTGACCGATGGCGGCGCCTCCGCTGGTGACGGCCACCGCCGCTACCACGGCGACCGCCGTCTTGATCCCTGCGACGCTCCCCAGGCCGGCGAACAGGCCGGCAGGTGCGGCGACCGGCGCCGCGGCGGCGGGGATGGCCGCCGCCGGAGAGCCGGCGGAGAGCGCCACCTGCTCGCCCCCGACGCTGTGAGGCGCCGGATGGAACGAGGCCGCAGGCCCCGTGGCCGTCGGCGCCAGCGGCGCCCACGGCGGCGCCTGCAGGCTCGCAGGGACCGGCAGTTCGGGCAGGAAGGCGGCGAGGCCGAGCGTCGAGATGCCTCCGGCCTTGCTCGGCGTGGCGCTCTGGAACGCCCGGCGGAACGCGGCACGGGCCCTGTGGAGCAGCACGCGTGCCGCCCCGTGGTGCAGGCCCATGATCTCCGCGATCTCGGCGTTGCTCAGTCCGTGCAGGTCCTTGAGCACCAGCGCCGTGCGGTAGCGCGGCGTGAGATCGGCCAGGCAACTCTCAACGAGCCGGGCGGTCTCCGCGCCGGCGAACCCGTCCCCGGTGGCCGCGAGCTCGGGCACGCTGTCGAGCGGAGCGGCCGGACGGGCGGCGAGACGCCTCAGATGATCGTAGGAGGCGTTCACGGCGATCCTGTACAGCCACGGCTCGGCGCTCCGGCCGTCGCTCGTGTCGATGGGGTGGGAGTACGCCCGCAGGAAGACCTCCTGCGTGACGTCGGCCGCGTCCTCGCGATTGCCGACGATGCGCGCCGTGAGATTGTAGATGCGCGCGTGGTAGTCGCGATAGAGACGCTCGAACTCCGCGTCGACGCCATGACCCGCCGAGCGCTGCGGTTCGCTCTCTCTGAGTGCGGGGGAAGCGTGCACGCCGAGCCTCTCGCCGTCACCTTCATCTCTTCTATCCAATTCTACAGCCGAAACGGAAGGAGCGCGCCGCCAACAGCATGCCGGGAGGGGCCAAGCGTGGTCGCGAGAGCCGTCGGCGACGCGCGTGGTGGGGCAGGTACTACTCCGTCGATGTCCACTGCCGGTCCGTGGTGTTGCGTCCGATCCTGGGCGGCGATCGCCGGGGTCTCGAGCAGCTTCATGACCGCCTCCCTGAAGGTTGATGGAGCCTCTGACCCTGTTAACGCAGAAGGGAGCGCTTTGTTACACCTCCGGCGGGGCTACGCCGGTATGAGAACTCATCTTGGGAAAACGCTGGACGTTCTGTGCATCCGCGCTATCGTAACCAGATGGATACCCTGGGGGGCATCCACCTCGCGGAGACGGCACGCCGGAGCCGGACGGGGGGAGCGCAGGCGGCGGGCGCCGCGGCGAGGGGCACCGACACGCAAGGGGGCGAGTCAGAGGCGTCCGGCTCAGGGGGTTCTGTCGCCTCCAGGCATCCACTCTGGGGGCCGATCGAGGGGGACCGATGAAGAAGCCAGGGATCATCCTGCTCACTGCCGCGGCGCTGGCGACACTCCTGGGCGTCCCGGCGTCCGCCGCCGTCGCGGCGACCAGTTCCGCCTACGCCGTCCCCGGCGTCACGTACTCCTGGCAGGTGGTGGTGAACAACGGCGACAAGGTGCCGGGGGACACGCGCTCGTTCAACAGCTACAACCAGCCGTCGCTCAATGTGGACCGGCTGGTCGTGTTCCGCGGGCGCAGCAAGGGGGGTTCGGGCGGCGAGCCCGCCCACGGCGTCTTCGTGCGCGACATGGCGGCGGAGACTGCGGTGACGACCATCCTCGACCGCAAGACCTTCGTGCCACAGCCGAACAACCTTGCCTCGACCTTCATCGAGCCGCCGGCGTTCCCGCGCATCGACATGTGGTCGGACACCGTGGCCACGCGCGGCAACCACCAGCCGGTCTGGAACTACGAGGTCGGGACCGATCCGGACACCGGCGAGCCGATCGAGACCCGCGCCGGGACCACCGGGATCTACACGACCCCGTTCGGGAGCCTCATTGCCGGCGCGAGCAATCTCGGTGCGGTTCCCGACTTCTCGTTCTTCGCCGTGCCGGGCACCGACCCGGCGGTCAAGTTCGACGTGTTCCCCGGCGCGCCGGCGGTGACCGACGGCGCCACCGTCGTCTTCAAGGGGAACTTCACGCAGGCCGGCGTGGGCAAGACGGGCGTCTATCTACCGCGACCTCGCCAATGCGCCGATCACGCTGATGGGCGGAGCGCAGCTCACTCCGGCAGGAGGCATGGGCCCGGCCGTGCGCATCGCCGACACCTCCACCCCGATCCCCGGGTACAAGGTGCCGTTCGGATCCACCGCGCCGCCCAGCGCCGCGGGCCGCAAGGCCGTGTTCGCCGGCTTCGACAACGAGGACGAGCCGACCATGGGCGGCATCTACCTCGCGCAGCTCACGGGGCCGGACCCGAAGCTCAAGGCCCTGGTGAGGATCGGGCAGCAGGTGCCCGGCGAGAAGTCCAACGCCAAGTTCAACAGGATAGGCGAGGGGCTCTCGTACGACGGCCGCTTCGTCGCCTTCTGGGGCGCGTGGGGGACCGGGACCAAGACGCTCGTCCTGCAGTGCCCCACGGACGGCAACAAGGACCGCATCGCGTTCTGCAAGTCCCTGTACCCCAACGGCTACACGACGACGGTGCCCAAGTACCAGGGCATCTTCGTGTACGACACGGTCGACGAGACGCTGACCGCGGTCGCCAAGACGCCCGGGGACTTCGCGGACTTCGTCTACTGGAACTTCTCGGGCAAGGTCCCGGGCTCCAGCGAGGGTGACGACGGCGAGCCGGCGCGCTGGCGGTCGACCGCCTTCGTCGCCGTCTCCGGGTTGGTGGACGGGAGCCTCAAGGACGCCGCCTACCACGTGGCCTTCAAGGCGAGGCAGGGCGAGCTGGTCAACGGCGCTTATGTGAACGCAGTCGACGGCCTCTACCTCCGCAAGGGTCCGAGCAACAAGGCGAAGATCGCGGCTGTGGTCGAGACCGGTACGCGGGGGACCATGATCGATCCCGAGGCCGTCGACCCAGACACCGGTGGGAGCCTGCCGGTGACGGCGATGGGCGTCGAGCGCGACGGGTTCCGCGGCAACGCGCTCGCCATCACCGTGAGCATGGGTACCGAGGAAGCGGGCTGGGCCGGCGTGTACCTGACACCGGTGCCGGCGGCCCTGAGGTAGCGCGTCAATGGAGACGGGGCGGCGCCGACGGCGCCGCCCCGTCTCCTGCAGGTCACTCGGGGCGCAGCGGGCGCAGGCCCCGAGTGTGGCGCGCCGCCCCTCGTGTGCGCAGGGGCGAGTGAGAGAGGCACACGGGGGCGTCGCGCATGGTGGGGCTTCGTCAGTGGCCGCCGCCACCGCCGGAGCCGGTCCCGCCAGACCCGCCAGAGCCGGCGCCGGAACCGCTGCCGCTACCGGCATCGTCGGGCTGTCCGCTCTGGGTCTGTGTCTGCGTCTCGGTCTGCGTCTGCGTCTCAGCCTGGGTCTGCGTCTGCATCCCTGCCTGGGTCTGCGTCTGAGTCTGGGCCTGGGTCTGCGCCTGCGTCTGGGCCTGGGTCTGGGCCTGCGTTTGCGTCTGCGTCTGCGTCCGATCGCACGTCCGATCGCACGTCTGGCTCTGCGTGCGCGCCTTGGTCCGCGTGCGGTCCTTGACGGCGCTCCCGTCGCATGAGCCGTCACGGTCGCGGACGCGGTCGCGGTCCCCCGCCTTCACGAGGTCGGCTGACGAGTCGGTGGCGACGAGAAGGCAGTCCTTGTCCTGCAGCCGGTCACGGTCGCGCGTGACGTCCGGCGTCTGGTCGCAGCTGACGTCACAGTCCTTGAGCTGGTCCTTCTGCTGCAGGTGGATCTGATCCGTGTCCTTGCCTGTCCTTGTCGCGGAGCTGGTCGCCCGCCACGGCGACGCTGCTCGCGGCAAGGCCGACGACGACGATCATCACCAGGATCTTCAAGAGCTTCACGACGGCCTCCTTCTCGTGGTGTCCGGTCCTGCTTCCTTAACGCAGGCGGGTGGGCCGGCGTTACACCGTGGAGAGGAGCAAGAGGAACCGAGCGCGAGGCCCTTGGCGGCAAGGCACGCGCAGTGCCGGCGGGGCTGTGGTGGCAGGCAAAGGTAGGGCGTCGACCTCTCGGCTGCCATGATCACATTGATGAAAGCGTGTTCCCGACCGTGCACCCGCACGAAGAGAGGGGGGGCCGCCTCGCGGCCCCCCCTCTCTTGACGGGTCGTCCTACTTGGCTGGTTGGACTGTCACTCGCCCTCGCCGCCGCCGCCGCCGCCTTTGGTGCCCACGGTGATGCGCACCGTGACCGTGTCCGGTCCATCCGCGACAGAGTTATAGGTTCCCACGTCGACACCCGTGATGTCGACATTGGGGATGGTGTACGTGATGTCGTAGTCACCCACGACTCCCACGCGCAGGTTGTAGCCATACACGATCGCGCCCTTCGCGTTGATCTCCGCCGAGGCTGGCGTACCCGGCTGGACGCTGTAGGTCCCCGTCGTGACGTTCATGATGGAGAACGTGACGGCCGAGTCATAGATCCGGATCAGGTTGGGCGAATTGCTGACGCCGAACGTGGTCGGAATGGCTTGCCACGTGCCCGCCGAGGCACCCTCTTCGGCCAGGGTCCCGTAGGCGGACTCGCGGTCGAGCTTGGACGGCTCGAGCTTGTCCACGAGGTACCCGAGCATCGTCTCGGTGGTGCTGTCGGCAAACAGTCCGAGCTCCACTCGGATCGGGCTGCCGATCTTCAGCGAGGCGTCGCCGACCAGGTTGTCGCCCCACTGAGCGGTGCCGGTGCGTGTCGCGGTCCCAGTGCACGTGTATGCCTGGGCCTGCCACGGTCCGTTCACGCGCTGGACGTAGTAGTAGGCAAGCGGGTTGATCTCCCAATCGGTGCTCGGGGTGCCCGTGGGGGCAACGAGCGGGGACGGCAAGTCAGGCGGGGCGTTGACGCCCGTGAACACGTTGGCGACCATGATCGCCGGCACCGACAGGCTGTTGGTGGCTTCGGACGGCGGCTTGTTGCCGCCCCCGCCCCCGCCCGGGTTCGGCGGCTTGTTGCCGCCCTTGGCGGCGATGGCCGCGCTCGCCAAAGCAAGCGCGAGAAGCGCGACGACGGCCAAGACGACCGTCCAGCGCAGATTGCGTGACATCATTCTGGTGCCCCCTTCTGTACCCTGAGCCGGAGACTCCAGCCGCCGCAACCCGCTGGCTCCGTGGCGACGGATCCTCAGCCCGCAAGACTCACGGGTGAACCCGGCTCTGTGGACTCTCTCCCCAAGAGTGACGCACTCCCGCTCTGCACCTCGCTCGGAATGCGATCGCCCCACGCGATCGTTGCGGCGTGCGTTTCGTGGGTACCCCTCGCGTAATGGCCAATTACACTCCCCCTTCCCCAGGCCCCTGACCCAGAAAATGGCTCTCCCTCATGACTGTTTGGGTGCCCCTCAATGCACGATTGACAAACCCGTTTGTCACCATTGGGTGAGGGTCTCGGTAATCGTTTTGTGAGGATTCGGTAACCGCTTGGTGAATTCGACGAGGCCGAGGCAGTTGGAGATGCAACAGACCGAGATGCCATGAAGGCCTCGAGAGCCGGCGCTCACGACCTCATTTGTGTTGTCCGCCCCGAAAACGGCGGCCCGGCGACGACGCCTCGAAGATGGTGAAGCTCGCTGCCACAACTCCGCCGCGGTCCCTGCCGGCGACTCGAGTGGCCGCGCCCGCGATCGACCGGGGCGAGGAGGCGCCGTGGCCGATGGCGCCGGGGCTGCGCCGGGACGAGGGTCAACCGTCGCACCCGAGCGGCGCGGACGGTCTCCACCGGCGCCACCCAGACGGGCTTGCGCGTTAGGATGTCCGCAGACGTAGAGGCGAGCGGCGCGGAGAGGCCCGTGCGACGGGGAGGTCCGCGCCGCATCAGGAGGTACGGCTCACATGGCCGCACAGCGCACGCTCGGCATCAACGGCATCGGCAGGATCGGCAAGCTCACCCTGTGGCACCACCTGGGCCGCGACGACTTCGACAGGTTCGTCGTCAACACCGGCCGGCAGGTCGGCAGTTCGCTCGACTCGGTGGTCCAGTACCTCTCCAAGGACAGCACCTACGGACCCCTGCACCGGTTCCTCTTCGGCCGGTCGGGCACGCGCGACATGAGCGTCGTCGACGAGGACAAGGGCCTCATCAACGCTTACGGCAAGGAGATCGTGATCCTGCGCGAGGCGCGCAACCCCAAGGACATCCCGTGGCGCGAGCACGGCGTGGTCCTCGTGGTCGACGCCACCGGCACGTTCCGCGACCCGCACGCCGACGCCGACGCGCCGCGCGGCGCCCTCCGCGGCCACCTGGCCGCCGGCGCCGCGGTGGTCGTCCAGAGCTCGCCGTTCAAGGGCAAGAACAAGGGACAGCCGCTGCCCGACGACGCGGCGATCCTCATCCACGGCATCAACGACTACGAGTTCGACCCGGCGCGGTACACGCTCGTCTCCGCCGCCTCGTGCACCACCACCGCGCTCGCCCACATGATCCGGCCGCTGCTCGACCGCGACCTGACCAAGGACATGATCACCGCCGGCATGAGCACCATCCACGCGGTGACCAACTCGCAGCCGGTGCTGGACTCGGTGCCCAAGGCGGGCGCCACGGACCTGCGCAAGTCGCGGGGCGCCCTCGGAAACGTCGTGCTGACCTCCACCAACGCCGCCGCGGCGCTCGAGCAGGTCATGCCCGAGATCGGCACCATCGGCTTCATGGCCGACTCCGTGCGCGTGCCCACGCAGAGCGTCAGCCTCATCATCCTCAACGTCACGTTCCAGAGCGAGACCCTGCCGGACGGCTCCGTCTCGGTGGAGCGCGACGCGATCAACGCCATCTACCGGGACGCGGCCGAGGGCGAGGCGCGCGACCTGCTCAAGTACACCGACGAGCAGAACGTCTCCGCCGACATGCTCGGCGAGGACGCCGCGGTGGTGATCGAGGGCGCCGAGACGCACACGCGCACCGGGTTCATGAACCTCAAGGTGCCCCCGTGCGAGCAGCCCGCCGGTCAGGCCACGCCGGACGTGGTGCGCGTGCCGCTCACGCACGTCAAGGTGTTCGGCTGGTACGACAACGAGATGGGCAGCTACACGTACCGGCTGGGCGAGCTGACGATCAGGGCCGCGCGCAGTATGTGACGCGGCTCAGCGAGGAGCGCCCGGTGGCGCCCCCCTCGCGGTCCGGTTACGAGGGCCGGCCGGCCCGCTCGCCCGCCAGGGCGACCAGCCGGCGCAGGCGGTGGTTGAGGGCCGACCGGCTCAGCGGCGGGTCGGTGAGCTCCGCCAGCTCCGAGAGGCTCAGGTACGGGTACTCCACGCGCAGCTCGGCGACGCCGCGGAGCTGCGCCGGCAAAGCGTCCCACTGCGGCGACGCCATGAGCTCGCTGAGCAGCACCGCCTGGCGCGCGCCGGCCGAGGCCGCCCTGCGCGCGTTGGCGGCGTCGCAGTTGGCGAGCCGGTTGGCGCTCTCCCGCACGGTGCCGAGCACCGCGTGCTCCTCCCAGCGCAGGCACGAGTCGTGGGCGCCGAGGATCGCCAGCAGGTCGGCGGCGGTCTGGCCGCGCTTGGTGTAGCAGGCCACGTTGCGCTCGCGCGAGGTGAGCGAGAACGGCAGGTCCAGCCGCGCGAGCAGGCGCTGGACCTGCTCGGCGAAGTCCTCGTCCTCGACCGTGAACTCCAGGTGGACCGGCGCGCCGGGCGCCGAGGTCGAGCCGCAGCCGATGAACAGGCCGCGGAGGAACGCCACCAGGCAGCAGCGCCGCTCGACCAGACGCCGGGGGACCCGCATCTGGACGGAGAGCTCGTCGGAGAGCACGCCGACCTCGTTGAGCACCTGGAGGCTCCGGCCCTCGTCGCCCAGCAGCACCTCGTACCGCAGCCCGGTGGGCGCGCTCTCCACGGTGCGGAGCTGGGCCTCGACCTGCAGGGGCTTGAGCAGCGCCAGCACGTGGCGGGCCACCGCAGGGTGCCCCACGGAGAGGCGCACCCCGAAGTGGCCGCCGGACCCGAGCTCGAACGTGCCGGCGCCGAACAGCAGCCCGGAGAGCTGCGCCCGGCGGCAGTGGTCGGCCCCGGGCGGGACGGTGACGAGCTCGAGCTTGACGTCACGCGTGAAGCGCACGGCTACCTCACGAGACGCAGCAGCGCCTGCGCCAGGCGCTCGGAGTCGTGGCGCACCACGTCGCTCTCGGCGGCGACCGGGGCGCGGACGACCTTGACGCCGAGCGCCTTGAGCCGGTCGTCGTCGACCAGGACCGGCGCCGAGCCGAAGCGCTCGTAACTGCGCCGCATGGCCTCGGACACCGGCCGGTCGTTGACGAGCACCGCGTCGATGGTGCCCGCCAGCCCGTGGCGGTGGAGCGCCGCCAGGTGGTCGCAGGCCGTGTAGCCGTCGGTCTCCCCCTGCTGGGTCATCACGTTGCACACGTAGACGACCCAGGCGCGGGTCTCGGCCAGCGCCTGGCGCACCTCGGGCACCAGCGCGTTGGGCAGGACGCTGGTGTAGAGGCTGCCCGGGCCCGAGCACGACGAGGTCGGCCCGGGCGATCGCGGCGACCGCCTGCGGCACGCCGCGCGGCGCCTCCGGCGTGAGCCACACGCGGCGCGGCAGGCGCTCCGCCGCGGTGATGCTGCTCTCGCCGCTCACGCGGTCGCCGCCCTCGAGCTGGGCGTGCAGCACCACGTCGTCGAGCGTGGACGGCAGCACCCGGCCGCGCACCTTGAGCACGTGCGTCGCCTCCCGCACGGCGTGGTCGAAGTCACCGGTGACCTCGGCCAGCGCGGTGATGAACAGGTTGCCGAAGCTGTGCCCCTGCAGGCCGCCGTCCGCCGGGAACCGGTACTTGAACAACCGGCTCATCATCGACTCGTCGTCGGCCAGCGCGACCAGGCAGTTGCGGAGGTCGCCGGGCGGAGGCATGCCCATGTCCCGGCGCAGCATCCCGGAGCTGCCGCCGTCGTCCGCCATCGTCACGACGGCGGTGAGGTTGCTCGTGTGCGTCTTGAGGCCGCGGAGCAGCGCGGCGAGGCCGTTGCCCCCGCCGACCGCCACGACGCGCGGCCCGCGCGCGAGCCGGCTGGCCGCGCGGATCTCGCTCACCGACTCGGGGGTCGTGCGCTGGAACAGCCAGACGCGACGCGCGCCGTAGAGCAGCGCGAACAACCCGACGGCGAACCCGTCGATCGAGAGCAGCAGGGCCGCCCAGTGCCGGTTCTCCAGCCAGCCCATGCCGAGGCCGGCCATGAGCTGGGGCGACCACAGCACGCCGATGCCGAACAGCACCGAGTAGACCAGCAGCACGCCGCCGGCGAACGCGAGGAGGATCCAGCGCTTGAGCCCCAGCCCCGGGGCGAGCCACTCCAAGGACGGCTTCATGACAGCCGGGACCTAGTCCCTCGCCCGCGGGGCCCTGTCGGGCCGCACGAGGCTCAAGAGCACTGCGTCCATTAGTCCCGCGCGAGGTCCCGGTGGCGGACCACCGTGTAGTAGCCCTGCTTCTCGTACCGCTTGGCGATGAGTTCCGCGATGGCCACCGAGCGGTGGCGGCCGCCGGTGCACCCCACGCCGATGGTGAGGTGCGCCTTGCCCTCCGCGGCGTACCGCGGGAACAGGAAGTCGAGCAGCGGGAACAGGCGCTCGAGGTACTCGCTGGTGCCCGGCGACTCCATGACGAAGCCGCGTACGTCCTCGTCAAGCCCGGTCAGCGGCCGCAGGCGCAGGTCGTAGTGCGGGTTGGGCAGGAAGCGCACGTCGAAGAGCAGGTCCGCGTCGATCGGGACGCCGTACTTGTAGCCGAAGGACACCACGGCGAAGACGATGTTGGTGCGCCGGGTGTGCTGGATGAGGTCTTCGTTGAGCCGCGCCTTGAGCTGGTGGATCGAGATGTCGCTCGTGTCGATGATGAGGTTGGCGCGCTCGCGCAGGCCGGCGAGCAGGCGGCGCTCCTCGCGGATGCCGTCGACGACCGTGCCGCCGCCCGCCAGCGGGTGGCGGCGGCGCGTCTCCTTGAAGCGGCGGACGAGCGCGTCGTTGGACGCCTCGAGGAACACGAGCGTGTACTCCACCCCGCGCTCGTGCAGCTCGTCGAGGAGCTGCTCGAGGCGGCCGAAGTACTCGCCGCCGCGCACGTCGCTGACGACCGCCACCCGGTCGACCTTGCTGCCCTCGCGGCGGAACAGGTCGACGAGCGTGGGCACCAGCTCCGGCGGCAGGTTGTCGACGCAGAACCAGCCGGCGTCCTCGAACGAGTCCATGGCCTGGGACTTGCCGGCCCCGGACAGGCCCGTGATGATCACGAACTGCAGTGCCTCGGTCACACCACCACCCTGCCCTCGGCCACGCCGACGCCCTCGAGCGCCAGCAGGCGCTCCTTCCAGGCCGGGTCGTCGCCGTAGGAGCCGAGCCGGCCGTCGTTCTTGATGACGCGGTGGCACGGCAGGATCACCGGGAGCGCGTTGCGCGCCATCGCCGAGCCGACGGCCCGGTACGCGTTGGGGCGGCCGGCGGCGACGGCCAGGTCGCGGTAGCTCACCGCCTGGCCGTAGGGGACCTGCGCGAGCGCCTTGTAGACCGCGAGCTCGAAGCCGGTGAGCCCGTGCACCTCGCCGTACGCGTCCACGTCGAGCTTGAAGGTCACCGGTTCGCCGGCGAAGTACCGCTCGAGGTCGAGCGTCCACTGACTCTCGCCGCGGTGTGCCTGCCGCATGGACCGCACCGGCCCCGGGAGCTCGAGAGCTATGGGGAGGCCGCCGGCCAGCAGCAGGTAGCCGACGCCCAGCTCGCAGACGAAGGCCTCCTCCGTCAGTCGGCCCAGACGGGCGAGCTCATCCGGCTTTATGGAGGTGCGCATAGATCTCCCTCGCCACTTTGCGCGGCAGCCCGGGCACGCGCTCGATCTCTTCCCGGCTGGCGCTGAGGAACCGCTCGGGACTGCCGAAGTGCTCCAGGATGCGCCGCCGGCGTACGGGGCCGACCTGCGGGAGCTCGTCGAACACGGACGAGCGGCGCAGGTCGGCGTCACGCCGCTGCCTATGGTACGTCACGGCGAAACGGTGTGCCTCGTCGCGGATGCGCTGCAGCAGCAGCGACGCGGGATCGTCGGCCGGCAGCGGCAGCGGGTCGCGGCGGCCGGGCACGAACACCTCCTCGCGCTGCTTGGCGAGGCCGACGACGTCCACGTCGGCGCCGGCGTCCTGCAGGGCGGAGACGGCGGCCGAGAGTTGCCCCTTGCCGCCGTCCACCACCACCAGGTCCGGCAGCGTGGCGAAGCTCTCGTCGTAGCCGCCGGCCTCCGCCGTGCGGCGCTCGAAGCGCCGCCGCAGCACCTGGTTCATCATCGCGAAGTCGTCCTGGCCGCTCGCGTCCCGCACCGAGAACTTGCGGTAGTGGGCCTTCTTGGGCAGGCCGCCCTCGAACACGACCATCGACCCGACCGGGTGCTTCTCGCCCAGGTTGGAGATGTCGTAACACTCGATGCGCAGCGGCAGGCGCTCGAGGGCGAGGCCGTCGCGCAGCCGCTCGAGCGCCTCGATGCGCTTGGCCGACTTGCTCGCCATGCGGTCGACCTCGGTCTGCGCCGCCAGTTCGGCGTTGTGCTGCGCGAGCTCGAGCAAGCGGCGCTTGGGCCCGCGCCTGGCGGCCTTGACCGCGACCCCGGAGCCGCGCCGCTCGCCGAGCACGGCGCCCAGCACGGCGCCGTCCTCGAGCGGCGCCACCACCTCCGGCGGGATCGCCGACCCTTCCCAGTAGTACTCGAGCAGGAACTCCTCGAGCACGTCGGCCGCCTCGCGCCCCGCCGCGTTCTCGAGGTAGAACGACTGCCGGTCCACCACGGCGCCGTCGCGCACCAGGAAGACCTGGATGTTGGCGCCCGGGTCGGCCTGCGAGAGGCCGATCACGTCGAACGCGTCGCGCTCGTCGACGTGGATGGACTGCCGCTCGTGCACGTGGCGCACGGCGGCGAGCCTGTCGCGCAGCAGCGCCGCCTTCTCGAACTCCTGCGCGCGGGCGGCTTCCTTCATCTCGCGCTCGATGTCCTTCTCCACCTCGCCCAGCCGCCCGCGCAGGAAGTCGACGGCCTGGTTGACGGTCGCCAGGTACTCCTCGCGCGTGCAGCGGTCGTCGCACGGGCCCAGCGACCGCTTGATGAAGTACTGCAGGCAGGGCGAGCCGCTCGGGCGGCCGGGCTCGCCCCCCCTGCACTTGCGGTACGGGAAGATGCGGCCGATGAGCTCCAGCGTCTCGCGCACCTTCTTGGCGCTCGAGAACGGGCCGAAGTACAGGTTGCCGGGCACGCGGCGGCCGCGGAAGAAGCGGACGCGCGGCCACTCGTCGCCCAGCGTGATCTCGATGGACGGGTAGCTCTTGTCGTCGCGCAGGCGGAGGTTGTAGGGCGGGCGCTCCTCCTTGATGAAGTTGTCCTCCAGGAGGAGCGCCTCCGACTCTGACGCTGTCGCCACCCAGTCGATGTCCCGCGCCTGCGCCAGCATCTCGCCGGTGCGCCCGTGAGGCTGCGCCGCCGGGCGCAGGTAGTTCGCCACGCGCTTGCGCAGCGCCTTCGCCTTGCCCACGTACAGCACGGTCCCGTCGGCGCCCAGGAAGCGGTACACGCCGGGCTCGTTGGGGATGCGCTTGAGGGTCGCTCGGAGGTCGTCGAGGTGGTCGCGACGCTGGGACTGCTCGGTCATCCACCCGATTGTACCGCTCAGCGGAGATCTGGCCGCGGGGCGCACGGCACCCGCGGCCGGTCGACGCCCCGCCGTCGGAGCGTCAGTTCGCCAGCCTCCTGAACGCCCACAGCGTGCCGGCCAGCAGGATCACGCCGACGACCGCGTCGGCGAGCAGGGCCTGACCGATCGCGCTCCAGTCGTAGCCCTGGGTCATCAGGGCGCGGATGGCCTCGATCTGGAAGGTGACCGGGTTCCAGTCGTTGACGGTCTGCATCCAGCCGGGCATCAGCTGGGCCGGCACGAACGCCGTCGAGATGAAGACCACCGGGAACATCAGCAGCGAGAGCGCGCTGGCCGCCTGCTCGCTCTTGGTGAGGAGGGCGGCGATGAAGCTGATCCCGGCAAAGGCGATGCCGAACACGCCGGAGAGGAAGAGGATCAGCAGCAGGCCGCCCACGCCGGTCGCCAGCGTGGCCCCGAGAAGCACGCTCACGCCGAGCAGCACGCCCGCCATGATCGCGGCCTCGAAGAACAGCGGGACCATCTCGCCCGCGAGGATCGACGTGCGCGCGATGGGCGTGGCCCGCAGCTTGTCGAGGTAGCCGCTGCGGTACTCCACCAGCATCCCGTAGCCCGCCCAGCCGACGGCCAGGAACGAGGCGAAGACGACCTGGCCCGGCGCGAGATAGGCGAGGTAGCTGTCGGTGGCGAACGCCGGCAGCTGGACGATGTCCTTGTAGAGCTGGCTGAAGACGAGCAGCTGGATCAGCGGGAAGAAGATGATGCTGACCACGTTGGCCGGCACGCGGAAGAAGCGGCGCGTGGTGCGCAGGCCCAGCCAGTAGGTGTCGTAGGTGAAGGCGGTGATCTCGTTCATCGTCAGAACCCCATGATGATGGGCTGGTCGGCCGCCTCCTCGCGGATGTGGCGGCCCGTGTACTTCAAAAACACGTCGTCGAGGCTGGGCCGGCTCATCTGCAGGGCGGAGACCTCCAGCCCGTTGCCGTCCAGACGCCGCAGGAGCGCGGGGATCGCGGCGCTCGCGTCGGGCACGGACAGGGTGACTCCGCCGTCGTGCGTGGCCACGGCCTCGCAGGCCACCATGCCTTCGAGCAGGCGGCAGAGCTCGGCCTTGCGCGCGTCGTCGCCCACGCCGTCGCCGTCGTGGCCGTCCCCCACCGCGCCGGAGTGGCCGAGCTCGACGACCACCGTGTCGGCGCCGACGCCGGCCTTGAGCTGCTCGGGACGCCCGTCCACCACGACGCGGCCGGTGTCGATGATGGCGAGGCGCGAGCACAGGCGGTCGGCCTCCTCCATGTAGTGCGTGGTCAGCAGCATGGTGGTGCCCTCGGCGTTGATCCGTTCCAGTTCCTCCCACAGCGCCGTGCGGCTCTGCGGGTCGAGGCCCTCCGTCGGTTCGTCCAGGATGAGGACCTCCGGGCGGTGCATGAGCGCCGCGGCGAGGTCGAGCCGGCGCTTCATGCCGCCCGAGTACTTGCCGGTGAGCTTCTTCGCGGCGCCCTCAAGCCCCATCAGCTCGAGCAGCTGGTCGGTGCGGGAGCGGATCTGGCGTGCCGGCATGCGGTGCAGCCGCCCGGCCAGCTCGAGTGTCTCCCGGCCGGTGGAGAAGGCGTCGAGGGTCGCCGTCTGCATCGCGAGGCCGAGCCGTCGTCGCACCTCGGCGGCGTCGGTCACCACGTCGTGACCGGCCACGCGCGCCGTCCCCGAAGTCGGCCTCAGCAGGGTGCCGAGGATGCGGATGGTGGTCGTCTTGCCGGCCCCGTTGGGGCCGAGGAAGCCGAAGAGCTCGCCGCGGTCGACCTCGAAGCTCACGTCGTCGACCGCGCGCGTCTCTCCGTAGAGCTTCACGAGGTCGCTGACCTCGATCACGGGTTGGCTGGTAGGACTCATGGGGCCACTCCTGAGAAGTCGCTCTGGGTCGCTGCACGGTGTTGCCTGTACCGTTTCCCAGTACTCGGGAGGGACAACCCATGTCCCGACCGGCCGCCCCGACGCTAGGAGACGGCGGCCTTGCGCGGCCGCGGGGCGGGCGCGCCGCGCGCGGCCTCGGCCGCGAGCGCCCGCGCGAGGAACTCGCCGGTGTGCGATATCTCGGCGAGGCCGGCGAGCTCCTCCGGCGTGCCGGCCGCGATCACCCGGCCGCCCTCGTCCCCGCCCTCCGGGCCGAGGTCGACGACCCAGTCGGCGCTCTTGATGACGTCGAGGTTGTGCTCGATGACCACGACCGTGTTGCCCTGGTCGACCAGCCGCTGGAGCATCTCGAGCAGCTTGTCGATGTCCTGGAAGTGCAGGCCGGTGGTGGGCTCGTCGAGGATGTAGAGCGTCTTGCCGGTGGCGACCTTGCTCAGCTCGCTGGCGAGCTTGACCCGCTGGGCCTCGCCGCCCGAGAGCGTCGTCGCCGGCTGGCCGAGCTTGACGTAGCCGAGGCCGACCTCGTCGAGCGCCTTGAGCCGCCGCGCGATGCGCGTGACGTTGGCGAAGAAGTCGACCGACTCCTCCACGCTCATCTCGAGCACCTCGGCGATGTTCTTGCCCTTGTAGCGGACCTCGAGCGTGTCGCGGTTGTAGCGCTTGCCGTGGCAGACCTCGCAGGGCACGTACACGTCGGGCAGGAAGTGCATCTCGATCTTGAGCTGGCCGTCGCCCTTGCAGGTCTCGCAGCGGCCGCCCTTGACGTTGAAGCTGAAGCGTCCCGGCTTGTAGCCGCGCAGCTTGCTCTCCGGGGTCATCGCGAACAGCTGCCGGATGTGGTCGAACACGCCGGTGTAGGTGGCCGGGTTGCTGCGCGGCGTGCGCCCGATGGGCGACTGGTCGATGTCGATGACCTTGTCGAGGTAGTGCGCGCCGTCGATGCCGTCGTGCGCGCCGGCGCGCAGCTTGGTGCCCCGGTTGAGGCGCGCCGCCATGCCCTTGTGCAGGATCTCGTTGACGAGTGTGGACTTGCCCGAGCCGGAGACCCCGGTGACGCAGGTGAACGCCCCGACGGGGAACGAGACGTCGATGTCCTTGAGGTTGTGCATGCGCGCGCCGCGCACGGTGAACCACTGCAGCGGCAGGCGCCGCTGGCCGGGGAGCGCGATGCGCCGGCGCCCGGCCAGGAAGTCGCCGGTGAGCGAGTCCGGGTCGGCCATGACCTCCGCGGGAGTACCCTGGGCGACCACGCGCCCGCCGTGCTCGCCGGCCCCGGGGCCCATGTCGACGACGTGGTCGGCCGCGCGCATGGTCTCCTCGTCGTGCTCCACCACCAGCACGGTGTTCCCGAGGTCGCGCAGGCGCATCAGCGTGTCGATGAGGCGGCGGTTGTCGCGCTGGTGCAGGCCGATGCTGGGCTCGTCGAGGATGTAGAGCACGCCGACGAGCGCCGAGCCGATCTGCGTGGCCAGGCGGATGCGCTGCGCCTCGCCGCCGGAGAGCGTGGCCGAGGCGCGCTGCAGGCTGAGGTAGCCGACGCCGACGTCGTTGAGAAAGCGCAGGCGCTCGCCGATCTCCTTGATGACGCGGCCGCCGATGAGGCGCTCGGTCTCGGTGAGCGCGAGCCCGTTCAGGAACTCGAGCGACTCGCGCACGCTCAGCAGCGTGAACTCGTGGATGTTGCGCTCGCCGACGGTGACGGCGAGACTGGCGGGCTTGAGCCGTGCCCCCTTGCACTCCGGGCACGGCACGTTGGCCATGTACTCCTCGATCTTCTCGCGCACCTGCTCGGACTCGGTCTCGGTGTACCTGCGCTGCAGGTGCTTGACGATGCCGGGGAAGCTCGAGTTGTAGTGGCGCATGCGCCCCTGGTAGTTGCGGTAGCTGAGCGGGATGCGCTCCTTGCCGGTGCCGTAGAGGAACAGGTTCCTGTCGTCCTCCGGCATCTCGTCCCACGGCACGCTCGTGTCGACGCCGAACGTCTTGGCGACGCTCTCGAACACCTGCTCGAGCCAGCCGAACGAGAGCTGGCCGTACGGCAGCAGCGCGCCCTGGTCGATGCTGAGGGAGCCGTCCGGGACCACCAGATCGGGGTCGATCTCCTGGGTGAACCCGAGGCCGTGGCAGGCCGGGCAGGCGCCGTGCGGGTTGTTGAAGCTGAAGATGCGCGGCTCGATCTCGGGCAGCGAGATGCCGCAGTGGACGCAGGCGAACTTCTCGCTGAAGGTGAGCGTGCGCGCGTCGTCGCCGGCGAGCTCCACGTCGACGAGCCCGTCGGCCAGCGACGCGGCGGTCTCGATGGAGTCGGTGAGCCGGCGCCGGAGCCCCTCCTTCATCACCAGGCGGTCGACGATGACGGCGATGTCGTGCTTGAACTTCTTGTCGAGGTCGATGTCGTCCTCGAGCTCGCGCACGTCGCCGTCGACCTTGACCCGCGCGAACCCGTCGGCGCGCAGCTGCTCGAACAGCTTGCCGTACTCGCCCTTGCGCCCGCGGACGACCGGGGCGATGACGCTGAAGCGGGTGCCGGGCTCCAGCTCGCAGACGTGGTCGACGATCTGCTGGATGCTCTGGCCGGAGATGGGCCGCCCGCAGTTGGGGCAGTGCGGGTGGCCGACGCGCGCGTACAGCAGGCGCAGGTAGTCGTAGATCTCGGTGACCGTGCCGACCGTGGACCGCGGGTTGCGCGAGGTGGTCTTCTGGTCGATGGAGATGGCCGGCGAGAGACCCTCGATGCTGTCCACGTCGGGCTTGTCCATCTGCCCGAGGAACTGGCGCGCGTAGGCCGAGAGGCTCTCGACGTAGCGGCGCTGGCCCTCGGCGTAGATGGTGTCGAAGGCGAGCGACGACTTGCCCGACCCGGAGAGGCCGGTGATGACGATGAAGCGGTCGCGCGGCAGGCTCAGGCTGATGTCCTTGAGGTTGTGCTGGCGCGCGCCGGTGATGATGAGGTCGCTGGTCATGCTCTCAGTCTGGCAGGTTTCAATCGATCAGGAGGAGGCCGGTCCACGTGGGGTGCTCGTCGGCCGGCAGCTCGACGCTGAGGCCGGCCGCCTCGGCCGTGGCGACGACGTCGATGCCCACGGCCTCCATGGACGGGCGAGCCTCGAACGGGTGCCGGCAGCGCTCGCCCGAGCCCTGGCCGACGCACTCGTCGCAGAGCACGCACTCGCCGCCGGAGAACGCGGCGGCGTAGCGGTAGCCGAGCTTGAACGCGGCGCGCTCGAGGTCGGTCATGAGGTGCGCGAACGCGTTCTGGCTCTCGCGCAGCCCCTCGAGCTGCGCGCCGTCAGACTCGGCCTCGGCGTGCGTCTTGCCGTCCAGCTGCTCGTCCACGCAGCCCTGTGTGAGCGGGATGTCGAGCTGCACCACGAGGGCGTCGTCGTACTTGCGCAGCACGTCGCGCGTCTCGCCGGGCGCGAGGACGGCCGGCGGGCACATGAGGTTGTGGCCGTAGCCCGAGCACAGCGGTACCCGGCACTTGAGATTGACGCGCTCGTCAACGACCACGGCGACCGCCGGCAGCGGCGCCGCGCGTGAAGCTCCGAGGTCCTCGGCGTCGGCGATGAGCCGCTGCAGGTGCATGGCGTCAGCCAACTGCTTCTCCTCTCCGGGCGAGCTCCTTGCCGAGCTCCTTGATCTCGTCGCGCAGCTTCGCGGCGTACTCGAACTTGAGCTGGTCGGCGGCCTCGAACATCTCGGCCTCGAGGCTCGTGAGCAGCTTCTCGAGGTCCTGCCGCGGCATCGCGACCTTCTTGGCCACGGCCTTGGCGGCGCGGCGGCCCTTGGTGGGCACCGCCGCCGCGTCGCTGAGCATGGTGGAGATGTCGCTCACACCCTTGATGACGCTCACCGGCGTGATGCCGTGCTCCTCGTTGTAGGCGGTCTGCCTGGCGCGGCGGCGGTTGGTCTCGCCGATCGCCACGTCCATGGCCGCGGTCATCTTGTCCGCGTACATGATGACCCTGCCGTCGATGTTGCGTGCCGCGCGGCCGATGGTCTGGATGAGGCTGGTCTGCCCGCGCAGGAACCCCTCCTTGTCGGCGTCCAGGATCGCGACCAGGGTGACCTCCGGCAGGTCGAGCCCCTCGCGCAGGAGGTTGATGCCCACGAGCACGTCGAACTCGCCCAGGCGCAGGTCGCGCACGATCTGGATGCGCTCCAGGGTGTCGACCTCGCTGTGCAGGTAGCGGACCTTGAAGCCGTTCTCGATGAGGTAGTCGGTGAGGTCCTCGGCCATGCGCTTGGTGAGCGTGGTGACGAGCACGCGCTGGTCCACGTCGACGCGGCGCCGGATCTCGTTCATGAGGTCGTCGATCTGCCCCTCGGTGGGCCGCACCTCGACCTCGGGGTCGATGAGCCCGGTGGGCCGGATGATCTGCTCCGCCACGTTGACGCTGTTGGCGAGCTCGAACTGACCCGGCGTGGCGCTCACGAACACGAGCTGCGGCACCTTCTCGAGGAACTCGTCGAACCGCAGCGGCCGGTTGTCGAGGGCGCTCGGCAGGCGGAAGCCGTAGTCGACCAGCTGCTGCTTGCGCGAGCGGTCGCCCTCGCTCATGGCGCGGATCTGCGGCAGCGACATGTGCGACTCGTCGACGAAGCAGAGGAAGTCGTCCGGGAAGTAGTCGAGCAGGCAGTTGGGCGTGGCGCCCGGCTGCTTGCCGAGGAGGATGCGGGAGTAGTTCTCGATGCCGCTGCAGTAGCCCATCTCGCGCAGCATCTCCATGTCGTACTGCGTGCGCTGGCGCAGGCGGTGAGCCTCGAGCACCTTGCCGTTCTCCTCGAACCAGGCGCAGCGCTCCTCCATCTCGCGACGGATCTCGACCAGCGACCGCTCGACCGCCGGGTCGTTGGTCACGAAGTGCGTGGCCGGGTAGATGGCCACGTGCTCGGGCCGCTCGAGGACCTCGCCGCTGACGGGGTCGTAGTTGACCAGTTGCTCGACCTCGTCGCCCCAGAGCTGCACGCGGATGGCCGTGTCCTGCGAGGCGGGCCAGATCTCGACGGAGTCGCCGCGCACGCGGAACTTGCCGCGCGCGGGCTCGAAGTCGTTGCGCGCGTACTGGATGTCGACGAGCTTGCGCAGCACGTCGTCGCGGTCCACCGTCTGCCCCACCTGCAGGAGGACCATCCTCCCGAGGTAGTCCTCCGGCGAACCCAGACCGTAGATGCAGCTGACGCTGGCGACGATGACCACGTCCCGCCGCAGGAACAGCGACGTGGTGGCCGCGTGGCGCAGCCGGTCGATCTCGTCGTTGATCGACGAATCCTTCTCGATGTAGAGGTCCTGCGCCGCGACGTAGGCCTCGGGCTGGTAGTAGTCGTAGTAGCTGACGAAGTACTCGACGGCGTTGTCCGGCAGGAACTCGCGGAACTCGTTGCACAGCTGGGCCGCCAGCGTCTTGTTGTGGGCGATGACCAGCGTGGGCTTCTGGACGCGCGCGATGACGTTGGCCATGGTGAACGTCTTGCCCGAGCCGGTGACCCCGAGGAGGGTCTGGTAGCGGTCGCCGCGCAGCACGCCCTCGCTGAGGGCGTCGACGGCCTCCGGCTGGTCGCCGGTGAGGCTGTAGTCGGCCTTGATCGTGAACTCTGTCATGCACCCTCGATGCTACCAATACGAACACATGTTCGCAAGGGGTCGGGAGCCGCCGCGGTGGGCAGGCACGCTCCGGCGGCCGGCGGCGGCCCGGGGCCGGTCTAGTCGGCCTTGAGACGCTCGCCGTACTCTTCCCGGTATACCCGGCGAGCCTCGAGGACCTTCTCGACGTAGGCGCGCGTCTCCGGGTACGGGATGTCCCTGAGTCGCAGCCCGTGGCCGGCGCCGTGCGCCGCCACGACCCACTCTTCCACCGCGCCCATGCCGGCGTTGTACGAGGCCACGGCGGCGCGCAGGTCGTCGTCGTAGACGTCGAGAGCCTGGCGCAGGTAGTAGGACCCGTAGCGCACGTTGATGGACGGGTCCTCGAGGTCCCGCGTGGTGAACTCGACGCCGCCGGACTCGGCGGCGATCTGGTGGGCGGTCTCGGGGAGGATCTGCATGAGGCCCACGGCGCCCTGCGAGGAGCGTGCGTGCTCGTCGAACTTGCTCTCCGCGTAGACGACCGCCGCCACGAGCGCCGGCTCGAGCCGGTAACGAGCCGCGCCGGCGCGGATGGCGCCGGCGTGCTCGAGCGGGTAGACCGACCGGGTGTACCAGGAGGAGCCGCTCACGCCGGCGAACAGCGGCGCCACCCAGTGCGCGCCGGCGAGCACGGCCGCAAGCCCGACCGCCGTGACGACGAGGCCGATGAAGAGCCGCCTCACGTGACGGTCTCTTGGGCGCCGTCCCCTGCGGCTGCGTCTCCGGCGAGGATCCTCGCCATCGCCTGCCCGACGAACTCCCTGAGCTCCTTGCGCGACCCCGAGTTGTCGTAGACGAAGTCGCTGCGCTCGACCTTCTCCTCCTCCGGCATCTGCTGCGCGCGGCGGCGCCGGAACTCGCTGTCCGTGAGCTTGGCCGCCACGCGCTTGCGCCGCACTTCGTCGGGCGCGGTGATGAGCATGACGTGGTCGAACCGCTGGTCGAACCCCGTCTCGAACAGCAGCGGCACCTCCACGACGATGAGCGCCGGGCGCGGCCGCGCGCGCTGCTGGCGCTCGACCCACTCGGCGACCGCTTCGCGCACGAACGGGTGCAGGAGGTCCTCGAGCCAGCGCAGCTCGGCCTCGTCGGAGAAGACGATGCCGGCCAGCGTGGGACGGCTGATGCCGCCGGCGCCGTCCACGACGACGTCCCCGAAGCGCTCGCGGATGCGCTCGACGACGTCGGCGGTGGAGTACAGCCCGTGCACGATGTCGTCGCTCGAGATGGTGGCGGCTCCGAGCTCGTGCAGGTAGGCGAGGGCGGTGGACTTGCCGGAGCCGATGCCCCCGGTGAGGCCGAGCACCGGTATGGGATCCGTGGGTGTGCTCATCGTCGTCAAGACGCAGGCCGGGGGCGGCGAAGACGACCAGCGTCCTCGCCGCCCCCCACCTTCACGCGTCAGGCCTCGCTGGTCTCCTCGACCGCGTCGTCGTCCGCGGCCGCCCCGGCCGGGAAGACGTCGTCGCTCAGGCCGAGCTCGGGCTCGTTCTGCACCACGGCGGGCTCGTCGCCGTCGGTCTCGACCGCCTCGCCGGGCTCGTCGGCGGACTGCTCGACGTCCACGACGGCGACCGGCTCGGTCTCCTCGGCGGCCTGCTCCTCGGCGGCCTCTTCGGCCACGACCTCGTCCGCGGGCTCGCCGGCCTCGGCATCCTCCGCGTCCTCGTCGACCTCAGGCTCGAGCGGGCGCAGCGGCTTGACGTTGTCGCCGTCCACGCGCTTGATGCTGAGGCTGAGGCGGCGACGCTCGCTGTCGACCTCGATGATCTTGACGCTGACCTGCTGGCCCACGGAGACGACCTCGTCCGGACGCTCGACGTGGCGGTTGGCCAGCTCGCTGATGTGCACGAGACCCTCGATGCCCTCGTAGATCTCGACGAAGGCGCCGAAGGCGACGATCTTGGTGACGCGGCCGTCGACCACGTCGCCGACCTTGTGGCGCGCGACGATCTTCTGCCACGGGTCTTCCTGGGTCTGCTTGAGGCCCAGGCTGATGCGCTGGCGGTCGCGGTCGATGTCGAGCACCTTGACCTTGACCTTCTGGTTGACCTGCAGCACCTCGGACGGGTGGTTGATGTGCGTCCAGCTGAGCTCGCTGATGTGGATGAGGCCGTCGATGCCGTCGAGGTCGACGAACGCGCCGAAGTCGACGATGTTGCTGATGGTGCCCTCGACGATGTCGCCCACGTTGAGCTCGTCGATGATCTGCTGGCGGACCTCCTTGCGCTCCTCCTCGAGGACGGCGCGGCGGCTGAGGACCACGTTGTTGCGGTTGCGGTTCATCTCGATGACGCGGCAGTTGAGCTCCTGGCCCACGTACTCCTGGAGGTCCTGCACGCGGCGGATGTCGACCAGCGAGGCCGGGAGGAACCCGCGCACGCCGAGGTCGAGGATGAGGCCGCCCTTGACGACCTCGATGACCGTGCCGGTGACCGGCTCGCCGCTCTCGAAGGCGCCTTCGATGCGCTTCCAGGCCTTCTCGAACTTGGCGCGCTTCTTGCTGAGGATGAGGCGCCCGTCGGCGTCTTCCTTGGTCATGACGAGGGCGTCGACCTCTTCGTCGAGAGCGACCTCCTCGGAGGTGTTGACGTTCTTGCGGATGCTGAGCTCGTTGACCGGGATGACGCCTTCGGACTTGTAGCCGATGTCGACCAGGACCTCGTCCTTGTCGATACGCACGACCTTGCCGGTGACGATGTCCCCTTCGCCGAAGTTGGTCAGCGTCATGTCGTAGTTGGGGACGATCTCGCCGTCCACCTCGATGAGGTAGCCTTCGCTGCCCTCTACGATCCTGGGGTCGTTCGCTGCCTCGAGCTGTGTGTCGATCGCTTTGTCTGCCATGTGGTGTCGTTGCCTCCCGGTCACTGTGCGATCCGTCGTTTACAGATGGGAAAGGCCCGCGGACCGCGGCGGGCCGAAACCAGCGGAGTATAGCATTCTGCAGCCTCGGAATCGAGCGGCGCGAGCGGGCCGTCAGGCTTTCGCCGCCACCCAGTCGTCGCCGGCTCCCAGGTCGACCTCGAGCGGAGGGTCGAGGTCGAGGGCGCCGCACATGGCGTCGCGCAGCAGCGCCGCGCACGCGTCGAGCTCGTCGTCCGGACACTCGAGGACGAGCTCGTCGTGCACCTGCAGCACCAGCCGCGACGCCAGCCCGCGGCGCTCGAGCTCGCGGCTCACCTTCACCATGGCGACCTTGATGATGTCGGCCGCCGTGCCCTGCAGGATGGTGTTGACCGCGAGGCGCTCACCCAGGGAGCGGTTGCGGAAGTTGGACGAGCGCAGCTCGGGTACCGCCCGCCGGCGCCCGAACAGCGTGGTCACGTAGCCGTCCTGGGTCGCCTGGGCGATCACGCGCTCGCGGAACTCCTTCACCTTGGGGTACTTGGCGAAGTACGCCTCGATGAACGCTTTGGCCTCGTCCACGGGGATGTCGACCTGCTCCGAGAGGCCGAACGCCGAGAGCCCGTACATGATGCCGAAGTTGGTCGCCTTGGCGCGCTCGCGCTGCTGCTTGGTGACCTCCTCCACGGCGATGCCGGCGACGGCCGCGGCGGTGACGCGGTGCACGTCCTCCCCGCGGTGGTACGCCTCGAGCAGCGCCGGCTCGCGCGAGAGCGACGCCATGAGCCGGAGCTCGATCTGCGAGTAGTCGGCGACCAGCAGCTTGCAGCCCTCCTCGGCGACGAAGCAGGCGCGGATCTCCGCGCCGAGCTCGGTGCGCACCGGGATGTTCTGCATGTTCGGGTTCGAGCTCGAGAGCCGGCCGGTGGACGCCACCAGCTGGTTGAACGTGGTGTGGAGCCGGCCGGTGACCGGGTCGAGGCGCGCCGGGAGCGGCTCGAGGTACGTGTTGAGCAGCTTGGTGAGCTCCCGCCACTCCTCGACCAGCCGCACGATGGGGTGCTTGTCGCGCAGGCCGCGCAGCACCTTGGCGTCGGTCGAGAACCCGGTCTTGCCCTTCCTGGTCGCCTCGAGCTCGAGGCGCACGAAGAGGACGTCGGCGAGCTGCTGCGGTGAGCCGATGGTGAACGGCCCGCCGGCGAGCCTGAAGACCTCGTCGGTGACCTCGTCGATGCGGTCGCGCACGCGCGCCGTGATCTCGCCGAGGCGGTACGGGTCCAGCCTGACGCCGACGGCCTCCATGCGGGCGAGCACGCGCACGAGCGGCAGCTCGACCTCGCGGAACAGGCGCTCGAGGCCCAGCTCGACGAGGCGCGGCCGCTGGGCCTCGGCCACGCGCCACGTGAGGGTGGCGCGCGTGGCCGCGGCGGCCTCGGCCGCCGGACCCTCCACCAGCTGCGCGCCGTCCTCGGCGCCGGCGAGCGCGAACAGCGCGCGCTCCTTCTCCGGCCGCTCCGGGGTGAGCAGGTACGCGGCCACGGCCGTGTCGAACGCCGGTCCCACAGGAGCGTGCACGAACCCCGGCTGCGCCTTGGCGTCGTGCACGACCGCGTGACCGGCCAGCAGCCAGAGCGCGTCCGCGCGCTCGCGGTCGGCCGGCGCCACCAGGCAGGCGTCGCCTCCGGCGTGCGCCGCCACGGCGAGGCCGTCTCCACCGTCGCCGCGGGGCTCGAACGCGATCGCCGCCTCCCCCCTCTCGAGCAGGGCGGCGACCGGGCCGACGTCGGGCTCGGCGGCCAGGCGCACGAGCGCGCCGCTCACGGGCGCCGGCGCCTGGGCGGGCGCCTGCGCGTCGCCGGCGATCTCCTGCAGGCGCCGGCGGAGGTTGCGGAACTCGAAGCGCTCGAAGACCGCGTCGACCGACTCGACCGGCAGCGCGTAGCCGCACGCCGTGACGATCTCGACCAGGTCGTGCTCGAGCGGCACGTCGCAGACCATCGTCGCCAGCTGCAGCGAGAGGCGCGCCGCCTCCTCGTGCTCGACGAGCAGGGCGCGCCGCTTGTCCGACTTGACCTCGTCCAGCCGCCGGTACATCTCGTCGACGCTGCCGAACTGCTGCAGCAGCTGCGCCGCCGTCTTCTCGCCGATCCCGGGCACGCCGGGGATGTTGTCCGACGTGTCGCCCTTGAGCGCGATGTAGTCGGGGATCTGCGCCGGCGTGACCCCGAACCGCTCGAGCACCGCGGCCGGCGTGTAGATCTTGACGTCGGTGACGCCGCGGCCGGTGCTCATCACCCAGATGTCGTCGTCGACGATCTGCATCGCGTCGCGGTCGCCGGTGACGACGATGGACGCGATGCCCTGGCGCTTGGCCTCCTCCGCGAGCGTGCCGAGGATGTCGTCGGCCTCGTATCCGGGCTTGACGAGGTTGACGACGCCGAACGCCTCCATGAGGTCCGGAAGGAACGCCCACTGGGCGGAGAGCGCGTCCGGCATGGAGGGCCGCTGCGCCTTGTACTGGTCGTAGAGCTCGTCGCGGAAGGTCTTCTCGCGCGCGTCCCAGGCGCAGACGATGCACCCGGGCCGGTACTCCGCGACGAGCTTGAGCAGCATCTGGCTGAGCCCGAAGAGCGCGTTGGTGGGCTGTCCGGCCTCGGTGGAGATGGACTCGGGCAGCGCGAAGAACGCGCGGAACGCGAGGCTGCTGCCGTCGAGCAGGAAGAGTCGGTCGTGGAGTCGCTGGTCGCCCATGCCGCCGATTCTACGTCACGGCGAAGGCGCGCACGCGGTCCCCGGCCCCGGTGTCCTCCCGCTCGCCGCCCCGATCACGAACGCTGCTTCACCTCGATCACTAACGCTGCTTCACCAGGAGGACGCGCGTGCCCATCGGCCCACACGTGTAGTGCACCGCGTCCGTGAGCGCGCGCATGAAGTGGATACCCCGGCCGCTCGTAGCGGTGGCCGGGGGCGCGCAGATGGGCACGGCCTCCATGCCGTCGCCGCTGTCCACCACCTCGACGGCCACCTCGTCCTCGTAGCAGAAGAAGCGCACGCGCACGTCGTCGTCGGCGCCGCGCGGCGAGCCGTGCACCACCGCGTTCGCCAGCGCCTCGGCGACGGCGATGTTGAGCTCGAAGAGACCGGTCTCGTCCAGGCCGGCGACCTCGGCGAAGGCGCCGACGCGCCGGCGCGCGGCGCGCAGCTGCAGCAGTCGTCGCCGGAAAGGTGAACTCGTGCTCCCAGCGCGCTCGCGCCGAGGAGCCGATCGGCGGCGCGGCGGCCTCGCCGCCGGGCCCGGGAGACGGCGGTACGGCGCGCATGAGACCGGCGCCGGCGAGCTCCGCACGGGCCTCCGGCTCCTCCACCGCGACCACCAGGGCGGCGCCGGCCTGCGCGAACTTCCGCGCGGCGCCGCGCAGCGCCGCCAGCCCGGTCTCGTCCAGCGGCGCCCACGGGTCCAGGTCGACGACGCCGGCGGAGACGCCCCAGCCGAGGCACCGCCCCACCTCGGCGGGCAGGGCCGCGGCCAGGCGGCCGCCGTCCAGACCGCCGCAGCGGAACACGCAGACGTCGCCGCGCAGCTCCGTCCTGACTCCTGCGCCGGGACCCAACTACGGTCAGCCCTGGGTCCGCCGCGCTTCGCTCTCGTACGGCACCGGCGGCTCGAACCGGCAGTCCTCCTGCCCGGGCCAGCCACCGAAGGGGTACGTGCAGTGCATGGCGTGCACGTGCTCGCCCAGGTCGTCGAAGCGGGCGTGGATGCGCTCCACGGTCTCCTCGGTCATCTCGAAGGACCGGACACCCTCCAGGAACGCCGTGCGCAGCGCGTCCATGCGCAGCTCGAGCTCGTCGAACTGGGCCTGCCACTGTCGCGCGTCGCCCGTGGCCGGACGCCCGGGCCTGCGTGTCTCGCTCATCGTGTGCCTCCGCGGTCTCCTACGGCCTTCGTCAGGTCCGTACACGCTCATACCCTCCGCACGCTCGCCGTACACGAGCGGGCGCGCGGGCGCCGGCGGGGACATCGCCCCGCTGGGCGACGGCGCCCGCGGGCGTCGCGGGAGCCCGGATGTAGACTCACGGCCGGGCCGGCGGCGGCCGGCGGACGCGGAATCGAGGAGGCGGATCATGGGAGCTCGGGAGTACGCGCGCGGCAGGCGTGTGGTGGCCAGGCTGCAGCACGGCGGCGACCTGCTGGCGGAGATCGGCGCCGTGGCCGACGCGCACGGCATGCAGGCGGCGGAGCTGCGCGCCATCGGCGCGCTCACCACCGCCCGCCTCGCCTTCTACGACCAGAGCACGCACGAGTACGGGGAGTTCGCCGTGGACGAGCCCGTGGAGCTGGTCGGCCTGCTCGGCAACGTCAGCCGCAAGGACGGCGCCTCCTTCGTGCACGCGCACGCGACGCTCGCCGGGCACGACGGCGCCTGCCTGGGCGGGCACGTGGCGCCGGGCTGCCTGATCTTCGCCTGCGAGCTCGTCCTGCAGGAACTGGTGGGAGAGCCGCTGGAGCGCGCGTTCGACGAGGTGACCGGCCTGGGCCTCTGGCGGGACCTCTGAACGAAGGGAGAGGGTGGTGTCGGAAGGGGGACTTGAACCCCCATGAGGTTATACCCTCACTAGGCCCTCAACCTAGCGCGTCTACCAATTCCGCCATTCCGACACGAGGGATTGAGAGTATAGGCCGACTCGGGCGGGCCGGTCAATCGAGCCTGGACCGGCCGCGGCCATGACGATGGGCGGGCCTTCGCGTGAAGAACCCGCCCATCCGCGGCGCCCCCTTCAGCTGCCTCAGTGGAGTCCGAGGCCGTTGGTCTGCAGAGACCGTGGCGCCGACTGAATCTCGCCAGGAGTATAGGTCAGCCCCCGCCGGTGGTACAACGTTTGTGCACCTCGCAAGCATCTCGCAAGGAGGACACCGTGGCCGCACGCATCCGCGTCGGCACCTGCTCCTGGACCGATCCGACGCTCGTCTCCTGCGGCCGCTTCTACCCGCCCGGCGTCACCGGCGCCGAGGCGCGCCTGCGGTACTACGCCGAGCAGTTCGACATCGTCGAGGTGGACGCCACGTACTATGCGCCGCCGACGCCCCGCAACAGCGAGGTCTGGGCCGCGCGCACCCCCGACGACTTCATCTTCAACATCAAGGCGTTCGCGTGGCTCACCCACCACGCCGCGGCGCCCGACCGGCTGCCGGACTGGCTGCGCAACCGGCTGCCGGACGAGGTGCGCGGCAAGCGCTCCGTGTACCCCAGGGACGTCCCGGAGCGCGAGATGGAGCTCGTCTGGCAGCTGCACCGCGAGGCGCTGGCCCCGCTGGCCGAGGCGCGCAAGCTCGGCGCGGTGCTGTTCCAGTTCCCGCCGTGGTTCGTCCGCTCGCGCGAGAACCGCGACTACCTGAGGTCCCTGCCCGGGCGGCTGCCCGGCTGGCCGCTCGCGGTGGAGTTCCGGGGCGGCGGCTGGCTGGAGGAGGACTCCGCCGCGAAGACACTCTCCCTGCTCGAGGAGGCGGGCCTCGTCTACGTCGCCGTCGACGAGCCGCAAGGGTTCCCCAACAGCACGCCTCCGCTGAGCGCCGCGACGGCGCCGCTCGCCATGGTCCGCCTGCACGGCCGCAACGCCGGTACCTGGGAGAGCAGGACCGGCGCCGCCTCCGACCGCTTCAAGTATCTCTACGGTGACGAGGAGCTCGAGGAGTGGGTTCCCAAGGTGCGCGAGCTGGCGGCGGGGACGGCCGGCGTCCACGTCCTCTTCAACAACAACTACGAGGACTGGGGCATGCAGAACGCGCGCCGCATGGCGCACCTGCTCGGGGTGGAGCGGCAGCCGCCGCAGACGCGCCTCGAGCTGGGCTGACGCCGGCGCGAGCGAGCCGGAGGCGGGGAGCTTCATCGTCCCCTCCGGCACGCTCGGCTCCGTGCCTGCCGACCCTCGAGCCCGCGAGACTCGCCGCGCGAAGCACGGACGGTTATCATGGGCGCCGGAGTACGTCGCTCCATCCCCGTTTCGGAAGGAGACCGTGGACCGCTACGGTCTGCACGCTCACGAATGGCAGGCGCTCGAGGACGAGGTCCTCGAGCTGTTCACCGCGCTGCTGCGCGTCGACACCACCAACGGCAACGAGACCGCCGCCGCGCGCGTGGTCCAGGCGTACCTCGCCGGGCAGGGCGTCGCGAGCGAGCTCGACGGCGAGCGCTCCGACCGGCAGAGCCTGGTGGCCCGGCTCGACGGCAGCCGGCCGGGCAAGACCCTCACCATGATGGGCCACCTCGACGTGGTGCCGGCCGACGCCGGCGAGTGGAGCGTCCCGCCCTTCTCCGGCACCGTGCGCGACGGCTACGTGTGGGGCGTCGGCGCCACCGACATGAAGAACCAGGTGGCCGCCGAGGCGGTCGCCCTCGCGCGGCTCAAGCGCTCGGGCGCCGCGTTCTCGGGCACCGTCAAGTACGCGGCGACGGCCGACGAGGAGGTCGGCGAGTTCTGCGGCGTCAAGTGGCTCTGCGAGCACCGGCCGGACGCGCTGCGCGCCGACTACTGCATCAACGAAGGCATGGGCGGCCTCTGGCTGCCGGTCGGCGACGACAAGGTCTTCCTCCTCGCCGTCGGCGAGAAGGCGTTCGCCCAGTTCCGCATCCGGACCCGCGGCCGCGGCGGCCACGGGTCGGTGCCCGAGAAGGAACGCAGCGCCGTCATCGACCTCGCGCGCGCCGTGACGGCGCTCGGGCTGGCCGACCCGCCGGCGATCGTCTCGTCCACGACGGCGGCGTTCATCGACGTGCTCGTGCCCGACGCCGGGCTCGCGGCGCGGCTCAAGGACCCGGCCACCGCGCGCGCCGCCGGCGCCGAGCTGCGCGCCGCCGACCCGGTGGTCGCCGGCCTCGTCGAGCCCCTGTTCGGCGCCACCCTCACCCCCACCGTGCTCGCCGCCGGCAAGGCGGTCAACGTCATCCCGACCCGGGCGGAGGCCAGCGTCGACTGCCGCATCCTGCCCGGGATGGAGCGGGAGGACGTCCGGGACTACGTGGCGACCGTGCTCGACCCGCTCGGCGTCGAGTGGGAGTTCGAGTGGGTCGACGTCACCACGCCCAACGCCTCGCCGCCCGACACGCCGTTCCGCGACAGCATCGAGCGCGTGCTGCGGCGCGACGTCCCCGGCGCCGTGCTGGCCCCGATGACCTCCGGCAGCTTCACCGACTCGCGCTGGGTCCGCGAGGCGTTCCCCGACTGCGTGGCCTACGGGTTCGCGCCGTTCGTCGCCGAGAGCTTCCACGCCATGGACGGCGGCCGCGACCACGAGCCCGACGAGCGCATCCTGGTCGAGGACGTCGTCTACCAGGCGCTGTTCTTCGAGCGGCTGGTCAGGGACCTGCTCTCGTGACCGGGCATGCCGCCCTCACCCGCGACCGCTTCCGCGGCGCCCTGCTCGGCCTCGCCGCCGGCGAAGCGCTGGGCACGCCGGCGGAGTTCCTCACCGCCGAGCAGATCGTGGAGAGGCACGGCGTCATCACCGAGATGATCGGCGGCGGCGTGTACGACGTGGAGCCCGGCGAGATCACCGACGCCACCGAGATGATGCTCTGCCTCGCCGGCAGCCTCGCCGACCACGGAGACTTCGAGCCCGAGGACATCATCCAGCGTCTGGCCGTGTGGCTGGACAGCCAGCCGCGCCACGTCAGCCTCACGGTGCGCGCCGCGCTCATCAGCTACCGCTCGGGCACCCACTGGGACGTGGCCTCGCGGCGGGCGTTCGAGATCCTGGGCGGGCCCACGGCCGGCAACGGCAGCCTGATCCGGTGCGCGCCGGTGGGCCTGCTGTACTGGGAGGACGCGGCCACGCGCCACGAGATCTCTCTGCGAGAGTCGACGATCACCCACTTCGACCGGCTCGCCGGCTGGTCGTGCGCCGCCTTCAACGACCTGATCGCGGCGGCGCTCCACGGCGAGCTCGTCGAGGACATCCCGGCGATCGCGCACACCTTCGACGAGGAGGACAAGCGGGTGGCCGGCGTGCTGCGCGAGACCGTGGCCGCCGAGGCCGAGGAGGTCGTCAGCTCGTCGTTCGTGCTCGACACGCTGCAGACGGCGCTCTGGACCGTGCTGCACGGCGCCGACTTCGAGCACGCGGTGACCATCGCCGTGAACCTGGGCAACGACGCCACCGCCGCCGGCGCCGTCACCGGCGCGCTCGCCGGCGCCGTGTACGGCGAGAGCGGCATCCCCGCGCGCTGGCTCGACAGCCTGACGGTGCGCGACGAGGTCGGGGCCGTCGCCGACCGGCTCGCCACGCTCGCCGGCGTGGCCTGACTCCCCGCGCCGCACTCCGGCACTGCCCGCGACCCGGTTGCGTTCACTCCGTTCACTCAGTAGTTTACGCACCTGACAGCGAGGGAGAAGGAGGGCGTAACCGCCGATGCGCGCCGAGATGACCACCGAGCAGCGCGAGCTCATCGAAGAGTTCGGCTTGCTGCAGGAGCAGATGGGCGGCACGCGGATGACCGGGCGGGTCTCCGGGTGGCTGCTTCTCGCCGACCCGCCCGTCCAGTCGCTGACCGAGATCGCCGAGGGGCTGGGCGTGAGCAAGGCCGCCGTGAGCGGCGCCGCCCGCCTGCTGCTGCGCAGCCGGTTCATCGAGCGCGTCGGCGAGCCCGGGCAGCGCGGCGACTTCTACCGCGCGCTGCCCGCCGACCCGGACGAGATCCTCCCCATCGACCACATCCGCACGATGCACCGGCTGATCGCGCGAAGCCTGCAGACCGTCGCCGACCGCGACCAGACACAGTCCAACTACGCGCTCATGCACGACCTTCTCGAGTTCGCCGCGTTCATCGAGGCCGAGCTGCCCGAACTGCTCGCCCGCTGGCGCGAGCGCCGCACCCCACCGCACACTGGAGGCACCCTTTGAGCTGGCTGACGCGATTCTCGCTCCGCAACCGATCCATCGTCGGCCTGGCCGTCCTTGCGGTCATCCTGGTCGGAGCCTACGCGATCACCTCGCTCAAGCAGGAGCTGATCCCCGACCTCACGTTCCCGTACCTCACGGTGTTCACGGTGGACCAGGGGGCGTCCGCCAAGGACGTGGAACGCACCGTCACGACGCCCATCGAGCAGACGCTCAAGACCTCGAGCGGCATCAAGGAATTCGACTCGTTCTCCAATGACGGCATGAGCATCATCATGGTCGAGTACGAGTTCGGCACCGACATGCAGGCCAAGCAAGCCGAGATCCAGCAGGCCATCTCGGGGGTGCAGCAGATGCTCCCCGCCACCGCCATGGCGCCCGAGGTGGCGGCGCTCAACTTCAACACCATGCCGGTGGTGCAGCTGGCGGTGTCGTCGTCGCTGCCGCCGGAGCAGCTCGCGGGGCTGCTCGGCACACGTGTGGTCCCCAAGCTGCAGGCCATCGACGGCGTGCAGGCGGTCACGCTCTCGGGCGTGCAGCAGATGCAGCTGGAGGTCCGGCTGAAGCCGAAGCAGGTGGCCACGCTCGGCGTCACGCCGACGCAGATCATGACGGCGCTCACGCAGGCCAACGTGACGACCGGCGCCGGGAGCGTCGCCTCCGGCAGCCTCGTCTACCCGGTCACGGTGAGCGCCACGGCGCAGACCGAGCGGGCCCTCGAGCAGCTGGTGCTGCCCTCGGCGAGCGCCGCGGCGGCAGCTTCCGCCGGCGCGTCGTCGGCGGCCGCGGGAGCGGGTGCGGACGCGGCCGCCGCCGACGCCGTGGCCGCGGCCGCGGCCGGCGGCGCCGCCGCGCCCGCCGCGCCCGTCCTTCTGGGTGACGTGGCGACCGTCAAGATCGCCCCGGCCCCGCTGACCGCCGTCACGCGCACCAACGGCAAGGCGTCGATCGGCATCTCCGTGAGCAAGTCGAGCACCGGCAACACGGTGGACATCGCCAACGCCATCGCCGCCGAGCTGCCCGCGATCGAGAAGGAGCTCGGCGGGCAGACCACGGTCACTCCGGTCATCGACCAGTCGATCTTCATCAAGGACAGTGTCGAGACGCTGGTGCGCGAGGGCATCATCGGCGCCCTCTTCGCGATCATCGTCATCTGGGTGTTCCTGCGCAGCTGGCGCTCCACCATCATCGCCGGGCTCTCGATCCCGCTCAGCGTGATCGGCGCGCTCATCCTCCTCTGGAGCCGGGGCGACTCCCTGAACATGCTCACGCTCGGCGGTCTCACCATCGCCATCGGGCGCGTGATCGACGACTCCATCGTCGTGATCGAGAACATCCACCGGCACCTGCAGGAGGGCGACTCCACCCGGCGCGCGGCGTTCACCGGTACCCGTGAGGTCGCCGGCGCGATCACCGCGAGCACCCTGACGACCGTCGCCGTCTTCCTCCCTCTGGGCTTCGTCCACGGGCTCGCGTCCGAGTTCTTCCGGCCGTTCGCCCTCACCGTGACCTTCGCGCTGCTCTGCAGCCTGGCGGTCGCGCTGATGGTCGTGCCCGTCGTGGCCACCTGGCTGCTCTCCAAACGTCAGGTGGGGCACCGCGACGAGAAGGAGCTGACGCACCTGCAGAACTGGTACCTGCCGGCGCTGAAGTGGGCCCTCGGCCACAAGACGGTCACCATCGTCGCCGCCGCGGCGATCTTCGTCGCCACCATGTCGCTCGGCGGGCTGCTGAAGACCAACCTCTTCGACAGCTCCGAGCAGAACACGGTGAGCATCACCCAGTCTCTGCCTCCGGGCACCAGCCTCGACGCCACCCAGGTCGCGGCGAGCAAGGTCGAGGCGGTCCTCAAGGACACGCCCGGGGTGGACATCTACCAGTACACGGCGGGCAGCACCGGCAGCCTGTTCGGCGCCGGCGGCGGCACGAACGCCTCCGCCAGTCAGGCGACCTTCGCCGTCACCACCGACCCCGACGCGGACAAGCAAGCGATCATCGAGGACGTGCGCGCCGAGGTGGCCAAGCTCTCCAACGCCGGCACCATCACGGTCACCGGCGAGGACTCCTCCATGGGCGGCGGCATGTCGCAGCTCGAGGTGCGCGTCTCCGCCGCCGACCCTGCCGTGCTCAAGCAGGCCAACGACCTGGTGCTGGCCCGGGTGAAGACCGTCGAGGGGCTCGCGGACGTCACCTCGAACCTGAGCGAGGGGCGGCCCTCCGCGACCATCGTCGTCGACCAGGCCAAGGCCGCGGCGGCGGGCGTCACGCCGACGACGCTCAGCCAGTACACGACGCTCGTCCTCAACGGCTACCCGCTCGGCACGGTCCCGACCGCCGCCGGCACGCTCCCCGCCCAGCTCATGGTCGGCGAGATCAGGGTGCCGCCGCTCCCCGGCGCCGTCAGCCAGGTCCTCACGCGGCTGCCGGTGGCGGGCACCGGCGGGATGGTGCCGCTCGGTGACATCGCCAAGGTCGTCGAGATCAAGGCGCCGGTCCAGGTGACGCACGTGGACGGCGCCCGTACCGCCAGCGTGACCGCCGCCTCCATCGACAACAACATCGGCGCCGCCTCCTCAGCGGTGACCAAGGCGCTCGAAGGCCTGAAGCTGCCCGAGGGCGCCAGCTGGGAGCTCGGGGGCGCCACCCAGGCGACCAACGACGTGTTCCGGTCCCTGGGCATCGCGATGCTCATCGCCATCCTGCTCGTCTACATCATCATGGTGGCGACGTTCCGCAGCCTGCTGAACCCGCTGATCCTCCTGGTCAGCATCCCGTTCGCGGCGGTCGGCGCGGTGCTCGCGCTGGTCATCACCGGCACCAGCCTCGGCATGCCGAGCCTCGTCGGCCTGCTCATGCTGATCGGCATCGTGGTCACCAACGCCATCGTGCTGCTCGACCTCGTGGAGCAGTTCCGGCGCAAGGGCATGGACGCCCGCACCGCCGTGATAGAGGGCGGGCGCCGGCGCCTGCGGCCGATCCTCATGACCGCGATCGCCACGATCCTCGCGCTCGTCCCGATGGCGCTCGGCATCGGCGGCAAGGGCGGCTTCCTCTCCACCCCGCTCGCCGTGGTGGTGATCGGCGGCCTCTTCACCTCCACCTTCCTGACGCTGATCCTGGTGCCGGTGCTCTACCTCGCGTTCGACCGGCTGCGCCCCAAGGGCGCCTACGCGCCGGACGAGGAGGACTTCACCGTCCCCGCCGGAGCGGAGCCCGCGCCGGCGGAGTGACGCGCGGGGCGACGGAGGCGCTCGCCGAGCGACCCTTCGGACGGCGGCCGGGCCGGCGACGGCCCGGCCGCCGTCCGCGCCCGAGCACGGCGACTCGCCGTTTCGCCTGCGATACTCTTGGTCGGCCGCCGCGCCCCCGAAGAGCGGCGCGGCTCCCGTACCCGCACAAGGAGAGGAGAGCCCGTGGCCAAGCCAGCCGGCAAGAAGACCGCGAGCCCCGCGAAGGCCAAGCCGCACAAGACCCGCACGGCCGCGGACCTCGAGCGGCCCAGCGCCGCGTGAGGTCACCCGCGAGGAGCTCATCGACCTGCTGAACCTGGACCTCGCCAGGGAGTTCATGGCGCTGGTGCAGTACGTGCAGCACGCCGCCGCCATGAGCGGCCCGCAGTACGACGCCATCAAGGCGGAGCTCATCGTGCACTCCAACGAGGAGCACGCGCACGCCATCTCCCTCGCCGACCAGATCGACTTCCTCGGCGGGGTGCCGGGGGTGGACGTCGCCGAGGCGCACATCTCCCCCGACTCGAAGGTGATGCTCGAGCAGGACCTCGAGGGCGAGCTCGACGCGATCGCCAGGTACCGCGAGCGGATCGCCCAGGCCGAGATGCTGCAGGAGTACGGCCTGCGCCGGGCGCTCGAGGACATCCTCATCACCGAGGAGGAGCACGCGCGCGACCTGCAGGACGCGCTCGACCTCTGAGTCGCGGCGGCCGCCGAGGAGCGGAGGCCCGGGCGAGGACGCTACGCGGTCGCCCGGGCCTCCGCCGTCTTCGCCTCGCGCCGCCGGCGCCACCCGGGCGCCAGCGCCAGGAACCAGCCGGAGCCGGCCAGCCCCACCACGAGCAGGACCACGAACGCCTCGCGGCCGCCGAAGCTGTCCATGGCCCACCCGCCGAAGGCCGGGCCGAGCGCGGCCCCGCCGTTCCACACCACCGTCCACACACCCATGTAGCGCCCGCGCACGAGCTCCGGCGCGAGGTCGGCCACCTCGGCCGAGGCCACCGGCGAGAGCAGCGTCTCCCCCAGGCTCAGGACCGCGATGAAGGCCACCAGGGACCACACCGGCCCGGCGAACGCCGAGCCGCCGATGCCCACCGCCAGCAGCGCGCTGGAGACCGCGAGCAGGAGCATGCGGTTGCGGTGCCGCAGCGCGTTGACCAGCGGGATCTGGATGGCGACCACGATCAGCGCGTTGAGGGTGAGCAGGTAGGCCCACGTGCTGCTCGACACACCGAGGAAGTCGGTGATGTACACGGCGTAGATCGAGCCGAAGTTGCCGATGCAGAACACCGGCAGCACCGCCGCCAGGCAGAACACGATGAAGACCTTGTCGTGCAGCACGATGCGGTACCCGCTGCGCCCCTTGTGGTCCACGTGCCGCGCCGCCCGCTGCCCCACGCCCGGCGGCCGGCTCTCCCGGATCCAGATGGCCATCATGACCACCATCAGGAGGCAGCCGACGGCGGCGGCCAGGAACAGCTCGCGGAAGCTCGCGCCCAGCCGCAGGGCCTGCCCGGCGGCGACCGGCCCGACCACGACGCCGAAGTTCATCGCCGCCCGGCTCACGCCGAAGCCCGTCTGCCGCCGGTCGGCCGGGAGCAGGTCGGCGATCATCGCGTTGCTCGCCGTCTGGAAGAGCGGCCAGCCGAGCGCGCTCTCGATCGCCACCAGCAGAGCCACCTGCCACACCTCCGTGACGAACGCGAAGCCGACGAACCACACCACGCCGACCAGCACCGAGAGCATGATGACCACGCGCCGCCCGAGCTTGTCGGTGAGCTGGCCACCCCAGAACTGCACCGGCATCACCGCCAGGGGGACGAGGCCGAAGACGATGCCGATCATGGTCATCGAGGTGCCCAGGTTCTGGCGCAGGTAGATGGCCTCGAACGGGAACGCGAGGGCCGCCGCCCCGACGTAGATGAAGATGCCCGCGGTCAGCACCCAGAACTGGTGCGGGAACGCGAGCAGGTCGCGCAGGTACGCTTTGAGGCGGGCCGGCATGCCTCCATGCTATCCGAGGGCCGCCGCCGGCTGCGACGGGGTGGCGGCGAACCGCCACGAATGGTGAGCGAAAACGGCGCGCCGGGGGCTCTGCACGCTCGTGGATCTTCAGGGCCGGCCCGGCGAGAACCGCGCGTTGACTTCGCCGGGCCGCGCGGCTAGCTTCGACCCATGTACCTGAGCGTGCAACAGGCCGCGCGGCGTCTCGGCGTCTCGCCGGTGACCGTCCGTCGCTGGACCGCCACCGGCTTCCTGCCCTGCACGCGCACGGCCGGCGGTCACCGGCGCATCGACGAGCACGACATCGACGACCTCGCCAAGGCCATCGGCGGCAGCAACCACCTCGCCGCCCAGCTGGCGCGCGAGCGCGAGGTCGACGTGCTCATCAACACGGCCACCGCTCTGGCTGTCAAGCTCGACCTCACCGAACTGCTGCTCGAGATCGCCATGCGCATGACCAGCCTGCTCGACTGCCACTTCTGCGCGATCTCCGAGTACGACGTGGAGAGCGACGCCGTGCGGACGCTGGCAGAGTACGACCACGCCGGCCAGCGCCTCCCCGACGCCTCCCCCTATCGCCTGCGGGACTTCCCGCTCACCCGGCGCGTGCTGAGCGAGCAGACCACCGCGGTGGTCAACGTGGACGATCCGCACGCCGACCCGGCGGAGGTGGCCGAGCTGCGCCGCGAGGGTGACCGCAGCCTGCTCATGGTGCCGCTGGTGGTGCAGGGCCGCAGCCTCGGCCTGCTGGAGGTGGTGGACCAGGAGCGCTCGCGCGACTACTCGCGACAGGAGTTCCGCCTCGCCGAGGCCATCGCCGGCCAGGCGGCCGTCGCCATCCAGAACGCCAAGCTGTTCGCCGAGCGCACGCGCAGCGACGAAGACGTGACCCGCCTGCGTGAGGCGCTCGTGAGCCTCACCGCGCGCGTGCCGCTGCTCCGCGAGGGCAAGCGCCGCGGCGACGCCCTGTCCACCGTCGCCCAGGCGGTGTGCGAGGCGCTCGGCGCCATCTCCTGCGTGGCGAGCCTGGGTGAGGACAGCGCCGGCGCGTTCGGCGCCGGCCAGGCCGCCGCCGCCGCGAGCGACGGCCGGCGCGGCGCGGCCGCCAGCCTCGTCGTGGCACGCGACCCGTCGGGACGCACCGACCTCACGCTCGCCGTCACCCTGCCGCACGCTCCCGGCGAAGGGCAGGTCGAACTGCTCGACTTCGTCGCCGCCGTCACGGCCGCCATGGCGGCCGGCTGAGCGGCGGCGTTCCTCCACCCCTCATCGAGCCAGGGTCCTCAGAACCTGTCACGTCTCTTCACCCCGCCGGAGACCTGTGAAGCTCGGCATTTGCTGGTACTTCATGCGCCGAAGAGGCGGACACGGAACTTCGCAGGGGCATCGCCGGCGAAGTTCGCGCAGTTGACGCGCCCGGCGGGCGGGGCTACGGTCGGCCCATGTACCTGAGCGTGCAGCTGGCGGCGCGGCGCCTCGGCGTCTCGCCCCACACCATCCGCCGCTGGACGGCGTCCGGGTTCCTGCCCTGCACGCGCACGGCCGGCGGCCACCGGCGCATCAAGCAGGAGGACATCGACGAGCTCGCGCACCTCATCGGGGGGCGCAACCACCTCGCCGCGCGGCTGGCTCGCGAACGCGAGCTCGAGACGCTGGTGACCATCGCCCTCACGGTCTCCAGCCTGCTCGACGCCCCCGCCGTGCTGCACGAGATCGCCAGGCAGATGACCGCGTTACTCGACGCCCACGTCTGCGTCATCTCCGGCTACGACCCGGCCACGCGCACCGTCTCCGTCCGCGCCGACTACGACGACCGGGGCAACCGGCGGCAGGACACGCTGCAGTACGCGCTGGGCCGGTTCCCGCTGGCGCAGCGAGCCATCGAGGACCAGGAGAGCATCACCGTCAACGCCGGCGACCCGCACGCCGACCCGGCCGAGGTCGCGATCCTGCGCCGCGACGGCGACAAGTGCCTGCTCATCCTCCCCCTGGTCCACCAGGGCGAGAGCATCGGCCTCATCGAGGTCGTCGACCACCAGCGCGAGCGCAAGTTCAGCCGCCAGGAGATGCGGCTCGCCCACGCCCTTGCGGCCCAGGCGGCCGTGGCGCTGCACGACGCCGCCGTGGTCGCGCGGCTCGAGCGCCGCGACCAGGACGCACTCAAGCTGCGTCACGCCATCGACACCATCTCCGCCGGGTACGCGCGGCTGCGCGGGCAGCGCGACCGCACGGGAGTCCTGCAGAGCGCCGCCGACGTCGCCGCTCAGGCGCTCTCCGCCATCTCCTGCGTCGCCAGCTGCGGCGGTGAGAGCGCCGGCGCCTCCGGCCTGAGCGCCGCCGGGCAGGCCGCCGCGCAGAGCGGCGCCGCCCACGTCATCGTCGCCTCGGCGGCGTGCGGCGCCGACACCCTCACGCTCACGCTCACGCTCGCCGGCGACGCCGGCGACGGCCAGACGGAGTTGCTGGGCCTCGTGGCCGCCGTGGCCGCCGGCGCCCTCGAGGCCGCCGCCTGACCCGCGGCGCGACCGTCACCCTCTCCCGGCCCGCCGTCGCTCCGGACGCCGTCGCCCGCTCTGTTATCCTCGGGGGCATGCCCCGCCCGCGCCCCCAGTTCGTCGTCGTCGACACGGAGACCACCGGTCTCGACCCGCACGCCGACCGCATCATCGACATCGGCGCCGTGCGCCTGGACGAGGATCTCCGAGGTGGTCGACCGGTTCACCACGCTGGTCGACCCCGGCATGCCGCTGCCGCTGTTCGTCTCGCGGCTCACCGGCATCGAGCAGGCGGACCTCGACGGAGCGCCGCAGGCGGCGGAGGCGCTGGCGGCGCTCTGGGAGTTCGCCGGCGCGGCCACCCTCGTCGGGCACAACGCCGCGTTCGACCGGGAGATGCTTGCGGCGGCCGCGCGGCGCTGCGGCTCGCGGCCGCCCGACGCCGCCTGGTTCGACACGCTCGAGGCGGCGCTCCTGCTGTTCCCCGAGCTCGACCGGCACGCCCTGCCGGTGCTGGTGCACGAGCTCGGCCTGGACTGGCCGGCGCACCGGGCGCTGCCGGACGCGGAGGCCACCGCGGCCGTGCTGGCGCGGCTCGCGCGACGGGCCGCCGGCCTGGCCGACGTGGAGCGGCGCCTGCTCGAGAGCGTCGCTTGGGCGCCGCTCGCGGTGCTCGACGCCTGTGCGGCGGCGCCGGACGAGGCCCCGCCGCCGCTGGTCGCCGACGATCCGCCCGAGGGGCCCGGACCGCTCGCGGTGCTGCCGGTCGCCGCCGACGGCTGGCGCGCCGAGCTGGACGGCGACGAGACGCACGATCCGGGTCTGGCCGGTCGCCTGCCCGGCTTTCGCCGGCGCGCCGGGCAGGTCGAGTACGCCGACGCCGCCGCGCACATCTTCAAGCGCGGGGGCGTCGGCGTGTTCGAGGCCGGCACCGGCATGGGCAAGAGCCTCGGGTACCTGCTGCCGGCGGCGTACGCCGGCGCCGCCGCCGGCCGCCGGATCCTCGTCAGCACCAAGACCAAGGCGCTGCAACGGCAGCTGGCGCGCTCGGAGCTGCCGCTCGTCGCCGAGTCGCTGCCGCCGGGCTGGCGCTGGGCCCTCCTCATGGGCCGCGAGAACTACCTGTGCCGTCGCCGGCTGGACGAGGCGGTGGCCGCCGAGGGCGAGAGCCTGCCCGACCCCGACCGCACCCTGGCGCTGGCCTACCTCATCGGTCGCGCGCGCCGCGGCGAGGTGGACCTCTCCGCCCTTCCCTACCGCGCCACCCAGGTACTGCCGGCGCTCGGCGACCTGGGGCACGAGGTGCGCTCGTCGCGCGCCACGTGCCTGGGGCGCTACTGCCCCGCCCGGCGCGGCTGCCACTGGCGGCTCGCCCGCAGCCGGGCGGAGGCCGCGCACCTCGTCTGCATCAACCACGCGCTGCTGCTCTCGGGCCGCGACACGCTGCCGGCGTTCGACGACGTGGTCATCGACGAGGCGCACCTGCTCTACCACGAGGCCACGGAGGCCTTCAGCGACCGCGTCGACGCGCACGGCGTGGAGCAGCTTCTCGGCGACCTGCGCGGCCGGCACCGCCAGCGCCCGCTCACGCAGCGCATGCGGCCGGCGGCGCGCAAGCTCGCACCCGACGACGGCCGCAAGCTGGACGCGGCCGCGGACGCCTGCGAGCGCGCGGCCGGCGAGACGCCGGCGCTCAGCCGCGCCTTCGGCGACGCCGTCGCCGCGCTGGCCGCGGCCGCCGCGCGCTCCGGGCAGGACGGCGAGGGCGGCCGTCAGGCCGAGGAGTACACCACCACCGTGTGGCTCACCGCCGGCCTGCGCGACCTGCCCGAGTACGACCGGTTCCTCGTGGCCGCCGGCCTGCTCGCCGAGTGCCTCGCCCGGCTGGCGACGGCCGCGGCCATCGGGGCCGAGGCGCTGCCCGAGGACCACCGCGACCACGCCGCCCTCGTCGCGCTCTCGGACGACGCGGCCGTGGCCGCCGAGCTGCTCGGCGACGTGCCCGACGGCGGCGGCCCGGACACGGTGGCCTGGGCCGAGCTGGAGAGCGCGGCACGGAGCTTCGCCGGCGCTCCGCGCTGGGCGCTCACGCGCGCGCCGGTCACGCCGGCCGTGGGGATCCGCGAGATCCTCTGGGACCGGCTGCGCAGCGCCGTGCTCACGAGCGCCACGCTCACGGTGGCCGGCTCGTTCGCGTACTTCCGGGACATGACGGGCATCACCGGCGACGTCGACGCGCGCGAGCGCGTGTTCCCGTCGCCGTTCGACTACCGCCGCCAGGCGGTGCTCGTGCTCGAGCACGACCCCGGCGGCGCCTGGCGCCCGGACGAGCTCGCCGACCGCCAGGGCGAGCGCCTCAAGCGCATCGCCCAGGTCACGGGCGGGCGCACGCTCGCGCTGTTCACCAACAAGCGCGACATGCACCGGGTGGCGGCCGCCGTGGGCGAGCACGTGGAGGATGAGGGCGTGCTCGTGCTCGCCCAGGGCCTGCACGGCAGCGCGGCCACTCTCGCGGAGGAGTTCCGCCTGCACCCCGAGACGATCCTGCTCGGCGTCGACACCCTGTGGACGGGCCAGGACTTCCCCGGCGATGCGCTCACCTGCCTGGTGATCGCCAAGCTGCCGTTCCCGCGGCTGGACCCGCTGTTCCGCGCCCGCCGGCGTGCTTGCGACGAGGCGGGCGAGCGCTGGTTCGAGCGCTTCTACCTGCCGGAGGCGGTGCTCAAGTTCCGGCAGGGGTTCGGCCGGCTCATCCGCACCGAGACGGACGCCGGCGTGATCGTCGTGCTCGACCACCGGCTCACCCAGAAGGGGTACCGCAAGGACTTCCTGGCCAGCCTGCCGGACATGGAGGTGGTGGAGGCGGCGCCGGCGGAGGTGGCCGCCGCCGTGGAGCTCCACCTGCGACGGCTGACGGCGGAGCCGGTGACTACTTGAGCAGGCGCCCGGTGCCCTGAGCGGACCGTGGTCCCGTGCGCTTGACCAGACGGGCCTTGCTCCTCTTGCCGCAGTGCGGGCACGTGAGGTTCTTGTAGCTGTAGTAGGTGCCGTCGGGGTTCTTGCCGACCGCCGACTGCGTGAAGAAGTTCACCGTGGTGGGCACCTGGAACGCCTTGCCGCACTTGCCGCACACGTAGCCCGACGTCCGCGAGACGAGGCTGATGTACATCCACAGCCCGGCGAGGATGAGGATGGCCATGGGCAGGAAGCCCCTCCACGGATACACCACGAAGACCGCCAGCAACAGGATGGCGACGAAGATGGCGAGCTTCCAGATGGTGCTGAACCAGTCGTACTGGTTGCGTTCGACGTAGCGAGCCACGCGATTCCCTTTCGTGCTGTGCGGCGGGCGGACGCCGCGCCGGCGTCAGCCGCCGACGGGCCCGGCCAGGTAGCTGACCAGCGTGAAGATGCCGAAGAGGACGACGATGACCACGACCATGAACGCCAGGGTCTGGAAGAGACCTTTGAAAAACGCGCTCACGAGTGCCTCCGTCGTCGAGTGATGCGGTCCCGCGCCCGGCGCTCGGGCGTCCGCGTGTGAGTATGCCACTCCCGCGCGCGAGGAGAAAGCGCGGCCGCGGGCGAACGGGTCTGCCGCTCGAGGCAGCGAGGGTAGGGTGGCCGATGAACCGCGGCGTGGCTCCGCCGCGCCGCGCCGCGGCCACCCGCAGCCGCGCTGCTCACAAGGAGGAAGACAGATGGAAGTCGAGTTCCAGAACGGTCCCGCCTTCACCGTCGCCGTGGCCGGCCTGGCGGCCGGCGAGCAGATCCGCTGCGAGGGCGGCGCGATGCTCAGCATGACCGCCGGCACGCGGATCGAGACCAGCACCCAGGGCGGCATCCTCAAGGGCCTCAAGCGCTCGCTCTCCGGCGAGTCGTTCTTCATGAACACGTTCACCGCGCCCACCGGCGGGGGCGAGATCGTGCTGGCCCACTCCCTGCCCGGAGACATGTCGTACATCGACCAGCAGGGCGACACCTGGCTCTACCACCGCGACGGCTTCGTCGCCTCGGAGATGGGCATCGACCTCGACACCAGCTGGGGCGGCCTCAAGAGCGCGTTCGGCGCCTCCTCGTTCTTCGTCGTCAAGTGCAGCGGCCGCGGCAAGGTGATCTTCGCGACCTACGGCGCCCTGCGGCGCGTGGACCTGCAGGCCGGCCAGCAGTACACCGTGGACAGCGGCCACCTGGTCGCCTGGCACGAGGCGATGCCGATCGACGTGCACAAGGTCGGCGGGATGAAGTCGCTCTTCTTCTCCGGCGAGGGCTTCGTGGTCACGCTCACCGGTCCCGGCACGTTCTTCGCCCAGACCCGCAGCGAGCAGGCGTTCATCAACTGGCTCGTCCCCTACCTCCCCAAGAGCAACAACTGAGTCAGCCGACGCGCGCGGAGAGGGCGGCCATCAGCGCGCGCACGAGCGCGTCCGCGGCCTCGCCCGGGTCCCGGTCAAGGGCTCCCGCCTCCGTGACCGCGATCACGGACGCCCGGTGCGCCTCGAGGCGGCGGCGCAGGTCCGCGGCCACGACCGCGACCCCGCGACCGGGTGGGCCGACCACGACGGCCGCCGGCTTGCCGGCCAGGCGCGCGTCGCCGCGCTCGCGGCGCTCGTGTTCGAGGCGGATCAGGAGCTCCTGCGTGGTGGGGCTGCAGTGGACGCCGTAGACGGGGGTCCCGATCACGACGGCGTCCGCGGCCCTGAGCTTGCGCACGCAGCGGCGAAGGCCGTCTTCGGGAGGGCTGGAGCAGTCGATGTCGCCGGTGCGGTGGCCGCACTGCCCGCAGACCGAGCAGCCGGTGGCGCGCACCCGCTCGATGCGCACGACCTCGGCCTCGGCCCCTGCCGCCCGGAGGCGTTCCACCACGAGCGAGACGTGCCTGCCGACCGGGCCCCGCGGCTCCTTGCTCCCGTCGAACGCCACGACCCTCACGCGCGCCTCCTTTCGCCGGTCCGGATGCTCCAGACCGCCCGGACTGATGCTTCCCGCGGAGACGGCGGCCGAAGCGGCGGAGGCTCCGCCGTGATCAGGCGTTGAGCTTCTCGAGCGCCCAGGCCATGTGCCGCCCGAGCGTGGTCATGGTCTCGAGGCCTTCGTCGTCGCCCTCGACGTCGCCTTTGCCGAGGCCGATGCCCAGGTTCCAGTAGCTCGAGCCCACGATGAGCATCTCGTTGATCTGGAACCAGTGGTTGATGCTGTCGAACGCGTGGATCGCGCCGCCGCGCCTGGCGGCGACCACGGCGGCGCCGACCTTGCGCGCCAGCGGATTGCCGCTCTTGCGCGTGGCGTAGCCGGCGCGCTCGATGAGCGCCTGCGTGTTGGCCGTGCAGTTCGCGTAGTAGGTCGGCGAGGCGATGATGATGCCGTCGGCCGCCAACATCTTGGCGATGCACTCGTTCATGCCGTCGTCGGGCTGGCCCGCGCAGGTGGCGTCCCGGGCCTCCGCGCACTTGAGGCAGGCGGTGCAGCCGCGGAAGTCCTTGTTGTAGAGCTGCACCAGCTCGGTCTCGATGCCCTTCGCCTCGAGCTCCACGAACACACGGCGCACCAGGTGGGCGGTGTTGCCGTCCTTGCGCGCGCTGCCGTTGAACGCGACCACCTTCATAAGGCCGGTCTCCTTTCCCCGGCGCCGCCGCGGGGCGGAGCCGGGACGTCGGTACGGGTCGGGGTCACTTCGCGTCGGCCGTCGCGAACCGGTGCGCCACGCGCACGAGCGCCAGCGTGTCCAGGCCGCAGTACTCGAGCAGCGACTGCCGCAGGGCCTCCCGGCGCTCCGGCTCGGTGAGCGGGTCACACGCCTCGTGGTAGGCGGCCTGCGCTGAGAGGCCGTCCTGCACCTCCTTCAGGAGGGCGTGGTCCAGCTCGGCGTCCACCGTGGGCAGCACCGTCTTGAGCGAGTACGACCCGCCCAGCGCCGGGTGCTGGTAGTGGTCGCGCGTGAGCCGGAGAAGGTCGATGAGGCGCCCGGTCACGGCGCCGATCCGCGGCGCGAGGTCGGGCAGCATCTGCGCCATCTCCATGAGGCGCCACTTCTCGAAGTCGTGGTAGACGAAGATCGGGCCCTGCTCGCCGAGAGCGTCCAGCAGGGCCTCCGCGGCGGCGCGCACCGGCACGTTCCCGCTGGTGTCGAGGAACTCGCTGTGGGTCACCTCGCCCGGACGTTCCTCGCGGTGGCACGACCACTGGAACACGACCTGCTGGAAGGGGCTCGTGCCGGTCCACACCGGCACGGCGAACTGGACGGTCTCGAAGTCGAGGTAGTAGCGAGGGTACGGCAGCGTCGCGAGGAACGCGGTGGCCGCCGGGTCGAGCCGCCCCAGGGACGGGTCGGGCGGGAGCGCGCAGTCGCCGCCGGCTTCGCGCTCCTCGCCGGGCGCGCAGCGCACCTTGCCCTCCTGGCCCTCGCAGAACCCGATGAACGGGCACTCGAACGGGCGCCGGCACTGGGCGCCGGTCCTGGTGGCGGGCAGCGGCCCCCCCAGCAGCTCGTTGAAGCCGCGCACCCAGCCCGGGATGTGCGCCATGAGCGGGCGCGCCTGGTCGGCGACGGGGATCTCGCGCAGCAGGCCGCGGTAGTCGCCGTCACCCGGGTACACGTAGCCGGTGTCGAGGACCGCCACGCTCAGCCCGTCCAGCCGGACCCCGGCGCCCTCGGCCACCCAGCCCTGGATCGCGATGTCCTGCAGGTGGTACTCCTTGAGCCGCGTGGCCGACTTGACCTCGACCATGCGGTAGCGGCCGCCGCGCCGCTCGAGCACGTCGGCGCGGATCAGCACGCCTTTGTGGCGGAACGTGGCCTCGTAGAGCGTGACGTCACCGGGCCGCGCGAGCGCCTCTTCGGTCTCGCGCAGCGCGCGGCTGAGCGGCACGCCCTCCCCGATGAGCACGCCGCCGGGATACAGGCCGCGCGCCACCTCGCCGACACCGTGACCCGCCGCGAAGCGGCGCTGCGTGTCGGCGCTGTAGGCCTCGAGCTCCGGGCGGTGGACGGCGAGCCACAGGCGCTTGCCGCACTGCAGCCCGGCGTTCATACGTGACTTGGAGAGACGGAAGGTACGCACTGACGCTCATTGTAGCTCCCGGCCGCCGGGAGGGCCGCCCGGGCGCGTCCGGGCCCTGTGGTAGGGTGCGCGCCATGAGGCTCATCCACACCGCCGACTGGCACCTCGGGCGCCTGTTCCACAACCAGCACCTCACCGAAGACCAGGCACACGTGCTCGACCAGCTCGTCGAGCTGGCGCGGGAGGTCAGGCCGGCGGCGGTCATCGTCGCCGGCGACCTGTACGACCGCGCCGTACCCCCCACCGAGGCCGTCAGCCTGCTGGACGACGTGTTCACGCGGCTGGTCGACGGCCTCGGCGTGCCCGTCATCGCCATCGCCGGCAACCACGACAGCGCGCCCCGGGTGGGCTTCGCCGGGCGGCTGCTGGGCGAGCGCGGGCTGCACGTGGTGGGCGAGCTGTCGCCGGCGGCCTCGCCCATCGTCCTCCGCGACGAGCACGGCCCCGTACGCGTCACCCCTCTCCCCTTCGCCGATCCCGCCGTGGCGCGCGACGCCTACGGCGAGCCGGACGTCCACGACCAGCAGGCCGTCGCGGCCGCCGGCGTGCGCCGGGCGCTCGCGGCCGCGGAGCCGCACGAGCGCCACGTGCTGGTCGCGCACGCCTTCGTCGCCGGCGGCCTCGAGAGCGAGAGCGAGCGCCCGCTCACCGTCGGCGGCTCGCAGCAGGTGCCGGTCTCGGTGCTCAGCGGCTTCGACTACGTCGCGCTCGGCCACCTGCACCGCCCGCAGCGCTGCGGGTCGGACGCGGTGCGCTACGCGGGCTCACTGCTCAAGTACTCGTTCGCCGAGAGCGAGCACGCCAAGTCCGTCAGCGTCGTCGAGATCGGGGCGCGCGGCAGCGCCCCCGGCGCGGCCGGCCACGCGGGCAGGGCGGCGGTCACGGTGGAGGAGGTCTCCCTCCCTCCACTGCGTGACGTACGCCGGGTGGAGGGCACGCTCGCGGAGCTGCTCGAGCGCGGGCCACGCGACCCGCGCCGGGACGACTACGTGCTCGGCGTGCTGCTCGACGACGGCGCGCTGTTCGACCCCATCGGGCGCCTGCGCGCCGCGTACCCCAACGTCCTCGCCGTCGAGCGCCCGGCCTACGTGCGCGCGGGCGCCGACGGCGCCGGGCGGCCGCGCCCCGGGTCCGTCACCGACGTCGAGCTGTTCCAGGCCTTCTTCTCCTACGTCACCGACGGCGAGCTCGGCGAGGCCCGGCGCGCCGCGCTCGCCGGCGTCATCGACGAGCTGGAGCGGCGCCGGCGTGAGGCTCCCGCATGAGGCCGCTGCGCGTCGTCATGCAGGCGTTCGGCCCCTACGCCGGCGAGCAGACCATCGACTTCGCCGAGCTGCGCGGCAAGAGCTTCTTCCTCATCACCGGGCCCACCGGCTCGGGCAAGACCACGGTCCTCGACGCCATGTCCTTCGCTCTGTACGGCGTCACCAGCGGAGGGCCCGAGAACGAGGGCGGGCGCTCCGGCGCGTCCATGCGCAGCGACCACGCCGACCCCGCACTGCTCACCCGGGTCGAGTTCGACTTCGCCCTCGGGGAGAAGCTCTACCGCGTCGTGCGCGAGCCGGACCAGGAGCGGCCGAAGCTCAGGGGCGAGGGCACCACGCCCCACGGCCAGACGGCGCGCATCTGGAGGCTGCGCCGGGGCGCCCAGGGGCTCGAAGAGGACGGCGCGCCCGTCGAGACCGGCTGGACCAGGGTCAGCGCGACCGCAGAGGAACTGCTGGGCTTTCGCTCCGAGCAGTTCCGCCAGGTCGTGATGCTGCCGCAGGGACGCTTCCAGAAGCTGCTGGAGGCCGACTCCAGGGAGCGCGAGCAGATCCTCCGGGCGTTGTTCGACACCGGCCACTACAGCGCTCTCGAGGCGGAGCTCAAGCGCGCCGCCAAGGGGCTCAGCGACGAGGCGCGCTCGCTGCGCGACCGGCGCGACGAGGCGCTGCGGCAGGCCGACGCCGCGGGCCTCGACGAGCTCTCCGAGCGCAGGGCCCGGCAGGCGCTGGAGGCCGCGGAGGCAGGCGGGCACGCGGCCGAGGCCGAGCAGGCGCGCGACGCTGCGCACACGCGCCTGCAGACCGGCGCCGAGGCGCAGGCGCGGCTCGCGGAACTGGCCGCCGCGGAGGCGTTCGCGGCGGAGCTCGCGGAGCGCGCGGAGCACGTCGCCGCGGCGCGCCTGGAGCTGCAGGCGGCCGAGCAGGCCTCCACGGTCTCGGCCGCCCACGAGAGGGTCGCGGCGGCGCGCGGCGGCGCCGAAGAGCGCGGCGCGGCCCTCCGGGAGTGCGACGCGCGTGCGCTCACCGCCTCGGGCGCCGCCACCGCCGCCCAGGCGCGCCTCGACGAGCTTGAAGCCGGCGCCGACGAGCGCGAGGCCGCCGCCGACGAGGTCCGGCGGCTCAAGGCGCTCGTCGGCGCCACCGCCGACCTGGCCGCCGCGCGGTCGGCCGCCGCGACGACCGAGGCGGCGGCGGCGCAGGCCCGCGCTGCGGCGTCCGCGGCGCAGGAGCGGTGGATCGCCGCCCGAGGCGCCGCCGGCGAGGCCGAGGCCCGCTGGCTCGAGGCCCAGGCGGGCCGCCTGGCCGGCGAGCTGCGCGACGGCGCTCCCTGCCCCGTCTGCGGCTCCACCGCGCACCCCGCGCCGGCTGAGCTGCCCCCGGAGTGCCCGGCGCAGGACGAGGTCGAGGCGCTGAAGGCGGCGGCCGACGCCGCGTCCGTCGCCCGCGACGAGGCCACGGAGAAGCTCCGCGCCGTGGAGCGCGCGGCGGCCGCGGCGGCCGCGCTGCTCGAGGAGCGTCGCAAGGCGGCGCCGGCCGAGTTCGACGACCCCGGCGCCCTGCAGGCCGCCATCGCCGCGGCCGACGAGCGCTCGGCCGGACTGGTGCTCGCGCACCGGGCCGCGGTCGCCGCGGCGCACGAGGCCGCTACCGCCGCCGCCACGGCCGCCACCGCCGCCGCCACGGCCGTCGACGAGCTGGCCAAGGCGGACGACGAGGTCCGCGTCGCCTGCGAGCATCTGGCCGGCAGGCTCGGCGAGGCGGGCTTCACCGACGAGGACGCCTGGCTGCTCGCCTGCAGAGGGCCGGACGAGGTCGACCGCCTGCGGGCGCTCGTCGCCGAGCACGCGGAGCAGGCCGCCCGCGCGGCCGAGCGCCTGCGGCTGGCGCGCGAGCGCGCCGAGGGCGTCACCGTCCCCGACCTCGAGGCGCTGGAGGCCGAGGCGCTCGCCGCCGGCGCTACGGCCGTCGCCGCGCGCACCGCGGCCGCCGAGCTGGCGCAGGCCGCGGAGACGGCCGGCCGCCAGCTCGAGCGCCTCGAGGAGCTCGAGCGCGACGCGGCCGCCGTGCACGAGCGCTACGAGGTCATCGGCCGGCTCGCCGACGTGGCCAACGGCGACAACCCACGGCACCTCTCGTTCCAGCGGTACGTGCTGGGCGCGTTCCTCGACGACGTGCTCGTCGCCGCCTCGCAGCGGCTGCACCTCATGACCAAGAGCCGCTACCGCCTCGAGCGCACGGAGCGGCGCTTCGGCGGCAAGGCCGCCGCCGGCCTCAATCTCGAGGTCTACGACGCCTGGACGGGCGTCGCGCGGCCGGTGTCCACGCTCTCGGGCGGCGAGTCGTTCCAGGCCGCCCTCTCGCTGGCGCTCGGCCTCGCCGAGGTGGTGCAGGCGCACGCCGGCGGCAAGTACCTCGAGACGGTGTTCGTCGACGAGGGCTTCGGCTCGCTGGACGACGAGGCGCTCGACCTCGCCGTGTCGGCGCTCATGGACCTCGGCGAGGACGGACGCCTCGTCGGCATCATCTCGCACGTCGGCGAGCTGCGGGAGCGCATCGACGCGCGCCTCGAGATCACAGCCGGCAAGACCGGCAGCCGCGCCGCCTTCCGCGTGGCCTGACTGGCCGGGGCCCGCCGGGGGCACACTCCCGTCATGTACGCCTACCGGCGACACGCGGCGCTCGTGCTCGTCCTCATCGCCCTCGCGGCGGTCACACTGTTCGCGCTCGGGCTCACTCTCTGCATCGACTGGGGCGGCGCGAGCGCCCGGCCAAGCGACTTCGGCCAGCCGGCGGTCGTCGTCCGGGCGCTCTGGCTCTGACCCGCCCGCCGCCCCACCTCGAGCAACCGCCGTCAGGCGGTAGAATCCCTGCTGTCGTGCCACCCGCCCCTGGAGGTCCCATGCCTGCCGATCACGTCTCACTGCCCGACGGATCGCGGCTGCTGCGCGAGCTCGACCTGCGCACACCGGTCATCGGTCTCTACGACGCGCCGGACCCGGAGGCGTTCGCGCCCCTGGTGGCCCCACCCAAGGGACCGGGCCGTGGGCCGTGCCTGTTCAACTACTACAAGCGTTGGGTCAAGGGCGAGACGCTCCACCTCACCGCCGAGGCTTTCGGCTGCGGCGGCTGCGGCCGCTCGCTGTTCGGCGTGCAGGTGCGCGAGCGCGACGACTTCATCGACTTCCTCTGGAGGGATGAGGGACTGCGCGCCAGCCGGGAGCTCATGGCGGGCTGGGTGGACCACGCCCCGACCTACCACCCCGAGCACGCCAACGTCATGGTCGGGCCGCTCAAGCCGGAGCTGGCAGGCTACCTCAAGACGATCACCTTCTGGGTGAACGCCGACCAGCTGTGCGTGCTGCAGCACGGCGCCTACCACCACCACGCCTGGGGCGAGCCCGACCCGCTGAGCGTGCCGTTCGGGTCGGGCTGTTCCGAGCTCGTGCAGTTCCCGGACCTCGAGGCCGCGCACGCGCTGATCGGCGGCACCGACATCGCCATGCGCGACGGGCTGCCGCGCGACGTGCTCGCCTTCACGGTCACGCTGCCCATGTACGAGCGGCTCTGCTCGCTGGGCGACGACAGCTACTTCAGCAAGGGGTTCCTCGCCCGGCTGCGCAAGGCGCGCGGCGGCTCTCTGAGCTGACGGAGGGGCCGGGCTCCCGGCGGTGGCACCACCCACGCTGTCGCCTCGTCCACCGTGGTGAAGCCGTGGCGGCGGTACAGGGGCCGGCCGGCCTCGCTCGCCGTGAGGAAGAAGCCGTGCACCTCGTCACGGTGCAGCGAGATCACCTGCGCCAGCAGCAGGCTGCCGAGGCCGCGGCCCTGCAGCTCCGGCAGCGTGGCCATACCGGAGATCCCGGCGAGACCGTCCTCGGCGACCACGCAGACCACGGAGACCGGGGCGCCCTCGAGCCGGCACAGGTAGACGCTCAGCGCTGGATCGCGCAGCAGGTCGGGCGTCACCACGCTGCCGTACAGGTCGGCGGACAGGTCGAACGCCGCCTCGCTCACGGCGAGGAAGTCGGAGAGGCCGCCGACGGAGGTGACGCGCTCGACGACGAACGCGGCCGGGTCGAGCGCCGGCCGCGCGCCCGGCGCCGGCTCCTCACCTCGTGCCGGGTCCGCGGCCACGGCGTCCTCGGCTCCGCGGACCATCAGCGGGACCGGCGGCAGCGGCTCGAGCCCCAGCTCGCGCGCGAGCGGCTCGAGCCTCTTCTGCACGCGCTCGCTGAGGCAGACGTAGCCGCCCAGCCCGCGCTCGCGCATCCGCGCGACGAACTCGCGCAGCCGCTCCTCCGCCCCGTCCACGCCCGGGCCGTCGCCGAACACGACGCCGCTGTTCAGCAAGACGTTGTCGAGGCCACTGCAGCCGAGGATGGCGGACGGCCCCTCGATGCGGGTCGCCCCCGGCGTGCGGCCGTAGAAACGGACGAGCATGCGCCCCATGCCGCGGTAGGACTCCTCGGCGGTCGGCAGTGCGGTGATCATGATGGCTCTCAGGGTACCCGCTCAGCGAGCCGATCGGACCGGGCCGTAGCGGCCGCCGCACAAGGTCCGGTACCATCACCTCCATGACGTCCCGCGAGGCACTCCACCGCCTGAACCGCAACCGCGAGAAGCTGCGCACCCACCACGTGCGTCACATCGCGGTGTTCGGCTCCACCGCCCGCGACCAGGCCGGCCCGCACAGCGACGTCGACCTCCTGGTCGAGTTCCAGCCGGGCGCGCCCGTCGGGCTGTTCGCCTTCGTCAGGCTCCTCGACTTCCTCTCGGACGTCATGGGCACGCGCATCGACCTCGCCACGCCCGGCGCGCTGCGCGCGGAGATGCGCGACGAGATCACCGGGGAGGCCATCCGTGCGTTCTGAGCCCCGGCGCGGCGACGCCGCCTACGACGAGCGCCAGGCCAAGCTGCGCTTCCGCGACTGGCGCTTCCGCGTGCGCGACATCCTCGCCGCGGTCCACGCCGTGGCCTCCTACACCGACGGCATGAGCTACGAGGAGTTCGTCGCCGACGGGCGCACCCGCGACGCCGTGGTGCGCAACCTGATGACCATGGGCGAGTCGGTGCGCTGGATCCCCGACGCCATCTTGAGCCGGCACCCCGCGGTCCCCTGGCGCACCATGCGCGGGGTGCGCAACGTCGTGGTGCACGAGTACTTCGGCGTCGACGACCTCATCCTGTGGCAGACAGTGCGCGGCGACCTGCCGCCGCTCGTGCCCCTGCTCGAAGCGGTCCTCGAGTCCTGAGGGGAGCCGGTCACAGCGGCTCGGTCCTCGAGCTCCGCGGCCTCCGCCCCGCTCGCGACGCCCTACCCATGTACAATCGGCCCCCCATGCAGCAGCCCGCACAAGGACAACCGCAGACCCAGCTCGACTACGCGAGCCTCGGCATGCGGTTCACCGCGGTCGTGATCGACTCGCTGCTCGTCTACATGGCCGCGGCCACGGTCTGGGCCGCGGTGCTCTTGCTGCGCCAGCCCGTCGACCCGCAGGACACCGCGGCGATGCAGAAGCTCATCGAGGAGGTCCAGGCGTCGTCGGGGACCTTCTACCTCGTCTTCTTCGCCTGCCTCTTCATCTACTACCTTCTCCTGGAGGCGACGGCCGGCGCCACGGTCGGCAAGCTGCTGCTCGGCATGCGCGTGGTCATGGCCGACGGCGCCCGGGCCTCCGGCGGCGCCGTCGTGCTGCGCAACCTGGTGCGCATCCCGGAGGCGCTGCTGCTCTACGTGCCGGCCGCCGTCTCCTGCCTGTCCAGCACGCGCCGTCAGCGTCTTGGCGACCGCGCGGCCCGCACCGTGGTGGTACGCCGCCGCTCCGCACGGGCGCCGGTGCCCTACGGAGCGCCGGGGCAGCAGCAGCCCTTCCCGCAGACTCCCGCGGCGCCGCAGGGCGCCCCCGTCCCGCCGCCGCCGGCGGCGCCGGCTGCCGCCTGGCATCAGCCGGGGGACCCGGCGGCGCCGGAGCCCCCGGCGGTCGACGAGGCGCTCGCCCGTCTCAAGACGGCAGCGCTGGCCGCGCGCGGCGCGCACCTCAGCTATCTCAGGTTCTCGGAGCGGGAGCTCGCCGGCGGCGGAGAGGAGCAGGCCGGCGGCTACTCGGAGGGTTACGTGAGCGCCTGGTTCACCCTCACGGACGCGGTCGCCACGCTCAAGGACGCGCAGTCCGCGTTCCAGCGCGCCGCGGCGGCGGCGGGACAGTCGCCGCAGGAGGCCGCCGCCGCTCAGCCCGACCTCGCCCACCTTCTGGTCGAGCTCGCGCCGTACTTCGAGACCACCGACGACGACTCGGTCCACGCGGCGTTTCTGGCAGTGGCCCGAGCGGAGTCGCCGTCGCCCTGACGCCCGTTCCTCCGGCATGCGCGGTACTATGGGCGCAGTGTCGGCGGACAAGGAGGGGCTCATGGCCAGGCACATGTCACGATCGGCCGCACGAAGTCGAGGGGTGCTCGTCGCCTTCGCGCTGCTCGTCGCGGCGGCGGCGCTGCCGGCGGGGGCCGCCGCCGCTCCTGCTCCCTTCGTCGTCTGCAACCAGTTCGGCGGCCAGGCGGGGCCCGAGATCGCCGGGGCCGTGGCGGTGTGGACCGACAACCGCAGCGGCAATCTTGACGTCTACGGCAAGGACCTCGGCGCGGGCGCCGACTTCCCCGTCTGCGTCAACACGGCGCAGCAGGACAATCCCTCCGTCACGCGCCGGGTCCTCCCGTCCGGCAAGGTCCACTACGTGGCCGTCTGGGTGGACAAGCGCAACCACCCCTCCGGGGTCGCAGCCGACATCTACGGGCGCGACATCACCGCGCGCCACAACTTCGTGGTGGCCAGGAACGCGAGGATCAAGTGGTACCCGGACATCGCGGACAACTGGGTCGTGTGGCTCGAGGCCGACGACCCCGCCGGCCCCTACGACGTCAAGGCACGCGACCTCGATGCCGGCAAGACCTACCTCGTGGCGACCAGCAAGGTCCTGAGTCCCGCGAGCGTCGACCGGCGCCGGCTCGCCTCGGGCAGGATCGTCTCCACAGCCGTCTACTCCTCCGGGTCGGGCGACATCAGCGCCCGCAACCTGCCCGACGGGAGACCGTTCGTCGTCTCCCGAAAGGACGCGTTCGAGTGGATGCCGGACATCAGCCGCAACCGGGTCGTGTGGTGGGAGGCGGGCGGCCGCGTCATGCTGCGCGACCTGAGGACCCGCGAGCGCAGCTTCGTGCACGCCGGCGCCCGCCCGCGGATCGCCGGCGAGCTCGTCGCCTGGGACGGCGGCGGTCACGGTGGGCAGTTCGTCATCTCCTACCTCGCCCGCGCCGCGATCTACGTGCGCAACGTGGCCCGTGGCACCACGGTGAAGCTGGCCGCAGCCGGACAGACCAACCTCTTCCCCGCCGTCAGCGGCCGCCGCGTGGTGTGGGAGGCAGGACCGGCCAGGCGCGTGCTCACCCACATCCACATCTACGGGGCCCGCGTCAGGTAGCCTCGCAGGAGGGGAACGGCGCGCGGTTTCACCGGTCCGGCTCGGGTCGATACAGGACGTAGGAGAAGTCGAGACCTGGGGTCGGCCAGAATGGAACGACGCACAGACGCACGTCGCAGCGAGGCTCGAGCACACGAGGCGCCGGGAGTCGACCCGGCGGTCTGGCTGTTGCTCGCCGTGATCCTGGTGGCGCTCGCGCTCGCGCTCGGCACCGCGCTCTCGCTGTTGCTGCCGCCGGCGCTCTGATCCGGCCGGGAGGACCGCCTCAGCAGCCGGCGAGGAACGCCTGCGCCTTCTCCATCCAGACGGGGATGTCGATGCCCTGCGGGCACTTCTCGACGCACTCGCCGCAGGCGGTGCAGCTGTCGGCGCGCTCCTCTTCGCTCCAGAACGTCCCGTACACGAACTGCGCGCGCTGGAGGTTCTGGTACATGTGCGTGTCGTTGTAGAGGTCGAACACCTCGGGGATGGCGACGCCCTGCGGGCACGGCATGCAGTAGCGGCAGGCCGTGCACGGGACGGGGCTGAGTTCCCGGTACAGGTCGCGGACGCGGGCCACGAGCGCCAGCTCCTCGTCTGAGAGCAGGCCGGGCCTGCTCTCCCCCGCCAGCCTGAGGTTCTCCTCCACCTGGTCCATGGTGCTCATGCCGCTGAGCAGGAACGACACCTCGGGCCGGCTCCAGACCCACTGCAGCGCCCACTCCGCCGGCGACCGCTTGACCGGCGCCTCGTCCCACACGGCCTGCACCCGGGGTGGGACGTTGCCGGCGAGCGCGCCGCCGCGCACGGGCTCCATGACGACGACGCCGAGGCCCTTGCCGGCGGCCAGCTCCAGGCCCTTGCGGCCCGCCTGGTAGTCCTCGTCCATGTAGTTGTACTGGATCTGGACGAACTCCCAGATGTCCGTGGCGGCGAGGATCTTCTCGAAGTCCTCGTACAGGCCGTGGAAGCTGAAGCCGAGATGGCGGATGCGGCCGTCCGCGAGCGCGCGTTCGGCCGCCGCCAGCTGGTCCTGCTCGACCACGCACTTCCAGTGCGCGTCGTCGAGCGAGTGCAGCAGGTAGAAGTCGATGTGGTCGGTCTGCAGGCGCTCCAGCTGGACGCCGAGGATGCGGTCGAAGTCCGACGGCTGCTTGACGTCCCACACCGGCATCTTGGTGGCGAGCTTGACGCGCTCGCGCCAGCCCCCCTGGAGCGCCTGGCCGAGCCAGGCCTCGCAGTTGTCCTCGTGGTACATGAAGGCGGTGTCCACGTAGTTCACGCCGCCCTCGATGGCGCGGTACAGCATGGCGTTCGCCAGGTCGTAGTCGATGCGCTTGAAGTCGGGCTTGCCCTGCTCGTCGGCGAGCACCGGCAGGCGCATGGCTCCGAATCCCAGGGCGGAGGGCTTGAACTCGAGTCGTCCGAAGTCGCGGTACTGCATGGCGTCATGCTACCCGATAGACTCGTGCCAGTCGTCCCGGAGGAGCCCCACCATGCCCAAGATCGTCCAGCATCCCGAGATCCTCGTCCAGGCCCGCAGAGGCGGCACCGTGGAGAGCCTGCACAGGGCCTGCGCGGCGCTCGCGGGGCCCGACGGCGAGATCGTCGAGCGCTGGGGCGACCCCGGCATGGTGACGTTCTGGCGCTCGTCGGCGAAGCCCCTGCAGGCGCAGGCCTGGCTGGCCGACGGCACGGTCGAGCGCTTCGGCTGGGGCTCGGAGGAGCTGGCCATCATGAGCGCGTCGCACGACGGCCTCGACTTCCAGGCCGGCCTCGTGCGCCGCATGCTCGCCGACCTCGGCCTCACGGAGCAGGACCTGCGCTGCGACCAGAAGCTCAAGGCGAGGCACAACTGCTCCGGCAACCACACCGGCTTTCTCGCCGCCTGCGTGCACCACGGCTGGGACGTCCCCTCCTATCAGCAGCCGGGCCATCCGGCCCAGCGCGCCGCGCTCAGCGCGTTCGCCGCCCTCACGGGCGCCGACGAGGAGGCTCTGGCGACCGGCGTCGACGGCTGCGGCATCGTGTGCTACGCCACGCCGGTCACCGTCGCCGCCGCCACCTACGCCCTCCTCCCCGAGTTGCTGCCCGAGATCTCGGCGGCCATGCGCGCGTACCCCGAGCTCGTCGAAGGACCGGGCAAGATCGACACCGAGGTCATGCGCGCGCTGCCCGGAGCCACGAGCAAGTGCGGCGCCGAGGGGCTGAGCTGCTTCTCGCTGCCGGACGGGCGCGGCCTCGCCGTCAAGGTCGTCGACGGCGCGGACCGCGCCCACGAGCCGGCCGGCCTCGCGGCGCTCGAGGCTGTAGCCGGGGCGGACTTCCTGACCGACGAGCTCCGGCGCCTGGCGCGCCCGCCCATCGAGAACGACGCCGGCGAAGTGGTCGGCGAGCTGCTTGCGGTCATCCCCGAGTAGCGCCGCGGTACCTCCGTACGTGCGGAGGGGCGGGGCGCCTCGGGCGCCCCGCCCCTCCGCTTCTCGGCCGAGCACCGCCGCGAGGCGGCCCCCCGCTCAGCCCTCCTCGACCCGCGGCTTGCGCCGCAGGAGCAGCAGGACCACGGCCACGACCACCACGACCGCGACCACGATGACGATGATGAGCGTCGTGCTCGAGCCGGAGGACGACGAGCTCACCGCGGAGGCTGCCTTCGGCCCGACCTTGTAGTAGTTGCTGACGTTGTCGCTCATGAAGGCCACGGCGCCGTTGGGCTGCGGGATGCGCTGCCAGCCCTCCCACTTCTCCGTGTTCCACGCCTCGAGCAGCTTGGGATAGGTCAGGATGATGTACGGGCTCTGCTCGTACAGCATCTCCTGCATCTGGTAGGTGATCTCCTTGCGCTTCTGCGGGTCGAGCTCCTCGGACTGCTGCAGCCAGAGGTCGTCGTACTGCTTGTTCGACCAGCAGGCGTCGTTCTGGTTCTCGATCTGCTCGGTGCGGAAGTAGCCCAGACGCCGCCCGGGGTCGGAGCCGCTGGGCTGCCACGCCCAGATGTACATGTCGTAGTCCGGCTTGTACGTGTCGCCGGCGTAGTTGTAGCCCCCGTCGATCAGCGTGCCGTTGTCCTCCACCGAGTACGCGATGTCGAGGCCGAGGCTCTGCCACCAGCCGGTGATGAGCTTGCCCATCACCTGGCTCTGCGCCGACTCCTGCCGCGACCAGAGGCGCAGCTTGATGTTCTTGCCCCCGTTCCTGGGGTCGTTGAGGATGCCGTCGCCGTCGGTGTCCTTGTAGCCGGCGTCGGCGAGCGCCTGCTTGGCCTTCTCCAGGTCGAACGTGAACTTGAGGTCGGCCGGCGGCTCCCAGTGCCAGTCGAGCTCGGGGTCGTAGAAGTCGACCTCGAAGATGGACGTGGCGGGGTCGGCGTACGTCTGGTACGCGAGCGCGACCAGCTTGTCCTTGTCCACCGCCCAGTTGAGCGCCTGACGGAACTTGACGTCCTTGAGCACCGGGTTACCGAGCGAGGGGCCTTCGTAGCAGTTGAACGAGAGGTAGTCGAACGCCTTCTGCGAGCACGCCTGGGAGTCGAGCGACTCGACGCCCTGCAGCGGCATGACCTGGGCGGGCGGGATGTTGATGGCGAGGTCGATGGCGCCGAGCTTGAGGTCCTGGGCCAGCGTGTCCTGGTTGTCGTAGACCTCGAAGAGGATCTCGTCGACCTTGGGCGTGCCGCCCCAGTAGTCCTTGTTGGCCACGCAGCGGATGAACTTGCCCTTCTGCCGCTCGACCACCTGGAAGGGTCCGGAGCCTACGATCGGCGGTTCGTTCAGGTACTTGGTGGCCTCGTCGTAGGTCTTGAACTTGCTCCAGATGTGCTCCGGCACGATGGGCACCCACATCGCCAGGATGTCGGCCTTGGGACGCTCGCACTCGATCACCACCGTGGCGTCGTCGGGAGCGCTGACCCGCTTGATGCCGTCCAGCGCGGCGAGGAACGCGGTGAGCTCGAGGTCCTTCTGATAGTTGAAGCTGAAGGCCACGTCCCGTGCCGTGAGCGGCTGGCCGTCGGACCACTTGACCCCCTGGCGGATCTTGAACGTCCAGGTGAGCCCGTCCTCGCTGCTGCTCCAGCTCTCGGCCAGGCCCTTGGTGGGCGCGAGGTACTGGTCGTCGAAGTCGTTGAGGAAGTCGTAGCTGACGTGGAAGAGCTCGTAGCTGGACTGCTCGATGCCGACGAACGGGTTGAGGTTGTCGGGGTCGGTCGTCCAGCCCACCTTGAGCGTGACCTTGCCGCCCGCCGGAGCACTCGGCGAACTGGCGAACGCGCCCGCCAGGCCCCAGATGAGGCCGGCGGCCAGTACGAGGACGACGAGGAGGACGAAAGATCTGGAGGAGACTCGGGAACGGGAAGTCATGATGTTCCTTTCGGCGCCGGCAGAGCGGGGCGAGCCGGCCCGCCCCGGGCGGCCGCCACGGCGCCGCCAGGCGCCGCACCCGACAGGCTATGCAATGGAGGCCGGAGCGCGCAAGGGGCGCGCATGCAGGCTCATGCAGGGGCGCGCCTCGGGGGCGTGAGGTAGACTCGCCCTCTCCACAGGACGGGCGCCCCCGGCGCGCCGCGCGGACCGACGGAAGGAGGGCGACATGACACTCAAGCTTGGACTGCCGAAGGGGAGTCTGGAGCACGCGACCATCGACCTCTTCCGCCGCGCGGGGTTCCTCATCACGGTCGCCGAACGGTCGTACTTCCCCGCCATCGACGACCCCGGGATCGAGTGCATGATGGTGCGCGCCCAGGAGATGGCGCGCTACATCGAAGACGGGGCGCTGGACTGCGGCCTCACCGGCCACGACTGGGTCGTGGAGAACGAGGCCACGGTGCACACGGTGGGCGAGCTCGTCTACGCGAAGCAGAGCTTCGGCAAGGTGCGCTGGGTGCTCGCCGTGCCGCAGCAGTCCCCGGCGCGGACGCCGGCGGACCTCGAGGGCAAGATCGTCGCCACCGAGCTGGTCGGCGTCACGAAGCGGTGGCTGGCCGAGCGCGGCGTCAGCGCCAAGGTGGAGTTCAGCTGGGGCGCGACGGAGGCCAAGCTTCCCGAGCTGGCCGACGCGATCGTCGAGGTCACCGAGACCGGCAGCTCGCTGCGCGCCAACAAGCTGCGCGTCGTCGAGACCGTGCTCGAGAGCACCACGCAGTTCATCGCCAACGTGCAGGCCTGGGAAGACCCGGAGAAGCGGCGCAAGATCGAGGACATCTCGATGCTGCTCCAGGGCGCGATGGCGGCGCTCGACAAGGTGGGCCTCATGCTCAACGTGCGCACCGGCGACCTGGACGCCGTGCTGGCGGTGCTGCCGGCGCTGCGCAAGCCCACCATCTCGCACCTGAGCGACCCCGGCTGGGTCGCCGTCAACACCGTCCTCGAGGAGAGCGTGGTGCGCGCGATCATCCCGCGCCTCAAGGAAGCCGGCGGCGAGGGCATCGTGGAGTTCCCGCTCAACAAGATCGTGTTGTGAGCGGCGGCGGGCCGGAGGGCTCGCCGCCCACGTGCCGCTCCCGCCGTCAGCCGCGGAGGCGGCGGGCGGCCGTGAGCGCCTCCCGCTCGTTCAGCCGTCCGTAGGACGCGAGCACCTCACCGGACGGCACCGGCAGCCAGATGTAGCCGTCGCGGTCGTCCCCGAGCGGCGTGGCGCGGCCCTGCATGAAGCGCCACGCCGTGAGCGCCGCCGCGAGGGCGTCCAGCGAGTCGTGGTCGTAGTACTCGTCCCACACCACGCCGGCGGCGCGCAGGGTGGCCACGCGCACGCGCAGCCCGGCGCGGCTGCTCTTGGGCGGCGGCGTGCCGCCGAGCAGCGAGACGAACGTGGCGTGCGGGTACACCTCGAGGGCCGCCGGTTCCTGGCCGAGCAGGCCCGGCATGGCTCCGGGGGCCGGCGGCTCGTAGCCGCGCCGGCCCAGCTCGCGGAAGTACTCCCACCCCGTCTCCATCCACGTGTACAGGCCGTCCGCCTCCTCGGCGACGGCCCGCGTGGGCACCTGGTAGATGGAGATCCGCCTGTGGGCGAGCGCCGCGTCGCAGGCGCGCGGCCGGGTGGCGGCGGCGCCGCGCGCCCGCCGCGGCCGCTGCGGCGCGTCGACGCCGACGGCCGCCGGCCCGAGCTCGCCGAGCCACTCGAACAACCGCGCCCTGTCGCCCGGCTCCCGGGCCTCGGCCTCGCGCCACGAGACGACCTCGAGGGTGCGTCCGCAGCGCGCCGCGACGGCCACGCACGGCCTGCTCGCGGCGATGTCCACACCGACGACCAGCGGTCCCGGTTCCATGGCCGCAGCCTAGCAGAGGCGGACGGCCCTGCGACAGGACCGGACGGGGACGCGAGCCTTCTGGGGGTGCGACGGCGGGGCGCCCGCTGCGGGCTGCGCGCCGGCGCGGGGCTCAGGGAGCGGCGAGGCGGACGTCCCGCACGCCCCAGCGCTGCCACACCGGGTAGCCGCCGCGCGCCACGAAACCGATCACGTTGCGCGCCCTCGGCTTCAGCGCCGAGGCAGGGATGGTGACGGAGCGCACGCGGCTCCACTTCTTGACGGGGCCGGCCGCCAGCGGGCCCAGGTCCCGCCAGTTCACGAGCAGGCGCACCTCCCGGGCCTGCGCGTCGAAGAGCCTGAACCTCAGCACCCTGTCCCCGCCCTGACCGGAGGTCTCGTAGAAGACCTCCTTGGGGTGGGTGCGGTCGGCGCCGCAGAACCCCATCGGCGTGGCGAACGGCAGAGTGAGCGGCAGCGCGATCGACTGCCGGGGGTTGAGGCGCACGTTCTGCAGGACCTTCCAGTTCGCGTCGCTGGTGGTGGCCCAGTCGTACATGCTGCCGCCGAGCGCGCCGTACTCACGGAGGGCGCGCACGTAGGCGGTGGTCTCGGTGGCGGAGGACTTGGCGGCGTCGCCGGCGATCACGTGGATGGGCACCGTGGCCTTGCCGGTCTGCTCACGGATGATGCGGATGTTGTCGCGCGTGTCGGCGTAGGCGTTGGCGTAGCCGTCGCCGTGGTACGTGTAGTACCCCATGGGCACGAACACGTCGTAGATGCCCGCCAGCATCTTGAAGGGGAACCGCGGCCAGTAGGTGGCGTTCTTGGCCATCCCGGCGGGCGATGGGGTGCAGGCCCCCAGCGGGTACCGGGGGCCGACGTAGGCGCGGATGCGGTCGCTGAGCTTGTGCAGGCGCGCGTTGCGCGTGCTGACGTTCTTGACGATGCTCGCCTCGATGTCGAGCGTGAACGAGTCGAACCTGTGCCCCCCGGCGGACCGGAAGTCGAGCGCCGCCCTGGTACGCTTCCAGTCCTTGGTCGGGTCGCTGAACCCGGGCAGGTACCAGGCCACGACCTTGATGCCGTGCGCGTGGGCCTCCTCGAGGAGGGCGCCCATGGCCGCCGGCTTGTTGAGGGCGGTGGGCCAGTGGTAGTTGGCCGTCTCGAGGTACAGCGTGCGCACTCCGTGCGCCTGCATGTCCTTGACCGCGGCGGCGGGATCGTTCCAGGCGGCGGCGTCGTACAGGTCGACCCACGTGCCCAGCCCCCGGTAGCAGAAGATCGGGGCGGAGGCCGCGGAGGCCGCCTGCGGCAGCGCCGCGGCCACCCCCAGCGCCGTGAGACACGCCAGAGCGGTGAGAAGGGCGACGAGGAGACTGGCAGGACGGACGATCACGAGCACACCCCCACGGTGGCTGGAACTGCGTGCCCGAGTATAGCCGCGGCGGCGGGGGCGGGACACCGGCGCGGGCGGGGGCGGGCGGGGCGACCGACGCCCCGCCCGCCCCCGCCCGTACTGCTCCCGGAGGTCGCGCGGCCGCTAAGCCCTGGCGGGGAACTCCGCGCCCACGCTCCAGCACTTCGCGACCGGCTCGCCCAGCCCCCAGTACTTCTTGCTCGCCATGTCGAACAGCAGCGGCCTGAGCTTGGCGATGTCCACCACTCCGTTGGTGAGCACGTCCAGGTCGGCGTAGGTGCCCACCACCTCACCCACGAAGAGGTCGTGGGTGGGCAGCTTGACGTGCTCGATGAGCTTGCACTCCATCGTCACCTTGCACTCCTGGATCATCGGCGCGGTGTCGAGCTCGCCGTGGAACAGGTCGAAGAGCTCGCTCTTGTCCTCCTTCTTGCCGCTCACCATGCCGATGTGGTCGACGATCGCGACCATGTCCTCCGACGGCAGGTTCACGCTGAACGTCCCGTTCTCGATGATCCCTTTGTTGGTGAGGTGGACGTTGCCCATGCCGAGCGTGATGCCCCTGAGGTGGGCGATGCCGACGTGGGCGATGGTCGCGAAGTCGGGTGTGCCGTCCACGGTGGCGCCGACGATGGCGGTGACGAGCGGATAGAGCGCGTTGGTGGGGCCGAGCTTTTCCTTCACGATGACCTCGCAGGTCGCGGTGGCTGAGTCGTGTGACCGCTCTCTACCCGGGGCGGCCCGGGCCCAAAGCCTCCGGTCGCGCCCGGGCGGCCCAGCCGTCATCATGGCGGCATGGCCACGGAAGCCGACAGGCCCGCCGACAGCAGCCCGCGCCGCCGCCCACGCCGGCCCCGGCGGCGGCGCCTCCCCGCCCTCCTCGTGATCGTCGTCGTGGGGCTGCTCGCCGTGGCCGCGGCCTTCGCCCTCGCGAGCGCGCTCGACGACGACCGGCCGCACGGCCCCTACCTCATCGGCGCCTGGACGTTCGGCGACCGCGGCTCACTGGACGCGGCCGTGGAGGCCGGCGCGCTCGACGAAGTGAGCGCCGACTGGCTGCAGTCGCGCGCCGACGGCAGCGTCGTCGCGCCGCACCTGGACACGGGCTTCATCTCGGAGGCCAGGCGCAAAGACTGCCGCGTGTTCGTCACGCTCACCGACTACGACGAGACGAAGGGGACTTTCGACCCGGCGATCGCCAGGGCGGTCCTCGCCACAGCGCAGACGCGGCGGCGGCACGCCGCCGCCGTCGCCGACTGGGTGCGGGCCCACGACGTCGACGGCGTCGACGTGGACTGGGAGGCCGTCAAGGGGTCCCGCCGGGACGCGTTCTCGGCCTTCGTCGAGGAGCTCGCGCGACGCCTGCACGACGACGGCAGGCTCATCGCCGTGGACGTCTACCCCAAGACCAGGGAGCCCGGCGGCTGGGACGGTCCCCGGGGCCAGGACTGGAAGCGGCTCGGCCGAGCGGTGGACCAGTTCCGCGTCATGACCTACAACTACTCGGGGTCGTGGTCCGGCCCCGGCCCCCTCTCCCCTCCCGACTGGATCGACAGGGTGCTCAGCTTCGCCGAGACCCAGGTGGCGCCGCGGCGCATCGTCATGGGCCTCGGCTTCTACGGCCGTGAGTGGCGTGGCTCCACGACCACCGACCTCGTCTGGGACGACATCACCGCGGTCCGCGCGGCCCTGCAGCCCAGGGAGAGGCGTGCCGCGTCACGCGAGCTCTACCTCACCTACGAGCGGGACGGCCACGGCCACGAGGCCTTCTTCCCGGACGCCCGGGCCGTGCGCGCCAAGCTGGCCATGCTCCGCGCGCGTCACCCTCACCTCCGCGGCGTCTACGCCTGGCTGATGGGGCAGGAGGACCCGCGCGTGTGGCGGGAGCTGCGCGAGGCGCTGCACTAGGCGGAGCGACGCCGTCAGAAGCCGGCAGCAGGCCACGGACGCGCGGCGGCGGCCGGCAGGCGCTTCCGCCCGCCGGCCGCCGCCGGTCTGGTTGCTCGCGTCAGTTGCGCTTGTCAGTTGCTCGGGGGGACCAGGACCGTGTCGATGACGTGGATCACACCGTTCGAGGTCTCGATGTCCGCCGTCACGACATTCGCGCCGTTCACCGTCACACTTCCGTCGTCGGCGACCGCGATGTCCAGCGGCTGGCCGTTGACCGTCTCGGCCTGCATGCCGTCGGTCAGATCGCCCGACATGACCTTACCGGGGACCACGTGATACGTGAGGACGTCGGTCAGGGCGCCCTGGGGATCCGCCAGCAGCGCGTCGAGCGTCTCCTTGGGGACCGCCGCGAAGGCCTCATCCGTCGGTGCGAACACCGTGTACGGGCCGGCTCCTCTCAGCGTCTCCTCGAGCCCGGCCGTCTGCACCGCGGTCACGAGTGTCGAGAAGCTGCCCGCTTCCACCGCCGTGTCGACGATGTCCTTCTGCGCCATCGTGGGAGACGGCGACGGCGCCGCGGCCTCCTCGGTGGTGCTGCCACACGCCGCGATCACCAACGGAACCACCATCAGGGCTACCACCAGTAGAATGATGCTCCGTGTTCTCATCGTTGTCCTCCGCCTTTCGGGGTCCATCACGGAGTGTCCATGACGGGCTGTCCGCGACGCCATCTGTCTCGACATCGCCTGGCACTGTGTTTCCCCTCTTTTCTGTAAAGTAATCATAGTTGTAAAGCTACTCTACTATGATGATATATCACGTCGCTGCCCCGCCACGCTCGCCCAGAGACTGACGGGACGGACCGAGCAAGCGGTGCGGGCGCCTGCTACCCTAGTGCCGAGATGGGCGACTGGACCCGCAGGGAGTTCCTCAGACTGGCAGGCATGGCGGCCGCCGGAGCCTCACTGGCGGCGGCCGGCTGCGGCTCGCAGCCGACGACCGATCCGCCGACGGAGGGCCGCCTCTCCTCCCCGCCGCCTACGGGAGCGGCGCGCGCGAGGCCGCTGCTGGCGGTCGCACGCGGCGACAGCCCGGCCGACATCACCGCCGCGGCAGTCGCGACCCTCGGCGGCATGGAGGCGTTCGTCAAGAAGGGCGCGGACGTCGTCGTCAAGCCCAACATCTGCACCGGCTACCACGGGCCCGAGTACGCGGCGACCACCAACCCGGACGTCGTCGGCACGCTGGTCTCGCTCTGCCGCCGGGCCGGCGCCGGCCGCGTGCGCGTCATGGACCTGCCGTTCGGCGGGCCGGCCGAGGAGGCCTACCGCGTCAGCGGCATCAAAGACGCCGTCGAGAAGGCGGGCGGGGAGATGCACCTCATGTCTCCCGCCGGCTTCCGCACCTACCGCATCCCGGACGGGCTCGATCTCACGTCCTGGCCCATCTACACCGACGTGCTCTCGTGCGACGTGCTCATCGACGTGCCCATCGCGAAGGACCACGGCTCCACGCGCCTCAGCCTCGCCGGCAAGAACCTCCTCGGCGTCATCCTGGACGCCGGGCAGATCCACACGAACATCGGGCAGCGCACCGCCGACCTGGTCAGTGTGTGCCGGCCCACGCTCACGGTCGTGGACGCGGTGCGCGTGCTCACCGCCAACGGCCCCACCGGCGGCGACCTGAACGACGTGGAGCGGCTCGACACGGTGCTCGCGAGCACGGACATCGTGGCCGCAGACGCCTACGCCGCCACGCTGTTCGACCTCACCGGCGCGGACATCCCCTACGTGCAGGCGGCGTACGACATGGGGCTGGGCGAGATGGACCTCGAGAAGGTCCGCGTGCGGAGCGTCAAGGTCTGAGGCCGCGGCCCGCCGGGGCCGGCGCCCGCCGAGCCGCACGCGCGGCGAGCTGAGCGCCCCTCAGACCTCCGGCCAGCGCGGCGGGGCCTGCGCCAGCGACCACCCCACGCCGTCCTCGAGCTCGCGGACCGCCGCCCAGTCGCCGGCCGAGAGGTGACGTTGCGCGAGCGGCTCCAGCAGCCGCTCGTCCTGCGCCAGGAGGTCGTCGACCTCGGCGAGGAGCCGCGCGGCCGCCTCCGCGGCGGAGGCCGCGTCGTCGCGCTCGACCGCGAGACGCAGGCGGCGCAGCGTCTCCAGCGTCTCCTGCTGGCGCCCTTCCAGCAGGGCCCGGGGGCCCTCCACGCCGTGCACGGCGAGCGCCGGGAACCACGCCTGCTGCTGGCGGCGGAAGCGCAGTTCGATGCCCGAGAGGCGGCCGGCGAGCCGGGCCACGAGCGGTTTCTCCTGCCGCCAGCGCCGCCTCGACGGTGAGCCCCCCATCCGGTCGAGCTCCGCGTCGAGGCCCACGCAGAGCCGGCGCAGCGCCTCGGCCTCGCGGCGCGAGAGCTCGAGCGGGTGCCCTGGCGGCGGCGCCGGGAGGCCGCCGGAGGGTTCGGCCGCGGCGCTCACGACGCGCGCCGCCGGCCTCCATGCCGGCGGCGGCCTCCGCGGAGAGCGCCGCCTCCAGCGCCGCTTCCTCCGCCCGCTCGAGGTCCGAGGTGGCCTCGCGCCAGCGCTCGGCCATCTGCTGCAGCGAGGCGCCGCCCTCCAGCTCCGCGACGATGTCACGGAGCTCGCCCATGCGGCGCCCGTCGTCGACGATGCGCTTGGGCGCGTCCGCCAGCCGCGGCGGCCGGCCCGTCTCGAGCTCGACCTTGGCGGCGATCTCGCGCCCCAGCTGCAGCCAGCTGACGTTGAGACTCAGCGCCACGTCGTCCAGCGTCATCACCCGGGCCCAGCGCGTGCGCGTGCGCACTTCCGCGAGGCGCTCGAACCCGCGCACCCGGACGAGCAGGAAGCTCTCGAGGAAGGGGTAGGCGCCCAGCAGCGCGTACACCGTCGTCCGTGGCCCGATGAGGATGTCCTGTGTGCGGCTCACGGCCGTGCATCCTCTCGCGCCCGGGCGCCGGGGGCAAGTGTTCCGGCGCTCGCCACGTTGTCGGCCCCGGCGCCTCCGACGTTGTCGGCCCGCCGCTCCCGGTGGTATCCTGCCGCTCCCGCCCTCTCCCCGTCCCCGGCGGGCCACGCCATGAGCATCGTCACGTTCAACAACGTCGAGAAGTCGTTCGCCGGACAGCGGCTCTTCACCACCGTCACGTTCTCCGTGGACGGTCACGACCACGCGGTCCTGGTCGGCCGCAACGGCACCGGCAAGACGACCCTGCTGCGGCTCATCTCGGGCGACGAGCACCCCGACTCCGGCGTCATCGCCCGGGCGCGCGGGCGCCGCATCTGGCTGCACGAGCAGACGCCGGAGCTGGAGCGCGACCGCCCCGTCCGTGAGTACCTGGTCGAGGCGTTCGGCGAGGCCGTGGAGCTCGAGGCCGCGCTGCGCGCGACCGAGGAGCGGCTCTCCGGCCTCGCCGAGCACAGCCCGGAACTGCGCGACACGATGAAGTCCTACCAGCAGCTGCAGCGGCGCTTCGAGGCGGCCGGGGGCTACGGCTACCGTGACCGCCTGGGCAGCGTGGTCGAAGGCCTGGGGCTCCCCGAGCAGATGCTCGAACGCGGCCTGCTGTCGCTCTCCGGCGGCGAGCTCACCCGCGTCACCCTGGCGCGCGCGCTGCTCGCCGACGCCGACCTCCTGCTCCTGGACGAGCCCACCAACCACCTCGACATCGACTCGGTGGAGTGGCTCGAGGGGTTCCTCTCCGACTACGAGCGCGCCTTTCTGCTGGTCACGCACGACCGCCGCCTGCTGGAGAAGGTCGGGCGGCGGGTGTTCGCGGTGGAGCACGAGCACGTGGAGACGCAGGGCGGCGACTTCGCGACCTACCTCAAGGAGAGCGAGGCGCGGCTGGACCTCATGCGCCGCGAGTACGAGCAGGACCTCGAGAAGATCGAGCAGCTGCAGCGCTTCTACGACCGCTTCCACGCCAAGAAGGACAAGGCCAAGCAGGCCAAAGCCAAGCTCACGCAGATCGAGCGCATCAAGGCCGGGCTGCGGGAGCCCCCCAGGCAGAAGCGCAGCTTCAAGCTCGGGCTCCCGCAGCCCAAGCCGTCCGCCCGCGTGGTGCTGGAGCTCAAGGCGCCGGCCGTCGGCGTCGGCTCCGCCGACGACCCGGCCGGCGCCCACGTCCTCGTCCGCGACGTGGACGTCGTGCTCGAACGCGGCGAGAAGGTCGCCCTGCTCGGGCCCAACGGGTCGGGCAAGACGACGATCATCGAGACGGTGGCCGGCCTCCGCAGCCTGGCGGCCGGCGCCTCCCACCTCGGCCACAACGTGCGCCCGGCCTACTACTCGCAGCAGGGCCGCGAGCTCCGCGAGCAGGACACCGTGCTGCAATCCGTCCTCCCGCTGACCGGGCAGGACGAGCAGGTGGCCCGCGGCCTGCTCGGGCGGTTCCAGTTCGGCCCGGACGAGGTCGAGAAGAAGGTCGGCATGCTCTCCGGCGGCGAGCGCAGCCGGCTGCGCCTGCTCACGCTGCTCGTCGGCGACGCCAACTTCCTGCTGCTCGACGAGCCGACCAACCACCTCGACATGGGCTCCGTGGAGGCGCTCGCCGACGCGCTCGAGGACTACACCGGGACCATCCTGCTGGTCACGCACGACAGGCACCTCATCGACCGCGTCGCCACGCGCGTGCTCGAGATCCACGACGGGCGCCTGCTCAACCACCTCTCCGCCCCGCGGTACTGGGAGGCCAGGGCCTCCCGCGCCGGCCTCGCCGCGGAGCGCGCAGGTCGAACCCTCCCGCGGCGCGGGCAAGGGCGCCGGCAGAGCGGCGCCGGCCGGCGCCGCCGTGACCCGCACCAGGGAGACCGCCGAGGAGGCGCGGCGGCGGCGCGCGCGCCTGCGCGCCGCGGAGGCGGCGGTCCTCAAAGCGGAGAAGCGGCTCGGCGAGATCGACGGCGAGCTCGCCGAGCCCGGCACCTACGCCGACCGTGACGTGCTCAACCGCCTCCTCGACGAGCGCGCCGTCGTCGAGAAGCAGCTGCGGCGCGAGTACAAGGAGTGGGAGGGACTCGTCGACGAGGACGGGCAAGCCTAGGCCGACAGGGCGGTCACGCCTCACTTCCTCCCCGGCCGTCGTCTGCTACGCTCTCGCCCATGGTCACCCCGGGGGCACACGGATGAGCGGCGCGGAGCGCGCGCTCCCCTCCCCGCGCCGCATCCGCGACCTGCAGGCGCGGCTTCTCGGCTGGTACGCGGAGAACCGCCGAGACCTGCCGTGGCGCCGCACCACCGATCCCTACGCGATCCTCGTCAGCGAGGTCATGCTGCAGCAGACGCAGGTGCCGCGCGTCGCGCCGCGCTTCTCGGAGTGGCTGCGGGTGTGGCCGGACCTCGAGAGCCTGGCGGCGGCGCCGCTCGCCGACGTGCTGCGGCGCTGGCAGGGCCTCGGGTACAACAACCGCGCGCGGCGCCTGCACGAGTGCGCCCGGGCGGCCGTCGCCGCCGCGCCGGACGGCCGCCCCGCCGAGCTCCCGCGTACTCGCCGAGGGCCTGCGGGCGCTCCCGGGCATCGGCCCGTACACGGCGCGCGCCGTACTCGTCTTCGCCCACAACGCCGACCTGGCCGCGGTGGACGCCAACGTCCGCCGCGTGCTCACCCACGAGCTGCGGCTCCCGGAGGACCTCGGCGAGAAGGACCTGCAGGCGGTCGCCGACGCCGCGCTGCCGCGCGGCCGCAGCCGCGACTGGCACAACGCGCTCATGGACTACGGGTCGCTGGAGCTCACGGCGCGGAGCACCGGCATCGCTTCCCTCTCCCGGCAGGGCGCGTTCGAGGGCTCGCGCCGGCAGAAGCGGGCGCGCCTGCTGCGGCGGCTTCTGGAGCACGGGCCGCAGCCGCTCGAGGCGCTCGCGGCCGCCGCGGCGCTGCCGCCGGAGGAGGCGGCCGACGTCCTCGAGCGCCTCGGCCGCGACGGGCTGGTGACGGAGTCGGACGGCGTCTGGGCCGTGGCCTGACACCGCCTCGAGGCGCGCGGCGTGCGGCGCTCAGCGCCTCCGCGCTCACGTCCTGAACATCGTCAGCAGGAACACGAGGTCCTCGTCCGCGACCACCGCGTGCCTCAAGTCGGCCGGCATGTAGTAGAGCATGCCCGGCCGGCCCTCGTGGGCCTCCCCGCCGAGGGTCACCGTCCCCCTGCCCCGCAGGATCTGGATCACGGCGGGGACGCTCGCCGTGTGCTCGCTCAACTCCTGGCCTGCCGCCAGCGTGAAGTGGATGAGCTTGTGGTGCTCGTTCTCAAGGATCGCCTTGCTCACGATGCCCTTGTCGGCCACGTCCACCATCGCCTCGAGGTCGGCGACGACGGGCTTTTCGGTGTCCATACAGTCCTCCCGGATAGGTGCTGACCCTGCCCCCAACGTACCCGGCGGAGGCGCTCGGCGCGCTTGACCTTCGTCAGGACGACGGCACGAGCACCGGGGCAAATGACACGTTTGACACAAACAACATCGGGCAATATACTTTGTGCCACGAGACACAACTTGAACGTATTTTGACCTTGTAAGGAGGGTCGCCATGGCAGAAGCAGTCAATCGCCTGAAGCATGTGTTCGAGGTCGCCGTGACGACCGTGACCGCGCGCCCGCATGGCACGCGCGGTCCACTCCGTGGCAGGGATTTCATGCTCGACGATCTGACGTCCGGCGCAGACAGCGACGGGCATTGACCTTGGAGGGGTGAGCACCATGCAGAATCGTATTCTTCGGTCGATCCACCGGTTTTTCGAGGGCACCGGTTCGGTGCTGAGCACTCCCAACGGTGATGCCCGCGGCCACGTCAACGTGCCGATCGACACCATGTTCGACCTCAGCGACGGCAAGCACATCTACGGCCGCTGACGACGACCCGCTCCTGAAAGTCACTCCGTCCCGCGCGCGACGCTCCCCCTCGTCGCGTAAGGCGAGACACAGGACCCCTCGCCCCCTGGTTCCGGCCCCGAATCACAGGGAAGCAGGCGAGGGGTCCTCCCCCTTTAAGGCACCCGCAGCCGCGAGCGCGGCGCGCTCAGGGATCGGGCCGAACTCAGGCGCCGAAGTAGGCCGGGAGACGCCGCAGCTTGGCCTTGCGGCGCTGGTAGGTGCGCGCGAGCTCGATGAAGATCCCGACGTCGCGCTCCAGGTCGCCCTGCGTGCCGTCGAAGTAGAACACGCGGATCGGCATGTCGTCGAGGTCGTGCGAGAGGCTCGGGTACACGGCCTCCGTGACGATGCCGTTCATGCAGGTGAAGGGGCTGATGTCGATGATGCCGTCGGCGCCCTTCTCGTGCATGTAGATCGACTTGCCGCTGCTCAGCACCATCTCGCCGAGCGCGCCGGTGTACGGCAGGTACGGCTTGCTCATCTCGAGCACCTCACGCACGTCGTGCGGCTCCTCGTACCCCACGAAGTCGTCGGCGAACGGCCCGTAGAGCTTGTGCTCGTCCATGCGCATGACCTTGCTCTTGATGAAGCGGATGGTGTTGTCCTTGCCGAACCGCTTGCCGGCCTCCGCGAGCCTGCGCCGCTGCTCGTCGTCGGTGTACCAGACCCACTCACCGATGTCCGAGAGCCAGCACTCCCCGCCCTGCTCCTCGACCACACGGATGAGGTCGAAGTTGGAGAAGGTGTTCTGGCGGCAGAAGATCTCGCCGACCACGCCGATGAGCGGCCGCGCGACACTGTAGTCGGCCGGCACGGCGCGGAACCTGTCGCGGGCGCGCAGCATGGCGGCGAGGATCGCCTCCATGCGCTCCTTGTGCGAGACGTGCTCCCTGCTCACGGCCCTGCCCACGTCCTCGAGGCTCTCGTGATAGGCCGCGTCCGCGGAGCCCTTCTCGCGCTCGTAGGGCCGCGTCTTGAGCAGCAGCTTCATGAGGATGTCCTGCGCGAGCACCGCGCGCCACGCGGTGCGCACGAGGTCCTGCGAGTAATTACCGATCGACGAGTAGCCGTCGCTGGAGGTGATGCTGATGACGGGCACGTCGTCGTAGCCGAGCTCGTCGAGCTTGCTCCTGATGAGGTGCAGGTACTGGCCGAACCGGCACGGCCCGTTGGCGGACGGCATGAGGTAGGCGACGTTCTCGCGCCCCTCGTCCTCGATGATCCGCAGGAGGTCGCCGAGCACGATCTTCTGCGGGTAGCACTCGTCGCCGGAGGTCATGCGGCCGCCGAGGTCGAGCGTGCGCTCGTCGGAGTCGCTGGTCTGCCACGCGTCGAAGCCGATGGAGCGGATCGCCGCGGCGAGCAGGTAGGAGCCGCCGTACGGCATCTGCGGCAGGTACAGCTTGCGGCCCTGCAGGCCGAAGTCGGCGATCGCCTCCTTGATCTGCGCGTCCTGGACGTGGTCAGCCTTGGACCCCACCGGCCACCTCCTCTCGGCACTCACGAGCCTCGTCGGCCGCGTCCTGCGACCACCAGCGAAGGAAGCCCTTGCTGTCCAGGTACGCCTCGCAGCGCGTCATGGCGCCGGCGTCGTTCTGGTGCTCGTCGAACTGCAGGGTCAGGTACGGCTTGCCCGAGGCCTCGCGCACGTAGTGCTTGATGTACGAGTCCGGCCCGCACTTGAAGTTGGTCATGTAGATCAGGTGCAGGTTCTCGCGGTCGCGCACGAACGTGGCCGTCTGCAGGATCTTGCGCCCGTAGTTCCAGAACATGTTGGGCACGATCGGGTCGATGTCGATGCCGCGGATGGGCAGGAAGTCCAGGGGGATCACGTTGACCCCGTAGAACTTGCGCAGCTTGCGCGGGATGTCCATGTTGATGCCCTTGTCGTACATGTTGTAGGGCCGTCCGACGAGCACGACGCCGAGCTCGCCGGCAAGGTCGAGGCGCTCGAGCGCCTCGGCCCCGGCGGCGAGCAGCTTGCCGCGGAACACGTCCTGCGCCTTGTAGGCGGCGTCCAGCGCGCCGCGCACCCGCGCCTTGCTCACGCCCAGCTTCTTCGTCATCTCGGCGAAGTCGCGGAGGAGTCCCTCGCGCCCGTCGCGGAAGCGCACGCGCGGGTCGAGGATCTTGTCCCGGTGGGCCTGGAGCCCCGGCGCGTGCCTGATCACGAACGGCAGCGTCTGGCCCCACGGGCAGGCGTGCGAGTTGTACTGCATGAACTCGGTCTCTTCGTTGACCTGGTTGGGCGCGAAGACCCAGTCGACACCCTCGTTGAACAGCCACTGCACGTGCCCGTGGGCCACGCGGATGGGGAAGCACGGCTCGGCGACGGTGAGCGCCACTCCCGCCTCACGGATCTGCTTGTCGCTCTCCGGCGAGAGCACCGGGCGCAGGCCCAGCTCGGCGAAGAAGGTCGACCAGAACGGCAGGCGGTCGTAGGTGTACATCGCGCGCGGGAACCCGACGGTGGGCGCCGACTCCGGCACGCGGGCGCGTGCCGCCTCGTACGGCGCCAGCAGGTGCTCCTCGCGGTAGGCGACGAGGTCGGCGATGACGGGCTCCTTGTCGACCTTGGCCGGCTTGCGGTAGCGGTCGGAGCACTTGTCGCCCCAGTACGTCTTCTCGCCCTCGATGGTGAACTGGCGCACGTCGCACTCGTTGGAGCACGCCTTGCAGACGAAGTCGAGCACCGTGTAGTCGACCTGCTGCAGGTCCCAGCCGCGGAACGAGGTGGGCTCGCCCGTGCGCTGCACGCGCTCGCGCGCCAGCAGCGCCATGCCGAGCGCGCCCATGACGCCGTTGTGCGGCGGCACGATGACTTCCTTCTCGAGGATCTGGCTGAACGCCGCGGCGACCGCGTCGTTGTAGGCGGTGCCGCCCTGGAAGAAGATCACGTCGCCGATGTGGCGCTCGCGGACGAGCCGGTTCAGGTAGTTGGTGGCGATGCTGAAGGCGAGCCCGGCGACCAGGTCGTCGCGGCGCGCGCCGCGCTGCTGGTAGGCCATGACGTCGCGCTCCATGAACACGGTGCAGCGCTCGCCGAGGCGCACCGGGGTCGTGGACCCGAGCGCGAGGTCGGCGAACTCGCCGATGATGCTGATGCCCAGCTTCTCGGCCTGCTCCTCGAGAAAGGACCCGGTGCCGGCGGCGCAGGCCTCGTTCATGGCGAAGTCGACGACGATGCCGTCCTGCAGGCTGATGAACTTGCTGTCCTGGCCGCCGATCTCGAAGATCGTGTCGCACTGCTTGCCGATCTTGCGGCCGATGAAGTCCGCCCCGGTCTTGTGGGCGGTGATCTCGTCGGTGATGATGTCGGCCCCGGTGAGCTCGCCGATGAGCTCGCGGCCGGAGCCGGTGGTGCCCACGCCGAGCAGGTTGATGTGCCGGCCGATCTCCTCGTGGATGTCGGCCAGCCCCTTGCTCACGACCTCCACCGGCCGGGCGTCGGTCTTGGTGTAGATCTCCTTGACGACCTCGCCGGCGTCGTTGATGACCACGAGGTTCGTGGACACCGACCCGATGTCGATGCCCATGTACACGTCGATGACTTCGTCGCCGGCGAACTCGAAGGGCCTGGCCATGTCGCGCAGCAACACCACGCGCTCCATGGAGAGAGGCTCGGTGGTGGGGAACTCCGCGGCGGGGAGGCTGCCGGCGTCGAGGCCCAGGATCGCGCCCTCGCGCGCGGCCTCGACGTCGGCCTCGATGAGGGCCGCGCCGATGGCGCCCATGCTCGCGTGGTACTCGGGGATGAAGAGCTGGCCTTCGTCGAGCGCGAACGCCTCGCGCAGCGAGCGCACCGCGCCCTCGTTGGCGGCCACGCCGCCGATGAACGCCACGGGCGGCTCGATGACCTTGCCCTTGGCGATCGTGCCCTTGAAGTTGCGCATGACGGCGTCGCAGAGGCCGCGCAGCACCTCGGGAGGCTCGTAGCCCTTCTGCTGCGCGTGGATCATGTCGCTCTTGGCGAAGACGCTGCAGCGGCCGGCGATGCTGGCGGGCTTGCCGGCCTCGAGCACGATGCCGCCGACGTCCTCGATGTCGTAGAGAAGCCGGCTCGCCTGCTGGTCCATGAACGAGCCGGTGCCGGCGGCGCAGTCGCCGTTCGTCTGGTAGTCGACGATGCCGGGGCAGGCGCCGTCGCCGGTCTCGAGCCGGATGAACTTGGACGTCTCGCCGCCCATCTCGAAGATGGTGTGCGTCTCCGGGTTCAGGGCGCCGATGCCGCGCGTGATGGCCTTGAACTCGTTCTCGAACGTGGCGTCGAGCGCGGCGCCGACGAGGCGGGCGCCGGAGCCGGTGACGCGGGCCCCGTGGAGGGAGCCGTCCGGCAGCACGGCGAGCAGTTCGCCGAGGAGCGCCTCCGCGGACTGCGCCGGGCTCCCCTTGATGCGGCGGTAGAGCGCGACGAGCACGGGACGGCCTTCGACGAGCGTGAGGCCGCCACGCGGGGTCTGGAAGAGGTCCGGGTGACGCTGGAGAAGATCGGAGAAGAGGTCTTGGTCTTCAGCCCGGCCGACGAGTGCGGCTTTGAGGCTGATGCAGCCGATGTCGATTCCGAGCGTGGTCATGGGTGGATTGCGAGTCCTCCTTTGGCGGGACGGGACCGCCCGCCGACTGCAAAGACTACCGTTCGCGCACGTGCGGGGCAAACCGAGTGGAAAGCCGCGTGGAAAGAAGACTATAGCAGTCCGTTTTGCCCGTCAACGCGCCGCCGTCGACGGGAGCCCGGCCACGCGCCACGCACGGTCGGGCGGAGCCGGCGGGCGGCCGGGAACGTGACCCGCCCTGCCCCTCCAACGTCACCGCCGGCCGGCCTCTGTGAGCCTGTGCGGCCGGCCGGCGCGCCACTAGCATGCTCCTGCGGCGCGCCGGCCGGCCGTCCTCGACACATCACATCACACCACCCGTGGGGGCAACCGTGAACGAATCGACCACGCTCACCAACCGTGAACGCCGGGAGAACGTCGCGTTCCTCGGCCAGGCGTTCCTCGCCGCGCAGAGGCTGCCGGCGGAGATCCTCGACGCCGAGCAGCGCGACGTGTTCCTGCAGGACGAGGCGGAGCAGGGTCAGCTGTTCTACACCCTGCTCTGCTACGGCGCCCTGGCCGCCCAGCCGGCGCCCGAGTCCGTCGTCGACGCCGACTGGCGCCGGCTCAGCGACGCGGGGGTCGTCGCCGCCCTCTTCGCCGGCGACTTCGACCTCAAGCGCTACGCGCTCGACCCGCCCGTGTCGCGCAACGACAGCAAGGGCAAGATCATCGACTTCGTGCGCCTCGCCGAGACGCGCGAGACGTGGAGCCGGCTGCTCCCGCAACCGCCCGACCCGGACGTGGCCGTCGACGTCCTGCACGCGGCCTCGGGCGGCGCCCTCAAGTCCCGTGCCTTCTGGGCCGTGCGCGAGATGCGCCGCTACGGCCTGTGGGACGACGAGGCGCTCGACCGCTACGCCTGCGTCCCCGACGGCCGCGTGCGCAAGCGCGCCGTCCGCATGGGGCTCGTCGACCTGCCGGAGAAGGCCGACACGTTCGCCGACATGAAGGCGGTCTCCAGGGCCCTGCACGCCGTCCTCCGGCTCGGCGAATCGCCCGACGGCTGCTTCGACCTCCCGGTCAGCATGGCCGATCAGCGCTGCGAGGTGTGCGACGCCGCCCGCATGGCGGCGTGCCCGATGCCGCACTGCCGCTGGCGGCGGGAGCACGCGGAGGCCTGACGAGGCCGGCGGTATGGCGACGGCGCAAGCTCCCTCCGGCTTGCGCCGTCGTCGCATCTACCCTTACCGCTCCCTGAGCAACTAGGGGGAAACCCCTATACCAGGCTGGGCAGGCTCAGGGAAGAGTATCAACGAGGGCCTCCATCGATCGGGCCTGGCGAACGGAAGGGGTCGAGATGTTCTGGGAGATCCTTGCTTGGATGGCAGTGGCGCTGCTCTACGTGTTCCGCATCGCGCTGGTGGTCGGCATCGTCGCGGCGGTCGTGTTGATCGTCCGCACGCTGCACAGGGCGAACACCCCGGTGCGGCACGCCGGCGTCCCAGGGCGCAGGTAACACGAGCCCCGCGCTCACTCCACCGGTCGCCGCCACGGCGACCGGGGCCAGCGGTTACTCTCACCCTCGGTTACTCTCACCCTCGGTCTCAGTAGCGTCAGCGCAATCTCACTAGCGCCATCCGCGTGGCGTCAGCGCACCTTGACGGTGGTCGTCACCGGCGCGGCCTGCCGGTTGCCCCCGAGATCCACCGCGGTGAACGTCACCTTGTAGGCGCCGCGCCGCTTGGGCTTCCACGCGCAGGTGTGCGTCGCACTCCGTTTGACCCACCCCAGCGCGAGCGTGGCGACGACCTTGCCCGTGGCGCTCGTGACCGTCGCTCCCACCTTGACCGAGGGGCTGAACGCATCCCTCACCACGTAGGCGATCCTCGCCGTCTTGCCGTAGGCGACCCGCCGGGTGAGCGGGGCGGTGATGCGCGGAGCCGCAAGGTCCACCGTGACCGGCCTGGCGACGGAGGTGACCCCGAGATTCCCCGCTGCGGTGACCTTGACGACGTACGCGCCGCTGGCGGCCGTCCCGCCGCCGCCCAGCCTGCCGTCCCACGTCACCGACTGCGCGCCGGCGGCGAGACGGCCGAGCTTGAAGGTCCGGACGGTGGACCCGGCGCGGGTCACGGCGGCGACCAGGTCGGCCGCGCGCGTCAGCTTGAAGGAGAGCCTGACCTTGTCGCGCACGCGGTCGCCGTTGGGCGAGAACGTCTTGCGTGAGATCCCGCCGAGGGCGAGCGTGCGGTCCACGACCACCCTGCGCCGCAGGACGGTCGTGTTGCCCGCCGCGTCGCGCGCCTCCAGGAGCAGCGTCGCCTTGCCCTCGGGCGCCGGCGCCAGATCTGCGCCGGCGCCGACGCGGCCGTCCCACTTCGCCTCGTGCGCGCCGGCGGCGACGCTCTTCCAGCCGGTCACGCGGCGCAGCACCGTGCCGTCCGCATCCACCACTGAGAGGCGCGCGAGCACGGCCTCGGACGGCGTGTACGTGACCGACGTGCCGTCGTCCTGGCCGTCGCCGTTCGGACTGAAGGGGTCTGGGGTGGCCGCCGGCAGCCTCGAGCCCGGGCGGCACGGTGTCGAGCCGCAGGCTCGCGGTGGCCGGCAGCGCCTCGCCCGCCGCGCTGGTCGCGCCGGCCCGCACGGAGTACACCCCGTCGGGGAGCGCGGCCCCGTCGTCGTCCCTGCCGCCCCACGTCGCTTCCGCGGTCGTGCCCGCTCCGCCGACGTGGCGGACGAGCTTGCCGGCGGCGTCGCGGATCTCCACCGTCCACGCCGCCTGCTCGGAGCAGGTGAACCCGAAGGCGACCTTGTCGCGCACGCCGTCGGCGTTGGGGCTGATGCTCGAGGCTGCGGCGCTGAAGCCGTAGATCTTGGGCTGCCCGGTGCGCGCGACGACGTCGCGGATGCCGGGCAGCCGCGCGTACAGGCGGCCGCCGGGGCAGGCGGTGAAGTTGGCGTCCCGGTGCCCGGCGATCGCCGGGAACCTGACCTTCTGCCCCGTCGCGTACTTCTGGCCGTACCCGCACACCAGCTCGCCCGTGCCCAGAGGGTCGACGTGGTGCACGTCCAGCTTCCACGCGAGCAGCTGCTCCAGTGAGGTGACGGCGCGGGTCGGAGGCGCGGAGTCGGTGAAGGTGCCGATGACGGAGATGCCGGTGCTGCCGGTGTTGAAGCCGAGCACCTGCGCCCCGACGACGCCGCGCGAGACCCCGCCGGAGCGCCCCTCGTACACGGTCCCATAGCGGTCGACGAGGAAGTTGTAGCCGATGTCGCTCCAGTGGAGCGACCGGGTGTGGTAGGCGTAGATGGCGCGCACGATGGCCGGCGCCTCCGAGGCCGTGTAGCCGTTGCCGCTGTCCGTGTGGTGGACGAACGCCATCTTGACCGGGGCGTAGTCGGGAGACCCCGAGCGCCAGGACTCGTTGGCGCCCCACTCCGCTCGCGTGACGATCGCCGGCTTCGTGGTCATCGCGGCCGCCGGCGCCGTCAGGTGGATGCCGGCGACGGTGGCCGCGGCCCGGCGCACGACGCCGACGAGGGCGGAGGCCGTGTCGGCGTCCTCGGTGCTGTTGATGGCGACGACGCGCACGTCGCGCAAGCGCGCCGGTGCGGCGCCGGCGCCCGACGCCCGCGCGGCGACCTGCACGTAGCGGCCGGCGCCGGTCCAGATCGGCTCGGTGAACGCCTTCTGCCCGCCGCCGTTCTCGGCCGCCCGCTCGAGCGCGACCTCGTACCAGCGGCCCCACGAGCGGCCGTCCTGACTGGTGCGCAGCAGCACGAGGACGGGACCCTCGCGGGCCGGAGGCTTGCAGGTGACCGCCGCCAGGGTGAAGCGCATGCCCGGGTCCACGGTGACCGCCCCGGCGACCGCGCCGGTCCGCGCGCCGCTCGCGGCCCTCGTGGCGGCGTCCGTCGCCGCCGCTGCCGGCTGCAGGCGCAGGGCCGCCGGGAGCGCTGCGGAACGCAGCTCCACCGGCGGCGTGCTGATCCACGCGCGCGCGCCCGCGCTGACCCGCGGAGCGGCCCACACGGCGGCCAGAGCGCCCAGCAGGCACAGGGTGCAGGCAAGCGCGAGATGCGCGGCTCGGCTGTGGGAGTGAGATGTCGCCATGGGCCCTATCGGCTGACTCGGGGTTTCGACAGCCTACCACGGATCCCTCAGCCGGCCTGCGCCGGCGCGAGGAGCGGGGCTCGAAGCCCCGTACGCGCGACGGGCGGCGGGGCCATCGCCCCGCCGCCCGTCGCCGTGCCGCGCGCCGCACCGTACCCGGCACGGCCGCGGCGCGGCCGTCAGCGCTGCGCCGCCTCGACGATCTGCGCCGTCTTGGCGGGCTTGGCGACCTCTTCTTCCTTCTCAGCGCTTATGCAGCTCCAGATGGGGCTGTAGAGGTGGTCGACCGCGCTGGCGTACTCGTCCAGCTGGTCCTGCAGGTCGGTGATCATGACGTCCCCGCCCGGGTGCGTCGGCTTGGCGCCGGTCAGGGCCATGATCTCGCGCGACTGCGTCGGGTTGTCGATCCACATGCAGGGCATGAGCAGGTTGTGGTTGAACGGCTGCCGCCTCCGGATCTCGCGGAAGAAGTCCGAGTTGAACGCCTCCATGAGACTGACGTCGCGGATGTTGTCGGTGGCGAAGTGCGTGAAGATGCACGGCTCCACCCAGCCGCCGCTGTTGATGTGCATGTAGTGCTTGCCGGCGATGCAGCCGTTGACCCACGGGGCATCCCCCCAGAAGTCGACCGGGAAGAGCGGCTTGGTGTCGCGGATGCGGTGGATGCCGACGCGGAAGTCGTTGCGCTCCTCCGCCGTGAGCATGAGGCTCGTGTCGGGGTCGCGCCCCACCGGCATGTAGAGGAAGTGCCAGGCGAGCAGGGCCCCCTTGGCGATCAGCGGATCGACGAACTCGTCGCTCAGCAGCGCCTTCCAGGTGTGCCGGGTGACGGTGGCCGAGTAGCCGAAGAGCACGCCCGCCTCACCGAGGTGGTCCATGATGTCCATGACCTGGGCGTGCACGCCCTCGCCGCGGCGCTCGTCGGTGAGCTCCGGAGAGCCCTCCAGGCTCAGCATGGGGGCGATGTTCCCGATCCTGGCAAGCTCGTCGATGGTGTCGTGATCGAGGAGCGTGCCGTTGGTGAACACCTGGAAGTAGGCGTCCTTGTTCTCCTGCGCGAAGTCGAGCAGCTCGTCCCACATGAACGGCTCGCCGCCGAGCAGGGTGAACAGGTAGACGCCCATGTCGTTGCCCTCGTCCACGATCTTCTGCATCAGCCCGCGGTCGAGGTCCTGCTTGATGTTGTACTCGGACGCGTAGCAGCCCTCGCAGGTGAGGTTGCAGCGCATGGTGGGGCTCATGAGGATCGTCGTCGGCGCGTTGTTGCCGGTGTTCTCGATGAGCTTCTTCCGCTTGTCCACGCCGCGAAGGAGAGTGTTCACGATAAGACATTCGATAAATGCATCGCGGCAGCGCGGGCTGAGCTTCGAGGTCACGTGCTTGGCGATCAGGAGCGCCGGGTGATCGTCCTCGACCTTGTCTGCGACGAAACGCACTGAGCCCTTGTGCTGATCGGGGGTGATCTTCTCAGCGAGCTTGAAGGCCTTGACGATCTTGGTCTTGTCGTCGCTGGACGCCAGCTTGAGCATCCGGTTGATCACCTGCCGTTGCGCGGCCGTGTAGAGGCCGCCGGTGTGGCTCATCCATCTCCTCCCTTCTCTCGTCGCGCCCCGCGCCGGGCGCGCGCGAACCCTTCATCGTGTGGACCGGAGGAGGGCGCCGTGCGGCATCGACACCGAGAGCGGCCGCCCGGACGCGTCGGCACCCCCGACGGCCAGAACGTGTTGCACCCCGAAGTCTATCACCGGTGCGAACGCCGGCTGCCGGTCCCGTGTTGCTCACGCACAGCAGAGGAGCGCGGCCCGCGCAAACGTTTTGCTCCGGGCCCGTCGCCGGCCTGGCTACACTTCTTCTGCCAATGCGTCTACGAAGTGCTCAACTTTCGCGCGCGACCGGCCGATACCGACCTCGAACGATAAAGGCAAACCTGTCGTGAGGCGGGGACGCAAAGCCAGAGGTCTTGAAATGATCAAGATAGCTCGGTTGCCGAAACAGCGCCCGTCGGCAGGTCTGAGGAGCGCTGGCGTGGAGGCGATGAAGATGCGAGCCAGGTACTCGTTCCTCGCCGTCGCTCTGCTCTGTCTGCTGGCCTTGCCGGCCACGGCGCTGGCCGCGGACAAGAGCGGCAAGGCGAACACGGCGAAGATCGACGACAGCGTCACGACGGTGCTCGGCGCCACCGGCAACGGGGCCGTGCCCGTGATCGTGTTCGCGATGCCCGGCCAGGCCGACAAGGCCGAGGGCCTCGTCCCCGCAGGCGTCAGCACCACGGAGCTGAGCGCCTTCGACGCGTTCGCCGCCTCTCTCACCGAAGACGAGATCGAGGCACTCGCGGCGAGCAACTCCGTCGGCCTCGTCTGCGCGGACAACCCGGTCTTCGGGTTCGACTACGCCAGCTCCCTCGACATCACCAACCTGGCGATCGGCCTCGACAAGGTCACCCCGCCCGCCGACGGCGGCCCCACGGGTGCGGGCGTGGGCGTGGCCGTGCTGGACACCGGCATCGCCACCACGTCCGACCTCGGCGCCAGCCGCATCGTCGGGTGGAAGGACTTCGTCAACAAGGAGAAGGAGCCGTACGACGACGCGGGGCACGGCACCTTCGTCTCGGGCCTGATCGCCGGCGACGGCACCGCCTCCCTGCCGCTCGACGACGGCGGCTACGCGGACATGCAGTTCCGCGGCGTCGCGCCGCAGGCGGACATCGTGGCCGTCAAGGTCCTCGACGGCTCCGGCCAGGGAAGGTCCTCCGCCGTGATGGCGGGCATCCTCTGGGCGGTCGTCAACAGGGACCGCTACAACATCCGCGTGCTCAATCTCTCGATCGGCAGCAACCCGGTCGCGCCGACCGCCTTCGACCCGATCGCAAAGGCGGTCGAGTTCGCCTGGAAGAACGGCATCGCGGTCGTGTGCGCCGCCGGCAACGAGGGTGAGTTCGGCCCCGGCGGCATCCTCTCCCCCGCCAACAGCCCCTACGTCATCACCGTGGGCGCCACGGACACGCGCCAGTCACCCGAGCTCAGCGACGACGCCGTCACCTACTACAGCTCGCTGGGCCCGACGCTCTTCGACGAGATCGCCAAGCCCGACATCGTGGCTCCCGGCAACCGCGTGATCTCGCTGCGGGTCAGGGACTCTTACATCGACGTCAACTACCCGCAGAACCTGATCCCGCTGGACACCTATGCGCCCACAGATCCAGACAAGGACCCGGACTACCTGAAGCTCTCGGGGACGAGCGCCTCGGCCCCGGTGACCGCCGGCGTGGCCGCGCTCATGTTCGGCGAGGACGCGAGCCTCAGGCCGGACGACGTCAAGGTGCGCCTGATGGCGACCGCCGACCCGTTCGCCGGCGCGGACCGCTTCCAGCAGGGCGCCGGCCTCATCGACGCCCCGGAGGCGCTGGAGAGTGACCTGCGAGCCCGCGGCTACGCTCTCTCAGAGGATGTGGGCGACGGAACGACAATCCTTACGGAGGACGACTACGCTACCTGGGACCAGGTCGCATGGACGAAATACGGCTGGACCAAGTTCCGCTGGACCAAGTTCCGCTGGACCAAGTTCCGGTGGACCAAGGACGTCGACTGGACCAAGTTCCGGTGGACCAAGGACGTCGACTGGACCAAGTTCCGGTGGACCAAGGACGTCGATTGGACGAAGTTCCGCTGGACGAGCGACGTGGACTGGACGAAGTTCCGCTGGACGACGGACGTCAAATGGACGAAGTTCCGCTGGACCGCGGCCGCGTGGACGAAGTACTCGGCCACGAAGTTCCGCTGGACGACGGACATCGACTGGACCAAGTTCCGCTGGACGACCGACTACGACTGGGCCAAGTTCCGCTGGACGATCCTGGTCGAAGGGCAGTGAGCGCAGCAGACTCACCCCAGATACTGGACCATGACGAGACGGCCGCGCGGAGACGCACGGCCGTCTCGCTCTTCGTAGCGCTCGTCTGCGTCGCGGCGGCCGCCGTCTCCGTCGCCGCCGGGCTGGACGACCCGGCTCCGGTCACGCTGAACATCGTCGCGTTCATGATCCTCGCGACCCTGACCGACCTGCGCGAGATCAAGCTGCCCTGGGTCGGGGACGTGACGCTCTCGTTCGTGCCCGTGCTCGCCTGCCTCATCGCCCTCGGGCTCTGGCCGGCGATGGCCGTGGCCGCGGTGAGCGGCATCACGGCGGCCTGGGTCACGCGCGACCCGCTCAAGATCGCCTTCAACGTGGGGAACTACGTCGTCTCCACCTACCTCGCGGGACTCGTGTACCTGGCGTGGGCGCCGCCCGACGGCGCCTTCATGACCAAGGTGCTGCCGACGTTCGGCGCGACCGTGGTCGACTTCGTCGTGCACACGGCGCTGCTCGCCGGCGTGATCGCGCTCTCCACCGAGGAGGGCGGCGCCGTGCGCGTGTGGCGGCAGAACTACCAGTGGGCCCTGCCCGGGTACCTCGCCGGCTCCACGCTCGCCCTGCTGGTCGCGGCGCTCTACCTGTGGCTCGGCATCGCCGGCATGCTCCTCGGCATCCCGCCCCTGTACCTCATCTACTACTCCTACGACATCTACGTGAAGAGGGCGAAGGAGAAGGTGTCGTTCGACGCCGAGCGCGACAGCTTCCACCAGGAGCTCGCGCAGTCCGTGGCGCTGCACGACGAGCTGCGCGCGGCCCAGCTCAAGGTCGCGGCCGAGATCGAGCGCGCCCGGCGCATCCAGACCGACCTCCTCCCCACGTCCGTCCCGCAGGTCGAGGGGCTCGCGCTCGACCAGCGCATCCAGTTCCTGGGCGAGATGGGCGGCGACTACTACGACTACATCCCCTTCGGCGACGGCCGGCTGGGCATCGTGTGCGGCGACGTCATGGGCAAGGGGCTCGCCGCGGCGCTCATCATGGCGATGGCGCGCAGCCTGCTGCACGACGCCATCGCCCCCGGCAAGCGCGCCTCCGAGGTCCTGGCCGAGGTCAACGACGGCCTCACCCGCGACCTGGAGGGCCAGCGGCTCCCGTACTTCCTCACGCTGGCCCTCGCCGTCTACGACCCCGCCACCCGCAGCCTCGCGATCGCCGGCGGCGGCCACAACCCCGTGCTGATCGCCGACGGCGAGAGCGTGACCCAGGTGCCCTCGCGCGGCGCCGCGCTGGGCGTGCGCACCGGGCTGGAGTTCCCCGAGGACGAGCTCACGCTCCCGCAGGGGGCCACGCTCGCCCTCTACACCGACGGCCTGACCGAGGCGCGCGACCCGGCCGGCGCGCTGTTCGGCCTCGAGCGGCTCGAGCTCTCGCTGGAGCGATGCCAGGACGGGCCGATCCGTGAAACACTTGACGGCGTGTGGGGCGACGTCGCGGACTTCCGCGGCCAAGGGACCCCCACCGACGACGCGACGCTCCTGCTGGCACGGCTCACATGAGACCAGAGGCGCTGATCACCAACGACGAGGTTGAGGGGGCCATGGCCGACCAGACCAGCGCGATGCCCGCATCGCTGCAGGTGTACCGCTACCGGGCCGGCGCGGACCGCGTCGAGGCGGTCATCGGCGAGCTCGAGCCGGAACTGCCGCAGGAGGACCTGGTCGCGCACGCCGCCGAGGCGCTCGAGCGCGACACCTTCATGTGCTACGCCGTCTCCCAGCCCGACGACTTCGTCGCCGACGAGCTCTGCTTCGTGCCGCAGGGCGACCGCTGCGAGATCCTGAGCATCCGCACCAACGGCTGGCAGCGCCACCACGGCGACCACCGCCGCAGCCTCGTGGAGATCCTCAACAACTTCGCCGCCGCCGTGGCCTGCGGCAAGCTGCGCATCCTCGACCGGGACGAGCTCGCCGCGGAGCGCGAGCAGGGCCGCCTGGTGGCGGAGTTCACGATCGCGGACACGACGGACCTGCAGCAGGCGCGCGAGGCGGTCGACGACGTGCTGCAGCAAGCCGGCATCGACGACATCCACCGCCAGCGCACCATCCTCTGCATCTCCGAGGCGGTGACCAACACGCTGCTGCACGGCGGCGGCCACGGCAAGATGGTCGTCCGCCGCCTCCCCGACCGCGTGCGCATCCTCGTCGCCGACGACGGGCCCGGGCTGCGGTTCCTCAACTGGATCGAACCGCCGTCGAAGGGCGGCCAGGCGTCCATGGGCTACGGCTACAAGATCATCCTCGACTACCTCGACGCCGTCGCGCTGCATACCGGACCGGCGGGCACTACGCTACTATTGGACCGCGCGACCTACTGAGGCAGGAGATCCCCATGCTGCGTACTTCGATCGCCCAGGGCCCCGCGCCCACCGTCTACCTCGCCGGCGAGATGGACCTCGACTGCGCCGACACCTTGCGCGAGGCGGTCACCGAGGCCGCGCGCGGAGCACAGATGGTCGCCCTGGACTTCGCCGGCGTGGAGTTCATCGACTCCTCCGGCACCGGGATCTTCGTCAGGCTCGCCCTCGACCTCAAGAGCCAGGGCACGCCGCTGGTGGCGCGCAACCTCTCCCCCGCCGTGCGCGGCGTCTTCGACATGCTGCGCGTGCGCGAGCTGGTCGGCGACGAGGTGTTCCCGGACTGACCGCGCCCGGCGGCCCGCTCCCGCTTCAGACCCGGTTGAGCGGTCCGGTGCCGGCCAGGGTGACCACGGTGGCGACGTCGGCGCCGTCGCTGATGGTCGAGACGTAGGCCTCCCCGCGCAACTGCGACCCGTCCCGCGTCAGCATGCTCAGCGACATGCACGAGCCGTCGGTGAGGTGGACGCGGAACTGCTCCGTGCTCGCCGGCGACTCCACGCGCAGCGTCCAGTACGGCTCGCGCCCGGCCTCTTCCTCGCTCAGGGAGGCGGTGAGGAACCCCATCTCGATGCGGTTGTGCTTGAGCCTGAGCAGTCGCTTGGAAAGCATGCGCCTCCGTCTCCGTGGTCGTGGCGGACGCTGGTAGTATCGGCCGCCGGCGCGCGGACCTGAATGCCGCGGCCGGTCAGTCTCTTCTACGCTCTCTCCAGATCTCCCCTCAGTCGCCGGACGAGCCGCGCGAGCCTCTTGGAGCGACGGGCCGAGCCGCGGAGCCCCGCGCGGCTTCCACGTGCAGCTGGAGCCCCAGAGCGCCGACCACGCGGAGGATCGTGTCGAAGTCGGGACTGCGGGCACCGGAGAGCGCCTTGTAGAGGCTCTCGCGCGAGAGGCCGGCTTCGCGCGCCACCCGCGTCATCCCCTTGGCGCGAGCGATATCGCCCAGAGCCTTGGCGACGAAGGCGGCATCACCCTGGGCCTCCTCGAGGCTCGCCTCCAGATAGGCCGCCATCTCCTCCGGCGTGCGGAGGTGGTCGGCGACATCGTAGTTGGTGGTGACGGTTCTCCTCATCGATGACCCTCCCGCAAGCCGTCTGCCAGACGCTGGGCGGTCTCGATATCTGCTGCCTGAGTGCTCTTGACGCCACCCGCCAGAAGAACGATCACCGCACGCCCCCGTCTCGTGAAGTACACCCTGTACCCGGGACCGTAGTCGATGCGCAATTCGGAGACTCCCTTTCCCACTGCCTTCACGTCGCCGGGGTTCCCCGCAGCCAGGCGCTCGATCCTGACCTGGACACGGGCCCTTGCTCGAACGTCGCGCAGGTCGTCGAGCCAGCGCGCGAACGCCTCGGTCTTACGGAGCTTCTTCAATGGCCACTGTAGCCAGTAGGATACACTTCGTCAAGCCGGCAGCAACCGGGAGCGGCGGGAGGGCAAGAGGCAATCGGCGGTCGCTTGTCCATGCCTGCGAGCGTAGGCGGCCGGCCGCCTGCCGGCGAGAGTGACGAGCGCCTGGCGTGGTGTACGTTGGGACTTCTCCCCGCGCGCAAACCCGGTCGCACGCCGACTGTGGTCCCTCAGCTGACGGTGGAGCGATACCAGGAGGCCCTCGTCCCTTGACGCGGCGCTCAGCCCGGGGCCGGGCGCCCTCCGCTGAGAAGCAGATCGACTTGGAACGTTCCGCGGGGGCGCCGATGGCGCCCTCCGCGTCCCCAAGTGGCCGCTGGGCGATAAGCCGCCGGCGTCATCGACGCCGACGCACGCCTGGTGGCGCGGGTGTCGTTCGCCGACAGCCCCCTGTGCCTCAGCGAGGGGAATCGCCGCACATCAGACGAACGTCAACTCCTTGGACCCTCCGTGAGCCTCGCGCCGAGTTTGCCGTCCGCGTAGCCTCGATCTATGGCCGGGAACCCTTTGGACGACTACCCGCGCAGTGCCACCCGACTCCTTCTGGCCATGAGCCGGAGCACGGCCGGGTGGTCCGCGCAGCATGTCGACACGCTCCTGGTGGGCTTCGGGTTCCAGAGACGTGACAGCGGCGGGCACACGTTCTATCGTCATCCTGTGTATCCAGAACTCGCCCTGGCGGTGCCGAGGTCGCGGAAGCTGCGCCCCTACCTGGTGGCCGACGCGGTCCGTCTCGCCGGGCGAGTGCTCGCAACAAGAGCTGAGGAGTCGGAGTGACCCGAGACCCCAACTACTACCTGGAGCTCCCCTACGGCCGAGTGTGGGAGTGGCGAGAGGACGACTCCGAGCCGTACTGGGTCGTGCGCCTTGTCGAGATCCCCGAGGTCGTCGGTGACGGGGCGACCCACGATGAGGCGGAGTCCGCACTCCGCGAATGTCTCGTCGACTACGTCCGCTACCGTCAGTCGGAGGGTCTCCTGATCCCCGTGCCGGCGCCGCACGCGGCCGCCGGCTGAGCCCCTCCCCCACTGCGGCTAGAGGCGCGCCAGACCGCTTCGAGCTATGGGGAAGAATG
>CAVXRL010000006.1:0-273616 GCA_963764225.1 uncultured Actinomycetes bacterium
GCGCGCCGCCATTCCATGGGCCGCTAGCTCAGTTGGGAGAGCGGAGGGTCGCCGACGCTCCGTTCCCAGATGTCGAAGCGCTTGACGACACGCATGCCGACGCTCTCGTAGAGGATCGTGGCGCCTGTTGTGTTCGCGGCGTCCACCGCCAGGACGACGGAGCGGACGCCCCGCCGGGCGAACCCGGCGAAGGCGTGGCGCAGGAGCGCCGACGCCACCCCGCGGCCCCGCGACTCCGCACGCACGCCGAGGAGCGTCACCCAGCCGCGACCGCCACGCGCGACTGCGACGAGCGCGCCCGCGAGGCGCCCGTCTTCCCAGGCGAGCCGCCACAAGCCGGGGTCGTGGTCCGGGTCCAGCGCGTGGTCCCGGGCCCAGTCGTCGAACGCCAGGGACCGGAACTCCCAGTGCTCGGCGAAAGCCTCGTCGAGCACGTGGTGGACCTCGCGGAGGTCGCTGGATGACTGCAGCGAGGTGATGGTGACGCCGGTCGGCGGGGGACCTGCGTCGACGCCGGCGGGGAGCTCGACGCCCATGTGCCAGAAGTGCCGCACAAGGGCCAGGCCGCGGCTCCGGAGCAGGGCCGCCGCGGCCTCGTCGCTCGCGTTGACCGAATGGCGGAAGCGGGCGCGCGGCGCGCCGGCGACCAGCTCCAGCGCTCGCGCCTCGATCCGGGCGAAGAGCGCGGCGCCGACGCCCCGTCCGCGGTGGTCGGGATGGACCACGCCCCACGAGCCGGCCACGCCGGGCGCGTCGCGCGTGGTCTGACCGCAGCCCACCACCGTCTCGTCGGCAGCGACCGCGACCCAGGCGTCGGTGGTCAGGTCGAAGCCGGGCTGCTCCCACTGTCCACGCAGGAACCCGGCATCGAGGACGACCTGCCCGGCGTCGTCCAGGTCGTCCGCCGCCAGCACGTCGGCGGCGGCGGCGAGGTCCTCCCACCTGGCCGGTCGCACGTGGTATGCGCCCCAAGACTCCACGTCCGGATCCTAACTCTGCCGAACACTCAGCGGCACCTTTCGAGGTGCATGTCACGGGCTTCGCAACCGTTCCGCAACCGGAGGACCCGTGACTTGACGGCCCTCAGAGGGCCACGCAGTCTCAGGCGCTATGCTTGTCCCCTCGTGGGCCGCTAGCTCAGTTGGGAGAGCGCCGCCCTCGCCCCTTCGAGCAGCACGATCTCCGTCAGCGGATGGCGGGGTCAAGCAACGCCGTCTCGAGCGCGTCGTTCACCCACGCGGCCCACCGCTCCGGCGACCAGCCGTGGTCGGTCACGAGGAAGCGATAGAGGTCGGGGTGGCCGAGGGCGAAGATGACCGCCGCGGCCTCGTCCTCGCCGAGTCCCGGGCGGAGCATGCCACGCCCGGCGAGAATGCGGGCGGCTCGCCCGTAGTTGCGCAGCCGCTGCTCGGCGCGCTGCACTTCGAGCGCAGCGACCTCCGGATCGAGCGCCGCGCCCTGGCGGATGACCCTGAGGATCGGCGCGGTGCGCACGAGCGCGCCTCGCCAGTACTCGACGATCTGGGCGACGAACTCGTGGGCGTCTGCGGCGTGCTCGCTTCGTTCCTGCATGAACGCGGGGACCGGCCTGGGGGCCTGTTCGCCGGCGGCGGCGTAGTCGAGCACGCGCGACAGCACGTCCCTCTTGGATCCGATCGCGTTGTAGATCGTCTGCACGGCGACCCCCGCCTCCACGGCGATGGCCGCCATCGAGGTCGCCTGATAGCCACGATCCTGGAAGAGCCGGGCCGCCGCCTCGACGATCGCTTGCTGAGTCGCCTGGGCGGCGATCTCGCTACGGGTTTTGCCGTGCTCCATGAGGGTAGAATAGCATTCCATAGATTGGATTACCATTCCAGCGAGAATGCGAGGCGTCACCATGGCCGCTCAGGATCTCAAAGCCAAGACGCTCGAGGGGTTCGAGCGCATGTTCAACCAGGGCGACATCGACTACGTCGATCAGGTGCTCGACGCATCCGGTGTCGACCACCAGGAGCCGTTGGGCACCGATTTCGCCGCCCACATCAAAGACGTGATCAGGACGCTGCGGGCAGCCTTCCCCGACCTCCGTTTCGAGGTGCACGACATCGTCAGCGAAGGGGACATCGTCGCGACGCGATCCACGATGACAGGGACCCACCAGGGTCGCCTGAACATCGGGCCGCTCGGCGCGCTGGCGCCCACGGGCAACCACGTCGAAGTCCCGCACATGCACTTCTTCCGCTATCGCGATGGGCGTCTCACTGATCTCTGGCACGTGTGGGACACCCCTCGGCTGATGCGGCAGCTTGGAGCCGAAGCACCGGATGTGCGGGTGCCGCAGCCGGCCTGAGGATCTCTGGGTCAGGTGCACTGAGACGGGGCGGGAGGCTCGGAAGGGTCGCCCGCCCCGCAACCATTTCGCAACCCAGAGTCCGTGGTTCGATGGCTCTCGCAGGGACCATCTGATCTCCCGGGGCATACTTGTCCCCCTCGTGGGCCGCTAGCTCAGTTGGGAGAGCGCCGCCTTTGCACGGCGTGACCCAGCCCGTGGCCATCCCATCACGACGCCAGAGACGCACCGACCGTCGGGTCGGCCAGCTGCAACCACGGCCGCGACTCCGAGCGCGACCGTGGGCAGGTCTGCGAGCTTCGGTCGCATCGGCCTCCATCGTCGCTTGTCGGCGTGGCCTCGCTCTCTTCAGTCGCTGACCCGTCAGCCCCACAACGCTTGACCTCCACGCGGCCCGGGAGTACACGATGGCGAGAGAAGACGTCTGCCCGGTAGGGGGAGGTCGCTGTGCGGCCTGCGCGTAGCCGCGAAGCCATCCTGATCGTCGCCTGCGTGGTCCTGGTCGCGCTCTTCGGCTTCGTCTGCGCGCTCGACCAGGACGGCGACCGCGCCATGGCGGTGCGCATCGCCGATGGTCCTGCGCTCTCTCCCGATCACGCTTCTATCCCACTTCCGGAGATGTCCCACCGGCTTCCGGCCGGACTCGCTGCATGGGGGGCCAACACGCCTCTTGGCCCCCGCGCCGCAGTCCCCGGCGCCCTCTGTCTGCTGACCTGATTTCTTTCGAGAGAGCAGCGACGCCGGGCTTCGACTTCTGGGAGCAGGTGGCCGCAAAGCGGCGGACGCGGGAGGGGCTGAAGGCAAGTTGGCCGTCGCCCGAGGGGGCGGTGCTTATGGGATGAGTTCTCCGAACTACTGAATGGCGTGAAACGACAGGACGGCTCCGGCTGCTGCACGCCGCGTCGGATTCCAGCGAGGAGCGCAAGATGCGTACGAGACTACTTTCTGTACTTGCGGTGGCGGTGCTCGCCGCCGCGCTGTCCATCGGCCTCGCGGGCGGCGCCAGCGGCGACCGGCCGGGGCAGCACTCGACGAGCTTCAAGGTGGCGATCGCGAAGGGCACTGTCTCCCATCCGGTGACGGGTCGCGCCTACGTCATCGTCACGAGGAACGGCGAGGACGAACCCCGCTTCCAGCTCGACGTCACGGGCGTTCCGTTCTTCGGCAAGGATGTCCGCCGTGCCAAGGCCGGGCATGCGTTCACCATCGACACCGGGCCCGGCGTTTATGGGTACCCGCTCAAGTCGATCCGCGATCTGCCCGAGGGTGACTACTACGTGCAGGCGTTCTTCAACGTCTACACGAGGTTCGATCGCTCCGACGGGTCCGTGGTGTGGCTCCACATGCCCGGCGGCGACGGTCAGTACCCGCTCGACTCTCCGGGCAACCTCTTCAGCACGCCCGTGAAGGTGCACCTGCAACCCTGGCGGGCACAGTCGATCAAGCTGGTGCTCGACCAGGTCATCCAGCCTGCGGACCCGGTGCCCCCGGGCGGCACGGCGCAGCAGGGCAACCCCGCCGACTCGGCGCACGTCAAGCACGTGAAGATCAAGAGCAAGCTGCTCTCGGATTACTGGGGCACCGACATGTACATCGGGGCCGACGTGCTGCTGCCCGAGGGCTACGACGCCTCCACCGACAAGTACCCCGTGGTGTACCTGCACGGGCACTACCCGAGCGGCAACCCCTACTCGTTCAGGGAGGATCTCGGCAACGACTTCTCCAAGTGGTGGGTCGCGGCCGATACGCCGCGCATGATCGTGGTGCAGTTCCGCCACGAGAACCCGTACTACGACGACTCCTACGCCGTGAACTCGGCGAACCTCGGGCCTTACGGCGACGCCATCACCCAGGAGCTGATGCCGGCCGTCGATGCGGAGTTCAGGACCATCAACGAGCGCTGGGCGCGTGCCCTCACCGGAGGCTCGACGGGCGGCTGGGAGGTCCTGGCGCAGCTGTTCTTCTACCCCGAGCTCTATGTCGGCGCCTGGGCCCGCAGCCCCGACCCGGTCGACTTCCGCTTCCACCAGCTCGTCAACGTCTACGACGACGCCAACGCCTACTTCAACCAGAGCGAGTGGGTAGACGTGCCGCGGCCCTCGTCCCGATCCATCCCGGGCGATACGCGCTGGACGATGGAGGAGGAGAACCACTTCGAACTGGCGATGGGCACCCACGGGCGCTCGGGCCTGGGTCAGTGGGACGTCTGGCAGGCGGTCTTCGGCCCGCAGGGCCCGGACGGCTACCCCGCGCCGATCTGGGACAAGGCCACCGGCGAGATCGACCACACGGTGTCCGAGGCCTGGAAGCCCATGGACCTGCGGCTCTACCTGCAGGAGAACTGGGCCACCGTCGGACCCAAGGTCGCAGGGCGCATCCACATCTATGCCGGTGACGACGACAACTACTTCCTCAACAATGCCGTCGAACTGCTGGATGAGTACCTGAAGACGACCACGGACCCGGCGGCAGACGCCGAGATCGTGTACGGCCACAATCAGGGACACAGCTGGTGGCCGTACACCATGCCGGAACTGCTGACGATCATCTACGAGGCGATGCACCCGTAACCGAATCTGTGCCGGCATGACTGGCCGAAGGGCGCGTCTTCAAGGCCGCACGAGCGAACAAGGAGGCAGTGGGCCTGAGGCCTGCCGCCTCCTTGTTCTGCGACCGAAGCGACCGAGGAGCCCGGGGCCAACGCGCGGGAGGCGATGGCGATCCCTCCGGCTGGCCACGCCGATCGGCGGGAAGATACCGTCATGTGGCCCGGAGCCCAGAAGGAAGCATGACAACAGACCCACCCGCACCGCCGCAGAAGCCACGTTCTCTCGTGCCTTGGTTCCTGGCATGGGCGGGGGTGGGCGTCGGGTTCGCCCTCGGCGTCTCGGTACTCGGAGTCTTCTCCTTGCCGATCGCCCTCGTGATGACGGTGCTGCTCGTCGCGTTCCATCACGCCGACCGTTCGGCGCTGGGCATCCTCGTGGGCGTCGGGCTGCTTTCGCTCTACGTGGCCTACGTACAGCGCAAGGGGCCGGGCACGGTGTATTGGCACACGAGCACAGCGAGCGGCGCGGACCAGTACCTTGATCCCCGACCCTGGCTGGTAGCGGGGATAGTGCTTGTGTCCGTCGGCATCGCGGCCTTCCTCTGGCGAGGACATCAACGGTCCTGACGCGCATCGCAGAGGCCTGCCAGCCCCAGGCGGTGTACGGAGCCCTTCGTGGGCCGCCAGCTCAGCTGAGAGAGCGCCGCAATCGGGGTCAGCGCACGGATGGCACGGCGCGGAGCGATGGTTTGGCCGGGGCGCCGACGGCAAAGTCAGCTGTATGGACACCGAAGGACACTTCTTCGACCTCATCACCTTCGAGATCGGCGACGAGGAGCCGGAGGCCGTCAGCAGGCTGCGGCGGGTGATCGCCGGGCGCAAGGCCATGTGGACCGTCCACGAGGTGACCAACCACGCACCGCAGTGGGAGCAGGTCTGCGCCATCGAGCGCGACCTGCTCGCGGAGCACGCGGAGTCCGGGTGGACGCTCGTGGCCGGGACGGCCGAGGGCTACGACGAAGTCCGGGGTTGGCTCCTCTACGGCGATCACGTGCTCGTGCCGGTGGGGCCGAAAGCGCAGCGGGAGCACGGCGTCGACATCGCTGCGTTCACACTCGAGGAGTGGTCGCAGGTGGCGGAGGTCTGCGCGGCCGCTCCCGCCACCGACGAGTCGGCGATCGTGCTCAATCGTCAGATCCGGGAGTTCTGCCCCAGCTAGGCAGGGGCCGCGCGGCCCAGGCTCGTGGGGGCTCGTCGGGGCGGACGTGCGGCGAATCGCGTCTGCACCGTGCTTCCGGTAGTCGCCGTGCAACCCGTCTGCAACCCGGGCTGCGGTCAGCCGGCTCCTTCTGCTCAGGCGGCATGCTTGTCCCCCTCGTGGGCCGCTAGCTCAGCTGGCTTTGGTCGCTGCCCGATAGCCGTCTACGGTGGTGGGGTACACGGGGTGTAGATTCAGACTCTCCACGATCGACCACCACCACGGGGGCATGCATGCAGATCAAGTTCGTCAGCGTCATGGTGGAGGACCAGGAGCGTGCACTTCGCTTCTACACGGACGTCCTCGGCTTCGAGAAGGCGGCGGATGTGCCCGTCGGGGACTATCGATGGCTGACGGTGACCTCGCCCGACGGCGTGGACGGTGTCGAGCTCGTGCTTGAGCCGATGGCGTTCCCGCCGGCTCGGGCGTACCAGAAGGCCTTGTACGACGCCGGCGTCCCGGCCACAGCCTTCGTCACGAGCGACGTCCACGGCGAGGTCGAGCGCCTCAGGGCCGCTGGCGTCGAGTTCCGAGGTGAGCCGGCGGACCTGGGCTCTGTCACGGGCGTCATGTTCGAGGACACGTGCGGCAATCTCATCCACCTGGTCCAGCCGTCGATGTGACAGGGGCATGGCGAGGTGAGCCGCAGCCCACTCTGTTCCCCGGCACCTGGAGCGTCGCGGCGGAGCCCCCATCCTCAGGCGGTATACTGAACCCCCTCGTGGGCCGCTAGCTCAGCTGGGAGAGCGCCGCCCTTGCACGACTCGCCCTGACCGCAAGTCACCCCTCAAGACGCAAGAGACGAAGCGACGCAAGAATCGGCGGTATGCAACCTGATCTGCAACCCCGCACGATTCCCGTCGACCTCGGTCGCATTGGTCGGCCGGGCGGGGTCAGCGGTCGGATCGAGGCCTGGCGGCGGGAGGGGCTCAGACCACGAGTTCGGATTCACGCGCTCGCCCGCGGGCGATGTGCGGCGACAGGGGATTCTCCGCCTCTGCCTCGTCGTGCAGCCGATGTTCCACCAGAGCGCGTGCGCCCGGTTCTGCGCTTCGGCAGCTGCGCCGCACCGCCAACCTTCCCGGTGTCTTCCAACGCCTCGGCGCGTCGGGGCGCGCGCAGCGGGGAACACGCGCGTGTGGAAGACGCACGTTCGATCCATTTGAGCTAGAAGGCTGCGCTCGTCGGAAGGTTGCTGGGGTCTTGGTCCGATGGCGTGGCTGCAGTGGGAGGTCGACACCGATGAACATCACGCCCGAAGCGCGCACGGACCGCACCCGCCGCGTGGGACTTGCTCTAGCAGGCTGCTGAAATACGCCCCGTCTCAAGCTCACCGAGAGCCTTCCGCAGGAGGCCCCGCAGCGGCCCGGTGAACCTGCTACTGTGCAGGCACGAGGTGGGCGAGCCGGGAGGTGCAGGGCGATGCGCGGAGGCGAGGAGCGGCAGGCGGGGTTCATCGTCATGACCACGCTCGAGGACGTCGTGCCGGACGACCATCCCCTGCGCGCGATCCGCGCGCTGGTCGACCGGGCGCTCGAAGCAGATGAGCCCCGAGCTCGAGGCCCTCTACGCCGCCGGCGGTCGTCCATCGATCGCGCCCGAGTACCTGCTCCGCGCCCAGCTCGCGGAGATCCTCTACGCCATCCCGTCCGAGCGCCGGCTCTGCGAGCAGCTGCGCTACAACCTGCTCCTGCGCTGGTTCGTCGGCCTGCCGATGGACGAGCCGGTCTGGCACCCGACGACGTTCACCAAGAACCGCGACCGCCTGCTCACCGCCGCGGTCGCCGAGGCCTTCTTCTCCGCGATCCGCTCCCAGGCCGAGGCGGGGAAGCTGCTGAGCCGCGAGCACTTCTCGGTCGACGGCACGCTCCTCGAGGCGGCCGCCTCGCTGAAGAGCCTGCGGCCGATCGAGGACGATGACGATGAGGCGCCTCCTCGACCGGGCGGCCGCAACCCCGAGGTCGACTGGCGCGGGAAGCGGCGCGGCAACGCGACCCACCGCTCGACCACCGACCCGGAGGCGCGGCTCGCGCGCAAAGGTGACAGCCAGGCGGCCAAGCTCTGCTACGCCGGCCACAGCCTGACCGAGAACCGCAACGGGCTGATCGTCGACTGCGAGCTGACCGAGGCGAGCGGCACCTGCGAGCGCGAGGCCGCTCTGCGGCTGCTCGCCCGGCAGCGGCGCCGCTCCGGCCGTCGGCGCCTCACCGTCGGCGCCGACCGGGGCTACGACACGAAGGACTTCGTCGCCGGCGTGCGCGAGCTCGGCGCGACCCCGCACATCGCCCGCAAGAAGCGCACGAGCGCCATCGACGGGCGCACCACGAGGCATGCTGGCTACGCGGACGAGCCAGCGCCGCCGCAAGACCGTCGAGGAGCCCTTCGGCTGGATGAAGACTGTCGGCGGCCTCCACAAGCTGCGTCACCGCGGCAAGGGCAAGGCGTCCGCGATCTTCACCTTCAGCTGCGCCGCCTACAACCTGGTGCGCTTGCGAACTCTGCTGGCGGAGCCGGCTTCGGCGTGAGGTAGAGGGCCAGGGACCGAGCCTGCAGAACCCTCCTGCGAGCTTGAAACGCGCTCAGATCAACCACTCCGCCGGTCGCCCGCGCGGTCGCCCGGCCTGGGCTCCTCCTGAGGCTGCTTCTTCAGCAGCCTGCTAGCCCTCGTCACCGCACCCTGGGGCTTCGTCGTCGGCAACGCGAGCTATGCCATCATCACCTTGCATGGCGGAAGCGATCTCACGTCGCGCGATGCGCTGGCTCTGGCTGGAGCTCACCCTCTCGCCTATCGGCTCGGCGGTCTGGCCGCCCTGCTCGGCTCCATCCTGATGGTTCCCGCAGTGCTGGGAGCCATGAGGTTGATGCAGGCCCGGCTTTCTCGAATCGGGTTGATCGGCGGGGTCCTGATGATCAGCGCCTACGTCTGCTACTTCGCCCTTGTCTACCAAAGCTTCGTCACCACGGCGATGGCGCAACAGGGTGGTTCTCTTAGCAACTACGTTGCCGTGCTGGACGCTGCTGCGGGGGACCCCCTGACCGTGTGGGTGACGGCGCTCTTCATCATCGGCAACATCGTGGGGACCTTCTTGCTGGGCCTTGCCTTGCTGCGGGCCGGAGTTGTCGCACGCTGGGCCGCCTATGCGGTCATGTCCTGGTCGCTGCTGCACGTCGTTGGGATCATCGCCGGCTCGGAATGGTTCGAGGTCGTGGGCGCCTTCCTTCAGGCCGCCGGTCTGACTGCTGTCGGCCTCAGGTTGCTGCATCGACCCATGCAGGTGGCGGCATCCACGCCCCAGAGTGGTGAGGCCGCGGCGGCCTGAGGGCCCTCTTGCCAGTCGGTGCCGGTCGGGCGTATCCGTAGCTACTCCCGCGGGACCGTGTCGAGTGCAGCGTCCAGCTCGACGAGGTCGTCGGACGGCGCGTCCACGAAGGTGCACGCGACCATGGATAGCGGCTGAAGTCAGTGGGCCGCAGCTCGCATGCGGCCGAGGCGGGCGGCATAGGGCTGTTGCTGGCGATCGCGTGCCGTCGAGGTCGCGGAGCTTGCGGCTTGTTCTGCGATCTGGTCGGCGGGGCCAATGCCGCAGTCCCAGAGACGATGCGCCTGCAGAGCGAGTGCGGCGTCGCGGTCGTAGACGTCATCCCTGCAAATGAGCGTGAGGTCGCCTCATGATCGCGACCGAGGTTGGGGCTCGTCGTGCCGCTGCGTGACGCGGAGACTTCCACTCCGTGCATTGGCGGAAGAAGGGGGCACGTGCATTCGTTCGACAGCGCGAGGCAAGGAGGCTACGTACACGCGTTATGTGAATTGCAGGGTGACGCTCGCCTTTCATGCGGCGACGATTTCACGAAGTGAGGACGTGGGAGACGAGGGACGCGGCCGAAGAGACCGAGTCGAGTCCGTCTCCTCGTTTTCAGGGTCTTGCCGGATGGGGCTGTTGCCGGCATCCGCAACCGCCATGCAACCTCCGCACCCGTGAACCGGGCAGTGGTACGCTCACGCGCTATACTTGTCCCCCTCGTGGGCCGCTAGCTCAGCTGGGAGAGCGCCGCCCTTGCACGGCGGAGGTCAGGGGTTCGAGCCCCCTGCGGTCCACCAAGTCGCCCGGATTCACTCCACCAGGCTGAGGATCAGCGCGTCCAGGGCGGCGACGAACTCGTCCTGCGACGACCCCCACGCGTCGAGCACCGACTCGATGCCCTCGCGGAACTTCTCCGCATCCGGCGTGGAGAGCCCCTGGTCCTCGAGCGCGTCGATGAGGCGCCCCGCCGCATCGAGGAGCCGCATCGGTCCGTAGCGCGGTGGTTCGTCCATCAGGCCGCGGGCGCCCACGACGAGAAGGCCGGCGACCTCACGGAGCGCGGCGGCGAGCTCAGTCGTTTCGGGGCTGGGACTCGTCATGGGAGCTCGCGGGACTCGTCATGGTACTCCTCGAAGAAGCAGACCCCGTCGACCTCCCTGGGAGGCGCTTGCGGCGTCGCCTTCGCGTGCCCCACGGCCACGAGGAGCACCGGGAGCACCTGCGCCGGCAGGCGCAGCAGCTTCTGCAGGGCCTGCCGGTTGAAGGACGCGACCACGCACGTGCCCAACCCCTCGGACCGCGCCTGCAGCGCGATGTTGAGGGCGGCCATCGCGGCGTCCATGGGCGCGAGGGCGGCGGCGTCGGCGGCTCCCAGCCGCTCTTGGGCCGCAGCCATGTCCTGGCAGACTGCGATGGCCGCCGGGGCCCGGCCCATGAACCCCGGCGCCGCCATCCGCAGCTTGCTCAGGCGCGCAGGGTCGGTCACCACGACGAATCTCCACGTCTGCGCGTTGTCCGCGGTCGGAGCCCAGCACCCGGCCTCGACGAGCCGGCGCAACACCTGGCGCTCGACCGGCGTCTGCTCGTAGCGGCGCACGCTGCGGCGCGTCCGGATCGCTTCACTCACGTCCACTCCTGCCCCCTTCCGTCCTCACATGATGCCGTTCTCGACGATCACCCGCTCGTCGAGCGAGAGGGTGGGGCGCATGATGAGCGCGTCCCAGTGCAGGTGTGAACGTACGGGCTCCCATCCCTGGTCGAGCATCATCGACATACTGCTGTCGCCGAAGCCGAACACGATGGTGCCCCGTATGCGCTCGAACTCCAGATGCTGGGTCATCATGGCGCGAGGGTTGATGCCGAGGTTGACGTGGACGGGCCCATACGCGCCGGAGTCGTCGGGCTGCACGTCCAGCCAGTGCCGCAGGCGGCCCGCGAAGAGTGGCTGCCCTGCGACGTCGACGATCTTGCCGTCCTCGATGGTCAGGAACACGGGCGCCGTGGGGGTCTCGTGGTCGTAGGCCGGCTCGTAGAGCAGGAAGCCGTCGACGGCGATCACCCCGGTGCCCCTGCCCTTCGGCAGCAGGACCCCGGGTTGCGCGGGCGGCACGATCGCCCAGTTGCTCTTCCAGTCTCCCTTGTCCGGATCCCAGAGAAAGCCGTCGTTGGCCTCACCCTCGAGCGAGGCCAGGTCGATGACAAGGTCCGTGCCCTCCTCCGAGGTGATATGGCAGGTGCTCGCCGCGGTGAAGGCGGCGGCGATCTCATCCGCCTCGCGACGCAGGGCGTGTACGTCGGCCGCCAGCATGGTGCGCATGAGCGACTCCTCGATGTGATGCCCACCGGTACCGTCCCCGGGTGTGATCACCCGGGCGCCGCGGGCGAGCGCCTCGTCGATGAACTGCGCGTAGCCCACCGCCAGGTCCACGATGAGATCGGCCTCTCGTGCCGCCGCCACCACCATGCCGTTCCACACGATGCTCGGCTGCACGGACGGCGGCGGCGGCGTCGCGTTCTCGACCGCCATCGCCTCGGCGCCGAGCGCCATGGCGCCGCCCATGAACGCCCGGACGACCCAGGTGGGCGTGCGGGAGTCGGCGATGACCAGGACATTGGTGCCCGGCTGCAGGTTGCACATCTGCGTGTAGATGAGGTGGACGATCTCGATCGTCTCGGGTCTCAGACCCGTGCTCGTCTCGGTGGTCTGTGCCATGGAGCCCCCTTCGTCAGGCCTCTTCGACGCGCTTGCCGCGGCGCCGGAGCAGCAGCACGACGACGATCGCCGCGACGACGACGCCCCCGGCCGCCGCGAGCACGACCAGAAGCGACGATGACGAGCTCGTCTCGGCCGTGGCCGCCGCCGTCGCCGGGTGCACGTCGACGTAGGTGCCGTTGCTGTACCAGGTCATGACCACGCCGCCGGCGGCGGGGGACCGCACCCAGCCCGCCCAGTCGCCCGCGCGGTACGCCTGCGGCACCCGCGTGTCGGCGACGGTGATGTACGGGCTCTCGTCGTTCACGAGCTTCTGCATCTGCCACACGATCGCCTTGCGCGCCTCGCGGTCGATCGTCGTGGACTGCTCGTCCCAGAGGCGGTCGTACTCTTTGTTGCCCCAGTAGGAGACACTCCACAGACCGATCTGGCTGCTCGTCTCGAAGCTCAGCGTCATGCCGGGGTCGGGACCGCTCCCCGTCCAGTAGAGCATCATGTCGAAGTCGGGGGCCAGGGCGCCCGACTTGTCGGTGTTGTAGATCGCGTCGAAGTAGGCGGCCTCGTCGACCACCGACAGGTTCACGTCGATGCCGGCCGCCTCGAACCACCCGACGATGAGCTTGCCCGCCCGCTGCTCGCCCGGCGACTGGCTGCGGGCGAGCAGACGCAGCCGGATCGGCTTGCCGTCCGCCTCGCGCACCCCGTCGCCGTCGGTGTCGCGGTAGCCGGCGGCGTCGAGCGCCGCGGCCGCCTTCGCCAGGTCGAAGGGGTAGGCGTCGGCGCCGGGATCCCAGTGCCAGGGGAAGGCGGTGTAGCCCGGCGGGATGACGGTGGTGCCCGGCGCGGCGAGGCCGGAGAACGCGAGGGCGACCAGCTTCTGCTTGTCGACCGCGTAGTTCAGGGCGCGCCGGAACGCCGGATCCCGGAGGACCGGCGCGCCCTTCGACGCCGGATCCTGGTAGCAGTTGAAGAAGAGTTGTTCCACGAACCCCTGGTTCGCGGCGATCGTCTTCAGGGTCGAGTCGCCGCCGAGCTTCTTGAACTGCGCGTCTGGGACGTTGTTGGTCACGTCCTGCTTGCCGCTCTGCAGGTCCAGCACCATCGAATCGGGGTTGGTGTAGTAGGTGAACAGCAGCTCGTCCACCTTGGGCGTTCCGCCCCAGTAGTCCTTGTTCGCCTTCAGGCGGACGTAGTCGCCGCGCTTCCACTCGACCACCTGGAAGGGCCCGGTGCCCACCACGGGGGCCGGGTTCTGGAACTTGGTGAAGGCGGCCTTGCCGACCTTGGCCCACACGTGCTCCGGCAGGATCAGCAGGCCCATGCCCAGCATGTCCGCCTTGGGCTTGGTGCAGCGCACCTCGACGGTCTGGTCGTCGATGACCACGGCCTTGTCGATGAGTCTCACGTTCGGGCTGTAGTAGTTGCTGCCCTGGTCGACGATGAAGTTGATGGTGAACGCGACGTCGGCGGCGGTGAACGGCGCGCCGTCGCTCCAGGTCACGCCCGGGCGCAGATGGAAGGTCCAGACGAGACCGTCGGCAGAGACGTCCCAGCTCTCGGCCAGCGCCGGCTTGGGCTCGAGGGTCGCGGCGTCGAAGCCGACCAGGAAGTCGTAGTCGAGCTGGTAGATCTCGAAGTCCGAAGGACTGAGCCCACCGAGGAAGATGTTGAGGTTGGTGAGGTCGTTGGTCCAGCCGACGCGCAGCGTGAGCGGCCCGCTCGCCGGACTCGGCGATGCCTGGGCCATCGCCACGGTCGCGCCGAGCCCCGAGAGGGCGGCGGCCGCGAGCACAAGCAGTGACGCGCGGCGGAGAAGTGACGGCATCACAGGTCCCCCTTCATTCGTTTGGCGCCGGCAGGTGCGGCGTCGCGCGTGCGCCGCGCCTGCACACCCCCCGGGTGATGATCTCGACGGCTGCGGCGATCGTCTCGTCGGGGTCAGCCCCGTCGTCTGGATAGAGTTGCAGGTAGTCGTTGAGATGGTCCACGAAGCGCGCGTCCGCCACGACGAGCAGCATCGCGTTGACGACGCGCGCGGCGACATCGCCGTCCAGGTCCGTCCGCATCTCGCCGCGCTCCACCGCTTCCGCGAACAGACGGCGGACGCGTGACCGCATCACCTGGGCGACCGGCTCCATGACAGAGCGGGACGCTTTATTCCCCCCGCGATACCCGGCCTGCCAGCAGTACTTCGCAATGGACCAGTGCTCGGCCACGTAGCCGAGGTCGGTCGAGAGGTGAGCGCGCAGGCCTTCCGCGAGGTCGGTCGCGGTGCCTGCAGCGGACTCCTCGATCGGCGACATGAGGCTGATCCGCACGGCCAGTCGCGTAGCGAACTCGAGCATGGCCTCGCGGTCGGCAAAGTATGTGTAGAGCGTGGCAACGGAGATACCGAGCCTGCCGGCGATGCTGCGCATTGCCACAGCCCCGTCCCCCGACCTGATCGCTTCCTTCAAGACCTCATCGACGATCTCGGCCTGGCGCGACGGCTCCAGTCTCCGGAAGGTCCGGGTGCTCTTGCCCTCGGCCTCCATCTCGAGCGCGAGCGTGTGGAGGATGCCGAACTCCTCCGGCGTCAGACGAAGGGGAGGGTCGGCGGAGGGCGGAGAAGCCGGGTCCGGCCGCGACGACTCGCGTGGCGCGCCGCCGTCATCCATCAGCTCAGTCCGCAGATGCTGCATGACTGTTTCCTCAAGTCCGGGCTCGCGCCTCGCCGCGCGCTCACCTGACCCTAGTGGCCCGGCCTGAACAAATCAACGTTGTATTCAAGACTCGCAGTCGGCTAATACTGAACGGATGTTCAGACAGCGGATGTCAGGGGTTCGAGCCCCCTGCGGTCCACCATGTCGTTTGTGCGCAGAAGCCGGCGTTTCGTCCTCTCCGGGAACGGCTTCGGGCAGCCAAGACAGCCTCGCCCGGGCACTCGGCTGAACCGCCGACGCGCACCACCGGGTGCTGCCTCTCTGACGTCAGGACGCGACGAGGGACTGACGGAAGCGGAAGAGGTTGTCCGGGTCGTACCGAGCCTTCACCCTCAGCAGCCGGTCCAGGTTCTCCCCGTAGTACGCTCGCCGCCAGTCCTTCAGATCCGGGTCGGGGAAGTTCGGGAACACGCGGCCGGTCGCCCAGTGGTGCACTGTCTCCCACGACCGGATGGTCCACGCGTGGGTCGCCTCCCTCTCGGCGCTCGAAGCAGCAGGGCCGACCTCACCGGCGTGCTTGAGGATGAAGCGCTCGTTCCGGTGGGCGAATGCGGTGGCGTCGGCGGGCATGCGGTTGTAGGCCCCGCCCCACGGCGAGAAGTCCAACTCCCGGGTCTGTCCGGCGACGCGGTCGTGGCGCAGGTTCTCGAGCAGCGACTCGATCGCCTGGCGTGGAAGCGGTCGCCTGAAGAACTCCGACTTGATGTACCGGCAGCCTCTCAGCTCCTGGCCCGGTGGCTCTCCCTCGACCGGCACGCGCGCGGCACGTTCTCCCCAGTAGCGCGTCGTCTCACGATAGGACAGGTGATGCGAGACCATGTCGGATCAAGCCCCACCGGCCGTGATGAGCGCGATCCCCGCCAGTGCCATGACCACTCCAACGAACTGGTGGCGCGCCGGCCTCTCGTGCAGGAAGACGGCAGCGAACCCCACCATGAACGCCGGGTAGAGGGCTGCGATCACCGAGACGATGCTGAGGAAGCCGTATCCGGTTGACATGGCGAACGTCAACACTCCGACCGCATCACTCAAGCCCGATATGACCGCCAGGAGCAGGAGCCACCCCGTGATCCCGAGTGGGAATCGGGATCCAGCGGCGACGGCTGACGCAGCCGAGACGACCTCCCTCTTCACGAGCAGCCCACGGTGCAGGAGCAGCAGGAACAGAGCGAGCGTCACGCTGCTGACCTGGGCCAGGGTGGATGCCCAGTAGGGGTCGTGACCCGACGCAAGGTCGATGGTGGCGAACCACAGGCCGAACCCGACCGCCGCGACGAGGGCGAGCCCGAGCCCCGCGACGACACGCGTACCGCGCTTGCCGGCGTCCCTCTCCACGGAGGCGAGGACGACGCCGGTGGCCGCGACGACCATGCCGGCCACCTGCAGCGCGTTCGGCTGCTCTCCGCGCAGGAGGCCGATGACGACCGGGATGGCGACCCCACAAGCGCTGATGGGGCCGACGATGCTGATCATGCCCACCGCCATCGCCGCGTACAGGCAGCCCAGTGAAGCCACGCCCATGAGCCCGGCGACCACGGACCAGGCGGCCTCTGCGCCGACGAATCCGGGAGCGCCGCTCAGCAGCGCCACGACCAGGAGGAGGGCGCACCCGCTCAGCATGGACACCAGGAGCACCACCGCGATGCGCAGCGAGCGGCTGGCCACGCCGCCGACGAAGCCCGAGAAGCCCCAGGCCACGCTCGCGGCGAGAGCCAGCAGGATCCCGGTCATCGCGCGAACGGGGGGCCGGTGCAGGGTCCAGGCGTCACCCTGGTGAAGTCAGCTCTCAAGCTTCGTCCATCCATCTCCGCACAGCCTATCGCGATGCGGGATCGGTCGACGGGCGCGGTCGGCGCAGCGACGACTTCTATCGATCTGCACCTGCTGTGCGTGTCGCTCGGTGGAGCTCCGCTCGGCTCAGAAGGGCATGCCGGACGGTCTTGCCGCGCCCCTGGGGCGCGCACCGGAGCGCGCGTTTCAGGCAGCAGGCGCGCGTCCTGGGGAACAGAAACAGGTGATGATCTTCACCGTGGGACACTCGACGCTCGACGAGGGCAGGTTCACCGCCCTGCTCGCCGAGGCCGGCGTCGAGCGGCTCTGGGACGTGCGCTCGTACCCGTCCTCCCGCTGGACGTGGTTCCGGCGCGAGCGCATGGAGGAGTGGCTGCCGGCGGCCGGCGTCGAGTACCTCTGGGTGCCGGCCCTGGGCGGGCGCCGGCGGCCGCGCCGCGACCGAGGCAGTCAGGCGCGGCAGCCTGCGAAGCAGGAGCCGCTCCCGCTCGCGTGGCACGAAGAGGGCTTCGCGAGCTACCAGTGGCACATGACCACCGAGGAGTTCCTCGGGGCCGCCGACGAGCTCGCCCGGCTCGGAGACCGTCTGAACGTCGCGATCATGTGCGCGGAGGCCGTGTGGTGGCGCTGTCATCGCTCGATGATCGCCGATTACCTGGTGGTCGCCGGATCGGAGGTCGTCCACCTGCAGCCACGACCGACCGACCACGCCTCCGTGATGGGCGACCGCCTGCTGCGCTACGATCCGGAGGTGCTCGCCGCGTGGCGGCGGCATCTGGAGGGCGGCGACGCCGGCAACTCGGGCAGCGGCTGCTCGGAAGGCGGCCCTGGGTACTGACCCTGAATGGCCGGCTGGGAGGGGAACTCATGTCGGAACCGGAGTGGAAGGTCGTCAACCCGGAGGGCGCCAGGCGCGTGCTGGTGACGAAGGAACTGCCGGGCGGCCGCTGGCTCGAGATGCTGACCGCGGCGGGGTGCCGCGTCGAAGTCGCGCAGGGCCGGGACGCCCTGGGAGACGCGGAGATCCGCCGCGCTCTGGGCGGCCGGGTCGACGCCGTGATCGGGCAGCTGACCGAACCCTGGTCTGAGCCTCTCCTGCGCGCGCTCAGCGGGGCGGGCGGCGCCGTTTACAGTCAGTACGCAGTGGGGTTCGACAACGTCGACGTCGAGGCCGCGACTGGTCTCGGCCTTCCGGTCGGGAACACGCCGGGGGTGCTGACCGAGACGACCGCCGAGATGGCCGTGGCCCTCACCTTCGCCGCCGCCCGCAACGTCGCGGAAGGCGACAGGATGATGCGAGCAGGCGCGTATCACGGATGGCTGCCGGACCTGCTGCTCGGCTCGCTGCTCTACCGCGGCACGGTCGGGGTGATCGGCGCCGGGCGCATCGGCACGGCTTACGCGCGCATGATGGTCGAGGGCCACAAGATGGACCTCGTCTACTACGACAGGCACGGGAACGAGGAGCTGGAGCGCTACGTCGCCGACTACGCCGCCTTCCTCGTCGCTCGGGGCGAAGAGCCGGTGCGGTGCCGGCGCGCGGCCTCGCTGGGCGACCTTCTCGGCTCGGCCGATGTGGTGAGCATCCACGCCGTGCTCACGAATGAGACCCGCCACCTCGTCGGGGCGAGCGAGCTGGAGCAGATGAAGGACGACGCGGTGCTCGTCAACGCCAGCCGCGGCCCGCTGCTCGACGAGGCGGCGCTCGTCCGGCACTGCCGCGCGCACCCGGACTTTCGCGCCGGCCTCGACGTCTACGAGCGGGAGCCGGCGCTGGCGGCCGGGCTCGCGGAGCTCGACAACGTCGTGCTCGTGCCGCACCTCGGCTCGGCGACGACCTGGACGCGCGAGGGCATGGCGACGCTGGCGGCCGCCAACGTCGTCGCGATCCTGAACCACTGGCCGGTGTGGCCCGCGGCGGAGGACCTCGAGGCCGTGCTGCCGTTCGTGGACGGCCCGGAGCCGCCGCATGCCGCGCCCAGCATCGTGAACGCGGACGAGCTCGGCCTGGCACGGTGGGAGGGGTGAGCAGGGAGCTCCTGCTCGGCCTCTTCGAGGCCGCCGTCGCCGCGGCCGACCCGGCCGGCCTGCTGGCCGGCCGGCTGCCCGCGCCGCCGAAGGGACGCACGCTCGTGGTGGGCGCGGGCAAAGCCGCCGCCGGCATGGCGCAGGCCGTCGAACGCGAGTGGGACGGCCGGCTCGAAGGACTGGTCGTCGTGCCCCACGGCTCGGCGGCGGCAGGTGAGCGCATCACCGTGGTCGAAGCCGCGCACCCGGTGCCCGACGCGGCAGGGCTCGAGGCCGCGGCCCGCATCCTGCGGCTGGCCGCGGGGCTCGGGGCCGACGACCTGATGCTCTGCCTGGTCTCGGGAGGGGGATCCGCGCTGCTCGAGCTCCCCGCGGACGGTCTCGCCCTGGAGGACCTGCGAGTCGTCACCGCGGCGCTGCTCCGGTCCGGCGCCACCATCAGCGAGATGAACTGCGTCCGCAAGCACCTCTCCGCGGTCAAGGGCGGGCGTCTGGCCGCGGCGGCGCACCCGGCCCGTGTGGCGACGTATCTCATCAGCGACGTGCCCGGCGACGATCCTGCCGTGATCGCCTCCGGTCCCACCGTGCCGGACCCGACGACCTTCGCCGACGCGCTCGAGATCCTGCGACGGTACGACCCGGACGCGCCGCGGAGCGTGATCGACTACTTGGAGGCCGGAAGGACAGGAGGTGAGGGTGCTCCGGCGGAGACGCCGAAGCCCGGCGCTGCCTCCTTCGCGCGGGACGAGGTGGTCATGCTGGCGACCGCGAGCGACGCGCTGGAGGCGGCGGCCCGCCGGGCCGAGGCCGCCGGCTTCGACCCTGTGGTCCTGGGCGACGACCTGGAGGGCGAGGCGCGGGACCTCGCCCGCGCGCATGCGGCGCTCGCCCTGGCCGGCGCGCGCGGCGCCGAGCAGTGGCTGCTCGGGCTGCGCGAGGCGGCCGCGCGCGGCGCCGCGCGCCTCACCGGCCCCCCGACCGCCGCACGGCGACCGTTCGTGCTGCTGTCGGGCGGGGAGACCACGGTGACCGTCCGGGGCTCGGGGCGGGGCGGCCGCAACTGCGAGTACCTGCTCGCCCTCGCGCTCGCCCTCGGCGGCCACCCGGGCATCAGCGCCGTCGCCTGCGACACCGACGGCGTCGACGGCGTCGAGGAGGCGGCCGGCGCGATGGTGACGAGCGACACGCTGGTGCGCGCCGAGCGCGCCGGCCTCGACCCGGTCGCCGCCCTGGCGGAGAACGACTCCTACGGGTTCTTCGCCGCCCTCGGCGACCTCGTCGTCACGGGGCCGACCGGCACGAACGTCAACGACTTCAGGGCGATCCTCGTCGAGTAGCTCACCACACCCCGGATGACGCCCGGCTTCAGTCCGAGCTCCTCCGGATGGCATTCGGCGACAAGCCGTGACACTCTGGGCCTCAGCGCGGAGGCGTCCGGCGGAGGGAGGAACGTGTGGGGCACACAGCGGGGCTTGGGCACGCGCATCAGGATCTGGCGAAGCGTCTGCAGCGCGGGCCCGTCGCCATGGTCGAGCCTCAGGACCCGGCCGCGAAGCGCGCCTGGCGAGACATCCTGGAGATGCTGTTCTCTCCCGGCGAGGCCGCCCTGGCCGCGCGCCTGCCGGTCGTCCCCACCACCGTCGCGGACCTCGCCAGGCGCACCGGCCTGAGGGAGGGCGCGCTCCACACCCGGCTCGAGGCGATGGCCGGCAAGGGCCTCGTGCTCGACCTGCACGACCCGCGGACCGGCGCGACGACGTACATGCTCGCGCCTCCCGTGGTGGGGTTCTTCGAGCTCTCGATGATGCGCCTGAGCGACGGGCTGCCCAAGGAGCGGCTGGCGCGAGCCTACGAGGCTTACATGGCCGACGACACCGCGTTCGACGAGGAGGTCTCCGGAGTCCCCACGGTCGTCAGCCGGACGCTGGTGCAGGAGACGGCCCTCTACGACGAGCTCGCGTCGGAGGTCCTCGACTGGGACCGGGCCACCTCCTACGTGGAAGAGGCCGGCGTCCTGGCCGTCACCAACTGCTTCTGCCGCCACGTGGCGACGCACCTCGGCACGGCGTGCGACTACCCCCTCGAGACGTGCATGAGCCTCGGCGCCGCCGCCCGGTATCTCGTCCGCCACGGCCACGCCCGGCAGATCGGCCGCGAGGAGGGACGCGAGCTCCTCGAGGCCGCCCGGGAGCACGGCCTCGTGCACATCGGGGACAACGTGCAGCAGGAGCTGAACTACATCTGCAGCTGCTGCGCGTGTTGCTGCGTGGAGCTGCGCTCGGCGCAGAAGGGCATGCCCGTGATGCAGCCGAGCGCCTTCCAGCCCAGGGTCGACGGGCGGCGGTGCACCGCTTGCGGCGCGTGCCTGACCGCGTGTCCCGTCCAGGCGATCTCGCTCGTCCCTCGAGACACCCGTCAGGGGAGCGCGGACGCGTCCACGCCTCCGCTCACCTGCGCCGTCGACCTCGGCGCCTGCATCGGCTGCGGCGTCTGCGTCGGCGCCTGTTCCCAGGGGTCAGTGACCATGGTGCGGCGGCCGCAGTCGCCCCACGTGCCGCTCAACGCCGTGGAGTACCTCACCCGGCGCATGCTCGAGCGGGGGAGGCTGGCGGACCTGCTCGTGGACGGGGCCGCGGGGCGAGGGCCGGCGTTCGCCAACGCCGTCCTCGGAGCCATCCTCTCGCTGCCGCCCGCGCAGAGGCTGCTCGCGAGCGAGCAGGTGCAGTCGCGCTTCGTGGCGTACGCGCTGGCGAGGTATCAGCCGCCGTCGGGCTGACGACGGGGGCGGGCAACGACGCACCCAGCGGGTACTCCCCTCACGGAGTGAGCACGACCCGGCCCATGACGCGCAGGTAGTGGGCCCAGTAGCCCTGCAGGTCGCCGTAGTGCTCCGCCAGGCGCTGCACCTCCTCCGCCGGGAGAGGCTGACCACGGCCGTAGATGGCGCCCGCGATGCGCATGAGGATGTGGTCGCCGAACGGGATGCGCTCCATGCGTCCCAGGCTGCGGATCATGATGAACGCCGCCGACCAGGGGCCGATGCCGGGGATCGCGCGCAGCCAGTCCGACACCTCGCCGTACGACCCCTCGCGCAAGAAGGCCTCGTCGACCTCGCTGAAGGCGACCGCCGCGCCGTGGATGTACTCGGCGCGGCGATGGTTGCGCAGCAGGCTCGTCAGGTCCTCGACGCTCGCCTGGACGACGGCCTTGGCGCCGGGATAGGGCCAGAACTCTCGCCCGTTGAGCTCGACGGCGGCCGAGAACTCCTGGATCAAGGTCTGCTTCATGTGCTGCGCCACGCCCAGCACGTTGCGCTGCGAGAGGATCGTCCAGCACGCGTTCTCGAACGGCGTGAGGAACTTGACCTGGTGGTACCCGTAGAGCTCTCGCTTGACGGGCGCGAAGGGCGGGTCGGAGTCGATCAGCTCGTAGAAGCGGTGCAGGTCGTCGTAGGCGCTGACGTAGACCTCGATGCGCCGCTCGACGGCGGCCACGTCGCTGTCGCTCAGGGGCTCGTCGGCGTGGAGCTCGTAGCGCAGGCCCGGGTCCTCCACCGTGCCGGTCGCGGTGAGCTTGAAGGCGACGGGCGTCTGGCTTGCCCAGGCCGCACGGGTGAGCGACTTGTCCGAGACCACCTGCTCGCCGTGCATGGGCGGAAAGGTCAGGATGAAGTCGATCGCCTGATCGAAATCGAAGGGGGCGACCGGTCGCAGCGTGCCTTCGCGTACGAGTCGGGCCAAGCTTCACCTGCGCATCTCGGGTGTCAGGCTCGTACCCCTCGTGGACCTTGCGCTAAACTCCGCCCCTTTCCCTGGGCGCGCAGCGGTAGGGGGCGACTGACGGCCGGAGGCTAGGCAGCTCCATCCAGCGCCGCCCGGGCTCGCGCCGCTCTCACCTCTCGTGACAGGCCGGCCAGGTCGTAGGCGCCGTAGTGCCGCCGGCCGTTGACGAAGAACGTCGGGGTGCCCGGCACGCGGCTGAGGTCGGCACCCTCCACGTCCCGGGCGATGCGTCCCGCACCGGCGTGCCGGCGCAGGTCTGCGGCGAACCTCTCGACGTCGAGGTCCAGGCGGCGGGCGTAGTCGAGCAGCGCGTCGAGGTGCAGCGCATCCTGATGGTCGAGCAGCAGGTCGTGCATGGGCCAGAACGCGCCCTGGGCGGCAGCCGCCTCGGAGGCCTCGGCGGCGCGCTGGGCAAGTGGGTGGACGTCGTGCAGGGGGAGGTGCCGCCACACGTAGCGCAGGTCGCCGAAGTCGGCCAGGAGCTCGCGCAGCACCGGCTCGGCGCGACCACAGTACGGGCACTGGAAGTCACCGTACTCGACGAGGGTGATGGGAGCGCTGCGCGGGCCGCGGAAGTGGTCGTGGTCGGGATCGACCGGGACGGCCAGGTCCACCGGTGACTGCGACGCGCCGAGCAGCGCACGCACCCGCCGCCGTTTGGGCAGGAGCGCGATCACCCGGAACACGCCGAGGCCGAGCAGGGCAGCGACGCCTGCGCCGGCGAGGATGCCGACCTTGGCCTCGTCCAGCTGGGCGCCGCGGAAGGCGAGCGCGGCGATGAGGAGCGCAACGGTGAAGCCGATCGCCGCCACACTGCCGGCGCCCAGCACGGCGCCCCACCCGACCGGCGGGAGGAGCCGGCGCCGCGAAAGCTTCGCCACGAGCCACGAGGCTCCCAGGATCGCGAGTGGCTTGCCGATGACGTAGCCGGCCACGATGCCGAGCGTGATCCGCGAGGTGAGCGCTCTGGCGAGCAGGTCGCGGTCCAGCACGACGCCCACGTTGGCGAGCGCGAACAGCGGGACGATGAGGTAGCTCGTCCACCAGTGGTAGCGCTCGAGCAGCCGTTCGTTGGGCGAGAGCGCGCCCTCGACGCTGCGGGCCGCGCCCCGCGCCAGCTCGCCGGTCGGCTGTTCGCGGAACCGGCGGAAGTCGTCGGCGGCGCGCTCGAGGTCCTCGCGGGCGGCCGGATACGCGTAGGCCAGCAGGCCCATGGCGAGTCCGGCGACCACGGGTTCCACGCCGGACTCGAAGAGCGCCAGCCACATGCCGGCAGCGAGCGCCAAGTACACGATGCCCGCGTGCAGGCCGGCGGCGCGCACGACGAGGACGGCGGCGAAGAAGCCCGCCGCCGCGACGAGGGGCCCGAGCGAGACGGAGTCGCTGTACGCGAAGGCGATGACGAGCAGAGCGACGATGTCGTCGATGACGACGACGGTGAGCAGGAAGGAGCGCAGCCGGTCAGGGAGGCCGGTCCCCACGATGGCGAGCGCGCCCAGGGCGAACGCCGTGTCGGTGGACATCGCGACTCCCCACCCGTGGGCGGAAGGCCGCCCGGCGTTGATGGCGAGGTAGATGAGGACGGGCAGCGCCATGCCGGAGAAGCCCGCCACGAGAGGCAGCACCACGCGGCGCCGCTCGCGCAGGTCGCCGATGTCGAACTCGCGGCGGGCCTCCAGCCCGATCACGAAGAAGAAGAACGCCATCAGCCCGCTGTTGACCCAGTGCTGCAGGTCCTGGCTGATCGTAGCGTCGCCCAGGCCGACCGACAGGACGGTGTGCCAGACGCGTGCGTAGCTCGTCGACGAGACGTTGGCCCACACGAGCGCGGCGAGCGTAGCCGCGAGCAGCACGGTCGCGCTCGCCGCCTCCGTGCGCAGGAAGCGGCGCAGTGGGGTGTCGAGCCGTCCTGGGGTCGTGGTCGCTTGAACGCCGGCGCCGTCGCCGAGCGGCATCGCCATGGAAGATCTCCTCACTCCTGCAGGCAGCGAAGCCGGCTGCCTCTCAGCATCTGCCCGGCGGAGGAGGGAGCAAACCGGCGGCGGGCAGGCGAGCGAATGCGGGAGAGCTTCCGGGCCGGTCCGTGCGCGTCGAGCCGGACGCGGGGCGCGGGGTGAAGGTCAAGCGGAGGGGGCGTCCGCCAGTCGCGTCGCCCCGCGCAGCACGTCCTCCCGCAGTACCTGACGGAATCTCGCCGGCTCCTCGAACGCCGGGCTGTGGGCGGACCGCTCGAAGGTGTAGAAGCCTTTTGCCGGCGCGCGCAGCCGCTCGCAGTACGCGCGCGCCAGCCCGTGATTGGTCGTGTAGTCGTAGCGGCCCTGGCAGATGTACACGGGCAGCCCGAGCCCGGTCACCTGCGTGGTCAGGTCGGTCGCGAGGAACTCGTCCCACAGGATGCTGCGCGACCACGTCTTGCCGCGGCCGATGGCGATCTTCTCGCGCAGGGTGTAGCCGGGCGTCCGCCACACCGGCAGGAACACCCCGGTCACGACCGACTTCATGTCCCTCGTCGTGCCGACGCCGATGCTGTGCATGGCCTTGTCGCGCAGTCTCATGTAGGCCTTCGGCGGCGGCGCGTCCGGCGTCACCGGCGCCGCCTCCAGCGCCTTGACCATCTTTGCGTCGCCGCGCCGGCGGAACTCCTCCAGCTCGTACTCGTAGGCCAGGACCTCGGCGCGCTGCTGGTGCGAGACCTGGCCCATCCCGATGTAGGCGTGGAAGGACTCCGGCGCCCTGGCCGCCGCCTGGATGCCGATGAAGCTGCCCCAGGAGTGCGCCAGCAGGTAGACCTTGTCCCGCCCGAAGCGCTCGCTCAGGTGGCGGGCGACGGCGATCGTGTCATCCACCAGTTGGCCCACCGTCATCGACGCGCGCGGGATGTCGCGGCTGAACGAGATCCCGGCGCCGCGCTGCTCCCACCAGCAGACGATGAACTCGTTCTCAAGACCGGTGGGGTGCGTCGTCCTGTCGAGGAAGTACTCGGGCATGCCCGGTCCGCCGTGGACGAAGAGCAGGACGGGCTTCTCCTCGCGGCCGGCGTCGTCGTGACCCCTGATGAACATCCCCTGGAGCACCCCGTTGATCCGGACCCGCGTCTTCTCGACGATGGGAGTCTGTCTCACGCGCCCCGATCCTTCACGTTCGCGTCGCCCGGGCCTGCCGGCCGCCGCTTGGAAGACTACAAGATAGGGAGAGAGGATCACCCCGGTCCCTGATACCCCTCCGGCACCTTCCGGAGCGCGGAGGTCGCATCCGGGACCGGCCTCTCCAGCAGGAACGCCCGCACGGCGGCCATGAAGCGCGCGGGCTCGTCGGCGTAGACGTTGTGGCCGGCGTCCGGGAGGTAGACGAGCTGCGCGTGGGGCAGCGCCTTCCCATAGGTGGTCGCGGACGACCAGCTGAGGTAGTCGCAGCCTCCCTTGAAGATCAGGGTGGGCGGGTCGGCCTCGGCGAGCGCGGGCAGGAAGTCCGCATGACTCGGGCTGGTGGCGGACTGCCGGTAGTAGTGGGCGTAGAAGCCGAGCCCGTGGAGCTCGCGTCCCTGCGGCTTGCCCCTGCAGTGCAGCGCCGCACGCTGCCGGTTGTAGATGCGGTCGAACCGCGCGTCGAGCTCGGCGTCGCCGGCGAACGCGTGCGCCGCCTCGGGAGCCACCTGCAGCAGGGCGTAGGCGAGCAGCGGGCGCGGCGTGACCAGCAGTGCGTAGACGCGCAGCTTCTCCTCGAGCGAGAGACGCGCCGTGACGTCCCCGGCGGCAGCAGCCGGATCCGGGTCTCCCGGCGAAGCCAGCACCATGCGGGCGACGTTGCCCGGGTGGCGGGCCGCATAGGCGGCGGCGAGGACGCCGCCCGCGGAGTGCCCGATGAGGACGACCTTCTGTGAGCCGATGCGCCGGCGGATCGCCTCGAGGTCGGCGACGTCGCGCGCGAGTGTGTACTCCGCCGGATCCTGCAGGCGAGCGGATCGCCCGCGGCCGATCTGGTCGTAGACGTACACGTCGAGGCCGTCGCGGGTGAGAGATCCGAAGTACTCGGCGTCGCCCTTCATGTCGGGGACGCCCGGCCCGCCGTGGAGGAAGATGACGGGCGTCTCGCGGACGGGCGCCTGCGCGGGCAGGCGGACGTAGGCGATCCGCGACCCGGTGGGCAGCTCCCAGTAGCGGAGGCCCGCCACCGGGTCGGGCGGCAGACGCGGGTCGTCGAGGGGGCGCAGGGCCGTCACGGCGAAGAGGACGACCACGACGGCCGCGCCGGCCGCGAAGAGCAGGAGACGCAGGCGCCGCCGGTCGCCGCGCGGGCGGCGCCGGGTCACCAGCAGTACCAGCAGGGCGAAGACGAGGCAGAAGGTCAGGAGCCCGGCCAGAAGGAACAGGGCCGGGCTCGCGGTGAGCGCGGCGACGCCGAGGATGGCGGCCGCGCCGGCCCCGCTCGCGAGCAGGGCCGCCAGGATCGTGAGCAGGACGAGCCCCGTGATGCCGCGGGAGTCAGAAGTCATGCTTCACTGGGCCCCCGCCCCCTTCGCGGTCGGCGAAGACGGCCGCGGCCCCCGAGCCCTCAGCCTGCGACCCCGCCGGGCGAGCGGCGGAGTGGCAGGCGGATCAGGATGTCTCGACGACGCCTTCGGTCAAGTGCTCCTGCGGCTCAGCAGCATGACGATGAGCCAGACGATGAACAGGATGATCGCGACCCAGAAGAGCCATTTCACGACGAATCCGAGGCCGAAGACGATCGCGACCAGGATCAGCAGAATGATCCAGAGCCACATGTGACACCTCCGTGATTGCAGTTGGTGCGGACCTGGAGTGCGGGCAGCCGGTTCATGCGACCATCTTCCGGACCCAGCCCGGCGTCAGCTTCGTCATCGCTTCGGTGCGAGTAGAGGCGATGGGGAAGAACCCGCCGAGCCCGGTGATCGTGAGGACGCGCAGCACGTGCCTCCGCGTGACGACCAGCACGAGCGAGCGCTGCTCGGCCATCATGCGGCCGGCGGCGGCCATCATGATCCCGAGTGCGGTGGAGTCGACCAGCTCGAGGTCCGTGAGGTCGAGGATGACATCTCCCGGCGTGGCGCCGAGCGTCTCGTCGAGGTCGCGCCGGAACTGCGGTGCGGTGTAGAGGTCGGTCTCACCGACCACCGTGAGTACGCCGACGTCGCCCAGAAGCTCGATGTCGCTGTCGTAATAGTCGACCATGTCCTGCCTCCGCTTCGTCTGGCCAGGTGGCGTCTCTGATGAGATGAAGAGAAGCTACCCGAGGCCAACGGCAGGCCTGTGGGCCGATGGAACGGACTTTTGGACGGCCAGGAGAGCGGTCTTTTGCTCGGTCAGATGACCGGCCAGGTCATGCCGCCTGTTCCGCCGGCGCCGTCGCCGGCACGCCGCCCTGCCCGCCGGCACGGACCGCTTCTTCCAGAGTCTTGTACAGCGCGAGCACGTCGAAGTAGCCGGTGATCCGCATGAGACGGCGGATCTGCGGCGAGCGCACGACGAGGTGAAGCCGGCCCTCCGTCGCCTGCCGCTCTGCGCCCAGGATCCGCAGCGCCGTCGAGTCCATGAAGGTGACGCGGGAGAGGTCGATGACCAGCTGACTGGGGTTGCGGCGCGTCGCCTTGGCGATCTCCCGGCTCAGGCGCGGAGCGCTGTGAAGGTCGAGTTCGCCGGACACGCTGATGAGGACGCGCGACCCGGGGAGTGGATCGGTGTGGCAAGCGAAGTGGGCGAGCATGCAGACCTCCCTACTGCCGTTCTCCGGAGAAGTCCTTCGGCACCCCGCGAGCAGCACGCCGGGTGAGAAGCATCAGTGAGTATGGCCCCTCTGGCCTGCTCCGCGTGCACCTGCCGTTGCGGCGAGACGGCCTTCTGCCGCATCCCGGTCCTGGCGGGTACATCGCCAGCAGACAAGGAGGGAGCGGAGGGAGGGGCGCGTGTCGTACGAAGGCTCTTACGTGTGGCGCGTGCGGCGGCTGGTCGGCGCCATGCCGCTCCTGGTGCCCGGGGTCACGCTCGTGCTGCGGGACCAGGAAGACAGAGTGCTGCTGCACCTGCGCGACGACTCGAAGGACTGGGACCTGCCCGGCGGGGCGGCGGAAGAGGGCGACACGTTCGTGACTGCGGCGGTACGCGAGCTCGGCGAGGAGTGCGGCATCGACGTGAGCCCGGCCGACCTGCGGCCGTTCGCCGCGCTCTCGGACCCGGACGTGGAGAGGATAGCCTACCCGGACGGCAGCGTCGTCTACGGCTTCACTCTGGCGTTCCACGTGCTGCGCTGGCGGGGCGAACCCCACGGGCGAGACGGAGAGGCGCTCGACCTGCGGTTCGTCGCCGAGCACGACTCCCCGCTCGAGATCGGCAAGCACGCCAGACGGGTCCTGCAGCTGTTCGAGCAGTCCAGACGCGAGGGTTCGTTCCTGCTGGGCTAGCCGGTCACGCCGGACGGTGGAGGCGGTCCAGGTCACGCCTCGCCTTCTCGACGTCGGCCCGCGCCTTCTCGAGGTCCTTGCGGGTCCGCTCCCAGTGGCGCTGCGCCTGCTGCTCCTCGGCCTCGGCCGCTTGGAGCGCCGACTGCGCGTCCTCGAGTCTTGCGCGGGCCGCGCTGTCGTCGGGCTTCTCACGAGCGGGCGGCCTGCGCTCCGAGGCGCTGGTCCCGCCTGAGGACGGCTTGGGCGGCGCCGCGGCCGGCCGGGGCGGCGAGGCGGGCGAGGCGCTCCGCTTCGCGCGCTCGAGCTTCACCGGAGCCGAGGGCGCGTGCGCGAGCAGCGTGCCGAAGCCGCGCGGCTCCAGTTCGCGCTCGAGCCGCGCCTCCAGTACCTGCCGCGCGGCCTGGTCGTCCACGGCCGCGGCGAGGAGGGTCTGGCGCACCGCCTCGCCGCCCAGGCCGGTCAGCCGCTCGAGCGCCCGGCGCTCGCGCCGGCCGGCCGCGGCGAGGTCTCCCTTGCCGGAAAACTGGGCGTCGCGCAGCGCCGCGGCCGCCTGCAGGAACTGCTCGACCTCGCCGCGGTGCTCGCGCACGAGCCGGTTGACGGCGCCCGCCGCTGCGGTCGGCTTGCGCAGCGCCTTGACCTGCTCGGCCGCCTCGCGCCGGCCCGCCTTGCGCAGTTCCTTGACGGCCGCGTTGCGCGCCGCGATGAACTCCGCCGGCGGCAGTCCGTAGAGTCGGTCGACGATCTCGTCGCTCATGACGAGCGGGTACCCGGGCGGCGCGGCGGCAAACTCACGGCGGCGCGGCGGCAAACTCAGCGACCGCGCCGCCGCAAGCTCAGCGCCCGCGCGGCGGAGGCGTGAGCGACCGGGTCGGAGCCTCAGGCGTGCCGGCGGAAGACGACGCTCGTCCCCTCCCCCACGGTGCTGCTGACGCTCAGCTCGCCGCCCACCTCCGCCGCGCGTTCGCGCATGGAGGCGAGTCCGAGGTGGCTGGGGTCGTGGCCCGTCGCCTCGAACCCCCGGCCGTTGTCCCGCACGCTGAGCTCGACCCCGGAGGGGCCGGTGCGGAGGTCGACGTAGGCGTCGGTGGCCCCGGCGTGCCGGACGACGTTGTTGAGCGCCTCCTGGGCGACGCGATAGACGGTGAGGTGCACGTCGGCCGGCAGGCGCTCCTCGTCCTCGACGCTCAGCCACACGCGCACGCTCGCCCTGCTCTCCGCGGACTCGACGAGGTTGCCGAGCAGGTTCCGGAGGGGGACCTGCTCGATCGGATCGCCGCGCAGTTCGAGCAGCATCGTGCGCATCTGTGCCAGGGCGCCGCGGCTCAGGCGACGCACCTCCTCGACCACGTCCAGGCCGGCAGGGGTGACCAGGTCGGGGGAGCTCGCCAGCGCCTCGGCCTTGAGGCTGGCGGCGAAGAGGGCCTGCGTCACCGAGTCGTGCAGGTCGCGGGCCAGCCGGGAGCGCTCCGCCTGCGCCGCCCGTTCGGCCTCGCCGCGGCGCAGCGCGCGCTCGGTCTCCACGCGCTCCGTCACGTCGAACATCACGCCGTACTGGCGGAGCGGGGCGCCGCCGGGGCTCACCTCGAGGTGCCCGGCCGCGCTGATGTTCCGCACGCTGCCGTCCGGCCGCACGACGCGGAAGTCGGCGGCGTAGTCGGTGCTGTGGTCGAGCGAGTCGAGGAACGACGCGTCGACCGCGGGGGCGTCGTCGGGGTGCACGCGGGCGAGGAACGCTTCGTAGCTCGGCTGTACCTCTCCCGGCTCGTAGCCGAGCATGAGATAGTGCTCCCGGTTCCAGGTCGTCTCGCCCGTGTCCACCCGGAAGTCCCAGGTGGCGACGCCCCCGACCATGAGCGCGAGATTCAGTCGCTCCTCGCTCTCGCGCAGCGCCGCCTCCGCGCGCTTGCGCTCGGTGTTGTCCTGCACCAGCGACATGACCGAGGTCATCCGCCCGCGCTCGTCCAGGAGGACCGAGTTGAACCAGGTGCAGTCGAGGACTCTGCCGTCCCTGGTCAGATTGCGATTCGAGCTCACCACCCGGCGGTGCTCACCGTCGGTCAGCTTGACCATCGTAGCGTCGACCGTGTGCAGGTCGTCCTCCACGATCAGGCCCAGGTCCCTGATCGGCCTGCCGACGGTCTCGCTCGCGCTCCAGCCGAACATCGACTCCGCTTCACCGGCCCAGCGCGTGACCACGAAGTCGGCGTCCCACTCCACGACCGCGAGCGGCGTGTTCTCGAGGTGGAACCGCAGGCGAGCCTCACTCTCGCTGAGGGCGGCCTCCGTCCGCTTGGCCTGGGTGACGTCGCGGACGACGCACACCGACCCGATGATCCTGCCGTCGGCGTCACGGACCGGCGCTCCGCTGACGAGGCGGTGGCGCAGCTCGCCGGCGGCCGGCGTGCGGATGATCTCCTCCTCGTCCTTGATGATCTCGCCGTGCAGGGCGCGAAGAACGGGAGTCTCCGAGAGCGGCCTCGGCGTGCCGTCGCCGCGGTAGACCTCGAGTCCCGCGGCGACGCCCTCGGCCTGCGCGCCGTCCACGGTGCCGAACTCCCTCCAGACGGCCGGGTTCACGAGGGTGACGTGCCCGTTGACGTCGGCGAACCAGACCTCGTCGGTGATGCTCGCGATGAGCGCGGAGAGCGTGTCGCGCTCAGGCCGCACCGCGGCGATCAGCCGTCGGCGCTCCTCCTCATCGCGCTGGGCGACGTCTTCGGCGACGTCTTGAGGTTGCCTCTCGGTCACGCGACTCCACTCCACGGTCGGTGGGCTTGCCCGCACGGGCAAAGGATACGTCACCGAAGAGCATCGGCGGTCCATCCTGCGTCTTCATTCCCCTCCTCGCGTCCGCCTGATCACCAGCACCTCGAGGTCGTCCATGAGGGTCGAGGCGAAGGATGTGGCCACTGCTCGCAGCGCCTCCGCCAGCGTCTGCGGTCCCGTCCCCGAGAGCCCCCGCGCCACCTCGACCAGCCGCGACTCGCCGAAGATGTCGCCGCCCCGCCGCGCCTCCGTGACTCCGTCGGTGTAGAGGATGAGGTAGTCGCCCGGCTCGAGCTGGACCTCCGTGGCGCCGTACCTGCCCGGGAAGGTACCGAGCGGCGGGCCGTAGCGCGGCTCGTCCACCCAGCCCTCCTCGCCGCTCAGGTGCACCGGGGCGGGATGTCCCGCGCTTCCCAGCACCACCCGGCCCGACCGCTGATCCACGATGGCCAGGAGGGCCGTCACGTAGTGGTCCTGTCGCGTCTGCTCGGCCAGCAGGAGCTCGCTCGTCTTCCTGAGGATGAACGCCGGCGACTGGTGGATGCTTGAGAACGCGCGGATGAAGCTGCGCACCGTCTCGGTCATGCCGGCCGCGGTGACCCCCTTGCCGGCGACGTCGCCGATGACGAACAGGACCCGCCCGTCGGGCAGCTCGAACGCGTCCCAGAAGTCGCCGCCGACGAGGGCGGGCGCGGAGGCCGGCACCTCGATGAGGCCGACGTCGAGGCCGTGGAGCGGCGGCAGGCGGTGCCGGAAGCTGGCCTGCAGGGTGGTGGCGATCGTCCTCTGCGCCTCGTAGGCGCGCGCGTTGGCGATCGCCGCCGCGGCCTGGTCGCAGATCGCCTCGACCAGCTCGACCTCCCGGTCTGTGAAGTCGTGCCGCTCGCCCGGCGCGTCCACTCCGACCAGGCCCAGCAGCTCGTCCTGCCACACGACCGGCACCAGCAGGGCCCGCCGCACCTGCGGCTCGCCGCCGACATCGTCGACGGACTCCGGGAACTCGCTCTCGTCGTAGTCCACGCGCGCCGTCCTCCGCTCGCGGAGGACTCCCTGCAAGGCCTCCGAGAGCAGTCCCGTCCGCAGCACCGTGTCGGGAGAGAACGGCAGATCTCCCATGGTCAGCAGTGTCTGCAGCTGCCCCGAGGGCGCGTCCAGGCCGAGGACGATGAGCCGGGTGACGCCCAGCGCCTGGAGCATGAGGTCGCCGAGCGTCTCGAGCACCGCCTGCGGGTCGATGGACGAGGCCAGGGCGGCGGCGCCGCGGACGAGGATGTCGCTGTGCTCGAGCTCCGTCCGGGCGGCCTCCTGAGCCTGCCTCTGCGTTGCCAGCAGGCGGGCGTTCTCCATCGCCTGCCCCAGCACCTGAGCGACGGCGGCGAAGAGCGAGAGCTCGTCCTCGCGGAACGGCCGCCGTCCGGCGAACGTCAGCGAGATCAGCCCCATCGTCCGGCCGCGGTGCGGGACGGGCACGTACACGTACCGGTCCTCCTGCAGGTGCTGCGGGTCGAGGAGGAGCCGGCGTGCCGACGGCGCCTCGTCCTCGTGCGTCAGCACCCGGCGCTCGCGCACCGCCTTGGAGCCGAGCAGGTCGCTCGTCTCGACCTCGACCTCACGCAGCAGGTCCAGGGTCTCCTCGGGGTAGTCGAACGCCGCGAGGAGGCGCAGGCACCCGTCCTCGTAGCGCCGCACGTCGCCGCCCTTGAGCTGCAGGTGGGCGCGCAGGGCGTCCAGCACGTGGCGCGCCACGGCGTCGAGGTCGAGCTTGGTCGAGGCGGCGATGGCCACGTCCTGCAGCAGGCGCGTCCTGGCCAGCTCCTGCTGCACGGCCGCCTCCGCCAGCTTGCGGTCGGTCACGTCCAGGGTCGCGCCCACGTAGCGGACCAGCCGGCCCTGGTCGTCCACGTAAGGGCGGGCGCGGTCGTAGACCCAGCGGACCTCGCCGTCCGGGTGCACGATCCGGTGCTCGAGCTCGAAGACGGAGCCGCTCTCGAGCGCCCGGCGAAAGGTCTCGTCCAGCACGGGCGCGTCCTCGGGGTGGATGAACCGCTCGAGCAGGACCTCGTAGGTGGGGGACTGCATCCCGGGCTCCAGACCGTAGATGCGCAACTCCTCGTCGGACCACACCGTGGTCCCGTCGTCCGCCAGGTACTCGAAGCTGCCCACGTGAGCGATCCGTTGCGCCTCCTCGAGCTGGAACCGCGTCTCCTCGATCTCTCGCAGGAGCTCGTCGCGCTGGAGCTCCTTGCGCTTGCGCTGCTCGATGTCGCGCACGTACAGACTGACGCCGGAGCTCGTCGGGTAGATGCGGGTCTCGACCCAGCGCCCGGCGGTCGGGGAGAGGAACTCCTCGATGGAGCTGACGCCGAGCTCCATGGCCCGGCGCAGGGCCCCGGCGACGGGCAGCGTGCGCGCCGCGGGGAAGATCTCCCAGAAGGTCCGGCCCAGCACCTCCTCGAGCCGCAGCCCGAAGAGCTCGAGTCCGGCGCCGTTGCCGTAGGTGACCCGGTACTCCCAGTCGAGCGTGGCGAAGCCCTCGGCCATCTCGTCCAGCAGTGTGCGCCGGCGCTCGGCCAGGTAGCCGCGGCCGTCGCCGACGTCGCCGACGTCGCCGATGGCGCCCTCCTCCTCGGCCGCCTGCGCGCCTCTCGGCGCCGAGCGGCTGGAGGCGCCTCTTGCGCATGCGTACTTCCAGCCCGTCACCAGGGACCAGCTCCAGCTCGTCCATCAGGTGAGAGATGAGGTAGAGGCCGCGCCCGCCCGGGGCGAGCGGGTCGGGCAGGCGCGTGCGGTCGAACGCCGCGACGTCGAAGCCTCTGCCCTGGTCGCGCACGCTCACAGTCAGCTCTCCGCCCTGCACCTGCAGGTCGACCTCGAGATCGCTCTGCGACCCGCTGTGCCGGACCGCGTTCGTCATCGCCTCCTCCACGGAGAGGACGACCTCGTTGACGGCGCGGCTCGGCACCCGCCGCTCGTGGAGGTAGTCACGGATGCGCTCCCTCGCTCGCTGCAGGCGCGCGGGGTCGAGCGGCAACCTGAAGGAGAGCCGCGGGGTCCCTCTCTGATCCACCGGCGTGTCCACCTGTCCCTTCCTGCCTTTGACTGTGACTTGCCCCGGACCTCGGCCCGGGCATCCGTTTCCGTGGCAAGCGGCGGGGGTACCGGCGGGTGAGGCCCGTGAGCGCGTCGAACGCTCCCGGCCATCCGGACACCGAGCCAGAGGAGGACCCGTGGCGGACGATGAGGCCGCGCCTTTCGTGTACGACGTCGCCGTGGTGGGGGCCGGCCCGGCCGGCGTCTCGGCCGCGATCAACGTCATGAATCGCGGCCGCAGCTGCGTGCTGCTGGCCGGCCAGGCGCCGTTCGGCCGCGTCAACGGCCCGCACGAGATCGCCAACTACGCGGGCTTCTCCGTCACCACGGGGGACGACCTGGTGGCGGCGTTCCGCCGGCACCTCGACGCGTTCCGCGTGCCCGTCCTCAAGGACAAGGTGAGCAAGCTCGTGCGCGAAGGTGACGGGTCGGACGACGACGGCTTCGCGCTCTTCGGCTCCCGCGAGGTCTACCACGCGCGCACCGTGGTGCTCGCCACCGGGGTCTACCTCGACGCTTCGATCGAGGGCGAGGAGGAGCTCGTCGGCCAGGGAGTGAGCTACTGCGTGACCTGCGACGGCCGGCTGTTCGCGGGCCGGCGGGTCGCCTTCGTCAGCGCCGGCCCTCCGGGCGAGGAGGAGGCGAGCGAGCTGGCCGACGCGTTCGGCGCCGACGTCACGTACCTGCCCCTCTACAGCGGCGACTACCGGGTGCCGGGGCGCGTGCGCGTGCTGACGGGGGCGAAGCCCACGCGGTTCGCGCGCACGGACGCCGGCGTCCAGGTGACGCTCGAGCGCGCCGGCGCGGAGGGCGTGCCCGCCGCCGCGGCGGACGAAGGGAGCGGCGCCGGCGCCGCCGGTCGTGCAGGACGGCGAGCTCGTCGTGGACGCCGTCTTCCTCTACAAGGAGGCCGTCGCGCCGCACACGCTCCTCGACGGCCTCGAGGCCGACGGCCCGCACCTGGTGGTGGACCGGTTCCTGCGCACCTCCGTGCCCGGAGTGTTCGCCGCCGGCGACTGCACCGGCGGGCCGTATCAGGTGGCCAAGGCCGTCGGGCAGGGCCAGGTCGCGGCGCTCTCGGCGGTCCGCCTGCTGCGCGAGCGAGCCGACGCGGCTGCCGACGCGGAGGCCGGTTCGACCGGCGCCTGACCGCTCACCGTCTCGCGCCTGCGTCCCGCCGGTGCCGCCGGTGCCGGCGGCGCCGCCGCTCGCCGCTCCGGGCGGAGGGAGGTAGTGCGCCCGGGGGTCGGAGCCTTATCTGGCGCCAACGAAGGCACCAACGAAGGTGCCAACGAAGGCACCAACGAAGGTGCCAACGAAGGTGCCATCGAGGGCTCCGACCCCCGACGCACATACCACCCGCCGCCGAATCCTGATGGACTGTGATCGCCGGAGCCGGCGGGCGCCGACTGTCCGGTGCGCGCCACGGGCGGCCGGCGGACGCTCCCGCACGGTCCGGTCCTGGGGATCGAATGCCGCGCATGAGACCGCGACGGGGCTCGCCGCGGGTCGCCCACCCCTGGCGTCGGGGCGGGCCACGGGCGGGCCGGCAGGCGCCGGCGCCGGGCCACGGGCGGGCGGGCCGGCGGGCGCCTCCCGCACGTTGTCCTGCACCGCGCGAGGAATAGAATGCCGCGCATGAGGCCGCCTCGGGGTGCGGGCTCTTGAGGACGGCGGGGGGCGGGGCATGGCGACTCGCATCGTGCGCTGGTACCGGCTGGACCCGCCGTCGCTGCCCATCCGCGACTGGCTGCCCCGGTACCGGGCGAGATGGCTGCGGCCGGACCTCGTCGCGGCGCTGGCCGTGTGGGCGGTGCTGGTGCCGGAGGGTATGGCGTACGCCTCGCTCGCCGGCATGCCGCCCGAGACCGGCCTGTTCGCGGCGCTGGCGCCGCTGCTCGCTTACGCCGCGCTCGGCTCGTGCGCGCAGCTCACCGTCGGGCCGAGCTCTGCCATCGCGGCGTACTCGGCGGCCGCCGTCGCGCCGCTGGCGCTCGGCGACGGGGGCCGCTTCATCGCGCTCTCGGCGCTGCTCGCGCTGCTTGCCGGCGCGCTGCTGCTGGCCGCCGGCCTCGCGCGCGCCGGGTTCGTCGCCGACTTCTTCGCGCGGCCGGTGCTGACCGGCTTCGTCACCGGCCTCGCCCTGGTCATCGCCGTCGGGCAGCTCTTCAAGCTGGTCGGCGTGGAGGCCGGCGGCACGGGCTTCTTCGGCAAGCTCCTCGAGCTGGTCCGCCACCTCGGAGAAGCCAGCCTGGTCACGCTGGCGGTGGGCCTGGGGGCGCTGGCCGTGATCTTCGCGCTCAGGAGGCTGGCGCCCAAGGTGCCGGCGATGCTGGTCGCGGTGGTGCTCGGGATCGTCGCCGTGAACGTCTTCCGCCTCGACCAGCACGGCGTGGCGGTGGTCGGCTCCATCCCGGACGGCCTGCCGTCGTTCACGTTCCCGGGATTCGGCCTGGACGACATCCGCCAGCTCCTGCCCGACGCCTTCGCGCTGGCGCTCATCGCGTTCGCCGAGTCGGTGGCCGGAGCAAGGCAGCTGGCGGCTCGCCACGGGTACGAAGTGGACGCCGACCAGGAGCTCGTCGCGCTCGGCGTCGCCAACATGGGGGCCGGGCTTCTGCAGGGGTTCGCCGTGGACGCGAGTCTCTCGCGCTCCGCCGTGGCAGAGTCGTCCGGCGTCAAGACGCAGCTCTCGAACATCGTGCTGTTCGGGTTCCTGATCGTCACGATGCTCTTTCTCATGCCGCTCTTCCACGACTTGCCCGAGGCGGTGCTGGGCGCGATCGTCATCGCCGCCGTGTCGCACCTCATCGACATCAAAGCGCTGCGCAGGCTGCGGCACGAGGACGCCACCGACTTCGGCATCGCCATCCTCTGCTTCGCCGGCGTGCTGGTGTTCGGACTGCTCGTCGGCCTGGTGATCGCCGTGGTGCTCTCACTGCTGGCGCTGGTGTACCGCGCTTACCGGCCGAGCTACGCGGTGCTCGGTCGCGCACCCGGGGCGGTGGACGACGAGCGGCTGCGCTTCCGCGGCGTGGAGGACCACCCCGACGCCGAGACGTTCCCCGGGCTCGTGATCGTGCGCGTCGACGGCGAGCTGTTCTTCGCCAACGCGCGCTGGTTCCGCGACGTGGTGCGCTCGCTGGTGCGGGACCAGGACCCGCCGGTGCGGCAGCTGCTCCTCCACGTCGGAGCGGTGCCCCACATCGACACCACCGCGGCCCAGATGCTGCGCGACCTCATCGAAGAGCTGGGCCGGGCCGGTGTGACCCTGGCGTTCGCCAGGGCGACCACCGGCCTCGTCCACGACCTCGAGCGCAACGGCGTCGCCGAGCTGGTCGGCGACGACGACTTCTTCGACACCGTCGCCGCCGGTGTGGACACCTACCTGCAGCAGCAGACAGCCGGAAATCGGATGAGAGCCAGCGCCGGCGCCGAGGCTCCGACGCAGCTCAGTGACACTCCGCCCGGGTGCGCATATGCTTCGGACGCATCTGAGTCACGCGTCGCGTCCGGAGGCCGCCCCTGACCAGCCAGCCACCCCATTCGCCCACTGCGCCTGAGGGCGGCCACGCCGTCACCGAAGACGAGGCGGGTCTTGCGGCGGTCTTCGAGGTGTCGCCGTTCGCGATGTCGCTCACCGAGATGCCCTCGGGCAGGATCCTGCGCGTCAACCGCGCCTTCGAGCGCCTGTTCGGCCGCTCTCGCGACGACCTGGTCGGGCGCACGAGTCCCGGAGCTCGGCATCTCGGACCCAGACTCACAAGAGGAGGTGAGGCGGCGGTTCGCCGCCGACGGAGCCGTGCGTGACCTGGAGGTGCCGCGCGAAGGCCAGGACGGCAGGGTCATGACGCTCTCGATCAGCCTCGACTGGCTCAGGCTGGGGTCCGGGCGACTGGTGCTGACCTCGATCCGGGACGTCACCGAGCAGCGGTGCGCGGAGCAGGCCCTGGTGGCGAGCGAGCGGCGGTACCGCGACATCGTGGAGCTCACCGACGACGGCATCATGATCGGCGAGCCCGGTGGGACCATCACCTTCGCCAACCGCCGCATGGGTGAGATGCTCGGCTATACACCGGACGAGCTCGTCGGGATGGCCGGGTCGGAGATCTTCTTCCCCGACTGGGCCCCCCAGGTCCTGCAGAACCGCGCCGCTCTGGACGAGGGCGAGGTGGTGCGCGGCGAGTTCAAGCTGCGCCGCAAGGATGGTGAGGCGATCTGGACCGTCTTCAGCTCCACCCCGATGACCGACGCGAGCGGCAGGCACGTGGGCAACCTCACGATGCACACCGACGTCACGGAGCTGTGGGCGATGCAGGCCGCGCTGCGCGAGAGCGAGCTCGCCGAAGCGGCGCGGCAGGAGCGGAGCCGGCTCGCCCGCGACCTGCACGACTCGATCACGCAGGCGCTGTTCGCGGCGAGCCTCAAGGCCGAGGCGCTCGGCACCGTCACGGCGGAGTCGCCCGAGCTGGAGGACCTCGTCCATGAGGTGCGGCGTCTCACGGGCGGCGCGCTGGCGCAGATGCGCACGTTGCTGCTGGAGCTGCGCGGCGAGCCGCTGGAGCACATGCCCCTCCGCCAGTTGCTGCGCAACGTCGTCGAGGCGACGGAGAGCCGCACGCGCACGCGCGTCACGCTCGAGGTCCGCGGCGTGCAGACGCTCCCGCCGGACGTGCACGTGGCGTTCTACCGTGTGGCGCAGGAGGCGCTGAACAACGTCGCACGCCACTCGCGCGCCGAACAGGCATGGGTCGACCTGGAGCTCGACCCCGGCCGCGCGTGGCTGTCGGTGCGGGACGACGGCTGCGGGTTCGACCCGCTGAGCGCCGCTCCGGGCCACCTGGGGCTGAGTTCCATGCGCGAGCGTGCGGCCGAGACCGGGCGCCGAGCTCCGCCTCGTCTCGGCGCCGGGCGCGGGCACCGAGGTGGCGATGGAGTGGCGGGGCTGAAGATGAGTCCGACGGCAGCGACGTCACCCGGTCAAGGCACGGCAGGAGCCACGCTGCCGCGGCTGTTCGCCGGCTGGGCCGCCAAGTACGGGCCCGAGCCTGCTCTGAGCACGAGGGTGGACGGCGTCTTCACCTCGTTCAGTTACGAGGAGCTGGACCGGCGCGCGAGCCTGCTGGCGCTGGCGCTCGCGCGCGCACTGGGCGTACGGCGCGGCGAGCTCGTGGCGCTCGTCTGCGACAACCGTCCGGAGTGGCTGGTCTGCAGCCTCGCGATCCACTTCGCCGGCGCGGTGGACGTGCCGCGCGCCTCCGAGACGCCGCGGGACATCCTCGAGGCGATCCTGCGGCACGCGGAGCCGGCGGTCGTGATCCTGGAGAAGCCGGCTCACCTGGCGCTGGTGCGCGAGGCGCTGCCGCAGGCGCGCGCCGTCGTCCTCGTCGACGGCGGCGACGGCGCGCCGGCCGGCGCCGGCCCCGACGGCCAGGCCGCCGGCGAGGGCCCGTCGGTCTACACGCTCGCCCAGCTGACCGCCCTCGGCGAGGCCGCGTGGGCGGAGGGCGCCTCCGAGGTCGCGCGGCGCCGCGAGGAGGTGCGCACCGACGACCTGGCCACGGTCATCTACACGTCGGGTACGACCGGCTCACCCAAGGGAGTCGCGCTCACGCACGGCAACTACGAGCTGAACCTCCGCGAGCTCCCGCACCTGCTCAAGGTGGAGCGCGAGCCCGTCGTCAGCGTGCTGCAGCCGTGGCACGCGTACGAGCGCCAGATGCAGCTCATGTACCTGAGCCAGGGCTGCCACATCCACTACAGCAGCGTGCTGCACCTGCGCGGCGACCTGCCGGAGGTGCGGCCGGTCGTGATGGCCACCGTGCCGGAGCTGTGGGTCAAGCTGTACAAGGGCGTGTTCCTCAAGATCGACGGCCGCCCGCCGTTGCGGCGCAAGCTCGCGCGCTGGCTGCTGGCGCGCTCGCTCACGCACGCCCGCGCGCGGCGCGTGCTCGAGGGCCGCGAGCCCGAGGTGCGGCCGCGCGGCCCGCTGCGCCGCACGCTGGCACGCGGCTGGGCGCACGCGGCGTCCGTGACCCTCGCGCCGTTCCACGCGCTGGCCGACCGCCTCGTCTTCCGCGAGGTCCGCGCCGGTCTCGGCGGCCGGCTGCGGTTCCCCTGCGTGGGCGGCGGTCCGCTGCCGGACGCCGTGGACGAGTTCTTCGACGCCGCCGGCCTGCCGCTGCTGGAGGGGTACGGCATGACGGAGGCCATCGTCGTGATGTCCATGCGCGACGCGTTCCACCGCCGGCTCAAGACCGCCGGCCACATCATCCACGGCATGGAGTACAAGCTGACGGCGGCGAACGGGCGGGACTGCCGGCCCGGCGACGTCGGCCGGCTGCAGGTCCGCGGGCCCAACATCATGCGCGGCTACTACAAAGACCCGGAGCGGACCGCGCAGGTGTTGAGCGACGACGGCTGGTTCGACACCCACGACCTCGCGCTGGTGCACGCGGACGGCAGCCTGCGCGTGCTCGGCCGCACCGACGACACGCTCGTGCTGACCAACGGCGAGAACGTCAACGCGCCGTACCTCGAGAACGAGCTCTGCGCCAGCGAGTGGATCGAGCGCGCGGTGGTGGTCGGGGAGGGCAGGCCCTTCGTGGCCGCGTTCCTCGCCCCGAGCCGCGCGCACCTGGAGTCGCTCGCGCGCAAGCTCGGCCTCCCGGTGCACGACCTCGCCGCGATCGTCGCCGACGAGCGCATCGTGAGGCACTACAGGCACCTGGCCAGCGTCATCAGCGGCGACGCGCGGCGGTTCGCCCCCTACGAGCGCGTGCACCGCGTGCGCGTGTGGCTCGGCGAGTTCCGCATCGGTCGTGAGCTGAGCCAGACGCTGAAGCTGCGCCGGCACGAGTTCCTGCGCCTGTACTCCGGCGAGATCGACGACCTGTACTCGCGCTGACCTCAGGAAGGCCGCCCTCTTCACGGCCGCCGCCCTCCCGCCGTGGGCCAAGGCGTACAATCCTCGTACCTTCCTCCGGACCGAGGGGCACTGGTGACCGACCACGCCGCCGACAGCCAAGGAGTGCTCGCTTCCGGCGAGCTCGAGCGAGAGCGCCTGCTCGCCGCGGTGCGCGCTCGTGAGGACTTCCTCGAGAGGGTCCTCGGCAGCCTTGAAGCGTTCGTGACCCTCGACCGCGACTGGCACGTGACGTTCGCCAACCGCGGCGCCGCGGAGCTCGCCGGACTGGCCGAGGAGGACATCGTCGGCCTTGACGTCAAGCAGGACGTGGTGCTGCGGGCCGGAGAGGCGACAGGCGAGCTGCTGCAGCGGGCCATGCGCGAGCGCGTGGCGGTGGAGTTCGACCTGGAGGACCCGGGGCGCGCGTGCGGCTCTTCCGGGGCCGGGCCTACCCGCTGGACGACGGCGGGCTCGCGGTCTACCTCCGCGACGTGACCGAGCGCGAGAGGGCCGAGCTTGCCCTGGCCGAGGCGGAGGAGCGCCTGCGCCTCGCGGTGCACGCCGCGCGCCTGGGCACGTTCGACCACCGCCTCCAGACCGGCGAGCTGCGTCTGGACGAGCGCATGAAGGACCTCGTGGGACTGGCGCCCGAGGAGGAGATCGCGCCGGAGGAGTTGCTCGCGCGCGTCCACGAAGAAGACCGTGAGCGTGTGTGGCGAGCGGTCGAGGCGGCCCGCGACCCTGCCGTCAGCCAGGGCGAGTACGAGTTCGAGTGCCGCGTGCGTGGCCGGACGGCAGTGTGCACTGGCTGCACACGCACGGCCGGGTGCGGTTCGCGGAGGGACCGGGCGGTGTGCTGCAGCCGGTCCGCAGCGCGGGAGTGGCGCGCGACATCGCCGGGGAGAAGCAGGCGCGGGAGAGTGAGGAGCGCCTGCTCGCCCTCATGGACCACAACCCCTCGCTGGTCTTCCTCAAGGACGAAGAAGGCCGCTACGTCTTCCTCAACCGGGCGTACGAGGAGATGCTCGGCGGCGACGGCGACTGGCAGGGCAAGACCGACTTCGACTTCTGGTCGCGTGAGAGCGCCGAGCTCTTCCGCGCCAACGACGCCGCCGTGCTCGCGTCAGGCGAGGTCCAGAGGCTCCTGGAGGACTCCGTCGGCCGCGACGCCGAACGACGCTCCTGGCTGGACTACAAGTTCCCGTTCACCGACGCGCAGGGGCGGCGCTACGTCGGCGGCATCGCCATCGACGTGACCGACCGCATCCAGGCCGAGCGCGCGCTGCGCGAGAGCGAGCAGCTCCTGCAGACCGTGCTCGCCCACTCCAAGGACGGCATCAACATGCTGGACCTGAAGACCGGCCGGTACACCTTCATGAACGAGGCCCAGGTGGCGCTCACGGGGTTCACGGCGGAGGAGATCGCCGGTATCTCGGCCGAGGAGGCCGCGGAGCGTGTCCATCCGGACGACCGGCACGTCTCACTGGAGCAGCAGCGCCGCGTCGCGGCCGGCGAGGACGAGGACGAGCCGGTCGAGTACCGCTGGAAGGTCAAGAGCGGGGAGTACCGGTGGTTCAGCGACCGCCGCAAGATCGTGCGCGACGCGCACGGTACGCCGGTCGCGCTGGTCGGCATCAGCAGGGACATCACGCGGCGCAAGCAGGAAGAGGCGAAGCGTGAGCTGCAGAGCCTCATGCTCGGCGGAGTGACGAGCATCCTCGAAGCAGCGCTCGCCGCGCCCACCGAGGCGAGGCTCGGCGAGCTCTGCCTGCAGGTCGCCGAACTGCTCACCGAGAGCCGGTTCGGCTTCATCGGCGAGATCGGAGCCGAGGGTGAGCTGCGCGGCGTCGCCCTGAGCGACCCGGGATGGGGGGAGGGTGAGGCGGAGGCCCGGAGCGGGCAGCGCCGCCTTCCGGACGACCGCGACCTGCACGCCTTGTACGACCGGGTGCTGCTCACCGGTGAGCCGCTGCTGACCGACGACGCGGGAGCCGACGCCGGGAGTGCGGCACTCCCCGAGGGTCGACCCGCCGCTCACGTGCTTCCTCGGGGTGCCCCTCAAGCGGGGCGCAGAGACGATCGGCTTGATCGCGGTCGCCGACAACCCGCGCGGGTACGGGCCGGAGCACCTGCAGGCCCTGCAGGCGATCGCGCCGGTGGTCCGCGAGGCCTTCGCCCGGCGCCGTGCCGAAGACGCGCTGCGGCTGAACGAGCTCGAGAACGTCGCCCGGCAGGAGCGGAACCGCCTGGCGCGCGACCTCCACGACTCGGTGACCCAGGCCCTCTTCGCGGCGACCATCAAGGCGGAGGCTCTCACGCTGGACCCGGATGCCTCGTCGGCCGTGACGGCGACCGCCGAGGAGGTGCGGCGGCTGACGCGCGGGGCGCTGGCGCAGATGCGCACGCTGCTGCTCGAGCTCCGCAGCGACCCCGTCCACGAGATCCCGCTGCGGCAACTGCTGCGCCACCTGGTCGAGGCCGCGGAGAGCCGCGCCGGCACGAGCGTGCGCCTCACCGTGCGCGGCGAGGCCGTGGTCCCGCCGGAGGTGCACGTCATGCTGTACCGGGTGGCCCAGGAGGGGCTCAACAACGTCGCGCGGCACGCGCGCGCGGAGAACGCCTGGGTGGTGGTCGACCTGGAGCCGTCGTCCGCCCGTCTCGTGGTGGGCGACGACGGCGTCGGCTTCGACTCCCGGCCGGGTGCCGGCCGGGCACCTGGGCCTCGTCTCGATGCGCGAGCGGGCCGACGAGGCCGGCGCCGCTCTCCGCATCGACTCCAGGCTCGGCGAGGGGACGGAGGTCGTCGTGGAGTGGCACGGCGCCGACCCGGCGCCGGGATAGAGGTCAGGCGCGCCGGTCTTCGGCCTGCCCCGGTCCGGCGGCGCCGGCCGGCCTCAGCGGGCCGCCCGGTCGAAGCGTTGCAGCGCCGCGCGCGCGCCCGTCGCCGTCATGCCCGGGCGCACGAACGGCGAGTACAGGACGCGGATCACCGCGGCGTCGTTCTGGCTCCAGGTGGTGAGCGTGTTGGCCTCGTACATCACGCTGCGCCGCCGGTCGCTGGGTGAGTTGAAGTGGCCGCTGGCGCCGATCGCGTGCGTCAGCTCGTGGATGAGCGTGGACTTGACCTCGTCGGGGGTGTCCTGGACGCCGACGTCCACCGAGATCCGGGCCCTGATGAGCCCGGGCGGCCCCTGGAAGTAGCGGGTGCGGGTGTTGCCCACGCTGCCCGTGCCGTTCTGCGCCACGTAGGCGTCGTGATCGAGGAACTGGACGGTGATGCGCGGCTGCGAGCCGCCGAGCTTGAAGTCCACCTGGTCCTGCAGGCGGTTGAGCCGGCGCACGAGCCGGCCCAGGTAGCTCTCCACCTCCGGCCCGTCGCTGTTGAGCAACTTGATGGCCACCGTGCGCTGCTGCCACTTGGTGACGATGCGCGGGGAGCCCGCAGTGGTCGTCTGGGAGAAGACCATGGTGACGAAGTAGTCGGCGAACCACGGTTTGCCGGCGACCTTTTTCGTGTAGGGGTCGAGGCTGGCGATGTGCACCGGCTCGACCGGCTGCCGGGCGAGCAGCCCGAAGGCGTCGCGGCTGCCCAGCCACTCCACCGCGCGGAAGCCGCCGTACACCGCGGCCGCGAGCACGGCGAGACTGAACACGAACACGAGCAACCGTCCGACGAATCGCATGCGCACCTCCCACCCACTGTGTACCCGGGCAGGCCCCCCAGCTCATGACGCCGGACGGGAACGCGGACGGGCGGGCCGGCCACAAGTGGCCGGCCCGCCCGCCTTGCCGTTCTGTGGCCCCCTCAGAAGACCCAGGCCAGCAGGATGATGATGAGGATGATGGCGATGACTGCGCCTATGCCTATGTACATGGGTACACTCCCTTCCTGTCGCCACACCCCGTACGTTCCCGGCTGATTCGAGATATCCCGCCGGGCCGTCAGCCCACTCGCCGGCGCGGGCGTGGCACGATAGCCGCATGGACACCGACATCCTCGCCACCGTCGTCGCCGCCGTCCTGCTGGCGGTAGCCGCCGCCGGGGTGCTCTACCCCGTGCTCCCCGGCAGCCCCATCGCGATCGGCACGCTGCTCGTCTGGGCGGCCGTGGTCGGGTCCTGGCCCGCCTGGATCGCGGCGATCGTCGCGTCGCTCCTGTGCGCCGCCGGCTGGTCGGCGAGCTACGTGCTCGCCGGACGCCGGCTCAAGCAGCTCGAGGTGCCGTGGTGGTCCGTCGCCGTCGCGGCGGTGGGCGGCATCGTCGGCATGTTCCTCATCCCCGTGGTCGGGATCTTCGTCGGCTTCGCGGTCGGGCTGCTGGCCGGCGAGGCCCTCCGCCACCGCGACCTCGGCCGGGCGCTGCAGTACAGCCTCGAGACGCTCAAGGCGATGGGCAAGGGCGTGCTCGTCGAGTTCGCGCTGCTCTGCGCCGCCGCGGCCGTCTGGTCGGTCGGCGTGCTCGCTCACTTCACCTCGCGCTGACGCCGCCCCCGCGCCCGTCGGCCGGGCCTGCAACCGCTCCGCCACCCGGTCGTCCTCGCCGGCGACTCTGAGAACGTAGACACGAGGTATCTCCATCTCGCTCAGTCGGGCACGCCGAGGCTCCAGATGGAGAGCCGATGAAGATACGTTCTGAGAGGGGCATCTCTGCACATCCGCCGCCGCGCCGGCAGGCTGATCGGGAGCCCTTTTCCGACGGTCTTGCCGCCCCGTGACGGCAGCGCCGCGTGGCCGCGCGCGGAGGGGAACGCCTCAAGTGTCGAGACGTGGAGGCGGACGTGCGTGATGTGGAGAACGATCAAGATGAGGGCGACGCCCAAGCGGGGTGAGGAGCCGCACGACGAGGGCGCCGCAAGCCGGACCAACTGGCTGCGCGCCGGGGTGCTGGGCGCCAACGACGGCATCGTCTCCGTGGCGGCGCTCCTCCTCGGCGTCGCCGGCGCGACCGCGGACCGCGCCGTGCTCGTGACCGCCGGCCTCTCGGGCCTGGTGGCCGGCGCGCTCTCCATGGGCATCGGCGAGTACGTCTCGGTCTCCACGCAGCGCGACACGGAGCAGGCGCTGCTCGACCTGGAGCGGCGCGAGCTCGAGGAGGACCCCAAAGGCGAGCTCAGGGAGCTCACCTGGCTCTACGCCGACAAGGGACTGCCGCTCGACCTCGCGGCCGAGGTCGCCGTGGAGCTCACCCGGCACGACGCCCTGCGCTCGCACGCGGAGGCGGAGCTCAACATCGACCCCGACCAGCTCGTGAATCCCTGGGCCGCGGCGTTGGCGTCCACCGCCTCCTTCGCCCTGGGGGCGCTGCTGCCGCTGCTGGCGATCGTGCTCTCGCCGGCGTGGCTGCGCGTGCCGCTGACCGCGGCGGCGGTGCTCCTCGCGCTCGGGGGGACCGGCTACCTGAGCGCCCGGGTGGGGCGGGCCGGGGCCGGGCGCGCGACCAGCCGTGTGGTGGTGGGAGGCGCGCTCGCCATGGCCGTCACCTACGCTATCGGCCTGCTGGTGGGGGCGCTGACGTGAGGAGGGGAAGATCGTATGGATGCCGAGCTCACCGGGCAGCCGGCCGCGCGCGTCCTCGCGCTGGGCCAGGGCCTGTTCTACACGGCCACCGGCGTGTGGCCGCTGCTGAGCCGCCGGAGCTTCGAGGCGGTGACGGGTCCCAAGACCGACTGGTGGCTCGTGCAGACGGTGGGCGTGCTGGTCGCCGCGATCGGAGGCACGCTGACGAGCGCCGGTCTCGGCGGGCAGCCTGGGCCCGACCTGCGCCGTCTCGCGGCCGCTTCGGCGCTCGGCCTCGCCGCGATCGACGTCGTGCACGCCACGCGCGGCCGCATCAGCAAGGTCTACCTGCTGGACGCGGCGGGGGAGCTGGCGATCGCCGCCGCGTGGCTGGTCCTGACCCGTCAGGCGAAAAAAATCTCACAGTCCACCCCGTGAACGTCACTGGCGGAGACCATCTCCGCGTCCCCTGCGGGAACGCCCAAAGGGAGCGTCAAAGGAGGAGAAGGATGCCCATCGATCGTCACATCCTCGTCGGGCGCGACGTGTACGCGCGGGACGACATGAAGATCGGCGAGGTCAAGGGAGTGACCGGGGATGCGGAGTTCGTGATCGTCGACCGGACCCTCTCGGAAGACCTGCTGGTCCCCATGGACGAGCTTCACGAGATCGGCGGACGGCTCGAGATCCAGCGCACCAAGTCGTACCTGGACGACGCGCCCGAGGTGGACCCGGACCACATCAGCGTGGACGACCGCCAGCGGCTCGAGGAGTTCTACCGGGCGCGGGCGGCGTAGCTGCTCCCGCACGTCAAGAAGGCCGCGGGCGGCGCCGTTTGCCTCCCGCGGCCTTCGCGCGTACGGCCTGCCTCCGTCCCGCCTCAGGCAGCTGCGCCGGGGCGCGTCGACGCCTTGGGGCAGGGAGAGGCCGGGCATGGCTGCTTAACGATTCACGTTGAAAGGAGCGTGATGCCGGTCCTCCCGCCAGTGAGACAGGCGCCGCCGCAGTGGCCGGACGTCGTGCGGCCGCGAACGCCGTTGCCGTGAATCCCGAACTCTCCCTCTTCGGCCAGGTCGCGCTGGTCACCGCGCTCCTCGTGCTGGTGCTCGGCGCGCTCGCCTCCCCGCTGCGCTCCCGCGGGCTCTCGCTGCCGCTCATCGCCATGGCCGCCGGGGCCGCGCTCGGGCCGTTCATCAACCTGGGGAGGCTTCACGACTCGGCGCGCTTCACCGTGCTGTTCGACCTCGCGAGCCTCGCTCTGGCGACCGGCTTGTTCGGCACCGCGCTCCAGCTGCCGCGCTGGTACGTCGTGAAGGCGTGGAGAGAGATCCTCCTGCTCATCGGGGTGCTGCTGCCACTCTCGTGGCTGACCGCCGGCGCGGTCACCTACTTCTCGCTCGGTCTCGCGGCGGCGACCTCCTTCCTCATCGGCGCGTGCCTGGCGCCTACCGACCCGATCCTGGCGCGTACGGTGGCGCTCGGCGACGTGGCGCGCAAGAACGTCCCCGAGCGCGTGCGCTACGTCCTGCTGGGGGAGAGCTCCGTGAACGACGGCGCCGCCCTGCCCATCGTGGTGCTGGTCGCCGGGCTGCTGCCGGGGGCGGGCTTCTCGCCGACCGAATGGCTCACGGTCACGGTGCTCTGGGGCGTCGGCGCGTCCGTGCCGCTCGGCCTCGCGATCGGTTGGGCCGGGGCATGGGCGGAGCGCTTCACGCTGGCCCTCCAGCACGCCACGCCGCCCACCTTCCGGGCGGCGTTCCCGCTCTCCCTCGCCATCCTCTCGCTCATGCTCCTGCGCCTGGCGCACGTGGACGGCGTGCTCGGCGTGTTCTTCACCGGTCTCGCCTTTCGCGCGTTCCGCAAGAAGGAGGACCGGCGCGAGGAGGCCGAGCTGCAGGAGATCGTGGACGACTTCTTCAGCGTCACGATCTTCTTCGTCTTCGGCCTCCTGCTCCCCTGGGCGGCCTGGGGCTCGCTCGGCTGGTCGCTGCTGCCGCTGGTCGCCGGCGTCCTGCTGCTGCGCCGGCTCCCGTGGCTGCTGCTGCTCGGCAGGCTGACCAAGGACGTGCGCGGCCCCGGCGAGGCCGCGTTCGTCGGCTGGTTCGGGCCGATGGGCGTCTCGGCGCTGTTCTACGTCACGCTGCTCGTGGACCGCTCCGTGTCCGACATGGCCTGGCCACCGGTGGCCGCCGTCGTGGCCGCGAGCGTGGTCGTGTTCGGGCTGACCGGGACGCCGCTCGCGCGGCGGCTGCACAGGTATGAAGCTCGCCGGGGAGCGGACGCCGCGGAGGGACACGGCAAGGACGCCGGACCGCGTGAGGGCAGCAACCCCTACAGCCGACGAGAAGGAGGCGACCTTGCTGCGTAGCCTGCTGTTCAGAGTGGGGGTCGCCTGGCGCCAGAGCCTCTGGGTGCTGCCGGCGCTCATCGTGGCCGGTGCGCTCCTGCTGGCGGTCGTCCTCGTCCTCGTCGACCCGCCGATCACCCTGCTCCAGGAGCTCTCGCCGCGTCTGTTCACCGTGAGCGCGGACGGCGCCCGCGGAGTGCTCTCCTCCATCGCGACGGCCATGCTCAGCGTCGCGGGCGTGGTGTTCTCCATCACCATCGCGACGCTGTCGCTGACCTCGCAGCAGTTCACGTCGCGCGTCCTTCGGACCTTCGTGCGCGACAGGGGCAACCAGACGGTGCTCGGCGTGTTTCTCGGCGCGTTCGTCTACTGCCTGATCGTCCTGCGTGCCGTCCGCGCGCCCTCCGACGGCCCCGGGTACGTGCCCCAACTCGCCCTGCTGGTCGCCATCGGCCTCGCGATCGCCGGCGCCGGGTTCCTCATCTACTTCATCGACCACGTCGCCGCGACGATCCAGGCGTCCGCCATCATCGCCCGCGTCGCCGCCGACACGCGCAAGGCGCTCGAGGACGAGCAGTCGGAGACGCCGGCGCCAGAGCTCCTGCGTGAGCTGTCCGAGCTGCCGTCGGGGGGGACACCGGTCGTCGCCTCGGGCTCGGGGTACGTGCGCGGCGTCGACCTGCAGGCGATCGGCAACGTCGCCGCACGGCGGGACTGGCGTGTGCGCGTCCTCGCCCCGCCCGGCACCTTCGTGGTGGACGGGGCCACGCTGTTCGAGGTCGACACCTCCGAAGACGGGTCCGCGGCCGTGGGCAAAGAGGAGGTCGCAGCCTTGCGCAGCGCCGTCCACCTCGCCGCCTCCAGCGACGTGGACGGCGACGCAAGCTTCGGGATACGGCAACTGGTCGACATCGCCCTCAAGGCGCTCTCTCCCGGCATCAACGACGTGACGACCGCGCTCATCTGCCTCGATCACCTCGGCGCGGTCTTGCTGGTCGCGGCGGCCAAGTCCAGGCCCGCCGCCCTGTGGCGAGACGAGCAGGGTACGGCGAGGGCCGTGATGCGCCTGCCCGACTTCGCGCAGTTGCTGAGTGAGGGGCTGGACCAGATCCGCGAGGCCGGTTCCTCACAGATGGTCGTGCTCCTCCGCGAGCTCGACGTCCTCGAGCACCTGCGGGACGCACTCGAGGACGACCAGGGCCGCTCCGCGCTGGTCTGGGGCCAAGCCGACGCACTGGAGCGCGCCGCCCGCCGCGGCCTCTCCTCTCCGGACGAGATCCGCCAGGTCACCGCGGCCGCCGCGGCACTCAAAGAGTCCATCGGCGACGCCGGGCGCGAGGCCCGCCAGCACTCCTGAGCTCTCCACGAGCGCTCCACCGCCGACGGCAGGTCTCGTCGACCGAAGGTCGCCCGTCCCAGCGACGCGGCGAGCCGGAGCGGGCGCACCCGCCCCGGCTCGTCTTCTCAGGCTCGCTTGTCTCTCCTGGAAGCAGCGGGCTCGAAGCGGCGGTCGCGGACGTCAGGCCGCTCGCCGGTTCCGACGCCGCTGTTCCTCCTCGGTGGTCTCCGTGTCGTCGAGACGGCCACGGTCGCCGCCGTAGGCGTTGCCGTAGCCGCGCTCGTCGCTGCGCACGCCGGTACCGGCAGTGCCCACCGCGGCCGACCTCGCCGAGAGGGCGGAGATCAGTCCGAAGACGATGAACGCGACGCCGACGATGATGTCGTTGGTCACAGCGGCCGTCGTCCCCGAGTAGCCGAGGGCGAACGGCGCGATGATCTCCCACACGCCGAGAGCCACGTTGATCCAGCTGGCCCACGCCGCCCGCGACGCGATCGCGACGAGGGCGAAGATGACGACGAGGACGCCGACGACGATGTCGTTGCCGAGAGCGCTGCCGACGCCCGAGTAGAGCATGAACGGCGCTGCGATCAGCCATGCGCCGAGGATCAGATTGACCCAGCTGGCCCACTTGCCGCGCATCGTGCCTCCTCTGTTGTGAGTGTACAGATACACTTTTTGGCTTACCGGAGTTGCGAGAGAAGTAACGCCTCACAGTCAACGTCCTTCGCCAAGCCTCCCTCCTCTTCAGGGCATATCAGTGGACGGGGGTCCAGGGCCTACAGGGGAGGGTGCCATGGAAGTCCATCGTCCGCGCCGGTCGCGAGTAATCGCGCTCGTCGTCACGGCAGCCGCCATCCTGCTGTGGTCGCTGGCGCTCGCCGGGCTCGCTGCGGCCGCCTCACCGCCGACGCCGTCTCCCGGCCCATCGCTGACGCAGGCGACGGTGCCGACGCCGATCAAAGGCCACGCCGACAACGGCGCCCTGATCTACAAGAACCAGTGCGAGATCTGCCACGACGTCGATGCTGAGGGCGACGGCCCGGGCAGCACCACGTTCGTCCCTCCCCCGGCCAACCTGACGGCGGTCAGGGATTCGCCCTCGATGGCCCGCTCGATCATCGCCAAGGGGCTGCCCGGAACCGCGATGCCCGCCCACCCGATGATGACCGGAGCAGAGATAGCCGACCTGCTGGCGTTCCTGCAGACGCAGGGGCTGGACACGACGAGAGAGTGGCAGGGCAACTGGGACGACGCCAAGCCGGACATGGCACAGGCGTCGGCCATCTACGCCCAGGACTGCGCGGACTGCCACGGGAGCAGCGGTAAGGGGGACGGGCCGTGGGCTCAGAATGGCTACGTCTGGCCACGCCCAACCGACTTCCACGCGCGCAGTTCCATGGTCGAGCGCACCTACTCGATCATCGAGAACGGTATCGACGGCACGTTCATGGCCCCCCAACTGCCCCAGGTCTCGCCCGCCGCCTGCTGGTCGCTGGCCGTGTACGTGACGAAGATGTTCACCCCGGCGTCCACTGCCGAGATCGAGACCGGGGAGATCAAGCAGCGAGGGAACCCCTACTCCGCTGCCGACCGCAATGCCTGGGTGGCAGGACTCAACGCCGCCAACCTGTACTGCACGTACTGCCACGGTGCCGAGGTCAATGGCACCTTGATCGCGCCCGACCTCGGCGACCGCGAGTGGCGCTACGGGGCCGGCACGGACACGGCCGTCTTCCAGATGGTGGAGAACGGGGCGCCGGGCAAGCTGATGCCTCCTCACCCGGCCCTGCCCGAAGACATGCGCTGGAAGATCATCGCCTACATCCGTCATCACGGCGGCTTGCCTGAACCCGCCGCGGGCCCGGTGAGGGCCGGGAAGGCGACGGTCATCATCTCGGGCGACACGTATCATCCGGCGGCGCTCCACATCACCACCGGCACGGTGGTCACGTGGATCAACAAGGATCCGGCGGCGCACACCGCGACCGAGAACGACTGGATCGACGGAGCCCCGGCCGCGCGTCAGCCGCCCCAGGCGTGGACGACCGGCGACCTCTCGCCGAAGCAGACGTTCAGCGTGCGCTTCCAGCGGCCCGGCGTCTACATGTACCAGTGCCGCATCCACCCCTACATGATCGGGATGGTGGTGGTCGACTCGATGTCGGCCACCGTGTTCGCCAAACGCCCGCCGCCGGGCGGCGAGACCGTGTCCTGGTGGCTGGCGGTACCCGTGGCCGTGGCGCTGGGTGCGGGGCTCGCAGCGTGGCTCGTCCTCAGGCGCCGTCGGCCGACGGCGCGGACAGCGAGTAGAGGAGAAGGCTCATGAGATTCAGGGGACTGCTCGTTGCGGCTGCGCTGGCCGCGCTGGCCGCCGCCGTTGCGGCGTGCGGCTCCAGCGGCCAGACCGCCGAGGTCGGCGCGCCTCAGCCTTCGCCTTCCATCATCCAGGTGGCTGCATCGCCCGCCAACTCCAGCGGCAAGATGGGCGGGATCAATCCCGCCGACTACCTCCCGACCGTGCTGAACTCTCCCGCGCCGGCGTTGCCCTCCGACCTGGCTCAGCGTCAGCTGAAGGCCGGCAAGGACAACGGCGCCGACTGGCTCATGTACGGGCGCACCTACAGCGCCATGCGGTACAGCCCCCTCAAGCAGATCACCAAGAAGAACGTCGCCGGGCTCAAGCCCGTCTGGACGCTGGAGACCGGTCTGCACAACGGGTTCGAGTCCTCCAACGTCGTCGTGGACGGGACGATGTACGTCTCGACGCCGTGGAACAACGTCCTCGCACTGGACGCCGCGACGGGCAAGGTGTACTGGCGCTTCGTGCACAAGTTCCAGGGGCATCCGCGCCTCTGCTGCGACGCCGTCAACCGCGGCGTCGGTATCGGCGCCGGACGCGTCGTCATGGCCACGCTGGACGCGCACGTGGTGGCCCTGGACGCCCGCACCGGCAAGCTGCAGTGGGACGTCAAGATGGCCGACGTGGACCAGGGGTACAGCGCCACGCTGGCGCCTCAGGTCATCGGCAACAAGGCCATCGTCGGCATCTCCGGCGGGGAGTACGGCGTCCGCGGCTTCATCGACTGCTACGACATCTCCACCGGCAAGCGGCTCTGGCGCTTCCACACGACCCCCGGACCAGGGGCAACCGGGTCACGACACGTGGGAGGGCGACTCCTGGAAGACCGGAGGGGCGCCGAACTGGATGACCTGCAGCTACGAGGCGTCGCGCAACACCATCTACTGCGGCATCGGCAACGCCGCGCCGGACATCAACGGCGACAAGCGGGCCGGGATCAACCTGTACGCCACCTGCGTCATCGCTCTGGACGTCAACACCGGTAAGCTCAAGTGGTACTACCAGACGGTGCCGCACGACGTCTGGGACCTGGACTGCACCGTCAACCCGGTGATCGCGGACGTGCGCATGCAGGGCAAGCTGCGGCACGTCGTGATGTTCGCCCCCAAGAACGGCTACTTCTACGCCATCGACCGGATCACCGGCAAGCCGGTGTACGCCGTCCCGGTGGCGCACCGGATCACGTGGGGCACGGTGAGCGCGACGGGGTCGCCCAGCCCGACATGAGCAAGGCCCCGTCCGAGCAGGGCACCAAGGTCTCGCCCGGCGCGACGGGCGGGAAGGAGTGGGCCAACGAGGCCTACGACCCCAAGCGGCACCTCATGTTCATCCCGCTCACCGAGATGCCGTTCACCCACTTCAAGGTCGACGCGCCCCGGTACCCAGGGGAGTTCTACTGGGGAGGCTACTCGGTGCAGGACCCGGCCTACGGGCACATCACCGCGGTGGACGTGCGCACCGGCAAGGTCAAGTGGGAGGTGCGCACCGGATTCCCGCAGATGTGCAGCATCACCTGCACCGCGTCCGGCCTGGTCATCACCGGCACGGCCGACCAGACGATGATGGTGCTCGACGCCGACACCGGCGACACCCTCTTCACCTTCAAGGGAGCGTCCGGCTGGCACGGCAATCCGGTGGTGTACTCGGTGAAGGGTAAGGAGTACATCTGCTTCCCCAACGGGATGGGCGGGCCGCCTGAGGGCGCCGGCTACGCCAAGCTCGGCGGGCTCTCGACGATCAACACCATCTACACGTTCGCGCTTCCCTGAGGTTCGGCCGTGCGCGGCCCCGGCGGGCGACGCCGGGGCCGCGCGCGGCCGTCCCGCGCGGCTCGTCTGTGACCGGCCGCCGCGTCGACGGCAATCCGTTACGTGACAAGAGGGCCGGGAACGGTTTTCACGCAACCGCCGCAGTACGTGAATCGTCGTGGCGGTCGCAGCGCTAGTGGGAGCCAGCGCACCAGGGAACGTCGCCCAGCGACGAGGGGGTACGAGATGGCCGAGGAGCAGTCCGGCAACGAGGCGCGGGCTGGGGAGGGGGGAGCCGACCAGCTCTCCACCACCGACTACCTGCACCGGCGCTTCGGTTCAGGGTACGAGACGGTCACTGGGGTGAGCCAGGTCCAGTTCCGTCATCCGGACAAGGCCGCGCGCCTGTGGCTGGCGAGCAGCGTCGTCTGGTTCGTCGTGGTCACCACGTTCGGGCTCATCATCGCCACCGAGCTCTCCGAGCCCGAGACCTTCGGCGGGATCTCCTGGCTGGTCTTCAGCCGCGTCCGGCCGTCGCACGTCGAGGGCGTCATCTACGCGTGGCTCTCGATGATGTACTGGGGCGCGATCCTGTACTACACACCGCGCCTCCTCGGCATCAAGGGCATCTGGGGCGAGTCGATCGCGTACTGGTCGGGCTGGGTCTACAACATCGCCCTGGCCGCCGGGTTCGTCGGCATCTTGACCGGTCACACGCAGGGCCGTGAGTACGCCGAGTTCATCTGGCCGGTCGACATCGCCGTCCTCGCGGTGTTCGTCGCCAACATCATCTGCATCGTCGGCAGCGTGAACATCCGCAAGGTCCGGCCTCTCTACGTCTCCATGTGGTGGACGATGATCTCGCCGATGGTGCTGGTCATCTCGGTGGGCATCGAGAACGTCATCTGGAGGCCCGGCAACATCTGGAGCAACCCGTCCGGCGCGCTCTCCACGGGCATCCACGACGTGATGATCAACTGGTGGGGCAACCACAACCTCTTCGGGCTGTGGCTCACGCCGATCCTCGTCGCCGTCACCTACTACTTCGTTCCGCGCATCACCAACACCCCGCTCTACAGCCACACGCTGTCGCTGATCTCCTTCTGGGGGATCCTGTTCTTCTACACCGGCGTGGGCGACCACCACCTGCTGCAGACCCCGACGCCCGGCTGGCTCAAGACCATCGCCAGCGTGAACAGCGTCGGCATCCTGATCCCGGTGTTCGCCTTCTTCACCAACATCTTCCTGACCATGCGAGGGCAGTGGAACAAGTTCTTCACGAGTCTGCCGTTACGGTTCGTCCTGGTCGGGTTCATCTTCTACATCCTCGTGAACATCCAGGGCGCGCTGCAGGCGATCCAGCCGTTCAACCTGATCATCCACTTCACCTACTTCATCATCGGCCACTCGCACCTGGCGCTGCTCGGCGGCTTCACGATCCTCGGGATGGGGGTCATCTACTACATGATCCCGCACATCCTCGGGAAGCCGCCGTACTCACGTGGTCTGGCCGAACTGCAGTTCTGGCTGGTCACGATCGGCTTCCTCGCGTTCTTCACCTCGCTGACGATCGGAGCCTTCATCCAGGGTCAGAACTGGCTGAACGGCGTGCCCGAGATCAACGTGCTGCCGCAGCTCAGGATCTGGAACATCATGCGCGCCGTCGCCGGCGGCATGATCTACGCCTCCGCCTGGCTGCAGCTGGTCAACGTCGGCCTCACGTACTTCGTCGACACGAGGGCCCGCTCCCACAAGGTGGCGCAGAGGGACGCGCGCTCGGCGTGGGAAGAGGGCCCGAAAGCAGCCCGGCGGCCCCTGCGGCGCCCGCAGCTTCGTGAGGGGGGAGGACGATGGACCGCATACGCAAGTGGATGCCGACGTACAGCCGCTCGCCGAGGGGCTGGGCTACGCATCCCCCCCGCAAGATGCTGATGACGCCTTGGCTGGTCTTCTTCGGCGGGCTGTTCGCGTTCGCCGTACCGACGCTCATGGCGGCGTTCTGGCAGATGATGTTCTTCAGTGCGCCGGTGAGCAAGGAGTGGGCGCCGCTCACCGCCACCGCCATGGAGGGCCGCCACATCTACACGTCCAACGGCTGCGTGTACTGCCACAGCGACTACAGCCGTCCGCAGGACACCCGCTCTGGGCTCTACTACCTGTACCCGCGGGTCTCGCTGCCGGGCGACTACACCACCACGCAGGAGAGCCCGAACCTGTTCGGCAGCGCCCGCATCGGGCCCGACCTCAAGAACGAGTCGGGCTTCCACCCGGACGACTGGGAGTACGCCCACTTCTGGGACGCGCGCTACGTCTCGCCGATCTCGATCATGGCGCGCTTCAGCTTCCTCAGTGACAAGGAGCTCCAGGACCTGACCGCCTACGTGCAGACGCGCGCCGGCAAGAGCGGGATCCTGCGCGCCGCCGGCCAGTTCTACGCGAAGAAGGTGTTCCTGCTGGCCGGCGACGGGAACATGGCGCAGGTCACGACCGAGGGGGTCAACTCCGCGAGCTTCTTCGACCAGGTCGGCAAGATCATCCCCGACCCGGTGGAGGCGTCCAAGATGACGCTCGCCGAGTTGCAGCGTCAGAACATGGGCATGAAGGGCAGCACGATCGACCCACCCTCAGGCACGGTCGACGGGATGCCGTACCCGGACATCGCCAACATCAACATGGCCGAGCGCGGGTACTGGCTGGCCAGCGATCCCCTGCCGGTGACCACCGACAACCTCATGCGCGGCCGCCAGATCTTCCAGCAGCGCTGCATCGGCTGCCACGGCTCAGGCGGCGCGGCGTCGTCGCTCGCCGCACGCTTCATGGCCCCGCGTCCCATCGACTTCACGGGGCCGGACGACGCGACGTCCGGCAACGACACGTCACCGGGCGTCTACTACTACCGCATCCTGCGCGGGTGGCGCGGCTCGTCGATGGAGAACTTCGGCACGCGCCTCAGCGTCGACGACATCTGGCGAGTGGTCCTGTTCCTCAAGACGATCCCGAGCGGTGGACTCATCGCCGACAAGGTCGTCACTCCCGACATGTACCTGGCGTGGAAGCCGCCGTCCGAGCTGATGACCTACGTCAAGAAGCACCCGATCCAGGACAACAAGGACTTCCAGGGCTGGGTGGCCGGCAAGGAGGATCCGTTCCTGGCTGAGGCGGCGAGGATCTGGGCCGGCATGAACATGCAGGACTCGTTCAACGTGCCCGGGTACGGCGAGGTCTCCCTGCAGAAGGCGGCGGCCGACATCAAGGCGATCTACGACGAGGTCCTCAACGCCGGCTATCAGTACTACCAGGAGTCCGGCGGCCAGCCGGCTGTGCCGCGATCGCTGATCGACGTCCCGCCCGCGATCGACCGCGAGCTGCGCTGAGGAGGACGAGATGCGCTTGCTGAACAGACGTCTGGCCATCGTCGCCGCGGCACTGCTGCTGGGCGGGCTGGTGCTCCTCAGCGGTGGTTGTGGAGGACCGCCGCCCGGCGAGGTGCATGTGACCATCACGGGCATGGCCTTCAACCCGGCCAACATCGTCATCTCGCCGGGCACCAAGGTGGTCTGGATGAACGCCTCCTCGGCGGCCCACACCTCCACATCCAAAGACTGGACGATGAAGGCCTTCATGAACAAGAGCCTGCCGTCCACCGCCTGGAACTCGTTCCCGCTGAATCCGGGGCAGTCGTTCTCGCGGACGTTCGACCAGAAGGGCAGCTTCGACTACTTCTGCATGGTCCATCCCTACATGAAGGGCAACGTGACGGTGAAGTGAGGGGGCGGACGTGCGCACGATGACGGTCAACGAGTGGCTGCTGCTGGTCTCCATGGCCATGTTGCTGCCGGTGATCATCGGCCTGCTGACGGCGGCGTTCTTCGGTGTCTTCCGCCGCAGTGAGGACGCCAAGTACCAGGTCCTGCGCGACCCGGAGCCCGACTACTGGGACACCGGCTCGCGCTCACAGGAGGAGAGGAGGGATGAGCCGTGGTGAAGCTGCCACGCCGGGTGATCCACATCTACGTGATCACGGTGGTCGCCTACGCCGTCCTCGGCGCCGTCCTGCTGGCGAGCGCCTACGCGACGGCGGAGATCCCCAACAGCATCAGCGTGACGCCGATCAAGGCGGTGCCGAGCGGCAACAGCGACGAGGTGATCCAGCAGTACTACGACTACCTCTGGCTGCGGCACCTGGAGACGTACACGCAGACCTACGCCATCAACCCGGTGTTGATGATCATCATCTACGCCATCCTGGGGGCGGTGCTCGTCCTCACCTACTTCTTCGCCTACGCCTGGTACGCGCGGCTCCCCAAGGGAGACCTGTACCCGGTCGAAGTGTTCAACGGCTACCTCTCCGAGCGCGGGAGCCCGGTCGATGCGTTCAACTGGGCCATGTACGCGATCCTCGCGACCTTCATGGTCTGGTACATCATCTGGGACCTGATCTTCGGACAGTGGATGTGACGGCGGGCGGCGCCTGCAGGGAGGACGGCAGATGAGCGAGGACAAGACACCGCAGGGCGACGCACCGCAGTACCCGACGATCGGCGACGACGTCCTGAACCGGCTGCGTGAGGGCCTCGGCGGCGGCGCCCAGAAGGAGTACTACGGGGAGGCCAACTACGTGTTCGTCGTCAGGGCGACCTTCCCGACCGAGCTCTGGAGCGGCGTCTTCTACTCCTGGCTCTCGATGAAGGGCCACCTGCAGGGCCTGCACGACGTGGAACGGGTCGAGCTGCTGGCCTCGGGGGGTGAAGGGGGCACTGTGGAGGCACTCATCGACGTGGTCTGGTCGCATCCCGAGCCCCTGGAGGAGTGGCTGACGCACGGGTACCCGGTGGACGAGATGCTCTTGTCGATGGGCGTCAAAGAGGAAGACATGGAAGTCGGACTGATGCGCGATTTCGCCTGAGGAGGTGTGAGCAGTGTCGGACCAGCAGGAGGCCGCTTCGAGCGGCGCGAACCGGCCGGGACCGCCGCCGGATGAGGACTCGGTCACGCGGAGCTACGAGCGCTTCGACGAGCGCTACAGCAGAGCAGGCCAGGCTCGTGACTGGCTGATCATTTTCGTCATCGGCGCACTCCACTTCCTGTGGATGTTCCTGGTGTTCCTGTACGAGCCCGGGATCCGCTGAGTCGCCGGGGAGAGGAGTTGGTGAGATGCCGGCCTGGGTGTGGGTGGTGGTCGCGTACGCGGTGCTGGTCGGCTTGGCGCTGCTGATGATCAGGCTGGAGCCGCCGGCGAGACGCCGCAGGTGACGGACGGGGGGGTCCGATGAGAGGAGGTTGAAGAAGGTCCTGCTGGTGACGCCGGCGTACCACTGCGGCATGGTCGAGTCCGCCGGCGTGTGGATGCCGCTGGGGCTGGCGTCCCTGGCCGGCTCGCTGCGCGAGAGCGGGTACGAGCCGGTCATCTACGACGCCATGTCGCTGTTCCACGACGACGTGCAGATCCGGCGGCGGATCGAGGCGGAGCAGCCGGACGTGGTAGCCACGACGGCCTACACCGCCACCTTGGCCGCCGCGCTCCGCGTGCTGGGCGCGGCCCGCGAGGTGGCGCCTCGTGCGCTCACCGTGATCGGCGGTGTGCACCCGACGCTTGCGCCCGAGGACGCCCTGACGCCGGACGTGGACTTCGTGGTGCGCGGGGAGGGCGAGCAGGCGCTGCCGGAGTTGCTCGCCTGCCTGGAGTCCGGGGACGACCCTACCCGGGTCGCCGGCCTCTCCTTCGTCGCGGCGGACGGGCGCGTGGTCTCGACGCCCGACCGGCCGCTCCTCACGGACCTCGACGCGCTGCCGATCGCCTGGGACCTCGTCGACTGGCCTACCTACCACTACCGCACCAAGCCCGGCAGCAGGCTCGCCATCACCAGCTGGTCGCGCGGCTGCCCGCGCAGCTGCTCGTTCTGCTCCCAGCGCGTGCTCTGGCGCGGTTCCTGGCGCACCCGCTCCGTGGAGGCGGTCGTGGCCGAGGTGCGCATGCTGCGCGAGCGGTTCGGCGTCGACACGCTCGAGGTGGCGGACGAACTGCCGACCGCCGACCCCGAGCGCTGGGAGGCGATCCTCGACCGGCTGATCGCTGAGGACCTGGGCGTGGAGCTCCTGGTGGAGACTCGCGCCGACGACGTGGTGCGCGACGCCGCGATCATCGAGAAGTACCGCGCGGCCGGCGCGTTGCACGTGTACGTGGGCGTCGAGGCGGCGCGGCAGGACCGGCTCGACGCGTTGCGCAAGGAAATCACTGTGGACGAGGGGCGCAGGGCGATCTCCCTGCTCAACGACGCCGGCATCATCACCGAGACGTCGTTCCTCTTCGGCCAGCCCGGCGACACCGAGGAGTCGGTCGACGAGGCGGTGGAGGCGGCGATCGCCTACGACCCGGACCTGGCGTTCTTCCTCGCGGTCACCCCGTGGCCGCACACCGAGTTCCACGCCCAGATGGCGGAGCGCATCGAGGAACGCGACTACAGCCGCTACAACCTCATCAACCCCATCATCCGGATGGACGGGATGTCGCGGGAGCGGCTGGCCGAACTGCTGAGCCAGGCGTTCATGCGTTTCTACGGCGCCAAGATGCGCCGGCTGGGATCGCTGCCGCCGCACAAGCGTGAGTACCTGACGCGGGTGGCACGGCTGCTCATGGACGAGTCGTACCTGGGCGGCGAGGTGCGGGCGACGATGGCCGCCGCCGGCGGTCCTGTCTTGGGGCACCCGCACGTCCATCACGCGGGTTCGCCCGGGCGGCCCGACGTACCCGAGCACGTGCACGCGGCCTGAGGGGGCGGGATGTTCATCGACTTCACCATCTGGACGCTGGTCGGGCTGCTCTTCGTCTTCGTGATCGCCGGCCTGGTCCTCTTCGTGCTCGCCATCCGCGACGCTCGGCGAGAGCACGCCGGCAACGCGGTGCGCGGGCTCTCGCTCCGCGAGCGCGCGCGGCGGTACGTCGGTCCGGTCAGCCCCGACATGGCGCTGCTCAATGCGCCGGCGCGGGTGGGTATCGAGTACATCTCGGCACTCTGCGGGTTCCCGGGGTTCGGTTGGCTCATCTCGGGGAGGGTCCTGATCGGTCTCCTGCTCATGTCGGTCGGGCCGGCCGTGGTCTGGGCCGTCTACCCGGTCATCCTCAGCAACTCCTCGCCGGATTTCGGGGGGCATCCCCTGGCGGTGGTCCGGTACCTGCCGCTCCTTGCGCTCACCTCCGGGACGATCTTCGCGCTGGTGGAGTACCGCGCCGCGCGGCGCAGGCGCCACAGTCATGGGTGACCAGGTCATGAGCGACGTGGACGCTGCCCCCCCGGGCTCAGGCGAGGAGGCCACGTGGTCGTGGCCGCGGAGGGGCAGCGGGGTGTTCGGCCTGCTGGTCACGGTCATCGTGGCGGTCTTCGTCGGGCTTCCCCTGCTCTTCCTGACCCTCAAGGAACCGGAGCCGCGCGTGGTCACCGACCTGGGCGGGGAGGTCACCGGCACCTTCGTCAGCGCGGGGTCCACCACGTTCAAGCTGTACCCCTACGCCGACCCGCAGGCCTCGTTCCCGGCCGGGGCGCCGATGACCGGCCCCCTGCCGCGCATCCTGGTGAAGTTCAAGCAGGGGGAGGAGCTCACGCGGTACAGGCTGCAGGAGTTCCAGGGCGCCTACGTGCCGGTCGCGCGCAGCCGGCTGGACGGCCACACCCTCGCGATCGTACCGTCGGCGCCCCTGGCTCAGGGTCGTTACTGCGTCATCGTGCCCAAAGGCGGGATGTACCCGGATGAGGTCACCTACGCCTACTTCAGCGCCGCTCCGTAGCCTCAGCCCGGGAACAGGAAGGTGTAGAAGGGCGGGAACGAGCCGATGAGGCCCAGGAGTATGGCGACGACACTGTAGATGAGAGACCGTCGCCCGAACTCCTGCTTGTCGTGCCAGATGTCGTAGAGCATCACCCAAGTGAGCGTCCAGACGATGATCACGGGCACCAGCAGCCCGATCATCTCGGCCCAGTTGCTCCACATGAAGATCATCTTGCGGCCGCCCGCTACGGCGAAGGGCGGCCGGTACGTCTCGGGATTGAGCCACTGGCCCATCACCGAGAACACACCGAGCGCCAGCATGCCGGTCGCCGCCGCCACGACGGCCGCGGCGAGCCGCCCCTGGGGCGGCCAGTCCGCGCCGGCCGCGTCCTCCGGGCTGAGACCGGTGGTCGCTTCGGGCTCGGCCACGGCGGGTGACGACGTCACCTCGACCGATGTCAGTTGCTCGTTCATACGGGCACCAGCTTGGCGAGCAGCATCCCGATGAGCGCGGCCAGGCCGCCGAAGAGGAGAGCCAGGCCGAGCAGGACCAAGGCGCCCATACGCACCTTCGAGCTGCGGCTCAGCACCTTGCGGTCGTAGACGATGACGTACCAGCCGGTGGTGGCCAGGATCGCACTGACCCAGCCGATGCGCTCCTTCCACTCGATGGCCCACTCGTCCCACCAGGTCAGGGAGGGGCGGGCCTGCAGCAGCGCTTCCGGGCTGGTCGTGCTCTGCAGGTGGAACCAGGCGTCCACCCAGATGGTGGCGAGGAAGACGGTGACCCAGGCGATGAAGATCATGATCGCGCCGCCGCGGATGAGCCATCGGATCCGCTGCTCCACGCCGTGGTCGGTCAGGCCGCCGGCGGGCGAGAGTTGCGGCACCGTCGCCAAGGCCAGGGTGAGGAGCACCAGGTACGTGCCGCCGAGGACCGCCCCGTGCAGGGTGGCCCACCAGCCGTGCGTCGTGAACTGGTTCACGATGCCCATAGCAGGATGGTACCCCGGTCGACGGCCGGTGAACGGGCGACGCCGTCGACGCGGCGGGCGGGCCGGCTCAGCGCCCGCCGGCGCCCCGGCCGCCGGCGGACGGGGGCGTGGCCTTCTGCAGCTCGACCTGCAACTCTGCCGGCGAGTCGCTCGACGTCCCCGGAGCACGGGCGCGGATCTTGGCGAGCTGACCCCCCTCGAGCTGCAGCACCACCTCCTCCTGGTCCACCGTCCGTACCTGCTCGATCCGCTTGCCCTCCAGCTCTCGCCAGCTCATGTCCGCCTCACCTCGTCCTGTGCGCCGCCCGGCTCCGCGCCGTCGCGCACGACCACCGTCCGTCCCTGCAGCCGCACGACGTCGCGCCAGTCGACCAGCGGCGCCGCGTGCGTCACCTCACCCGGCGCGCTCGTGCGCTGACCGAGCAGGCGCTCGGCGAGCCCGCGCCGGCCGACCACCAGACCGACCACGACCGGGCCGTCGTCGCCGTCCACCACGCGCACGTCGAAGACGCGGCCCAGACTCCAGCCGCTCTCGCTCGTCACGTGGGCGCCGAGCAACCGGGAGAGCAGCACGGCGCCTCCTCAGGATCGCGGCAGGCGGCTCACGAGCCGCCTCGCCCTGTCGTCGCCGCGCCCCAGACCGAGCTCCTCAGCGCGGCGCTTGAGCTTGACCACGTGGGTCACCCCCTCGACCTCCGTCCAGGCGACGCGTACGGAAGGAGCGTCGCCCCAGCCGCGCGCGAGACGCAGGAGCGGCCGCAGCGGGGCCGGCAACCGCGGCAGCAGGTGGTCCATGCCGACGAGGAGGGCCGTGAGCCGCGGCTGCTCGCCCGGCCCGCCCTCGAACTCCACGTCGTCGACCCGGCCGCAGCGGCGCCCGGCCCAGTCCACCACCTGCTGGTCGAGCACGCGCAGGGCGACGTCCAGAGTAGTGTGGCGTTCGCCGGCGCCCATCAGCCTCGCCCCATCCCGGTCAGGATCATGAGAGGGATCGCCGTCAGGGCGATCACCACGATCACGACGAGGTAGAACCAGCCGAGGAAGTTGCCCAGCCCTCCGTTGGCGTACTCGCCCATGTAGTTCGGGTCGCGGGCGACCAGCAGGACGGGGAGGAACGTGAACGGGAGCGCCACCGCCGAGAAGATCACGGAGTACTCGGTGACCTTGATCGGGTCCACGCCGGTCATGGTGACGACCACGGCGATCCCCAGCATGCCGAGCCACGTCAGGGTGAACCGCGGGGCCCCGGCCGGCCGCCGGTACTTCCCCCAGTCCCAGCCGAAGTACTGGGCCAGGCTGTAGGCGCCGGCGAGGCTGGTGTCGATGGAGGCCCCGGAGATGGCGAAGAGGACATGGACGGGAGGGGATACCCGCGCGGGCGCGGTCGTGCGTGCAGGAGCCGTCGACTCCTGGTCGAGGGCCGAGCGAGCCTGACTCCGCCGCGAGGCGCGGCCGGGGCCGAGGGCGGGGAGGGCCGGACGCTTGCCGGCCCTCCCCGCCCGCGGGCCGTCAGGCCGCTCTGTGCCGGCGCATGTCCGGCCGGCGCTCATCCGGCGTCGCGCTGGACGACGTCGGGATGCCCGCGTCGTCGTCATCGGCGACGACCGAGTTCTTCTCGTAGTGCACCGAGTTGAGCGCGCCGAAGACGCCGAGGGTGAGGACCGCCACGCCGACCACGAGGTCGTTGATGAAGTAGTCGGTCTGCCCGGTGAACAGCGTCGCGAACGGCGCCACGACGAGCCAACCGCCGATGCCGGCCACGATCCAGGCCGCCCACGCCTCGAGCGTCACCGCCGCCCAACCGGCGAACAGGAGGATGAAGAGGCCGGAGGCCAACGCGTTCACGATGGTCGCAGTCGACCCTTGCCCGAAGATGGGCACCGTCGCGAGCTGCCAGATGCCCAGCGCGAACGCGAGCCACAGTGCCACTGCACCTCGTCTCATGAGATCACTTCCTCACGTCGAGGAGTTGTTGTTCCTACGCCCTTACACTTCCCGAATCCACCGCGCAGACTCCTTCCCGGCATCGCACTCCCCGGCATCGCACCCCGCAGCGGTCAGGAAGACCGATCGGTGTGCTTGCGCGACTGCTCCTCGTGGCGCCCCTCGGGGGTGGTCAGCATGATCTCCAGCGTGAGCAGCAGCTCATAGGCGCCGACGGCGGCGAGCGAGGCTACGTAGAAGGCGAGCGCCCCCGGGGCCCAGCGCATGGCGAGCCAGCCGGCTCCGACGGAGAGCAGCACGGAGACGAGGTGGAACTGCCCGTAGGCGTAGCGGGGAGGCTCCTCCCGGCGGTGGAAGTGCGCCTTGTAGTCGGGGAACGCGGCGGCGATCGTCACCAGGAAGGCGCTGAGGGCCCCGAGGACGAACAGCAGGACCCGGAGCTCGTCCGGATACCCGTGCTGGCCGATCGTCGCCGTCCCCGTCGCCCAGATCACGAGCGTGAACCCGTACGCCTTCGACTCGCCCGCGATGGCGTAGGCGAGAAAGCCGGCGAAGCGCTTCATCCAGGACGCCATGAGAAGAATTTGCCCGGCTGGCCACGCCATCGCCCGAGAAGTGTCATTCCCGGCCCTGCTGCTTCCTCACCGGGGGGCGACGAAGCACTACTTTTGCAGGACTTCTTGTCAACGATGCCTGTTATCCCGTCGACTGCCGGGGCACCCCTGTACTGAAAGGAGGTAGTGCAAATGAGCAACGAACCACAATCGAAGTCCTTCACGGAGAAGGCGCAAGACAAGGCCCAGCAGACCGCGCAGACGGTGGGCGACAAGACCCAGGAGGCGAGCGACAAGGCGCAAGACTACGTCGCACGCGAGGCCGACAAGCGCTCCGGTCAGGCGGGCCACTGGATGCAGAAGACGGGCCGGGACCTTCACGACACCAGCAAGTCGCTGCGCGAGAAGGGCGATCCCACGATGGCGGGGCTGATCGATGCCGCCGCCAGCGGGCTCGAGACGTACGGGTCACGGATCCAGGACATGGACGCCGGAGAGATCCGCGACGAGCTCGCAGGCTTCATCCGCGACAACGTCTGGGCCGTGGCCGCCGGGACGCTCTTCGTCGGCCTGGCCGCATCCAGGGTGCTCCGCGTCTCTGCCGAGGCGGCCGCGCACGACCGCGGCGGTCAGGAGCAGAGGAGCAGGCAGACACTTCGCGATGTCAGCTACGGCGGGCAGGGCGACGACCAGGGCAGCTACGGCGGTCAGGTCCCGGGCGGAGGCTACACTGGCGCGGGCTCCGGCGGTCAGGGCTCGGCGGTCAGGCTCCGGCGGTCAGGGCTACAGCGGTCGGGGCTACGGCAGGGAGGGCGGCCACTACGAGCGGCCTCAGTACGAGCGACCGGACACCGCGGAAGGCCCCGTTCGTTCCCACAGGGAGGCGTCCGACGAGCGTCTGACGCCCGACAGTGAGGATGTCGGGGGCCCCGGCAACATCCCGAACGTGGGCTGGGGGCGGTGAACCATGGCAGAGGTCCGACAGCTCAAGCCGCGGGACCGCTCACTGGGAGAGCTGCTCGGCGACCTCTCCGATGAACTCTCCCGTCTCGTCAGGCTGGAGATACAGCTGGCCAGAACGGAGATCTCGGAGAAGCTGAACGCCGCCGGCAAGGCCGCCGCCTACTACGTGGTGGCGGGAGTGGCCGGCGCCATCTTCCTGTGGGCCTTGAGCCTCACGGCGATCTACGCCCTCGACCTGGTGCTCAGCGCCTGGCTGTCCGCGCTCATCGTGGGGGTCGTCTGGGGCGTCATCGGCTTGATCTTCTTCTTCGTGGCGAGAGGCGCCTACAACCGGGCGACACCACCGGTTCCCGAACAGACCATCGAGACACTGAAGGAAGATGCCACATGGGCTCGGAGACAGACAACATCCGACGGCAGATAGAAGACACGCGCGACCAGATGTCGCAGACGGTCGAGGCCCTCGGGCACAAGCTGGACCTCCCGGCGCAGGCCAGAGAGGGCGTCCAGAACACCGTCCAGTCGGTCAAGGACACGCTGTCGGGAGGAGGCGGCGACGCTATGGAGCAGGCAAAGCAACAGGGAGGACGACTCAAGTCGATGGGTGAGGACAACCCCTTCCTCGTCATCGTAGGCGCGGCGGCGCTCGGTTTTCTGATCGGGCTGGTCGTCCCGCCGAGCCGCTTCGAGGAGCGGCAGCTGGAGCAGATGGGGGTGAGCGACCGGGCGAGGGACATGGGCCACGAGGCCATCGAGCGCGGCAAGACGGTCGTGCAGGACGTGGCGCAGACCGCGCGAGAGTCGGTGCGCGAACAGGCGCAGGGCATGAGCCACTGACGCCGGTCCACCTGGCGCTGAAGCCGGCGCTGAAGAGGACCGGGCCGGGGCGATCGTTCCCCGGCCCGGTCCTCGGGTTGGAGTCCAACGTGGAGATGCCGCGCCGGCTGTGGTGCAGAGACGGAAGGAGGTAGATGATGCCCGGCAAGAAGGAGCTTCCGGACACGCTGAAGCGCTCCAGCAAGAGCGCCCAGCACATGTGGATCAAGGTCCACGACAACGCGGTTGACGAGTACGGCGAAGGTGAGAAGGCGCATCGTACGGCGTGGGCTGCGCTGAAGAAGGACTTCGAGAAGGACGGCGACCACTGGGTCGCCAAGTCGAGCGGCGGCCACAAGAAGAGGTGAGGAAGATGACAAGCGTAGGCTTTGAGGACCTGCCGCTCGCCGACCGGGAACGAGACTGGGACAGAGATTCCGCGGAGGGCCGCGTTCGCCGTTGGGCGAAGGCCGACAGCGAGCCCAACGCGCGCTACCGCAAGGCCTTCCTCTGGTACGACGGCGACAAGGCGGATGAGTTCACCGCATACAAGCTCCCGATCGCCGACGTGATCGACGACAAGCTGAAGGCCGTTCCTCGCGCGGTGATGTCGGCCGCGCAGGTGCTGAACGGCGCACGGGGCGGGGTGGACCTTCCTGCCAAGGACGTCTCGGCAGTCAAGCGAGTCGTTCAACGCTATTACGAGAAGATGGGCGAGGAGTCCCCGTTCGACAAGGCGGCTTGAGGGACGGCGTTCAGGCCGCCTGGTCCCGCTCCAGCTTGCAGGACCACTGCCGCTCGACGCGTTCGAGCTCCTCGACGAGCTGCTCGTGCAGCCGCTCGCGGGTCCCCTCCGCCCACTCCGTTTCTTGACGGCGGCCACCCCGTCCAGTCCGCGTACGGGTAGGCCATGGGCATGAGTCTTCCCGAGGAGCAGAGCGCTTCGAGAAGGGCGGTCCGAGCGTGAGCGCCGGCGGTTCGTCCGACAAGGCGGTGATCGCCGCGATGCTCGGCAACGCCTCGGTGGCGGCGCTCAAGTTCGTGGTGGGCTTCCTCGCCGGCAGTTCCGCGATGATCTCCGAGGCCATCCACTCCACGGTGGATACGGGCAATCAGATGATGCTGTTCGCCGGGCTCAAGCTGAGCCGCCGTCCGGCCGACAGCGAGCACCCCTTTGGGCACGGCAAGGAGCTGTACTTCTGGGGGCTCATCGTGGCCGTCAGCATCTTCGGCATCGGCGGCGGGATCTCCATCTACGAGGGCATCCTGCACCTGGGCGACACCGAGGTCCCCTCCGGCCTGTGGAACTACCTGGTGCTCGCCGGCGCCGCCGTGTTCGAGGGCTCCTCGCTCTTCGTCGCCTTCCGCGAGTTCCGGCGCTCCTCCGAGCCCGGGCGTTCCGTGCTGGAGGCCATCCACGAGGGCAAGGATCCCAGCCTCTATACGACCGTGGTCGAGGACTCACTGGCGCTTGTGGGGCTTGCGGTGGCCGGCGGCGCCATCTTCCTGTCCCGCCGGCTTGAGGCACCGTGGATCGACGCCGCCGGCTCGATCGTCATCGGCGCGCTGCTCGCCGGGGCGGCGCTGCTGCTGGTGCGCGAGGCGCGTGGGCTGATCATCGGAGAGGCCGTCGGAAGCTCGATGGCGCAGAAGCTCGTCGAGATCGCCGAAGAGGACGAGGCGGTCCGCCGCGCCGACCCGCCCCTCTCCATGTTCCTGGGACCGGACCACATCATGGTCGCGTTCCGCATCGAGTTCCGCTCCGGCGCGTCCGGCGAAGAGGTGACGCGCGCCATCGTGCGCATCGAGCGCGACGTGCGCGCCTCCTATCCCCGCATCAAGCAGGTGCTCGTCGAGGCCGCCGCTCTCGGCGAGGAGAGCGCCGCAGCATGAGGCCGGCCTCGCCCCGGTGGGGCGGCGCGAGGCCGGCCTCGTCCTTCGCGGCTTCGTCCGGTGCGTCCTACGCGGCCTCCCCCTCGCCTTCGCTCGCCGAGAGCGGCTTGGCCACGTCTTCCAGCGACTCCTTCTCCGCCTTCACACCCCACAGCAGTTCGATGCCGGCCGCGGCGGCCATGAGGGCGGCGCCGAGGAGGTAGCCGTAGAAGACGTTCATGCGGTTCCCGGTGCCGATCAGCGTGCCGAACAGCCACGGTCCCACGATGCCGCCGGCAGCCGTGCCCGTGGCGTAGAAGAAGGCGATCGCCATCGCCCTCGTCTCCAGGGGGAAGACCTCGCTCACCGTCAGGTATGCCGAACTCGCGCCCGCCGAGGCGAAGAAGAAGATGATGGACCAGGCGAGCGTCTGGGTCCACGCGGAGAGCCAGCCCTGGGTGAACATGTAGCCGGTGGCGGCGAGGAGCACCGCCGAGAGCAGGTACGTGAGGCTGATCATCGGTCGCCGGCCCCAGGAGTCGAAGAAGCGGCCGATGGTCAGAGGCCCCATGAAGTTGCCCACGGCGAAGGCGATCAGGAACAGGCCGACGGTCGAGCTCGAGACGCCATAGAAGCGCGTCAGCAGCAGCGCGTAGGTGAAGAAGATCGCGTTGTAGAAGAAGGCCTGGGCGGTCATCAGCGACAGTCCGAGCACCGCCCGGTGCGGGTAGTCGACGAACAGCGTGCGCCCGACGGTGATGAAGCCGATGGCGCCGCGCGGGTGGATGGTGATCTCCTTCTCGGAGTCCGGCTCCGGAAGCTCATCACCCACATCCTCCCGCACCTGGTCTTCGATGTTGCCCACCACCTCCTCGGCCTGGTCCTGCTTGTCGTGCGTCATGAGCCAGCGCGGGCTCTCCGGCACGCTCCGCCTGAAGAAGAGGATGACCAGCGCCAGCACCGCGCCCGTTCCGAACGCCAGGCGCCAGCCCAGGTCCACCGAGAACACGGCGGAGAGGAAGAAGAGCGTGAGCGCCGCCCCGGCCGCCGCCCCGATCCAGTAGCTGCCGTTGATGACGAGGTCCCAGAACCCGCGTACGCGCGCCGGGATCAGCTCGTCGATGGCGGAGTTGACGGCGGCGTACTCACCGCCGATGCCGCTGCCGGTGAGGGCGCGGAACAGGAGGAAGCTCCAGATGTTCCAGGAGAAGGCGGTCAGGACGGTGCCGGTCATGTACACCGCCAGGGTTATGAAGAAGAGTTTCTTGCGGCCGAAGCGGTCGGTGAGGTAGCCGAAGCCGAAGGCGCCGGCCACCGCGCCGATGATGTAGAAGGTGCCGATCAGGCCGACCTGGGAGTCGCTGAAGTTCAGCGTCCCGCTCTTGGTCAGCTGGCTGCCCATCGCCCCGACGAGCGTCACCTCGAGTCCGTCCAGGATCCAGGTGACGCCGAGGGCCACGATGATCAGCGTGTGGAAGTGGCTCCAGGGGAGCCGGTCCATCCTCCCCGGGATGTTGGTCGTGAATTCCTTGTTGTCGCCCATCAGGGGTGCCTCCTGCGAGAGAGTCCACTACTTAGCGGAATGCCCTTCTCGCTCTGCTGAGGCGGCGCAGCCGTAACGGCGCCCGCGGCTCACGGGACCCCGCTCGGGTCCCAGTCCGTGTGCAGGCCCTGGTCCAGGCCGTCGAGCCGGGCCATCTCCTCGTCCGACAGGTCGAGGTCCCAGATCTCGAGGTTCTGGCGGAGGTGGCCTTCGTCGACCGACCGCGGGATGGGCACCACGTCGTGCTGGACGGCCCAGCGCAGCAGCACCTGGGCCGCGCCCACGCCGTGGTCCGCGGCCAGTTCCGTGAGCAGCGGCTCGCGGAGTTTCTCCGCCTTGGCCAGGGGGGCGTACGCCTCGAGCTGGACCCCCCACTCGCGGCAGGCGTCGAGCAGTTCCCGCTGGTACAGGAAGGGGTGGAACTCCACCTGGTCCACCGCCGGCGGCGTGTCGGCCCAGGCAAGCAGCTCCTCGAGGTGCCGGCGCTGGTAGTTGCTCACCCCTATCGCCCGGCAGGAACCCTCGTCGTGCAGTCGCTGCAGCGCCCGCCAGGTCGCGTCGCGCTTGCCGGGCACCGGCCAGTGGACGAGGTAGAGGTCCAGGTGGTCGGTACGCAGGTTGGTCAGCGTCCGCTCGAACCCGCGCAGCGTCTCGTCGTAGCCCTGGTCGTCGTTCTCCACCTTGGAGGTGATGAAGAGGTCGCCGCGTGGCAGGCCGAGGGCGCGCACGGCCACCGCGAGGTCGCGCTCGTTGCCGTAGGCGAGCGACGTGTCGACCAGCCGGTACCCGAGCGCGAGCGCGCAGGCGAAGGTCTCGCGCGCCTCGCGCCCCGGGCCCACCTGATACGAGCCGAGGCCGAGCGCCGGCATCTCCACGCCGCCGCGCAATCGTCTGGATTCCATGGTGCTCATCAGGGGTGCCTCCTGGGGAGATGGGCGCCGTAACGGCTGGTAAAGAGGTGTTCCGTCATCAGGGAAGGTGCAACGTATGCATCAGTTGTTCCTCGTTCTCACCGTGTTCGTGGCCGCCGCCGTGGAGGTCGTCGAGATGCTCACCATCGTGATCGGCGTCGGCGTCACGCGCGGCTGGCGGGCGACCAGCATCGGGGTGATCGCCGGGTTCGCCGTGCTCGCCGGCGTGGTGGCCGTGCTCGGGCCGGCGCTCACGCTGATGCCGATCGACGTGCTGCGCGCCCTCGTCGGCATCCTGCTGCTGTTGTTCGGCCTGCAGTGGCTGCGGCGGCCCATCTTCCGCATCGCCGACGCCGGGCTGATCCCCTCCGGAGCGGCCGGACAGGTGGACGAGGAGGACCGGCCGCCGGCGCACGGGTTCGACTGGACGGCGTTCGCCCTCTCGTTCAAGGGCGTCGTGCTGGAGGGTCTCGAGGTCGCGTTCATCGTGGTGACCTTCGGCGTCGCCACCGGGGAGCTGCCCCTGGGGATCGTCGGCGCCGTCGCCGCGTTCGTCATCGTCGGCGGCGCCGGCGCCCTGGCGCACTCCTGGATCCGGCGCACCCCCGAGCAGGGGCTCAAACTGGTGGTCGGCCTCCTGCTCGTCACCTACGGCACGTTCTGGGCCGGCGAGGGGCTCGGGGTGGCTTGGCCGGGCGGCGACCTCGCGATCCTCTTCATCCTCGCCGGCTACACGGCCCTGGTCGCCTTTGCGCTGTGGCTGACGGAGCGGGCGCTGCACCCGGACCGGCAGGTCAGGAACGGGCTCCTGCACGGGTCGGGAGGCTGACGTGCGCTACCTGATCGGCTTCCTCCGCTTCTGGCGGGACTTCCTCATCGGCGACGACGTGTGGGGCGCCCTCATCGGCATCGCCGGCTTCGTCCTCACCTGGTTCCTGGTGCGAGCCGGGATCGTCGCCTGGTGGCTCCTGCCGGTCACCGTCGTCGCCAGCGTCGCCTTCAGCGTCTGGCGCAAGGTGCGCGAAGCGCGGGCGCGGGCGCAGGCGCAGGCGGAGGAGGCGCAGGCGCCCGCGGGCCCGCGCGCCCAGCGTGACGCCGCCCAGAGGCAGGAGGACCAGGGCAAGGCGGCCTGATCCCGGCCTGAGCTCGCCCTCATCTCGGCTCCCTACCGCTCTGCTCCGCCCGCCCCGTCCTCAACTCCCCTTCGATCGCTTGCGGTCGCCTTCGCCGTGATCCCTCATCTCCTTGACGGCATCCTCCCAGGCGCCGCGCACGCTCCGCAGCCTGCCGCCGAGCGTGGGGCCGGTCGGCAAGCCCGCCTCGGTCAGTACGTTGAGCATCTCGGTCTCCACGGCGCGGATCCCGAGGCGGGAGTCCAGCACGAGCAGCAGCGCGGAGTAGAGGAGGAACGCCGCGCCGACGAGCGCCGAGAACACCCAGATCCAGGCGAGATGGCGGAACCAGACCGCGGAGAGCCCGAGCCCGGCGCTGGTCAGGGCGAAGATCATGACCGAGAGGTACTGGGCGTAGAGCGCTCGCTGGAGGAGGCGCGAGCGGTGGGCGGCGCGGTCGAGGTCGTCGAGCAGGCTCTCCCGCTCGTCGGCGTGCAGTCCCGTCTCACGGGCGTCGTTCAGCTGCCGGTACGCCTCGACCACATCGCGCGTCCGTGCGGTGATGCTGGCGAGCCTCGACGAGGTGGAGGACGCGAGGCTCGCGGCGGCGAGGATCAGCACGGCCGGCGTGATCAGCGCGGCGAGCACCGCCAGCGCATCTCGCAGGTTTTCCAGCGGCAGGAGCACTGACCGGCCTCCGCTCAGACTCTGGTGGCCGGTCCGGTCGAGTCGGGGCCCGAGGCCCGGAGCCAGAGGTAGCCGTAAGGAGCGACGTGGGCCTCGCCGTCCCCGGCGCTGGATGAGTCGTCCGAGAACAACGTCTGGACCACGGGCCGCCCGAGCTCGACGCCGACGGTGACGGGCGTGCCGCCGAAGTTGTGCAACGTGGTGACGACGGATCCCGTCCCACTCGTAGCGGAGAGCGAGGACCTGCGGGCGCCCGGTCTCCAGGACCCGCAGCTCTCCGAACCCGATGGCCGTGCACTCGCGGCGGACCTGGATCAGCCGCTGCATCCACCGCAGTAAGGAGTCGTTGTCGCGCAGCTGGTCGGCCACGTTGACGTCCCCGACCCCGTACGGGCTCTCCGTCACGAGGTGGCGGACCAGGCCGTCGGGGGGCGCCTGGGAGAAGCCTCCGCCGGGGTCCGGCGACCACTGCATCGGGCGTGCGGCCGCTGAGCCTGCCGGGGGCCGAGAGGTCGTCCCCCATGCCGATCTCCTCTCCGTAGAGCAGCATCGGCAGATCGGGCAGGCTGAAGGTGAGGCTGTAGGCGAGCTCGAGCCGGCGGCGGTCGCCGCCGAGCATCGGCGGGAGCCGCCCGCGCAGCCCGCGGGACCACATCCGTCGCTCGGGGCCGGGCGCGAGCGCATCCATCACCTCGGCGCGTTCGGACTCCGTCAGCCGCTCCAGGTTGAGCTCGTCGTGGTTGCGCACGAACTCGACCCAGCCGCCGGCCCTGGGGCTGGGCGGCAGGGTCTGAAGAGCCCTCCGCAGCGGACCGGCCTCGCCCCGCACGAGCGCCAGCATGAGGGCGGAGTTGGCGACGTAGTCGAACAGCATGGTCATCTCGTCGCCGTCGCCGAAGTAGGCGCCAAGCTTGTCGGGCTGGACGTTGGCCTCCGCCAGCGTGACGGCATCGCCCCGTCGCCGCCTGATCATCTCGGTCAGTTCTCTGAGCCACTCGTGGTGCCGCGCTCCCGGCTCGCCGTTGGGACCAGACGTCTGGATGAGGAACGGAGCGGCGTCCACACGGAACCCGCTGACGCCGAGTTCGAGCCAGAACCCGGCGATGCGCTGCATCTCCTCGCGCACTTCCGGGTTGGCGAAGTTGAGGTCCGGCTGGAACGGAAAGAACGTGTGCAGGTAGTACTGCTCCACCTCCGGGGCCCACGCCCAGTTGCCCTCCTGGTCGCCGGGGAAGACCTCCACGGCGGCGTCCGGCAGGGGGCGGTCCGACCAGACGTACCAGTCGTGGTGGCGCGACGACCGGCTGGAGCGTGCGTCGAGGAACCAGGGGTGCTGGTCCGAGGTGTGGTTGAAGACGAGGTCGATGATGACGCGCATGCCGCGCTCGCCGGCGGCGCGGCGAAAGACGACGAAGTCGCCCAGGGTGCCGAGGCGCGGGTCGATGTTGTAGAAGTCGGAGATGTCGTACCCGTCGTCCTTGTTGGGGGTGGGGAAGAACGGCAGCAGCCAGAGGCAGGTCACCCCCAGCGAGGCGAGGTAGTCCAGCCTGTCCGTCAGGCCGCGGAAGTCGCCGACGCCGTCGCCGTCGGCGTCCAGGAAGATCTCGGGGTCGAGGGCGTAGACCAGCCCGTTGCGCCACCAGATGTCACTCGTCTGCTGCCCGGGCCTCAGCATCTGCCCTCCTCCGTGTCAGGCCGCCGGCCGGCGCCGCAGCCGCGGCAGGACCCGGCGGCCGAACGCCAGCACGAACTCGCGCTGGTTGAGGCCCACGTTGTGCGCGAACACGGCGTCCACGCCGAGCTCCTCCCACGCGGCGAGCCAGGCGGCCTGGTCGTCCAGGTCGGGCGAGATGTGGACGGAGGCGCTGAGGGCCTCCGCCGGCGTCCCCTTCGTCCACGCCTCGAACTCGTCGGGCGACGGCAGGTCCTCGGCGAGCGCCGCCGGCAGCGTGTTGCTGATCCACTGGTCTTCCGCGTTGCGCAGCGCCTCCTCCCGGCTGCCGGCCCAGGAGAGGTGCGCCTGCAGGTACACCGGCCCGAGACCGCCCGCCTCGCGGTAAGCGCCGATCACCTCGGCCACCTGCTCGCGCTCCGGGAGGTTGACGGTGATGAGGCCGCCGGCCCAGGCGGCGACCAGGCCGGCCGTCTGGGGCGTGAGCGCCGCGCCGAACAGCCTCGGGGCCGGCGCGGCCGGCAGCGTGTAGAGCCGCGCCTCGTGCAGGCGCACCAGCCCCTCGCGGTCCACCGTGTCTCCGGCGAGCAGTTCCTTGATCGCCGTCGCGGCCTCCCGCAGGCGGCGGTCGCGCACGGGCTTCTTCGGCCAGCGGTCGCCGGTGATGGATTCGTTCAGGTTCTCGCCGCTGCCGAGAGCCGCCCAGAACCGGCCGGGGAAGAGCTCGCCCAGGGTCGCGATGGCCTGGGCGATCACCGCCGGGTGGTACCGCTGCACGGGGGCCGTCACCACGCCGAACGGCAGGGAGGTGGCCTGCATCGCCGCTCCCAGCCAGCTCCAGGCGAACCCCGAGTGCCCCTGACGGTGGCTCCAGGGGGCGAAGTGGTCGGAGCACATGATCGCCTCGAACCCGGCCGCCTCGGCCTCGACCGCGAGCCGCAGCAGACGCGAGGGCGGGAACTGCTCGTGCGAGGCGTGGAAGCCGACGATCATGCCAGCGCCTCCAGGACGAGCGCCTCCCAGGGCTGCAGGCCCACGTCGCCGGTCAGGACCGTGTCCTGCCGGGCGGGCACGGTGGCGACGGCCACGTGGTTCCGGGGCGCGGGCAGCGCCTGCTCCGGCAGCCGGACCTCCTCGTCGCCGAGGTTCAGCGCGACGAGCGTCCCCGCCCCGCGGCGCCAGGCCCAGAGCGAGCCGTCGAGCACGACGCGCTCGTAGCGGCCGAGACGGATGTCGACGCTGCGCCTCCTCAGGCCGAGCAGGCGGCGGGTGAGCGTGAGCGGGGAAGACGGGTCGTCGCGCTGACGCTCCACGTTGACGGCGCCGTGGTCGCCGAGGGGCAGCCACGGCTCGACCCCCTCCGCCGTGAACCCGGCGCCGGGGTCGGCGGACCACTGCATGGGCGTGCGGCAGCGGTCCCTGCCCGGCCGGGGCCAGTGCTCGATGCCGGCCGGGTCGCGCAGCCGCTCTCTCGGCACGGTCACGTCGCCCATGCCGATCTCATCGCCGTAATAGAGGAACGGGGTGCCGCGCAGCGTCAGCAGCATGACCAGGGCGCAGCGCGTGCACGCGGGGTCGCCGGCGCACCAGCGCGACGCGAACCGGCCGACGTCGTGGTTGGAGCCGGTCCAGGTGGTCCAGGCGCCGGCCGGCAGCAGGAGCTCGGTCGTCTCGACCACCCGCGCGAGGTCGAGGGCCGTGAACGGCGAGAAGATGAACGGGAAGTTGAAGGCGAGGTCGAGCTCGTCGCTGTCCTCGCCGAAGTAGCGCGCCACCTCGGCGAGGTCGAACAGATAGGTCTCGCCGACCAGCAGCCGCGGCGGCGTGTACGCGGCGAGCAGCCGGTGCCAGCGCCGCAGGATGTCGTGCACCTCGGGGCGGTTCTGCGTGTACAGCTGGCGCTGGCCCAGGCGCAGCACCTCGGGGTGGTCCTCCGGCGTGGCCGGCGGGTTGGCCCGGAGCTCGCGGTCGTGGATCAGCGCGTGCACCACGTCCACGCGGAACCCGTCCAGGCCCCGGTCCATCCAGAACCGCAGGATGTCGTCGAAGGCCGACCTGACCTCCGGGTTCCACCAGTTCAGGTCGGCCTGCTCGGGCAGGAAGCTGTGCAGGTAGTACTCGCCGGTGGCCTCGTCCAGCTTCCAGGCGGGGCCGCCGCCCAGCGTCGCCAGCCAGTTGTTGGGCGGCCCTCCGTCGGGGGCCGGCCGCGCCCACACGTACCAGTCGCGGTGGGCGGCTTCGCGAGACGAGCGCGCGTCGAGGAACCACGGGTGGCGGTCGCTGGTGTGGTTGGGGACGAGGTCGAACAGCAGGCGGAGGCCCCGCGTGTGGGCCTCCCGCACGAGGTCGTCGACGTCGTCCAAGCGTGCCGAAGGCGGGGTCGACGGCGCAGTAGTCGGCCACGTCGTAGCCCCAATCCGCGTCGGGCGAGGGCATGACGGGGTTCAGCCAGATGCCGTCGACCCCCAGCCACTGCAGGTAGTCGAGCCGGGAGATGATGCCCGGGATGTCGCCTACGCCGTCACCGTCGGAGTCGACCCACGAGCGCGGGTAGATCTGGTAGAAGACGCCCTGGTCGGGCCAGGACTGACGCTCGTGGGCCGCCGTCATGTGCACGCCTCGCTCACGGCGGCCCTTCAGGCCGCCTGGTCCTGCTCCAGCTTGGAGGACCACTGCCGCTCGACGCGTTCGAACTCCTCGACGAGCTGCTCGCGCAGCCGCTCGTCGAGGAGCTTGCGGCCCTCGCTGAACACCTGATCTTCCTCCTCGTCCAGGTGGTGGCGCGTGATCTCATCCAGGACCTTGATCTTGGCTTCCCAGCGGACATCCTTGTCCGCGCCGTCCAGGTAGTGCAGGAAGTGGTTGATGGCTTCGTGCTCCTCCCACGCCTCTTCCGTGCTCGGCCGGGCTTCCGGCCGTTCTTCCATGCGCTTGAAGAGGACCTCCTCCTCCGTCTCGTGGTGCGCGATCAGCAGGACGTACTGGTCGTGGAACAGCTCCATGCTGCGCGGCTTGTCGCCGTCCCGTATCGCCTCCTGCATCTCGTCGAACCGCCGCCGGAAGACCTCGTGGTCCTGTTCGATCCGGTCGAAGACGTCCATGATGCTCCTCTCCTCGCGAGTCCCTACGAACTGAGTACCCCCGCCCGCGGGAGCGACGCCGTCGACGCCGTGCCGCCGGCACCACGGACGCCGGACGGACCTCGGATGAGCCGGGTAGTCCCAAAGGATGAACTCTTTACCGGAGCGGACGACGGCCGGCAGCGGCCGTGGAGGAGGAGCAGCGGCCCTCTGGGGCGTCCCGCTGCACGACTGGCCCTACGCGCTGCGCGACGCGGGCCTGCAGACCTTGCGCGACAACGTGTTCGGCCTCGCCGCCGGGCTCACGTACTTCACGGTCATCACGCTGTTCCCGGCGCTCGTCGCGTTCGTCTCGTTCCTGGTCCTGATCGGGCATGCCGACGCCGTCACCTCGCTGGTCCGCGTGATCAGCGACATCGGTCCGAGCGCCCAGGCCCCCACGGTCACGTCGCCGATCCACCACGTCATCAGCCACGGCGCGTCCATCGCCTCACTCGTCTCCACGGCGGCCTTCTGCTTCCTCGCCGCGTCCGGCTACGTCAGCACGTTCGCCTGGATGTCACGGAGGCTGCGCGGGGAGAAGGCCCAGGGCGGGTTCTGGCAGCAGCGCAAGAGGCAGTCGCTCGTCGCGCTGGCGGCGCTGGGGCTGCTGGCGCTGATCGCCCTGGCGCTGGGCCTGAGCCCCTCGCTGTTCGCCAACGCGGGCGGCGCGATCGGGAGAGCGGGGACGGGCATCCTGGTGTTCAGGGTCCTGCGCTGGCCGGTCCTGTTCGCCGCCGCGCTCGTCCTCTTCAACCTCCTCTACTCCTCGTCGTCGACTCCGCCCAGCCACAGGCGCGGGTGGATCACCGGCGGGAGCGTGGTCGCCATCCTCTGCTGGCTGCTCGCGACCCTCATCTACGACCTGTACGTGCGCAACGTCGGGGCAGTACTGTCGTTCTACGGACTCTTCGGCTACCTGCTCGCCTTCCTGCTCTGGCTGTGGATGCTCAACATCGCGGTGCTGGGCGGCGTCGAGCTGAACCTCCAGCTCGACCGGCGTCGCGGGCAGGCGGATGCCGCGAGATGCGGGAGAGGCCAGGCGAGCGGCATGATCCTCCTGGCGAGCTTCATCGGCGACGCCCTGCACTGGCTCGAGGCGCTCTTCGCCCAGCACGGCTACCTGATCATGGCGGCGCTCATCGGCGGAGAGAGCGCCGGCCTGCCGCTCCCCGGCGAGACCAGTCTGCTCGCCGGCGCCGTCGAGGCCGAGCGGGGCGTGCTCGGCCTGGGCTGGGTCATCGTGGTGGGCGCCGCCGCCGCGATCGTCGGCGACAACATCGGCTACTGGGTCGGGCGGCGCGCCGGGCGTCCGTTCCTCGCCCGCTACGGGCGCTTCATCCGGGTGAAGGAGAAGCAGCTCAAGGTCCTGGACTACTACTTCTCCCATCACGGCGGGAAGACGGTCTTCTTCGGGCGCTGGGTCGCGATCCTGCGCGCCGGCGCCGCCCTGTTCGCCGGCGCGTCCAGGATGCCCTGGCCCGAGTTCGCGCTCTGGAACGCGCTCGGCTCCATCGCGTGGGCCGTGGGCGTCACCCTGCTCGGCTACTTCTTCTCCGCCAGCATCGGCCTCATCAAGAGCGGGTTCGGCTACGCGGGCATCGCGGCCTTCGTGGCGGCTCTCATCGGCGCCTACGTGTTCTTCCGGCGCACCGAGAAGCGGCTGTTCAAGAACGCCGAGGGTGAGGGCGAGGAGCAGGGAGACGCCGACGACCGGCCGGAGGGGTCTGAGGACCGGGACGAGGAGGAGGAGGGGCCGGGCGAGGCGGCGTGACGCCGACGGCGGCGAGGCTGGTCACCGCGCTGCGGACCGCACTCGTCAGGCAGGTCGGCGCGGCCTCCCCATCACAGGCGCCCGAGACCCGGATGGGCGTCCCGAAGCGCACGCCGATGCGCGGCCAGTGGAGGCGCCCGCCGGCCCAGAGCCGCTCCGCGCCGACCACGGCCACCGGGATCACGGGAGCGCCTGTCCTCGCCGCCAGCAGGCCGACGCCGCGGTGGAACGACCCCGGCTCCGGACTCCTCAGCACGTCTCCCTCGGGGAAGAGGGCCACCGCCTCGCCGGCCTCCAGCAACCGGATGGCGGTGCGCACGGCGCTCACGTCGGGCCTGTCGAGGTGGACGGGGAAGGCGCCGAGGCGACGGATCACCGGGCCGACGAACCCGCGCTCGAACTGGACCGCGTCGGCCATGAAGCGCAGCGGGCGCGCGACGGCGATGGCCACCAGGATCGGGTCCACGTCGCTCGGGTGGTTGGCGACCACGAGCACGGCGCCGCGGGCCGGGACCCTCTCGGCGCCGTGGATCCGCACCCTGCCGTACAACACCACCGCGGGCACCAGCAGGAGTCGCGCGACGGCGTAGAGCCACGGGTCGCCGCGCACGCGCAGCGGCAGATGCGGCCGCGCGGACCTCCATCGCTTCGTCATGCCCAGGCACCACTCTCGATGATCGTCAGGCTTTTGACCGTACTCCTACCGTAGCAGGCTTCCCCTCCTGCACGGGCTCACGCCGTCGACGGCGTGAGGGACGTGGCCGTGGGCATGCACTAGGGGTGGACGCCACGCCGAGAGGAGCAGCGGGGGACGCGGGCCGGGGCGGCGGCACGGCGCGCGCCGTGAGACGCGCCTCGCGCGGGCGCGGCGGCGGGCTGCGTCTGCGCCGCGCGCCCGAAGAGGAGCGCCGCAAGCGCCGGCGGTTCTTCGAGCACCAGCCGCCGGCGTGGGCCGTCCTCGCGATCACCATGCTCTTGCAGGTCGCCACCATGGCGCTGTTGGGAGACCTGTCGGGCTCGGCGCAGGACGCGCTCGGCCTGCCCGGCGCGATCGCCGTCCTGCTCTCCGTGATCGCCGGCGCGCTCACCGGTCCCCTCGGCGGCGTCGCCGTCGCCGCGGTCGGCAGCGCCGCCTTCATGCTGTTCGTGACGCAGGGTTCGGCCGGGTGGGCCACGGTCGCCTCGGTGGTGCTGTGGATACTCGCCGCGCTCTTCGCCGGGCTCGTCTCGCGATCGCTCCGTGACCAGGTGCGCCGTCGCGAGGAGCGCCTCGCGCTTCGCCAGCGCATGGAGCAGAGCCTGAACGTCATGGGAGCGCTGCTGACGTCCAGCCTGGACAGCGACGAGATCCTCGACCGGGCCGTGCGCCTGGCCGCGGAAGAGTTCCCCTGCGACGGCACGGCCATCGTGCTGCGCCAGGACGACGAGTGGCGGCCGCTCGTCACCTGGAGCATGCCGGCCGCCGTGATGGGCCGTTCGTTCGCGCTCGGCGAAGCGCCGTTCCTCGAGCAGGCGTTCCGTGAGGGCCGGCCGGTGCAGGTGGTCGACGACCCCGGCCGGCCGGACGGACGCGATCCCATCCTCGCGGAGCTCGGCCTGGTCTCGTCGCTCATCACCCCGCTCACCGTGCACGGCGTGCGAGAGGGGGTGCTGGTCTTCTCGTTCCTCCACGAGATCCACGAGTTCAGCGAGAGCGAGCGCATGTTCGCGGTGCGCGCCGCTTCGCGGCTCGGGCAGGCGCTCGAGAACGCCAGGCTCTACGAGCGGCTCAGCGACGTCGCCGTGACCCTGCAGGCGAGCCTGGCACGCGCGGCGCCCGAGGTCGACGGCCTCTCCGTGGACCTCTACCGCCGCGTGGCGTACAGCCCGCAACTGGTGGGCGGCGACTTCGCCGACGTGTTCCGCAGCGGCGACTACGTCGACATCGTGATCGGCGACGTGGAGGGCAAGGGAGTCGGCGCGTCGGCCCTGGCCGAGACGGTGCGCAGCGGCATCCGCGCGGTCGCCGGCCTCGAGAAGTCGCCGGCGTTCGTGCTCGGGCACCTCAACCGCGTGCTCCTCGACGAGGGCACGCTGCAGTTCGTCACCGTGCTGCTGCTGCGCCTGGACACGCGCACCAACGAGGTGCGGGTGGCCAGCGCCGGCCACCCGCCGCCGTTCCTGGCCGGCCGCCGGGGGGCGCGGATCGTGGAGCCGGTCTACGGCCCGCCGCTCGGCACGTTCGACTACCAGTACGAGGAGGCCGTCTCGTCGTTCCATCCCGACGAGGTGCTGCTGCTCTACACCGACGGCTTGACGGAGGCGCGCGCGGCGGACGGCTCGCTGTTCGGCGAGGACAAGGTGTTGCGCACGCTCAGCGACGCGGCGCCGGACAGCCCGGCGGCGGCGACGGCGGCGCTCAAGGAGGCCGTCGAGAGGTTCGCGCCGGACCTGCGCGACGACATGCAGTTGCTGGCGGTCAGCTTCGCGCCCGTGCGCCGGGATGAGCCCGAGGGGGTCAGGGCCGGATCTGCCGGCGGCTGACGGGACCCGACGACGCGGACGGGGGCGGGTCGTCGACTTGACCCCGCCCCCGTCCGCCCGCTGCTTGAGCCGCCGTCAGTCCGTGCGGCGGCTCTCCCGGCCCGGCTCGACCGGCCGGCACTGCCGCAGCAGCCCGGCGCGCTCGCAGCGCTCGCCCGCCGCGCGGCGGTGGCGCAGCCGCTCCGTCTTCAGCCGCTCGTCGCGAAAGGAGCCGCCCCGATGCGTCATGCCGATGATCCGCTCCATGACTCCTCCAGTCCCCACTGCCAAGGTTCAAATCAATTCTTCTTGTTTTCATTCTAGGGCCGGGCCGGAGGTGTGTCAATACCAAATCAAGATTCTTTGAACTGTGCTTCTGAGGACTACCAGGTCCAGGAGCAGGCACGCGGGCTTGCGCATGCCGCGAGAGGGCTGCTCCGCTACTGCCCGGAGGGCGGCGTCGGCATGCCCTGCGGGACCGGCATGCCGCCGGGAGCAGCATCGCCGGGCGCGCCGGGCGGGAGGCCGCCCGAGCCGGGCGCGCGACCCGGCCCGCCGCCCATGATGCCGCCGCGGGGGTCGGCCGAGGCCATGTCCGCGTAGGACCAGAGGCCGAGGCCGAACAAGCCGGCCACGGTGGCGAGCGCCACCCAGCGCGGCATCCGGACGAGCGCCCAGGCGCCGAGCAGGGCGATCGGCGCCAGCGCGGGGACGAAGAACCTGACGAGGTGGATGGCGTTGCCGGCACCCGCAGGGCCGGGCCCGCCGGCGCCGCCCGGCCCGGCGCTCATCTGCGCCGTCCAGGAGTAGGTGAAGTAGAGCGCCCACGTGCCCCACCACACGGCCGCGAGCGCCGCCGCCACGGCGAGGTCGCGGTGAGCCGCGGCGCGGGAGGGGCGCACCTCGACCTTGGGCGCCGTCCGCCGCAGCCAGACGCTGCGCCCGATCAGCCAGACGAGGCCGGCGAGGGCGAGCAGGCTCGCCGGCATGGTCTGCACGAGCAGCCAGGGCATGTGGTCGAGGTTGCCGCCGATCGCGCTCAGGCCGAACGTCACCACGCCGTCCGCGTAGCCGGTCGCCGTGGCGGAGCCGTAGATGAGCGCATTCCAGCCGAGCACCAGCGCGCCGGCGAGCACGGCCGACCCGAGCCACCAGAGCAGCGCCAGGTGGGGCAACCGGCCGGGAGAGAAGCGGCGCACGGCCAGCACGGCCACCGCGGCGACGGCGAGCGCGATCGCGTCCGTGTAGCGGACGAGCATCGCTCCCTCGAGGGCGAGGAACCCGAGCAGGCCGGCGGCCGTGCAAAGCCGCTGTCGCCGCTCCACGGCCAGCAACGCCCAGAGCAGGGCGCCGGCACCGGCCGCGACGAGCGCGGCGCCGGTGAAGGTGGGCATCCAGGCGCGCCACGCGAACGCGAGGGCCGCGCCCGACGAGCAGAACAACGCGACGGCGAACGTGCCGCCCCAGGCGCCCAGCCAGCGCCGCCCTCCGAAGAAGAGCGCGACGCAGCCGAGGCCCCCGTAGAACAGCGGCGCCAGCCGCTCCAGTCCGACGAGCGCGAACGGCGCGGCCAGGAACGGGTAGCCGGGGTTCTTCTCGCTCACCCAGCCCCCGTCTTCCCGTCGCGTCCACTGCGCGATCCCCCGGCTGCCCTCCAGTCCGTCGGCCGAGTCCTGCCGGCGCAGGCGCTCGGCGAGGTCCCGGTACTGCGCGTCGCTGAGGATCACGTGACCTTCGGTGAGCGCCACGATGGAGGCCCGGTAGGCGTAGTCGTCCGGCTCCAGGAGGGAGACCGGCCGCGTGAGCGCCGCGCCGCTCAGCACGGCGAAGCAGATGAGGGCGACGCCGATCTCGATCCAGACCGTCCTCGAGATCGTCCGAACCCGGCCCTGGACAAGGGTCGTGACCGGCCGGCGGCGGGGCCGCCGGAGGCGCCACTGGATGTGGGGGCGGAGGCCGTCATGCGCGCATCGTAGCCGCCGCCCCTGAGAACGATATGAGAGTCCCCTGAGAGCTGCCGGGATGATCCGCGGCCGCTACTTCAGCTGGTCTCCCGCGTTCGGGCCGGGCCCCATGTCCCACACCGACTCGACGCTGATCTTGACCAGGTACTTCATGGGCGGCAGGTGGAGCTGCTCGCTGATCGCCTTGAGTTTCTCCGCGACCTGGTCGAACTCGTCGCCGTGGTCGATCAGCTCGGCGCTGCCCTTGACCTGCATGGCCAGCTTGCGCTCCGGGTCGTGGATGCCGACGGCGACGCGCGCGTCGTGCTCGATGTTCTCGCGCGTCTTCTGGCTGAACATGTCGGCGAAGTAGAGGTGCTCGTCGTCGAGCAGGGCGCCGCTGCCCTTGATCGAGACGTTGGGCATGCCGTCCGGGCCTACGGTGGCGACCCAGACGTTGTGGCCTCCGGCCAGGAGGTCGTGCAGTTCCTGCGGGATGACGGTCATGGCTGCCTCCTCGTCCGTGTGTGGCTGCAGCCTACCCGTCGCCGTCCCTCCGGAACATGAACGCTTGTTGTGTCACCGTTACGGCGGAACGCTGGGCGTGCAGTCACGCCGGCCGGTGGGTAGCTCCTGTCACGGAGGGACGACAGGCAACGACGACTGCGGCACGGCCGCGGAAGAAAGGACCGTCATGGACACACGCTCACTCGGCGAGCAGGGCCTCGTGGTGTCGGCGGAAGGCCTCGGATGCATGGGCATGTCCGAGTTCTACGGGGAGGCCGACGAGGACGAGGCCGTCGCGACCATCCACCGCGCGCTCGAACTCGGCGTCACGCTGCTCGACACCGCCGACGTGTACGGGCCGTTCACCAACGAACGGCTGGTGGGGAGGGCGATCGCCGGCCGCCGGGAGCAGGTCGTGCTGGCCACCAAGTTCGGCAACCAACGGCGCCCGGACGGCAGCTGGGTCGGCATCAACGGCCGGCCGGAGTATGTACGCGCCGCCTGCGACGCCTCACTCGAGCGACTCGGCGTGGACGTCATCGACCTGTACTACCAGCACCGCGTGGACAGGACCGTGCCCATCGAAGAGACGGTGGGGGCCATGGCGGAGCTGGTCCGGGAGGGAAAGGTGCGCTATCTGGGGCTCTCCGAGGCGAAGCCCGAGACCATCCGCCGCGCCCACGCGGTCCATCCCATCAGCGTGCTGCAGACCGAGTACTCGCTCTGGTCGCGCGAGCCGGAGGCGCAGATCCTCCCCACCGTCCGGGAGCTCGGCATCGGGTTCGTCGCCTACAGCCCGCTGGGCCGCGGGTTCCTGACCGGGCGCTTCACCAGCGAGGAGGACGTGGGGAGCGCGCACGACTATCGCAGCCGGCACCCGCGGTTCCAGGGCGAGAACTTCCGCAGGAACCGCGAGATCGTGGAGCGCGTCGAGGCGATCGCGGCGGACAAGGGCGTGACCGCCGCGCAGCTCGCTCTCGCGTGGGTGCTGCATCGGGGAGCCGACATCGTGCCGATCCCGGGGACGAAGCGGGTGGCGTATCTCGAGCAGAACGTCGCGGCCGCGGACGTGACGCTCTCCGGCGACGACCTGCGGAGGCTGGACGCGGCCGCGCCCGTCGGCCTCACCGCCGGCGACCGCTACGCGGACATGTCCACGGTGAACGGCTGAGGGAGGCCGCCGGCGGGTGGTCGGGCGGGTGGAGGCTCGCGCCGGCCGCCCCCCGCCCGGAGCCGCGCCCCTCCGGCGCCGCCGCCTGCCCGGCCAGGGTCCCCCGGATCCTGCCTGTCGTGGGCAGCAAACGCCGGCGAGGCAGGCGATCGCGTGCGACGCGCCGAAGCAGAAGGGACGATGGATCGACCGCCGGAGGGAGCATGGTCTCAAGGCGCGACGCTCACGACGACTGGTACCAGGACGACGAACCCTACGCCGAGCCCGAGGCGCGGCGGTACGAAGAGGAGGTCCCTCGCCCGCTCGCCCTCGTCCGCCCGCAGGCGCTCGACTTCGAGCTGATCGCTCCCGAGGACTTCGAGGCCGCGCAGCGCATCGCCGACAGGCTGCGCGCCGGCGTCCCGGTGCTGATCGACTTCCACGCCTGTGACCCCGCGCTCGCCGGCCGCCTGACGGACTTCGCGAGCGGTCTGGTCTACGCGCTCGAGGGCTCGCTGCAGGACGTGGGCGACGATGTCCTGCTTGTGGCGCCCAAGCGCCTCGTCGTCTCCGGCGACGCGGCCAGCGCCATCCGCGCGTCCGGCTTCTACAACCGGGTCTGACGACGCCGATGCCGGCCCGCGCCACGCAAGGTGCGCCACGAGCAAACGCTCAGCGGTTTGCGGGCCCGTCGCGCGGGTGCTACCGTCCCAAGCTCAAGCCCGGCGTCGGGCCAGGGACCCTGAGTCACTCGGCGCGAAGGAGGCGATCCGCTTGACCCCCATCCGCAAGGCGACTTCCGCCGTACTGATCGCGCTCGCGCTGCTCCTGGTGTGCTCCGCCGTCGCGTCGGCGGGCCCCATAGCCGCGAAGAAGGCCAGGCTGGCGGCCGTGCAGGCTGAGCTGAGCAAGGTCTACGAGCAGTCCGACATGGCTGTGGAGCGCTACAACGAGGCCGCCTCGCGACTCGGCGACGTGCAGGACCGGATCGCCCGTAACAGCCACCTGCTCAAGGTCGCCGAGTACAAGCTCGAGGTGGCCAACAAGCACCTCACGGCGCGGGCCAAGCAGGTCTACAAGGCCGACGACGCCGGGATCGTCGACGTGATCTTCGCGTCCAGCACCTTCGACGACCTGCTCACCCAGCTCGACGTGATGCAGCGCATGGCGGAGAGCGACGCCAGGACGGTGCGCGTCGCGGACGTGTACCGTCGAGAGATCGACGACCGGCGCATCGCGCTGGAGGCCGACCGCAAGTCGGCGGCCAAGCTGGTCGCGGACCGCGAGAAGAGCAAGCAGCAGGTGCTCGCGCTCCAGGCGCAGCTCGAGGGCGCCGTCGGCGGCCTCAAGACCGAGATCGCCGACCTCGAGGCCAAGGCGGCCGCCGCCGCCAAGGCCAAGGCCGAGGCCGCCGCCAAGGCCGCCGCGCAGGCCGCCGCCGCGCTGGCCAGCGCCTCGTCGTCCGGCTCGTCCTCGTCCGGATCCAGCTCCTCCGGCTCGAGCTCCGGCGGCGGGGGCGGCGGCGGGACCGTCGTCGACCCGGGCGGCTCCGGCCGCTCGTCGGTCGTGGCCATCGCGCAGCGCTACCTCGGCGTGCCCTACGTCTGGGCCGGCGCCAGCCCGAGCGGGTTCGACTGCAGCGGCCTCACCATGTACTGCTACGCGCAGGTCGGCATCGGCCTCTCGCACGGCGCCACCGACCAGCAGCACGCCAGCACCCCGGTGCCGCTCAGCGCGCTCCAGCCCGGCGACCTCGTGTTCTTCGGCAGCGCCAGCTACAGCCACCACGTCGGCATCTACGTCGGCGGCGGCAGCATGATCCACGCCCCGCACACGGGCGCCGTGGTCAGCTACGGCTCCATCAGCGGCGCCTGGATCGGCGGCCGCTTCTAGAGCGTCCGCCCGCCGCCGCCCGCCGCCGCCCGCCCGCTGCCGACCGCTGACTTCGCGCCGCCGTGCAGGCCCGCACTCCCGCCCACGGCCCGCCGGCTCTCGCGCCCCCGCCCGCCGGCTCTCGCGCCCCCGCCCGCCGGCACCTCGCGCCCCCGGCCCGCACCATGGTCCTCTTCGGACACGTACTTCCAAGCGTACGTCCGGACGCCCCATGGGGTGTCTGGAAGTACCTCCAGACGTACGCAGGCTGGCAGGACATACCTCCTCTGACCCGGACGCCTCGAGGCGCAGCTGAAGAGGAGCGGGCGTTTCGGAGGTCAAGGCCTTTCCCGCTAAGAGAGCGTGGCGCCGGCTCCATCGGACACGAAAGGGACGAACGATGAGCGACACCGACTGGAACGAACGCTACGCGTCCGCCGACCGGCTCTTCAGCGCAAAGCCTGATGAGACGCTCGAGCAACTGGCCGCCGCTCTGCCTCCCGGCCGGGCCCTCGACCTCGGCGCCGGCGAGGGCCGCAACAGCCTCTGGCTCGCCGGCCAGGGCTGGCACGTGACCGCCGTCGACCTCTCGGACGTCGCCCTGAGCCGCCTCGCCGGTCAGGCGGCTGCGCAGGCTCTCGACATCACGACCGAGGTCGCCGACATGAACGAGTTCCTCGCCCGGGGTGAGCGGTTCGACCTGCTGGTGCTCGCGAACCTCCATCCGGGCCCCGCCGCTCGTGCGGAGTTGTTCTCTCGCTCGGCCGCCGCCGTGGCGCCGGGCGGCCACCTCTTCCTCGTCGGCCATCACGTCGACTCGCTCGGCAAGGCCGGGCCGCCGAGCGCGGAACGCCTGTACACCGAAGACGTGCTGAAGGAGGCGTTCCCGGGGCTCGAGCTGCTGAGGCTGGAGCGCCGGGAGGGTGTGCACGGCGACCGCGACGAGCCCGTCACCGACATCGTCGCCTGGGCCACCCGGGCGAGGTGAGCGGGAGAGGCGGAAGCGCCTGTGCGTCGAGGAAGAAGTGGGGCGGGGCGCCGACGGCGCCCCGCCCCACTTCTCAGCCCTTCGTCATCTGGCGGTCATTGCGCCAGCTTGTCGTACAGCACCTCACCGCTGCCCATCGTGAACAGCACGTGGGCGTCGAACAGCTGTGTCGGCTCGGCGACCTTGAGCAGATTCGTGTCGAGCACGACCAGGTCGGCGCGCTTGCCGACCTTGATGGTACCGATCTTCTTCTCGAGGAAGTTGGCCTTCGCGCCCCCGATGGTGAAGCTGCGGATCATCTGCTTCACGGACACGCGCTCCTGGGGCCACAGGATGCCTTCCAGGCTCGGCGGAGCCGGGTACTGGTAGACGAAGTCCGGCGCCCAACGGTTCACACCCACGGCGATGCCCATGAGCGGGTCCGGCGGGATCGTGACCGGGTAGTCGCTCGCGCTGGCGACGTTCACCCCGGCGGCGAAGAAGCTCCTCATCGGGTACTCGAGGTCCGCACGAGGCTGTCCGAGGTACGGCACCTGAAGATAGGTGTAGTAGTCGTCCTTGATGAACCAGTAGGGGTCGGGGACGGCGGTGACGCCGAGCTTCGCGAAGCGTGGGAAGTCCTTGGGGTCGACGAGCTGGAGGTGGGTGATCCCGGGACGCCAGTCATGCTTGCCGTTGGTCTTCCGGGCGTAGGCGAGCGCGTCGAGCGTCTCGCTGGCGGCCGCGTCGCCGATGGCGTGGGTGTGGATCTGGAAGCCGGCCCTGTCGAGCTTGGCGAAGGCGTGGTCCATGGCCTCGGGCTGCCAGATGGGCTCTCCGCGATAGTCCGCATCGCCTTTGTACTCGAGGGCGTCGGCGTAGGGCTCGTCCAGGTACGCGGTGTGGCCCTCGACCACGCCGTCCGCGAAGATCTTGACGGCCGGCGTCTTGAACATGCCGTGCGTGTGCTTCGCGCGCTCGGCCTTGGCGGCCGGGATCCAGGTCTTGAGCTTCTCTGCGGGCGTGAGAGCGAGCGCGGCGCGGAAGCGGACCTTCAGGTCCCCGCCCGCCGCCATGTCCTCAAGCGCCTTGCACGCCGTGGCTGCCGACGTACATGAGCGGGTCGAAGACCGTGGTGAGACCCGCCGGCCCGGCGACCTCGTACTGGAAGTAGTCCACACCGTCCTTGTACTCCTGCACGGTGTAGTCGGGCAGCAGATCGGTCACGAGATTGGCCGCGGTCTCGCGCAGCGTGCCGGACGGCGAGCCGTCGGCCAGGCGCTCGATCGCGCCGTTCTCGGGATCGGGCGTGTCCTTGGTGATGCCGGCCAGCTCGAGAGCCTTGCTGTTGACCCAGTAGGAGTGGCCGTCCTCCGACATGATCGCGACCGGCTTGTCGTCCACGACGGCATCGAGGCTCGAGGCCAGCGGGCCGATGCCGGGCGCCGCCGTGTTGCTCCAACCCTGGCCGCGGATCACCGTCATGTCGAGGTGCTCCTTGGCGAACTGATCGACGGCGGCCACGTAGTCGGCCACCGTGGGCAGGCCGTAGAGCAGCACGGAGTACAGCCCGCTGACGCTCATGCTGGCGTGCATGTGCGCGTCGATGAAGCCCGGCAGCATCATCTTGCCGCCCAGCCTGACCACCTTGGTCGACGGCCCGACGAACGCCCTGGCGCCGCGGTTGGAGCCGACGTACACGATCCTTCCGTCCTTGACGGCGACTGCCTGGGCGACGCGCTGGCCCGGGTTCACGGTGTACACGTAGCCGTTCTTGAAGACGGTGTCGGCCGGCTTGTTCCTGGCGGCGACGCCGGCGGGAAGAAGGAGCGCTGCCGCCAGCAGCGTGAGCAGCGCGCCGATCCACATTCTCGATCTCATGAAGTACCCCCCTGACAGGTGCTCGCGGATGCGCGCGAGGATGCAAGTCTCCCAGGGGGGAAGGTCAAGCGGAGCGCCGTTAGCCGGCGATGGGAGCCGCGAGCTCGGTCACCCACTCACGCGGGTCGTCGGTGTCGGCGTCGTTGACCACCCCGGTCTCGCGCAGCGGTCCGATGACCTCGTGGCCGCGCTCCGCGACCCATGCCGAAGCTCGACGTAGGCGTTCCAGATGGTGTCGTAGGGTCCGCGGAAGGTGGTGGAGGCGACCAGCGCCGCAGGCAGGAGCTTGCACTCCACGCCGGGCCCTCGTGGCAGCTCGCGTGGGACGGGAAGACACACCTCGAAGGCGATCTCCTCGTCGCGGGCAAGGTCGGTGTCGTAGAGGACGATGGGGTGGCGTGATGGCTCCTCACCCTGACGGGCGATGTGGACCATGACCCGCGCGCCGACCTTGCGCAGGGCCGACTCGAGCGCCCAGGGATCGTGCGGGTGGGAGCGCCTGAGCGACGCCGCGCCGCTCATGACGAGGAGCGGGGGCATCTCCTTGAGCGCGATCTCGTAGGCGAGCGGCAGGCCGCCGCGGCTCAGCTCCTGGTCGAGCAACCGCAGGAGGCGACCTTGTTCCGCCAGCCGGACTGCAACGGCGGCGCGCTGGCGCTCCAGGTAGGGGTGCAGCCGGCCGGAGTCGTGGGCCTCCACCAGGTCGTGCAACTGGCCCACCGTCAGCCCCATCTGCCGGCCCAGGTGGATGAGCCCTGCCAGCTGCGTCTGCTCCAGCGAGTAGTAGCGATAACCCGAGTCCGGGTCGACCGTGACCGGGGAGAGCAGGCCGCGGTCATCCAGCTTGCGGAGGAACCGCGGGAGAGATCGGTGAGCCTGGCGAAGCCTCCGATGGGGATGAGACCGTCCTTGTCCATGGGTGCAGGGTACGCGGACCATCGCCGGTACGGCAATGGGAGGAGGCGATGCGGTAGCATGCTGGCTGCCGCCGGGCGCCGCTCCTGCGGCTGAGGCGACCGGCGAGGAGGGACGCATGCGGATCGTGGTGCACGGCCAGCAGGCCTTCGGAAGAGCCGTGCTCGAGGCGCTGCTCGGGCGGGGCGAGGACGTGGTGGCCGTGTACGCCCCGCCGGAGACCCGGCGGCCGGACCCGCTGGCCGAGGCCGCCGCGGAGGCCGGGCTCCCGCTCGTCCGTCCGGCCTCGTTCCGGGACCCCGCGGTGCTCGAGGAGTTCCGCGGCTTCGCGCCCGACCTGCAGGTGATGGCGTTCGTCACGCTCATCGTCCCGGCCGGCTTTCTCGCGGTCCCCACGCACGGGACCATCCAGTACCACCCATCGCTCCTGCCCCGGCACCGGGGGCGCAGCGCGATCAACTGGCCGGTCATCATGGGCGAGACGGAGACCGGCCTCACCGTCTTCTGGCCGGACGGCGGCATCGACACCGGTGACGTCCTGCTGCAGAAGAGCACGCCCATCAGCCCGAGCGACACCCTCGGCTCCGTGTACTTCGACCGCCTGTTCCCCATGGGCGTGGACGCGCTCGTCGAGGCGGTCGACCTGATCAGGGCCGGAACGGCGCCGCGCCTGCCGCAGGACGAGGCGCAGGCCACGTACGAGGCGCCGTGCGAGAAGGCGAGCGCGCGGCTCGACTGGGGCAAGCCGTGCCGGCAGCTCCACGATCTGGTGCGTGGGTGTGACCCCGCTCCGGGCGCGTGGACGACCTACGCCGGTCAGACCCTGCAGGTCTTCGCCGCGGAGCCGCTGCCCGCGCGCGACGCCGCCGGGATCGGCGGCGCGATGGGCGAGGTGGTGGAGGCCGGCGACCGCGGGTTCAGCGTCGCCTGCGCGGACGGCCGCCTGCGCGTGACCCGCGTCAAGCCGGCCGGAGGCAAGAAGACGGACGCCGGCGCGTGGGCCGCGGAGAGCGGCCTGCGCGCCGGCGTCCGTCTCGAGTAGCCGTCAGTACGAGAGCGTCCTTCCCGGCTGCCTCTCAGGCCGCCGAGAGTGGCCGCGGCTGGGCCGGGCGGTGCGCCGTGCAGAGCTCGCAGTCGCACTTCTCGCCGTGGCGCCAGCCGTGCGCCGGAGTGCGCCACGAGGGCAGCAAGCGCTCCTTGCCCTTGGCGTCACGGCGCCAGAAGCTCATGCCGTCGTAGTAGTAGGCCTCGCTGGCGGCCTCGCCGTCGTTCCACGCCTCCCGGTCGGCGCAGAGGACCTGATACCTGCTGTAGGTCTGTCGATCGGCGTCCATGCCAGTCTCCCACCGTCCGCCGGCGCCGCTCACGCCGGACTGTCGTCACCCTCCGTATCGACACCCGGCTGCCGACGGAGTCCAGAACATTCGTCTGGGTGGCCCGGAGACGGCTGGCCGGGCGGTTCGGCCCTCCTGCCGGCGGGGAACTCAATCAGCAGTGAGAGTCTCGGTCTTCAGCAGCAAACCCTACGACCGCCACTTCCTTGAGCGCGTCAACGACGAGCCCGGCCAGGGGCACGAGCTCGTCTTCTTCGACGCGCGGCTCGAGCAGGCCACGGCGCCGCTGGCGCACGGCTCTCCGGCCGTCTGCGCGTTCGTCAACGACGACCTGGGGCGGCCCGTGTTAGACTCGAGCTGGCCGCCCACGGCACCCGCCTCATCGCGCTCCGGTCCGCCGGGTTCAACAACGTCGACCTCGGCGCCGCCGCCGAGCTCGGGCTCACCGTGATGCACGTGCCCGACTACTCGCCCTACGCCGTGGCGGAGTTCACCATCGCCCTCGCCCTGGCGCTCAACCGTCATCTCGCGCGCGCGTATGCCCACGTGCGGCGAGGGCAACTTCTCGCTCCAGGGCCTCCTCGGGTTCGACCTCCACGGCAAGACGGCGCGCCCGGACGTCGGCACCGGCAAGATCGGCGGGATCGTCGCCGAGACGCTTCTCCAGGGTTCGGCTGCCGCGTGTTGGCGCACGGTCTCTACATCGCGCGCGAGCGTACCTGGCTTCAGTTGCCGTGGAAGTAACGTGGGCCTCTGCGACGAGGACCGCTTCTTGAAGACCTGGGTCGATCGCCTGACCTCGTCGCTTCTCCACTGCCCGCTCACGCCCAAGACGCACCACCTCATCGACCATCGTCAGCGTGGCGGGCATGAAGCCCGGCGTCATGCTCATCAACACGAGCAGAGGCGGGCTCATCGACACCGGCGCCGTCATCGACGGGCTCAAGTCCGGGCAGATCGGCCACTCGGGCTGGACGTGTACGAGGAGGAGGCGCGCTACTTCTACGAGGACTACTCGAGCCGACTCATCGACGACGACACGCTGTCGCGGCTGCTGACGTTCCCCAACGTCATCGTCACGAGCCACCAGGGCTTCTTCACGCGTGAGGCGCTCGAGCAGATCGCGCGCACCACGCTCGGCAACGTGAGCGACTTCGCCGAGGGACCGGCGCTGCCGCCGCCGGTGCGCTGCGCGCACGGACGCGGACGGGACGCGACGGCCGCCGCGGCCTCGCCGCCTGAGCGCGACGGTCGCCGCGCTGCGCTGAGGCGACCCGGCCCCGCTTCCCGGCACGGCCCCGAGGTCAGACCCGGCTGCGGCGGGATGCCGGGCGCCGCCGCCCGCCGCAGCCGCGGCGGAACGCGCTCTCTCGCGGCCAGCTGTGTCCCACGATCGGTGCGTGAGATGTGGCCACAAAGCAGCCGCGGGGCGCCGAGATGTGGTCAGAGACCACAAACCCGCGCTTCAGCGGCGACTTGTGGTCGCGATCGCGGCTCGTGGTGTGACCTCAGGTAGAGGTGGGCGCCCGCGTCACCGCCGCCGGCTGAGACGCCGCGCTCCTCTTCCCGCTGCGCTCCGGTCCGCGGCCGGGCGGTCGCGGTCAGCGCTGGCTGACGAGGTACTCGAACGCCGAGAGCGCGGCCTTGGCGCCGTCGCCGGCCGCCACCACGATCTGCTTGTCGGGCACGATGGTGCAGTCGCCGGCGGCGAACACGCCGCGCACGCCGGTGCGGCCGCGCTCGTCCACCACGATCTCGCCCGTCTCGTTGGTCTCGACCAGGTCGAGCGCGAAACTGGTGTTCGGCAGCAGGCCCGCCTCGACGAACACCGCTTCCACGTCGAGGCGCCTCATCTCGCCGCTGCGCCGGTCGGCGATGGTCAGTCCCTCGACCTCCTCGCCGCCGTGGATCTCGACGGCGATCTGCCCCTGCAGGTGTTCCACGCGCTGGGCGGTCGCCACCTTGTCCCGCAGTACCTGGTCGGCGCTCAGCTCGCCGCGCGTGACCAGGTAGACCTTGCTCGCCATGCCGTTCATCTCGAGCGCCGCCTCGAACGCCGCGTTGCCGGCGCCGACCACGGCGATCGTCTTGCCCTTGTAGAGCGGTCCGTCGCAGGTGGAGCAGTACACCACGCCGAACCCCTCGAACTCCTCCTCGCCGGGGATCTCCAGCCTGCGCTTGGTCACGCCGCTGGCGATGATCACCGCATCGGCACGCACCTGGCGGCCGGACTCGAGCTCCACCACCTTGCAGCGCCCATCGATGCTCAGGCCGACGACGTACTCGCCGAGGAGCTGCTCCACGGGGTTCTGCGCGATCTGCGCGATCATGCGCTCGCTGAGGTCGGGACCGGTGACGTAGTCGTACCCGGGGTAGTTGAAGATGTCGCGGGTGACGCCCACCTGTCCGCCCACGTCCTCGGAGATGAGCACGGTGGTGAGGCCCTTGCGCGAGGCGTAGAGCGCGGCGGAGAGGCCTGCGGCGCCGCCGCCGATCACCGCCACGTCGTACACCGACTTGAGCTCGACCGGCTCGCGGCCGAACGCCTGGTCCAGCAGGCCGGTGGCGGCGAAGTGCGCGAGCTCGCCGTAGCCGCCCACGTGCTCGCCGTTGACGAAGATCTGCGGCACGCTGTTGCGGCCCGTGCGCTCGACCATCTCGAGTGCAAGATCCCGGTCGTAGGTCACGTCGGTCTCGCGGTAGGGGATGTCCTTGGCCTGCAGCAGCGCTTTGGCCTTGATGCAGTAGGGGCACCACTCGAGGCTGTAGATCTGCACGTCCGGGTCGGTCATCGTGTCCCCCTCGCCGTCGCTCTTCCTTCCAGCGAATACGTTCCCGCTCCGAAACTGGTGCAGGGCGGCAGCGATGGGAGGGGGCGCCGGGGCGGCGGTCAGGCGCCCCGGAGCCGGCGGCCGTCCGGATCGTAGAAGGGCCGGCTGCTGAGGCGGGCAGGGTAGCGGCGGGCGGCGATCTCGACCTCGACCGCGCCGCCGGCGACGATCTCGTCCACGGCGGCCGGCTCGCCGTCGAGGGCCGCGAGCCCGACGGCGGCGCCGAGCGTGTGGCCGTAGGCGCCCGAGGTCACGCGGCCGACCACGCGGCCACCCTGCAGCACGGTCTCGCCGTGGTAGAGGAGCGGCTCGGGCTCTTCGAGCAGCACCGGCACGAGCCGGCGGCGCGGCGGGCCGGCCGCGGCCAGCGCCTCGCGGCCGATGAACCCCCCGGGCTTGTCCCGCGCGACCGTCGCCGAGAGGCCGGCCTCGTCGGGCCTGTCGGCGGGCCCGGCGTCCGTGCCCCAGTGGATGAAGCCCTTCTCCGCGCGCAGGCCGTCGAGGGCGAGGTAGCCGGCGTGACGCAGTCCCTGGGCCCGTCCGGCCTCGACCAGCTGGTCGTAGAGGACGGGCGCCGACTCGACCGGCGCGTACAGTTCCCAGCCCAGCTCGCCGGTGAAGGAGACGCGGAGCGCGAGCACCGTCGCCCAGCCGACGTCGATCGTGCGGGCCCGGGCGAAGGGGAAGTCTTCGTCGGCGAGCGATGCGTCGGTGAGGCCCGCGAGCAGCTCGCGCGAGCGCGGGCCGGCCACCGAGAGCACGGCCAGGCCGGAGGTGACGTCGGTGACGACCGCCGGCCCGGCGTAGCGGCGCAGCCAGTGGAACACCTTGGCCTGCGCCGCCGCCGACGCGACCAGGAGGAACGCGCCTTCGTCCAGTCGCGTGACGGTCGCGTCCAGCTCCACGCCGCCGCGCGCGTTGAGCAGCGACGTGTACACCACGGACCCGGGAGGCCGGTCCAGGTCCGCGGTGCAGACGCGCTGCAGGGAGGCCAGCGCGGCGGGCCCCTCGACGCGCAGCTTGGCGAACGAGGAGAGGTCGAAGAGCGCCACGCCCTCGCGCGCGGCGCGGTGCTCCTCGGCCACGGCGGGGAACCAGTTCTGGCGGCCGTAGGAGTACTCGTACTCGCGGCGGTCGCCCGGGCGCGCGTACCAGTCGGCGCGCTCCCAGCCCGCCGCCTCGCCGAACACGGCGCCGGCCGCGGCGAGGCGGTCGTACAGCGGGACCCGGCGCAGCCCTCTCGCCGTCTCGGGCTGACGGAACGGCCAGTGCATCGCGTAGAGCCGGCCGAGTGACTCGCGCGTGCGCGCGAACAGGTAGCCGGCGTTGGCCTGCGCGGGGGAGAAGCGGCGGATGTCGACCTCGGCGGCGTCGATGGACGGCGCGCCCTCGTCGATCCAGCGCGCGAGGGCGAGGCCGACCCCCGGGCCGAGGATGATGCCCTGCGAGTTCATGCCGGCCGCGACGAAGAGCCCGCTCACCTCGCCCGTCTCTCCGAGGACGAAGTTGCCGTCCGGCGTGAAGCTCTCCGGCGCGCACAGGTAGTGGGCGAAGCGCGCCTCGGCCAGCACGGGGACGCGCTGCGTGGCGGCGGCCAGCGGCCGGCCGAAGTGCTGCAGGTCCGGCTCGAACTCGCCGAACGAGAAGTCGTCGGGTATCGACGCTGCGGGGCGAGGGCGCCCGTCGGGCTCGAACGCGCCGACGAGCAGGCCCCCGCGGTAGTGCCGCACGTAGACCGAGCCGTCCAGGTCGCGGATGATGGGCAGATCGCGGGTGGCGCCGTCGACCGGGTCCGTCTGCGCCCAGTAGTGCTCCGCCGGGTGCAGGGGCACGCGCGCGCCGGCGAGCAGCGCGAGCTCGCGGGTCCACAGCCCGGCGGCGAGGACGACGACCTCGCACTCCACGTCGCCGTGCTCGGTCTCGACGGCGGCCACGCGCGGGGGGCCGGCGGGCGAGCTCTGCAGCCGGAGTCCCGTCACCCGGACGCCCTCGAGCACGCGGACCCCGAGGCCGGCGGCGGCCTTGGCCGTCGCCCAGGCCGCCCAGCCGGGGTTCACCGTCGCGTCCTCCTCGAAGAGCACGCCGCCGGCCAGCCCCTCCACGCTGAGCAGCGGCGAGACGGCGGCGATCTCGTCGAGCGAGAGCTCGCGCGCCGGCAGGCCGTGGTGGCGCGCGAGCGTCAGCGCGTAGCGCAGTTCGGTCAGGCGCTCGGCCGTGCGGGCGACGGAGAGGGAGCCGTTGGGGTAGTAGCCGACGTCCACGCCGGAGAGCGCCGCGAGGTCGCGGTAGAAGTCGCGGCTGTAGCTCGCCAGCTCCGTCTGCACGTGACTGCCGCGTGTGCGGGTCATGAGGCCGGCGGCGTGCCAGCTGGTGCCGCTGCCCACGCGGCTGCGCTCGAGCAGCACGGTGTCGGTCCAGCCCAGCCGCGCGAGGTGGAGCGCCACCGACGCGCCGATGATGCCGCCACCGACGACGACCGCCCGCGCACGCGCGGGCGGTCCGGCCGCGGCGCCGGGGCCGGCGTCGGCGGCGCCGATGTCCGCGGCCCCGTAGGAGGCGTCGCGCAGCCGCTCCTCACCCGCCATCGTCTGCCCTCCTCGCGAATGACCGTCTCGCCTGTCGTACTACCCTGCTCGAGAGGCCGCCAAGCGGCTCCGGCGTCGGGAGGGACGAAGCGGGCGGGCCGGCGGGTGCCGCGCGTCGAGCCGGAGCGGCCCGGCATCCCGCCTTTCCGCAGCGCCGGCCGTTCTCGCTGCGGCTCGAGCTTTCCCATCAGGTGGACACCCGAGTCCACTCTCCGGTCTTGTGTCTTGCGTCACTAGGGCTTTCACCCTAGGATACGCAGCGAGCGTCGCCGGCAGGGATCGATGGGGACCGGCCTCACTCGGAGGAGCCGTTCGACAGACAAAGCCGTGGCCGCGCGCCGCGTGGCCGTCCGTCGGCGTGCCCTCCTTGTGACGCCTCCCGCCCGCCTCCCGGCGGCACTCGTCCAGAGAGCCGATCAAGGAGGTGCCGCCAGCCCGACCACTCGTCAGCCTCACCATTAAAGAGGAGCCATGGGGAAGAAGATATTCGCTCTGCTCGTGGTCGCCCTGATCGGCATGCTCCTGCTGCCAGCTCTGGCGTCCGCGGCTCTCGTCAATGAATACGGCATGCACTTCGCCGGACAAGAAACGTGCCTCAGCTGCCATAGCAGGATGTCGGGTGACCTCAAGGTCACTTCGCGCCCTGCACGGCGAGTTCGCGACCGTCGGCGTCAGCCCGGGAGCCCCCGGGACGTGGAACAACTTCCGCGCCGCCGGCGACATCACCGCGCAGCCGGGCACCGGCCAGCAGCGGTACACCGAGGGTGGCTCGTACAGCATCACCGGTCTCGACTGGGTGACTCTCGGCGCGGCCGATCTCAACTCCGCCACCGAGTACCTGTTCTTCCAGGGGTCCGATGACCCGACCGTCATGCCCTGGAACATCGTGGAGGGTCTCGCCTGGGAGACCAGCGGCGAGTGGATGGTCGGCGACGGTGACGCGGGCCTCTGGGACGCGAGCTACAGCTGCCAGCGCTGCCACATGCTGGGCACGACCATGAAGGGCGCCCCCGGCAAGTCGGTCCCGAACCCCGCCGCAAGCGATCACGGCGACGCCGGGCACCGCCGTGCAGTGGGCGCGTCAGGAGTCCACGACGGTCCAGGACTTCATGAAGGACCCGGCCGTCTCGTACGCCGGTCTCGGCATCCAGTGCGAGCAGTGCCACGGCACCGGACAGGCCGACGCCAACGGTCACATCGGGACTCAGCGTCTCGATCTCCAGTGACCTTCAGACGATGGGCCAGTCCCAGGTCTGCGGCCAGTGCCACGGCAGCTACACCAACCTGGACACCACGCTCGGCATCTACGGCTACACCACCAACCTCCAGATGCGCGACTTCGTCGACATCAACGGGGTGAGCGGCGGCCAGTCGTACACCAAGATCCCGACCGAGGACGAGTTCGCCCTCAACCCGACTGCCTACTGGATGTTCCCGAACGGCAGCAACGCCAAGGGCAACCACTACTACTACAACGAGTGGGCCGCCTCCGGGCACTCCTACCGCGCGGCCCTCAAGGCCACCGATCCGGACGCCATGGCGTTCCAGGCGGCGGGTAACGGCCACTACTCGAACAACATGGACGCCGGCATGAACGGCTGCTACAAGTGCCACACCGGCGAGGGCTACCTGCAGTCCAAGGGTGACCCGCTCGCCCAGGACGTCGTCCTGACCAAGGACAACGTCGGCAAGATGGGCCAGGAGTGCGTCACCTGCCACAACGGTCATCCGTCCGCGGTCGGCGCCGAAGACGTCGTCCGCGAGCCCGACCAGGCCGGCGAGCGCAGCGCCAAGGGCCTCTCCGTCGCCAACCAGAGCATCTGTGAGGACTGCCACAACTGGCAGATGGAAGTCCTCGGCACCACCCCGAACCCGGTGCCGATGGCCGACCTCGCGAGCCACGGCGGCGCGAGCCACCCGCAGCGCGAGACCCTGCACGGCCGCAGCGTCATGATGGACGTCGCCGACGCCGGCGAGTACATGCCGGGCGCGGCGTGCGAAGACTGCCACATGCCCAAGACCAACAAGGCCGAGACCCGCATCTCCCACGGCATGAAGCCCATGCTGCCGGGCGACGCGGAGAAGTGGCAGGCCGAGGCCGGGTACAAGGCCGGCCAGGACTCCTGCTCCACCTGCCATCCGAGCCGCACGCGTGACGAGCTGCAGGCGAACATCGACGAGTGGCAGGAGGCTGCCGAGCAGCAGGCTGCCGCAGTGGTCGCGGCGATCACCACCGCCAAGACCAAGAGCGAGTTCTCCGCCACCGACAGCTCCAAGCCGGGCTACGTGCTCGTGGCCCGCGCGACGTGGAACTACAAGGCGTACGAGAACGACGCCTCCACCGGCGTCCACAACCCGCGCTACATCATGGCCGGTCTCAAGAAGGCCGAGCAGGAGGCTCTCTCGGTCGGCGGCAGGTTCGCCTACCTCGCCACCAGTAAGACGGTGAGGAAGAACCGCAAGGCTCACGTCGCCGGTGTCATCCGCAACGGCAACGGCACCCCCGCCGCTTCCGGCACGGTCAAGCTCGTGCGCGGCAGCAGGGTGCTCAAGAGCACCAAGGCGGACGAGGACGGTCACTTCGCCTTCACGTTCAAGGTCAAGAGGACCTACAAGAACTACAAGGTCAAGTGGGTCCGTTCCGGCTCCAACGCCACCAACCTGACCACCAGGGCCCGCACGATCAGGTGCGTGCGCTGAACTGATGCAGACGCGGCCGGCAACGTGACGCCGGCCGGCAAGACCGGGGCCGCGGTGGACACTACGTCCGCCGCGGCCCCTCCTTCGTGACCACGCACGCCCCGACCCTTCGAGCAAGCGGCAAGAGAGGTACCCGTGAGACACGCAGCGCAACGCCGGCCACACCCGTACCTGCTCACCGCGGCCGTCGCGGCCCTCGTCCTGGTCGCCCTCGCGCTGCTTGCGGGCCCGGCCGGCGCCTACGACGCGTACCGGCACGGCGGCATCGACGACTGCGAGACGTGCCACGAGAACGCCCACACCGAACGCACGCCGACCAGCGAAGCCTGCCTCACCTGCCACTTCGGCTACCAGATCGTCCGGACCGGTGAGGTCTGCTGGACGTGCCACGCGCCCGGTCAGGACATGGGCTGGGCGCGCACCGACGCCTCCTGCCTCTCGACGTGTCACCTGCGCGGCGGCGCCGAGTCCCGGCACACCGCGCACGCGGGCGCGTCGTCCGCCTGTACCACCTGCCACTCCGTCACGCAGGTCCGCCGCGGAGTCGGCCGGCAGCGCGCACCACACCGTGCCGGCGCCGCGCGTGGACGCGGTGACCCGTGCGTCCGCGCCGCCGGGGGCCAGCGTGACGCTCACGGGCGCGAAGTTCACCTGGGCGGCCCTCGTCCGCTTCGGCGAGCTCAACGCCGCCTTCACCGTCGTGTCGGACACGGTGATGGTGACGACCGTGCCGGAGGCGGCCGTCTCCGCCCCGATCACGGTCGTCAGCGCCGGCGGGGCGGCGACGAGCGCCGCCCGCTTCCTCGTCCTGCGGCCGGAGCCTCCGCGGCCGCCGGCCGTCACGCTCGCCGCGTCCAGGAGCGTGCTCAGGCGCGGCCGCCGTGTGCAGTTCAGCGGCCGCCTGACGCCGCCCGGAGCCGCGCCGCAGGTGCGGGTCGTGGTGCAGCGCCGCGCCCGCGGGGCGTGGAAGGCCGCGGCCGGCTCCCTGCGCGCGGCCGGCGCCGGCGGCGCCTACGCGTGGTCGTACCGGCCGCGCTCCGCCGGCGCGTTCCGGGCGCGAGCCTCCGCCGCCGGCGCCCGGTCCGCCTGGGCGACCTTCCGCGTGCGCTGAACGCCGGGGTACGAGCCTTGACACATCCCCGCGTGGCCATAGCATTCGGCTAGGAAGATCTTCCGCATCTTATGCACCTGGATGTCACGCCGGGCTGCAAGGGGGAGGTGGTCGATGACGTGAGCCGAGGGACGGCGCGTGAGTGGGGCAGCCGCGCCGGCTCGTAGCACCGTCCAACGTACGTCATCCAGGGGGACGTATGGCTGAAGATCTCGTCTTCGCACGTAAAGCCAGCGGCCTCGTGCGCGGTCTCGACATGTGGGACGCGTTCGGCGCCGGACTCATGACCTGCCAGCCCATCGCCACACTCTGGCTCATGGTGGGCATCGCGCTCTCGCTGTTCCCCACCGGGAACCTGTTGCTCGCCATCGCGCTCGGTGCCGTCACCGCCGGCATCGGCGCCCCCCTCGTCTGGGGCATCCTGAGCGGCTCCATGCCGCGCGCCGGCGGCGAGTACGTCTACAACTCACGCATCCTGCACCCCGCCATCGCCCTCGGCGCCGTGTTCGCCAACATCCTGGCGATCTTCTACTGGAACTGGTTCATCGCCACATGGCTCGGCGTGCCCGCGCTGCAGCTCTTTGGGCAGTACATGGGCTGGAACGGGTTCGCGGACTGGGCGGCCTCCACCACCGGGCTCTTCATCCTCGGCATCATCGCGGTCGTCGTCGGCTACCTCTCGGTGGTCTTCGGCATGAAGGTCTACTCACGCATCCAGAAGATCCTGCTCATCCCCGCCATCGGCGGACCGATCGTGCTCATCATCGCCCTGTTCCTCTCGAGCAAGGCCGAGTTCATCGGCAACTGGAACGCCATCGCCGCGGAGTTCGGCTCCCTCGACTACCAGGCCTTCATCCAGGCGGCCGGGCCGCTCCCCGACACGTGGGACTGGCACGGCACCCTCGGCGCCCTCAGCGGCGTCTACGCGCTGTTCGTCTACAACTACGCCATCGCCTACCTGAGCGGAGAAGTGAAGCGCCCGGACAAGAGCCTGCTCGGCGGCAACATCCTCGCCGTCTGGGTGCCGATCGTGCTGGGCGTGTTCACCGTGCTCGGCCTGTACCGCGTCGCGGCGTTCAACTTCATCAGCGCCACGGCCCAGGCGAGCTTCGGGGCCGGGGTCGAGGGCTACACGGCCCCGTACTCTCCCGACTACCTCACGCTCTCGTGGATCGCCAGCGGCCAGAGCGGCTGGGTGGCCTGGGCGATCCTGCTGGGCTTCATCGCCGTCATCTGGCTGGAGATCACCATCGCCATCCTGATCATCGGACGCGCGTTCCTCGCCTGGGGTCTCGACCGCATGGGCCCCAAGTGGTTCACCGACGTGAGCCCGCGGTACGCGCAGCCCCTCAAGAACCTCACCTTCGCGCTCGTGGTGTTCGCCGTGGGCGTCGTCGTGTACGTCCTGTGGCTGCAGAGCGACCTCAGCGGCCTCATCGGCGGCGGCATGCAGTTCATCTCCGTGTTCATGATCACCGGCATCTCGGCGCTCCTGTTCCCGTACCGCAAGAACGTCCGCGGCATCTGGGACGCCTCGCCGTACCGGACCTGGAAGATCGCGGGGATCCCGCTCGTGAGCATCGGCGCGGTGCTCTACCTGCTGTTCATCTTCGCCTTCCTCTACTTCTCGTTCATCGACCCCACCTCGCGCGACGTGACGGGCAAGAACCTCTTCGTCTTCGCGGCGGCATGGATCGCCGGCCTCCTCTGGTACTTCTTCTGGCGAAGCCGGAGCAAAAAGCAGGGCATCGACGTCAGCATCACGTTCGGCGAGCTGCCGCCGGAGTGATCCCGGGCTGAGACCGGACGACACGTGAACGACGGCGGCCGGGCGGGCCCTCGGGCCCGCCCGGCCGCCTCATCTGGAGGAGGACCATGAACGAGACCCTTCGATCCTCGTTCGAGGAGCGCGCGGTGGCCGCCGTGCGCGAGGGCGAGCAGGAGCTCGTGGCGCTCGTCCGGGACCTGGTGCGGTTCGACACGACGGCGCGCAACGTCGGCGACCCACCGCGGCAGGAGGCCGAGCTGCAGGAGTACCTCCGCCGCCGCCTCGTCGCCCTCGGCGCGGAGGTCGACGTCTGGGAGCCGGAGTCCACCGGCTCGGGAAACCGGGTGGTGCCGGACGGCCTGGACTTCGCCGGGCGGCCGCAACTCGCCGCGCGGCTGCGCGGCGCGGGCGGCGGCCGCTCGCTCCTCCTCAACGGCCACATCGACGCCGTGTCGTACGAGCCGCTCGAGCGCTGGACCAGCCATCCGCTCGAGCCCGAGGTGCGCGACGGCCTGCTCTACGGGCGCGGCAGCTGTGACATGAAGGGCGGCATCGCCGGCATGCTGTTCGCGCTCGAGACGGTCAAGCGGCTGGGCGCCAGGCTCGCCGGCGACGTCGTCTTCTGCACCAACACCGACGAGGAGTCGAGTGGCGCCGGCTCCTACGCGTGCGCCGCGCACGGCGTGCGCGCCGACGCCGGCCTCTGCGCCGAGCCCACAGGGTTCGACGTCTGGGTGGCCTGCCGCGGCGGGGTCAACCCGGTGGTCCGCACCGTCGGGCGCACCGGCCACGCCGAGATGCACCACCCGCACTGGCGCGACGGGGGCCCGGTCAACGCCATCGACAAGATGGAGGTGGTGCTCGCCGCCCTGCGCGCGCTGCGCGAGGACTGGGCGAGCCGCCCCGAGTTCGAGCACCCGTACCTGCACAAGCCGCACGTGCTGCCGACGGTCATCAAAGGCGGGGAGTGGATGGTCACCTACCCGTCGTCGTGCGAGGCGACTCTCTCAGTCGTGTACATGCCGGGCCAGGTGGACGGCGAGCGCGGAGGACAGGACGTGTTCGACGAGGTCGAGGCCTGGGTCAAGAAGGCGGCCGACCGGGACGACTGGCTGGCCGAGCACCCGCCGGAGTGGCAGTGGCCGTGCGACATCGTGCCGGCGGAGGTGCCGGACGACGACCCGATCGTGACGAGCGCGCTGACCGCCGGGGCCGACGTCGGACGGCCCGGCCGCGTCGGCGGGCTCGACTCGTGGCACGACGCGGCCACGTTCACCCGGGTCGCCGGGACTCCGACGGTGTCGTTCGGTCCCGGCGACCTCGCCAGGGCGCACACCATCGACGAATCGGTCCCCGTCCGGGACCTCGTCGATCACGCCTGCGCCGTGGCCCTCGTGCTGCTGCGCTGGTGCGGCGTGAACGGGTAGGCCGGGCTGCGCGGGCGGCCGCTCGTCGCGCCGCGGCTGCGCCAGGCGCTCTGCGCTCAGTCGGCGCCGAGATACGCCTCGCGCACGTGCGGGTTCCGCAGCAGCGCCGAGGCCTCGTCGGTGAGGGTGACGCGTCCCGTCTCGAGCACGTAGCCGCGGCTCGAGACCTCGAGCGCCACGTGCGCGTTCTGCTCGACCAGCAGGATCGTCGTGCCCTGGGCGTTGATCTCCCTGATGATGTCGAAGATCCGCTCGACGAGCATCGGGGCGAGGCCCATGGACGGCTCGTCGAGCATCATGAGCCTGGGGCCCGCCATGAGCGCGCGGCCCATGGCCAGCATCTGCTGTTCGCCGCCGGACAGCGTGCCGCCCGGCTGCGACGCTCGCTCCCGGAGCACGGGGAAGAGGTCGAAGACACGCTCGAAGTCCGCTGTGAGATCCTGCCGTGGGCGCGAGAACGCCCCCATCTCCAGGTTCTCCTTCACCGTCATGCGGGGGAAGATCTTGCGGCCTTCCGGAGCCTGCGACAGCCCCCTGGTGACGACCTCGTACGGGGGTACGCCCGCGAGGCCTCGGCCCGCGTAATCGATGGTGCCGGAGCGCGGGCGCAGGAGTCCGGAGATCGCGTTGAGCGTCGTGGTCTTGCCGGCGCCGTTGGCCCCGATCAGCGTCACGATCTCGCCCTCATGGATCTCCAGCGAGACGCCACTGATCGCTTCGATGTTGCCGTAGAACACGTGGATGTCACGCACCTCGAGGAGAGGGCGCACGGCCTCGTCGTCCTTTGCCGCGGCGGCGCCCATCAGGCGCTCTTCCCGAGGTATGCCTCGATCACCTTGGGGTCACTGCGTACCTGCTGTGGTGGCCCCTCGGAGATCTTCTCGCCGTGGTCGAGCACCACGACCCTGTCGGAGCTGCCCATGACCACCTTCATGTCGTGCTCGATGAGGATGATCGACATGCCCTCGTCGCGGATCGGCGGATGATGTCGAGGAGCGCGGCGGTCTCTTGGGGGTTCATGCCCGCCGCCGGTTCGTCGAGGAACAGCAGCGTCGGCTCGGTGGCGAGCGCGCGGGCGATCTCGAGGCGTCTCTGTGAGCCGTAGGGCAGGTTCTTGGCGAGCTCTTCGGCGTGTCCGGCGAGCCCCACGTACTCGATCAGCTCCATGCTCCTGTCGCGGACCGCCCGCTCCTCGCGCATCGCCCCCGGGGTGCGCGCAATGATGCGCAGCATGCTGGTGTGCGAGCGGCAGTGCTGGCCGACCATGACGTTCTCGAGCGCCGTCATCTCATTGAACAAGCGGATGTTCTGGAACGTGCGCGCGATGCCCAGCTTGGTCACCTTTGAGGGGAGCATGCCGGCGATGTCGTGGCCCTTGAAGCGGATGGAGCCCGACGTGGGCGGATACACGCCGGTGATGGCGTTGAAGAGCGTCGTCTTGCCCGCTCCGTTGGGGCCGATAAGGCCGACGATCTCGTTCTCGCTCGCGTGGAAGTCGACCTTGTTGACCGCCACGAGGCCGCCGAATGCCTTCACGAGCTGGGTCGTCTCGAGGACGCGTTCGGCGCTCGCGCGGGCGGCCGGCGCGGTCGTCGTGGTCACGTCGTCAGCTCCCGGCATCGGACCACACCTCCCGTTCGTGCTCGGCCTCGTCCTTGCTTCCCGGCCGCATCTCGAGCTTGACGCGCAGGGATCCGAGCAGGCCCTGAGGGCGGAAGACCATGAGGAGCACGAGGATCAGCCCCATGGCGATGCCGCGCGTCTCCGGGTGCGTCTGCACGAATGGGAAGTCGCGCAGCCACTCCTGCAGGCCCATCCAGACGACGGCGCCCAGCACCGGGCCGGCGAGATTGCCCATGCCGCCGAGGACGACCAGGCTGAGGATGAGGAACGACTCGATCAGCATGAAGCTGCTCGGCGAGATGTAGTTGAGGTAGTGGCCGAAGAACACGCCCATCGCGCCGGCGAAGAAGGCTCCGGTGGCATACGAGAGCAGCTTGTAGCGCGAGGTATGGATGCCCATCGCCTCGGCTGCCACCTCGTCCTCGCGGATCGCCGTCCAGGCGCGACCGATGCGCGAGCGCACGATCCGCGAGATCGCCCAGAGCGAGAGCAGCGCCAGGGCCAGGCCGAGGAAGTACAGGCTCTTCTGCGTGGTGAACTGATAGCCGAAGAACGCGGGCTGGGGGATGCCGGAGATCCCCGACGGCCCCCGCGTGAGCCCTACCCAGTTGAGAGCGATGATGCGGATGATCTCGCCGAAGCCGAGGGTCATGATGGCCAGGTAGTCGCCGCGCACTCGCAGTGTCGGGTAGCCGATGAGGACCCCGGCGAGCGCGGCCATCAGCCCGCCGACGACGAAGTTGATCCAGGTCAGCCACCAGAAGGCGTCCAGGTCGACGCCGTACTTCACCTTGAGGATGTTGTTGAAGATGATCGCCGTGTAGTAGGCGCCGATGGCGTAGAAGGCGACGTAGCCGAGGTCGAGGAGCCCCGTGAACCCGACGACGATGTTGAGCCCTGAGGCGAGTACCACGTAGATGACGACGACGGTCATCAGGGTGATCCAGCGGTTGGACCCGACGAGGAACGGCAGGATGACCGCGACGGCCAGCAGTACGGCCAGCAGGATACGGGTCGACCTCGTCGAGCCGCCACCGGTCATCGCGGAGGCGATGGGGTTGAGCCTCGCGCGGTAGCCGCCGGAGGCGCTCGGCTGACCGTCGGTGTGGTTGTTCTCGGTAGGGGCCACGTCAGGCCTTCTGCGACACCGTGGAGCCGAGCAGGCCGGAGGGCCTGAACGACAGGATGAGGATCAGGATCACGAAGGCGATCGCGTCGCGGTACTGCGAGCCGAGGGGCAGGTACGCCGAGCCAAGCGCTTCGATGACCCCGAGCAGCAGCCCGCCGAGGAACGCGCCCGGGATGTTGCCGATCCCGCCGAGCACGGCGGCGATGAAGGCCTTGAGTCCGGGATTGAAGCCCATGAGCGGCCAGGCGGAGTGGTAGACGCCGCCGTAGAGCCCTCCGGCCAGGGCTCCCATGGCCGAACCGATCAGGAAGGTGAGCGCGATGACCTTGTTCACGTTCACGCCCATGAGGGCCGAGGTGCTCTTGTCCTGAGCGGAGGCGCGCATGGCGCGCCCCATCCGCGTGCGTTGCACGAACAGGTTCAGGAGCAGCATCGCCGTCACCGTGACGACGACCACGAAGACCTGGAAGTAGGTGATCTGGACCGAAGCGACGGAGAACGCCTTGGGCGCCCCGAGCGCCGTCGTGAACAGCGGGATGTCGGGGAACGGGACCTGCTGTGACCCGAAGATGGCCTGCGCGACGTTCTGCAGCAGGATGGAGACGCCGATCGCCGAGATGAGCGCCGCGAGGCGCGGGGCGTTGCGCAGGGGCCGATACGCCAGGCGCTCGATGACGACGCCCATGATCCCGACCACCACCATGGCGATGAGGATGGCGACGAAGAAGTTCAGCCCCGGCATGCCTACGGTCTGCCCGAACAGCGTGATCTCCGTCGACATCATCATGATGGTGATGAACGCGCCGAACATGAAGAGCTCGCCGAAGGCGAAGTTGATGAGCTCGATGATGCCGTAGACCATGGTGTAGCCGACGGCGATGAGGGCGTACAGGCAGCCGATCATCAGGCCGTTGACGAGTTGTTGCGAGAGTTCGCTCACGAGATCCCCTGGTCTTCGGCGTGGGTCTTCACGACAGGCGCGGGGAGGGGCGAGTGGAGCGGCGTTCCTCGCCCCTCCCCGGTCTGGGTTGCGAGTCGTTACTGGGTCGGCTGCTGCGGCGCGGTCATGAGGCTGCCGTCCTGCACGACGACGATGCTGAGCGGCTTCTGCACGTCTCCGTTCGCGTCGAAGGTGATCGGACCCGAGATGCCCTGGTACGTGCCGATCGTGCCGAGTGCGTCGTTGATGGCTGCGCGATCGTTCTTGCCGGCGTTCTCGGCCGCCTTGGCCGCCAGCATGATCACGTCGTAGGAGTTGGCGGCGAACCAGTCGGGGTTGGCGCCGCCGTTGGCGGCCTTGTAGGCATCGACGAACTTCTGGACCGCCGGGTCGTCCTTCGTGTAGTCGAAGAAGGTCGACACGAGCATGCCCTCGACTGCGGCGCCGCCGAGCTTGGGCAGCTCGTCGGAGGCGTACCCGTCGGAGCCGAGCATCTGGACGGTCATGCCGAGCTCACGGGCCTGCTGGGCGATCTTCGCGCCCTCCGGGTAGTAGCCGGAGAGGAACAGGAGGTCCGGGTTGGCTCCCTTGAGCTTGGTGAGCTGGGCCTTGAAGTCCGTGTCGCCGGTCGCGTACTGCTCCTTGCCGACGATGGCGCCGCCCGCGGACTGGACGCCCGACGCGAAGGCGTCGGCGAGACCGCGCCCGTAGTCGGAACTGTCGTACATGATCGCGATCTTCTGCTTGCCGAGCGTGGTGACGCTGTAGTCGGCGAGACCCTGGCCCTGGACCGCGTCCGTCATGCAGATGCGCCAGATGAACGAGCCCAGGTCGGTGATGTCCGGATTGGTGGCGGACGGCGAGATCATGGGCAGGCCCGCAGCCTGGTACTTGGCGCCTGCGGCTATGGTGGCGCCCGAGAACATGTGGCCGTCGACGACGACCACCGAAGTGTCGTCGATGAACTTCTGGGCCACGAGCACGGCCTGCTTGGGGTCGCCGAGATCGTCGCCGAGTTCGGTCGAGACCTGGCCGCCGTTGACGCCGCCGGCGTCGTTCAGCTCGGCCATCGCGATGTCGGCCCCTCCCTTGTGAGAAGCGCCGTAGGTGGCGTAGTCGCCGGTGAAGGGTGCGGCGAGGCCGACCTTGAAGGGCGCGGCGGCCGGGCTCTCGCCATCGCTCGTGCTGCTGGAGCTGCCGCAGGCGACGAGAGCGACGGCCCCGGCGCTCACTGCGAGCACCAGAACAAGTGCGAGGACGAGCTTCCTTCTGGTGTAGTTCACGATTCCTCCCCTGGTGAATGGGCGACGAGAGGGGCCACACGCTGGCGAAGAGGTCCAGGGTGGGGCCCGACAGTCGTTAGCGGGCCAGTGTAGAGTCGCGGTCCGCGCGCAGTCAAGGGAAGCGTGCGGCTTTCACCGGAACTGCCCGAGGATCGGGAACTGCTCGACAGCTGTCTTGAGATGGTCGGTGAGCCGGGCACTCCTGTCTCGAGGCAGGGGAAGCCTGGCTCAGCCGTCAGCTGTCCTCCCGGCCCGCCGCCGCCGGCTTGTCCTTACTGTGGCGGCCCCACGGGAGGACGCGGCAGTGCGAACGAAAGAGGGCGGCGGCGACGCGTCCGCGTCGCCGCCGCCCGTTCACGGACGTCGCGATATCCGGCTCGTCCGGCGACCGACGGCTGCGTCAGGCCGCCCTGCGCTCGCGTAGGCCTTCGGCGAACACCTCGACGATCTTGGCGTTGAACGCCGGGAGGTCGTCGGGCCGGCGGCTCGAGACGAGCCCGCCGTCGCTGACGACCTCCTGGTCTACCCAGTGCGCTCCGGCGTTCTGCAGGTCCGTCCTCAGTGACGGATAGGACGTCATGTCTGCGGTCGTTCACCGCTCCCGCCTCGATCAGGATCCAGGCGCCGTGGCAGATGACGCCGACGGGGATCCCCCGGCGGACGATGGCGGTGACGAACTGGACCGAGGGCTTGTCCATGCGCAGGTGGTCGGCGTTGCGGACGCCGCCGGGGAGCACGAGCCCGTCGTACTCTTCGGGGTCTGCGTCGGCCACGGCGCGGTCGACGGGCAGCGTGCCGCCCTTGTCGGCGTGGTCCCAGAGCTGGATGGACCCATCTTGTGGCGCAAGGAGATCCACCGTTGCGCCGGCCTGCTCGAGGGCCTCGCGCGGGCTCGTGAGTTCTACTCCCTCCACGCCGTCGGTGGCGAGGACGGCGATCCTCTTCCCTGTGAGATCGGCTGACATGGGGTGTCCGCCTCCTTTCTGATGCTTACGATGTCCCACGATTGGCCTTCCCCGACCGGAGCCGGGCAAACGCGGTGAGCGAGTTCACCGGCTCGGCGAGTCGCCGGGGCGGCGGTGTGGTACCACTGAGGCATGCAGGAACGCTCGCACGTGGGCGTCACCGCTCCGATCAGGAGGACGGGGACGCGGGCGCGGCTCACGGCCAGGATGGCCGTCTCGCCGCGCCCGCGGCCGTCCGCACACGCTCAGCCACCTGGTCACGGCTCGCTGCAACGGCAGCTGCGCGACCTGCCTCTGGCGCGCGGGGGCAGAGGGCGTGACCACAGGCGCGGGGCCGGGGACCGTGGGCGGTGACGGCGCCCACGGCGAACTCGACACCGGGGCGGTCCGCCGGCTGTACACAGAGGCCGGCCGCGCCGGGATCGCGCAGGTGGTGGTGTGGGGCGGCGAGCCGCTGCTCCGCCGGGACCTGCCGGATCTCCTGCTCGCCGCCCACCGCGCCGGGCTCTTCGTCACGCTCATCACCAACGGCTGGCTCGTCGGCGCGCGCTGGGCCGAGCTGCGCGGCGCCGTCGACGCGCTCATCCTGAGCGTTGACGACGTCGGCGAGGCGCACGACCGCATGCGCGTGCTCCCCGGTCTGTTCGACCGCCTCGAGGCCTTCGTCTCGACTGTCCGCGCCGACCCGCTGCGCCCGACGCTGCTGCTCAATACCGTCCTCTCGCAGCAGAATCGGGGGGCGCTGCGGCGCGTGGCCGCGGTGGCGCGCCGTTGGGAGGCCGGCCTCTACTTCTGCCCGATGGAGACCGGCGAGCTCAGGGCCGGCGAGGCCGGCGACCGCCTCGCACGTCTCGGTCTCTCACCCGGGGAGCTGCGGCGCGCGGCCGAGCTCGCGCTCGAGCTCAAGGCGGCGGGGTATCCGATCCTGGACTCGCGGGCCTATCTGCGACTGCTCGCGGCAGACCCGCTCCTGAGCGCCTACACCTGCCGCGCCCCGCGGGCGCGGCTGACGGTCGGCGCCGACGGCTCCGTCCGCGACTGCCTGCACGCAGACCGTCCGCTGGCGAACGTGCAGGATCTCTGGGCGGACGGGCTGCAGTTGGCCTCACTGTTCCGTGCACCCGGGTGGCGTCGCATGGGGGCGGAGGCCGCGAGCTGCACCAAGTGCAACAACCCGGACGTCATCGAGCTGTCCTGGCTGTGGGACCTGCGCCCGGTGATGCTCGGCAAGGTCGTCGATCTGGCGCGCCGCTGACTCCCCGCCCGGCTCTCCTCACGAGGCGTCGACCGCGACGAGCGCGACGCCGAGCTCGTCCTCCAGCGCCTTGATCCGGCCGAGCTGCGCGTCGTCCGGCTCGGCCGGCGGCGCCTGCAGCTGCGGGCCGAGCTCCTCCATGATCTTCTGCAGCCGCTCCTCCCGGGCCGCGTCCAGGGAGCGGCAGGAGAACGCCACGAGTGTGAGGCCGAGGTCGTGCTCCAGGGCCTTGATCTTGCCGAGTTCCCGGTCGTCGAGCTTCCGCGCGATCTCACAGAACATGGTGTGCTCCTTGGACGTCCGCCGTTGGCGAGAGTGTACCGCGCGTCGGCGGAAGGCCCGCACAGCCACGGCGCCCCAGCTCACGCCACCGGTACGTCCGAGGACTTCTCCTCGGGCAGGTCGAGCAGGATCCGCTGGTCCCGGGCGCGCCGCGCGGTGACCACGAAGAGGCCGAGAGCGGCGAGCGCGGAAGCGGCGAGCAGGAGTCCCACGGAGGTCGCCGTGACCGTGCCGCCGATGCCGATCAGCGGCATCGCCAGCGCGCCGAGGCCGAGCCGCAGGCCGCCGAAGTAGGCTGACGCGGTGCCGGCCACCTCGGGATGGAGCGAGAGCGCCAGCGCGGTCAGGTCGGGCAGGATGACCCCCATGCCGGCGACGATCACGAAGAAGGGCACCGCAAGGCCCCAGATGCCGAACGCGCCGGTCAGGGCCGAGGCCAGGACCGCCGTGCCGGCGAGCGCGAAGGCGACGAGGGCGGCGAAGAGCAGGCCTCGCGGCGAGAAGCGGGCCAGGAGGCGGTGGTTCGCCTGGCCCGCCGCCAGCATCCCCAGCGCGTTGACGGCGAACAGGACGCTGTAGGCCGTCGGCGAGACGCCGTACTGCTGCTGGAGGACGAACGACGAGCCGCCCAGGTAAGCGAAGAACCCCATGTAGACGAAGGCGCCGGTGAACGTGTAGCCCATGAAGCGCCCGTCCCGGCTCAGTCCGGCCATCGTATGGAGCGCGGCGCGCAGCCCGCCGGTCAGCCGCCTCTCCCGTGGGAGGCTCTCGGGCAGCCAGAGGGCGACGCCCACGAGGGCCACGACGCTGATCGCGGTGAGCGCGACGAACGGCCCGCGCCAGCCCAGCAGGCGGAGCATCTGGGCGCCGGCCAGCGAAGCCACCAGCGGCGCCACTCCCCCGATGATCACGATCCAGGAGAAGAGCCGGGCGGCCTCGCGCCCGCGGGCGTAGTCGGTGACCATCGCGTTCGGGATCGCGAGCCCGAACGCCGCGGCCATGCCCTGGACCAGGCGCAGCGCGATGAGCAGCTCTACCGAAGGCGCGACGATGCAGGCCAGCGCCGTGGCGACGAAGACCACCAGCCCGGCGAGCAGCGTGGGCCGCCGCCCGCGCCCGTCACTGACCGGTCCGGCGATCAGCTGGCCCAGGCCCAGGCCGATGAGGAAGGTGGTGACGCTGAGGGCCACCGCGGACTCGGACGCGCCGAGGGCGTCTGCCGCCGCCGGCATCGCCGGCAGGAAGAGGTCGGTGGCGAACGACCCCAGAGTCCAGAGGCCGCCGAAGAGGAGGATGATCACCGTCCGGCGGCCTGGGTCGAAGTCGTTGAGGGTCTGCGGGTGCTCCAAGGCCTCCCGACCCTACCCCGCACCGATGGTCCCGGCCAGCGAGAGAGCGCAGGCGGCCCGCCGGGCGACTCCCGCCGCCGGCGCACCGGGGCAGCACCCCGCACGGCGCACCGGGGCAGCACCCGCCGCCGGCGCACCGGGGCAGCACCCCTCAGCCAGGATGTATCGCGATGGCCCTGCGTACGCTTGAACGTACGTCAATTGGAGAAAAGCGTACGTTCGAGCGTACGTGGGCCAGGAGCACTACAAGTACTTCGGGCCCGGCGACGGTGCGGAATGGGGTCGAGCCGGCGGGGCCGGGTTCGAGGGACGAGGCCAGGTGTGGCTGGATGGGGCGGGGCTGGCGGAAACGGGCGATGGGGGCCGAGCGGACCATCTGGTCCTTCCGCGATGCGGACGCGCGGACCGCGCTACGGAACGACTTCCTTGACACGGCGCGCCGCGGCCTGTAGGCAGAGCCCGTGAGTGATCCTCAGCGCACCCCCCGATCCATCGCCGGCCGTGGCATAAGCGGCGGCATGGTCCTGCTCTTCGCCATCGCGACCGGACAGGCAGTGGCCAGCAACTACCTGGCGCAGCCGCTGCTCGAGACGCTGCGCGGCCTGTTCGGCGTGTCGGAGGGGGTGGCCGGGCTCATCGTCACCGCGGCCCAGGTGGGGTACGCGGCAGGCTTGATCCTCCTCCTGCCGCTGGGCGACCTCTTCGAGCGGCGCAGGCTGATCGTCACGCTGGCCGCGATCACGGTGGCCGGCCTCGCCGCCGCGGCGGTGGCGCCGTCCATCGGGCTGTTGATCGTCGCCACCGCGGTGATCGGCATGAGCTCCGTGATGGCGCAGCTCCTGGTGCCGTTCGCGGCCACGCTGGCGCCGGAGGCCCAGCGCGGCCGCGTCGTCGGCAACGTGATGAGCGGTCTCATGCTCGGCATCCTGCTGGCGCGCACGTTCTCGGGACTCGTCGCGCAGGCTGCCGGCTGGCGCACGGTGTACGTGATCGCCGCCGTGCTCATGCTCGCTCAGGCCGTGCTGCTGTACGTGAAGCTGCCCGTCTACCGCCAGTCGGCGGGCCTGCCGTACCCGAAGCTCCTCGCGTCGGTCGTGCGCATCACGCGCGACGAGCCGGTGCTGCGCCGCCGCTCGCTCTACGGCATGTTCTCGTTCGCCACGTTCAGCGTGCTGTGGACCACGCTCGCGTTCCTGCTCTCCGGAGCGCCCTACAACTACGGCGACGGGATCATCGGCCTCTTCGGGCTGGTCGGCGCCGCCGGCGCGCTGGCCGCCTCCGTGGTCGGCCACTACACGGACCGCGGCTGGGTCTACTGGCTGACGGGCGCGGGTTGCCTGCTCACGGTCCTCGCCTTCGTCCTGCTCTGGTTCGGCCAGTCGTCGCTGCCGTTCCTCATCGCCGGCATCCTGATCCTCGACGTCGGCTCGCAGGGCATCCACATCAGCAACCAGAGCGAGATCTACCGGCTGCGTCCTGAGGCCAGGAACCGCATCAACGCCTTCTACATGACGTCCTGCTTCGTGGGAGCGGCCGCCGGCTCCGCCTCGGCCGCCTTCGCCTACGACCGCTGGGGCTGGGCGGGCACCTGCGCGCTCGGCAGCCTGCTCGGCCTCGCCGTCGTCGCCCGCTGGGCGACCGACCGGCAGCGGCCGCTCGCCGAGCGCGAGCCGTATATCGAGGCACAACCGCCGCTCTGACCATTCCATCCATCCGCCCGGGGAGGGGACAAGCATGAGGTTCATCGACGCCCACCTGCACACCGACATGATCGAGGACGTCCAGCTCCAGAAGCTGGTGATGATGGGCATGGAGGCGGCCGTCATCCCCAGCCCGCACATGTTCATCGGCACGCACGACGCCGGCACCGTGCTGCTCCTGTGGGAGCGGTTCCTCACCATGGAGACGACGACCGCGAAGACGCTGGGCTACGAGGCGTTCACGTCCATCTCGGTGCCGTTCTTCGGGGTCAACCGCGCCGACGCCGAGACGTGTCTGGAACGCATGCCCGAGTTCCTCGCCGACGACCGCGTCGTGGCCATGGGCGAGATCGGCCTGGACACCGGCACCGACTTCGAGGAGTGGCTGTTCCGCGAGCACCTGCGCCTGGCCGCCGAGCACGACCTGCCGGTGATCCTGCACACGCCCATCCGCCTGGCTCCGCAGGGGCCCACCGTCACGCCTCGCGTGTTCGAGATCATCAAGGAAGAGGGCTTCCCGGTGGAGCGCTGCGTCTTCGACCACGCCGGCGAGGAGACGATGGAGTTCCGCATGAGCACCGGCGGCATGGTCGGCCTCAGCATCTGCTGGGACAAGATGCCGCCGGAGGCGGCGGCGCACATCGTCATCGACCACCCGGAGTGGCGCGACCGCCTCATCATCAACTCAGAGCTCGGCGGGATGGGGAACGATTACTTCATGGTGCCGCGCGTACAGTTGGCGATGAAGCTCTTCGGGCTGGACAAGGAGACCATCGACCAGGTGTGCTTCCAGACGCCGCGCGACTTCTTCGCCCTGCCGGTCGACTAGGTCGCCGGTCCTCTTGGGGAGGTGAGCCGATGTTCCACGACATCCCGGAGCCCGTGCAGGTGCGCATGGCGGCGCTCAAGGAGCGCGGCGCGCGCGACCGCGCCGACGGCACGCCGCGCATGCAGCGCCTGCGCGAGGTGCCGCTCGAGGTCGGGCGGTTCCTCGCGATCCTCGCCGCGGGCGCGCCGGACGGCCGCTGGGTCGAGATCGGCACCAGCGCCGGCTACTCGACGCTGTGGCTGGCGCTCGCCGCGCGCGAGGCCGGCCGGCGCGTCACCACGTACGAGATCCTGGAGTGGAAGGTGGAGCTCGCGCGCGAGACGTTCGCGGTGGCGGAGGTCGAGGACGTGGTCGATCTCGTGCACGCCGACGTGCGCGCGGGCCTCGAGGACGTCGACGGCATCTCCTTCGCGTTCCTCGACTCGGAGAAGGAGGACTACCTCGAGCTGTACGAGCTCGTCGTGCCCAGGCTGGTGCCCGGCGGGTTGCTGGTCGCCGACAACGTCAGCGACTTCCACGACGAGGTGCAGCCGATGCTCGAGCGCGCCGACGCCGACGAGCGCGTCGACGCCGTCGTGGTGCCGTTCCTGACCGGCCAGCTCCTCGCCCGGAAGAGGACGTGATGGCCTCCCCCGAGGAGCTGTGGGCGGCGTTCCTGGAGGCCCGGGCGGAAGCGGCCGTGCCGCGGACGCCGCCTGCGGCCTGGCACTTCTGCGACAACCAGGCCGACGCCGACGAGCTCGCCCAGCTCGTCCTCGCCGGGCGCAAGCGGGCCACGGCCGGCGCCCTCTGGTCCTACGAGGCCGAGGATGAGCCGCTCCCTCAGCCCGGCGACTTCGGCATCGTCACCGACTGGGGCGGCAACGCGGTCTGCGTCATACGCACCACCGAGGTCCAGGTGGTCCCCTTCGATGAGGTGCCGGAGGACTTCGCCGCCGCGGAGGGGGAGGGCGACCGCTCGCTCGCGTTCTGGCGCGACGTCCACTGGGCCGCGTTCTCTCGAGAGTTCGAGGGCACGGAGCGCTCTCCGCAGCCGGACATGCCGGTGGTCTGCGAGCGCTTCGAGGTCGTCTTCCCGGTGTGAGAGCGGAGGACCGCGGTGGTGGTAGGAGGCAACGGCTCCAGACCTGAGGACGACCTCGCCTATGACGCCTGGCGAGACGGCGACCTGCTCGTCCTGGCGCCGGACGCCGTGCTGCCGGACCGCTGCGTCAAGACGGATCTGCCGGCCGGGGGCGCCACAGCCGACGTCGCGCTGCTGTGGCACGAGCCGGCCGTGTACTGGCTGCTCGCGCTCAACCCCATCGTCTACTTGATCGTCGCGCGCGCCGTGGGCACGAGCGTCATCGTCACGCTGCCGGTGACGCGGGCGGCGCTGCGAGCGGCCCGCCGCGCCTTGTGGCTCGCGGCCGCGCTGCTGACCGCGGGGGTCGCCTGCTGGCTCGCGGCCGCCCTGCTCGCCCGGCTCGAGTTCCTCTGGCTCGGCGTGGCCGTCATGGCGCTCGCGATCCCGGTGTACCTGCTCGGCGCGAGGTTCCTGCGCGTGAAGCGCCTCGAGGGCGACCGGGTCTGGATCGCGGGCGCGAGCATCAACTTCCTCGCGCGCCTCCCGGAGTGGCCCGGAGTGCCGCTCGGCTGAGCTCGCGCGCCTCCCGGAGTGGCCGGAGCGTCACCCGGCAGACCCGCCGGCGCCCCGCTCCGACGGCAGGCGTACGCGGACGGGCCCGGCGGAGGCGCTGCGCCTCCGCCGGGCCCGTCCCGGCTCTTCTGCGGCCGTGGCCGCCGGCGGCGCCGGCGTCAGGCCTTGGGCTCGCCGGTCTCGTCGGTCGTCTCCGGCTCGGCGGCCGTCTCGCCGGGGCCGGCTCGGCGGCTGCCGTCGCCGGGGGCTCCGGAGCGGCCGGAGCAGCCGGCGGCTGCGGCGCGGGGACGGTCGCCGCGGCGACGTACTGGCGGTCGTAGTCGCGGGTCGCGAAGTAGGCGCCGGTGATCACGGCGATGGTGAACGGGAAGGTGACGATCCCGACCCAGCCGTTGGCGACGGCGCTCACGGCGAAGAAGATCACGACCAGCGCCAGATGCTCCCAGAAGCCGTTGTCCACCACACGGTGGTAGCTTGCGGACATGGCCTCGCCGAGGCCCATCCTGCGGTCGACCATGAACGGGAAGACGTAGATCCAGATCGTCGCAAGCAGCACGCCGCCGACGATGGTCAGAGAGGCCAGCCCGATCAGGACCACCAGGACGATGGCGGCCCACAGGTAGCTCCAGAACCGGTCGAAGCAGGAGAAGACGTCCCCGATCTCCGCGGGGCGGCCGTCCCGCAGGCGGCCGACGGCCATACTGTAGAGCCCGGCGCTGAGCGGCCCGGCCAGGATCCCGAGCGTGATCACGGAGAGCGCACCGACGATCAGGGCGCCGACCAGGAACGGCACGATGTCCGAGGTGAAGGCGTGCCAGCCCTTCTTGAAGGCGAGACCGACGTCGAGACGCGGCCTGTGGAAGGTGGAGGATGTGGCGGTGACTGTCATCTTGGTTCCTTTCCCCGTGGGGTGTGTTGACCTGATGACAGCCTAGGGCCTGGGCGCGCCGCGGTCGTCACCCGCAGGGCTGAATCCGGGGTCAACTGCGGGAGGAACCTGCGCGCCGGCGGCGTCCCCCCATGGGGGCACACCGCCGGCGCGCTGGGGTGACGGCCTGCTTGACGACGGAGGCGGCGCCGGCGTCCGCGACTCGTGACGCCGCGGGTCGCCGCACTCCTCAGAAAGCCATCGGGTAGGTGTTCGGCCACTGGCTGGGGCCCATACCGCGGCTGATCGCGTAGGCGGTCGCGCGGATCTGTGCCCAGCCGTCGTAGACGCTCTCGTGGCGCCAGGGGTTCCAGCTCCCGCTCCACGTGGACGGGTAGTACTGGAAGAGGCCCTTGAAGGTGGTGCCGGCCGTCCGGCGGCCGCCGGACTCCAGCAGCATCATGCGGTGCAGGCCGGCCTTGCTCACGCCGTACTTCGCCGCGGCGATGGCGATCAGCGGTTTCCACTGGCCGCGCCGGTTCCACTCGGCGATCCGGCGCAACTGGCGGATCCGTTTCTTCAGCTGCTTCACCTTGACGTCCCAGCGGTGCTCCACGCGCTTCACGGCGTTGAGCCGCACCCGGAGCGCGGCGACCTCGTCGGCCGTGACCACGCCGTCGGAGAGCAGGTTCGTGGCCAGGCGATGGTCCATGACGGAGGGGATCGCCGGGACCGCACCGGTGGCGGGGTCCGTCGTCGCGGCCGTCTGGGGGGTCGTCCTCGCGGCGTCGGTCGCCGCGTAGAGATCGCGCGCGCCGGCGAGGTTCGCGGCCGCGGCGCGCACCCGCTCGTGAGCTCGCCGGCTCTTCGCTCGGGCGTGCTGCAGGCGGTGCTTGAGGGTCGAGATGGAGGTGTCCTTCGCGAACGCCGGCGCCGCGAGCAGGCCGGAGACGAGGACGATCAGGCTGATGGCGAGTGTGAGGTTCCTGAGACGCACAGGGTCCTTTCCACGTGATGTCCCGGACGGCAGTGGCGCTGGCCTGTGCCGCGCGGGCTTTCTGCGGGCCGCGGCATGCCACCGCACGGCGTCACCGTCAACAAGGAAAGGGGAGACGAATCTGCAGAGGGGGCTGGGCGCCGCGGGCGCCGCTTGTCGTAGATTCGTGACCCAGTGAAGCTGAAGTAACCAGCTGGCGCAACCCGGAGCCGTCTCGTTTACTTGCGTCGGCAAACATTCCTCCATCGGACGCATCCCGGTCGCGCGACCCCTCGCCGGGTTGACTGCTCCCCTCCGGCGCTCGTAACCTGCCCCCTCCGTCCCCGATGGACGGTCTCGGCCGACCAGCGGCCGCGGCGTCATCACGGCGCCCACCGAGAGACCGGGTCAGTACTCCCGGTCGTCAAGGAGGCACTCGTATGCACCCCACTCGCCTGGTCGGAGGTCTCATCTCCCTTGCAGCCCTCCTGACCATCCTGCTCGTCCCCAGCGCGCTCCTCGCGGAGCCCTCGGGCGTCCCGTCGCCGGACGCCGCGCCGCCGGCGCCCGCCGGCGCCACGCCCTCGCCCGGCTCGTCGCCGGCCCGGTCGCCTTCCTCCTCGGGCTCCCTCACACCGAGCCCCTCGCCCTCCACTCCGGCGGCGGCGCCGGCGCCACGGCTGACCAGGGCGCAGAAGAGGGCGCGTGCCCGCGCCCGGCGTCTCGCCCGGCAGCGCGCCCGTTGGCAGCGGCTCCGCGACCGGGTGCTGAAGACCGCGCGCCGCCAGCTCGGCGTGCCCTACGTGTGGGGCGGCGCCTCGCGCGGCGGCTTCGACTGCTCCGGGCTCACGATGTACGTCTACCGCCACATCGGCCGCAGTCTGCCTCACGGCGCGACCGCCCAGGCGCGCCACGGCCTGCGCGTCTCGCTGCGGCGGCTCAAGGTCGGCGACCTCGTGTTCTGGGGCGGCTCGGGCTACTACCATCACGTGGCCATGTATGCCGGGCGCGGACGCATCATCGAGGCGCCGAGCGCGGGCAGGGTGGTGAGCTACGACGGCCTCGAGCGGCGCCGCTGCGGCGCGCCGCCTCATCGGCAAGTGACGGCCGGCGCGGCGGGCGGGCCGGGGCGCAAGCGGTCCCCCGCCCGCCCCGCCCGTCGCCGGAGCGGCGGGTCCACCCCGCCGCGTCCGGCTGTGTACACTTGTGCGGCAGGACGCCGACGGGCGCCCGTGGGACCAGGGGGTGGTGCGTGATGACCGGTCATCTGTCGCTTCGGCTCGGCGTGCTCGCCGTGATCGCCGCAGGCCTCTGCGCGCTCGCGGTCTGGCCCCCGGCGGCGCGAGCACTCAACCAGCGGTTCGTCGTGGACCGGGGGGCCGAGTACACGCGCGGCCCGCGCGTCACCGCGGGTGACGCGGGGTGGACGCCGTTCTTCCGGCCCGCCGTGGTCGTCTGGGACGGCGGCAGCATCGTCGCCGGCCACGGCGCCGACCCCGGCTACGAGTATCCCGTCCAGACCCTCGCTCTGGTGCCCCGGGCCTGCCGGAGCTTCGTCTCCTCGGCGCCGAGCGCCAGGATCGCCGACATGCTGGCGGACGCGCCGGCTGAGGTGGACGCCCGCTACGACCCCTACGCCGACCTCAACGTCTGCCTGATCCTGGCCGGCGGCGGCGACTTCCGCAGGGACGCCTCCGCCGCCTCCATCTACAGCTCTCTCAGGGACTACTGTCAGCAGCGGCGGGCGGCGGGGTTCCGTGTCGTCGTGCTCAGCGTGCTGCCGTCCAACCGCCCGGAGACGTTCGAGGCCACCCGCCTCGCCTACAACGCCATGGTGCGCGCCACCTGGCGCGAGTTCGCCGACGGTCTGGCGGACCTGGCCGGCGACTCCCGCATCGGCGACTTCGGCGACGAGTCCGACCGGCAGTTCTACCTCAGCGACCAGCTGCACCTGACCAACGCCGGGAACGCCGTGATGGCCGCGGTGACCGCGCCCGTGCTCGACGGGTTGCCGTGGCGCTCGGCCCACGCGGAGATGCGTCTGCGCGACGCCGCCGGAGACTGGGGCGACTGGCGCCCGTGGCGCGCGCAGTCCAGCGTCTGGCTGGGCGACTACCAGGGCGAGCACGTGGTGGAGGCCGAGTACCGGCTCGACGGCGGGGAGCCCGTCGCCGCGTCCGACACGATCTTCCTCGACACGCTGCGGCCCGCGGCGCGCACACTCCGCAACTCCATCGTGCGCCGCGGGAAGAAGGTCGCGCTCCGCTATCGCGTGGACGACGGCGAACCGTGCGGGCCCACCAGCACCGTCACCATCCAGGTCAAGACGGCCTCCGGCCACACGCTCAAGACGTGGGTCCGGCGCGGCGTGCCGGTCAACGAACCGCAGGCGCTCGTCTTCACCTGCAGGCTGCCCAAGGGCGCCTACCGCTGGGTCGTGCGGGCGCGCGACACCGCGGGCAACGCCGACACCGGGGCCGGCAAGGGACTGCTCAGGGTCCGCTGAGGCCGCTCACGCGGTCTCTGCAAGCAGCGCGCGGATGGCTCCCTTGGGGTCGTCGGTCACCGGCGCTCCGTGATCCAGGCAGAGCACGCCGAACTCGAGGTCGAGAAGCTTCTCCACGCTCGCGCGCGTCGCCGCCGGGTCTTCGTGGAACGCGGGGTTGATGAGGTGCAGCCGTCCCTCGTCGTCGCCGCTCAGCAGGTCGGAGCAGAACACGATGCCGGGGCCGTCCTCGGAGAGGAACGAGTAGTGAGGCCACTCGGGGCCGGGCGTGCGGAAGGCGCGCAGCCCGCCCGGCAGCCTGTCTCCGTCCGCGTAGGTGCGGTCGGGGGCCTCGTCCGCCGCCTCCGCGTCCGCCGGGAGCCACACCTCGACGCCGAACTCCGCCCGGTAGCGCCAGGCCGCGCGCTGGTGGCAGCGCGCGGTGAGCAGGACGGCCATCGGGTCGCGGCAGAGCGCCCAGAGCGGCGGGGTCCAGGCGCACCGGGTCGATGAGCACGAGCCCGTCACGGGTGAGGAGCGCCTGCGAGCTCGATGTGTGCCCGCCGATGTTGCTGTTGCTGATGCGCCAGTGCCAGAGCCCGGGCACGACCTCCCGGGCGGCTGGGGCGATCTCTCGGGGCTCGGTCATCGCTCCTCCAGTCTCTTCGTGTGGCCGAGGCCGGCCTGAGGCGGCCGGCCGTCGCGTCCGCCGCCGGCGGCGGACGTCATCGGGCGGCGGCGCGTCTGTCGCAGTAGCGCAGGATCGCCGCCGCCTGGCTCGCGCCGTCGAGGCCGGCTTCGGCGAGCACCACTTCGCCCGGCCCGCTGCCCAGATAGTGGCCCTTCCTGAAGGGGTACAGGCTCGCGGACCGGCCGGCCTCCCCGGTCACCCAGCGATAGAGCGTCGGCAGGGTGAAGCCGGTGATGCCGATGGCCTCGGCGGCGCGCGCCTCCGGCAGGATCGCGCGCCGCTCGTCCTCGTCCGAGCAGGTCGAAGAGCTCGGCGCTGGCGACGTAGTAGACCAGCGCGTCCACCCCCTTCTCCTCCAGCATCGGGAGCGCCTCGCGCACGAAGGCGTAGGTGACGGCGCTCTCCTGCAGGACGACGGTCACGTCCGGGACCTCGCTGTCGCGCAGCCGGTACACGCCCGTCACGGCGGCCTCGGCCGGCGCCAGGCCCAGGGCCGGCCTGTCCAGCACCGGCTCGTTCGGCCGGGTGACGAACGCGGAGATGACCGCGGGGCGCTGCGCCAGCGCGGCGGCCGTCAGCGTCCAGATCTCCTGCGGTTCCCAGGGGACCAGGGAGACCGCGGTCCCCTTGGGGAAGTCCTCCTGCAGCAGCTGCAGCGGCTGCGGGTCGGCGTGCGTGGGACCGTCCTCGCCGGTCTCCAGCCCGGCGTGAGCACAGACGAGGAAGATGGGCTTGTACGGCTCGCCGGTGACCGAGGCGCGCGCCTGGGAGCCGATGGCGTGCAGGCGCGCGGCGATGTGGCCCAGCGGCGCCATGAACGCCCCGTAGGACGAGCCGACCCCGAGGTCGTGGCCGTAGGCGGCGATGCCGCTCAGCACGCCCGCGATGGCGTCCTCGCAGATGCCTCCGACGGAGAGCAGCCGGGCGTCGATGTTCGCGTTCGCGTTCCAGAAGCCGCCGGGGGACCCGCCGGTGACGGCGGTCACGCTGGTCGAGCCCGCGAGGTCGGCGGCCGCCACCAGGAACGCGCCGCCGCTGGCCGCCTGCAGCTGGTGCAGGGCGCGACCGAGCTCGCCGCGCAAGCGTGGTGAAGCGTGCCCGGCTCGAGGCGCAGCTCCTCGGGAGTGGCCTCCGCCGCCGGCGCGACCGCCGCCGTCGCCTCGGCGAGCTCGTAGGCGTCGTCGACGCGCGGGGCGCCGGGCCGGGGGGCCCGGTCGCGCGCCTCGAGGCGGTCGCGGGCCGCCGCGAGCCGCTCCGCCAGCGCGGCCGCCGTCGGCCGGTCCTGGTGCAGCTGCGCGCGGATCCCCTGCAGCGCCGTCCAGAAGCAGCGCTCGCGGACGGCGGGGCCGTCCTCGCCGGCGCAGGCGCGGTCCGCCGGGTCGCAGGTCGGCAGCTCGATCTCGGCGCCGGTGGTGCGGGAGAGCTCCGCGAGCGCCTCGTAGAAGCCCTCGGAGCAGAGCTTGTGCCCGGCGCCGTGGCTGGCCTTGCCCTCCACGCCGTAGCGCCAGCCCTTGCTGCGTGTGGTAGACGATGGCGGTCGGCTGACCGGTGTGGAGCGCGAGCGCGTGGCGCTGCGCCGCGACGACCTGCTGGAAGTCGTGGCCGTCGGGGACGTCGACCACGTTCCAGTCGTGCAGGTAGAAGAGCTCGCGCGGGTCCCACTGCACGTAGTCTCCCGGCACGGCCCCATCGCGACACACGCGATCGGAATCGATGCTCGCCTGGTTCCAGTCGAGGTGGACGATCACGTTGGCGAGGGAGGCGGTGCCGGCCGCGGCCAGAGCTTCGCTCACGCGGCCGGGGGTCAGGCCGCCCTCGCCCTCCACGATGTGCACCCGCGGCGCGTCGGGTCCGTAGCGGTCGGCCGCGCCGATGGCGAGCCCGATGGAGCTGGCGACGCCGACGCCGGAGGCGCCCGTGGCGAGCTTGACGAACGGGGTCGCCGGCGTCGGGTGCCCGTCGAGCGCGCGCGCGCCGAACTCGCGGAACAGCGGCGTCGCCGTGATGGGGTTGCGCCTGAACCCGAGGAGGTCCTCCAGGCGCAGGCGCTGCTCCGGCTTGCCGGGCAGCAGCGCCGGGTCGGCCACCGCCGCCACCTCGTCGCGCAAGGCCCACATCGCGTACAGGCCCATGGCCTTGTGGCCGGCCGCGTAGCTGACAGGTCGGCGTCCGGCCGGTCCGGGTCGCCGAGCTCGTAGTCCATCGCGTCGAAGAGCGCCGCCGCGACGGCGCGCCCCGACGAGATCGAGCCGCCGGGGTGGCCCGAGGTGGGCACGTAGTTGAAGAGGAGGGCGCAGAGCGAGCGGTACAGCAGGTCGAAGGCCTCGAAGTGGGCGAGCTCGTCCGGCCCCAGCGGCCCCTCGGGCGGCATGACCTCCGAGATGTCGACGTAGACGGCGCGCCGCGGCCCGAACGTGAACCCCATGATGCCCGCTCCTCTCTCCGGCGTTGACGCGCCGGACTCTACCAGCACTCCGCGTCCCCCAGCCGCGCCTACTTCAGCGTGTACACCGTGATCGTCCCGCCGTAGCCGGGGCCCTTGCCGGGCGCGAACCGCTGGCTGAAGTAGACGGTGAAGTTGCCCGGCTTGAGGGGGGCGATCGTCGCCGCGTTCTCGGTCGTGACCTTGAAGCCCTGGTCGGTGGGCCTGGCGGAGTAGCCGAACCCCGTGCCGTAGTCGGCGTTGATGAGCCGGAACGTCAGCGTCACCGGCGGCGACTGCGGGCCCGTGAGGTCCCAGGCCAGCCGCACCTTGCTCCCGAGCTGGTGCGTGCCGAGGTTGAGCTTGACCGGCGCCTCGCCGGAGATCTCGCTGCTCACCACCTTCTGCCACTCCTGGGACGCGTTGCCGCCTCCGGAGGACCCGCACCCGGTGCTCGCGAGCGGCAGCGCCACGAGCGTCAGCGCCGCGACCGCGAGCACGACCGGCGTGATCCACTTGCGCATCGCGTCCCTCCTCGCCCCGGAGCGGGTCACCTCACGGCGCCTCACGCCGGCGCCACCGTGTAGCTGCTGCTGACCGGCGTACCCACCTTCACCATGGCCCACACCGGGCAGATGGTGGTCTCGGAGAGTCTCAGCGCGTGCTCCACGCGCGCCGGGTCGACGGCGCCGACCACGGTGAACTCGAGGTGGATGTCGGTGATGACCGTGGGGTGCTCGTCGCGCCGCCGCCCACTCGCGCGGACCTCCACCCGCTCCACCGGCTCGCCGTCGCGACGCAGCAGCGCGGCGACCGAACTGCCGCTGCAGCCGGCCAGGCTCGCGAGCAGCAGCCGCAGCGGGGTCATTCCCTTCATCTCGCCGTCCGCGCCGGGCGTCCCGGGGAGCGGGTAGTCGATCGTCACGACGTGCTCGCCGTCGGTGATCGCGAACTCCATGGGGCCTTGCTGCACGGCGTGCACGCTGAGCTCTGACGGCATGCGCTGCTCCTTCGACCGGGGGTGATGCTGCCGCCCGATTCTCTCAGGTACGGACGCTTCGGACTACTCCGGCGCGACACGGGAAATCATCTGCTGGCACCCCGGCCACCGTCAGGAGGAGAGAAGGCATGATCGACTGCGTCATCTGGTCCGACATCGTCTGACCGTGGTGCTACGTCGGCGCGTCGCGCTGGCTCACCGCACTCGAACAGCTCGGCGATGAAGCGCGGCAGCTGAACTGGCGCTTCGGAGCGTTCGAGCTCGACCCGGCCGTGCCGCCGGAGGGCGTCGACTGGTCCGAGTACGTCGAGGCCAAGTACGGACCGGGCGCGCTCGACGGCCTCTCGGATGGGCTGCGGCGAGCAGCGGCCCGCGACGGCCTGCCGCTGCTCGACCTGCGGGAGTTGCAGCACCGCCCCAGCACCTTCCTCGCGCACAGGCTGCTGGCCGGGGCGCTGGAGGAGCGGGAGGACGAGGGCGGGGAGCTCGTCCACCAGGAGCTCCAGCGCCGCCTGGGCCTCGGCCTGCTCTCGGCCTACTGGGGCCGCGGCGAGGACGTCGGCGACCGCGAGGTGCTCGAGCGTCTCGCCGAGGCCGCCGGCATGCCTGAGGCGCGCGTCGTGGCCGCTCTCGAGGACGACCTCACGTCCACCGCCGTCCGCCTCGACGAGCGGCGTGCGACCCAGCTGGGCATCCGCGCCGTCCCGACCTTCATGTTCGGACGGCGCTTCGCGGTGAGCGGCGCGCAGCAGCCGCAGGCCTTGCTGGACGCCGCCCGCCGCGCGCTCTCCGGCGCCTGAGCGCTCGCTCGGCGGCTCCTGCCGATCGCCTCCCGCCCGCCGGCTCCTGCCGGCCGTCCCTGCCGTGCGCGCTCCGGATGTGTGCCTCCAAACGTACGTGCAGACGTTCCATGGGGTGTCTGGACGTACGCCTGGAAGTACATGAGCCCGAAGCACATACCGCCGCTGCCGCAGCGTCCGCCAACGCCCGCACTCTTGTCCCAGCGGCCCCGACTCGACGTTCGGTGCAGGCAGCGCCCACGGTCTCGATTGTGGCCCGGGGCGCACGAACGTATCATGGTCGGGTGAGAGACGCCCCGCTGGGGCGCCGGGAACGACCGTCCGGTCCGGGCCCTCCACTCTGCCGCTGGAGGGGGGCAGTCGCCGAGCCAGTGCCCGACCGGCCCAGAGGAGGCTGCATGACCGACGCCGCCGTCGCCGTGGCGGGTGCCTGGACCACCGACCCTTCACTCCTGCCCGACGAGCTCAAAGGCACCTTCCGTGCGGTCATGGGCTGGGGCGGCATGGCGGTCTGGGACGACTCCGTCGACATCGTCGACCTCACTCGGGAGTACGCCCGCCAGACCGTCCAGGAGTGCTGCGGCCAGTGCTTCCCCTGCCGCATCGGTATGCACGAGGTCGGCGACATCCTCGAAGAGATCTGCGAGGGCAGGGGCACCGAGGAGCGCCTGCAGCGCGCCTACGAGCTCGCCGAGCACGTCGCCGAGGCGTCGCGCTGCGACCTCGGCCGCTCCGGCGGGTACGCGGTGCTCGAGGCGCTCGAGCAGAACCGCGCGGCCTTCGAGGCCGCCGTCGCCGCGCGCAGGCCCATCCCGCGCGGCACCTACGCCCGCGCCGTCGTCGCGCCGTGCATGGCCGCCTGCCCTGCCGGCGTCGACATCCCGGCCTACGTCGAGCAGCTGCGCATCGACGAGGTCGAGCGCTCGGCCGAGGCCGTTCGCCGGCGTTGCCCCATGCCGGCCACCATCGGCCGCGTCTGCGTGCGTCCCTGTGAGGACGCCTGCCGCCGCGGCTCGGTGGACGAACCCGTCGCCATCCGCACGCTCAAGCGCTTCGTCGCCGACAGCGAACCCGAGCCCATCGCCTGCCCCATGCCGGGGCAGCCGCGCGTCGCCATCATCGGCGCGGGTCCGGCCGGCCTCTCCTGCGCTTACTACCTCGGGCTCGAGGGCGTCACCAGCACCATCTTCGAGGCGCTGCCCGAGGCCGGCGGCATGGCCGCGGTCGGCATCCCCGACTACCGCCTCCCGCGTGACGTGCTGCGCGCCGAGGTCGAGCGCGTCGAGTCCCTCGGCGTCAAGATCGTCTACAACTTCCGCTTCGGCGTGGACGTCACCATGGACCAGCTGTTCGAGCAGGGCTACGAGGCCGTGTTCATGGCCGTCGGCGCCCACCAGTCGGCGCGCATGGGCTGTGAGGGCGAGGACGCCGGCTACCAGGGGTTCATGCCCGGCGTGGAGTTCCTGCGCGAGATCGCCTTCGGCCAGACGCCGCTCACCGGCCGGACCATGCTGGTCATCGGCGGCGGCAACGTCGCCATGGACTGCGTCCGGTCCGCCCGGCGCATCGGCTTCGACGACGTCAAGCTGCTCTACCGGCGCACCGAGGCCGAGATGCCTGCCGACCGGGTCGAGATCGACGAGGCCAGGGAGGAGGGCGTCGAGTTCGTCACCCTGGTGGCGCCGACGAAGATCATCGCCGAGGACGGCAAGGTCGCCGGCCTCGAGTGCCGGCGCATGCAGCTCGGCGAGCCCGACTCCTCGGGCCGTCGCCGCCCGGAGCCGGTCGAGGGATCCGAGTTCGTCATCCCCTGCGACTGCATCGTCCCGGCCATCGGCCAGGTGTGCGGCGTCGACCAGCTGGTGCCCAGCCACATCGAGGTGAGCAGGTGGAAGACCCTCGAGGTCGACCCGCTCACCATGCAGTCCGCCGACCCGCGCGTGTTCGGCGGCGGCGACTGCTACACGGGGCCGAGCAGCCTCGTGGCGGCCCTCGCCGCCGGCCGCCGCGCCGCGGCGTCCATCAACGAGTTCCTCCAGGACAAGCCCGTCGCGCCGCCGCTCCAGGACCGGCTCGAGCACGCCATGCTCGAGGTCATCCGGACCGAGGCGCAGCAGCCGATCCCGTTCACGGGCAGCACCGAGAAGCTCCGCCCCATGGTGGTGCCTCCCGAGGTGCGCATCCAGTGCTTCGACGAGGTCGAAGGACCGGTGAGCGCCGCGGACGCGCGCCGTGAGGCCGAGCGCTGCCTGCGCTGCTACCGCATCGCCGTGGGGGTGGTCTGAGATGACCGACGTGACGACCACGGTGGCGGGCCCCGGTGAGGCAGTGACGCCGGCGGCGCCGCAGATCACCATCGACGGCCGGGTCATGAGCTTCGAGCCCGGCCAGACCATCCTCGACGTGGCGAGCGCCAACGGCGTCGCCATCCCGACGCTCTGCTACCTGCCGGAGGCGGGCCACCGCGACGTGTGCCGCCTCTGCGTCGTGGAGGTGGCCGGCGCCGGCAGGCTCCTGCCCGCCTGCAGCACGCCGGCCACCGAGGGCATGGACGTCCAGACCATGAGCGACCGCGTGCAGCGCTCCCGGCGGTCCACGCTCGAGCTTCTCATCAACTCCGGCCGTCACGCCTGCATCACCTGCGACGCGCTCGGCGAGTGCGAGCTCAGCCGGCTCGCCTACGAGTACCAGGTGGAGCCGCCGACCGACCTGCCGACGGCCGATGACTTCCCCTTCGCCGAGGACGGCTACGTCGTCCGCGACTACTCCAAGTGCATCCTCTGCGGCCGCTGCTGGGCCGCCTGCACGGCCATCCAGGTCCACGGCGTGGTGCCTCACCCGTCCGGCCGCCGCGCCGAGCGCGCCGGCGGCAAGGACTGGTACCCGCTGCCCGACCTCGAGCAGTGCGAGCTGTGCGGCCAGTGCGTGGACGTCTGCCCGGTGGGTGCGCTGAGCGAGCGCACCGCCAAGGGCGTCGCCCGCAGCTGGGAGCTGCAGCGCATCCGCACCACCTGCCCGCACTGCGGCATGGGCTGCCAGACGGTGGTCCACCTCAAGGACGGCGAGGTGGTCAAGGTCACCGGCGCGGGCGACGTGCCGCCCAACCGCGGCCGGCTGTGCAAGCGCGGCCGCTTCGCGGTCCTCGAGCCGGACGAGCGCGTCCGCCTGCAGGAGCCGCTGATCCGCAGGGACGGCGCGCTCGTCGCGGCGAGCTGGGACGAGGCGCTCGACCTGGTGGCCGAGAAGCTCGGCGCGGCGGCGCCCGGCGAAGTCGCCGGCCTCATCGCGCCGGTGTGCACCAACGAGGAGGCCTACCAGGCGCAGAAGTTCTTCCGCGCCGTGCTCGGCACCAACGACATCGACCACCGCGTCGCCCAGGCCTCGAACGTCTCGCTCGCGAGCGCAGGCACGGGCGCCGGCGTCTGTTACACCTCCGGCGCCCTGACCGTGCTCGAGGAGGCCCGCGCCGTGCTGGTGGTCGGCGACGGGGAGGTGGCCGACCACCCGGTGGCCGGGACCGCTCTGCGCCGCGCCGTCCGCGACGGCGCCCACCTCATGGTGCTCGACGCCGGCCACAGCGACCTCGGCGACGCCTCGGCGGTGCGGGTCACCGTCGACCCGGCGCAGATCCCCGAGGTGCTCAACGGCATCATCGCCGTGCTGCTCGCCAACGAGCTGCACGGCCGTCGCGAGGCGGGCGAGGTCGTGCCGCACGAGCGCGAGCTCGAGGCCATGCTGGCCGCGGTGCTGCCGGAGCGCATCGCCGAGGACTGCGGCGTGGACGCGGCGACCATCCGCGCCATCGCAGCCAAGCTGGTCGACGTGCGCCCGGCGGTGGTGTGCGCCACGCTCGGCGCCAGCGACGACCTGGCCGGCACCGGAGCCGCCGTCGTCAAGCTGCAGTCGCTGCTCGACGACCTGGCCGGCGCCCGCAGCGTCGCGCTGCCGCTCGGCGCCGGCAACGTCCAGGGCCTCGTGGGCATGGGCGTGGCGCCGGACCTGCTGCCCGGCGGCGACCTGGTCGTGGACGCCGAGGCGCGGCAGCGCCTGGCCGACGCCTGGGGTGTCACAGGGCTGCCGCCCGAGCCGGGCCGGGCTACCGGCCAGATCCTCGCCGGCCTCAAGGACGGGGCCGTGAAGACGGTGTGGGTCTGGGCCAACGAGGCCGCGTCGTTCGGCGCCGCCGCCGACGTGCTCGCGGCCATCGACGCCGCCGGCTTCGTGGTCGTCCAGGGCGCCGTGCGCGGCGACCTGGCCGAGCTGGCCGACGTGGTCCTGCCGTCCGTCGCCTGGGGCGAGGAGGACGGCACCTTCACCAATGCGGAGCGGCGCATCAGCCGCCTGCGGCGGATCCAGCGCCCTCCCGGCGCCGCGCGCCCCGGCTGGTGGGCCTTCCGTGAGGTGGCCAAGCGGCTCGGCCACGACTGGCAGGCCGGCTACCCCAAGGCGGTGTGGGAGGACGAGATCGCCCTCCTCATCCCGTCCCTGGCCGGCGTCACCTGGGCCGAGATCGAGGAGTACGGGCTCTGCTGGCCGGCACCCGCGCCGGTCCCGGCTTGAGGCTCGGCACCTGACGCGGCGCAGCTGAGGCGGGGCGGCGGAGAGACCCTTCGGGGCCCTCCGCCGCCCCGCCCGTGCATGTGGCCCCGAGCCGCCGGCGCCAACGCGTTACGGGTCGCCGGCCGGGGGAAGGCACCTTGCACGGTCACCGTGCGGGAAGGAGCCACGCCATGCTGTGCAGCCTCGCCACCAAGCTCGACCAGGGTCAGATCGAGGAGATCGAGTCCCTCGCCCAGGACCTCGGGACGCCGATCCTCGCGTTCGCGTGCCACCAGGCCGAGGCCGCGCCGATCGACGACGCGCAGGTCGGCCGGCTCAAGGAGCTCGAGGACAAGCTCGGCGTCGCCCTGGTCGCGGTCAAGCAGTAGTCCGGCGAGCGTCGGCGCGGGCGGTGCCCGCGTCCGGACGCGGCTGACCCCCGCGCCCCGCGCCGCCGCAGGCCTCGAGGACGATGTCCACCGCGGTGGCGGACTGGGCCGCGTCCCAGCGCTCCGCCGCCGCGACTTCCTCACCAAGGTCGCCCGGGTCCGGCCGCCTGCGGGGAGAGACCCGCGTCGCGAAAGACGCCGAGCATGCCCAGCGTGCCCTCGGCGGCCGTCGGTGAGAACGAGCCGGCGCGGGCGATGGGGGGATCGCATCAGGAGCCGGATCGCCCCCTGGGTCTCCCTGGGGATGGGCACGCTGCTCATGCTCTGGATCGTCGCCCGGGTCTCGATCATCGCTCTGTGAGCTGGATGCAGCCGGCGTCGTTCATCGCCGGCGTCGCCTTCGTCACGCTGGCGGGGAGGCTGCTGGGGGCCGCGCGCCACGGGGAGGTCCCCTGCGTCGCCTGACGCTCCTCGCGCAAGAGCGCGCGGTTCCGCCGCCCGCCGGAGCTCCGCCCGCCGGCGGGCGCGTGCATGCGCGGGTCAGGGATCGCCCGACCGACCCCTTGACAGAATCATAAAGTAGCGTGAACTTGTGACGGTCGGCACATGCCTTCGAACGCCCGTAATGAGCGGTTCTGTTCGCTTGCACGCTCGTTTTCGCCTCCATTCGAAGAGCGATATCGTGCGCGGATGTTCGAGATTTTGTGACAAACAACACAAACCTTTACCTGCGGTTGCGCCATGTCGTACAGTGCCCCACACTAGCTTGCGACTACCCCCCGAGGTTCTTTGTCAAGGGGTGACGATCCCGCCTCCCCCGGCGGACGCCTCCCCGGAACCGTTCGCGCGAGGAGGCACGAATGGAGCAGCTTGCCCTGAACGTCCCGGGCATGTGGGCCGACCACCACGTGATCGCTGTCCGCGGTCTCTTCCAGGAAACTGAAGGAGTCCGGGTCACGGGCGCGAGCGCGATGGACGCGACGCTTGTTCTCGAGTACGACCCGGCAAAGACCGACCCGCAGAAGATCGCCGCCCAGCTCGAGCAGGCCGGCTACTCTGCCGGCGAACCCCAGGACGCCGAGGCGCCGCCGACGGACAAGCCGGCGTGGGGCACGGCCGGGGTGCGAGTCACGACCACCGATCCGGCCGATCTGGCCATGTCGGGCGACCACCGCAAGTACTGACCGTCGCTCGACCTGTGGGTTCTCGTCATTCCACGACCCGCCTGGGGAGCCCGGGGCGCGCTCGCATCGCCGCGCGCCCACACCCAGGCGTGAAGGAGCTGTCACATGGCTGAACAGAACGACGACGTCAAGCCGGTAGCGGCGAAGAGCATCGACCCCGCCGCCCTCGAGATGCTGGCGCATGCCGAGGGCTGCGGGATCGGGACCGCGTTCTCTCGCGCCGACACCATGAAGCCCTGTCCCATCGGCGAATCCGGCGCCTGCTGCCGCATCTGCTCCATGGGTCCGTGCCGCCTCGTCGGCAAGGACGCCGAGCAGAAGACCGGCATCTGCGGCGCCGACATGGCGACCATCGCCACGCGCCACTTCGCGCGCCAGGTCGCCGGCGGCGCCGCCGCCCACTCCGACCACGGCCGCGACATGGCCATGACCCTGCGCGCCGTGGCCCTCGGCGAGGCCGCCGGCTACAAGGTCAAGGACGAGCAGAAGCTCCACTCCGTGGCCGGCTACCTCGGCATCCCCACGCAGGGCCGCGAGGTCAACGAGATCGCCCTCGACGTGGCCGACAAGGCCCTCGAGCAGTTCGGCCAGCAGCACGGCGAGATCGTCTACACGAAGCGCGCGACCCCGAAGCGCCAGGCCAAGTGGCGCGAGCTGGGGATCACTCCTCGCGCCATCGACCGCGAGGTCGTCGAGATCATGCACCGCACCCACGAGGGCGTGGACCTCGACGCCGAGAACATCCTCAAGTCGGCGCTGCGCTGCTCCCTGGCCGACGGCTGGGGCGGCGCCATGCTGAGCACCGACATCAGCGACATCCTGTTCGGTACGCCGTCGCCGCTCTCGAGCGAGGTCAACCTCGGCGTGCTCAAGGACGACCAGGTCAACGTCATCGTCCACGGCCACGAGCCGACGCTCTCGGCGATGCTGGTCGAGGCCGCTCGCGACCCCGAGCTCATCGCCGAGGCCAAGGCCGCCGGCGCCGAGGGCATCAACCTCGCCGGCATCTGCTGCACCAGCAACGAGATCCTCATGCGCTACGGCATCCCGGCGGCCGGCAACTTCCTGCACCAGGAACTGGCCGTCCTCACCGGCGCGGTCGAGGTCATGGTCGTCGACGTGCAGTGCATCATGCAGGCGCTGGGGCCGCTCGCCCAGCGGTTCCACACCAAGCTGGTCACGACGTCGCCGAAGGCCAAGATCCCGGGCGCCACCCACGTCGAGTTCGACGAGCAGCGCGCCCCGGAGACCGCCCGCGAGATCGTGCGCATGGCCATCGCCAACTACGCCAACCGCGGCCCGGTCCACATCCCGGACTTCCACGAGCCGCTGGTGGCCGGCTTCAGCCACGAGTACCTCAACTACATGCAGGGCGGGTTCCACCGCGGCTCGTTCCGGCCGCTCAACGACGCCGTCATCGCCGGCCGCATCCGCGGGCTGGCCGGCGTCGTGGGCTGCAACAACGTGCGCGTCACCCAGGACGAGGGCATCGTCGAGATGATCAAGCGCTTCATCGCCGACGACGTCATGGTCGTGGTGACGGGCTGCGCGGCCACGGCCGGCGCCAAGGCCGGCTACCTGAGCCCAGAGATCCTCGACCACGCCGGCCCCGGGCTGCGCGAGGTCATGGAGGCCATCGGCATCCCGCCGGTGCTGCACCTCGGGTCCTGCGTCGACAACTCGCGCATCCTCACGGTGCTCACCCAGGTGGCCACCGAGGGCGGCCTCGGCGAGGACATCGACGACCTGCCGGCCGTCGGCCTCTGCCCCGAGTGGATGTGCGAGAAGGCCATCGCCATCGGCACCTACTTCGCCGCCTCGGGCGCCCACGTGATCTTCGGCGTGAGCAGCCCGGTGGAGGCCTCCACCGAGGCCACGCGCCTCATGACCAGCGGCTGGGAGGAGATGGTCGGCGGGGACCTCGAGTTCATCCCCGACTGGGACAAGATGTACGAGCGCTCGCTCGAGCTCATCGACGCCAAGCGCGCCGCGCTCAAGCTCCCGGCCTACGACCCGACCCAGTACGGCGACAGCGGCGACAGCCTGTTCTTCGCCGAGATCAGGAAGTACCTGGCCGACAGGGCCGCCGAGGCCGAGCGCGGCGTCGAGACCGTCGGCTCGCCCGTCTACCCGCTCGCCGACGGCCACACGCACGACCACGGCGACGGACACGCCCACAGCCACGAACACGCGCACGACGAGGGGGAGGCCTGATGTCACGCTACATCGCGACCCGGGCCATCCGAGGGGCTCAGGGCATGGTCCGGGAGGCCGAGGAGGCCGTGAATGCGGCGCTCGCCGAGTTCGGCCCCGACACCCCCGTCGCGTTCACCAACACCGCCTACTACCTGCCGGTGATCTACGCCTTCACCGGCGAGAAGGTCGAGAAGCTCGGCGACCTGCCTCCCATCATCGAGCGGGCCAAGGGCCTGCTGCACCCGGTCCCCGGCGACAACATGTGGCTGCCGTACCTGGGTGAGACGCTCGACAGCGGGGTGGCCACCCTCTTCGCCGAGGAGGCGATGGAGGGCGTGCGCTTCGTCCGCGGCACCGAGCCGCAGGTCGTCAGGCTCGACCACGCCGGCTCGAGCGGCGGGCGCTTCACCGGCGGCGACCTCGGCGTGCACGGCGACAAGATGAAGCTCAACGGCCCGATCGACGACATCCAGCTGCGCGCCTGGGGCATCCAGCTGGTCGACGGCCGCATGCCGGGGTTCTGCGCCATCGTCGGCTGCGCCAAGAGCAACGAGGTCGCCGTCAAGATCGTCCGCGAGCTGCAGAGCCGCGGCATCCTCATCTTCCTCAGCGGCAACGTCAACGGGCGCAGCATCATCCACCAGCTGCAGGAAGAGGGCATCCAGCTGGGCTACGACACCTTCACCGTGCCGTTCGGCATCGACACCATCTCCGCCGTGTACGCCTTGGGGTTCGCCGCCCGCTCGGCGCTCACGTTCGGCGGCATGGAGGCCGGCAACGCGCGCAAGATCATGCTCTACAACAAGTACCGCGTGTTCGCCTTCGTGCTCGCGCTCGGCGAGGTCGACGACCTCAAGTACGCGACCGCCGCCGGCGCCATCAGCTACGGATTCCCCACCATCGCCGACACGCGCATCCCGCAGATCCTGCCGACCGGCGTGACCACCTACGAGCACGTCGTCTCCATGCCGTTCGACGAGATCCCCGGCGCCGACGACATGGAGCGCACCGAGAAGCTCATCCAGCGCTGCATGGACGTCCGCGGCGTCAAGGTCCGCATCGCCAAGGTCCCGATCCCGGTCAGCTACGGGTCGGCCTTCGAGGGTGAGCGCGTGCGCAAGGACATCATGTACGCGGAGTTCGGCGGCAAGCGCAGCAAGGCGTTCGAGTACCTGCGCATGAAGCCCTCCGACGAGGTCGAGGACGGCAAGATCACCGTCAACGGCGTCGACATCGACGAGATCGAGGAGGGCGGCGCCCGGCCGCTCGGCATGGTCGTGGACGTGAGCGGCCGCAAGATGCAGCTCGACTTCGAGCCCATCCTCGAGCGCCAGTTCCACTACTTCATCAACGGCGTCGAGGGCATCCAGCACAACGGCCAGCGCGACATCGCCTGGACGCGGGTCAGCAAGAACACCTTCGGCAAGGGGTTCCGCCTGGAGCACTTCGGCAAGGTCATCCACGCGCGCATCCACGAGGTGTTCGGCAACATCGTGGACAAGGTGCAGGTCCACCTCACCACCGACCAGGACGAGGTGGACGAGCTCATCGAGGTCGCGCGCGTGGCCTACGCCGAGCGCAACGACCGTATCGCCAACCTCACCGACGAGTCGGTCGACCTCTTCTACAGCTGCCTGCTCTGCCAGAGCTTCGCGCCCAACCACGTCTGCGTCATCAACCCGGAGCGCGTCGGGCTCTGCGGCGCCTACAACTGGCTCGACTGCAAGGCCAGCTACGAGATCAACCCGACCGGGCCGAACCAGCCGGTCCCCAAGGGTCTCGTCATCGACCCGGTGATGGGCGAGTTCAGCGGTCCCAACGAGTACATCTACCAGAACTCCAACCAGTCGGTGGAGAGGGTCACCCTCTACTCCATCATGGACGCGCCCCTCACCTCGTGCGGCTGTTTCGAGGCCATCATGGTGCTCGTGCCGGAGGCCAACGGCTTCATGATCGTCAGCCGTGAGGACCCGAGCATGACCCCGTGCGGCATGACCTTCAGCACCCTCGCCGGCACCGCCGGCGGCGGCATGCAGACGCCGGGCATGATGGGCATGGGCAAGTACTACCTCACCAGCAAGAAGTTCATCTCGGCCGACGGCGGCATGAAGCGCATCGTGTGGCTGAGCTCCAACCTGCGCGAGAGCATGCGTCCCGCGCTGCAGGAGGTCTGCGAGCGGGAGGGCGTGCCCGACCTGCTCGACAAGATCGCCGACGAGACCGTGGCCACCTCGGTCGAGGATCTGCTTCCGTTCCTCGAGGAGAAGGGGCACCCCGCCTTGACCATGGACCCGCTGTTCTGATCCCACTTCACTGACCCGTTGGAGGGTGCAGATGACACCAGTCGAGATCCCAGTAGAGAAGTGGTCCGGTTCCGTGCGTGAAGTCACGCTCGGCAGCAGCTATGGCGGTGGGACGCGTAGCAGTACCGTGACCGTGGGCGGCGAGACCGCCCTGCCGTTCCTCGGCTTCGAGGGCAAGATGCCGCACAAGCCGGCGATCGCCGTCGAGGTCCAGGACATGCGCCCGGACGATTGGTCCTCCGAGCTCGCCGCCGCGTGGGGCGACGTGATGGACGACCCCGCGGCGTGGGCGGGCAAGGCCGTCGAGGCCGGCGCCGACCTGATCGCCCTCAAGCTCCGCAGTTGCCACCCGGACCAGGGCGACAACTCGTGCGACAACGCCGTGCGCACGGTCGAGCAGGTGCTGGCCGCCGTGCCGGTGCCGCTGCTCGTCTACGGGCCCGGCTCCGCCGACAAGGACAACGAAGTCCTCATCGCCGTGGCCGAGAAGACCAAGGGCGAGCAGCTCGCCCTCGGCCTCTGCGAGGACAAGAACTACCGCACCATCGTGGCCGCCGCCCTCGGCAACGGCCACGCGGTCATCGCCCAGACGCCGATCGACGTCAATCTCGCCAAGCAGCTCAACATCCTCATCAGCGACATGGGTCTGCCGCTCGAGCGCATCCTCATGGACCCGAACACGGGCGCGCTCGGCTACGGCCTCGAGTACACGTACTCGGTGATGGAGCGCCTGCGCCTGGCCGCCCTCATGGGCGACTCCATGACGCAGCAGCCGATGATCTGCACGGCCGGCGAGGAGGCGTGGCGCCAGAAGGAGTGTCGCGCCGAGGGCGACGTACCCGAGGCCTGGGGTGAGCTCGCCAAGCGCGGGGTCGCCTGGGAGATCACCACGGCGATGACCCTGCTCGAGTCCGGCGCCGACATCCTCGTGCTGCGCCACCCCGCCACGGTCGTCGCCGTGCGCGAGGCCCTGGACGACCTGACGAAGGAAGCGTGACCCATGGCACCCACCGGACTCGCCATCTACAAGCTGCTCCCGCAGACCAACTGCAAGGAGTGCGGATTCCCCACCTGCCTGGCCTTCGCCATGAAGCTGGCGCAGAAGGGGACCGACCTGGACAAGTGCCCCTACGTGAGTGACGAGGCGAAGGCGGCGCTGGACGCGGCCTCCGCGCCGCCCATCAAGCTGATCACGATCGGCGCGGGCGACCGCGCCTTCGAGGTCGGCAACGAGACCGTGATGTACCGGCACGAGAAGACCTTCTTCCACCAGCCGGGGCTCGTGGTGCGCGTCAAGAGCGACGACGCGCAGCTTGCCGAGAAGGCCGCCAACGCGGCCGCGTACGCGGTCGAGCGCGTGGGCATGACGCTCACGCTCGACGGCCTCGCCGTCGAGCACTCGGCCGGCGACGCGGCCGCCTATGCCGCTGCCGTGGCTGCGGCCCGCGCGGCCGCCCCCGGCCTGCCGCTCGTGCTCATGAGCGAGGACGCGGCGGCGGTGGACGCGGCCCTGGCCGGCGGCGCCGCCGCCGACAAGCCGCTCGTCCACGCGGCGACCGCGGCCAACTGGCAGGCGATGGCCGAGGTGGCCAAGAAGCACGGCTGCCCGCTGGTCATCAAGAGCGACGACGTCAACGGCCTCGCCGAGCTCAGCGAGCAGGTACGCGGCGCCGGCGTGGAGGACCTCGTCCTCGACCCGGCCGCGACCACCCTCGCCGGCGACCTCACCGCCTTCACGCAGCTCCGCCGCCTGGCGCTCAAGAAGGGCGCCCGCGAGCTCGGCTACCCCATCATCGCCGTGTGCGGCGCTCCGGCCTGGCCGGCGGAGCTGGCGCGCGCCACGCAGGCCGTCGCCAAGTACGCCGGCGTGGTCGTCCTCGACAGCCCGGAGCCGGGCATGCTCTACTCCCTGCTCACGCTGCGGCAGAACATCTACACCGACCCGCAGAAGCCGATCCAGATGGAGCCCAAGCTCTACGAGATCGGCGCCGTCGGCGCCGACAGCCCGCTGCTCATCACGACCAACTTCTCGCTCACCTACTTCTCCGTGGCGGGCGAGGTCGAGGGCGCCGGCATGCCGTCGTACCTCCTGGTCGCCGACAGCGACGGCCAGTCGGTGCTCACCGGCTGGGCGGCCGGCAAGTTCGACGCCGAGAAGATCGCCAAGACGGTCAAGGAGAGCGGCATCGAGGGCCGGATCAGCCACAAGAAGCTGGTCATCCCCGGTCACGTGGCCGGCCTCTCGGGCGAGGTCGAGGAGGAGCTGCCGGGCTGGCAGATCATGGTCGGCCCGCGCGACGCCGTCGACATCCCGTCGTACCTCAAGACGGTGTGGAGCGCCTGACGGGTCATGTGCTGCCCGCGCTCTGAGAAGGAGACCCCGTGAACGAGGCCCCGGCCAGGCCCCGGACGGCGATGGCGAACATCACGTTCACGCCGTCGGGAGAGACCATAGAGGTGCCCAGGGGCACGAGCCTGCTCGACGCGGCGATCCTCTGCGAGCTGGACGTCCCTGCCCCGTGCGCGGGGCAGGGACGCTGCGGCCGCTGCAAGGTGCGTATCGTCGACGGTGAAGTGGAGCGGCGCAGCAGCGCCTCGCTCTCGGCCGCCGACATCCTCGAGGGGTGGGCCGTCGCCTGCCAGACCTACGCGGGCGAGGGCGCCATCGAGGTCGAGGTGCCGGAGCGGCGCAAGGAGCAGGCGAGGCCCCACGGCCACGCGGTCGCCGAGCCCGAGTCGCTGCCCATCACCTGCGACCACGAGCAGAACCCGGCGGTGCGCCTGTTCGAGCTGGACATCGAGCCGCCGTCGCTCGCCGACCAGACGGCGGACTTCGACCGCCTGCGCCGCGCCCTGCAGCAGCAGCACGGCATCGAGGAGGTCCGCGCCGAACTGCCCCAGCTCGCGCACATGGGCACGGCGCTGCGCCACGCCAACTGGAAGGTCACGGTGGCGCTGGAGATGCGCGACTGGGTGTACGGCACCTATCTTCCGCCGCGCCTGCTGCGCATCTACCCCACGGCGTTCCCGCAGGCGAGCATGGGTCTCGCCGTGGACCTCGGCACCACGGGCGTCGTCGCCTACCTGCTCGACTTCAAGACGGGGCGCGCGATCGACTCGGCCGGCGCCTACAACAGGCAGATCTCCTGCGGCGAGGACGTCATCAGCCGCATCATCTATGCCAAACGCAAGGGCGGCCTGCAGCGTCTGCAGAAGCTCGCTCTCGAGACCATCAACGACCTCATCGACGAACTGCGGCAGCGCAACAACATCGAGACGCGCGAGATCCACGAGGTGTCCGTCGCCGGCAACACGACGATGATCCACCTGCTCCTCGGCATGGAGCCGCGCTACCTGCGCGAGGAGCCCTACATCCCGGCCATCAGCTCACCGCCCAAGCTCATCGCGGAGGAGCTGGGGCTCAACGTGAACCCGGTGGCGCGCGTGCACGTGCTGCCCTCGGTCGGCGCCTACGTGGGCGGCGACATCACCGCCGGCGTCATCTCGTCGGGCATGTACGCCACCGACAAGCTCACGCTGTTCATCGACATCGGCACCAACGGCGAGATGGTCCTGGGCAACAAGGACTGGCTGCTCTCCTGCGCCTGCTCGGCCGGGCCCGCCTTCGAGGGCGGCGGCGTGGGCGACGGCATGCGCGCGTCGCCGGGCGCCATCGAGGACGTCTTCATCGACGACGCCACGTGGGAGCCGACGTTCGGCACCATCGACGACGCGCCGGCACAGGGCATCTGCGGCAGCGGCCTGATCGACCTCCTCGGGGAGCTCTTCGTCACCGGGCTGCTGGACAAGTCCGGGCATCTCGACATCGAGGCGCCGACGGCGCGGATCCGCGTGAGCAACGGCGTACCCGAGTACGTGGTGTGCCGCGCCGGAGAAGGCGGAGCGGAGAAGGACATCGTCCTCACCGAGTCGGACATCTCCAGCCTGGTGCGTGCCAAGGCGGCCATCTACGCCGGGTTCGAGGTACTGTGCACTTCCGTGGGCGTCGAGCTCGCCGACGTGGAGCAGATCTTCATCGGCGGCGCCTTCGGCCAGTACCTCAACGTGGAGAAGGCCATCCGCATCGGCCTTCTGCCCGACCAGCCGGTGGAGAAGTTCCACTTCCTCGGCAACACCAGCGCGCTGGGGGCGTTCGCCACGCTGCTCTGCGTGAACATCCGCCACGACGTCATCGACGTGGCGGGCAAGATGACCTACCTGGAGCTGAGCGCCGACAACACGTTCATGGACGAGTACACCTCGGCGCTCTTCCTCCCGCACACCGATCTCGCCGGATTCCCCAGCGTCAGCGCGGCCCTGGCCGCGCGCGCCGGAGGGAACGGAAACGGAGGCTGATCCATGACCACCACGATCGCCGTCGCCGGCAAGGGAGGGACCGGCAAGACCACGCTCTGCGGCCTGCTCATCCAGAGGCTGGCGGAGGCGCAGGCCGGCCCGATCCTGGCTATCGACGCCGATCCGGCCAGCAACCTCAACACGGTGCTCGACCTGCCGCTGGAGAAGACGGTGGGCGACGTGCGCGAGGAGACCAGCGAGAAGGCGCGCGCCAACCTGCTCGACGCCGGCATCTCCAAGCAGGACCTGCTCGACTACGAGATCAACTCGAGCATCGTCGAGGGCACCAACGTCGACCTCATGGCGATGGGGCGGCCCGAAGGCCCCGGCTGCTACTGCGCCGCCAACAACATGCTGCGACTCATCGTCGACCAGATCGCCGGCAGCTACCCGTGGGTCGTGATCGACAACGAGGCCGGGCTGGAGCACCTCTCCCGGCGCACGACCCGCGACGTGGACGTGCTCTTCATCGTCAGCGACGCGACCGTCCGCGGCATCACCACGGCGGGTCGCGTCGCGGCCCTGCTGGGCGAGCTGCAGACCAAGGTGGGGCGGCACTACCTCATCGTGAACCGTGCCGCCCAGGGTCTCTCACCCGAGCTCGAGGCCGCCATCGAGAAGAACGCCCTCAACCTGCTCGCCGTCCTGCCGGACGACGCCGCCGTCGCCGAGCTCGACGCCGCCGGCAAGCCGCTGGTCGGCCTGCCGGCCGACAGTCCTCTGATCGCGGCGCTCGGTCCTGTCGTCGACGCCGCGCTCGCAACACCCACCCGAGGCTAAGGAGGCGCCGGTGCTCATCATCGGTGAGAACATCCAGATCCTGTCGCCGCCCATCAAGGCCGCGATCGAGGCCCGCGACAAGAAGGTCATCCAGGACCTCGCCGTGAAGCAGGTCGAGGCCGGAGCCGGCATCGTCGACCTCAACATCGGCCCGCAGAAGAAGCACGGCCACGAGGTCATGCCCTGGATCGTCCAGGCGGTGCAGGAGGTCGTGGACGTCCCGCTCTCGCTGGATTCCACCAATCTGGCTGCCATGGAGGAGGGCCTCAAGGTCTGCAAGCAGCCCGGGATGCTCAACTCCGCCTCGGCGGACCCGGACCGCTGCGACGCGGTGATGCAGCTGGCCGCCAGGTACGACGCCCGGGTCATCGCCCTGACGATGGGCGTGGACGGCATCCCCACCACGGCCGACGGCCGCGCCGGGATCGCGATGGAGACGCTCCTGCCGGCGGCCGAGGCCGCGGGCATGCCGATCGCGAACCTCTTCCTCGACCCGCTCGTGCTGGCCGTGAACTGCAATCAGGACGTGGCCATGGAGTCGGTCGAGTCCGTGCGCATGTTCAAGATGATGGCCGACCCGCCGCCCATGACCGTGGTCGGCCTCTCCAACATCTCCAACGGCGCGCCGCTGGAGAACCGGCCGCTCATCAACCGCGTGATGATGGTCATGGTGATGGGCGCGGGCCTGGACAGCGCCATCGCCGACCCGCTCGACAGCGTGCAGAACGAGTGGATCCGCGTCTGCGAGCAGCGCGACGAGAGCACGCCGCTCAACAAGCTCATCATCGCCCTGTACGACGCCGTCGCATCCATGGACAGCCTCGACGAGTCGCTGGTCGACAAGAGCGACAAGGACCAGGTCGACCTCTGGAAGACCTACCGCATGCTCACCAACCAGACGCTCTACGCGGACTCCTATCTTCAGCTTTAGAAGCCTGGGCGGGCCCGGGGGGACACGCTCAGGGCGTGCCGGCCGGGGGGACGGTCCGGCATGACCGAGGGCCGGGGTGGCGCTGGCGCCGCCCCGGCCCTCACTGCGTTTCGGCGCGGGCGGCGACGCGGCGCCGCCCGCGCCGGCCTCTACTCGTTGACGGCCCTGGGCTCGTCCGGCGCGTCGTCCTCGATCCACTGGCGGCCCACGGAGCACTTCTCCGCCGCCGCGCACCAGGCGGCGCAGCCGATGTCCTGCCTGGGATTGGCGATGCAGGCGCCGCAGGAGCGGCAGTAGCGGCGCGCGTCGTCCTTGAAGAACTCGACCGCCTCACCGCACCTGGGGCACGGCACCTCGAAGATGTCGTCCGCCGTCCAGCTGCTCCTGTCCTGCCCCGGACAGCCCTTGTCCATGCCCATGTGCCGCCTCCTGAGAGCGGAGTGGCCTGCGGCCGCCGGCCCTGCTCCTGCGTGTACTCCCAAGATACCCGCGAGCCGGGGAGTCCCGGCATGACCTTGGTCAATCGGCGGCGCGTGGCGGCGCCTGCGCCGGCTACTGTGCGGTGCGCCTGCGGCGCCCCCCACGTTAGCTCCCCTTCGGCGCCTGCGGCGCCTGCGCCGGCTAATCCTCGAAGCCGCCGTCGGCGAAGCCGGAGTGATGGCCCCAGTCGAAGTCGTCCCACTCGGTGGCTGTGGAGGTCATGCTCGCCGTGAGCGGCTCGCCCAGACTCTCGAGGTGCGCCTTCTTCGGGTGCATGACGAACGGCTCGGCCTTGTGGCGGCTGCTGGCCTTGTCCCACTGGCTCTCGGGGATCTCGTCGCACTTGCGCAGCAGCAGGTCCCACTCCGCGTCGACCCACGCCTGGAGCTGCTCGATGATGTGCTCGTTGCCGGGGAGCGCCAGGTGGGCGAAGCGGCCCTGGCGCTCCAGCCACTCGCCGAGCGGGCGCTTGTGCCGCGGCCGATAGGTGAGCCGGTACCTGCCGTCGTTGACCTCGAACAGCGGCCAGTAGCACGTGTCGGTGGCGAGCCTCGCGAGCTCGATCGCCGAGTCGTTGTCACTGCGCCAGCCGCGCGGGCAGGGGGAGAGCACGTTGAGGAACGTGGGCCCGTCGATCTGCAGCGCCTTCGAGGCCTTGTGCGTGAGATCCTGCGGGTCGTGCGGCGACGACTGCGCCACGTAGGGCAGCCGGTGCGCGACCATGATCTCGGTGAGGTTCTTGCTTTGGCCGAGCTTGCCCGGCCGCTCGTCACCCACCGGGCTGGTGCTCGTCCAGGCGCCCTGAGGTGTCGCGCTCGAGCGCTGGAAGCCGGTGTTCATGTAGCCGCCGTTGTCGTAGCACACGTACAGCATCTGGTGGCCGCGCTCCATGGCGCCGGAGAGAGCCTGCAGGCCGATGTCGTAGGTGCCCCCGTCGCCGCCGAAGGCGATGAACTTGACCTTGTCCTCGAGCTTGCCGCGCTTGTACAGCGCGCGGAAGGCGGTCTCGACGCCGGAGAGCGTCGCCGCGGCGTTCTCGAAGTTGGTGTGGATGTAGCTGCCCTTCCAGGCGGTGTACGGGTAGCGTGTGGTGCTCACCTCGAGGCAGCCCGTGGCGCCTGAGACGACGTAGTGGCTGTCGACCTGGCTCAGGACCTGGTTGACGACGACGCCGGCGCCGCACCCGCTGCACAGGCCGTGGCCGGGGGAGAGCTGCGCCTCCTGGTTCGCCGCCTGCTGCACCCCGCGCCGGTGCTCCCAGTACAGCTCGGTGGGCACGAGCGCGTCGAACTTGCACGCCTCCACGCAGTGGTTGCAGGTGACGCAGCGGCGCTCGTCGACGAGGATCGTGCCGGCGAAGTGGCGGTCCTTGCCTCTGCCATGCGTGCGCGAGCGATCCAGGCGGACGTCGATGCACTGGACGGGGCACTTCTTGGCGCAGGCGCCGCAGAAGGTGCAGGCGTGAGCGCCCGTCTCGGTGCGGCGCAGGTCGAACAGGCCGACGCCGGGGAGCTTGTGCTGCAGGTCCCGGACGGCGAAGCTGTTCTCCGGGGTGGGATGGCCGTACAGGACCGCGCGCTTCTCGCCGGCATGGGTGGGGGTCTTCGGCCTCGCGCTCATGTCGTCCTCGCTGTCAGGGGAAGCGGACTTTTTCACTCCGCTACTGCGGAAAGGAGACAAGGTACCACGCCCGTACTCACCGGACAAGTGTATGATCGCCTGCCCGGTCGCGTACGGTGGCGCGCGACGCCGTGTGGAGGCGCCGGATGCCGTGTGGGTGCGTCCGTCAGTAGACTCAAGGCATGAGCGCCCCCTCGACCTCGACGACGGACCCGCCGCGGCCCGGCCAGCCCCCCGGGCGGCGGGACGCCGCGTTCGCCGCCGCGCTGGTCGTCATCCTCACGCTCTCCATCCAGACCGGGTCGGCGCTGGCCGTCAAGGTCATCGACTCGGTCGGCGTGTTCGAGGCGCTGTGGCTGCGCACGGCGTTCGCCGCGCTGATCCTGGTCATCGCGCGCCCGAGCGCGCTCAGGAGACTGCCGCCCAGGGGGCACCGCCTGCCGCTCGCGGCGCTCGCGGCGACCCTCTTCCTGATGAACCTCAGCTTCTACGGGGCGATCAGCCGGGTCCCGGTCGGCATCGTCGTGGCCATCGAGTTCGTGGGGCCGCTGGGCGTGGCGGTGCTCGGTACGCGCCGCAAGCTGGACTGGCTCTGGATCGTGCTGGCCGGCGCGGGCGTGGTCGTCCTCGCCGGCCCCTCGGGCGCCGCCACCGGCATCGGCCTGCTGCTCGCGCTCTCCGCCGGCGTCTGCTGGGGGGTGTACCTGCTGCTGGCCAAGCGCGCCGTGACCGGCATGGACCCGCTCTCGGTCACGGCGCTCATGATGCTCGGCGCGACGGTGCTGGCCACGCCGCTGCTGCTCATCGGGGGCGTCAAGGTCGCCGGGCACGGCGAGGCGATCCTGATCGGCCTGGTCATCGCCGTCGCCTCGTCGGCGTTCCCGTACTGGCTCGAGATGGTCGCGATCCGCCGCGTGCGCGCGGCCACCTATGGCGTGCTCCTGAGCGTCGAGCCTGCGGTCGCGGCGCTGGCCGCCCTCGCGGTGCTCGGCCAGCGCATCTCGCCGCTGGAGGCGGCGGCGATGGCGGCGGTGATGGCCGCCGCCGCCGGCGCCAGCTGGACCAGCGGCGGCGTCGCCGAGGCCGGCGTGGAGCTGCCTGCGCCCTGACCCGATAGACTCCCCCCGACACCCAGCGAAAGGAGCCGACATGGCACCTCCTGTGGAGACCAGGTCCCTGGCAGGCACAGCGACCGAGCAGAACCTCCTCAAGGCGTTCGCCGGCGAGAGCCAGGCGCGCAACCGCTACACCTTCTACGCCAAGACCGCCGTCAAAGAGGGCTACCAGCAGATCGCAGCGATCTTCGCCGAGACTGCGGCCAACGAGGAGCAGCACGCCAAGATGTTCTTCCGCTACCTCGAGGGTCGCATGGTCGAGATCACGGCCACCTACCCCGCCGGCGACCTCAACGGCACCACGGCCGAGAATCTCGAGTCGGCCGCCGACGGTGAGAACGAGGAGTGGACCGACCTGTACCCGGCGTTCGCCGACGTCGCCGACAGCGAGGGCTTCCCCGAGGTCGCCAGGCGCTTCCGCAACATCGCCAAGGTCGAGGCGCACCACGAGGAGCGGTACCGCGCCCTCAAGAAGAACATCGACGACGGCAAGGTGTTCGAGAAGGACGAGAAGGTCACGTGGATCTGCCGCAAGTGCGGGTTCGTGCACACGGGGACCAAGCCGCCGGCCAAGTGCCCCGCCTGTGACCACCCGACCGCTTACCAGGAAGTGTACGCAGCCAACTATTGACGATCGAAGGTGACGGCCTGCCTGTGCGGGCCGTCACCTTCGGCTCGTTCCCGGCCTCAGACGCCGCCGGGCGGCCGGCGGAGTTGCACGGCTCCGAGCCGGCCTGCCGCCTCCGGCTACTCGAGGACGACGAACGCGTCGGCCGTCAGCTCGTATTCCTCGTCCTCGTTGAGGTCGTGGACCTTGATCCGCTCGAGCTCGCCCTCTCCGAGGAGCTCGAGCGGCTGCGCCTCGGACAGCACCTTGACGTCGCTGAGGCGCAGGGCCGAGCGCACCGCCGGGCTCACGCTCGGCTCCTTGCCCGTGGTCATGAGCACGACGCGGCCGGTGTGGTCGGTGAGGTCCATGGCCAGCCGGGCCGCGTCGTCGCCGGTGTCGAGCACCACGACGCGCTCGTCCGCGACCGCGCCCAGGTCGTCGAGCTTGCGGTACAGGCCCTTGCCGTCGTAGGCGCCGAGGTTCTGGATCTCGACCTCCGCCACCTGGGCAGGGATCGGGTGGCAGGCGGTGCCGCCCGGCGTCTTCTTGGCGTCCTCCGGGCCGACGCCCTCGCGCCAGTTCTTGATGGCCTCGTGCAGCGCGTCGGCCGCCAGATTGCTGCAGTGCATCTTGATTGGCGGCAGGCCGTCGAGCGCGTCGGCCACGTCGCCGCGGGTGACCTTGAGCGCGTCGTCGAGCGTCATGCCCATGACGAGTTCCGTGATCATGCTGGAGGTGGCGACCGCCGAGCCACATCCGAACGTCTGGAACTTGATGTCCTTGATCCGGTCGTCGACCACCTCGATGTAGATGTCCATCATGTCGCCGCAGACGGGGTTGCCCACGCGGCCGACGGCGACGTTCGGCCCTTCCAGCGTGCCCACGTTGCGGGGGTCGCGGAAGTGCTCGAGGGTCTTCTCGGTGTAGTGCGTCGATTTCATCGGTCGGTGCCTTCCTTCTCTGGTGCGAACGGCGGTCAGGCCGCGGGTGCGTTGGTCTTGTAGAGCGGCGAGAGCGCGCGGAGGCGCTTGATCACGCCCGGGAGCGCCTCCATGATGCGGTCCACGTCCTCCATCCGGCTCCAGCGGCCGAAGGTGAACTCGAGGGAGCCGTGCGCCTCCTCGTGCAGCAGCCCGCAGGAGATGAGGGTGTGGGACGGCTCCAGTGTCTTGGAACTGCAGGCGGAGCCGGTGGACGCGGCGATCCCGAGGTCGCGCAGCGACAGGACCATCGCCTCTCCCTCCACGGCGGCGAAGCGGAAGTGGGCGTTGTTGGGCAAGCGTTGCTCCGGGTGGCCGTTGAGGTGCGAGTCGGGGACCTCGGCGAGCACGCGCTCGACCAGTCTGTCGCGGATGGCCCGGATGCGCTCGACCTCGGCCGGCATCTCCGCGGCCATGATGTCGGCCGCCGCGGCGAACCCCACGATGCTTGCGAGGTCCTCGCTGCCGGAGCGCAGCCCCCGCTCCTGACCCCCGCCGAGCAGCACCGGCGCCACCTGCACGCCCTTGCGGACGTAGAGGGCGCCGAGGCCGCGCGGGCCGTAGATGTCGTTGCTCGAGAGGCTCATGAGGTCCACGGGTACGGCGCTCGTGTCGATGGGCAGGAGGCCCTCCGCGGCGACGGCGTCGCTGTGCAGGGCGATTCCGGTCCCATCCAGCATCTCCGCGACCTCCGCGACGGGCTGGACGCTGCCGATCTCGCTGCTCGCCCACTGGAGCGAGACCAGGATGGTCTCGTCGATGATGCGCGCGCGCAGCTTCTTCGGGTTGACGCGGCCGTTCAGGTCGATGGGCGCACGGGTCACGCGGAAGCCCTGCTTCTCGAGGTACTTGCCGATGTTCAGCAGGCTGATGTGCTCCGCCTCGCTGATGATCACGTGGTCGCCCTTGCGGCGGTTGCGCAGGGCGTAGCCGACGATCGCCAGGTTGGTGGCTTCGGTGGCTCCGCCGGTGAAGACGATCTCGCGCGGGTCCGCGCCGAAGAACGCGGCGACCCGCCCGCGCGCCTCCTCCAGCGCTTCGGTCGCGACGTCGCCCACGGCGTGCAGCGAGGCGGCGTTGCCGAACTTCTCCGTGAGGTACGGCAGCATGGCCTCGACCACTCTCGGGTCGACGGGCTTCGCGCTCTGGTAGTCGGCGTAGACGAGCCCGGCGCCGCGCAGCGCCTCGCCGGGGTCCTTCAGGCTCAGGGTGATACCGTCGGTCATCGCGCTGCCCCTCAGAAGTACATGACGGCGTCGGCGTCCAGGGCGAGGTCGTTGAGCGTCGCGGCGCCGACGATCTTGACGCCGTCGATGAGCTCCACGCTGTCCCAGCCGAGCATCTGCTTGCTGGCCTCGCAGACGTACACCGTGATGCCCATACCGAGTGTCTTCTGGAGCATCTCGGCGACGCTCGGGAAGCTGCCGAGCTGCATCTTCTCGGCCTCGCCCGGCCTCAGTACCTTGAGGCCCATGCCCAGGTAGTAGACGGCGGCGTCGAGGCCCATCGCCTTGGCGCTCTGCGCGAGCACGAGCGGCGAGTACTGGCGCTCCGGGGCGTCGCTGGTCTGCACGTAGAGGATGTTCTGCTCGTCTGCCATGGCGGTCCTTTCGGTCTGCAGCTGCCTACTTGAGCCTGCGAAGGAGGATGTGGAGCTCGACGCCGTCGTTCTCGAGTGAGACGACCTCGTGGCCGGCGCGCTTGGCGAACCGCTTGAGGTCCTCCTCGGCGGCGGGGTCGTCGGCGATGACCTCCAGGACTTCCCCGACCTCGATCGAGTCGATGCTCTCCCGGGTCTGGAACAGCGGTTCAGGGCAGTACAGCCCGATGCAGTCCAAAGTGAGGGCAGGCTTGCTCTCGTCTTCCATGTGGTCTCCCTTCGCGTGGGCGGCGCCGTGCGCGGACGCGGCTCCGCAGGGCCTTATACCCGACCGCGATAGTTGGTATTCACGGGTCCGCCGCCGGCTCGATGCGCCGGGCCCTTCGGCTCTCGACTGACGCCTCGCCCCGCGCCGGCCGGTCCCGTATACGCTTGCGGGATACGGGGAGAGGCGACACCGGGTCGCCGCCCCGCGCGGGAAGGGGGCGGCGGGTGACGAGCATGAAGGGTACGGTGCGGGTGGAGGACGGCCGGCTGCTCTTCGACGGAGTCGACGTGGCCGGCCTGGCCGAGAAGGTGGGGACGCCGTTCTTCCTGTACTCACGGCGGCGCATCGAGGAGAACGTGCGGCGCGTGCGCGCCGCGTTCGAGGAGCGGCACGCCGCCACCCGCGTGTTCTTCGCCGGCAAGGCGTGCTCCAACCTGTGGTTCCTGGAGCAGGTACGGGCCGCCGGGGCGGACGTGGAGGTCAACTCCGGCGGTGAGCTGTGGAAGGCGCAGCGCGCCGGGTTCGCGCCGGACCAGGCGGTGTTCAACGGCGTCGCCAAGAGCAGGCGCGAGCTTGAGGAGGCGGTGGAGGCCGGGGTGGCGGGCATCGTCGTGGACTCTCTCTGCGAACTGCGCCGGCTCGACGAGGTCGCGCGCGACCTCGGGCGCCCGGCGCGCGTGCTGCCGCGCGTGGACGTCAACGTGAGCGGCGGCACGCACCCCGGCCTCGAGACGGCCAGCGGCGGCAAGGCCGGCATCGACATCGGCGAGGCGATGGAGGCCTTCCGCCTCGCCGCCGCTTCGCCGCACCTCGAGCTCGCCGGCCTGCACCTGCACATCGGCTCGCAGATCACCGGCGTCGAGCCCTACGTCAAGGCGCTCGGCGTCGCGCTCGACCTGATGGACGGCGTCGAGCGCGAACTCGGCGTGACCCTGCCGGCGCTCGACCTGGGCGGCGGCTTCGCCGTCGCCTATCGCGAGCGCCCCCTCACGCCCGAGGGCGACTACTTCTTCACGTCGCTCGCCTTGGAGGACTACGCCGCCGCGATCTGCGCGGAGGTCGCGCGGCGACGCCCGGGGCTCGAGCTCTGGCTGGAGCCGGGCAGGTCGGTGGCGGCCGACACGGCGATCCTCGTCACGCGGGTGGAGAGCGAGAAGACCAAGCGCCTGCGCGACCAGATGGGCCGCGGGGTGGCCGAGGACCACTGGTTGCTGGTGGACGCAGGCTACAACACGTTCTTCGACCCGGTGCTGTACGGCTGGTACTACCCGCTGGTCTCCGTGTCGCGGGCGGGCCGACGGGCCGACGGGAGCTTCCGCGTCGCCGGCCCGCTCTGCGACGGCGGCGACGTGTACGGCGGCGACGACGGCGGGGCGTACCGCCGCCTCCCGGCGGCCACCGCGCCCGGCGACCTGCTCGCGTTCTACGACGCGGGCGCGTACGTGCTCGAGCTGATGACCCCGTACAACGCGCGGCCGACGGCCGCCGCGTACGCGGTGAGCGGCGGCGACGCGCGCGGCGAGGGCGCGGAGGTGCTGCGCATCCGCGCCCCCCAGTCCCGTGAGGACCTGGTCGCGCTGGATGAGAAGGTCTCCCTGTACTGAAAAGTCGATAGGGTATTGACCCCAAGATCGCTGCACAGAGGTATAGTTGCAGTGGAGCCACGCGACCGAAGCGGCCGCGCGACGTCATCGTTTCACGAGGTCAGGGGGACTGGCCATGCACACGATCGTCGATCGGCAAGAGCTCACCAAGCGCGACCTCATCAGCCTCACCATCGAGGCGCCGCAGATCGCGCGCAAGATCCGGCCCGGGCAGTTCGTCGTGCTGCGCGTCAACGAGACCGGGGAGAGGGTGCCTCTCACGGTGGCGTACCGCGACGCGACCAACGGCACGGTCACCATCATCTTCCAGGTCGTCGGCAAGAGCACAGCCATGCTCGCGTCGCTCGTGGTCGGTGATGCCATCAAGGACCTGTGCGGCCCGCTGGGTGTGGCCGAGCACATCGAGAAGGTGGGGACCGTCGTCGGCATCGGCGGTGGTTCGGGGATCGCCGTGCTGCACCACCTGCTCACCGGCCACCGGGCGGCCGGCAACCACCTCATCGGGGTGGTCGGGGCGCGCCAGTACGACCTCCTGATCCTCGAGGACGAGATGCGCGACCTCTGCGACGAGCTGATCGTCAGCACGGACGACGGCAGCTACGGCATGCACGGCAAGGTCACCGATGCGCTCAAGGCCCTCGTCGAACGGCACGAGCACATCGACAAGGTCATCGCCGTGGGGCCGCTCATCATGATGCGCGCGGTGACCGAGATGACGCGCATCTACGGCCTGCCCACCGAGGTGAGCCTCAACCCGATCATGGTCGACGGTACCGGCATGTGCGGCGGCTGCCGCTGCACCGTGGGCGGCGAGACCAGGTTCGCCTGCGTCGACGGCCCCCACTTCGACGCCTTCAAGGTCGACTTCGACGAGCTCATCCAGCGCAACAGCATGTACGGGCGCGACGAGCGCGTCTCGCTCCTCACCTCCATCAAGGCGCGTTAGGAGACGGCGATGACGAGCATCGACCACGAACTCGAGACGCTCGCGCAGCAGGGCGACCTGGCGAGCTTCTGCCCGCACTGCCACACCGCCCTCAACGTGTACGAAGCCGAGACCAGACGCGTGTGGGTGGGCCTCGACGTCGAGGTCGGCGACACGGCCTGTGACCTGCTGGTGAACCCGCGGCTCGAGGAGTTCGAGCGCGTCGTCTCGCCGTGCTGGTCCGGGGATGCCATCGCCACCGACGTCCTCTGCCCGCACTGCCACGCTTCGCTCATCGAGTCCGAGGGGCGCTGCGGCGACTGTGGGTCTGCCGTGTTCACCATCGACGTCTCGCTGCACACGCGCGTGGCGCCGCTCTCGTGCTGCACGCGCGCGGACTGCCGCTGGCACGGGGTGCCGAAGAGGACGCGCGCGAAGATCCTCGCTGAAGCGCCGCGACAGAAGAAGCCGGAGCAGGACGCGCGGCTGCGCATCCGCAACTTCCAGGAGGTCAGTTACGGCTACGACAGCGAGCTGGCGATGCTGGAGGCGGCCCGCTGCCTGCAGTGCAAGAAGCCGGCCTGCGTGGACGCCTGCCCGGTGCAGGTGGACATCCCCGGGTTCGTGGGTCTCGTGGCCACCGGCGACTTCGCCGGGGCGGCCCGCCTGATCCGCGAGAAGAACGCGCTGCCCGCGATCTGCGGGCGCGTGTGCCCGCAGGACGACCAGTGCGAGAAGACGTGCCTGCTCGGCAAGAAGGGCGAGCCGCTCGCGATCGGGGCGCTGGAGCGGTTCGCCGCCGACTTCGAGCGCGAGACCGATCAGGTGTCTCTGCCGCCCCGCGCGAAGAGGACGGGGCGCCGCGTGGCGGTGGTCGGCAGCGGCCCGGCGGGGCTCATCATGGCCGCCGACATGGCCGTCAAGGGGCACAGCGTCACGGTCTTCGAGGCGCTGCACAGCCCCGGCGGCGTGCTCGTGTACGGTATCCCGGAGTTCCGCCTTCCCAAGAGCATCGTGGAGGCCGAGACCGGCAACCTCCGGCACCTCGGCGTCAGATTCGAGCTCAACAGCATCGTCGGCAAGCTCTACGGCCTCACCGAGCTGTTCGACGACCTGGACTTCGACGCCGTGTACGTCGCCACCGGCGCCGGCCTGCCCGGCTTCATGGGCCTGCCCGGCGAGAACTTCTGCAACGTGGTCTCCGCCAACGAGTACCTCACGCGCGTCAACCTCATGAAGGCGTACCTGTTCCCCGACTACGACACGCCGGCGCCGCTGGGCACGAAGGTGGCGGTGGTCGGCGGCGGCAACGTGGCCATGGATTGCGCGCGCACGGCGCTGCGCATGGGCGCGCGCGAGGTCACGATCGTGTACCGGCGCACGCGCGCGGAGATGCCGGCGCGGGAAGAGGAGATCCAGCACGCCGAGCAGGAGGGGATCCGCTTCGAGTACCTGACCAGCCCCATCGCCTACGAGGGCGACGAGCAGGGCTGGGTGCGGGAGATGCGCTGCGTGCGCATGAAGCTCGGTGAGCCCGACGAGTCCGGGCGCCGGCGCCCGGTGCTCATCCTCAAGTCGGACTTCCTCATCGACGTCGACATGGTGGTGGTGGCCGTGGGCGCCGGCCCCAACAGGGCTCTCTTCGAGGACGCCTACGGCCTGGAGCGCAACGAGCGCGGCTACATCAAGACGTACTCGGAGTCGGGACGGACGAGCGTGCCGCGGGTGTGGGCCGGAGGCGACATCGTCACCGGAGCGGCCACGGTGATCCTGGCGATGGGAGCGGCGCGCAAGGCGGCCGACGACATGCACGACTTCTTGATGAACAGGGCCGCGGCCTGGAGTTGACCGCCGCGGCCCCGCTCGATGGCGAGCTCGCGACCCGGTAGTGCTCGGCCGGCGCGAGCTCGCCTGGAGGAGCTCGTTTCGCCCGTCAGGCGCTCTGCATCTCCGCGATCCAGAGCCTGTGGGCCAGGTCCTCCCAATAGGACGCCACGCCCTCTTCGACCTCGTCCCAGTGCACCGCCTCGAACTCCTCGGTGAGCTCCAGCCGGTCGTTCGGGATCAGGTAGTGCTGGGCCATGTCGAAGAAGACTTCTTCCTCCACGGCGATGTGGCAGCGGATCACCTCGACGTACTCGCGGAGGCGGGCGGCGAACTCCAACGCCCCCGCCCTGTCCACGGGACTCAGGCGATCGAGCGCCTGCTCGAGACCGTCGAGCTTGCCGCGGCACCACTCGTGCTCGCCGATCATCTGCTCCAGAGGTTCATCCTGCTCCGTCATCCCCCGGCGGCGGCAGCGTGCATAGAGCAGGCCCTCTTCCTTGGGGTCGTGCAGGCCGTCGTTGAAGTACCGGAAGAAACCGAGGATGTCGCCGGCAAGGTCCGCCCGCACCGAGCCCGTACGCTCGGTGTGGTCGCACTCCCTGTCGGCTGCGTCGGCGACCTCCAGCACCAGGCGGTGCTCCGCCTCCAGGATCTTCCTCCAGCCCATGGCTCCTCCTTCCACGAGCTTTGTGGGTCGCAGATGGACTTGCGACTCCTTTCACATGCACTGTACCCAGTAGAGGCCTCTGAGGTGAGTAGTGGGGCAATAAATAGGGTGTTCACCTGATGGGCAGGGAGGGCCGGGATGAGCTTATGAGCTCGAGCGCTTTCGGGACCACAGCTCGGGGAGTGCAGGTATCATCAGCGACCAACGGAGGCCCGCGGTGGGTGGGGCCGGGACGGACGGAGGCGGCATGGGCGACGCGACGGGCAAGGTGGTGCTGGCGCTCGACACGGGCACGACGAGCGGGAGGGCGCTGGTGATCGACCCCGCAGGGGTGGTGCTGGCGAGCGCTCAGCAGGAGGCCGGCCTCAGCACGCCGCGGCCGGGCTGGGTCGAGCAGGACGCCGAGGCGCTCTGGCAGGCCCAGCTGGCCACCGCCGGCGCCGCGCTGGAGAAGGCCGGCAAACGGGCGGTCGACGTGGCCGGCATCGGCATCGCCAACCAGCGCGAGACCACCGTCATCTGGGACCGGGCGACCTCGCGACCGGTGGCGCCGGCCATCGTGTGGCAGGACCGGCGCACGGCGGAGTACTGCGAGCAGCTCCGGGGCGCCGGCGCCGAGGCGACGGTCCGGCGCAAGACGGGGTTGCTGCTCGATCCGTACTTCAGCGCGACCAAGATCCGCTGGCTGCTGGACAACGTGCCCGGTGTGCGCGAGCGCGCCGAGGCCGGTGACCTCGCCTTCGGCACCGTGGACAGCTGGACGGCCTGGCGGCTGAGCGCCGGCCGCCGCCACGTCACGGACGCCACCAACGCCTCGCGCACGCTCCTCTACGACATCCGTGAGGGCCGCTGGGACGACGAGCTGCTCGAGCTGTTCGGCGTGCCGCGCGCGCTGCTCCCCGAAGTGGTGGACAGCAGCGGGGTGTGCGGCGAGTCGGACCCGGCGTTGCTCGGCGCCGCCGTGCCCATCGCCGGCATGGCCGGCGACCAGCAGGCGGCGCTCTTCGGCCAGGCCTGCACGCGGCGCGGGATGATCAAGGTCACCTACGGCACAGGCTGCTTCCTGCTGCTCAACACCGGCGACGAGCCGCCGGCCGCGCCGGCCGGCCTGGTCGGCACGGTCGCCCTCCAGCGCGACGGCAAGCGCACCTACGCGCTCGAGGGCAGCGTCTTCATCGGCGGCGCCGCCGTGCAGTGGCTGCGTGACGGTCTCGGCATCATCGCCGGCAGCGCCGAGGCGGACAAGCTCGCGCAGACCGTGCCGTCCAGCGACGGGGTGGTCTTCGTCCCGGCGCTGGCCGGCCTCGGCGCGCCCTACTGGGACCCGTACGCGCGCGGGGGCATCTTCGGGCTCACGCGCGGGACCACGGCGGCGCACGTCGCGCGCGCGACGCTCGAGGGTGTCGCCTTCCAGGTCGCCGACCTGTATCAAGCCGCGGTCGACGGCGCCGGGGTGGCGCCGTCCGAGGTGCGCGCCGACGGGGGCGCCGCGGCCAGCGACCTGCTCCTGCAGTTCCAGGCCGACCTGCTCGGCGTGCCGGTCACGCGCGCCGGCCAGCCCGAGGCGACGGCGTTCGGCGCCGCCTGGCTCGCGGGCCTCGCCACCGGCGTGTGGTCGAGCGAGGAGGAGGTCGCGTCGCTGTGGAGCGCCGGCGCCGGCTTCGCGCCGGCCGCCGGGTCGGACGCGCCCGACCGGCGCAGCCGCTGGAGGGCGGCGGTCGGGGCCGTGCGGGGTTTCGCGCGCGAGACGCGAGAGCGGGAGTGAGGCTCGCGCAGCGGAGGCCGGCGCCTCGCGCGCTAGTGCCTGCGCCGCTCCTCCTTGAACGGCACCACGAGCACCGGCACGTCGGAGTGGCGCAGGAGCTCGAGCGGCGTGTGGCGACCCAGCGCGCCGGCGATCGGCCCCTCGCAGTGCGAGCCCACCACGATCACGCGGGAGTCGCACGCGTGCGCGACGTCCTGGAGCGCGCGCGAGGGGTCGTCCCAGACGAGCTGCACCTCGGCCTCCACGCCGGCCGCGCGCACGCGCTCGACGGCGCGGTCGAGCATGGGCTCCACCTCGGTGGCGACGCGCCGCTCGTAGTCGCGCAGCTCCTTGGCGGCGGCGCACCCCCGGTCGAGCGTGCAGCTCAGCCCGGGGGGCGGCTCGTGGCAGTAGACGAGGACGACTCGCGCGCCGCTCGTGTCGCGGCCGAGCGCGATGGCCTCGTCCAGGGCCGCGGACGAGCACGCCGAGCCGTCATAGCCGAGGACGATGGGATGCTGCATCGTGTCTCCCTCCCCCAAGCCTCAGGCAGCCTCCGGCGGCGCCGGAGACGGTGCCTTCACGGCTCTATCGTTCCCGTGTGCGGCCCCGGATAGGCACGTGGCGAGCAGCGGCGGCGCGGGCCGGCCTCAGAGGTCGATCAGCGCGTGGAGGTTGCGCGCGATGAGCGTGGGAGAGTAGTCCAGCCCGCAGCGCCCGAGTCTCTCCCGCACCGCGGGGCCGAGATCCGCGGCCCCGGCGAGGATCGCCGCCGTCTCCTCCTCGTCGAACACCTCGGGGTCCGTGAGGCGGAGTCCAACGCCGGCGTTCTCGGGGCACGACTGCTGGCAGCGCAGGCACCCCACGGCGGTGTGGTGCCAGGCCGGGTCGACCCAGTCGGGGAAGGGTGCGTCGGACTCGTTCGTGGAGGTGAGGCAGCGGTCGGTCTGGAGGAGGAACCGGTCGGCCCGGATCGCGCCGGTGGGGCAGGCGCGCAGGCAGGCGGTGCAGCGTTCGCAGCGCGCCAGCTGCCGAGGCCCGCCCCAGGGCGTGTCTGCGGGGGGCGGCGCGTCCGTGGCGCACGCCGCCAGCATCAGGTAACTGCCCAGGCCCGGCACGTAGGCGACGTTGTTGCGCCCGTAGCGGGCGAGGCCGGAGCCGGCGGCCAGGGTCTTGAGCGGCGGCTCGAAGCGCACGGCGCGATGACCGCCCGCGGCCAGGGCCTCCGCGACCACGGCGGTCAGACCATCGGGGATCGTGTGGTAGCCGGCGTAGTGCGGCGGCACGGCCACCTCGTGCGCGCGTCCCTGCACCGTCAGGGTCGCGCGCGTGAGCGGTCGCGGCGTGGCCGCCACGACCACCGAGCGCACCTCCGGCAGCTCCGACGGCCAGGCGAAGCCGGTCTCTTCCGCGAGGTGCTCGGCGGTGGGGCCGGGCAGTTCCCCAGCGGCGAGCGTGTCCGTGACGCGGCCGCGCACCTCGTCCAGGCTCTCCGCCGCGACGACGGCGGCTGTCCAGCCCGCCGCCTGAGCGGCGGCGAGGACGGCGTCCCAGTCGGGCGCGGTCGAGGAGTCGTGCGGAGCGGTCATGACTGCCCCAGTGTGCAGGCGCGCCGGGCCGCGGACAACCCGGCGGCCACGGCGGACGCTCGCTGCCGTCGACGGTGGCGACTTGCCGCCGGCGCGGCGGGACGAGAGACTAGCCCCGTGGCGGCTGCATCTGGCGGCCGCCGGCCGAGGAGGCGCTCGTGCGGTCGGGAGCAGACCTGGTGCTGCTGATGACGCTTGGCGGCGGCGTGATGTTCACGCTGTTCGCCGTCCTCGCGTGGGTGATGGGGCGCCGCGTCGGCGGCCTGCTGCTGGCGGCGCTCGCCGGCGTCGACTTCGCCTTCGCGATCGCCCTGCTGAACCGCTGACCCGGCGCCTCCCGCTCCGCGGCGCCCGGCCGCTGCGCTCAGACCCGGTCGCTGAAGTACAGCGCGCGCGCCCGCGGCCGCATGCAGTGGTCGGTCCACATGCCGGGGCTGTAGCCGCCGATGGCGGGAAGCGCGACGATCTCCCCCTCGCGCACCGCGCACAAGGGCACGCCGGCGCCGAAGACGTCGTCGCCCTCGTTGATGTGCCCGGTGAGGGTGACGACGCGGTCGCGGGGCGCGCCGGCGCGGGCGGCCACCACGGCCGCCGGCCGCCGCCCGTAGATGTAGTGGTCGTTCATCACGTTCCAGCCGGCATCCAGGCCCACGAACGTGGTCCCCAGCCGGTCCTCGACGCTGACGACCTCGGCGAGGAACGCGCCCGAGAGGTTGGTGAGGAACTCGCCGGGTTCGACGCCGACCGACAGGCCGAGGTGGCCGAACCGGGCCGCGAGGACGCCGGCGTAGGCGTCGAGGTCCAGCGGGGTCTCGCCGGGGTGCAGCGGCGTGCCGAGGCCGCCGCCGGCGTTGACCTCCACCAGCGGGCAGCCGGCATCGAGCAGCTTCTCCGCCATCCGGGCCACCGGCGCGAGCGCGGCGTCGTACGCCGGCAGGTCCTCCGTGAGGATGCCGTTGGCGAGGTGCACGTGGACCGTGTCGATGGTCAGGCCGTGGCGCCGCGCGATGGCCACGGCCTCATCCAGGTCCTCCTCGTAGATGCCGAACTTGGTCGGCCGGCCGCCGCTGTACAGGCTCTCCGGGTGGCCGCGCATGACGCCGCCACGCGGGTTGAGCCGCAGGCCGGCGACGGCTCCGGGGCACCGGCGCCCGTAGCGCTCGACCTGGGTGAGCAGGTCGAGGTTGACGTGCACGCCGCTCACGGCGATGAGGTCCAGGTCGCGCGCGGAGAGGTTGGTGCCGGTGTAGCTGATCTGCTCGGCCGCGAAGCCGTGCTCGAGCGCGTGCGCGAGCTCGCCGGGCGAGCAGACGTCGACGCCGACGGCGCCCGGCGTGCCCGGCGCTCCGAGCGCGAGCAGCGCGGCCAGCACCTCCGGTGCGCGCTCGGCCTTGAGCGCCAGGCGCACGCGCGGCGTGAGTCCGGCGCGCGCGAGCGCGTCCCGCAGCGCGCGCGCCTGCTCCGCCACGCTGGTCACGTCGACCAGGTAGAGGGGCGTGCCCAGCTCGCGGGCGAGCGCCTCCGCGTCGCGTCCCGCGACGAGCAGGCGCTCGCCCTCCACGCGCATGCCCTCGTGCTCCCACGGATGCCGCTGCGGCTCGCCGTCCATGACGGCGAGCCTATCGCAGTCCTCGGGACTTCACCCAGCGTGTAGGATGGCGCCAGCCGGAGGGTCGCCGCCACGACCAGGGGAGCAGGGTGAAGCTGTTCAGGAAGCAGGCCGCGGAGAAGCCGCCGCCCGGCGCCGCGCCGGCGCCTGCCGCCGCGGCCGCCCCCGGGCCCTTCGGCCACGGCTTCATCCCCGGCTGGTTCAAGCGCGCCGGTCTGGCCAGCTGGTACCTCATCGGCATCGCCATCGTCCTGCTGGGGCTCGCCTACACGCTGCACTACCTCGCCACGCTGGTGGTGCCGACCCTCTTCGCCGTGCTGCTCGGGGCGACGTTCCTGCCCGTGGTCGACTGGCTGCAGCGCCACCACGTCGGCCGCACCTGGGGGGCCTTGCTCGTCATGCTCGCGATCATCGCCGGCGCGTTCGGGCTGCTCGCGCTCATGACCGTCGGCGTCATCCGCCAGTGGCCCACGATCGAGGGCGAGTTCCAGTCGGCCGTCGACTGGATCAACCAGACGCTGCGCGACCTCAACATCGACCCCAACCTCATCGACTCGGCCAGGAAGACGATCACGGACAGCGCCGGCAGCTGGGCCACGGGCATCTTCGGCGGAGCTCTGCACAGCATCAGCTCGCTGGCGACGTTCCTGTTCGGCGCCTTCATCGGGCTCAACATCCTGGTGTACGTGCTCGTCGGCGGCCGGCAGATCGGGCGCTGGTTCTCGGAGCACATGGGGCCCGTGCCGCCGGCCGTCGGCTACACGATCCTCGCCAACAGCGCGCGGTTCCTGCGCGGCTACATCTGGGGCAGTACCCTCATCGGCCTGTTCAACGGCGCCGTGGTCGCGGGCGGCGCGCTCATCATCGGCGTGCCGCTCGCGTTCACCATCTTCGTGGTCCAGTGGCTCACCAACTACATCCCGATGTTCGGGGCGTTCATCGGCGGGGCCTTCGCGGTGCTCATCGCGCTCGGTACCGGCGGCCTCAAGGACGCGGTCTGGATGCTGGTCTTCGTGCTCATCGCCAACGGGCCGCTGCAGACGGTGGTCTCGCAGTTCGCGCTGGGCGCGTCGCTCAAGCTGAGCGGCCTCGTCGTGCTGTTCGCCACCACAGGCGGCGCGATCCTGGCCGGCGCGCTCGGCGGCATCTTCGCCGCGCCCTTCGTCAAGATCGCCGTGGACGCTTACGGCCAGCTCAAGGCCGCCGGCCTGTTCGACGACCAGACGCCGGCGGCCGATGCCGCAGGAGCGGGGCCTCCCGGGCCGCCCGCGGCCGAGTCGCCCCCAGCGGCCGAGACGGTCGTGCCGGGGGCGGCCGTGCCGGCCGGCGAAGCGCCGCCGGCGGCAGGCGCCTAGCTCACTGGCCGGCGAAGCGCCGCCACGGCAGGCTCAGGAGCCGGCGAGCCAGTCCCTGAGGCCGGCCTCGACCGGCCCGCGGCCGGCCTCCACGCGAGCGTCGAACCGCCGCGGCCGGGCGCGCACGGCGCGCAGTTGCCGCGGCACGCTCGCGCCGGGCGCGAGGTCCACGACCCGGTCGAGCAGTTCGAGCTCGTCCGCCACACCCGGCAGCGGGTCGCCGGCCGGCACGCCGGTGAGGCCGCGCACCACGTCGGCGGCGAACTTGCTCCAGTGCGCCGTGCTGGCGATGAGCACGGGCGCGTCGCCGCCGAGCCGCTCCGCGGCCTCCCAGGCGACGGCCGTGTGGGGGTCGAGCAGGTAGCCCCGCTCGCGCTGCACCCGGCCGATCACCCGCAGGCAGGTGTCGTTGTCCACCCACGCCGGCGTGAACCACGTCCTCAGCTTGTCGTGCGTCTCGTCGTCCACCGAGAACCGGCCCGAGGCCTTGAGCTCGGCCATCCAGCCGGCGATGCGCGCCGGGTCGTGGGTGAGGTCGTAGAGCAGGCGCTCCAGGTTGGACGAGATGAGGATGTCCATGGACGGCGACGGGGTCTTGACCAGCGAGCGGGCGGTGATGTCGTAGACCCCGCTCGAGAGGAAGTCGTAGAGCACGTTGTTGCTGTTGCTGGCGCAGAGCAGGCGGCCGATGGGCACGCCCATCTCCCTGGCGTACCACGCGGCGAGGATGTTGCCGAAGTTGCCGGTCGGCACGCAGACGTCGATGGGCCGGCCGCCGGAGACGACGCCGCGGGCGGCGAGGTCGGCGTACCCGCTCAGGTAGTAGACGACCTGCGGCAGCAGGCGCCCCCAGTTGATGGAGTTGGCCGAGCTCAGGGCGAGCCCGTGCCGCTCGGCCAGTTCCGCGGCGAACGCGGCGTCGTCGAAGACCGCCTTGACCGAGCTCTGGCAGTCGTCGAAGTCGCCGGCGAGGCGGAACACCGTCAGGTTGTCGCCCGGCTGGGTGACCATCTGCAGTTCCTGCAGCGCCGAGACCCCGGCGTCGGGGTAGAACACGCAGATGCGGGTGTGGGCGCGATCGGCGTAGCCGTTGAGCGCCGCCACGCCGGTGTCGCCGCTCGTCGCCACGAGGATCAGGTAGTCGAGCCCCGTCGCGCCCCTGGCGTGCGCCTGTTCCAGCGCCTCGCTGAAGTAGAGAGGCATGCACTGCAGCGCCATGTCTTTGAAGGCGAGCGTCGGGCCGTGCCACAGCTCGAGCACGTGCCGCCCCGGAGCCACGGCGCGCACCGGGGCGACCTCCGGGTCGTCGAAGTTGGGCCCGTAGGCGCGAGCGGCGATCTCACGCGTCTTCCCGGGGTCGACGTCGAGGCCGAACGCCTCGTACACCGCCGCCGCGCGGGCGTGGTACGGCGCCGCCGCCAGCCCTTCGATCTGCTCGACGCTGAACGACGGCAGGCGCTCCGGCACGAACAGGCCGCCGCCGGGGGCGATGCCCTCGAGGACGGCCTCCGTGAAGGTACGGGGCGCGTCGATCGCGCCGCGGGTGTCCCGGTACCGGATCATGGCCCGGGATTCTACAGGAACAGGCGCCGGACGCTCGGATGAGGCGGGGGACCGGCGCCGTGCGAAGTGCTTGACATCTCCGAACGATGCGTTACGATATATCGTGTTACACCGTTACCAACCGTCTTGGAGGACGATATGCACGGACGTGACTACTCTCAGGCCCCAGAGGCGGGCCCAAAGACAGAAGAACGCTCGGGACGCTGCCGGCACGGCGCCGGTCCCGGAGGCGAACGTGGGCCGGCGCGCTTCCGCTTCGGCGGCCGCGGTGAGGGCGGCCGCGGCGGGGCCCACCGTCACGGCCCGGGCGGCCCCCACGGGTCGGGCTTCGGGCCGGGCTTCGGCCGCGGCCCCTGGTCGCGCGCCCGCCGCGGCGACGTGCGCAACGCGATCCTGCTGGCGCTGGCCGACGAGCCGATGCACGGCTACCAGATCATGCAGCGCCTGGAGGAGCGCAGCGGCGGGGCGTGGCGCCCGAGCCCGGGGTCGGTCTACCCGACCCTTCAGCTCCTGGAGGACCAGGGCCTGGTCAAAAGCGAAGAGGCCGAAGGCAGGCGCGTGTTCTCGCTCACCGAGTCCGGCGTGGAAGAGTCCGGCAAGATCAAGGAGAAGCTCGGCGACTCGCCCTGGGGCGAGACCGGCGAGACCGATCCGCGCTTCGCCCTGCGGCAAGCCGCGTTCTCGCTCGCCGGAGCCGTCAAGCAGGTCGCGATGAGCGGGACTCCCGACGACGCGCAGAAGGCGCTCGAGATCCTGCGCGACGCACGCAAGAAGATCTACGCGCTGCTCGCGGACGCCGACTGAGCGCTGAGGTCTGAGTGTCCGGAGCCGCCGGCGGGCCGCAGGGCCGGCCGGCGGCTTCTCGGCGTACGGGGAGCGCCTCAGGCCGGCCCGGTCTCGCCTCCGCGGGGCGAAGGCGGGAGCAGCGAGATCCGCTGCGGGTCGACGCCGGCGGCGACGAGCGCGCGCTCCGCCTCCCGGGAGGGCGCGAAAGCCTCGTCGAGGCGCCTGTAGAACCAGGCGAGGTAGCGGCGCCGCAGCCGCCCGGCGACGTCGCCGGGCCCGTGCGGCGCCGTCAGTCCCCGCGCGTCCACGGCGCCGGTGACCGGCAGGTGCAGCAGCCGCGCCGCGGCGAGGGCCACCAGTCCCTGCCCGGCGACCGAGTCGGTGTGCAGGGCGCTGAAGCTCTCTTCCTCGATGAAGTCGGCGACCTCGACCAGCGGCGGGACCACCCAGCTGGGTTCGCCGCCGTTCGAGGACGGCCGCCAAGCCAGAGCGCGGAAGTCGACCACGCCGGGCGGCGGCGACTCGCCGTCCACGGAGCAGGTGACGAGCGTGACGTCGGTGTCGAGCAGGGGTGGGGCGGCGCAGACCTCACCGCGGCCGTCGCCGTCCGGGCCGCTGCCTGCGCCGGCGCCCTCCTCGGCGAGCGGCGCGCGGACCTCCGGCCAGCCGCAGAGCACCGCCACCTTCTCGCGCCGCGCGTGCCGGCGCTCGCCGAGGAAGTACACGCGCAGCTGTTCCTGCAGCAGCCTGTCCTTCGTCTGGAAGCTCCAGGCGAAGTAGTAAGGGATCTCGAGGAACGCCACCATGCCCACCGCGTACAGGCTCTGCAGGCGCCGCTTGAGTCCCAGGTGCAGGCCCGGGGTCAGGAGGGCGTGCAGGTGCATGCCCATCACCTCGTCGGCCAGCCGCTGCGCCACGACGAAGAGCCGCCGGTTGAGCTCACGCGCATCCACGGCGTTGAGGCCGTCGGGGTGCGCGATCAGGCTGCCGATCTCGCGCTCGAGGAGCGCCTCCCAGGAGGGACCGCGAGTGTCGCCGTCCCGGTACAGCCCCGGCGCCATGCTGCGCACGCCACGGAGCGTCTTCTCGAGCACGGGTACGTCGCGGCCGATGCGCCCGAAGCCCTTGCGCAGCAGGCCGACGGCCCGCTTCTGGCCCTCCTGCTCGTCGAGGCGGAGGAGCTCACGGATCTTCCAGAAGGAGGCCGCGTAGATGCTGTGCGCCAGGGTGCGCGAGTCGCCGTCGATGCCGCCGTGCGTGCAGTCGCCGGCGGCGACGGCGCGCAGAAAGCCGTGCGGGGTGCCGTCGCCGCCGGCCTCGGTGTAGGCGCTCGCGGAGAAGAGGCCGCTGTGGTCGTCGGAGCCGCCGGTGAGCGCCTTGCGCCAGGGGGCCTCGCCGTACGGCTCGATGCCCTGGCGCTCGGCCATCTCCTCGAGCTGCTCCCGCGTGAGCTGTGCGGCGATCGCGCGGAGGAGCCCGTTGGAGCGGGTCGTGCGCGCGCCGTTGCGCCCCTCCAGCACGTTGAACAGGAGCAGCATGCGCTCCACCGTGTCGGGCGTGAGACGGCCGGACATGTCGAAGAGCGGGTGCGCGAGGAAGTGCGTGACGTCCGCCTCGCGCAGGCACGCGACCAGGTCGTAGACGTTCTGCCGGGCCTGGTCGGCGGCGGCGAACGTCCGCTCGTCGATGCCCAGGGCCACCACGTGCACGCGCTGCCGGTCCTCGGGGAACCAGGCGTCGAACTCACAGCTCAGGAAGGTGCCGGGCAGGTGGGCGATCGCCAGCGACCCGTCCAGCGTGTTGTGGTCGGTGATGGTGACGAAGTCCATGCCGCGGGCGCGCTGGGCTTCGTACAGCTCCAGCGGTTCGGTGAACGACTCGGCGCTGCGCAACGCGCGGATGCGCGCATTGCCCGATGCGTCGGAGTATCTGGAGTGGACGTGGAGGTCGGCTCTGTAACGGATGGTCACCTCCTCACTTTAGCGCAAGGACGAGGGGCCGGACGCCTCCGCGGGGGACTTTGCCTTTCGCCCGCGATGCCGTACTGTCTCTCCCATGGAGACCCTGCATCACTCCGTGCTCACGGCGGTCGGCGACGACCGCCCCGGTCTGGTCGACGAGGTCACGCGCTACATCACCGAGCGCGGAGGCAACCTCGAGGACAGCCGCATGGTCAACCTCCGCGGCCAGTTCGCGATGATGATGCTGGTGGGCGGCAGCGAGGAGGCGCTGAGCCGCCTGCACGACGGGCTCGGCACGCTGCGGCGCGACAGCCACGTGCACGCCGAGCTCCGGCCGGCGGACGCCGGGGTGGCGCAGCGGGCCCCGGCGCTCCCGTTCCGGCTCAACACCTGGGCGATGGACCACCCCGGTCTCATGCAGTCCGTCTCGCACCTCCTCGGCGAGCTGGGCGTCAACATCGAGAGCGTCGATTCGTCGTTGCGCCCGGCGCCGTACACCAACACACCGCTGTTCGAGATGGAACTGGTCCTGTCGGTGCCGGCCGAGACGCACGTCGCCGAGCTCCGCGAGAAGCTCGGCGACCTCTGCGATGAGATGAACATCGACTGGAAGCTCACCGCCCTCTGAGGGCGGGCCTCAGTCGTCCTTCGCCGCCCGCCCCTGCTGCGCCAGAAGGCGCGCCGCCTCGTCGGTGACGAACTCCGGCCAGCGCGCCGGCCGGCCGCGCTCAAGCGCGGCGATCCCGGCGCCCTCCGCCGTCAGTTCGCCGATGTCCGCGGCCGGCACGCCGGCCGCGTCCAGCGCGGCGATGAGCGCCCCGGAGTCCTCCGGCGCGCAGCAGACCAGGAGGCTCCCCGAGGCGATGAGCCCCAGCGGATCGGCCTCCAGCAGCTCGCAGACGCGCGCCGTCTCGGGCGAGACCGGTACGCGGTCCTTGTGGACGAGCACGCCGTGACCGGTGGCCGCGGCCAGCTCGCGAAGCCCGGTGGCGAGCCCGCCCTCGGTGACGTCGTGCATGGCGTGCACGCCCGGGATACCGCGCGCCAGGCGCGCCTCGGGAAGGACGCTCGCGTGGGCCTGCAGCGCGCGGCAGGCGCCGAGTTCGGCGGCGGTCATGCCGCGGGCGCGGAGGATCTCGCCGAGCTCCTCGGCGAGCAGCGCCGCGCCCTCCACCGCCAGCGCCTTGGTGAGCAGCACGCGGTCGCCCGTCCGCGCCGAGCGCTTGTCCTTGAGCTCGGCGCGCCCCACCGTGCCGAGCGCCGTGAGCGAGACGACCGGCCGGGTGACGGCCGGCGTGACCTCGGTGTGGCCGCCGGCCAGGGTGACGCCGGCGTCCGCGGCCGCGCCGGCGAGGCCGTCGAGGATCGCGTCCGCCTCGGAAGGAGTGGAGCCGAGAGGCAGAAGTACGGTCGCGAGCAGCCAGCGCGGCTCGGCGCCGGCGGCGGCGATGTCGTTGAGGTTGACGGACACGGCCGCCGCCCCCACGTCGCTGCCGCCGAGCGTGATCGGGTCGCCGTGTGCGACCAGCAGCTCGGCGCCGTCCAGGTCGATGGCGGCGACGTCCTCACCCACGCCCGGCGGCACCACGAGCGCCGGGTCGGCCGGCAGGCCGGAGAGGAACGCGCCGAGCCGCTCGACGGGCAGCTTGCCGGGCGCGAGCGGCAGGCCGAGGCGGACGACGTCCTCGAGGTCCGGGAGGCGGCCGACGACGAAGTCGCAGTCGGCCGCGTCGGGACCGGTCGCCTCATCGCCGCCGAGGTCGCCCTGGTTGAGCAGGTACGCGGTGACGGCGCCGGCCGCGCGCCCGGCCTGCATGTCGAGCAGGAAGTCGCCGACCACCAGCGTCTCCGAGGGCGGCACGCCCATCGCTCTTGCGGCGTGCAGCACGCCGTCGGGCGCCGGTTTTGGCGCGACGCCGCCGTCGTCCCGAGTGACGACCACGTCGAAGTCGTCGGTGGTGAGCGACGAGAACCGCCGCAGCGCCCGCTCCACGGCGCTCAACCCGTTCCGCGTGAGCACACCGACGGCGAGCCCCTGCTCGCGCAGGCGACGGACGAGCTCCTCGGCGCCCTGGTTGGGCCCTGAGGCGTCGGCCGCCTCGAGCTCGAAGCGCTCCAGCGCGAGCGTCGCCGCGTCGCGCGTCTCGCCGGGCGGCAGCGAGAGGATCCACTCGAGGAGGTACTGGTCCGGCGGGCAGCCGATCGCCTGCTTGATGGCGGGGAAGTCGAGCGCGCCCGGGTGGGTCAGCGTGCCGTCGAAGTCGAAGACGACGGCACGGAGGCGGAACGGCCGCGCGGCTCTCACGCCGGCGCGGCCGCGCCGGCCGTCACTTCGCGAAGGCTTTGAGGCAGACATTGCTGCGGGCGTAGAGCGTGGTCGTGTCCCGCCACGTCGTGCCGTTGCGGCTGATGTAGCTCTGGCCCCGGGCGGCCCGCGCGCCCTTCATCCAGCTCCTGCCCGGGTACTCGATGGCCAGAGGGTGACGCTCGCCGGGAGAGATGAGCTTGACCGCGACCACGAACTTCTTGCCCTTGGAGACGGGCAGGGGCTTGTCGAGGTCGACGGTGACGTAGCCGGGGAGCGCGGCGATGCCCTGAGCCCTCATCCTGAGCGCTCGCAGGGAACGTCCGGCCCACACCTCGTAGCGCGTGGACGAGGCGAGCGCGTAGAACGAGGCGGCGGCGATGGTCTGCGTCTCCGCCGCCGTGAACCGGTTGGCGCCCCACACGCGGATCGCCCGGAAGCCCGTGTGGGCGGTGACTCCCAGCTTGTCGTACTGGTACACCCGGGAGTAGTTGCCCACGTCCTGCACGTCCGAGTACGACGTCATGCCGCCGAAGCCGCCGAGGCCCTGCTCGGAGGCGAAGGAGCGGTCGTAGTAGGAGACCCAGAAGTAGCCGCCGTCGCCGAAGGAGTCGCCCCAGCTGTTGCGCACCAGGAAGGCGCCGTCGCCGGCCGGCTGCAGGGCTCCCGCCCCGAAGTCGCCGGCGGGGTACGTGTCGTCCCACCCGACGATGTCGACGCCGTGGTTCTCGCCTTGCCGGAGGGGGTCGTAGTACGAGTCGGTGGCCCAGTCGAGCAGCGGCTCGGGTCCATGTACATGCCGACGCTCAGCGCGCCGTTCTTCGTGACCAGTTGCTTGACCAGTTCGTTGTCGAGCGCCGACGAGCGCCCCGGGATCATGGTGACCCCCTGCACGTGCTTCTGCACCGGGCCGCTGACGTGCGGGTCGCCGTAGGTGGCCGCGGTGGCGTACGGGTCGTCCGCCTCGTTCACCGGCCCCGCCCAACGGGCGAAGTATGCGATGGCCATGGAGTCGTAGCCGCCGAAGGAGTAGGCGTCGTAGCCGCCGGGGAACACGGGGCCGTAGCCGCTGCGCCCGATCACGTTGTCCTCGCTGTAGTCGGGCGGGGGGTCGGTGGGCATGAGCTTGGACTCCAGCGCGCTGATGCTGCCGAACGCCCAACAGGTCGAGTAGTCGCCCTGGTCCTTGACCGCGGTGAGGCGTCCCTCCCGGCGCAGGTCGTAGCCGGAGGGCAGGGCGGCGCGGGCCGCGCGTGCCTCGGCCTCGTTGCCGACCGTGACCTCGACGGGGCTGGGCACGCGCCCGAGGCCCAGCGTGACCAGCGGGTCGTGCAGCGCCTCGACGAACCCGGGGCTGAGCGGCCCGAGCTCGGGCCGCGCCGTCGCCCCTGCCGCTCCGGCCGCCGCCGGCAGGAGGCAGAGCGTCGCGGCGACGGAGACCACGAGCAGCTGGACGGTGCGGCGAGCGACGGTCATCGAGCTTCCTTCCGGGGACTTCGCGCCACCCAGTGCATCGGCAGGGGGTGGCCTGCCTTGAAATCGTAGCTTCGCGCGGCGGATCCCGCATCCCGTCACACGTTGACGTTGACCCCGAGGCGAAGCCCGCTCATCCTTTGGACGTCCGGTGGGGAAGGATGGTTCGCGCCGTCGGCTCGCCCAGCGCGCGCTGCTGGTACTGCCGTCCCGGCTCTGGTGGTTCACCGGGCGCCTGACACGCCCGCACGACGGGACCGACACAAGGGGGGAACCATGTCCACCATCTCACTGACCGCGGAGGAACTGCAGGGCCGCCACCTGCTCGACGAGTCCGCCAGGGACATCGGCGAGATCGGCGACCTCTACGTGGACGACGACGGGCGTCCGCACTGGCTGCTCGTGGACACGAGCTTCTTCCCGGGCTTCTCCAGCGTGATCCCGGTGACCGACGTCCTGGTGACCGACAGGGGTCTCGAGGTCCACTACGACATGGAGAAGCTCACCGGCGCGCCCAACGCGATGAAGGGCAAGGATTTCGCGGCGCACCGCGAGGGGCGCCTCTACGACTACTACGGACTCGAGGCGCCCGAGGGCGTCGACGCGACGCATCACGGTGAGACGGGCAAGGTGCTGCTGCCGCCGAGCGCGCTCTGCCGCTTCTCGACGCTCTCCTGCGAGAACAAGCCCATCGAGTACAACGCCGAGGCCTGAGCGCGAGCGCCGCCGGCCGGTCGCCGGGCCGGCCGCCGAAGGCGCGCCGGCGGACACTCTTGCTCAATCCTCACGGCCGCCAAAACGATTCTTGCTCGCACTTGTCCACCGCGTTGACGGGCGGAGCGCGAGGCTCCTACGCTCGGTCTCGTGAAGTCCCGGCGCCGCAGCGGCGATCCCCGGAGCGGGCCGTCAGGCCCGGCGGGGCGCGCAGCCGGCCGGGCGCCCGACCGCCGCACTGGGAGGACAGCCCTCATGTATGCACAACGCCTGCGCGCGCGTCAGGTGGACCCGGCCACCCTGGCGTCACTCCGGGATGCCCGGCCGGCGCCGTTCTGGCTGGACCGCCCGGACGCGCCGGCCCGCCGGCCGGCGCTCACCGGCGCCGCCTCCTGCGACCTCGCCGTCGTCGGCGCCGGCTTCACGGGGCTCTGGGCGGCGCTGCTCGCCAAGCAGCAGGACCCGGGGCTGGACGTGCTGGTCCTCGAGGCGGGCGCCGCCGGCGGCCAGGCCAGCGGTCGCAACGGCGGCATCTGCATGGCCTCGCTCACGCACGGCTACGGGCAGGGGGCCGAGCTGTTCGCGGACGAGAACGACCGGTTGCTGGCGCTCGGCAACGAGAACCTCGAGCAGCTCGGCGCCTCCGTACGCGACCTCGGGATCGACTGCGGCTGGGAGTCGACCGGCGAGCTCGAGATCGCCTCCGCTCCGTGGCAGGTGGCAGGGCTGCGGGAGCTGTACGACCAGGCGCAGGCGGCCGGCATCCCCGGGGAGTGGCTGGACGGGGAGGACCTGCGCGCCGAGATCGCGTCGCCCACGTACCGCGCCGGCTGGTGGCACCGGGACGCCGCGATCCTGGACCCGGCGCGCCTCGCGTGGGGCCTGGCCCGCGCGTGCGAGGAGCGGGGCGTGCGCATCTGCGAGGGCACGCCCGTCACCTCCATCGGCCGCGCCCCCGGCGGTGTCGGCCTCGGCACTCCCTGGGGAGAGGCTCGCGCCCACCGTGTCGTGCTCGCCACCAACGCCTTCAGGCCGCTGCTCCACCGGCTGCGCTTCCACATCGTGCCCGTGTACGACTACGCGCTCATGACGGAGCCGCTCAGCGAAGCGCAACTGGCGTCCATCGGCTGGTCCCGGCGCCAGGCCCTGTCGGACGCCGGCTACATGTTCCACTACTACCGCCTGACGGAGGACCGGCGCATCCTGTGGGGCGGCTGGGACGCGGTGTACTACCGCGGCCGGCGCATCCGCGTGGAGTACGAGGACCGGCCCGACCTGTACGCCAAGCTGGCCGGTCACTTCTTCACCACGTTCCCCCAGCTGGAGGGTCTGCGCTTCACGCACCGCTGGGCGGGCGTGATCGACACGTGCTCGCGCTTCTGCCAGTTCTGGGGTACGGCGCTCGGCGGCCGCGCGGCCTACACGCTCGGCTACACCGGGGCCGGCGTGGCGGCCTCCCGGTTCGGCGCCCGCGTGGCGCTCGATCTCGTGTTCGGGCGGCGCACCGAGGTCACCGAGCTGGACTTCGTGCGCTCGCGGCCGCTGCCGTTCCCGCCCGAGCCGCTGCTGTTCCCGATGATCGAGGCCACGCGGCTCTCCACGGAGCACGCCGAGCTTCACGACGGGCGGAGGAACGCGTGGCTCCGCGCGCTCGACCGCTTCGGGCTGGGGTTCGACTCCTGAGGCGCCGGCTCACCGGCCGGAGCAGGAACAGAGCGAACGTTCGATCTTTGAACGGCTCCTTGGCCGGGCCGGAGCGAGGCTGTAGAGTGCCGTGCATGGACGCGAGGGCGGACGTGGGGACCACCCCATGAGGCGCGAGGAGTGGGCGAGGCAACGGCGCCGTGAGATGCTCGCCGCCTACTACCAGGTGCTCAAGGACGAAGGTCTGCAGGGCGCGTCGATCGCCAAGATCGCCAAACGCATCGACGCGCCGCCAAGTCTGCTCATCCACTACTTCGGCACCAAGGAGCAGATGACCATCGAGCTGGTCGACTACCTGCTCGAGGAGTACCGCCACGGCTACGGCGACAGAGCTGGCCGCGATCGCCGACCCCCGGGAGCGCCTCGTCGCGATCCTCGACAAGTTCTTCGACCCGGAGTACCACCAGCTGCTCGACGACAGCGTGTTCTACGCCTGCTTCTACGTGAGTCTCCGTCACCCCGCCGTGCGCAAGAGCTACGCGGCGCTCTACGAGGCGTCGCTCGAGCTCGTGGAGGGCACCGTCGCCGAGTGCATGGCCGCGGGGCTCATCGGCGGCGACGACGCCCACGAGCTGGCCGTCACCGTCAAGGCGCTCGAGGAGGGCTACGCGTTTCTCATCGGCGGCGGCGCCGACGAGGCCGCCAAGGCCGAGATCGGCGGCGCGCTCAAGAAGCGCGCCCGTGCAGCTGCTCGGCCTCCCCGCCTTGTCCTGACGGCCGCCGCCTTCGCCGCGGCTAGTTCAGGCCGAACCGGTGCATGTCCTGCTCGCCGGCGCCGAAGTAGTGCGCCGTCTCGTGCAGGACGGTGATGCGGATCTGCTCCGCCAGCTCGTCGTCCTCCGGCACCTCGCGCTCCAGATTGCGCTGGAAGAGGTGGATGACCCCCACGTCCGGGCCCGGGCCGAGCACCGACTGGTCGGGCATCGCGATGCCGTGGAAGAGGCCGAGCGTGCGCGGGTCGAGGCCCTCGAGCACGAGCGCCTCGGAGGGGCGGTCCTCGACGAACACCGGCACGTTGCCGAGCCGCTTGAGGATCTCTTCGGGAAGCTCGTCGAGAGCCTCGGCGGCGATGCGCTCGAACTCCTCCCGGCGCAGACGGGGCCGGGGGCCGTCGTTGGACGCGTCGAGGCGCAGGGTGGCGAGCCACTCCTTGACCATGCACCTTGCTGTCGCCCTTCTCCTCGCAGGCGACGCCGAGCAGGTGCCGGGCGTCGGCCTCGTCGAGCGGGTCGAGGGGCGGGCCGGCGAGCAGTTCGCGCAGCAGGCGCGCGGCCTCGCCGGGCTCGCCGAAGTCGACGTAGACCTCGGCCGACCCGATCCAGGGCTCGGGGTCGTCGGGGTCGGCCTCACTCCAGCGCCGGTAGGCCTCGAGCGCCTGCTCGGGCTCGTCCTGCTCGCGCGCCAGCGACGCCTCGAGCTCGAGGACCGCCGGCTCGTCCGGCGCCGTCTCGCGCGCCGAGCGCAGCGCGCGCCGGACGGCGCGCAGGTCGCCCTCCTCCAGCGCATCCCAGGCGTCGTCGAGGAGGCGCTCCAGATCCGGGTCGTAGTCGCGTTCTTCGTCCATGCCGCTACTGTACCCCGGCATGGCAACGTGAGCGTAGCCGTCGCGCCCCGGAAGCCCTTGCATCGTCACCCCTTTGTCGGGAGAATCCATGGTGCCCGGCCAAGGAGGTGGGACGCGTGTCGATGTATCGCCCTCGGGACCCGCGCGGAAAGCTGCGTGAGGTCGCCGCCAACTGGACACTGTCCATGCGTGTAGCCGGACGCGCCCCCAACTGTGGCGTGGTGTTCGGCGAGAACGGCTCGGCTCACTCCGAACCACAAGCTCACGCGTGGCTGGTGGGTGACCGCCGGCCGGAGACGCGTGGAGACCGCTACCTCATCATGGATGACGGGGACGTCTGGCGCGCCCGCTCGACGCCGTCTTCGCAAGAGACGCCCGCATGCTGGATGACGACTCCCGACGACGACCTCATCACCCTGCTCGCCCGGTCGCTCGGCGACGCGAGGCTCGGCGGAGCCGGCTGGCTCGAGCTCGCCGCCCGCGCCGAGCAGGTCCACGACCGCCGGCAGGATCGGCAGACGCACTCCGGCCCGGAGCGCCGCGCAGGCTGACCCGCCCGCGAGCCGTCCGCCCGTTGTGCCGCGCGGACGTCGGCGCGGGGCGCTCCGGCTCCGTGTGGCCCGCCGGCCGTTCTCGTCTGGTATAAGTTCGGGCGTGAAGGACCCCTGCGCAGCACCCCTCTTCGTCGGCGTCGACCTCGGCAAGGTGACGACGTGCGTCAGCCGTGGGCGAGTTCGGCGAGGACGGCCGGCTGCGCGTGCTGCGGACGCGGGCGGAGCGGCATCTGGGAGACCCTCTCCGCCCGTTCCTCGACCTCTACCGCGAGCTCGACCCGGCACGCCTCGCAGCCGTCGCCGCCACCGGCGTGTACGGGGAGCGCCTGGGCGCTCCCGTCGCCGGCGGAGTGCCGGAGGAGATCGCCCAGGAGCGGGCCGCCGCCTGGTTGTACCCGGACGGCCCGCTGAACGTCGTCCGCGTGGGCGGCGGCGGCTACTCCGTGCTCACGCGCGACGCCGCGGGCAACGTCCGCTACGAGGGTAACGAGCGCTGCTCGGCGGGCACCGGCGAGACGGTGGAGGGGCTGTGCGCTCGCCTCGGCCGCTCACTGGAGGAGGCCGTCGCGCTGGCGGAGGCCAGCCCCGACGGCGTCTCGGTCACCAGCCGCTGCGCCGTGTTCGCCAAGAGTGAGCTCACGCACTTCGCCAACCAGGGCGAGTCGCACGGGCGCATCTTCCACGGCCTGTTCGAGGGCGTGGCGCGCAACGTCCACAGCCTGTACGACAAGAGCAAGATCGACGGCCCCGTGGTGCTCGTCGGGCACGGGGCGCTCATCGGGCCGGTCGCGGCCGGCGTGGCGGCGCTGAGCGAGTCGCCCGTCGAAGTGGCGGCGCAGGCCGGCCTGTTCGAGGCGCTCGGCGCCTTGCGCTACGCGGCCGGCGAGGCCGGCGGCGACGGCGCGGCGGAGGCCGCCGCCCGCGCCGTCTTCCCGGCCGACCCCGGCGACCTCGTGCGGCCCATCCGCAGCCGCATCGGCCGCCTCGAGCCCGCCCGTGAGGGACCCGGCTCGGTCGTCCGGCTGGAGGAGGCCGAGCCTGCCGGCGCGGACGCCGCCGCGCAGGCGGTGCTCGGCCTCGACCTGGGTTCCACCGGCTCAAAGGCGGCGCTCCTGGACGCCTCGTCGGGCGCCGTGCTCGCCGCCGTCTACCGGCGTACCGAGGGCAACCCCGTCGAGGCGGCGAAGGCGCTGGTGGCCGAGGTCGCCGAGATGGCGCCCAATCCGGTGGCGGCCGTCGGTCTCACCGGATCCGGACGCGACGCGGCGGCCACCGTGTTCCGCGCCGCGTTCCCCACCCTGGGGGAGCGGCTCGTGGTGCAGAACGAGATCGTCGCGCACGCGACGGCGGCCGCCGCGTTCGACCCGGACGAAGGCCGCAGCCTCTCCATCGTCGAGATCGGCGGCCAGGACGCCAAGTTCATCAACGTCGAGAACGGCCGCGTCGTCGACGCCGACATGAACCGCGTGTGCAGCGCCGGCACGGGCTCGTTCCTCGAGGAGCAGGCGATCGCCCACGGGGTGGAGGACATCGCGGACTTCGGACGGCTGGCCGCGCTCAGCGACGGCCCGCCCGACCTCGGCCAGACCTGCACGGTGTTCGTCGCCGACGTGGCGGCCGAGGCGCTCGGCGACGGGTTCAGCCGCGACGACATCTTCGCCGGCCTCCAGCACTCCGTCGTGCGCAACTACCGCAGCCGGGTGATGGGCCAGCGCCGGCTCCTCGACCGCGTGTTCTTCCAGGGAAAGCCGGCCAGCGACCCCGCGCTCGCGCGCACGCTGGCCGCCGTGCTCGAGCGCGAGGTGGTGGTGCCGGCCGACCCCGGCGCCATGGGCGCGATCGGGATCGCGCTGCTCGCGTCGCGCGCCGCGCCGGCAGCCGCGGCGCCGCCCGTGGGTCTCGACCTCGCCCGCGTCCTCGAAGCGAACGTGTCCGGCCGCCGCGAGTTCCAGTGTCACGACCGCGACTGCCTGAACAGCTGCCACCTCGAGCTCGCCGAGATCGCCCTCGACGGCTCCACCGTCAAGATCGTGAGCGGGGGGCAGTGCCCCAAGTACGACGCCGTCTCCGCCGCCGGCGACAAGCTCCCCAAGGACGCCCCCAACCCGTACCGGGAGCGCGGCGAGCTGCTGGCCGCGCTGCTGGACGCCGAGGCGGCCGTCGCGGTCACCTCCGGGATCACCATCGGCCTGCCCTACGCGCACTACCTCATCGACACGCTGCCGTTCTTCCACACGTTGCTGCGCAGGCTCGGCCACCGCGTGGAGGTGCTGCGCCCCGGCCGCGACACGCTCGCCGAGGGCGACCGGCGCTGCGCCGCTCCGGGCGCCTGCGCGCCGGTCAAGCTGCTGCACGGGCTCGCGAGCGCGGACGTCGACGTCTTCTTCGCGCCCATCTTCGTCCACCTGCCGCTGCCCAATGCCGGCTCGCAGACCTCCACCTGCCCGATGGCGCAGGGCGCACCCGACATGGTGGGGCGTGCGTTGAGCGCCGAGGGCTCGGGGACGCGGGTGCTCCGGCCCGTGCTGTTCGAGAAGGAGGCCGACGGGTTCGACGCGCCGCGCGTGGTCCACTCGCTGTCGCACGCGCTGCGCGCGCTCGCGGAGGCCACCGGAGGGCCGGCCCCGACGCCCTCGGAGTTCGACGCCGCCTATCAGGCCGCGCTCGAGTCGCAGCAGCGGTTCGAGGCAGGGCTGCGCGCGGTCGGCGAGCGGTCGCTCGCGTGGGCGCGCGAGCACGGCTATCCCGTGGTGCTGCTCTCCGGCGAGACGCACGTCATCCACGACGAGGTGCTCGACGCCGGCATCCACGAGCTGGTCGCCGCCAACGGCGCGCTGCCGCTCCCGGTGGACTGCTACCCGACGCCCGAGGACATGCCCGGCATGCGGCGCGTGCACTGGGCCAGCGCCGGCCAGACGCTGCGCGCCGCGGCCGCCGGCGCCGCGGCCGGCGACGTCTACCCGCTGCTGCTCGGCGCCTACGGGTGCGGCCCCAACTCGATGATCGAGCATCTCTTCACCGACCTCACCGAGGATTGGCCGCACGCCGTGCTGGAGAGCGACGGGCACGGCGGCAAGGCCGGCTACGTCACCCGCGTGCAGGCGTTCCTGCACAGCGTGCGCCGCTGGCGGGAGACGGCGGCGGACGGCGCGGCTGCCGTCGCCGAGCCCGCGGAGGGCGCCGGCCCGGCGCCGAGAGGCGGCAGCCGGCCGCGCGGCGGCGAACGTCGCGACGGGCGCCGGCCTGCAGGCGCGCCTCGCGCGCCTCGACCGGCGCCTGCCGCACAGCCTGGACGCCGGCTACGACCGCTTCTACTTCGGGCACGTGGGCGGCGGCCTCGGCCGGCATCTGGCGGCGGCCATGCGCGGCGCCGGGTTCGACGCCTCCTACGTCGGCGAGCCCGACGCCGCCGCGCTGCGCGCCGCCGGCGCCGCCTGCTCCGGCAAGGAGTGTCTGCCCTATCAGCTCATCTGGGGCAGCTTCGCCCGGTTCCTCGGCGAGGAGGCCGCGCGCCTGGACGGCGAGAAGGCGCTGTTCCTGAGCGCCGGCAACGGCTTCCAGGCGTGCCGCGCCAACCTGTTCCCGCTCATCGAGCAGATCTCGCTGGAGCGGCTGGGGCTGAGCGACCGCGTCGAGGTCGCCGACTTCAGCCTCGTCACCGGCAACGTGCGCATGATGCCCATCGTCTGGGTCGGCCTCGTGGCCGTGGACCTGCTCAACATGCTGCGCTTCTACAGCCTGGCGGACGAAGCGGAGCCGGGCGCGAGCGACGCGCTGTTCACGACGTACTCGGACCGCCTGGAGGCCATGCTCGAGCAACCCCGGCCGGACGCCGGCACGGCCGGCAACGTGGCCGCGGCCCTGCGCTTCGCCGGCGAGGTCGAGGAGGTCCTCGGCGAGGCGGCGCACGCCTACAAGGCGCTGCCGCGCGACGCGGCCAAGGCCGCCGACCTCCGCGACGTGTACCTCTGCGGCGACCTCTACCTGCGCGTGGACGAGTGGGGCAACGACGACCTGCAGCGCAAGCTGGCCGACCACGGCCTGCGCGTCATCTTCGAGCCCTACGGCGCCTTCTTCGAGTTGCTCCAGCTGCGCCAGATCCAGGACGGCGTGCCGCTCAAGAAGCGGCCGGAGAAGGAGGCGACGCTGGGGACGATGCGCTACGTCATCAGGCGTCTCACCAGGGCAGTGCAAGCCGAACAGCCGTGGGTCTTCTGGAACGACGTGCGTGCAGTGGACAGGGAGAGCCGCCGGCTGGTCGCGCCGTATCCCTTCGGTGAGACGATCCCGGAGGTGGGCGGCGCGCTGCTCACCTGGCGCACGCGGCCGGTGGACGGCGTCGTGTCGGTCGCGCCGCGCGGCTGCGGGCCGGCACTGGTCGCCGAAGCCCAGCTCCGGCGTGAGGCCGGCCTCCCGGTCCTGTTCGTGTACGCCGACGGCGACCCGATCGACGAGGCCCGGCTCACGGGCTTCGCCTGGCGGCTCCGCAGCCGGCCCGCGCGCCGCACGGCCGCCGCAGACGTCGTCGACGGCAGAGCCTCAGCCTCGACTTTAGGCTGAGGCTCTTCGAGCAAGAATCGCCGGCGGCCTGCCCGGCCTCATCCGGCCGGCTCGGCCTCCGGCTTCGCGCCGGTCGCCTCCCCATCGAAGGAGATGTACGGGTCGCTCCCGTCCTCGACCCCTGAGCCCTCGGGCGAGAAACCGCCCGTGACCCCGGCCTCGGTCTCGGCCAGCAGCATCTCGCGCTGCTCGACGGTGTAGTGCGTCTTGCGCAGCGGGTCCTCGCGCAGGAACAGCACCACGACCAGTCCGACGACGCCGATGACTGCCGCGAGCAGGAACAGCCCGTCGATCGCGCTCGCGAGGCTCTGCCGTACCGCGTCCATGAACACGCCGAACAGCCGCTCGCCCTGCGCGCCGAACTGCGCGAACGCCTGCTGCAGGGCGGCGCGCGCCTGCTCGGAGAGCAGCACCTGCGGGTTGTCGATCGACGTGCCGCGCCTGGCCATCTCCTGCGCCAGTTGCGCCGGGAGGTTCTCCTTGAGCTGAGCCGCGAACTGGTTGTTCAGGATCGTCCCGAAGACGGCCATGCCGATGGTCGCGCCGATGGAGCGGAAGAACTGCAGCCCCGCCGTCACCTCGCCCAGCCGGTGGCTCGGGTACTGGTTCTGGACGATCACGGTGAAGGCGCTCATGGCGATGCCCAGACCGAGGCCCATGATGACCATGTTGCGGGCCAGCACCGACCAGCTCGTGGCGACGCCCATGCGGGAGAGCAGCCAGGCGCCGACGGTGACGGTGACGAAGCCGAGGATGACCAGCACCTTGTAGCGGCCGGTCTTGGCGAGCACCTGGCCGGCGCCGATGCTCATGACCATCGCGGCGATCATGAGCGGCATGAGGATGATGCCGGAGTTGGTGGCCGACTTGCCCTGCACGCCCTGCACGAACAGGGGCAGGAACATGATGGCGCCGAACATGGCCGCCGACTGCAGGGCGCTGGCGAGCGCCGAGACGCTGAACACGCGGTTCTGGAACAGGCGCGGGTTGAGCACCGGCTCGGCGGCGCGCATCTCGCGCAGGTAGAAGACCACGCTCATCGCGCCCGCCACCGTGAACAGGCCGACGATCTGCGGCGACCCCCAGGCGTACTCGCTGCCGGCCCAGCTGAAGCCCAGGAGCAACGGGACCGCGGCCGCGACGAGGAGCGCAGCTCCGCTGTAGTCGATGCGGTGCTTGTGGACGGTGACGTGGCCGGGCAGGGCGACGACCGCCACGGTGAGTGCGGCGATGCCGACCGGCAGGTTCACGTAGAAGACCCAACGCCAGCTGTAGTTGTCGGTGATCCAGCCGCCGATGAGCGGTCCGATGATGGTGGCGACCGCGAACACGCTCATGAGGACGCCGGACCAGCGGGCGCGCTGCGCCGGCGGGAAGATGTCGCCGATGATCGCCTGGGTGATCGGCAGCATGGCGCCGGCGCCGAGGCCCTGGAAGGCGCGGAAGAGGATGAGCTCGGTCATGCCCGTGGCCTGCCCGCAGAGGGCCGAGCCCACGATGAAGATGACCATGCCGGCGATGTAGAAGCGTTTGCGCCCGAAGGCGTCGCTGAGCTTGCCCCAGATCGGCATGGACGCCGTGGAGGCGAGGAGGTAGGCGGTGGCCACCCAGGCGTAGTGCTGCAGGCCGTTGAGCTCGGCGATGATGTGCGGCATCGCCGTGCCGACGACGGTCTGGTCGACCGCGGAGAGGAGCATCGCCAGCATGACCGAGGCGATGACCGCGGCGATGCGCTTGCGGCTGAGCGAGAGGCCCCAGGGCTGGGGCGCCGCCGCCGCGGCCGCGGCGGAGTCGGCGGCGGGGGCGTGCCGCAGCGGCTCAGACACTGGTGGTCGCCTCCGTGGCCTGCGCCTCCCCGATCACGCGCTGCAGGCCGCTGAAGCCGAGCAGCAGCCCGGCGAGCTCGTCGTCGGCGAGCGCCTCGAGCCAGAGCCGGACCTGCTCCTCCCGGCCCTGCCGCAGGCGGCTGGCCAGGTCCTCGCCCGCCGCCGTGGCGGTGACGAGGGTACGGCGGCGGTCCTGCGCGTCGCGTGTGCGCCGCGCGAGGCCGCGCTCCTCCAGCTTGTCGACGAGCAGGCTGGCGGCCGGCTCGCTGACGCCCAGGCGCCGCCCGAGCTCGCCGACCGCCTGAGGGCCGAACATGGTGATGGTGGCCATGGCCTTGAACTGGCCCATCGGCATGTCGAGCGAGAGCAGTTCGGAGCCGGTGGTGCGATTGACCGCGGCGAAGACTTCGCGCGCGGCCTGGTGGCACTGCGCGGCGAGCCGCTTGCGTTCTTCAGGGGACAACGAGGACCTCCGGGAGCCGCCGTCCGTGGCGCCGGCGGCGGGTGATTCCATTTGCAAAGTATATGTATTCTGCAAAAGGAAGCGCGTGGTGGCAACCCCCGGGCGCGGCGGCCGGCGCGCGGCCGGGCGACGCCGGGCGCCCGCTTCGGTAGCATCGGCCCATGTCCTCCGCCTCCCGCGACAACGTCTGGGTCCGCTTCGCCGTGGTGTGCGTGTGGGCGGTCGCCTTCGCGGCGGTCGAGGCGATGGTCGTCTTCTACCTGCGCAAGCTGTTCGCCCTCGAGTACAGGATGCGGTTCACGCCGGCGGACTTCCACTTCCCGCGCGCCTACCTGCCCTACGAGCAGGCGCGCGAGGCGGCGACCATGGTCATGCTGCTCGCCGTGGGGGTCCTCGCCGGACGCACCTGGTGGCAGCGCTTCGCGTTCTGGCTGCTGGCGTTCGGCGTCTGGGACATCTTCTACTACGTCTGGCTGTGGGTGATGCTCCGCTGGCCGTCCTCGCCCGGCGACCGCGACCTGCTGTTCCTGATCCCCCGCGAGTGGTGGGAGCCCGTGTGGGTGCCGGTGCTGGCCTCGTGCGGGTTCATCGCCGCCGCCACCCTGATCCTGAAGTGGACGCGCCGGGCCTGACGAGCGGGTCCCCCTGGCTCGGCGTCGACGGGCGCCGGCCACCTTCCCCTCTCGGTCTGCCGGCGTCCCCTGCTACCCGCCGGCCACGGTTTCCGCCGCCCCCCGGTGGGAAGGCTCTTGTCCGCCACGACCACCTCCCGAGGAGCGCAGCCATGAGCAGCCAACGCAGTCAGGCTATCGAGCGGGGCAACGGAGGCGCGCCGCGCGAGCAGGCCCGGACGGTGGAGCGCGTCATCACCCCGCAGCCGGTGATCGAGGGCGCCGGCGTGCGGCTCAGGCGCAGCATCGCCACCACGGCGCTGGACTACGTCGACCCCTTCCTGCTCTTCGACCACTTCGGATCGGACCGGCCCGACGACTATCTGGCCGGCTTCCCGTGGCACCCGCACCGTGGCATCGAGACGGTGACGTACATGCTGGCCGGCGAGGTGGACCACCGCGACAGCATCGGCAACGCCGGGCGCATCGGCCCCGGCGACGTGCAGTGGATGACGGCCGGCGGCGGCATCATGCACGAGGAGATGCCGCGCCCCGGTGAGGACGAGCGCATGGGCGGGTTCCAGCTGTGGGTCAACCTGCCGGCGGCGCTCAAGATGTCGCAGCCGCGGTACCAGGACCTGAGCGCGGCGGAGATCCCCGAGGTGCGCCGCGACGACGGGACGGTGGTCCGCGTGGTCGCCGGCGAGGTGGACGGCGTCCAGGGTGCGGTGTCGGAGATCTACGCCGAGCCGGAGTACCTGGACGTGGCCCTGCCGGCGGGAGCACGCTTCGTGCAGCCGGTACCCCGCGGGCACGCGGCCCTCGCGTACGCGTTCGAGGGCGAGGGCCGGTTCGGGGTGGCCGCCGACCTCGGCTACGCCGGGGAGCTCGACGGCGTGCTGCTCACGGCGCCGCAGATGGCCGTCTTCGGCGACGGCGACGAGGTGCGCGTGCAGGCCGACGCCGAGCCGGTGCGGTTCCTCCTCATCAGCGGCAGGCCCCTGGGAGAGCCCATCGCCAGGTACGGGCCGTTCGTGATGAACAGCCGCGAGGAGCTGATGATCGCCCTGCGCGACCTGCAGAACGACACCTTCGTGTGGCGCGACGACTCCGAGTGGGCGATGAAGCGCCGCACGTGGTCCCCGGACGGCTGGGAGCGGTAGGAGGCCGGCGGCCGCCGGCGAAGCCTTCGCGCCGGCCGTCTAGCGAGCGGCGAGCCTCTTCAGTAGGGGCGCGCCGCGCAGCGGCAGGGCGGCGCGCCGCAGAACGGGCACTCGGCGCCGGAGGCCAGGCTGCCCTCCGCGTAGAAGTCCGGGATGGCGGGCCGGGGCTGCGTAGCCGGCGGCCAGGTAGAACGGCACGGCCGCGGGCTCCGGCTGCCCGGCCGGCAGCCAGGCGAACAGGTAGGCCGCCGCGGCGCCGGCCTCGGCGGCCTGCTGCTCCACGAGCGAGAGCAGCCGGCTCGCGATCCCCCCGCGGCGAGCCTGCGGCGCGACGGCCAGGGCGCGCACGTGGAGCAGGGAAGAGCCCGGCGCGGCCGCGGACTCGGGGCCGAACACGAGCTTCGCGTCCTCTCCGGTCGCCGGCTCCAGGGCCGCGACGACGACGCCCGCGAGGTCGTCGCGGCGCGACGCCACGGCCGAGAGGTCGCCCGCGCCCTCACAGAACCCCCAGAAGCCCGCTCCTACGGTCTGGTCCAGCAGCCGGGCGGCCGCCGGTCTGTCGCCGGGCGTGAGCCGGCGGATGAAGACGTCCATGGCGTGGAGCCTACCCCAGCCGGAGCGCGACGTCGGCCACCACCGGCCAGTGGTCGGACGGCAGGCGGCCGCCGGGCCGGGCGTGGTCGATGCGGGCGCCCAGCACCTCCCAGCCCGGACCCGCGAGGACGTAGTCGATGCGCGTGCCGTCGGTGGAGCCGTCCCAGGGGTGGTGGGTCCCGGCTCCCGCGCCCCCGGGGCCGAGCCGCGCGAGCGTGTCGGTCAGGCCGCCGGCGACCAGGCTCGCGACGGCGGGGTCGGCGGCCGTCGCGTTGAGGTCGCCCACGACCAGCCAGGGCAGCGAGGGGTCGAGCCACGAGAGGAGCGCCTCGGCGCTGCGCTGCCGCGAGACCGCCGAGGCGCCGTCCCAGTGCGTGTCGGCCAGTCCGAAGCGTGCGCCGCTGCGCAGATCCGTGAAGCGGCACAGTGTGGCGATACGGGGGATGGGGTTGCCCCAGGAGCGCGAGGCGGGGAGCCACGGCGTGTCGGAGAGCCAGCGCACCGTCCACTCCTCGAGCCGGAGGCGGGCGGTGCTGTAGACGACGGTGCAGCGCTCGCCGCGTCCGCGTCCGTCGTCGCGGCCGGCGCCGGCGCCGGCGTAGCCGGGCAGCCGGCGCGCCAGCCCCCGCTCCTGGAAGAGCCGTACCTCCTGGAGGCCGATCAGGTCGGCGTCGAGGCCGGCGATGGCGGCGGCGCAGGCGCCGGCCCGCAGCGGCCAGCTGTGCCGGCCCTCGGGCTTCACCCCGGTCCTGATGTTGAACGACGCGACGCGCAGAGGGGTGGGCGGCCTCTGCCGCCCGCCGCTCTGCGCGTCGCCCTGCGCCTCCGGGCTCACGCCCGGCCGCTCACGTGGGGAAGTGGCTGCGCCAGAACGTCGTGTCTTCTTCGCTGCTCAGGCGCGTGTGGCGTGGTCTGTCGCCCTTGCGGTCGGACTCCAGCTCGAACGCCGCTCTCTCCGCTTCGGTGTGCTTGCGCTTCGCAAGGCCGCTGCGCTCCACGTAATCCTTGAACACCACGAGGTCGTGCCCGATCTGACGCTTGAGTTCGTCCGCCGGCGGGCCGCCGTCCGTCTCCTCCAGGCGGAAGATCACGGTGGTCCGGCCGTACTGCGCCGGCGCGAACTCGACCAGCCCGGCACGAACCGCGTCCACGCACGCGAGTTCGTCACAGACGAGGTGGCCCGGTCCGGTGTGCGCCCACTCGATGAACCGGCCCCAGGTGGCGCGTACGTGCTCGGGGTCTGCGGCTACCTCGATCTTCTGCTGGATGGTGGCCATCTTCGTGCCTCCGTTCCTCTCCCCTCACAGTAGCCCGCTCAACGCCTGAGAGTACCCACCGTCATGACAGTGGAATCCTGCGCTCCTGGTCAGGAATGGGACGCGGCCCGCCCGCCTTCAGGTGGCATCTTCGTCCGCTCGCGGCCCGGCCCGCCCGGCAAGGTACGGGCATCATAGGGGGACTGGTGGTTTGGGGCGTCGCCCCCACGGCGACCCTACACTGTGCACATGGAGGACCTGCCCACGACCGCGAAGATCCAGCCCCGGCCGGCGCGCGCTCAGCCGCTCGCGCCGGGGACGCGCGTCAGCTTCCTCGGCCACGCGTCGACCATCATCGAGATCGACTGCCTGCGCATCGTCACCGACCCGGTGCTGCGCCGGCTGGTCGGCCCGCTGTACCGCCGCGTGCCGCGGCCGCTCACCGAGCCGCTCTCCGACCCCGACCTCGTGCTCATCTCGCACCTGCACCTCGACCACTACGACCCGCGCTCACTGCGCCTGTTCCGCCGCGACACACCCGTCGTCGCGCCGGTCGGCGCCGGCCTCTCGCTGCACTGGCGGGGGTTCACGGACATCCACGAGCTGCGCCCGGGTGAGCGTCTGCGGCTCGGCTCCGTGGACATCGTCGCGACCGATGCCAGGCATCGTGGTACCCGGCATCCGCTGGCGGCGAGGACGCCGAGCCTCGGCTACGTGGTCTCCGGGTCCCACAGCGTGTACTTCGCCGGCGACACGGCCTTCTTCTCGGGCATCCGCGACGTCTGGCCCGAGCGCCTGGACGTCGCGCTGCTGCCCATCGCCGGCATCGGGCCGCTGATGCCGGAGTTCAAGCACATGAGTCCCCGGCACGCGGTGAAGGCGATGGAGCTCCTGCGCCCCCGGCTGGTCGTGCCGATCCACTGGGGCACCTACCACCTGCCGGGCACGGCGTTCTTCCGCTTCGGGCCGGACTTCCACCGGCGGGCGCCGTTCCTCTTCATGGCCCAGGCGGCGGACCTGGAGCCGGACGTGCACACCGTGCTGCTGCGGCCTGGCGAGGGACTCTCCGTGGAGGAGACGCTCGCCGGCCACGCCGGCCACTCGGAACACGGCTGGCCGGCGTCGTCGAGGCCCACCGACGACCCGGGCGAGATGTCCGGGCCCGGGGTGCCGGCCGGCATCCCCTGACCCGCCGGCCGGGAGATCTCCGCCCGGCCGAGCCCACCAGTTGCTGAGAATGCTGGCGTCGGGGGCGGGCCTGGTGGGATGATGCGCGCAGCACCGCGAGCCGGAGGACGATCATGGTGAAGTCGAGCAAGAGCGTGCGCATCGGGGTCATCTCCGACACGCACGGCTACCTCGACCCTCGCGTGGCCGAGGAGTTCAAGGGCGTCGACCACATCATCCACGCCGGCGACGTCATGGACGCCGAGGTGCTCGAGGCGCTCTCCGCGGTGGCGCCGGTCACGGCGGTCGCCGGCAACATGGACGACGGCAAGCTCGGCAAGCTGCCCCGCGAGGTCGCCGGCAAGGTCGGCGACGTCCGGTTCATCGTCGGGCACAAGCGCAAGCGTCTGCTCAAGCGCCTGTCCCTGGGCAAGATCGACGGCATCGGCAAGCACGACCTGCCCGAGCTCGTGGTCTGCGGGCACGACCACCTGCCTGCCGTCGAGTGGGTGGACGGCACGCTGTATCTCAACCCCGGCTCGGCGAGCGCTCCCCATTACGAGGACGACGACCCCAGCATCGCCATCGTCGAGAGCGGTCGTTCCGGCCTCGACGTGCGCTTCATCCGCATCGAGCGCCGCGCGGACGAAGAGGCCTAGACGCGGCCGTGCCCGAGGCGTGAGGAGGAGGCGTGAAGGCGCACACGGTGTACAAGACGTTCCACATCCCCGAGCGCCGCGCGTTCGTGCGCATCACCGAGGACGTGCAGGAGGCGGTCGACGAGAGCGGCGTCCGGGAGGGCATGGCGCTCGTCGCCGCCATGCACATCACCGCGGGTGTGTGGATCAACGACGACGAGCCGGGCATCCAGGCCGACGCCCTCGAATGGCTCGACAAGCTCGCGCCGCCGTCGTGGCAGCCGCCGGCCAACGACCTGGCCCGGCAGCTGCTCCCCGACGGCGGGGACTACAGGCACCACCGCGGCGGCTACGAGGACAACGGCGACGCGCACCTCAAGAACCTGCTCGTGCACCACCAGGTCATCGTCCCGGTCACCGACGGCCGTCTCGACCTGGGGCCGTGGCAGGCCGTCTTCTACTGCGAGTTCGACGGCCGGCGCTCCAAACGACTCATCATCAAGGTGCTCGGAGAGTAGACTTTCGGCGGGCGGCCGCGGGGGTCGCGCGACAAGGGGGGTTCACATGAGCGACAACGACAACGATCGGCGGCCGGCCAGCCCCGAAGTGGTCGACGCGAGGGTCGTGGCGGCCGACGGTGGCAAAGCCGGGAGCGGGGCGTGGGGCCTCGTGCTGGCCGTCGGCATCGTCGCCGTCGTGTTCGGCATCCTGGTGCTGGCCAACATCTGGGGCAGCGTGCACCTCGTGGCCATCTTCGCCGGGCTGTTCCTGCTGTTCGCCGGCATCCTGCAGTTCTTCATCGGCGGCGGCGGCAAGACCGGCCGTGTCGTCGCCGGCGTCATCGCCATCATCGCCGGCGTGGCGCTCATCGCCTGGCCCGAGGCCTCGGTGAAGACCGTGGCGATCATCATCGGCCTCGCGTTCCTCATCAGCGGCGTCTCCCTGGCCGTGGCGGCCATCGCCGCCCGCGGCGAGGGGTACGGCGCGGTGGTCGGGTTCGGCGCCATCGTGGCCGTCATCGGCCTCGTGTTCATCATCTGGCCCGGCCCGACGGTGGCCATCCTCATGATCCTCGTCGGCCTCGCGGCGCTTCTGTTCGGCATCGGCGCGATCGTCCAGGCGCTGGCGCTGCGCCGGGCGCTGCAGGGCCGCGCCTGACTCATCTGAGCCAGGCGAACACCACGGCTGCGACCACGGTGAGCGCGGCGACGAAGAGTACGACGCGCGTGGTGTGGACGTGTCGCATGCTTGACCTTTCCCTCAGACCATCGAGAAGCGCTCGGTGTAGATGCTGGGCCAGGGCACCCCGGCCTGCCGCAGCGCGTGTTCGACGGAGTCCATCATCGGAGGCGGACCGCAGATGAAGTAGAGGAACGACGGCTTGTCCTCCGGGAGGTAGCGCTCGAGCACCTCGTAGGTGATCCGCCCGCGCTCTCCACGCCAGTCCGCGGGCGGGTCGGAGAGCACGTACACCACGCGCAGGTCGAGCCGGCTCCGCAGGAGGTCCAGGTCCTCGCGGAACGTGACCTCGTCCCAGGACCGCGCCCCGTACACGAGCAGCTGCGGCCGCCGGTCGGCCCGGTCCGCGAGGGTGCGCAGCATGCTCACGATGGGCGTGATGCCCACGCCTCCGGCGACGAACACGCAGCCGGAGCCGGGGTAGCGGTCGATGGTGAAGGCCCCGTGCGGCCCCTCCAGATAGGCCGGTGTGCCCGGGGCGATGCGACCGACCGTGGCGGTGAAGTCCCCGGCCTCCTTGATCGTCATCGCCACACCCGTCGCGTCCTCGGCGCTGGACGAGAAGGAGAAAGGATGGTCCTCCACGGCGAACGGCGTGCGTCCGAGCGTGAGCCAGGCGAACTGCCCGGGCAGGAACCGCAGGCCGCGATGCCCGAGCGGCCGCAGCACGAGCGTCGTCGCTCGCCCACGCTCGGGGATGACCCGCTCGATCACCCAGGGCCGGTGCAACTGGCGCAGGGGGACCACGAGCCGCACGTAGACGAGCAGTCCGATCACCGCGATCGCCATGGCCGCCCAGAGCACGCGCTTCCAGGGCAGGTCGACGTACCACCCCACGAGCTCGACGTGCGCCAGTGCCAGTGCCAGGGCGGTGATGGCGAGGAGCCCGTGGGCGGTCCGCCAGCCGCCGTAGCGCAGTCCCAGGCGCGGCCGCCACAGCGAGATGGCCACGAGCAGCAGGAGCGCCACCGTGGACGCGACCGCGAAGCGGGCCCTCCAGGGAGCCTCGATGACGTTGAGCAGGCCGAGGGTGTCATCTCTGGTCGCGAACAGGATGACCGGGTGGGCCACGGCCAGGCTCAGCGCCAGGAGAGAGATCTGGCGGTGGAACCGCAGGACGATGTCGATGCCGTAGGGCGCGGCGACGCTCCCGAACCGGGCGGTCACCGCGAACTGGAGCCCGATCATGGCGAGGGCGACGAAACCGAGCGCCACCGAGAACTCCGTCCAGAACTCGCGCCGCGGGTGGTCGCGGTAGGCGAACGCGACCAGCAGCGGCGTCAGCGAGAGCAGCACGTAGAGGGCGAGCCAGAAGGCGCCCCCGACGATGCGTCTGGCCCGGGAATCGTAGGCTGCCATACCGCGTAGTGTACGCGGTCGCACGGCCACGGAGGGAACGTCCTGTCGGCGGAGAAACCCGACGACACGTGCGGCAGCGGCGCCGGACGCGATCGGCGACGATGCCGGGAGGTGAGCGCATGGCCGAGTTCCGCGCTGATGACGAGCCCCTCGTCAGGGGACTCCACTGGGTCATCCGCATGGCGGTCCGCGCGCTCGCCGTGCTCATGACCGGGGTGATCGTCTTCGGCGTGGCCGACGTCTGCTACGTGCTCTACCAGCGGCTCCTGAGCGACCCCCGGGGCCTGCTGGAGATCACCGACATCCTCGCCACCTTCGGCGCCTTCATGGCGGTGCTGATCGCCATCGAGATCTTCGTCAACATCGTCAGCTATCTCCGCGACGACGTGATCCACGTGCGCATCGTCCTGGCCACCGCGATGATGGCCATCGCGCGCAAGGTGATCATCCTCGACTACACCACCACCGGTCCCCAGTACATCTACGCGACGGCGGCGGTGGTGGCGGCGATGGCGCTCGCCTACTGGCTCGTCGTGCGTACCCCGCGGGTGGAGGACTAGAAATGGAGACGAAGGGGCGTCGGGAGGCTCAGCGACAGTCCACCGTGATCCCGCGGATGGTCGCGTCCAGCCGCTTCTTCGTGCTGGTCGCCACCGTGAGCCTCTTCCTCGCCTTCATGGCGGTGATGGTGTCGACCATCATCACCACCGTGCTCACCATCGCTCACGCCCTCGGCGGCGACATGGGCCAGAACGAGATGATCGGCAAGCTGATCAAGCAGGCCGACTACGCCCTGCTGGCCATGGTGCTCTACGTGCTCGCGCTGGGCCTGTACAGCCTCTTCGTGGACGACCGCGTACCCATGCCGGCCTGGCTCCGCATCCACGACCTCGGCCACCTCAAGGAGCTGCTGGCGGGAGTGGTCGTCGTGGCGATCGCCGTCATCTTCCTCGGGCAGGCCCTGACGTGGGACGGCGTCACGGACCTGCTTGCGCTGGGCGTCGCCTCCGCGGCCGTCATCGGCGGCCTCGCGCTCTTTCTCTGGCAGGCCGCGCGCGAGCGGCAGATGACGGAAGAGGACAGGCGCAGGGAGCGTGAGGAAGAACGTTTCGGCCGAGTCCCGCCTGACGCCGGCGTGGACGGCGACTGACGACCGGACGCTCAGGCCTCTCCTCAGCCCCCGTCTTCGTCGGCCGCGAAGCCCGCGTGCTCGCCCGCGGCCGCGGGGCCGGCCTGGCCGGCCTCCTTCTGCAGCTCTTCTTCCATCCGGCGGCCCAGCCGGCTCTTCTGGCCCAGGTTCTGGACCACGAGGGCGACCACCGTGATCAGGTAGAGCTGCCCGAGGATCATCTCGACGACCGCGGTCATGCGGCCGACGTCGATCGCCGAGGTGAAGTCGCCGTAGCCGGTGGTCGTGATGGTCGTGAAGCTGAAGTACACATAGTCCAGCTGCGGCGTGTCCTTGGGGGCCACCTGCGGGAGCTGGGCGAAGAACTGCTGGTCGGCCACCAGCGCGATGAGTGCGTACAGGGTGGCGAAGAGCAGGGCGATGAGCAAGTACACACACACCGCGCCGTAGAACGTGTTGAGGCTGATGACCGGGTGGTCGACGAGCCGGCGGAGGATGGCCGCCGGCGCGACCAGCACCAGCAGGATCGTGAGCGCCTTGGTGAAGAGGCTGGCGCTGTCCTCGCTGCCGGCGAGCACGAGCACGATGCCGACCGCCGTCGCCAGCGGGATCAGTGCCAGCGCGATGCGGAGGATGCGCCGCTTGACCTGGCTCGCGCGCAGCGCCAGCCAGGTGGTGGCGGCGAAGATCACCATCGACGCGATCCTGACGGCGTCGCTGTCGCCGCCGGCCGCGAGCACGAAGATGCCGATCACCAGCAGCAGCAGCACGAGGCCGAAGCTGTCGGCGAACCTCGGCGACTCCTCGAGGAGTCGCCGCCGCCTGGGCGGGGGTGCGCCTGGTGTGCTGCCGGCCTCGGTCATCGTCAGGCGGAACTGTATCTCACCACGGCCGCCCCCGAAACGGCTGCTGGACCGCGACCCTGCGCGGCGCGTCTCTCCTCGTGTGGCGGCAGGTGGTCGTGAGCAGGCCACGAACGCCCTTCCTGTACACTCGCTGAGAAGGTCCTGACGGCATGCAGAGCGGCAACCACACCAGCTCCTCCCCCTCGTCGCGCGACCGTCGCCGCCGGCGCCGGCAGCGCGCCCGGCGGCGTCGTCTTGCGGTCGTCCTCGTCATGCTGGTCGCCGCGCTGGCCGTCGCCGCCGTGGTGGTGCGCGGGCGCGCCGCAGACGGGAGCTCGGGCGCGGGCGGCGGAGGCGCCGCCGCGCAGGGCTCACCGACGCCCAGGCCCACGCCGGCCACGCCGCCGCCGAAGGTGTGGGTGGCGAGCGCGGCGCGCCCCGTCCACATCTGGATCGGCGGAGATTCCCTGGCCGGCGAGCTCGGCTGGACGCTGGGGCCGATGCTCAAGGACTCCGGGGTCTTCAAGCCCGTCACCTTCTACAAGGAGTCCAGCGGCATCTGCCGCTACGACTTCTTCGACTGGCAGCGAGCAGATCGAGACCGTCGTGGAGACGGCCAGGCCGCAGGCCGCGGTGATCATGGTGGGCGCCAACGACACCCAATCGGTCTCACGGGACGACGGCTCGTGGGTCGCCTACGGCACCGTGGACTGGAAGAAGGCCTACGAGAAGCGCGTCGGCGACATCATCGACACGTTCCTCCGCGCGGGCGTGCGCCGCGTGTACTGGGTCGGCATGCCCATCATGGGCGAGGACTGGCGCAACTCGCGCATGAGGCTCATCAACAGCATCTTCCAGAAGCAGAGCGACGCGCGCCCCGGCGCCGAGTACGTCGACATCTGGGGCCTGTACGCCGCCGCGGATGGATCGTTCGACCCGTCCCTGCGCCTCAGCGACCGGGTGCACTTCACCGCCCGAGGCCAGGAACTTCTGGCCGGGAAGGTCCTCGAGGCCATCGAGGCGGACTGGCTGCCGCCGGGGTCGGAGGAGCCGAGCGGGGCGCCGGAGGCGAGTCCCTCGGCGTCCGCCTCCGCGCCCTGATGGGCGCTGCCGGCGGGCGGCGGGCCCCCGAGGTGTCCGGGCGGCCCGCACGGCGGATAATGAAGGTGCAATGATCTTTCTCGCCGCCATCCCCGGGAACGTGCTCGACGACGCCAAGCGACCGCTGTTCGTGCTGCTCTGCGGGTTCATCATCACGTTCCTCATCGCGCGCGTGAACTCGCGGCTCGCCCGCCGTCCCGGCGGCTCGGGTCGCCACCTCGGCAGCGTCGTCACGCCCGGCGGGCTCCACATCCACCACGCGGTGTTCGGCATCATCGGCATGGTCGTCGCCGGCATCCTCGAGTTCGCCGTCCAGCCGGGCAGCCCCTGGCTGGAGATGATCGCCTTCATCTTCGGCGCCGGCGCGGCGCTCACGCTGGACGAGTTCGCCCTCGTCCTCCATCTGGAGGACGTCTACTGGACCGGCGAGGGTCGCAAGAGCATCGACGCGATCATCCTCGGCGTGACGTTCATCACGCTGCTGCTCACCGGCCTGCTGCCGCGCACGTTCAACGAGCTCGGCGACTACATCACGCTCTCGCGCTGGGTGCTGTCCGCCTACATCCTGTTCGGCGCGATCTTCGTCGTCGTGTGCTACCTCAAGGGCAAGCTGTTCATCGGCACGGTCGGCATCTTCGTGCCGCCCGTGGCGCTGGTCGGCGCGGTCCGTCTCGCCAAGCCGGGGTCGCCGTGGGCGCGCCGGCGCTACGCCACCAGCGCGGCCATCATGGAGCGCGCTCAGCGGCGCGACGAGAACTTCCACCAGCTGTGGGAGCGCCGCAAGCACGCGGTTTGGGACGTCATCGGCGGCAAGCCGCACCTCTCTCTGCCGCGTCGGGACGGGCACCACCGCGACCGCGGGCGAGGCCCCAAGGGCGGGTCCCGCGAGTCGCACGTGTGACGGCGGCCGGGCTCAGGGACGCCGTCGTCGGCCGGGCGTTAGAGCCCTTCGGGCACGCGGTACCACGTGGGCATGGACACCGGCTCGGGAGGACCGCCGCCGCGCGGGCGGCACGCGCTGCTCGATGAAGCGCTCGACCTGTTGGACGCGGCGCGGGCGGACGGCGTGGACGTCCGGCTCGTCGGCGGGCTCGCCGTCCTCGCCCTGTGCGCCGGTCCCGGGCGCTGCCGGCGCGACCACCGCGACGTGGACCTGGTCGCGCCGCGCCGGCAGGCGGGCCGGCTGCTGGCCACGCTCGCCGGGCTCGGCTACGAGGAGAACAGGCACGTGCGCCTCGCCAGCGGGGGAGCTCTGCTGCAGGCGTACCGCCCGTGCCGTCACCTCGGCGGCCAAGGGCATCCCCTCCACCCGGACGACCGTGTCGACGTCTACTTCGACGCGTTCCGCCTGCACCACACGCTGCCGCTCCGGCGACGGCTGCGGCGCGAGGCGTACACGCTGCCGCCGTCCGACGTCCTGCTGGCGAAGCTGCTGCGCACGCGCATGAGCACCGAGGACCTGGAGGACGTCGCCACGCTGCTGCTCGGCGTGCCGCTGCACTCCGAGGAGGCGACCGGCGCGATCGGCTTGCGGTACCTCGCCCGCGTCTGCGCGCGGGACTGGGGGCTGTATCACGACGTGACGGGCAATCTGGAGCGCGTCGCCGAGGAGGCGCACGCGCTCGGGCTCGGTGCGGCGCCCGCCGCTTCGCTCAGGGCCGCGACGGCGCGCGTGCTTGCGGCCCTGCGCGAGGCGCACAAGGGCGTGAGGTGGCAGGTGCGCGCCGCCATCGGCGAGAGGCTCCCGTGGTACGACGCCGTGGACGAGGCCGACGGGCAGCGCATCGGTCTGCGCGAGCAGCCCGCGCGCACTCTGTCGGCGACGCACCCCCGCGGGGCCTGACCGCCGCGACGGGGAGCCGCGGCCCGCGCGTCGCGCCCGCCGCCGTCCTCAGGAGGACGCGGACAGGGCTTCGGCGACCGCGGCCGCCAGGCGGCGACCGCCCCCGGCGAGGTCCGCGTCCCCGTACAAGCTGAAGGCCAGGCGAAGGCCGCGGTCGTCGCCGTCGGTGCAGAAGCGGCAGCCCGGGGCGAACCCCACCCCGTGCCGCTCGGCCACGGGCAGCAGCCCTGTGGCCGTGAGCCCCTCGGGCAGGGTGAGCCAGAGGAAGAAGCCACCGGCCGGGACCTCGAGCCGGCAGCCGGCCGGCAGGTGCTCGCGCAGCGCGCCGGCGAGCGCGTCGCGGCGCGACGCGTAGGCGACGCGCAGCCCGGCGAGGTGGGCTCCGTAGACGCCGGCGTCGAGCAGGGCGGCCACGACCTGCGCCGCGAACTGGCTGACGCAGCCGCCGCTCTCCAGCACGCCGTCGGCGGCGAGCCGGGCGCGGAGCTGCGGCGGGGCGTCGATCCAGCCGAGGCGCAGGCCCGGGGCCAGCGACTTGGCGAACGAGCCGAGCCGGACCACCGGCGCCTCGGGGTCCAGCGCACGGAGCGCCGGCGGCGCCTCTCCGTCGTAGGCGAGCTCGCGGTACACGTCGTCCTCGACGATCACGAGCTCTTCGCTCCGCGAGAGCTCGAGCAGCCGCCGGCGCCGTGGGGGAGACAGGCTCACACCGGTGGGGTTGTGGAACGTGGGGATGGTGTACAGCAGCCGCGGCCTCCGACCCGAGGCTCTCGCCCTGCTCACCGCCTCTGCCAGCGCCTCCACGTCGAGGCCCTCCGCGTCCAGCGGCACCCCGACCACGTCGACCGGGTGGTCGGCGAGGATGCCCAGCGCGAGGTTGTACGTCGGGCACTCGACGAAGACGACGTCACCGGGTCGGGTGAGGCAGGTGAGCGCCTGGCCGAGGGCCTGGGAGTTGCCGCCGCTGACGAGCAGGTCGCCGGCGGCCGTGGCCAGGCCCTCGCGCTCGGCGCTGCGCGCCGCGATGTGCCGGCGCAGCGCCTCCGGCCCCGGGGAGGACCCGTAGGCGAGCGCCGCCGCGGCGTCCTGCCCGGCGAGCGCGCGCGCGGCCGCTTCGCGCACCAGCCCCACGGGCAGCAGCGCCGGGTCGGGCTCCCCGAAGGCGAACTCGACGAAGCCCTCGCGCAGCGGGTTCTGGGTGAAGACGGGAGGCTCGGTCACGGCGCCATGATACGCGATGTGGAGGCCGGCGGGCGGCCGCGGGCGTCTCGCGGCAGCCGGCGGCCGAACCTCGACTGGCAGGTGGTCGCCCCTTTCCCTACACTGGACGCCCGGGTCTCGGATGCTGTTCCCTACCGTCACATTCGCTGTGTTCTTCCTGCTCGTCTTCGTCGGGAACTGGCTGCTCATGCCCAGACAGCGGGTGTGGAAGCCCTTCATGCTCGTCGTCAGCCTCGTGTTCTACGGCTGGTGGGACTGGCGCTTCGTCCTCCTCCTGGCGCTCAGCGCCGCCGCCAACCACGTCTTCGCCCTCTGGATCGCGGGCATGCGTCCGAGGAGCTCGCCCGCCCGGTGGGCCCTGGCCGCGGCGGTGGCCGCCAACCTCGGCGTGCTCGCCTGGTTCAAGTACTACGGCTTCTTCGTCACCTCCGCCGTCAACTTCCTCGACGCGCTGCACCTGAACGCCGACCTGCCGCTGCTGCGCATCGTGCTGCCGCTCGGCATCTCGTTCCTGACCTTCCGCGTGCTGAGCTACGTCGTCGACGTCTACCGTGGCACCCTTCGGCCGGCCTCGCTGATCGACTTCTCGGTGTACGTCGCCTTCTTCCCCTACCTGGCCGCCGGGCCCATCGCCCGCGCGAGCGAGTTCCTGCCGCAGCTGCGCGGTCCGCGCGACCCGAGGAACGTCGACACCGCGCGGGCCTTCTTCCTCATCTTCGGCGGCCTGGTCAAGAAGATGCTGATCGCCGACTACCTGGCGACCCACATCGTGAGTGGGGTGTTCACGACGCCGGGCCAGTACTCGTCGCTCGAGGTCCTGGTCGGCATCATCGGCTACTCGGTGCAGATCTACTGCGACTTCAGCGCCTACGCCGACATCGCCATCGGCGTCTCGCTGCTGCTGGGCTTCCAGCTGCCCGACAACTTCAACGCACCGTACACCGCCGCCTCGGTGCAGGACTTCTGGCGCCGCTGGCACATGACGCTCTCGCGCTGGCTGCGCGACTACCTCTACATCCCGCTCGGCGGCAACCGCAAGGGCAAGGTCCGGACCTCCGTGAACCTCCTGCTCACCATGGTGCTCGGCGGTCTGTGGCACGGCGCCGGCTGGACGTTCGTCTTCTGGGGCTTCCTCTACGGCTGCGCGCTGGTCGTCGAGCACGCACGCGTGGACCGGCGCAAGCAGCGCGCGCGCGTGGCCCAGCGGGAGCGCCTGGAGCTGGCGGCGGCGTTCGACCGCCTGGGCGACGCCGCCCTGCTGCCGGAGGGGCCGGGCGCGGCATCCGCCCGCGCCGCGCCTCCCCTCGAGTACGACCGCCGGCCCTGGCACGGCGCCGTGTGGCCGCGGGTCGGCACCTTCGCCTTCGTCACCTTCGCCTGGATCTTCTTCCGCTCCGACACCTTCGGCGCCGCCGTGGACGTGCTCGCCCGCCTGTTCCAGAGCTGGGGCTCGTTCGGCGCCGCCGTCACCCCCGGCGTGCTCCTCGCGATCGCCGTCGGCATCGGCGTGCAGTACGTGCCGCGGTCCGTCTGGCAGCGCGGTGAGGCCGGGCTCTCGGTGCTCAATCCCGTGCTCCAGGGCGTGATCCTCGCAGCCGGCTTCATGCTGCTCGACGTGCTCGGCCCCGCCGGCCCCGCGACCTTCCTCTACTTCAAGTTCTGATGACGGACACGCGGACAACCGAGGAAGAGGCCGGCGGCGCGCCGCGGGGCGAGCGCCAGGACGGCAAGCTCCCGCAGGGCCGCCGCCGGCGCACCGCCGGGAGCGCGCTCATCGCGATGCTGGTCGCGCTGCTGCTCGGAGCGCTGCTGAACGCGCCGGCGATGAAGAAGACGGCGCTCGAGATGCCGTTCGGCGGCGAGCGCAGCTTCCGGCTCGCGCTCGTCGACCCGCTCGCCGCCGTGAGCCACTGGCTGTTCCTCGACCGGCCGGCCGAGCTCACCGCCTCGGCGCTCGGCCGGCCCCAGCCTGGCGGCGGCGGTCCGCGGCAGGTCGCCGTGGTCGTGCCGACGCCCACACCGACGTCCGGCGGCAAGCCGGGCACGAACGGCCCGAAGCCGCAGAAGCCGCTGCAGCAGAAGCCCCTGCCGAAGCCGTTCAAGGGCCACCCCCTGCACCTCTACATCGCCGGCGACTCGATGATGGGCCTGCCCGGCATGGCGCTCGTCAACCTGTCGAACAAGACCAGGCTGATCAAGCCGGAGCTGGACTACCACATCTCCTCCGGGCTGGTGCGCCCCGACTTCTTCAACTGGCCGGCACAGATCCAGCGGCAGATCGACGAGTTCGGCCCGGGCGCCGCGGCGGTGATGTTCGGCGCCAACGACAACCAGGCCCTGCAGACCGCGTCGGGCAAGATCCACCAGTTCGGCAGCGACGGCTGGAAGACGGAGTACCGCAAGCGCGTGCAGGACGTCATCGGCCTGCTGTTCCAGGGCGGCGTGCGGCGCGTGTACTGGATCGGCCAGCCGGCGATGACCTCGTCGTCGTTCGACAGCCAGATCCGGCTCGTCAACGGCATCTACGAGAGCGTGGCCGAGAAGACGTTCGGGGTCGAGTACATCGACACCTGGTCGCTGCTCTCCCGGAACGGCGCCTACTCCCAGTATCTGCCGGGGGTGGACGGCGAGACGGTGCAGGTCCGCGAGCAGGACGGGGAGCACCTCACCTACGCCGGCGGCCTGATCGTCGCCCGGGCGGTGCTGGACGCGATCGAGAAGGAGTGGCTGGCGAAGAAGGGCGAGGCGCCGCAGTCGCCCTCGCCCAAGGCCTCCAGGTCCGCCGCGCCGGCGCCCTGACCGCTCGCTCAGGCGCCGTTCGCCGCGGCCGCCAGGCTCCCTTCGCCGCCACCACCGCCAGGCTCCCTTCGCCCGCGGCCGGCGCCCCCCTTTGCGGGTCCGCGCGGCCCCCCGGCGCGCTTCGCCGCCCGCACCTGCTGGTGTAGCATCCGCATGCAGCAGGCGGGGCCGCCCGGGCCTCGCGCGTCCGGTGACTGGCAGGCGGCAGGGTGCTCTTCCCGACGATCACGTTCGCGCTCTTCTTCCTCGTCGTGTACGCGCTCAACTGGGTGCTCATGCCCAGGCTGCGCCTGTGGAAGTGGTTCATCATCGCCGCCAGCTACGTGTTCTACGGGTGGTGGGACTGGCGGCTGATCTTCCTGCTCCTGGGCGCGACGCTCGTGAACCAGGCGATCGGCGTCCAGGTGCACCGGGCGCGGGGCGGGCGGCGCGGCTCGCGGGCCGCCGCCCGCCGCTGGGTCACGCTCGCGGTCGCCGCCAACCTCGTCACGCTCGGCGTCTTCAAGTACTTCGACTTCTTCGCCGTGAACCTCAACGCCGTGCTCGGCGCGTTCCGGCTCGGCGCGCCGCTCCCGCTCCTGCACGTCATCCTGCCGGTCGGCATCTCGTTCCTCGTGTTCCGCATGCTGACCTACGTGGTGGACATCTACCGCGGCCAGCTCGCGCCGGCGCCGGCGCTCGACTTCGCGGTGTACGTGGCGTTCTTCCCGTACCTGCTCGCGGGCCCCATCGCCAGAGCCCGCGAGTTCCTGCCGCAGCTCACCTCGCCGAGGAACCCCCGCACCGTGGACTCGTCGCGCGCGTTCGTGCTCATCCTCGGCGGCCTGGTCAAGAAGTTGCTGATCGCCGACTACCTCTCCACGCACATCGTCGGCGGCCTGTTCGCCTCTCCCCAGACGTACTCGTCGTGGGAGACGCTGTGGGGCATCATCGCCTACTCGGTGCAGATCTACTGCGACTTCAGCGCGTACGCCGACATCGCCATCGGCATCTCGCTGCTGCTCGGGTTCGAGCTCCCGGCCAACTTCGATGCGCCGTACACGGCGCGGACCATCCAGGACTTCTGGCGCCGCTGGCACATCACCCTGTCCAGCTGGCTGCGCGACTACCTCTACATCCCCCTCGGCGGCAACCGGAAGGGCAAGGGACGCACCTACGCCAACCTCGTCATCACGTTCCTGCTCGGCGGCCTGTGGCACGGGGCGGGGTGGACCTTCATCTTCTGGGGGCTCCTGCACGGCACGGGATTGGCGGTCGAACGGGCGCGCAGGGACACGCGTCACTCGAGAGGGCTGCCCGAGCCCGGGCGCACGCCGGCGGCGCGGGCGCTCCAGCGCCTCTGGGTGTTCGTGTTCGTGAGCGTGGCGTGGGTGTTCTTCCGCGCCGAGTCGCTGGGCAACGCGCTCTCCGTGCTGTGGCGGCTCGTCGCGGGGCTCGGCTCCGTCGGCGCCGCGGTGACGCTCCCGGTGGTCGGGCTGTGCGTGCTCGGCATCGCCGTCCAGTACGTGCCGCGGCGGGCGATCGAGGGCATGGAGGCCGGCTTCAGCCGTGTCGGCTGGGTGGGCCAGGGGTTGGCGCTCGCGGCGGCGCTGTTCCTGATCGACGTGCTGGGGCCGGCCGGCGCGGCCGAGTTCCTGTACTTCAAGTTCTGAGAGGAGCGGGCGGAGCGGATGAGCGGTGACGGCCCCTACGAGGGCGAGTATCCCGGGCAGATGGGGATGCCGTTCGACGAGCCGGACGGGGCGCGGGGCGCGGCGGGCGAGCCGCGTGACGCTCCGGCCGGCGGGCCTGGTCCGCGCCCGGACGACGACCTCTTCGTGTGGGAGCTGCGGCCGCCGCGTCGCGGGCGGCCGCGGCGGCCGGAGGGCGGCGCGCCGGGCGACTGGCGCGCGCCGGAGGAGCCCACCGGCCTCCGCCCGTCGGCCTACGAGCCGGCCGACGGCTACGAGACCTCGGAGGAGTGGGAGGAGTGGCTCGAGCCCGAGGCGCCACACGGCGCCGAGACCGTCGGGCCGCTGCCGGAGCGGCGCAAGGGACCGCGCCGGCGCCGCCTCACGGCCGGCGCGGTGCTCCTCGCCATGCTGCTCGGGTTCTTCCTCGCGGGCCTGCTCGACGTGGCCAACATCAAGAGAGACGTCGAGGCCCGGCCCTATGGGGCCCTCCGCTCCCTGCAGCTCGCCCTGCTCGCGCCCATGTCGGCGCTGAGCGGCGTGGTGCGCGCCGACGATCTCGGCGCCAGGGTCGCCACCGCCCTCGGTCGCGGCGAGGGCCCGCACCACTCGCTCGCCGAGGTCAAGAAGACGAAGAGGCCGCTGTGGCCGCGAGAGATCACCGCCGCCAGACCGCTGCGCCTGTACATCGCCGGTGACTCCATGGACCAGGTCTTCGGGTCGTCGCTCGTCAACCTCTCGGAGGCCACGGGTCTGGTGAAGGCCAAGAACGACTACCGGGTCTCCAGCGGGCTCAGCCGCCCCGACTTCTTCGACTGGCCACAGCGGCTGGTGGATCAGCTCGTCGACTACAAGCCGGACGCCGTCGCCGCACTCTTCGGCGCCAACGACGGGCAGGACGTCTACTACGAGGGCAAGGTCCTCAAGGTGGGCAGCAAAGCCTGGCAGGAGGTGTACGCCGGGCGGGTCGGCGCGGCGATGGACATCCTCACCAAGGGCGGGCGCCGGGTCTACTGGGTCGGCAACCCGATCATGAAGTCGTTCGGCTACCGCGAGCGCATCGCGATGATGAACCACATCTACGAGGCCGAGGCCGGGAAGCGCCCGGGCGTGACGTTCGTCAGCACCTGGAAGCTCATGTCGGACGAGAAGGGGTCCTACGACGAGTACCTCAAGGACGCCGGCGGTGACCCGGTCCTGATGCGCGCGCCGGACGGCATCCACCTCACGCGCGCGGGCGGCGACCGCATGGCCGGGCTCGTGCTGGACGTGATCGCGAAGGACTGGGGCATGGCGTCGGCGTCCCCGGCGCCCTGACCGCGGCCGCGCCTCCCGGGCGGCTCAGCCCCGCGGCTCCCCCGCGCTGAGCCGCTCCACCCCGGCGTCGCCGGCGCCGTCGTCGAACCAGTCCCGGGTCACGAACAGCCAGAACGCGAGGCCGGCGTGCTCTCCGTAGCGGCGGAAGCGGCGCTCGATCGTCCGGTCCGCGACCAGCTTGCCCCTTGGCTTGCCGACGAGCCGCGCGTACTTGGGCCGCGTCCACGAGTCCAGCACCAGGCGGGAGTGGCGGCCCAGCAGCAGCATGACGTGGGCCGCCGCGTAGGGTCCCACGCCGGGCAGCTCGAGCAGGAGGCGCGCGACCTCGTCGTCGGGCAGCTCGCGCCGGTCCGCCGTGAGCAGCGCCTCGAGGTCGAGAGCGCCGCCTGCGACGCGGGCGGCGATCTCACGGAGGTAGGGGCCGCGGTAGCCGGCGCGCGCCACGCCCGAGTAGAAGTCGTCGCCGGCGGCCGCCATGGCCGCCGGGGTGGGGAACGCACGTCCGGCGACGTCGCCGGGGGGCGCCCCCGGGGCCGGCTCTCCGAGCCGGCCGACGAGGGCGCCCGTCATGCGCTCTGTCGCCGACCAGGCGCAGTTGGTGGTGCACACCGTCTTGACGACGTCCTCGAAGACGCTGGGGCTGCGCAGCAGGCGGCCGGCGCCTCGTGCCGCCCACGCCAGGTCGGGGTCGCCCTGCACCTTGGCGTAGAACCCGCTGAGGTCGTCGTCCAGACAGAGCATGCGGCGCGCCGATGCGACCAGCACCGCCGCCGCCGCTTCGCCGGGCGGCGGCCCGGAGTCGACGACCCTGACGGCCAGCAGACCGGCCTCGTCCGGGCGCCGTCGCGCCGCGTCGCCGTCCCCGCGGCCGCCCGAGCCGCCCGTTGCGGCCTCCAGCCGCACCGTCCGCGGCCCGCCCGGCGCGGCCAGCGTGACCGTCGCGCCGAAGCCGTCCTCGTCGCGCGCCACCGGCGGCAGGTCGGCCACGCCGTGCGAGCCCAGGGTGCGCCGCAGATCCACCGGCTCGCCGCCGGCGCCCCGCAGCCGGATGAGGGCGAGCCGCGTCACCGCGAGGGTCCGGGGACGCGGGTCATCCGGCGGCGATGAGGGCCACGCCGGCGAGCGTCGCCGCCGCGCCGGCCAGCTGGTGCGGCGCGATGCGCTCGCGCAGCACCCCGAAGGCGAGCAGCACCGTGACCACCGGGTAGAGGGAGCCGAGCACGGCGACCAGGCTCAGGTAGCCCTCGGTCGTGGCCAGCGCGAACAGGCCGTTGGCGCCGGTGTCGAGCAGGCCGACGGCCACGATGAACGGCAGCGCCGAGCGCGCGACTACGACCCGCGGCCGCAGGGCGAGGAACACGGCGGCGAAGATGGCCGCCGACGACATGCGGCCGGCCAGCATGGCCCAGAGCGGGTCGTGGCGGGCGGTGGCGTCGTAGCCCACCAGCACCAGGCCCATGCAGACGGCGGCCAGCAGCGCCAGGGCGATCGCGCGGTGCTGCGCGGCGCGTGACGGCCGCGGCGCCGCGGCGCGGGCCACGTCTGCCACCGGGAGGCCGGTGGCCGGCGCGGGCACCGGGGCCGGCTCACGCCGGAACAGCTCCTCGGCCTCCGCCGGCTCCACAGCCGGTTCTCCGGGCAGGGCGGCGACCCCGACCGTCTGCCCGCCGCGCGCCGGCTCGACGGCGACGAGGACGACGCCGACGGCTGCCAGTACGACGCCGGCGAGCTGGAGGGTCGCGGGCCGCTCGCCGAGGGCGATGCCGACGGCGAAGGGGATCAGTGCATTGGTCGCGCTGATCGGCGCGACGACGCTCATGGTGCCGATGGCGAGCGCCTTGTAGAAGCTGGAGATGGCGATCACGCTCGCCACCCCGCCGAGCACCACCGGCCAGACGGCGCCGAACCCGGGCCAGCCGTGCCCCGTGCCCAGCGTGACGGCCAGCGCTCCCACGAGGCCCACGGCCTGGCTTCCGATGATCACGGCCCACAGGCTGGCGCGCCGTGTGCTGAACCCGCCGAGGAAGTCGCCGGAGCCCCAGCAGAGAGAGGCGCCGAGGGCGAGGGCGATGCCGAGCATGGCGTGAGGCTATCACGGGCGGTGGTAGGCTCAGGAGGTGGAGGAGCACATCGACATCCCCGAGAGCGACGACGCGCTGCTGGCCCAGTGTGACGTGCAGACGTTCCGCGCGGGGGGGCCGGGCGGGCAGCACCAGAACGTGACCGACAGCGCCGTGCGGCTGGTGCACCGGCCCACCGGCTTGACCGTGACGAGCCGGGCGCAGCGCAGCCAGTACCTCAACAAGATGGACGCGCTGCGCCGCCTGCGCCTCAAGCTGCGGCGGCTCAACGAGCCGCCGCCTCCGCCGCGCCGCCCCACGCGGCCCTCGCGCGCCGCTAAAGAGCGGCGCCTCGCCGAGAAGACGCGACGGGGGGTCGCCAAACGTCTGCGCCGCCCGCCCGGGCCCGAGGAGTGAGCAGGGCGGGCCTCCCCGCGGGCGTCCGGTAGAGTACCGCCCATGGCGGTCCTCATCGGCATCCTCGTCATCGCTTTCTTCGCCGGCGTGTTCGGCAGCATGCTCGGCGTGGGCGGCGGCGTCATCATGGTCCCCGTGCTCAGCCTCGCGTTCGGGGTGCCGATCAAGACGGCCATCGCGACGAGCATCGTCTGCGTGATCGCCACGTCGTCCATGGCCCAGATCACCTTCGCCTCCCGCGGGATGACCAACATGCGCCTCGGCATGTTCCTCGAGGTCGCGACGACCGTCGGCGCCGTGGCGGGAGGTGTCACGGCCGTGCTCGTCGACGCGAGGTTCCTGCAGGTGGCGTTCGCCGTGGTGCTCTTCTACGTGGCCTGGCAGATGGGCCGGCGCAAGGGCGACGTGGTGCCGGTGGAGGGCTCGATCATGCCGGCCGGGTACTACGACCCCGCAGAGGGCCGCGAGGTGAGCTACGGAGTGCACGGCGTCGGGCTGGGGTTCGGGCTGTCGTTCGTCGCCGGCAACGTCTCCGGACTGCTCGGCGTGGGCGGCGGCGCGTTCAAGGTGCCGATCATGAACCTGCTGATGGGAGTGCCGCTCAAGGCGACCATCGCCACCAGCAACCTCATGATCGGCGTCACCGCGGCCACCGGCGCCGCCATCTTCTACGGCCGCGGCTACATGGACCCGCGCTGGGCCGTGCCGGCGGCGCTGGGCATCCTCGCCGGAGCTCGCTTCGGCCCGCGGCTCGCCATCCTCCTGCCGACCCGCGTGCTGCTCATCGCGTTCGAGATCGTGCTGCCGCTGTTCGCGGTCCTGATGATCCTCAAGGCGCTGGGGGCGGGGGTATGAGTGCCCAGGCCCGGCCGCCGCACCAGATGGACTTCATCGAGCGCACGGTGAGCCGGGTGCTGGCCGTGGGCATCGTCATCGCCGTGGCGCTCATGGTCGTGGGCCTCGTCCTCGGCGTCTGGGACGCCGAGGCCCTGCCCTCCCACGTCGTGCCCCTCGCGGACCTGCCGGGAGCGCTGGGGAGCCTGGATCCGGCGGCCTATCTCTCACTCGGGATCATCGTGCTCATCGCGACGCCGTTCGTGCGCGTGGCCGGGTCCATCGTCGCGTTCGCGCGTGAGCACGACCGCCGCTACGTGCTGATCACGGCGGTCGTGCTCACGGTCATGTGCCTGAGCGTCGTGGTCGGCAAGGCCTGACCGGGCGCGGCGAGGGCGGTCAGAGGGCGCAGGCGGGCGCGGCGTCCAGGCCGCGGACCGCGGCCGCGGCGCGCCGGCCGGAGAGCATGGCGCCCTGCAGGGACGCCGTGTCGCGGTGGTCGCCACACACGAACAGGCCCTCGCGCAGGCGCACCGGGCGCTCGGCCGGAGCGAGCGCCGCCGGCGGCTGCGCGGGCAGCGCGAACGGCAGGCGCAGGGTGCGCAGGAGGCGCCAGCCGTCGACCTGCGCGCCGAACCAGCCGCGCAGCTGGCCGCGCGCGGCCTCGTCGAGCGCGGCGTCGTCGATCGAAGGCACACCGAGCACGGTGGCCGAGATCAGCGCCGCCCCCGGCGGCGCGTAGCTCGGCGCCACGTCGCTCGGCACGCACAGGTCGTTGACCGGTCCCTCGCCGTCGCCGTCGAGGACGAGCGACGGCTCGCCGACCGGCGAGCGGTCGGCCGCGTAGTGCAGCGTCGTCACGCCGCGGGCGGACGGCGCCTCCACGGCGGTGAGCCGCGCCGCCTCGAGGCCGTCGGCGGCCACGACGACGGACGCGGCGGCGATGCGCTCGCCGCCGGCCAGGACGACCTCGCCCGGGCCGGCCGACTCCACGGTGGCGCCGTAGCGGATGGCCGCCTCCGGCAGGCCCTCGGCCAGCTGGCGCGGGATGGCCTGCATGCCGGCGGCCGGCAGCGCCGCCTCGCCCTCGGAGAACATCTTGAACACGAAGGCGAAGAGGCGGCTCGACGTCTCGAGCGTGGGGTCGAGGAAGATGCCGCCCAGGAACGGGCGGAAGAACGCGTCGACCAGACCGCTCGAGAAGCCCTCGAGCCGCAGCGCCTCCGCGGTGGTCACCTGCGGCGCCGTGAGGATCTCGTTGATGGAACCGCGCGAGAGGCGCCGCCGCAGGCGCGCGACCCGCAGCTTGTCGGGCACACTGCCCGGCGCCTCGCGCAGGCTCTCCAGCGCCCGGAGCGGGTGCCGGAACGGGTCGGCGAGCCGCAGGGACCGGCCGCCCTCCGGATGAGCGCGCCACTCTCGAACGGCCGCAGCCCGAGAGCGTCGTAGTCCAGCGCGCGCCGAGCCTCCGGGTAGGCTGTGAGCAGCACCTGGAAGCCGCGGTCGAGCAGGAAGCCGTCCACCTCGTCGGTGCGCACGCGCCCGCCGGGGCCGTCGCCGCGCTCGAGCACGAGCACGTCCAGGCCGGCGGCGTGCAGCTCGCGGGCGCAGCACAGGCCGGCCACGCCGGCGCCGACCACGACCGCGTCAGGCATCGGCGCCGCCCCCGCACTCGGGTCCGAGCAGGGCCGGAGGAGTGCGCCGCCACTCGGCGTCCGTACCGGCCGAGCCGGGCACCAGCTTCTCCCAGTACGCCGCCAGCTGGAGCAGGTCGGCGTCACCCAGCTTGTCGAGGAACAGGCGGCGCACCCCGGCGAGGTGCGTCTCGCGGGCGTTCCGCAGCCTGGCCCCGCCGGCTTCGGTGAGCACGGCGTTGTAGCCGCGCCCGTCCTCCGCGCAGCGCTCGCGCGTCACGAGCCCTTCACGCTCCAGCCGGTCGACCAGCCGGGTCACACCGCTGGGACTGAGCAGTACCGAGCGCGAGAGGTCCGACATGCGGAGCCTCCGATGTGGAGCGTCCTCGAGCAGGAGCAGCACCTCGTAGGAGCGCAGCGGCAGGTCGTCGGCCGCCGAGAGCTCGGCGTCGAGCTGGTGGAACAGTGAGCTGTGCACGCGCAGGAACCCGCGCCACGCGGCGAGCTCTTCTCTGTTCAGCTGTCCGCTCGTGTCCGTCCTGCCGCCCATGAGCCTCCGATGTGGGTCCGATGGGAGTATACCCGGCGGCGTCGCCGGGCCCGGGAGTCGTCTTGCGTAACCTTGGCATGGTCAGTAGAGTCAAAAACCGACTGCGTCTCCCGTGACCCGGCGACGAGGGCCGCGCAGGTCCCGTTCGGCAGCCGTCGCGGGAGGGTCCGGTCTTCACCATCTCAATCTCGACAGTCGGACGGAGGTCCTCATGTCTGACGAGAGGCCACAGCCCTGGCAGCGCCGAGACCACAGCCGCGACCTCACCGGCCTCGGTTGGCTGGAGGCGGACGTCCTCCGCGTCGTCTGGGACAGGGGCGAGGTCACCGTACGCGCCGTGTACGAGGAGTTGCGCGAGAACCGGCGCATCGCGTACACCACCGTGATGAGCGTGCTGCGCAACCTGTCCACCAAAGGCCTGCTGGAGCAGGACAAGTCCGAGGCCGCGTACGTGTACCGGCCCAAGGTCACGGACGAGCAGGTCGCCCAGGGCATCCTCGACGCGCTGGTGGACAAGATCATGGGCGGCAGGACCGGCCCACTGATCGCCTATCTGCAGCAGTACGAGAAGCACTGACCGGGCGTCCCTGCGGGGGCCTGCGCGAGCATCTGAGGCCGGGAGCGGCTGCGCGGCTCCCGGCCTCATCCACCTTCGGGCGCCGGGCCGCCGGTCGCCCGGGTGCTGGCGTGGGCAGGGGCGGACGGCACATCGAGCTGAAAACGAGGGCGAAATGAGCGGACCGGGCGAGGGACGAAGAGGCGCCGAGCAGGAGCGTGTCGCGGCGGCGGTGCAGGGCCTGCTGGACGACCTCGTCGCCGACGACCCCGTGCTGGGTACTGCGCTCGGCCTGACGGAGGGCGCCGGCCGGCTGCCGGAGTGGAGCCCGGCGGCGCGCGAGCGGCGCGTGGAGTCGCTCCACGCGCACGAGCGCGCACTCACGCCGCTGCTCGCGGCGGACGACACCGGCGCCGCCGTCGACGCGTTCGCGGCGCTGCAGGTGGTGCGCCGCCGGTTGCGGCTGCTGGAGCTGCGCCGGGCGCCCGAGCGGCATCCCGGCGCCGCGCTCGAGGTCGTCGCCGGCGTGTTCCCCTTGCTGGTGCGCGAGTTGGGCTCTCCGGAGGAGCGCGTGGCCGCGCTCGCCGGCCGGCTCGAGGCCGTGCCGGCGCTGCTCGCCGAGGCGCGCGACGCGCTCGAGCCCGGCTTGTCGGCGGCCGCGGTCGAGGGCGGCATCGACTACGCCGAGGGCCTCGTCGACCTGGCCGGCCACTCGGCGCGGGCGTTCGCGCGGTCGGTGGGGCACGACGGCGCGGTGGACGGGCCGTCGGCCGCTGCGGTCGCGGCGCTCGAGGCGTTCCGCGACCACCTGCGGGACGTCCTGTCGCCCACCGCCTCCGCCGAGTGCGGCGCCGGCGCCGAGGTCCTCGCCGACGTGCTCCACTGGGAGCACTGCCTGGACGAACCCGCCGAGGCCCTCGCCGACTACGGTCGCGAGGTCCTGGACGAGACCAGGGCCGCCATGGAGAGCCTGGCCGCCGCGGGCGGCTACGCGGACGCCCAGGCCGCGGTCGCGGCCGCCCAGGCGGCCGTGCCGGCCAGGGACGGGCTCGTGGCCGCTTACGCGCGCGCGGTGGACGAGGCGCGCGCCTACGTCATCGCCCACGACATCGCCGGCCTGCCGGAGGGCGAGGAGCTCGAGGTGACCGCCACGCCGGCCTTTCTCCGCAGCCTGCTCCCCTTCGCCGCCTACGACCCTCCCGGTCCGTTCGCCGAGCGGCAGCTCGGCTTCTACTACGTCACGCCGCCGCCGGAGGGCCTCAGCGAGGACGAGGCGCACGACCGCATGCGCGGCCACGCCCTGACGTCCCTGCGCACGACCGGCGTGCACGAGGCGTACCCGGGCCACCACCTGCAGCTGTGCAGCGCCAACCGGGCGCCCACGCTGGCGCGGCGCATCGCCGGGCTGCCCGACGGCGGCAACATCCTGGTGGAGGGCTGGGCGTTCTACTGCGAGGAGCTCATGGACCGTGAGGGCTTCCTCGACGATCCCGCGGTGCGGCTGATGCGCCTCAACGACCAGGTCTGGCGCGCCTGCCGCGTGGTCATCGACGTGGACTGCACCTGGGGCGCATGGACCTGGGCCAGGCGGTGGAGTTCCTTGCGCGTGAGGCGCGGATGAACCGGCGGGAGGCGACGCTCGAGTGCCGCCGGTACGCCGAAGAACCGGGTCAGGCGATGAGCTACCTGCTGGGCAAGCGGGAAGTCCTGCGCCTGGCCGGCGCCTGGGACGCGGCCCGCGGCGGCACGCTGCGCGCGTTCCACGACGAGCTGCTGGCCTGGGGTTCGCTGCCGCCCGCCGTCATCGCCTGGGGCATGGGGCTGGCGGCGCGGCCCGCCGCCGCGCGGGTCAGCTCCTGACCCGCTCGCGCTCCGCCGCGCCCCAGAGCACCACCCGGTCGCGGCCGGTCTCCTTGGCCTGGTAGAGCGCCTTGTCGGCGAGCTCGATGAGCTCGTCGAGCACGGTGGCGTCGCGCGGGCAGGTGGCCACGCCCACGCTCAGCGTGATGTTGACCTCCGGCGGCAGCCCGAGCCCCGTGTAGCGCGTGCCTCCCAGCGTCCTGCGCACGCGCTCCGCCACGTAGTAGGCGTTGTCGCCCGGCGTGTTGGGCAGCAGCACGGCGAACTCCTCGCCGCCGTGACGGGAGCAGATGTCGGGCTTGCGGAGGGCATCCTTCATGGCCCGCGCCACCGTCTGCAGCACGCGGTCGCCGGTGGCGTGCCCGTAGACGTCGTTGAACTGCTTGAAGTGGTCGATGTCGAGCATGAGCACGCTGAGCGGCTCCTGGTGCCGCAGGCTGCGCTCGATCTCCTCTCCGGCGCGGTTCATGAAGTAGCGCCGGTTGTAGAGGCCGGTGAGGTGGTCGGTGACCACCTGGCGGCGGATGGCGTCGTACTTGTGCGCGTTGGTGAGCGAGCTCTGCACCTGGTCCTGGAGCGCGACCAGGACGTCGCCGGTGAGCAGGTCGGTGTACGCGCCGCTGGTCGAGGTGGTGAGCAGAGCCATGTCGCCGACGTTCTCCACCTTGACCGGGATGACCAGCTGGTGGGTCATGGTGTGCGGGAACAGCGTGCACGCGTGGCCTTCGGTGCGGGTGATGTCGCCGGTGGAGACTGCCCGGCGCACGGGGCAGTCGGGCGTGGAGGCGCAGCACTCGGCCGACAGGGTGGGGGTGAGCACGCCCTGTGCTCCCTCCAGCGAGAAGGCGCGCGCCTCGGCGTCCAGCAGCAGGAGCGCGCCGAAGTCGGCGCGCAAGAAGGCGCGGCTGCGCGAGAGCACGCGCTCCACCGTCTCGCGGTACGGCAGCGCCGCGTTCATCTCGCGGCCGATGACCCCGACGTCCATGAGCTGCCGGTTGAGCGACTGCAGGCGCAGGAGGTCGTCCTTGATGCCCTGGGCCACCCACTCCTTGTCCTCGGAGGCGGTGAAGACGGCGATGAGCGTGCCGACCAGGTAGCCGAGCTCACGCAGTTCGTCACGGTAGCGCGGGTCGCTGCGCTCGAAGTCGGGGCCCAGTCGCTTGCGCGCCCGCGCGATGAGGCCTTTCGAGGGGCCGGTACACCCAGAGGTCGAGCGCCACGGTGATCACGACGAACAGGCCGAGCAGGACCGCGGCCACCTGCCACAGGGAGCCGCGGTCGATGACCGACGCGAAGAGGAGGAGCGCCGCCGCGACGCCGCCGCCGGCGACCGCGGCCGTCTTCAGCTCGAGGCTGACGCCCCGGTCGTACCCGGGCGTCCTGCCCGGTCTCTGCTCAGGTGTCTGGGCCGTGCGTCGCCTCGGTTCGCGGGCTGACTGGCACTGCACGGTATCGGCAACTGGCGGGAGAGCATGATACGCGCGCCGCCGAGGGCGCCGGGCGCGGGGAGGTTCGAGCCGCTTTCGCCCGGCGTCAGCCGGTGAACCGGTGGAGGATGCGCCGGTCGTGCGTGGGCCGGTGCAGGGTGCGCCGCTCGCCGACGCGCCGGTCGCGGGTGTAGTAGGGGCAGACGGCGCAGTAGCAGCTGCAGCTGAGCCGCGTGTCCACGTCGGCGACGCAGATCAGCGGAGGTTGCGGGGCGGGCTGCTCTGGGGGCGACGTGCTCATCACGTCCACCTTACGCCACGGGGACGCCGGGTCCTGCCCGCCGTCGCCTGCACTGGCGACGGGACCCGGCCGCAGCCGCGGATCTACTTGTTCAGGTGGCTCTCCACGACGGAGAGGACCTGGGCGATGCGGAACGGCTTGGTGATGTACCCGTCGGTGCCGGCGTCGCTGGCCCGCTCCATGTCCGTGGCCATCGCCTTGGCGGAGAGGCCGACGATGACGATGTCACGCGTGGACGCGTCGGCCTTGAGCTCGCCGACCGCCTCGTAGCCGCTCACGACCGGCATCATCATGTCCATCAGGATGAGGTCGGGGTGATGCTCGCGGGCGAGGTCGACCGCCTCGCGGCCGTTGGTGGCCTTGTGGACGGTGTAGCCCTGGGTCTCCAGGGACATGGAGACGATGCTCAGGATGTCGGGGTCGTCGTCGGCGACCAGGATGGCGTTGGCCACGTGGGTTCCTCTCCTTAGCTGATCTTGCCCGCAGCCAGTGGGTCCGCCGGCTTGGTTGATATCGGCATGGTGAAGATGAAGCTGGAGCCCTTTCCGAGCTTGCTCTGCACGCGGATGGCGCCTCCGTGCAGTTCCACCAGTTCACGCACGATCGCCAGCCCGAGCCCGGTGCCGCCCTGGGAGCGCGTCGCCGACGAGTCGATCTGGGTGAATCTCTGGAAGACCTTGTCCTGGTCTTCTCTGGCGATGCCGATGCCGGTGTCGTTGACCCAGATCTCCACGAGGCCGTCCAGGGTGCGCGCCTCGACGCTCACGTTGCCGTTCTCGTGCGTGTACTTGATCCCGTTGGTGATGAGGTTGAGGAGGACCTGGTTCAGCTTGCCGGGGTCGGCCCACACCAGCGGCAGGTCGGTGGGGAGGAACGTGCTGATGCGGATGCGCTTGTCCTGCGCCCGCGGCTTGACCACGGGGAGGACGCCGAGAAGGGCCGCCCGCAGGTCGACCGCTTCGCGGTTGAGCTCCAGGCGGCCCGCCTCGATCTTGGTGAGGTCGAGCACGTCGTTGATGAGGTTGAGCAGGGCCTCGCCGCCCTTGAGGATGCTGTCCACGAAGGCCGACTGCTTCTCGTTGAGCTCGCCGGTCATGCCGCTGAGCAGCATGTCGCTGTAGCCGATGATGGACGTGAGCGGGGTGCGCAGCTCGTGGCTCATCGTGGCCATGAAGTCGCTCTTGAGCTGGTCGAGGTGGGTGAGCTCCTCGTTCTTGCGCGCGAGCTCCTCGTTGAACTGGATGTTGCGCACGGCCAGAGCCACCTGGTCGCACAGGGGGCGAAGCGTGCTGACGGCCCCCTCGGGCACCTCGTCCCCGGCGCGGTGCAGCAGGCAGACCGCGCCCAGCACCTCGTGCTTGGCCTCCAGCGGGGCGACGAGGAACCCGAGGTACCCGTCCTTCTCCATGGCCTTGAGGAGCCGCCCGACCTGCGGGCCGGTGACGTCCTCGTACCGCTGCGCGCCGGCCCGGGCCACCTCCATCAGCCCGAGCTCCTTGTAGCGGCGGACCTGGTCCGAGGTGACGCCCCCGATGACGGCGCGCTCCTCGTAGTCGCCGGAGTTGTGGTTGAGGATGAGCGCGAACCCGGTGCGCGAGCCCGTCACCGCCGTGATCTGCGCGAGCGCCTCCGGCACCAGCCCGCTCACGTCCTGGTGCCGGAGGAAGGCGCGGCTGCTCTCGCTCATCACGCGCAGCTGCTCGTTGGTGGCCCGCAGGCGCCGCAACTGCTCCTCGGTGTCGGCCTTGGCGCCGGCCGCCTCGGCGCTGGTGCCGATGAGCGCCTGCGCCAGCCTCCCGCTCAGCAGCGCCACGAGCATGAACGCGGCGATGTGCAGGAACACGCTGATGAGCATCCAGTTGGGAGGCGCCTGGATCTCGGCGACCAGCGCCGGGACCGAGAGCCAGCCCGCGTGCTGCAGTCCCCAGATGCCCGCGTAGAGCGCGCTGGCGGCTCCCGCGGCGAGGTAGGGCGCCCAGGCCGGCAGGAACACCGCCGAGAACACGATGGGCCACACGTAGAAGACGCCCTCGGCGCTCAGGGCGCCGCCGGCGAAGATGAGCGCCACGCTGACGAGCAGGAGGTCCGTCACCACCAGCACCGCGGCGGCGGTCCTCTCGGGGAGGCGGCGCACGACGATGTACATGGGCAGGTTGGCCAGGGCGAAGACGGCCACGCCGAGGAGCACCTCGCCCGGCACCACGCCGTGGTGGTCCATCTGCACCCAGAAGACACCGGTGAGCAACGCGAGCGTGAACAGCACGCGTACCCACATCGCGTCGTGCAGTTGCTCACGCAGGTCCATGCGGTGGGACGTCCTCCTCCGAAACACTGGTAGGGTATTCTATCTCCGGCCCCCGGAACCCCCTTCGGGGCGCCCTGGCCGCCGCCCATCCGCGGGAGCCAGACGGCCCAAAGGAGGACGCCCGTCATGTCCGCCCCTCGCCTGGTCGTGGCCGGGCTCGAGCCCGGCCCCGCCGTGGCGCTCGCAGCCGGCGCGCTGCTCGCCGCGTTCGCGGACGGGCGCGCCGTCCGGCCCGTGCTCCTCGGCGCCGACCTGCCGCTGTGGCGGCTCCTCTACGGCGCCTCCGCGCGCACGCCGCGCGTGCTCGACCCGCGGCTCCTGGACGATGCGGCCGCGGGCGAGCTCTACGACGAGTGGGCTTCGGGGACCGACCTCACCGCCGTGGTCGCGGTCGAGCCGGCGCTCGACCGCTGGGAGGGCGTCAAAGGTTCGCGGCCTCTCGACGTCGCGCTGGCGCTGGACGCGCCGCTGGTGCTCGTGGCCGATGCGCGCGAGCGGGGGATGACGCTCGGCGGCTGGGCCTGCGGGGTCAAGCTGCTGTCGGCGGCGGTCGAGTTCGCCGGCGTCATCGTCGTGGGCGGCGACGAGCAGGGCCGCGCGGAGGGTCTGCGCGGCCTCATCGAGGAGAGCGCCGGGCTGCCGGTGCTCGGCTGGCTCCCCCCGCGGCTCAGCGAGCAGTTCGCGGGCCGTTACGGCGGCTCGCAGGGATCGCTGCGGCAGATCGGGCCGCAGCCCGCCAAAGGCGGTGAGACGGCGCTCTGCCGTGAGGCCGCCACGTACCTCGACCGCGCCGCGATCGAGGCGGCGGCGGCGCGGCGCGGGTTCCTGCCCGCACCCCCGCGCCGCCTGCTTGCGCCGCTGCCCACGGCGACCGGGCTCAAGCTCGCCGTCGCCTGGGGCGGCCCGCTCGAGCCGTTCGCGCTCGAGGCCATCGACCTCTTCAAGGCGCTGGGCCTCGAGCTCGAGCCGTTCCGCCTGGAGAAGGACGCGGCTCTGCCGGCCGGCGCGGCCGGGCTGTACGTCGCCGGCCTCCTCGACGAGGAGCGGCTCGGCGCGTTCGCCGCCAACGAGCCGCTCAAGACCGCCATCGCTGAGGCGATCGCCGGCGGGCTTCCCACGCTGGCGCTGGGCGGCGGCGCCCTGCTGCTGCTCCGCCGCCTCGCCGACAGCCGCGGACGCACGCACGAGCTCGCCGGGGTGCTGCCGGGCGAGGCCGAGCTCCTCGAGTGGTACGACCGGCCGCGCTACGTGCGGGCCGCCGCGGCGCGCGAGAACCCCTACGTGCAGGGCGAGGTGACGCTGAGTGAGCTCTTCGACCTCGAGTTCCTCACCCTGGAGCAGGAGTCGTTCGCGTGGCGGCTCGGCGCGGGGGAGGAGGGCCAGGTGGAGGGCTTCGTCCACGAGCGTTGCCTGGCGACCACGCTCGTCCCGTCCCTGCCGGCCGTGCCCGGCCTCGCCGCCGGCTTCGTCGCCGCGATGCGGCTGGCGGCCCCGGAGGCGTGAGCTTCGCGGCCGTCGAGTCCTGGCTGCGCACCCGCCGCGGCCTGCTCACGCTGTGGCTCGTCACCACGGCCGCGGTCGCGCTCGTCACGGTGCTCATGCACGTGGGCGGCGTGCCGGGGTGGGACGACGCCGCCCACGCCTACAAGGTGTTCCTGCTCCGCCGCGGCGGCTCCATCTTCTGGGACACGTACTGGTACGGCGGCGGGTACGGCGCCATCACCTACGGGTTCGTCTTCTACTGGCTGGCACAGTACGTCCCGGGCGCCGTGATCGTCGTCATCGCCGCCGGCACGGTCCCCGTCAGCTTCTACGTGTACGTGCGCGACCTGTGGAAGATCGACGACGTGTGGCCGGCCTGGGGCATGGCGCTGGTGATGACGCTGTACCTCGCCCACGGCCAGGCGCCCTTCGTCCTCGCGCTGGCGCTCACGCTCGCGGGCCTCGCGCTGCTGGCGCGGCGGCACCCCGTCTGGGCCGCGCTGCCCGTCGCGATCGGCATCTTCGCCAATCCGATGGGGCTGGTCGTCGTTGCCCCCTTCGTGCTCACCGACCTCCTCGTGCGCGGCGCGGAGCGGCGGCGGTACCTCGTGTTCGCCGCCGCCCTCGCGCCTGCCGTCGCGGCCCGGTTCCTGCTGGGCTGGAGCTTCTCGGAACCGGGCGCCTACCTCAACGAGACTTCGCAGCTTCTCGTGTACCTCGGCTTCGCGCTCGTCGGCGTCGGGCTGGCCGGCATCAACGCGGCGCACGCGCGCCGCCCGTTCATCGTCCTCTTCCTCGTCTACGCCGTGCTGTGCGTCGGGTCGTTCGTCACGCCGGGCAGCCCGCTGGGCAACAACATCGGCCGCTTCTTCATGGTGTTCGGGCTGCCGCTCCTGCTCCTGCTGCGGCACACCCGTCTGCGACGCCCCTTCAGGTACGCCGACTTCGCGATCGTCCCCATCGTGGCGTTCGCGGTGCTCCAGTTCGGCACGGCCACCAGTCACTACCTCAACACCGTCGAGCGGCCGCAGACCACCCGCGCTTACTTCGCGCCGGCGCTCGCCGCGGCCCGCCAGCTCTACGACCCGGACTACCGCTTCCACGTCGTGGCCTTGCGCCGGCACTGGGAGGCGTTGTACTTCCCGGAGGCCGGCTACCCCATCACACGCGGGTGGTACCGCCAGGCCGACGCCATCCACAACAGCTTCTTCTACACCCCCTACGACGCGTCGGAGTACGTGGCGTGGCTGCGCAGCATGGGGGTCAAGTACATCTTCTCGCCGGTGGCCGGCCCTCTGGACCCCTGGAGCAAGCGCGAGGCGCGTCTGCTGGAGAGCTCACCGGCGTTCCGGATGGTGGAGCAGGCCGGCGCCTGGCGCGTCTACGAGCTCGTCCCCGCGGAGCCGCTGCTCGTGCCGCAGCCGCCGTCGCCGGCGGCAGGTACGGGCACGATCCGCAGGGTCGGTCACCTGCGCATCGACTTCAGCGTGAGCAAGCCGGGGACGTACTGGCTCAAGTTCACCTCGTCGCCCTACTGGGTCCTCGAGGGCGGGACGGGCGAGGTCACGCCCCGGCCGGACCGCTTCATGGACGTCACGCTGGCCGCGGCCGGCGACTACACGCTCCGCTTCGAGGTCACGCCGGCCAGGATGCTCGACGTGGCCACGGGCCGGCTCGGCCTCTGAGGCAGGCCTGAGCGCCTGTCGGAACCGGCGGGTCGCGGAGTACAATCCCACGCATGTCGCGGCAACGTCTCGATCCGGACGTCTTCGCCCTCCCCGTCGAGAGGCTGCGGGAGGGGTACTACACGGACGCCTACTTCAACGGCGCCAAGACCGTGCTCGAGGCCAAGGACCTGCACCCGCGCGTGACCATGCAGGTGTTCCAGAAGACCGACGGCGCCGTGCTGGGCGGCATGGACGAGGCCCTCGCCATGCTGCGCCTCTGTTCCGGGCGCTTCCGGGGCGAGGGCGACGACCGCGTGTGGGTGGACGGCTGGGACCGGCTGGACGTGCGCGCGCTGTACGACGGCGACGAGCTCTCCGCCTGGGAGACCGTGCTCACCATCGAGGGCGACTACGGCTTGTTCGCCCACCTCGAGACGGTGTACCTCGGCGCGCTCTCGCGGCGCACGCTCATCAGCAGCAACGTGCGCCGCGTGGTGGACGCCGCGCGGGGCAAGCCCATCCTGTTCTTCCCCGCGCGCTTCGACCACTACAGGGTGCAGACCGGCGACGGGTACGCCGCCCACATCGCCGGCGCCATCGGCGTGAGCACCGACGCCCAGGCCTCCTGGTGGGGCGGCAAGGGCATCGGCACGGTGCCGCACGCGCTCATCGCCGCCTACGGCGGCGACACGGTCGCGGCCGCCGTCGCCTTCGCCGACGTCCACTACCCCGAGACCAACGTCACCGCACTCGTCGACTGGGACAACGACTGTGTGGCCACCAGCCTCGCCTGCGCGCGTGCCCTCGGCAAGCGGCTGTGGGGCGTGCGCCTGGACACCAGCGAGACGATGGTCGACCGCTCGCTCTGGGACGAGATGGGCGCGTTCCGCCCCAACGGCGTGGCGCCGGAGCTCGTCCGCGCCGTGCGCCGCGCTCTGGACGACGAGGGCTTCCAGCACGTCAACATCGTCGTCAGCGGCGGGTTCGACGCGGAGCGCATCCGGCGCTTCGAGGAGGCGGGCGTGCCGGCCGACGCTTACGGCGTCGGCAGCAGCCTGCTGCGCGGCAACACGGACTTCACGGCCGACGTGGTCCTGCTGGAGGGCCGGCCGTGCGCCAAGGTCGGGCGGACGTACCGGCCCAATCCCCGCCTGGAGCGTGTGACCTAGCTCCCCGGCCGGGGTATGCGGTCGGTATGGACACCGGGATCAAGCAGCCCGCGGGCAAGGCCACCGGCCCCCGCCGGGCGATCATCGTCATCGACATGCTGGTGGGCTTCTGCAGGCACGGCAACCTCGCGAGCCCGCGCTACGACCCCATCGTGCCGGCCCTCCGCGAGCACCTCGCGGCGGCGGAGGCCGAAGGCGTCCCGCTCATCTTCCTCGTCGACACCCACGCCCCGGACGACCCCGAGTTCAAGATGTTCCCGCCGCACTGCGTGGAGGGCTCGGGGGAGGACGAGGTCATCCCCGAGCTCAAGGAGTTCGCCGACCGCGGCGTCGTGGTGCGCAAGCACACGTTCTCGGGGTTCCGCGGCACGCAGCTGGACGCGGTGCTCGAGCGCCTGCGGCCCGAGGTGATCGAGGTCGCCGGCGTGTGCACCGACATCTGCGTGCTGCACACCGTCTACGACCTCAAGGTCCGCGGCTACGAGGTGCTCGTGCACAAGGGGCTGGTGGAGACGTACGACGCGCCGGGGCACGACGCGGAGGAGTTCAACCGGTTCGCCCTCGCCCACGTGCGCGACGTGCTCGGGGCGCGGGTGGAGTGAGGTCCGCCAGCTAGTCCGCCGACGGCGTCGCCGACTCGTGGCCTTCGAGGAGGTCGACGAAGCTCTGCGACCGCCGGCCGGTGGTGGTGGTGGGGTCGATGCGGGCGGCCGTCTGCCACTCCTTCTTGGCCTCGTCCACGCGGCCGCCGGAGAAGTAGACGATCGCCAGGGAGTAGTGCGCGTCCTGGTCGTCGGGGTGGGCGGCGAGCACGCCGGTGAGCGCCTTCTCGGCGCGCTTGGAGTCGCCCTTGGCGTGCCAGACCAGCGCCAGCCCGACCCGGGCGGCAGCGCTCTCCGGGTCCTGCGCCAGGGCCCGCGTGTAGGCGTTCTCGGCCTGCTGGAGATGCTGGCGCATGAAGTACGCCTCCCCGAGGTCCACCAGCGCCTGCACGTCCCCCGGGTCCTCGCTGCTCTTGTCCTCCAGCTGGGTCAGGGCGGCGTCGTCGCGGGCCGGCGCCTCGCCGGCCGGCTCGACGTCCGCGTGCGGGTCCGCCGTCTCCTCGTCCGCGGGGGCGATGGAGGGGTGACCCGACGGGAGGGCCCCCTGGGTGGCGGCGGAGGCGACGGCTCCGTCGGCCTCGTTGCCGGACCGCATGCCGGCCACCACGACCACGGCGGCGACGGCCACGGCGGCGGCGACGGCGATGAGGGCCAGGGATCGTCTCACTCTTGTCCTTCCAGTGGGAGAGGCGCGCGTGGCGCCTCAGGCAGGATAACACCGGGCGTGCGCCGCTGCGACCCGTGTTTTGCCCGCAAACCGGCACTATCGCGCGGAGAGCGAGCGGGCTTCTCCAAACCTTAACGGCCGCTTAACAACCATCACCCCCGCCGGTTGACCCGGTGAACCGGCTGGCGATACAGTCTCTATTCAGACCGTTATGGTCCGGTCTCTGACGACTACTGCACGAAGAACTAGTGAGCGCCGAGCGAGCCGCAAGGCGAATCGCGACAGCGGAAAGCGAAGGGCTATGGGACTCCAACTCACACGCGGCGCAGAGTACGCCGTCCGGGCGATGACCTACCTCGCCCGCTATCCCGAAGGCCACGTGGCGTCGCTGCACGAGATCGGCGAGGCCCAGGACATCCCGGAGAGCTTCTTGGCGAAGATCCTGCAGAGCCTGGTGCGCGGTGGTCTCACCGTCTCGCAGCGCGGCGCGCACGGGGGCTTCGCCCTTGCGCGGCCGGCCTCCGAGATCACCATGCAGCAGGTCATCGAGGCGGTCGACGGGCCCATCTCCGTCAACCAGTGCGTGCTGAGCCCCTCGGACTGTGCCCGCAGCGCCTCCTGCACCACGCACGAGGCCTGGCTGCGCGCGCAGGCACAGCTCATGGACGTGCTCGGGTCGATCACGCTCGAGTCGCTGGCCCCCGAGCCGGCGGCCGTCTCCTAGTACCCGCGCCGCGCGGCCGCGGCGGCCGCTCGCGAGGGTCAGCCCGCGTACCCGTCCGGGTGCGCCACCATCCACGCCCAGGCGTCGCTCACGGCGTCCAGCAGGCTGCGCCGCGGCCGCCAGCCGAGCCCCTCGGCGGCCCGCCGGTTGCCGGCCACCAGCACCGGCGGGTCGCCGGCGCGCCTGGGCGCCGTCTCGCGCGCCAGCGGGAGCCCGGTGACCGCCTCGACCGCGTCCAGCACGGCCCGCACCGAGTCGCCCGAGCCGGTGCCGAGGTTGAACGAGCCCTGCGCGCGCGGCAGCGCCTCGAGCGCGGCGATGTGCGCGTCGGCGAGGTCGGCGACGTGCACGTAGTCGCGCACGCAGGTGCCGTCCGGAGTGGGGTAGTCGTCCCCGAACACCCTGATCGGCGTGCCGTCGCGCGCCGCGCGCAGGGCGAGCGGGATGAGGTGAGATTCCGGGTCGTGGTCTTCGCCGCGGGCGCCGTCGGCGCCGCACGCGTTGAAGTAGCGGAGTGCGGTGGCGGAGAGCTCGCCGCGCTCCCGCGCCCGCTGCAACAGGCGCTCTCCGAGGAGCTTGGTCTCGCCGTACGGGTTGGCCGGGGCGAGCGTGTCGTCCTCGTCGATCGGCGTGCGCTCCGGGGCGCCGTACACCGCGGCCGTTGAGCTGAAGACGAGGCGCCCGGCCCCGGCGGCCGCGGCCGCCTCGACCACGGCCGCCGTCCCCTCCACATTGACGCTGTGGTACCGCTCCGGCTCGGCCACGGACTCGCCGACCTCCGCGAGCGCGGCCATGTGGATGACGGCCTCGCGGCCGCCGTCCTCGAGGGCCGCGCGGACTGCGGCGGCGTCGCGCACGTCGCCGCGCACGAGGGGCACGCCGGCCGGCACGGCCGCGGCGTGCCCCCGGGAGAGGTCGTCGTACACCACCACGTCGTGACCGCGCGCCGCGAGGCGCGCGACGATGACGCTGCCGATGTAGCCGGCTCCGCCGGTGACGAGGACGCGCATACGCGCATGCTATCAGCCGCCCGGCGTGACCCGCGGCCACGCCCGGGCCGGCGCGTCACGCTCTGCGGCCTTCACCGCTTCAGGACGAGCAGAACGAGCGGCGCCCGGAGGCCGTGAGGGCCGCCGGGCGCCGGGAAGAGTCGTCGCTTGAGGCTGCGACCGTCGTTGCGGCGCGACCGCGCCGCCGGGGATCAGCCTCAGCCGAAGCCGCTGTGAGACGGCGCGGCGCAGCCGCCGCCCGAGCCGCCGCCGATGCTGCTGAGGAAGCTGGTGAACTTCTGCCGCACCTCGGTGCTGCCGCACTCCGGGCACACGCGGTCCTCGTCCCTGAGGAATCCCTGCCGGTAGACCTCGAAGTCGCTGCCGCACGCGTCGCAGACCAGATCGTAAGACGCCATGACCCTCCATCGCGGTGGTGGATTACATACCCTGGGGGGTATTATAGCCAAGGCTCGGCCGGCGGCGCAAACACTGCCCCCGCAGAGTAAACTCTACAGCACGCATGCGGAGCCTCGTGATGAGGCTCCCGGACAGAAGGGGACACGATGAAGACCAAGACGCTCGGCCTGCTCATCCTCGCCATCGTCGTGGTGGTCGCGGCGGTCCTGGTCGTGACGTCGCGGTCGTCCTCCTCCGTCGCATCGACGTCCGCCGGGCCGGTCATCGCGCCCGCCGAGTTCGCCGTCGCCGACTACGCCGGCAAGCCTCTGGTGGTCAACCTGTTCGGCTCGTGGTGCCCGCCGTGCAACATGGAGGCGCCCGACCTCGCCACGTTCGCGGACCAGAACCCGGGCGCCCAGGTCGTCGGCATCGCCTGCGAGGACACCGAGAAAGACGCTCAGGACTTCATGCAGAAGTACGGCCTCACCTACCCGCTCGTACTGGACGACGGCAGCCTGGTGCAGGAGTTCGCCGTCACCGCCTACCCCACCACCATCTTCTACGACGCGCAGGGCAATGAGGTCGACCGCCTCGTCGGCGCTTCCACACTCGACCAGTTCAACGCCTCGCTGGCCAAGACCCAGTGACGCACGGCGCCCGCTGAGGCGTCTTCGCATGCGTCCATGACAGCCGTCGAGATCACCTCCCTCAGCCTCACGGCCATCGGCCTGGCGTTCGCCGCCGGGCTCCTCTCCTTCGTCTCGCCGTGCGTGCTGCCGCTCCTGCCGGTGTACCTCTCGTTCATCTCCGGCGTGGGCGTGGAGGACCTCGGCAGGGAGCACCGGCGCCTGCTGGCGACCTCCCTGCTGTTCGTGGCCGGGTTCACCGTGGTCTTCATGCTGATGGGAGCCGGCGCCGGAGGCGTCGGCCGGCTCTTCGTCCAGTACCGCGACGTGCTGATGATCGTCGCCGGCGCGTTCATCGCCTTCAGCGGGCTCGTGGTGGCCGGCGTGGTCCACCTGCCCGAGCCGGTGCTCAAGGTGGCGCCCAAGCGCGCCGGCGCCGGCGGGGCGTTCCTCACCGGCGCCGCACTCGCCATCGGCTGGACGCCCTGCGTCGGGTACGTCCTCGGGGCGATCCTCTCCATGGCGGCGACCAGCCAGAGCGCCGTGTCGGGCTCGCTCCTGCTGCTGGTCTACTCGATCGGCCTCGGCGTGCCCTTCGTGCTCGCGGCCCTCGCCTTCGACTGGGTGAGCGCGCGGCTCGGCTGGGTCAAGCGGCACTACCGCGCCGTCCAGGTCACCGCCGGCGTGCTGCTCGTGGTGTTCGGCGTGCTCATGATGTTCGGCGTGCTGCAGCAGTTGTCGCGCTGGATGCCCTTGTTCGACCCGGCCGGCCTCTGATCCGCACGCCGACGCCCCTCCTCGGGGCCCGGCCGGCCCGCGGAGCGGTATCCTAGGCGCCATGGGCGCCCGTCACCGCATCCCTCGACTCTCGGAGGAGGGGCGCGCCGCTGCCGAGGCCCTGCGGCGCGCCGTGGCCGGCGAGGTGTCCACCACACCGCTCCGGCGCTGGCTCTACTCCACCGACGCCTCCAGCTACCGGGTCGTCCCCGAGGTCGTGCTCGTCGCCGGCTCGACGGACGACCTCGCCGTCGCCGCCGCGGTGGCGCGCGAGAGCGGCCTGCCGATCTCCGCGCGCGGCGCCGCCTCGAGCGTCGCCGGCCAGGCCGTCGGCCCCGGGATCGCCGTCGACTGCTTCAAGCTGGACCGCATCCTCGAGGTCGACGGCGACGGGCGACGGGCGCGCGTGGAGCCGGGCGTGGTGCAGGCGTCCCTCAACGCGGCCGCTGCTCCCTACGGCCTGGAGTTCGGCCCGGACACCTCGACGGTGGACCAGGCCACGATCGCCGGCATGGCGGGCAACAACTCGTCGGGATCGCGGTCCATCGTCTACGGCGAGACCAAGGACAAGCTGCTGCGGCTGGACGGTGTGCTCGCCGGCGGCGAGCGGATGACGTTCGGCGCCTGCGCCGGCGGCGGCCTCGCCGCCGGGCTCCGGGGGCCGGCGGGGGAGAGGCTGGCGGCGGCGCTCGCGCAGGTGCGCGAGCAGTACCGCGAGCCCATCGCCACCGGCTATCCGCAGACCCGGCGGTGCACCACCGGCTACAACCTCCGTGAGCTGCTCGTTCCCGAGCCCAACCTGGCCCGGCTGCTCGCCGGCTCGGAGGGCACGCTCGCGCTGTTCACCGAGCTGGAGGTGCTGCTGGACCCGCGCCCGGCGCGGCGCGTGGGCGCGGCGCTCACGTTCGCCACCCTGCAGGCCGCGCTCGAGGCCAACGTCGCGATCCTCGACAGCGGGCCGTCCGCGGTGGAGTTCCTCGACCTCGCGCCGCTGCGCGGCGCGCCCAACCTCACGCAGTACCGCCGCCTCGCCGCCGCGCTGGAGGGGACCGACGCGGCCCTGCTCACGGTGGAGTACCAGGGCAGCGACGACGAGGCGCGCGCCGGGCTCGCGCGGCTGCGCGCGCTCGCGGCGTCGCTCGGCGCCGCGCAGGTCGTCTGGCTGGAGGACGCCGAGGGGCTGGCCGACGCCGCGGCGCTGCGGCGCGCCGTGCTGCCGCTGCTCATGGGCGCGCCGGGCGCGGAGCGCCCGGCGGCGTTCGTGGAGGACACCGCGGTCGCACCCGAGCGCCTCGCCGGCTTCGTGACCGACCTGCAGCGCCTGCTCACCGCGCACGGCGCCCGGGCGAGCTTCACCGGGCACGCCTCCGCCGGCTGCCTGCACCTGCGGCCGTTCCTCGACCTGAGGACGGCCGGGGGCGTGGCGAGCATGGAGGCGCTGGCCGGCGAGGTGGCGAGCCTCGTCGCCGGCTACCACGGCGCCATCTCCGCCGAGCACGGCTGCGGGCGGTCGCGGAGCTGGCTGCTGCCGCGAGCCTCCTCGGCCCCGGGTTGTACGAGGCCATGGTGGCCGTCAAGGCCGCGTTCGACCCGGACGGCCTGCTCAACCCCGGCGTCATCGTGGACGGGCCCGGGCTGACGGACGACCTGCGCTTCGGCGCCGACTACCGCGGTGACGGCGGCTGGGCGCCGAGGCTCTCCTACGCGGCGGAGGGCGGGTTCGCCCCCGCGGTCGAGCGCTGCTTCGGCGCCGGGCTCTGCAAGAAGGCCACGGGTACCATGTGCCCTCCCGCGGCGGCCACGCGCGACGAGACCCATGCCACACGCGCCCGCGCCAACGCCCTCCAGGGCGTCGTCTGCGGGGCGGTGCCTCTCGCCGCCATCGGGGAGGAGGAGTTCGCCGAGGTGCTGGGCACGTGCGTCGCCTGCAAGGCCTGCAAGACCGAGTGCCCCGCCGGCGTGGACATGGCCGCGCTCAAGGTGGAGTGGCTGGCGGAGGTCCGCGCGCGAGAGGGCGTGCCGCTGCTCGCGCGCGGCGTCGGCGACTTCCGGCGGCTCGCGGCGCTCGCCTCGCCGGCGGCGCCGCTCGTCAACGCGCTCGGGCGCACGCGCCTGGCGCGGCTGGTCACGGACCGCGCCGGCGTCGCCCACGACCGGCCGCTGCCACGGTTCCGGCGGCGGCCGCTGACCGCGCGCCTCGCGCCGCCCGACCGGGGCGCCGTCCCGCCGGGCTCGCCGGCCGGCAGGGCGGTGCTCTTCGCCGACTGCTTCATCCAGTACCAGGAGCAGGGGGTCGGCGAGGCGCTCGCCCGGCTGCTCGCCGCCGCGGGCGTGGACCTGGAGGCCGCCGACGTCGGCTGCTGCGGCCGCACCGCGCTCTCCACGGGGCAGATCGACAAGGCGCGCGCCGACGGCGCGGCGCGCGCTCGACGGCCTGTACCCGCTCGCGGCCGCCGGCGCCGACATCCTCTTCGTGGAGCCGTCGTGTCTCTCCATGGTCCTCGACGACTGGGCGCGGCTGCTGCCCGGCGACGCGCGCGTTGCCGCGGTGGCGGACGTCAGCCGGCCGGCGCTCGCGCTCGTCGCCGGGCTGGCCGAGCAAGGCCGCCTGCGCTTCCGCCCCGGCGGCCGCGCGCTCCTCCACAGCCACTGCCACGAGAAGGCGCTCGGCTTCGCGGCGGCCACGCGCGCCGCGCTCTCGGCCGTGCCCGGTCTGGAGGTCGAGGATCCCGACGCGGGGTGCTGCGGCATGTCCGGTGTGTTCGGCTACGAGGCGGGCCACCACGAGCTGAGCGTCGCGATGGGCGAGCGGCGCCTGCTCCCGGCCGTGCGCGCGGCCGGGGCCGGGACCACCCCGCTGGCGACCGGCACCTCCTGCCGGTCGCAGGTGCGCGACCTCGGCGCCCGCGCCGCCCTCCATCCCCTCGAGTTCCTCGCCGGCAGGCTCGTCGTCTGACCGTCGCGCGCTCGTGCCGCGGTCGCGCCTCCCGCGTCCCCGGCGCGCCGACCGTGTACGATGGCGCCCGTGAACTTGGTGATCCTCATCGCCGGTATCGTGGGGTTCCTGGTGGCCGGGTACGGCCTGGTGGCGCTCACCAGGAACGCCGTGCGCACGCACCGCTACGCGGACGTCGCCGTCGCCGCCGTGGTCGTCGTCGCCGTCGTGGCGGCGCTCATCGCCTTCGGGGACCGGCTCCTGCGCTGAAGATGGGCGCTCCGCCGCCGCGACGGGCGACGCCATCCGCTAAGGTTAGACCGGGTGTTGCCGATAGTGAGAACGCCGGTCGGAGGGAATCGCCAAGCCGCCCGGATCCGCGCTCCGGGGCCTCGAAAGTGACGCCCCGCACGGGTCACGGGCAGATCTGATGACCTCCGGTGGTACGACGAACGGTCGCGGCCCCCGACCTCGGCTGCAGGAGAGTGAACGAGATGGCGAAGCGTATCCTCGTGGTCGACGACGAGCCCGACATCCGGCGGCTCGTCGCCGAGGCGCTCGAGGTGACCGGGTACGACGTCCAGACCGCGGCCAACGGCGGAGAGGCCATCCGCACGGGGGCCCTGTATCTCCCCGACCTCGTGCTGCTCGACATCATGATGCCCGACATGGACGGGTACACGGTGTACGAGAAGCTGCGCGAGAAGCCGGTGGACCTGCGCTCGCCGATCATCTTCCTCACCGCGCGGCGGGAGATCAACGACAAGCTGCTGGGGTTCGAGAAGGGCGCCGCGGACTACATCACCAAGCCGTTCCACATCAAGGAACTGCTGGCCCGGGTCAAGGTGCACCTCGGTGAGCTGGGCCCGCCCAAGGGCGAGCTGCCCAACCCGATGACCGATCGCGAGCTCGAGGTGCTGGGGCTGCTCGCGAGCGGCAAGACGTACAAGCAGGTCGCGCGCGCCCTGGACCTGAGCCAGAGCACCGTGCGCAACCACCTGCACAACGTGTACCACAAGCTCAACGTGGTGGACCGCGCGCAGGCGGTCATCGTGAGCCGGGAGAACGGCTGGATCTGACCCGCGTCCCTCAGGACGCGGAGTACGGCATGTCGGGGAGCGACCACACGGTCGCCCCGCTGCGCCGGTCGCCGGCGTGGCGCCGGTCGGTGAACGGGCCGGCGCCGCTCACCCAGCGCGGTTGCCGGCGCTCCCCCACACGGCGGTCGACGACGACGCGTACGTCGTCGCGGCCGGCGAACTCGCTCGTCAGCCGTTCGTAGAAGAACCCCTCGAGCTGGCGGGGGATCACGATCACGCGCGTCGGCGCGCTGGTCGTCGCAGGCATGCAGGACCTCCTCCTCGGCCCTGACGGTACCCCAGGGCTGGAGAGTCATTCGCCGTTGAGCGGGCGTTCTCCTCGCGCGAGCCTGGGGCGCTCCACGCCGGTGTTGCCAGAGCGGGCGACGGCGGCGGAGGGAGCTGCGCGGCCGCCGGTCGCTCCCGCCGTCAGACGCCGTCCGTCTCGGTGGCCGCAGCCGCTGCCGAAGGCTCCCGGTCGGCACGGGCCTCCCCGACGTGGCTGCGCAGCAGCAGGGCGCACAGGCCGCCGACCACGGCGAACGCCACGGCGACCGTGAACGAGCTGGCGATCGCGTCGGTGAACCAGCCCTTGAACAGGGTCGCCACCAGCTGCTGCGCCGCGGCCGGCAGGCCGGACGAGCCCTGGGGCGCGCCCATCTGGATGCCGCCGCTCGCTGCGTCGATGATCTTCTGCTTGAGCGCCTCGGGGATCTGGCTGATGGCCTGCACGCCCTCGCTGATGTTGGCCGTGACCCGGTTCTGCAGCACGGCCCCCAGCACGGCGATGCCCAGGAGGCTGCCCACCTGGCGCATGGTGGAGAGCACGCCGGAGGCGTTGCCGACCCGGTCCCTGGGCGCCGTCGCCATGACCGCCGAGGTCACGGGAGCGACCGCCAACCCGATGCCGATGCCGCTGATGAGGAACGGCACGAGCAGGCTCCCGGAGGTGGTCATCGGGTCGATCTTCTCCACACCGGGGATCAGGCCGGCCATCCAGGCGAGGCCGAGCGCCAGCAGGAACATGCCCGCGGCGACGATCCACTTGCTGCCCAGCCGGTCGCTGAGCATGCCGGCGAGGGGGCCGCGAAGATGATGACCACGGACATCGGCGCCATCACGAGGCCGGCCTTGATGGCGCTGAAGCCCAGCACCGACTGCAGGAAGATCGGGATGGTGAAGAAGGCGCCCATCATCGCCGCGCTCAGCAGCAGGCCGGTGGCGTTGCCGGCGCTGAAGTTGAGGCTGCGGAACAGGGAGAAGTCGATGAGCGGTTGCCGGACGCGGTGCTCCCACAGGAAGAAGGCCACGAACGTCGCGAGGGCGCCGGCGAACAGCCCGAGGATGGTGGCGGAGGACCAGCCGAACTTCTGGCCCTCGATCAGCGCGAACGTGAGGCAGAAAAGCGAGGCCGAGAGCAGGCCGACGCCGGGCAGGTCGAGCGACTCCACGGCGGTCGGGTTCTTGCTCTCGGGCACGAGGCGCAGCGTGAGCAGCACGCCGGCGATGCCGACGGGGATGTTGACGAGGAAGATCCAGCGCCAGCTGCCGTCCACCGTGGGCCAGGTGACGTACTGGATGATGATGCCGCCGAGCACGGGGCCGATCCCCGAGGCGAGGCCACTGACGCCTCCCCACACGCCCATGGCCGCGCCGCGCTTCTGGGGCGCGAACACCGCGGCGATGATGCTCAGGGTGGACGGCATCATCGCCGCGCCGCCGACGCCCTGCAGCACGCGGAAGGCGATGAGCAGGTAGATGCTCGGGGCGAGGCCGCAGGCCAGCGACCCGAGCGTGAAGAGCGCCATGCCGGCCAGGAAGACCTTGCGCCGGCCCCAGAGGTCGCCGAAGCGGCCCATCGGCACCAGCAGCACGGCGAACGCCAGGATGTAGGCGTTCATCACCCACTCGATGTTGCTGTAGGTGGTGTCGAAGTACGCCTGGATGTGCGGGATGGCGATGTTCACGATCGTGCCGTCGAGCAGGATCATGAAGAGGCCGAGGCAGAGCACGGCCAGCACGGCCCACGGGTTGCGGGCCGGGCCCTCCGGCGCCGTCCCGGGCCGCACCGCTTCGGCGTGTGCGCTCATGCCTGCCTCCGTCCCTTCAGCTGGTCGATGAGGTCGTCGAGGAGTGCGACGAGGGCGTCGGGGTCGATGCCGGGGTGGCGGGCGAACACGACCTCGACGTGCTTCTGCCACTCGTCGTGCATGCTCTCCGCGTACCGCTCGGCGTCGCCGGCGAGGTGGAGGAGGACGACCCTGCGGTCGTCCGGGTGCGCCTCGCGCCGCACGACGCCCTTCTCGCTGAGCCGGGCGACGAGCTCGGTGGCCGCGCCCGGTGAGATCTCGAGGCCGTCGGCGAACGCGCCCATGGTCACGCCGCGGTGATGCGAGAGGAACACGACGGCCTCCAGCTGCCGGCCGGTGAGCCGCGCCGCGGCCGGCAGTCGCCGCCCGCCGCTGCCGTGCGGCACGGACTCGTACAGCGCGACCGCCAGCTCGGGGAGCAGGCGGGCGAGTTCGCTGGTGACGTCATCGCCGCGCGCGGTCTGTCGCTTCGGGGGATTCATTTCGGGAACCAAAATATACGGGACCCGAATGGTCTGTCAAGCGCGACGCCAGGCGGTCCCGCACGCCGCCGCGACAGGTACACTCGCGCCGCATGATCCCACTCCACGACGACAACCCGACCCGCCGGTTCCCCGCCGTCACCCTGGCGCTGATCATCGCCAACGCCGTCGTGTTCGCCGTGCAGCTGACGCTGCCGCGCTGGGGGATCACCGAGAACGGCTGGTTCTACCTCCTCGGCGTGCGCCCGTTCGAGGTGGCGCACCACGTCGACCTGCCGCCGTTCGCGTGGTTCCCGACCTGGGCCACCCTCTTCACCACCATGTTCGTGCACGGCGGCTGGGCGCACCTCATCTTCAACATGTGGTACCTCTGGATCTTCGGGAACAACGTCGAGGACGCCATGACGCGGCCTCGCTTCCTCGGCTTCTACCTCGCCTGCGGCCTGCTGGCGACGGCGACCCAGGTGCTCGTCTCGCCGGCGAGCGACGTGCCGCTCATCGGCGCCAGCGGCGCCATCGCCGGGGTGCTCGGCGGGTACCTGGTGCTCTTCCCGCGCGCCCGCGTGCTGACCGTCATCCCGCTCATCATCGTGTGGCCGGTGTTCGAGGTCCCGGCCTGGATCCTGCTGCTCATCTGGTTCGTGCTGCAGGGCGTGAGCGGCGTGCAGTCGTTGGGCTCCGCCCCGGTGGGGACGGCGTTCTTCGCCCACGTGGGCGGGTTCGTCGCCGGGATGCTGCTCGTGCTGCTGTTCGCCCGCGGCCGCTCGCGCCGTGACCGGGGTGTAAGCTTGCGCGCACGGAGCCGCCGACCGCAGCCCCCGAGGTCTCGATGATCGCCGACTACCACATCCACACGCGTCTGTGCCGCCACGCGGAGGGGGAGCCGCGCGAGTACGTGGAGCGCGCGGCGGAGCTCGGCATGACGGAGATGGGCTTCGCCGACCACCTGCCGTTCCTCGGCGGCTGGGAGCCGCGGCACGACCTCACCGACGACTGGGCGATGCGGGAGGACGAGCTCGACGAGTACTGCACCGTCGTCCAGGACCTGGCGCGCGAGTACGCGCCGCACCTGCGCATCGCCCTCGGGATCGAGGCGGACTTCATCCCGGAGACGCTCGAGGACACGACAGAGGTGCTGCGGCAGTACCCGTTCGAGTACGTCATCGGCTCCGTGCACATCGTCGGCGACCGGTTCGGGTTCGACCACCCGGAGATGGCCCCGCGGCTCGGGGACTACGGCCTCGACCGCATCCACCTCGAGAGCTTCGCGCTGATGCGGCAGGCGGCCGAGACCGGGCTCTTCGACGTGGCCGGCCACTTCGACCACGCGAGGAAGTTCGGGCCGCCGGCGGACGCCGGGGCGGTCGGGGCCGCCGCGAGCGCGGCGCTGCGCGCCGTGGCGGCGGCCGGCATGTGCCTCGAGATCAACACCGGCGGCCTGCGCAAGACCATCGGCGAGACGTTCCCCGGTCCGGGGCTCCTCGCCGAGGCGCACGCGCTGGCCATCCCGCTCGTACTCGGCTCCGACGCGCACAAGCCGGGCGACGTGGGGCACGGGTTCGACCACGCCGCCGAGCTGGCTCGGGCGGCGGGCTACCGCGAGCTGCAGCGGCTCCCGGCCGGCGCCGGGGAGCCGTTCGCTCTGGAGACGCGGGCATGACCCTGCACGGCAGGCGGCTCGCGGCCATCCACAACCCGCACTCCGGTGGCGGGGGGTACCGGCGCGACGTGCCGCTCATGTTCGCCGCCCTCCGCGGTCTCGGCTACGAGGTCGAGGAACTGCAGACGCGGCAGGCCGGCGACGCCAGCCGCCTCGCGCGCGAGGCGGTCGCCGCCGGGTTCGACATCGTCGTCGCCGTCGGCGGCGACGGCACCGTCAACGAGACGATCAACGGTCTCGCCGGCAGCGACACCCCCCTCGCGATCATCCCCACCGGCACCGTCAACGTGCTGGCCATGGAACTGGGCATTCCGCTGGAGCCGCCCGACGCGGTCCAGCTGCTCGGGTCCGGCGCCGGCAACATCTCGTGGATCGACCTCGGTCTGGCCGGCGACCGGTACTTCGGGCTCATGGCCGGGGTGGGCATGGACGCGGCCGTGGTCGCGGCCATCAACCCGACGATGAAGAAGGCGCTCAAGGAGGCCGCGTTCGCCGTCCAGGGCCTCGCCACGTACTTGACCCACGAGGACCCGCTGATCCGCGTCACGGCCGACGAGCGCACGGTGGAGGGGTACTTCGCCGTCTTCGGCAACTCGTCGAACTACGGCGGCGCGTTCGGCATCACGCCCCTCGCCGACATGCGTGACGGCCTGCTGGACGTGTGCGTGCTCAAGGACAAGTCGCTGGTCAGCACCATCTGGTACTGGACGGCCGCGCTCATCAACGCGCACATCAGACATCCGAAGGTGGAGTACTTCCGCACCGAGCGGGCGCAGGTCGAGACGGTGGAGGGCGGCAAGGACGTCCTCGTGCAGACCGACGGCGAGCTGGCCGGCAGGCTCCCCATGGAGTGCCTGGTCGTGCCGCGTGCGCTGCGCGTGGTGGTGCCGTGATCGAGGCCGGGCTGCGCGTGCTCGCCGACGCGGGCAAGCAGCTCGCCGCCCGCTGAGCCTCGGCGGGCCGTGCGCGAGGAGGCCGCCGGCGGGGCGCTCCGCGCCCGGGCCGGCGGCCTCCTCGGGCGCTTCTACAGACCCATCACCTGGCCGAGCGTGCGCAGCCGCTTCACGTACTCCTCACGCGCCTTGGGGTCGCGTGCCCGCAGCTCGTCCGGCGTGGCGACCGGGACGACCTTGAACGCCGGGTTGTCGAACACGCGCAGCTCGAGCGAGTCGCCCTGCTCGTACGGCCTGGTCTTGTACAGCTTGCCGAGCAGGTAGCGCGTGGTCTCCTCACCCACCGCGAGCACGTAGTGCGGGGTGGTGATGGTGAGTTCCTTGGAGAGGTGCCGGTAGCAGTTGTCCAGCTCCTGGGGGAGCGGGTCGCGCACGGCGCCGTCACCGCGCGGCACGCACTTGACCAGCGCCGTGACGTACACCTGGTCACGGCTTTCGGCGAGGGCCGGCATGAACTCGGCGAGCCCGGCCAGCAGCGACTCGCCGGCCAGCCCGCCCTCCTCCTCGTCCTGCGGGTCCGTGTGGAGCGCGACGACCATCACCGAACAGTGCGGGTGGCCGCCGCCGGGTACGGCGCGGAGCCGGCTCGCCACGAGCTCGTCGCAGCGGGTGCAGTCGCCGACGCTCCGCGCCAGGATTTCGAGCTGTTCGACCGCGTCTTCCATGAGAGTCTCCTTGGTCGGTCCGGCCGCCGGGGCGGCCGGGCGGTCAGGCGCCGGGCTTGGTGAGGCGGTACTCGCAGATGAGGGCGCTGGGCAGACCCGCGAGCACGAGCATGAGCTCGCCGTCGAAGGGGGCGAGCACGACGTTGAGGCCGTCGAGGTCGAGAGAGATGTAGCGGGCGCCGGGCCGGCCGAGCTCGGCCGCGAGCCGGGCGCCGATGTCGATGACGCCGGCCACCTGGGCGGCGACGGCGTCGGCGTTGAACTCGGGCTCGGCGTCGGCGGCCACCACGAACCCGTCCCGCGAGACGAGCAGGGCGGCGACGATGCCGGGCGTCTGCCGGTACGGCGCCAGCTGGGCGGCGAGGATGTCGGCCTGGTCGGTCATGACGCCTCCAAGGCGGTCTCGAGTTGGGCGCGCACCGCGGCGGCGTAGGCTTCGGCGTCCGCGCCGTCGCTGAAGGTCCGCGAGAGGCCGTCACGCTGGCCGGCCAGTTCGCTCAGGAAGATGGAGGTGCGGGGGATGGGGGAGCCGTCGGGGTCGGGGAGCGCGCCGTCCAGCGGAAGCTGGATGAGCGTGTCGCCGCTCACGAACAGCCGGCCGGCCTCACGTCCCGAGAGCCGTACCTTGACCTGTACGGCCATTCCCTGCGGCACCTGCTGGCTGGCGATGTCGATCTCCACAGCCGAAGACTAGCGAGGCGCATGGGGAGTGGCAAGACACGGGCCGTGGTCGTGGCCCGCACGGCTACTGAGACGCGGCGAGCGGGATGACGGTGCCGGAGACCTCGGTGGAGACCGACGCCGGCAGGGCTTCGTCGCGGGCGGCCGCGAGGAGGTCGTCGATGTGCCGCACGGTGGGGAACGAGGAGACGCCGGTCGCCAGCGTCTGCCGGCGCCCGCCGATGAGGTTGCCGCTCACGTCGTGGGCGAGGTCGGCGGCCGTCTGGCGCGCCTCGGCGAGGGAGAGGCCGGGCAGGACCAGGACCAGGCCGTCCTGCCTCACCCTGAAGGCGCGGCCGCCAGAGGCGACGCGGCGCTCGGCCCGGCGGGCGACGCCGCGCACGAGCTCCTCGCTGCCCGCGGCGCCCAGGAAGTTGCGGCTGTCTTCGAAGTGCTCCAGCCGCACGTACACCACGCTGAGCGGCTCATGCTCGTTGAGCGCCGCCTCCGTCTTCTCCTCGAGGAACGCGGGCAGGCAGGCGGCGGTGGAGAGGCCGGTGCTGACGTCCACCTTGGGCGCGTGCTGCCGCCGTCCGCGCGCCGCCGCCGGGCGGCGGCGCAGGCGGGTCGCGGCCACGCAGCCGCCGGCCACCAGCACGACGACCTTCGCCACCGAGAGGAACCGGCTGCCGGCCAGCGTGGGGTCGGCGATCGCGAGGATGACGACGAGCAGCAGTGACGGGCCGACGAGGAACACCCACTCCTCGCGCGGCGCGCCGGCCAGCTGGCCGAGCACCAGGAACGGCACCGCGAGCAGCAGCCAGCTCTGGGCACCGCCGGAGAGCGCGAGCGTGATGCCCAGCAGCGCCCAGTCGAGCACGACGAAGGTGTGCGCGAGCTCGGCGGGGCGCTTGCGCGCCACGCGCGCGGAGTACACGCCGATGAGGGCGCCGGCCACGGCCGGCGCCACCGCGAGGGGGTGCCCCAGCGCGAGCGCGGCGAGCGCGAGCAGCAGGAAGAAGAGGGTCCGGTAGCGTGCCCGCAGGAGCGCCGGCTGGCGGCGTCTGCGAGGCGGGCGGCTCACCAGGCCGCCGTCCGGGTCATGCGAGGCGTGAGGTGTGCGCACTGCATGCGGGAGTATTCTCTCAGGGAATGGCGAATCCTTCAAGGTCTGGTTGAGGGTCATTCTTGAGGCTGACGATGAGGATTATCGCGCGCCGGGCAGGGTGATCGCCGCGCCCATCAAGACGTGCATGCGGCGCGACGAGGGGCTCGCCCACAAGTGGCGCGGGTCACACGGCCTCGGGTAGAATGCGCTTCCTCATGGAACGCCAGCTCTTCTTCTCCGGGAACGAAGCGATCGCGCACGGCGCAGTCCGCGCCGGCGCCGGGTTCGCCTGCGGCTATCCCGGCACGCCGTCCACCGAGATCATCGAGACCACCGCCGGGCTGCAGGGCATCCACAGCCAGTGGTGCGTCAACGAGAAGGTGGCGCTGGAGACGGCGGTCGGCGCGTCGCTGGCCGGCGTGCGCACCATCGTCACCATGAAGCACGTGGGTCTCAACGTCGCCGCCGACCCGTTCATGACGCTCTCGCTCACCGGCGTCAACGCCGGGCTCGTCGTCGTCAGCGCCGACGACCCGGGCATGCACTCGTCGCAGAACGAGCAGGACAACCGCAACTACGCCAGGTTCGCCAAGATCCCCATGCTCGAGCCGTCGGACAGCCAGGAGGCCTACGATTTCGTGGCCGAGGCGTTCGCGCTCTCCGAGGAGTTCGACACGCCGGTCATGCTGCGCACCACGACGAGGATCTCGCACGGGCGCGGGCAGGTGCTGCCGCGCGTGCCCGTGGAGGCGCCGCCGCGCGACTACGCGCGGGACATCAGCAAGTACGTCATGGTCCCGCAGTACGCGCGGCAGCGGAACCGCCTCGTGCTCGAGCGGCTCGAGAAGCTGCGCAAACACGCGGAGCAGAGCCCGCTCAACGTGCTGGAGGCGGGCTCCTCGGATCTCGGCATCATCGCCTCGGGCGTGGCGTACTCCTACGCGCGCGAGGCGTTCCCCAAGGCCTGGTTCCTCAAGCTGGGCCTGTCGCACCCGCTGCCGTACGCCAAGGTCATCCGCCTGTACGAGCACGTCTCGCGGGTCGCCGTCGTGGAGGAGCTCGACCCGTTCTTCGAGGAGCAGGTGCGCGCTCTCGGGCTCCCGGTGATCGGCAAGGCCGCCATCGCCTCCGACGGCGAGCTCGACCAGGAGACCATCTTCCGCGCGTTGGAGCCCTACGTGCTGCGCAAGCCTCCGCCGCGCCGGCGGCCGGTTCTGCCGCCGGCGCCCAGGCTCGCCGAGCCGCCCCAGCCGGCGCCCGGCCTGCCCGTGCGGCCGCCGGTGCTCTGCCCGGGCTGCTCGCACCGCTCGGTGTTCGCCTCGCTGCGCAAGCAGAAGCTCGCTCCGATGGGCGACATCGGCTGCTACACGCTCGGCGCGCTGCCGCCGCTCCTGGCCATGGACAGCTGCCTGTGCATGGGCGCCAGCGTCGGCATGATGTCGGGCTTCAACAAGGCGCTCGGCAAGAAGGCCGCCGTCGCCGTCATCGGCGACTCCACCTTCTTCCACTCCGGCGTCACACCGCTCATCGACGCGTTCTACAACCAGGTCGAGGGCATGCTCGTCATCCTCGACAACCGCACCACGGCCATGACCGGCCACCAGGGGCACCCCGGCACCGGGATCCACCCGGACCGCGCCGAGGGCCCCACGGTGGACGTCCAGAAGCTCTGCGAGGGCATCGGCGTGCGCTGCGTCACGGTCGACGCCAACGACCACAAGGCGCTCGACGCGGCCGTCAAGGCCGAGGCCAAAGCGCCCGGTATGGGCGTCGTCGTCGCGCTGGCGCCGTGCGTGCTGATGACGCGCGAGGTGGCCGGCGAGGTCCGCGTCGACGAGGAGCGCTGCAGCCTCTGCGGCCTGTGCGTCGACATCGGCTGTCCTGCCATCGCTCCCGGTGAGGACGCCGTCTCGATCCTCGACTCGTGCACCGGCTGCGGACTGTGCGTGGAGGTCTGCAGGCGTGGGGCCCTCACGCTCGATCCCGTGGGCGGAGATTCGTGAACGGCACCACCACCGTCTCCGTCGTCGGGGTGGGCGGCCAGGGCATCCTGCTCGGGGCCGCGATCCTCGCCGAGACCGCGTCGCTGGCCGGCCTGGAGGTCAAGGCCAGCGAGGTCAAGGGCATGGCGCAGCGTGGCGGCAGCGTGCTCAGCACGGTGCGCTTCGGCGAGCACGTGTGGTCGCCCGTGTCGCCGCACGCGGACGTCGTCATCGCCACGGAGCTCCTCGAGGGCATCCGCGCCCTCGGACTGCTCACGGCCGAGGGCACCATGGTCTGCGCCACCACCACGCGCATCACGCCCGGCAGCGTCCTGCGCCGCGAAGAGGACTACCCCGACGATCTGGCCGGCGCGGCCGCAGGGCGCGGCGTGCGGCTCATCGCCGTGGACGCCGAGGGTCTCGCCCGTGAAGCGGGCACCCTGCGCGCCGTCAACGTGGTGCTGCTCGGCGCCGCGTCCGTCGTGCTCCGGTTCAGCGACGAAGACTGGCGCCGCGGCCTCGAGGCTGCCGTCCCCGCCAAGATCCTCGACGTCAATCTGCGCGCGTTCGAGCTCGGACGCGCCGCGGTCGCGACCCAGGAGGTCGAGTCGTGAAGGTCAAGCAGCTCACCGTGTTCCTCGAGAACCGCAGCGGGCGTCTCGCCGAGGTGGCCGACATCCTCGGACGGGACGGCATCAACATCCGCGGCTTCTCCACGACGGAGGCCGCCGAGTACGGCATCGTCCGTCTCATCCTCAGCGACCCCGAACGCGGCCGCGAGTTGCTGCACGACGCCGGCTTCACCACGCACTTCTCCGAGGTCATCTGCGTCAAGGTCGACGACGTGCCCGGCGGCCTCGCCGCCGTGCTCGACCAGCTCGCGGCGGCCGAGGTCTCCATCGACTACCTGTACAGCATCTCGTTCTGGAACATCTGCTTCGCCGTCCGTGACGTGGACCGCGCCGTGGAGCTGCTCAAGGACAAAGTGACGCTGCTCAGCGACGAGGAGGTGCGCGCGCTGTGAACGGTGTGGTCGCAGAAGAGCACCTGACCAGGGACGCGGCCGGCGGGCTGACCTGGCAGCCGGCCGCCGAGACCATGCCGCGCGAGCAGCTCGACGCCCTGCAGCTCGAGCGCCTGCGCGCGACCCTCGAGAACGCCTGCGAGAACATCCCCTTCTACCGTAAGACGATGGAGGAGCGCGGCCTCGAGCCTGGCGACGTGACCGGCCGCGGCGACGTCGCCGGGCTGCCGTTCACCACCAAGATCGACCTGCGCGACCACTACCCGTTCGGCATGTTCGCGCGGCCGCGCGACAAGGTCGTGCGCGTGCACGCCAGCTCCGGCACGACGGGCAACCCGACCACGGTCGGGTACACGGCCGGCGACATCGACCTGTGGGCCGACCTGATCGCCCGGACCCTCGCCGCCGGCGGCGTGGCCCCGGGCGACCTCCTCCAGAACGCGTTCGGCTACGGCCTCTTCACCGGCGGGCTCGGCCTGCACCTCGGCGCCGAGCGCCTCGGCTGCACCGTGGTGCCCATCTCGGGCGGCAACACCGAGCGGCAGCTCAAGATCATGCGCGACTTCGGCGCCACCGCCCTGAGCTGCACGCCGTCCTACGCCATGTACCTGGCCGACGCCGCGCGCGACCGCGGCCTGCGCCCGGAGGACCTCCCGCTGCGCGTCGGGTTCCACGGCGCGGAGCCCTGGACCAATGAGCTCCGCGTGCAGATCGAGGCCGGGCTCGGCGAGCACGCGCTCGACATCTACGGCCTCAGCGAGATGGGCGGCCCCGGCGTGGCCTTCGAGTGCCTGTGCAAGGCCGGCATGCACGTCAACGAGGACCACTACCTCGCCGAGGTCATCGACCCCGAGACGCTGCGCCCGCTGCCCTACGGCGAGGTGGGCGAGCTCGTCTTCACCACCTTGAGCCGCGAGGCCCAGCCGCTCATCCGCTACCGCACGCGCGACCTCTGCACGCTCATCACCGAGCCGTGCGCCTGCGGCCGCACCTCGCTGCGCATGAGCAAGCCCATCGGGCGCAGCGACGACATGCTCATCATCCGGGGCGTCAACGTCTTCCCGAGCCAGATCGAGGAAGTGCTGATGAGCATCCCGAGCATCGAGCCGCACTACCAGATCGTGGTCGACCGCAAGGGCTACCTCGACGTCATCGAGGTCTGGGTCGAGGTGGGCGAGGACCTCTTCGCCGAGACCATGGGCGACCTGGAGCGGTTCCAGAAGGGCGTCCAGGCGCAGATCTACAACGTGCTCAACATCCAGTGCGCCGTGAAGCTCAAGGAGCCGAGGACGATCCAGCGCTCCGAGGGCAAGGCCGTGCGCGTGGTCGACAGGCGCAAGGCGCTGTAGAAGGAGCGACCGCCGCGGCCGCGGCGGTCCGGACGGCGGCGGGCGGGGCTGCGCGCAGCTCCTCCCGCCGCCGTTTTGTATCCTTGACCCATGCCGTTCCCGCTCCTCACCCGCAGGCTGACCATCAGGCCGCTCACCGAGGCGGACGGCGCCGACGTGTACGCCGTGTTCGCCGCCCGTGAGGTGATGCGGTACTGGAACAGCGCCCCGCCGCAGGACCTCGCGCAGGCCGCCGAGTGGGCGGCGTACCTCGCCGGCATGCAGCGCCGCCTCGGCTACGCCCAGTGGCGCGTCGGCGAGCGCGGCAGCGCGCGGCTCGTCGGCATCGCCGGGCTGCAGCCGCTGGACGGCGGCCCGGACGTGGAGCTCACCTACGCGCTCCTGCCCCACGCGTGGGGCCGCGGCTTCGCCACCGAGGCCGCCGGCGCCGCGGTGCGCTACGCGTTCCAGGAGGCGGGCCTCGATCGCGTGGTCGGCATCGCGCGGCGCGAGAACGGCGCCTCGGTCGCGGTGCTCCGCAAGCTCGGCCTGCGGGGGCTCGGAGAAGCGGTCTACTGGGGCAAGCCGTGGGAGAAGTACGAGCTGGCGGCCGCGGACTGGCGGGCGGAGCAGGCCGCGGCCCGCCCGCCGCTGGGCACCGGGCGGCTCGAGCTGCGCCGCTTCACCGGGGCGGACCTCGGGCCGCTGCTCGTCGCCTTCGGCGACGCCGAGGTGATGCGCTTCGTCGGCGCGGAGCGGCGGCCGCTCACCGGCGCCGGCGTCAAGGCCCTCATGCGCAGCGCCGACGGCCACTGGGCCGACCACGGGTTCGGGCTGCTCGCGATCGTGGACCGCGGCAGCGGCCGCGTGGTGGGGGAGGCGGGCCTGCAGGTGCTCGAGGGCGGCCCGGACGTCGAGCTCGGGTACACGCTCTCGCGCGCCGCCTGGGGTCGCGGGTTCGCGACGGAGGCGGCGCGCGCCGTGCTGCGCTGGGCGTTCGCCGGTCTCGGCCTGGAGCGCGTGGTGGCCGTGGCCGACCCTGCCAACGCCGCGTCGCTGCACGTGCTCGACAAGCTCGGCATGCGGCGCGTGGGCATGCGCCACTGCTACGGGGCGCGGATGGTCGAGTGCGCGCTGTCGATGAGCGAGTGGCGCGCCGCGGCCGGCCCCGCCCCGGCCGGCTGACGCCGCTCACCTGCCGCTTCGGTCTCCGGCCGCCGCGGGCGCTCACTCGACGACCGGGGGCATGACTCCGTCAGTCGCCGCGCCTCGTGCGCGGCGCCGACCGAGGACGCTGTAGGCCGCCAGAGCCGCCAGCCCGGCCACGATGAGGGCCATGCCGGCGGCCTCGACTGCGCCGGGCCGCTCGCCCAGGTGCACCCAGGCCGCGGCCACGCCGATCACCGGCACGGCGAGGGTGCCCATGCCGGCGACGCCGGCGGGCAGCGTGTGCAGCGCGTACGTCCACAGCACGTAGCAGAGCCCGCTCGACAGCAGGATCACGTAGAGCAGACAGGCGATGAACGTGCCCGTCCACTGCGGCCAGCCGTCCCCGGCCAGGAGCGCGACCGCGACGAGAACGACGGTGCCGAAGGCCATCTGCCAGGCCGTGAGGGACAGCGCGTCGACCGGCCGCCGATCCTGCAGGAGCTTGATGAGGAGTCCCGCCGCGGCCCAGATGAACCCGGCGATACAGGCGAGGATCCCGGGAAGGGCGCCCCCGATGTCCCACGGGCGCACGACGAGGAGAAGGCCTGCCAGCGCCAGCGCCACCGCCGGCCACTGCAGCCCGCGCAGGCGCTCTCCCAGGAACGGCCACGCGAGCAGCAGCAGCCAGAACGGCATCGTGTACGCGAGCACCCCGACCTGGCCGGCGCCCCCGGCGCTCAAGGCGACCGTGGCGAGGATGTTGAACAACGCCGTCTGCAGCACGCCGATGGAGACGGCGAACTCCAGGGAGGGAGGGCGAAGGGGCCGGCGCGCGACGAGGAGGGCGGCGAAGAAGGCGGCGGTGCAGCCCACGGTGGCAAGGGCGGCGAAGGTGAACGGCCCGGCGTAGCCGAGCGCCACCTTGATCACGATCCAGCTGTAGCCCCACAGGGGCGCGATCAGGACCAGTGCGAGGACGCCTCGTTTGCGGCTCTGGCTCGTCGACGCGCCCGGCATGGGCTCATGCTACCGCATCGGCCGCCCGCGACCCTCCGCGAGCCGCCGCGACCGTCTATACTCGCCTGGTGACAGTGTCTGTTTCATCCCTCCGGCCGCTTCGCGGCCTGCGCCTCGATCTCTCTCGCCGGACCTGCACCCAGGAGGCAGTGCCGTTCGAGGTCGCGCGCCTGTGGCTCGGCGGCCGCGGGCTCGGCGCGTATCTGGCGCTGCGGGAGCGGCTGTACGAGGTGGAGCCGCTGGCGCCCGACAACCTGCTCATCTTCGCGCCGGGCCCCTTGACGGGCACGGGCGCTCCGGCGAGCGGCCGCTACAGCGTCACCAGCCGCTCGCCGCTCACCGGGACCGTGTTCGACGGCAACTCGGGCGGCAACTTCGGCAACGCCCTCCGCCGCCTGGGCTGGGACTATCTCATCCTCACCGGCGCACTCGACGACCCAGGCTACGTGACGATCGGCCTGGACGGTCCCGGCGAGGCTTCGCCGGCCGGCGCCGCACCCCGCGCGGCCACGACCGGGACCACGGCCGTGCCATTCGCAGGTCCCGGCGGAGTCGAGTCGCATCCGGCCTCCGGGCTCTGGGGGCTCGACGTCCCGGCGTCGCTGGCGCGCCTCCGCGAGTCGCACCCCCGGTCGGAGGCGGCCGTGATCGGTCCGGCCGGCGAACGCGGGGTGCTCTTCGCGAGCATCGTCAACAACCGGGGACGGTCCATCGGGCGCGGCGGCCTCGGGGCGGTGATGGGCGCCAAGAACCTCAAGGCGCTCGTCGTCGACGGCCGCGGCGCGCACAAGCCGCCCGTGGCCGACCCCGAGCGCCTGGACTTCATCGTCTACGAGGCCGAGAAGCTGCTCAAGTCCAATCCGATCACGTCCACGGCGCTGCCCGAGTTCGGGACGTCGGTGCTCGTCAATGTGCTCGACCAGGCCGGCGCGCTGCCCACGCGCAACCACCGCGAGACCCGGTTCGAGGGCGCGGCGGCCATCTCCGGCGAGGCGCTCAAGCGCGAGCACGTCGTGCGCAGGAGCGCCTGCCGCGGCTGCATCATCGGCTGCGCCCGCCGCACGGAGGCGGGCGGGCAGAGCGGGGAGGGCCCCGAATACGAGAGCATCTGGGCGTTCGGGGCCCAGTGCGGTGTGAGCGACCTGACGGCGATCGTGCAGGCCAACTACGCCTGCAACCGCGCCGGCATGGACACCATCACCATGGGCTCCACCATCGCCTGCGCCATGGAGCTCACCGAGCTGGGGCTGATCCCGGGCGGTCCGCGGTTCGGCGACGCGCGAGCCATCATCGCGCTGGCGGAGGCCACGGCCGCCGGCGAGGGGCTGGGCGCCGAGCTCGGGCTCGGCTCGGCGCGCTTCGCGGCGCTCCACGGCCGTCCCGACCTCTCCATGAGCGTCAAGCAGATGGAGATGCCCGCCTACGACCCGCGCGGCATGAAGGCCCAGGGCCTGGCCTACGCCACCAGCAACCGCGGCGGCTGCCACCTGCGCGCCAACATGCTCGGCCCCGAGATCCTCGGCGTGCCCAAGATGGTCGACCGCTTCGCCACGCTCGGCAAGGCCGGCCTGCTCATCAACATCCAGAACCTCAACGCCGTGCTCGACTCGCTCAGCGTCTGCAAGTTCACCGCCTTCGCGATGAAGGAGGACTACTACGCCCGCCAGCTCAGCGCCGTGTGGGGCGAGCAGGTGGAGCCGCAGGAGCTGCTGCTGCTCGGCGAGCGCATCTGGAACGCCGAGCGGCTCTTCAACCTCGCCGCCGGGTTCAGCCGGGCCGACGACACGCTGCCGCCGCGGCTGCTCACCGAGCCCGTGGCCGAAGGGCCGTCGGCGGGGCAGGTAGTAGACTTGCCGCCGATGCTCGACGAGTACTACATCTCGCGCGGATGGGACGACGGCGGCGTGCCGTCGGCGGCCAAGCTCGAGCGCCTCGGGCTCACCGAGACCGCCGCGGCCGCCGGTGTGCCCGCCGGCCGGACGGCCGCCCGGTGAGCGCCGCCGTCGACCAGGCGGCCGCCTCGTGAGCTCCTGCCGTCGACCAAGCGGCCGCCTCGTGAGCTCGGCCGTCCTGGAGCAGTTCCGCCAGATCGGCCGGGACCTCTTCGTCGCCGGCGTCATCAGCTCCCACGGCGGCAACCTCAGCGTGCGTATGGGCGACCGCATCCTCATCACCCGCCGCGGTTCCATGCTGGCCCGTCTCGAGGAGAGGGACATCATCGAGACGGGTCTCGAGGAGAACGACGCCAACGTCATGCTCGCCAGCACCGAGATCAACGTGCACCGCGCCATCTACCAGGGCACGGCCGCGCAGGCGATCGTCCACGCGCACCCGCCCTACGCGATCGCGCGGTCGCTCATGTGCGACGAGATCGTCCCCATCGACAGCGAGGGCTCGTACCTGCTGCACAAGGTCCCGGTCGTGCACACCGAGCTCACGGCCGGCTCCAAAGAGGTCGCGGAACTGCTGCCCGCGTGGCTCAAGGAGTACGATGTCGTGATGTTGCGCGGCCACGGGCCGTTCGCCATCGGCCACCTGCTCGAGGAGGCGTACCAGCTCACCAGCGTGCTCGAGATGAGCTGCCGCATCATGACCATCGCCGACGGCTTCAGCGAGCAGGTCAAGGAATACCGCAAGGGCTCGGAGCGCTACGAGACCTGGTGAGGCGCGGCCGCGGCTCCGTCGCCCGCCCCGCCCTCGCCCCGCGCTCGGGCTCGCGCCGGCCCTCACCTCCGTCTCCGCCAGCCCTCACCGCCCGCCCGCGCCAGTCGTCCCGCCAGCCCAGCCCGCGCCCAACGGGCGCAGGGACAAGTGTGTTGCGCCCCTCGGTGCCTCCGATGGTGCCTTCGATGGTGCCTCCGATGGTGCCATCCAGGCGCCTCCAGGGCTACACCCCCGGAGCGCATACACCCCCCGCCGAAGGTCTGCCCGGCTCGCCGCGGCACACGTCAGCGCCGCCCGCCGAGCGGCCCCCCGCCGAGCGGCTACCTCCGCCTGAACACCAGCACGCCCTCGCGCTCGAACACGAGCTCGTAGCGCCGGTCCGCGCGCAGGCGTGCCAGCGCCTTGGACTTCGCCTCTCCGTACCTGCGCGCCGTGTCCAGCACCACGTACTCGTCGCCCGCCACCACGGGGAAGATGTCGACGCGCTCGCGCTCGGAGAGCTGCGCCCCGAGCGCGTTGTCGGCGGAGACGCTGGCGCCGTCCGGCACCAGAGCCAAGGCCTCGGCGACCACCGCGCGGTGCTCGGGCGTGAGCGCCAGGCCCCAGCCGGGCCGCGCGCCGGAGAGCGGGCCCACGGTGAAGGTCGCGACCAGGGCGACCGCGACGACCGCGCCGGCCAGCCCGCGGTGCAGTCGCCGCGATCCGCCGGCGCGGGCGGCGGGCAGGAGCCGCGCCAGCCACCCGCCGATGCGCCGCAGCCCCAGCACCATGGCGGCGATCACGAACGGAGCCTCGCCGGCCACGTAGTGGTAGGCGATCGAGTGCTGCTGCGGCTTGCCCGAGAGCAGGTTGATCAGCAACTCGGGCAGGCTGATGAGGAAGGTGAGCGGGCTCGCCAGGGAGGTGAAGCCGAACGGCCAGAGGAGCTTCACCAGGTAGGCGAGCCCCGTCGGCGCGAGCAGCGTCGTCAGCGCGCGCCAGGGGTGCGACAGCAGCCCGGTGGCGAGGCTGCGCATGCTCGCGTCGCCCCCGTACCGGCGCAGGACCCGGCTGGGCGTCCCGCTGCCGAAGTACGGCATGACGACGCCCACCGCGAGCAGGAAGTACACGCCGGCCGCCGCCGTCACGAGCAGCGGCCACAGCCTGCGCTTGCGCACCGCGAAGTAGAGCCCCATCAGGGCGATCACCAGCGGGATCTCCTCCTTGCACAGCGCCGCGAGCACGAGGAACGGCACGGCGAGCCAGCCGCGGTCCTCCTCGAGGAAGAGGAACGCGAACAGCAGCAGGGGGATGGCCAGCGTGACCGGGTGGAACTCGTCGAGCGCGGCGAACTGCAAGGGGGGGTAGAGGAGCGCGGCGAGCGCGCAGAGGGCCGCCGCCGGCGCGTCGCCGAGCACGCGGCGGCCGAGCAGGTACACCGGCAGCGCCGCCAGCGCCACCAGCACGGCCTGGGCGACGAGCAGCAGCGCCGGGTCGGGCCACACCAGCCAGGGGATCGCGAACAGCGCGAGGATGGGGTCGACGTGCGACTCGAGGCGACTGATCTGGCGGCCGTCGTTGCTCGTCATCTGCAGGAACCGCCCGTGCGCCGTGTTGTCGACGATCTGCACCATGTTGCCGAGGTCGTTGCGGTAGGTGCGGTAGTCGCGGTGGCGCTGGACCACGGTGACGCTCGCCAGGACGGCGAAGACGACGATGGCGGCGACCACGGCGCCGTCCAGCCCGTGGCGCTCACGGGGCGCGGCGGTTCGACTCCTGCGGTGACGGGCGGCGCGGCGACGGCACGGCTCCTGTGGTCGCGGACGTGAGACGGCGCGGCTCGCCTGCGGCGGCCGCGCCGCGCGCGTCATTCTACCGCGGAGATCAGATGCCGGGCAGGCCGGCGACCGGGTGTGCGGCTCCGGAGATCAGATGCCGAGCAGGCCGGCGACCCAGCGCGCGGCGGCGCCGGCCAGACCCGTGTCGCCGGCGCCCGTCTTGCCGCCGGCGTCCGTCTGAGCGCCGGCGGCCACCATCTGCAGCGACGCGTCGAACGGCGTGGTGAGCGCGCGGACGACCTGTTTCGGCGCGGCGGTGGGCGTGCCGGGGGGCGTCGTCGGCGGCGGCTTGGGGGTCGGCGTCTTGGTCTTGGTCGGCGTCGGCTTGGGCGTGGTCGGCGCCGGAGTGGGCGTCGTCGGCTGCGGCGCCGGGCGTGATCGTCTTGGTCGCGCCCGGGCTCGGCTTCGCGCTCGGGCTGGCCGAGCCGGAGGCCGAGGCCGACGGCGAAGCGGAGGAGGCGTACTGCTTGTCCCAGTTGCCGAACGTCCAGGGGAACCGCTTGAAGCTCGGGTGGCTCTGGTCCTTGAGCGCGGCGGCGAAGAACTTGGCCCACATCGGCGCGCAGTAGGTGCCGCCGTAGGCGCCGTCCATGGGCGTGTTCCCCTTCGGCGTCGCCCATCCACACGGCGGCAGCGAGTTGCGGGGTGTAGCCGGAGTACCAGACGTCCCAGCCCTTCTCCGTGGTGCCGGTCTTGCCGGCGCGCGGATAGGGGAAGTACGCGCCGGTCGGCGCGCCGGTGCCGGCGGTCGCCACGCGCTCCAGGCACTGGGTGACGACGCTGGCCACGCCGGCCGGGATGACCCTCTTACCCTTGGTGGTCGGCTTCCAGATGGTCTCGCCGCGGCGCTCGACCTTGACGATGGCCTGCGGCCTGTGGCGGATGCCGTAGGAGGCGAAGGTGGCGTAGGCGTCCGCCATCTCCAGCGGGCTGACGTTGGAGGTGCCGAGCGTGATCGACGGCACGGCCTCGAGCGGGCTCGTGATGCCCAGCTTGTGCGCCATCTGGACGGTGTTGTGCGGGGCCGACGTCCACGCTGAGCTGCGCGAACACCACGTTGTCGGAGATCGTCGTCGCGGCGGAGACGCTCTCGAGGCCGCCGGGGCCGTCGCCGTTGACGACCCACGGCTCCGCGTAGGCCCCCATGGGGATGATGATCGGGCTCTTGGAGTTGTAGAAGGTGGAGTCGGGGTTCATGCCCTGCCGCACCGCCTCCGCGAGCACGAAGGGCTTCATCGACGAGCCCGCCTGCCGCTTGGCCTGGAAGGCGAGGTTGTACTTCTGCTTCTCGTAGTCGAGTCCGCCGACCATCGTGCGGATGTAGCCGTTGGCGGGGTCGATGGCGACCATCGCCGCTGAAGGCTTGAAGCCGAAGTCCAGCGGCGCCGTGGTGCTCCGCAGGATGTCGACTGCCTTCTTCTGCCACTCGACGTCGATGCTGGTGATGACCTTGAGACCGCCGTCGAACACCATGGCCGAGCCGTACCGCTTGGTGAGCTGGCGGGTGACGTAGTCGACGAAGTAGTCGGCCGAGCTCTTGCCGGTGCTCGGGGGGCGCTCGTAGACGCGCAGCTTGCTCGCCATCAGCTTGTCGGCGCGCTGCTGCGTGACGTAGCCCTGGTTGGCCATGAGCTGCAGCACCTTGTCGCGCTGCTGCTTGGCCATCTTCGGGTCGGTGGTGGGCGAGTAGGCGGACGGGAACTTGGGGAGGGCGGCGAGCAGCGCCGCCTCCTTGAGGCTGATGTCCCAGATGTGCTTGTGGAAGTAGGTGAGCGCCGCCGCCTCGACGCCGTAGGCGCCGGCGCCGTAGTACACCGTGTTGAGGTAGGCGCTGAGGATGCGGTCCTTGCTCCAGCGGTCCTCGAGCTGCCAGGCGAGGACGGCCTCGCGGAGCTTGCGCGTGTAGGTGCGCTCGTCACCGACGTACGCGTTCTTCACGTACTGCTCGGTGATGGTGGAGCCGCCCTGCACCACGCCGCCGGCGCGCAGGTTGAGGATCATGGCGCGCGCCACGCCCTGGTAGTCGATGCCGTGGTGCTCGTAGAAGCGCTCGTCCTCCACGGCCACGGTGGCCTCCTTCATCACGTCCGGGATCTTGTCGCTCGGGACGAGGACGCGGTTCTGGCTGCCGTGCAGTTCGGCGATGAGCACCTTGCCGGTGCGGTCGTAGATGGTGGTGTTGACGGCCAGCGGGTTGCGCTGCAGGTTGTCGAGCGACGGGAGGTCGCGAGAGAGCGCGTAGATGGCGCCGGCGGCCACCGCCAGGCCGGCGATGAGGCTGAGCAGCAGCGCGACGACGAAGAGCTTGACGATGAGCCAGGCGCGGCTGCGCGACCTGGTGGCCTTCTTCTTGCGCTCGCGCCGGCGCCGCGGGATGTCCTCGGGCTCGACGCTGTATCTCGTGTACTCAGCCATAGCTCCCCATTGTACCGGGACGGGGGACGCGCCGCGCCCCCCGCGCGTTCACGCCGCCGCTCGCCGGGCGGGCCCTATCTCACTGAGAAGCCGCCGCCGGCCCCTGCGCTCACGCGGTGGCGCGTGAGGTGGAGTCGTCGCCCCCGGAGTCTTCAACGGCGGAGTCGCCCACCCTCTTCGGCTGCACGAAGCGCGCGATCACGACGGAGATCTCGTAGAGGATGTAGAGCGGGAGGAACATGGCCAGCATGCTGAACGCGTCCTGGCTCGGGGTGATGAAGGCGGCGGCGAACGCGAGGGCGAGGATGGCCCAGCGGCGGTTCCTGCGCAGCCACTTGTCGTCGATCACGCCCACCTTGGCGAGCAGCACCAGCACCACCGGCAGCTCGAAGACCACGCCGAAGGCGAGGATGAAGAGCGCCATGAACGTGAAGTACTCCTGGGCCCGCAGCTGCACGTTGAAGAACCCGGAGCTGAAGGTGAGCAGGAACCCGAGGCCCTTGGGCAGCACGAGGAAGTACGCGAGCGCGCAGCCGACGAAGAAGAGGAGCGTGGTGGCGAACACGATGGGGTAGAAGTACTTCTTCTCGCCGGACGAGAACGCCGGCGCCAGGAACGCCCAGAGCTCGTAGATGATGACCGGCGCCGCGAGGATGAGGCCGCCGACCACCCACACCTTGAGGCTGACCATGAACGGTTCGGCCGGGCTGAACGTGGTGATGTTCGTGGCCGATTCCGGCAGGTTGGGCACCGCGCGCAGCGGGTGCAGCAGGATCTCGAACATGAAGCTGTTCAAGAGCGCCGCGACGAGCACGCCGACCGTCGCGGCGATGAGGCACACGAACAGCCGCTTGCGCAGCTCGTCGAGGTGTTCGAGCAGCGTCAGGCGGTCTTCGGCGGACAGCGCCATGGCGCTCAGGACTCCGCCGCTGCCGGGGAGGACCGCGTGGTCGTCTCCTCGGGCGCCTCGGGCGACTCCGGCGGGGCCGTGGCGGCCTCCGGCGGGGCCGCGGGCGCCTCGAGCGGGGTGATGATCTCCTCGGGCGGGGCCACGGGCGTCTCGGGCGCGGCGGCCTCGACGGGCGCCGCAGGCTCCGGCGGCGGCGCGACGTCGGCGAACACCGTGGCCGGGGTGACGTCCGGCGTCTCGGGCCCCGGCTCCACCACGCCGAGCGGCGTGACCGGGCCGGTGACGACGGGCTCGACGGGGAGGTCGCCGGCCGGCTGCGCCGCGGCGGTCTCGCTCGCCTCCGGAGCGGCGGCGCCGGCGACCGCGGCGCCCGCGACGGGCGCCTCGATGGCGGACTTGACGTCCACGCTCTGCTTGAGGTCGCTGAACGTGCCCGTGACCTCCTTCAAGGGCTCGGTGAAGGTGGCCTTGATCTCGTTGATGCCGTCCGTGACCTCGCCCAGGCCCAGCTCGGACTTGGCGGTGTCGGCGGCTTTGCGGAACTCGCGCACGCCGCGGCCGAGCGATTTGCCCATCTGCGGCAGCCGCTTGGGCCCGAAGACGAGCAGGGCGATGACGAGGACGATGACGATCTCGGCGGGGCCGATGCTCATGGGGGGGTCACTCCGTTCGGGGGTATCCGTGCCGTTCGATGGTACGGGCAGGGAGCTTCGAAATCAACGCGGCCCCCTCCGACGGGGGCGGGACCCGGCCCGCGCGCGCGGGCGGCCGCGGTCATTCCGGCGATTTGCCTGCAAATCGCTCACGTCCTCCGATACCCCCACCGGGTTCATTTCGGGTTTGCATCGCCGGAACACGCTTTGGTAGAGTACGCCAACGTCGGGCAGGCTGCTGAGGGGCAGCCTCCGGCGTCTTTATCTGATGACGAACGCATATCTCACTTCCTGGATCTACGTCTGGCTGTTCATCGTCGCCGGAGCGGCGCTGGTCGCCGTCATCCTGCTGTTCTCCAAGCTCATCAACCCGAGCCACCTCACCCCGGAGAAGCTGCAGCCCTATGAGTGCGGCATCCCGCCGGTGGGCAACCCGTGGCAGCCGTTCGCGGTGCGCTACTTCGTCTTCGGTCTCCTCTTCCTGGTCTTCGACGTGGAGTCGGCCTTCCTGTTCCCGTGGGCGATCGTGTTCCGCTCGCTGGGTACGGCCGGGTTCATCGAGATGCTGCTGTTCATCGCCGTGCTGGCCTTCGGTCTGGTGTACGCCTGGCGCAAGGGGGCCCTCGAGTGGGCATGAGTGAGCGGATCCAGAAGGTCAAGTACCCCAAGCTCGAGCAGTTCAGCGAACCCAACATCATCACCACCACCGCCGATTTCATCTTCAGCTGGGCGCGCTCGCACTCCGTGTTCCCGTTCACCTACGGCCTCGCCTGCTGCGCCATCGAGATGCTCACGTCGGGCTTCGCGCGCTACGACATCGCGCGGTACGGCATGGAAGTGTTCCGCCCGACGCCGCGCCAGTGCGACCTCATGATCGTGGCCGGCACCGTGAACGAGAAGATGGCCCCGGTGCTCAAGCGCCTGTACGACCAGATGAGCGAGCCCAAGTGGGTCGTCAGCATGGGCGCCTGCGCCACCAGCGGCGGGCCGTTCTACGACGGCTACAACGTCGTCAACGGCGTCGACAAGGTCGTGCCGGTCGACGTGTACATCCCCGGCTGCCCGCCACGTCCCGAGGCTCTCTTCCAGGGCCTGCTCGAGCTGCAGGGCAAGATCCAGCAGTTCAAGTTCGTGCCCGAGAAGCCGGCGGGCTACGAGTTGTTCGTCGCCGACGACACCGCCGCCGCTACCACCGCCGACGACACCACCTCCACCAGCACCGCCGCCGCCCCGGACGAGGCCTGAGCGCGTGGCCCTGGTCGTCGGCAGCAACCCCATGAGCATGGACGCCATCGCGGCGCTGCTCGTCGAGCGCCTCGGCGCCGACCTCGAGGAGGTCCGCATCCAGGAGCCCGACACCGTGGTGGCCAAGGTCGCGCGCGAGAAGCTCAAGGACGTCGCCGCGCGCCTCAAGGCCGACCCCGAGGTGGGGTACGAGACGCTCAACTGGATCGCCGGCGTCGACCGCCGCACCGGGTTCGAGTCCGTCTACCACGTGTACTCGTGGAAGACCAACACGTGGATCGAGCTGCACGTGGCGGTGCCCAAGGACGACCCCGAGGTCGCCACGGTGACCGACGTCTGGCCGGCCGCGGACTGGCACGAGCGCGAGGCCTGGGACATGGTCGGCATCCGCTACGTCGGCCACCCCGACCTGCGCCGCATCCTGCTCAAGGACGACTTCGTCGGCCACCCGCTGCGCAAAGACTACGTCGACCTCGCGGAGAACCACCCGCATGTATGACCAGTTCGAGACTCCCGAGCCCGACCAGGCCGTGAAGCTCGCGCTGCGCCGCATCGACGAGGCGACGGCGCGCGGCGAGGGCTCCGACCTCGACGGCCTCCGGTTCAACGAGGTCGTCGTCAACATGGGGCCGCAGCACCCGAGCACGCACGGCGTGCTGCGCCTCGTCGTCACCCTCGACGGCGAGCTCGTCAAGGACGTCATCCCCGTCATCGGCTACCTGCACCGCTGCAAGGAGAAGCTGGCCGAGAAGCGCACGTACTTCCAGTACATCCCGATCGTCGACCGCACCGAGTACCTCGCCAGCATCAACTGCGAGTGGGCCTACGTCATGACGGTCGAGAAGCTCGCCGGCATCCAGGTCACGCGGCGGGCGGAGTTCATCCGCGTCATCACCGGCGAGCTCATGCGCATCGCCAGCCACCTGGTCGCGGTCGGCACGTTCACCGCCGACCTCTCGCCGCTGGGCACCGCCATGGTCTTCTACATGTTCCGCGACCGCGAGGTCATCCTCGACCTCATGGAGGAGCTCACCGGCGCGCGCATGATGTTCAACTACTACCGCTTCGGCGGCGTGCGCTACGACCTGCCCGACGGCTGGGTCGAGAAGTGCCGCGACTTCCTCAAGATGTTCCCGGCCAAGATCAAGGAGTACGAGGCGCTGGTCGACCGCAACGCGGTCTTCCTGCAGCGCACCCAGGGCAAGGGCGTCATCACCCAGCAGGACGTGGTGGACTACGGCATCACCGGCCCCAACGCGCGCGCCTCCGGCATCGACCTCGACCTGCGGCGGCAGCGGCCGTACTCCGTGTACCCGGAGCTCGACTTCAACGTGGTCGTCGAGCACCACGGCGACATCTTCGACCGCTACCGCGTGCGCATGGACGAGATGCGCGAGAGCCTCAAGATCATCGAGCAGTGCCTCGACATGCTGCCCAGGGGCCCCGTCCAGCTGGGCTCCCTGCGCGCCCCCTACGTCATCACCCCGCCGCCGGGCTCCGCCTACGTCGGCCAGGAGAACCCGCGCGGCGAGTACGGCACCTACATCGAGAGCGACGGGTCGCGGTACCCGTACCGGCTCAAGTACCGCGACCCCTGCTTCTGCAACCTGCAGCTGTTCCCGAAGATCCTCAGCGGCAACAAGATCGCCGACGCCGTGGCCATCTCGGGCAGCATCGACCTCGTCCTTGGAGGTATCGACCGCTGATGGACATCCTGCTCGGCATCCTCAGGGCGATCCTCTTCGTGGTCATCGCCTACGGCGTGGTCTTCATCGCCGCGCTGGTCAACATCCTCTACGAGCGCCGCTTCATGGCCTTCATCGGCGACCGTCTCGGCCCCAACCGCACGGGGCCGCAGGGCGTGCTGCAGAGCATCGCCGACGCGTTCAAGATGATGGGCAAGGAGGACTTCCGCCCGGCCCTGGCCGACCCGGTGCTGTTCACGCTCGCGCCGCTCATGGTCATGATCGGCGCGGTCTCCATCCAGCTGGTGCTGCCCTACACCCAGGGCGTGCAGGCCATCGACCTCAACGTGGGCGTGATCTTCCTGGTGGCGATCACCAGCTTCACCACGCTCTCGATCCTCCTGGGCGGCTGGGCGTCGCGCAACAAGTACTCGCTCGTCGGCGGCCTCCGCTCGGCGGCCCAGATGATCAGCTACGAGATCCCCATGCTGCTCTCGCTGCTCGTCGTGGCGATGATCGTCGGGTCCATGCGCGTGAGCACCATCGTCGCCTTCCAGGCGCACTACGAGTGGATCGGCTTCTACGCGCCGTTCACCTTCCTCATCTTCTACATCTCGTCCATCGCCGAGCTGAACCGCGGCCCGTTCGACCTGCCCGAGGGCGAGTCGGAGCTGGTCGCCGGCTACGCCACCGAGTACTCCGGCATGCGCTTCGGCATGTTCTACCTCAACGAGTACGCCGGCCTCACCATCATGTCCATGGTGATCGTCACGCTGTTCTTCGGCGGCTGGATGGGCCCCTGGTCGGACGCGCTCACCTGGCTCGGGGTCGGCTGGATCGGCATCTTCTGGTTCCTCGTCAAGACGTACATCCTGGTCTCGGCGCTCGTGTGGATCCGCTTCAGCATCCCGCGCCTGCAGGTCGACCAGCTCATGGCGTTCGCCTGGAAGATCCTCATCCCGCTCGGCCTGGTCAACATCCTGGCCACCGCGGCCATCATCCTGTGGGTGCCGAGCTGGAAGTGGGGCCTCGCGGTCTTCAGCTGGCTCGTCTTCTTCGCCTTCGTGGGCCTGTTCGACCCGATCCTCAAGTGGCGGCTCCGCAGACAGCGTGAGCGCCAGCCGGTGGTGAGCGCCTGATGCTCGGCATGTTCAAGGCCATGCGGCAGACGATGAGCCACCTGCCGAAGAAGAAGCTCACGGTCCAGTACCCGGAGCAGCGCGAGGTGCTGCCGGCGCGCAGCCGCGGCCTGTTCCGCGTGGTCATCGACCCCGCCAGCGGCGACCCGCGCTGCCGCTCCTGCACCCTGTGCGAGAGCAACTGCCCGGTGCAGGTCATCCGCGTGAACCACACCAGCAAGTACCGCCTGCCGGCGCCCAACGTGGCGCGGATCAGCGAGGCGCGCATCGCCGCCCAGCAGGGCGTCGACGTGAGCGCGCTGCAGCCGGTGCTGGACGATTACTACGAGCACGGCACCGGCCTCATCGCCATGCTGCAGAACGCGCAGGAGGTCTACGGCTACCTGCCGCGGACGGCGATCCAGGAGATCAGCCTCCAGACCGGCGTCTCGCTCAGCCAGATCTACGGCGTCAGCAGCTTCTACAACCAGTTCCGTCTCTCGCCGGTCGGCGAGCACATCATCGACGTCTGCCACGGCACCGCCTGCCACGTAGCGGGGGCGGTCCAGATCACCGAGGCCTTGGAGGAGGAGCTCGGGGTCGCCGACGGCAAGACGACCAGCGACATGAAGTTCACCCTGTCGTCCGTCGCCTGCATGGGCGCCTGCTCGCAGGCCCCCGTCATGCGCATCGGCGACCAGACCTACGGCGGCCTCACCCCTGACGCGACACGCAAGATCATCCGCGACCTCATGGAAGAGGTCGGCGGTAAGAAGGGGTGAGCAGAGGCACCATGACTGACGAGATCACCACCACTCCGCGCCCCGACGACGAGGGCCGCAACGTCACCGTGGGCGAGCGTCCCGGCGGCGGCTACAACGTCAAGGTCTGCGCCGGCACCGCGTGCCTGTTCGCCGGCTCCATGGCCGTGTACGACGCGTTCGTGCAGGAGGTCCAGACCTCCGGCCTCGGCGACAAGGTCGAGGTGAGCATCATCGGCTGCCACGGCCTGTGCTCCATGAGCCCGGTGGTCGTGCTGAGCGACGACACGCTGTACGGCCACCTCAAGCCCAGGGACGTGGCCAAGGTCGTCGAGGAGCACCTCAAGGGCGGCCGGCCGGTCGAGAAGTTCCTCTACAAGGACGCCCAGACCGGCGAGCGCGTGCGCGACTGGCACGACATCGGGTTCTACAAGGCGCAGACGCGCATCGCCCTGCGCGACGTCGGCGTCATCAACCCGGAGAGCATCGACGCCTACATCGCCGTCGGCGGCTACGAGGCCGCGCGCGCGGCGCTCACCGAGAAGACGCCCGAGCAGATCATCGAAGAGGTCACCGACTCGGGCATCCGCGGCCGCGGCGGCGCCGGGTTCCCCACCGGCGTCAAGTGGAAGTTCGCCAACGCCTCCAAGAGCGACGAGAAGTACCTCATCTGCAACGCCGACGAGGGCGACCCCGGCGCGTTCATGGACTGCTCGATCCTCGAGGGCGACCCGCACGCCGTCATCGAGGGCATGCTCATCGGCAGCTACGCCATCGGCGCGCACGAGGGCTACGTCTACGTCCGCGCCGAGTACCCCGTCGCCGTCAAGCGCCTCACCAAGGCGATCGAAGAGGCCGAGGAGCGCGGCTACCTGGGCGACGACGTGTTCGGCACCGGCTGGAAGTTCACCCTGCACCTCAAGCTCGGCGCCGGCGCCTTCGTCTGCGGCGAGGAGACGGCGCTCATCGCCTCCATCGAGGGCAAGCGCGGCATGCCGCGCACGCGCCCGCCGTTCCCGGCCGTGAGCGGCCTGTGGGGCAAGCCGACCAACATCAACAACGTCGAGACGTTCTCCAACGTCCCGTGGATCCTGAAGAACGGCGCCGAGGCCTACAGCTCGCTCGGCGCCGAGACCAGCCGCGGCACCAAGGCCTTCAGCCTCGCCGGCAAGGTGGTCAACGGCGGCCTCGCCGAGGTGCCCATGGGCACCACCCTGCGCCACCTCATCTTCGAGGTCGGCGGCGGCATCAAGGACGGCAAGAAGTTCAAGGCCGTGCAGCTCGGCGGCCCCTCCGGCGGCTGCGTGCCGGCGCACCTGCTCGACACGCCGGTCGACTACGAGAGCCTGGCCGCGACCGGCGCCATCGTCGGCTCCGGCGGCATGGTGGTCGTCGACGACGAGACCTGCATGGTCGACCTCGCGCGCTTCTTCCTCGACTTCACGCAGAAGGAGTCGTGCGGCAAGTGCGTGCCGTGCCGCCTGGGCACCAAGCGCATGCTCGAGACGCTCGACCGCATCATCGAGGGTGAGGGCCGCGAGGGCGACATCGAGCTGCTCGAGGAGATGGGCCACTACATCATCGACGGCACGCTCTGCGCCCTCGGAGGCACCGCGCCCAACCCGGTGCTCACCACCATCAAGTACTTCCGCGACGAGTACGAGGCCCACATCCGCGAGAAGCGCTGCCCGGCCGGCAAGTGCAAGTCGCTCATCACCTACTACATCGACGCCGAGGCGTGCACCGGCTGCATGCTCTGCGCCAAGAAGTGCCCCACCAACTGCATCACCGGCGAGCGCAAGCAGCTGCACGTGATCGACGCGGCGCAGTGCATCAAGTGCGACACCTGCCGGCAGGTGTGCAAATTCAACGCCGTCAAGGTGCACTCGGGGATCGAGCAGGCCGTGGCCGGCGCGAGCGCGGGAGCTGAGGCCTGAGTATGGCGACGACGGTCGAGAACGTACCCAGGGTCGAGCCGCGTCCGGACCAGGTGCTGGTCACCATCGACGGCCAGGACGTGGCCTGCGACCGCGGTGAGACCATCCTCGAGGCTGCGCAGCGCGCGGGCATCCACATCCCGACGCTGTGCTACGAGCCGCGGCTGCCCGCCACGGCGGCCTGCCGCATGTGCATCGTCGAGGTCGAGGGCGCCCGCAAGATGGTCCCGAGCTGCTCCGCCGCCGTCTCGGACGGCATGGTCGTCAAGACCAGCACCGAGAAGGTCCGCGCCATGCGGCACCTGTACCTCGAGCTGCTGCTGAGCGACCACAACAGCTTCTGCACGCCGCCCTGCCGTGACGCGTGCCCCACGCACATCAAGATCCCGCAGTTCCTCGACTACATCGCGCACAAGGACTACAAGAACGGCGTGCGCAAGCTGCGCGAGGACCTGCCGTTCCCCGCCATCCTCGGGCGCGTGTGCCCGCGGCCGTGCGAGGGCCCCTGCCGGCGCCAGCTCGTCGAGCACCCCATCACCATCTGCCAGCTGCACCGCTTCATGGCCGACCAGACGATCGACGAGGAGCAGACGGGCGAGCTGCTGCTGCCGGTCGAGCCGAAGGCCGACACCGGCAAGAAGATCGCCGTCGTGGGCGGCGGGCCCGCCGGCCTCGCCGCCGCCTTCTACAGCCGGCTCGAGGGGCACGCGGTCAAGATCTTCGAGGCGCTGCCCAAGCCCGGCGGCATGCTCCGCTACGGCATCCCGAGCTACCGCCTGCCGCGCGACCTGCTGGACAAGGAGATCAACGTCCTCTGGCGCATGGGCGTCGAGCTCCAGGTCAACAGCCGCCTCGGCGTCGACTACCAGCTCGAGGAGCTCCTCGAGGAGTACGACACCGTGTTCCTCGCCCTCGGCGCCTTCAACAGCAACGGCATGGGCTGCCCCGGCGAGGACGCCGACGGCGTGGTCACCGCGGTCGACTTCCTCGGCGAGCTCGAGCTCAACGGCCGGGTGCACGTCGGCGACAAGGTCGTCGTCATCGGCGGCGGGTTCACCGCCATGGACGCCTGCCGCACCAGCATCCGCAAGGGCGCGGCCGAGGTCACCTGCCTCTACCGCCGCTCGCGCAAGGAGATGCCGGCGCACGTCACCGAGGTCGACGAGGCCGAGGAGGAGGGCGTCAAGCTCGAGCTCCTCTGCGCGCCGGTGCGCGTCATCGCCGGCGCCGGCAACAAGGTCACCGGCATCGAGATGCAGCGCATGCAGCTCGGCGAGCCCGACGCCTCCGGCCGCCGCCGCCCGGTGCCGGTGGAGGGCTCCGAGTTCATCATCGAGTGCGACCAGGTCATCGCCGCCATCGGGCAGTACCCCAAGCTCGACGGCACCAGCGAGGAGCAGGGCGTCAAGCGCACGAAGTGGCGCACGATCGCGGCCCACGACTGGACGTTCCAGACCGACGACCCGCGCGTGTTCGCCGGCGGCGACGTCGTGCTCGGCGCGCAGACCGTGATCCAGGCGGTCGCCCAGGGCAAGAAGGCCGCCTGGAGCATGGACGCCTACCTCCGCGGCGAGGACATGAGCGAGGTGGCGGCGTCCCTGAGCGAGCTCAAGGCCACGCCGTTCTTCGACGCGATCAACGAGCGCGACGACCTCGACCCGCGCGTGGCGCGCATGGCCGAGATCCCGCCGGTGTTCATCGACATGACCACCGACGTCTCGCACCCGAGCCCGCCGGCCGAGATGCCCAAGCTCGGCCCGGACGAGCGCAAGACGAACTTCAAGCAGATCGAGCTCGGCTTCAGCGAGGACGAGGCCGTCCGCGGCGCCGAGCTCTGCCTGCAGTGCTACTGCCCGGCCAACGGCAAGTGCGACCTGCAGAAGAACGGCATCGAGTACGAGGTGTTCAAGAACCGGTTCCACGGCGGCGACGCCCACGACTACCCGGCCGACTTCCGCCACGACTTCATCATGCGCGAGCCCAACCGCTGCATCAATTGCGGCCGCTGCGTGCGCGTCTGCCGCATGGAGGTGGGGTCGAGCTGCTACGACAACATGGGCCGCGGCTTCGACACCATCGTCAGCACCGCCGACAACCTGCCGCTGCAGCTGGTCGGCTGCGTGAGCTGCGGCAAGTGCGCGGAGACGTGCCCCACGGGCTCCATCGTCACCAACCCGCGCGTCCTCGGCAGCTACGACCTCGACGAGAGCCGCTGCATCTTCTGCGGCGAGTGCGTGGAGGTCTGCCCCTACAACGCCCTCGAGCAGAGCGACTTCTTCGAGCTGGCCGGCTACAGCCGCACGGCGATGGCCGGCGAGTCGCTCTACGTGCGCGAGAACCGCCCGGTCGCGACGCTGCGCGAGACGGTCAAGGACCTCGTGCCGCACGTGCTCGACGCCGAGCGCGGCCAGGGCTGGGTCTGGGAGCCGATCAAGGACGACCCCATCCCGCTCGACGACCCGGAGGAGCAGGCCTGATGCCCGGCGGCGACTTCCACCCCTGGTACTTCGCCGTGGTGGCCGTGTGGATCCTGGTCTGCGGCCTCGGCGTGGTGCTGTTCAAGCGGATCATGTACTCCGCCATCGCCATGGTGTTCTGCTTTCTCGGGGTGGCGTTCGCCTACGCGCTGCTCAACTCACCGCTCGTGGCCATCATCCAGATCCTCGTGTACGTGGGCGCCATCTCCATCGTGGTGATCTTCGCGATCATGCTCACCGAGGTGCAGAGCGGCGCGCTCGAGCTGTTCTTCAACCGGCAGACCGCCGTGGCGGCGGTCGCCGCGCTCGTGGGGGCGGCCGTGCTGGCCGCCGTCTCGCTCTCGGGCAGCATCGGCCGCATCTCGGCCGTGTCCAAGGCGCCGGGCCTGCGCGAGCTCTCCAAGCTCATCTTCGACCGCTACGTGTTCCCGTTCGAGCTCGTCTCGCTGGTGCTCGTGGCGGCCATGATCGGCGCCATCGTGCTCGCCACGCGCGAGAGGGAGCGCTCATGAACGCCCTCTACTGGTGGCTCCTGCTCAGCTTCCTGCTGTTCTGCATCGGCGCGTTCGGCGTGCTCGCGCGCCGCAACGTGATCCTCGTGGTGATGAGCCTCGAGATCATGCTCAACGCCGTCAACATCGCGCTGGTCGCGACCGCCAACTTCCGCGGCGGCTCCACCGGCGCCGGCACCCTGTTCGCCCTCTTCATCATCGTGCTGGCCGCCGCCGAGGTCACCATCGGCCTGGCCATCGTGATCAGCAACTACCGCAATCGCCGCACGGTGCAGACCGACGCCTACGACGAACTGAAGGGATGACGGACCACTCTTGGATGCGACTCAGTACATGAAGCTGGCCGTCGTTCTCATCCCGCTGCTGCCGCTCGTGGGGTTCATCGTCACGCTGCTGTTCGGCAAGCGCATGGGCCGGCACGCGCACATCTTCCCGGTGGCCATGGTCACCATCTCCGCCGTGCTCGCCATCTACGGCTTCGACTGGGCGTTCCGCCACCAGGAGGAGACCTTCGTCTACAACGCGTTCACCTGGTTCAGCGCGGGCCAGTTCAGCGTCTCGTGGGGCTTCCAGGTCGACTCGCTCACCGGCGTCATGCTGCTGGTCGTCGGCGTCATCGGCATGCTCGTGCACTACTACTCCATCGGCTACATGCACGGCGACGAGGGCTACTACCGCTTCTTCGCCTACCTCAACCTCTTCATGTTCGCGATGTTCACGCTCATCCTCGCGGACAACTACCTCCTGCTGTTCCTCGGCTGGGAGGGCGTCGGCCTCTGCTCGTACCTGCTCATCGCCTTCTGGTTCCGCAAGAAGAGCGCCAGCCAGGCGGGCAAGAAGGCCTTCATCGTCAACCGCGTGGGCGACTTCGGCTTCACGCTGGCGATGTTCGCGATCTTCGTCGCCACCGGCACGCTGCAGTTCACCGGCGTGTTCGAGGCGGCGGAGAAGGGCGACATCGCCGCCGGCACCATGACCTGGATCTGCCTGCTGCTGTTCACCGGCGCCATCGGCAAGAGCGCGCAGTTCCCGCTGCACGTGTGGCTGCCGGACGCCATGGAGGGCCCCACGCCGGTCAGCGCGCTCATCCACGCCGCGACCATGGTCAACGCGGGCGTGTACATGGTCGCGCGCTCGTACCCGCTGTTCATCCAGAGCGAGACGGCCATGAGCGTGGTCATGATCGTCGGCATCTTCACGGCCATCCTGGCCGCCTACATCGCGATCACCCAGAACGACATCAAGAAGGTGATCGCGTACTCCACCATCTCGTCGCTGGGCTTCATGTTCGTGGCCCTGGGGGCGGGGGCGTGGGTGGCCGGCATCTTCTACCTGTTCGCGCACGGCTTCTTCAAGGGCCTCCTGTTCCTCTGCTCCGGCTCCGTCATCCACGCGATGGGCGGCGAGCAGGACATGCGCAAGATGGGCGGGCTGCGCAAGAAGATCCCCCTCACCTTCTGGACGATGCTCCTCGGCGCCCTCTCCATGGTCGGCATGATCCCGTTCGCCGGGTTCTTCGCCAAGGACGAGATCGTCGGCGCCACCTTCGTCAAGGGCGAGTACGTGGTGTGGGGCGTGGCCATGGTCACCGTGCTGCTCACCGCCATCTACATGGGCCGGCTCATCTTCATGACCTTCTGGGGCGAGACGCGCGCCGACGCCGAGGTGCAGGCGCACATCCACGAGAGCCCGCCGATCATGACCGTGCCGCTCATCATCCTCGCCATCCCGGCGACCTTCCTCGGGCTCGTGGTCGGCATACCGCCGGAGGGCGGCTGGATCCACAGCTTCCTCGAGCCGGTGTTCTTCGACGTCGAGCACGAGGCGTTCGTGCTCGCCGGCGAGGGCGGCCTGCTCATGCTCGCCTCGCTGCTCACCGTGATCGTCGGCCTCGTCGTCGCCTGGTGGCTCTACGTGCGCCAGACCGACGCGCCCGGCCGCCTGGCCGAGCGCGTGCCGTGGGCCTACAAGGCGAGCCTCAACAAGGTCTACCTGGACGAGATCTACGCCGTGGTGCCCGTCGGCGCCACGCTGAGCTTCGCCGACTGGCTCTGGCAGTTCTTCGACGCCAAGATCATCGACGGCGCCGTCAACGGCGTGGCCAAGGTGTGGGGCTGGATCGGCGACGGCCTGCGGCCCATCCAGACGGGCCGCGTGCAGAACTACGCGATGTACGTGTTCGGCGGCATGGTCGTGCTCGTCGTCGTCCTCGCCTGGGTGTGGGGAGGCTGACCTTGAGCTGGAGCGACCAGATCGGGTTCCCCGTGCTCTCCGTCATCACGTTCCTGCCGCTCGCCGCGGTGCTGCTCATCCTGCTCGTCGGCCGCGGCAGGCCGCAGGTCTACAAGGTCATCTCGCTGGTCGCCACGCTGGCCGCGTTCGTGCTCTCGGCCTGGACGCTGTTCGCGTTCAAGCCCAAGCTGCCCGGCATGCAGTTCGCCGAGAGCGTCACGTGGATCAAGGCGCTCAACATCAAGTACGGCATGGGCGTGGACGGCATCGCGCTGCTGCTGGTGTTTCTCACCACGCTGCTCGGCGTGATCGTCATCCTCGCCAGCTGGAACTACGTCAAGGACCGCGAGATCGGCTTCTTCATCTCGCTGCTCCTGCTCCAGGTGGGCATGGTCGGCGTGTTCTGCGCCACCGACCTCTTCCTCTTCTACGTGTTCTGGGAGGCCATGCTCATCCCGATGTACTTCATCATCGGCATCTGGGGCGGGCCGCGGCGCATCTACGCCGCCATCAAGTTCTTCCTGTTCACGCTCATCGGCAGCCTGCTCATGCTGGTGGCGATCATCGTCGTGGTCTACGCGTTCCGCGACGCGACCGGCGCGGTCTCCTTCGACATCCAGGCGCTGAGCGAGGCGGTCTACACCTACAATCTGCAGTTCTGGGCGTTCCTCGCCTTCTTCCTGGCGTTCGCCATCAAGGTGCCGATGTTCCCGGTGCACACCTGGCTGCCGGACGCGCACGTGGAGGCGCCCACGGCCGGCTCGGTGATCCTGGCCGGCGTCCTGCTCAAGATGGGCGGCTACGGCATGCTGCGCTTCTGCCTGCCCTTCTTCCCGGACGCCGCGGTGACGTTCATCCCGTGGGTCGTGGGCCTCTCGGTGGTCGCCATCGTCTACGGCGCGCTCGTGGCCCTCATGCAGAAGGACCTCAAGAAGCTGGTCGCCTACTCGAGCGTCAGCCACATGGGCTTCGTCACCGCCGGCATCTTCGCCGGCATCGCGCTGGTGGGCAACGCCGCCGGCATGGAGGGCGCCATCCTGGTCATGCTCAGCCACGGCTTCCTCACCGGCGCCCTGTTCCTCATGGTCGGGTTCGTCTACGAGCGCACGCACACGCGGCTGATCGCCGACATGGCGCAGCTGGCCAAGCCGCTGCCGATCGCCGCCGGGTTCCTGCTCTTCTTCGCGTTCGGCTCGCTGGGGCTCCCCGGGCTGAGCGGCTTCGTGGGCGAGTTCCTCAGCCTCTTCGGCGTGTTCGAGTACTCGCGCTGGCTGGCGGCCGTGGCGGCGCTCGGCGTGATCCTCGCCGCCGCCTACCTGCTCTGGATGTACCAGCGCACGTTCTTCAACGACCGCGGCGACGACGAGGTCAAGCCCACCTTCCACCTCAAGGACCTCAACACGCGCGAGATCGTCTCGCTGCTGCCGCTCGTGGTCTTCGTCGTCTGGCTGGGCGTGTACCCGCAGACCTTCCTCGAGTTCCTGCACGTGCCCGTGCAGGTCATCCTCGACCGCGTGACACCGTCGCTGCAGGACACGAGCGCCGGTATCGGCAGTCTGGCGCAGCTCGTCGACACCGTCAGGGGGCTGTTCTAGATGCCGGTCAACAACACCGTCTCCATCATCCTGCCCGGGGTCGTCGTCGCCGTGGCCGCGATCGTGGTCTTCGTCGCCGACCTGTTCCTCAAGCGCAAGGGCGCGCTCTCCTGGATCGCCGTGGCCGGCCTGCTGTGCGGCGCCGCCGTGGCGATCGGCCAGTGGGGCGAGTACACGGCCCGGTTCGCCGTGTGGCGCGTGTTCACCGGCGGGCTCACGTTCGGCCGGCGCGAGGCCGCGATCGGCTTCGCCGGCATGATCGGGCACGACCACTACTCCATCTACGCGGTCGTGCTGTTCTGCGCCATCGGCGTGCTGGCCGTGATGCTCAGCGACGCGTACCTGGCCAAGCGGCAGGCCGCGCGCGGAGAGTTCTACGGCCTGCTGCTCCTGATCGTCACCGGCATGATCGGCATGGCGATCAGCACCGACATCATCGCCTTCTTCGTCAGCTTCGAGCTCATGTCGCTGCCCACGTACGTGCTCGCCGGCTACATCTGGCGCGACGAGAAGTCGAGCGAGGCGTCGCTCAAGTACTTCGTCACCGGCGCCTTCTCGTCGGCGATCCTCGCCTTCGGCCTCGCGCTGCTCTACGCGGCCACCGGCGCGACCAGCTACGCCGGCATCGCCGCCGGCCTCAACGGCCTCTCGAGCAGCGGCGTCGCCGCCGGCGGGTTCCTCGTGGTCGCCTTCGTGCTCGTCGTCACCGGCTTCGGCTTCAAGGTCTCGGCCGTGCCGTTCCACAGCTGGGCGCCGGACGTCTACGAGGGCGCCCCCACCCCGGTCACCGCGTTCATGGCCACGGCCGTCAAGGCGGCCGCGTTCATCGGCTTCGCCAAGCTCTTCATCGTGGCCGCCGGCGACAACTGGGCCGACTGGGGCCACGTCATGATCGTGCTCGCGGTCCTCACGATGGTGGTCGGGAACGTGCTCGCGCTGCCGCAGCGCAACCTCAAGCGCATGCTCGCCTACTCGAGCATCGCCCACGCCGGCTACCTCACGCTGGGCCTCATCGCCGCCGGCAAGAGCGGCGACAACCTCGGCGTCAGCGCCGTGCTGTTCTACCTGGTCGCCTACGCGCTCATGAACCTCGGCGCCTTCGGCGTGCTCATCTGGATCCGCGCCCGGCGCAGGTACGACTACTCGCTCGACGGCCTCGCCGGCCTGGGCCGCACCCTGCCGTGGCCGGCGATCCTCCTGGCGCTGTTCATGGTCTCGCTCACCGGCATCCCGCCGACCGTGGGGTTCTGGGGCAAGTTCTACCTCTTCACGGCCGTCATCCAGGCCGACCTCACGTGGCTCGCCATCATCGCCGTCGTCATGAGCGCGGTGTCGGCCTTCTACTACCTGCGCGTGGTCTGGTACCTCTACTTCCGTGAGGCCGTGGAAGGCGCCGTGGAAGAGGACGAGCCCGCCAGCACGCAGGCCGGCGTGATCGCCGCGGTCGCCATCGCCGGCTTCGGCGTGGCGCTCGTGGGCCTGTTCCCGGGGCCGCTGCTGGACGCGGCGCAGGGAGCGGTGCGGGTCATCATCGGCGGCTGAGCGCCGCGGCGCGGCGTCCCGCCGCTCGGCGCGCGGCCCGGGACTACGGGAGGCGCGCCACCTCGTACCCGGGTGAGGTCTCGTCACGCCAGTCGTAGCTGCCGCAGCGCGCGCACTCGAACAGGGCGTCATGACCGTGGCTGACGCCCGGCATGAACGTCCACTTGTGACCGACGAGGCGGCACCAGAGTCGAAGGATCACGCTCGGCCCCTTGATCGCGTTGCGGGTCTCTCGAAGACCCCCTTCACTCCTCCTGTTTCGGCATTCCGCGGGGGCGCTTGAGGCGATGGCGGGCACTCGGGCGCCATCGGGTAGACTCTGGCCCATGAACCTCCTCTTCGTCGGCGACATCTTCGGCAGGCCCGGGCGGGATGCGCTGCTGCGCTGGCTCCCGGGCTTCGTCGACGAGCGCGACGTGGACTTCGTCATCGCCAACGGCGAGAACGCCGCCAACGGCGCCGGCATCACCTCCAAGATCGCCGAGCGCCTCCTGGCCGGCGGCGTGGACGTCATCACCACCGGCAACCACGTGTGGCGGCAGAAGGAGGTCTTCGGCTTCCTGAACACCGACGAGCGCATCGTGCGCCCGGCCAACTACCCGGTGGGCTCGCCGGGCCGGGGCCTGACGGTGCGCCCGGCGCGCAACGGCGGCGGCGAGGTGGCCGTCCTCAACCTCGCCGGGGAGCTGTTCCTCAACTCCGGCATGTCGCCGTTCCGCGTCGTCGACCGGCTGGTGGACGAGGCGCAGACCCTGGCCGAGACCATCGTCGTCGACCTGCACGCCGAGGCCACCAGCGAGAAGGTCGCCATGGGCCACTACCTGGACGGGCGCGTGACGGCGGTGCTCGGCACGCACACGCACGTGCAGACCAGCGACGCGCGCGTGCTCCCGGGCGGCACCGCCTACATCACCGACGTCGGCATGACCGGCCCGCGTGACTCCGTCATCGGCGTGCGCACCGACGTGATCCTGCGCCGGTTCACCACCGAGCTGCCGCAGCAGTTCGAGGTCGCCGAGGGGCCGGTGCGCCTGGACGCCGTGCTCATCGCCGCCGACGGCGGGCGGGCCGCCGCGATCGAGGCGATCGACATCGTCCTGTAGCCCCTTCGGGGCCCGTGCGCCATTCGTGCGCACAAACAATCGTATCCAGTTCTGGCAACAACGCCTCCTACCATGGTGATGTGTCACCAACGGGTTGTATGCTGGGATTCCTCGCGCTGAGGGTCGGGCGATCCGGGGCGGGGAAGCGGCTCTCACGAGCCATGGAGAGAGGGGCGGGGGCTGAGTGGCACTGCGGGCTGACGAGACCCCATACATGGTGGGCAGGGACTCCGCTCGTGTTTCCTCAAGGTGTTGCCGATGCAGGAGACATGAGCGACGGGGCATTCGACGAGAGGATCGACGCGCGGTCCGGCTACCTGGCGAGGCGTAAGGTCCGGCGCGCGCGCGGGCACCGCGTCGAAGCTCCGCGTGATCGCGACCGTCTCGGCCGACGTCATCGGCGCTGCTGGTCGCATCCCTGCTCGCGGTCTGGATCGCGTCGAGCTTCCACGAGGTCCCCTTGCTCCACCGCCTCAACGGCGCCTTCGAGGAGGACTTCCGGATCGGCCTCATCACGCTCCTCTTCCTGACGCCGTACTACCTGGCGGCGCTCTGGGTGTACGGCCTCTACCGGGAGCCGGCGCGCAGCGTCGGGCGGCTTCAACCTCGGCGAGGGCATGGTGGGCCTGACCGCACTCACGGCGGCAAGCTGGCTGATGCTGATCGTCTTCGTCCTCACGCTCGGTGAGCGGGCGCCCGTGGCGCCCCTGATCGGCTACTGGCTCGTGGCCATCGTGGCCATCCCGATCGCTCGCTGGGTGGGGCGGCTGACCATCTGGACGCGGCCGTCGTTCCACGAGCGGGTGCTGATCATCGGGGCCGGCCAGGTCGGCCACAGCGTGGCGGCCAAGATCGCCGGGCACCGCGAGTACCGCATCGACCTCGTCGGTTTTCTCGACGACGGCGAGCCGCGGCGGAACGGCGACCGAGGGCCGGCGTTGCCGATCCTCGGATCCCTGGCGGATCTCGACCGGATCGTCGCGAAGGACCACATCGACCGCGTCATCGTCGCCTTCTCGCGCGCCCGCCACAACGACTTTCTGCGCGTCGTCCGCGCCTGCTCCGACACAGGCGTGCGCGTCAACATCGTCCCGCGCCTGTTCGAGGTCGTGAGCTCCCGGGCGCTCGTGGACGACATCGAGGGCATCCCGCTGCTCGACGTCGCCAACGCCGAGCTCGGCGCCTTCAACATGAGCGTGAAGCGCGTGTTCGACCTCATCGTCGGCGGCCTGATCTGCCTCGTCGCCCTGCCCGTCATCGCCCTGGTCGCGCTCGTCATCAAGCTCGACTCGCGCGGCCCGGTCTTCTTCCGCCAGGAGCGCATGGGCCGCGGCGGCAAGACGTTCCGCATCTACAAGTTCCGCAGCATGCACGTGGGGGCCGAGGACGAGCGCCTCGAGCTGGCCGAGGAGCAGAACGACTACGACGGCCCCATGTTCAAGCTCAAGGAGGACCCGCGCATCACGCGCGTCGGCGGCGCGCTGCGGCGCTGGAGCATCGACGAGCTGCCGCAGATCCTCAACGTCATGATCGGCGACATGAGCCTCGTCGGGCCGCGCCCGCTGTGGGTCGAGGAGGCCAAGCAGTGCCGCGGCTGGACCCAGAAGCGCCTCGACATCACCCCCGGCATCACCGGCCTCTGGCAGGTGCTCGGCCGCTCGGAGATCCCGTTCGACGAGATGGTGAAGCTCGACTACATGTACGTCACGGGCTGGAGCCTGAGCTGGGACATCAAGCTGCTGCTGCAGACCGTGCCCGCGGTGCTCAACAAGCGCGGGGCGTACTGAGCCGCTGGCGGACTTGACCGAGACTGAACGCGCAGACCGACCGCCGCTGTGGCCGGCGGTCCTCGTTGTCGCTGTCTTCGCGCTGATCGTCTTCAGCGTCATCCTGCTCGTCGCGACACGTAACGACATGCCCCTGAACTCACTCACTCGGGATTCCGCCGGCGGCACCGGGCTGCGCTGGCAGGCGGGTCTGCTCTACAAGATCGGCGTGCTGGTGTGGGGGGCGACCGTCGCCTGCTGTCTGGTGGGAGCGGCGGTCTGGAGAGCGCCTTGGTGGCTCAGCTCGTCTCCCCGCCTTCCTGCTCGCGTCTGCAGCCCTGACGCTCGTCTTCGCCATCGACGACATGTTCCAGCTGCGCGTGGAGGTTTACGACCACCTGGGCTTGTCCGAGCTGGTGGTCTTCGGGCTCTACGCGCTGGTGCTCTGCGTCATGGCGGTGGCCTCCTGGCGGACTGTGCTGCGCACCGAGTATCTGATCTTGGCGGCGGCATTCGGGCTGCTCATCGTCTGGCTGGCGCTGAGGCGGATCGGCGTTGATTTGGCGGCGCAGGACGGCGTCAGGTTCATCGGGCAACTTGCGCTGCTCCTCTACTTCTTCCGCACCGCCGCATACGGCCTGAAATAGCCGGCGGAAAGGCCGCAGAGGTCAATCGGGTTCAGCCTGACGACGAGTCCGTCCTGGCGCAAGCTCGTGTGGGCTGCCATGCGAGCCCGGCGAAGCGAAGCTCACGACGGCGCAAGGACTATCTGCGAGGCTTCGGGATGCCGCACGTGAGATAGCGTGGCATTCGGCTACTCCTACACCGCGGGTCGTGGGACCAGTCAGGCGCCAAGGTTTGACTAGTTCGCAACCCGACTGTAGCGTCCCACGCGTCTACCGTTCTGACAACGGGGGAGGGGGCTCGTCGCGGGGTCCGCAAGGACGCGTAGCGCTTGCGACGAATCCATTAGTTGGCCTGAAGCAGACCAGAGGCACCGGGAGAAGGGACTAGAGGATGACACGAAGGATCTTGGCCGTCGTGGCCCTCAGCCTCCTGACAACCGCCTTCATGGCAGTCGCGTTCGCCCAGGACTGCGAAGCGCGGACTGCAAAGGTCACCGCGCTCTCGCGCGAGAGTACGAGGGTGGGCGCCAAGCTCACCATCAGAGGAAGATACTTCGGCGCGCGGCAGGGACGCTCGACCGTCACCTTCGGCGAGCGGAGGGTCACTACGCCGAGCCCGTCCGGCAACAAGCGCTGGGCCCCCTGCGCGAAGAAGGCCAGAGTGATCTCCTGGGGTCGTCGCTCGATCACAGTCCGGGTACCCAGCATGGCCCCCGGCACGCACAAGGTGTATGTCACGGTCGGCGGCAGGTCGTCGAACTCCTTTCGTTTCAGCATCAATGCCGCAAGGGTGGTCCGGGGACGGACATTCCGCACCGCGTCCCAGTACGGCAACATGCTGGGGGCCGACAACGGAGCAGACTCCGATCTCTCGGGCTACAGCCGCAACGTCTTGTTCGAGAACTGCACCTTCGAGGCGACCAACCCCAATATCCTTGGCGATCAGGCGGGCGTCCTCACGCTGGGACGGGCAGCGAAGAACTACAACCTCACCTTCCGCAACTGCAAATTCAAGAGAAACCAAGGGGCGGGGAGCGGAGGCTCAGGGTGGGGAGGAGTCAATGGCGTGAAGTCGATCTACGGCGTCCACGACATCACCTTCGAGAACTGCACCTTCGAGGAGTTCTCCCGCTTCAGCATCGAGGTGTGGTCGAACGACGAGCGCGCCAACCGGCCCTACAACTTCGCCGTGCTTGACTCAGTTTTCGAGCCGGCGGGTAGCCAGTGCATCTCGTGGTCGGGTGGCCGCAACCCCCTGTACTCTATCGTCGACGGTTGCCGCTTCAAAGGCTACGGTGCCGATCCCACTCGTGCTTGGGGAGCCTGTCTCGAGTTCGCGGGCAGTCACCACATCGTGACCCGCAACTCGGAAATCTGGACAGGGAGTGGCTCGGCCTTCAACGTCAACAACGTGAGTTCCCCCAGCCACCTGTACTTCAAGAACGTCCGTGTCTACTCCGACTCGGCGCACTTGCATCAATCGAGCTCTCCCAATGTGTACTCAAACATCTTCGGCTGCGACGGGATGAGCTACTCGCGCTGGGTGAACTGCCACTTCAACACCGGAGACGCCAGGGTCTGCCTGGATGCTGCCGGGTACACAGGTGAGAGCGGCAGTCCGACAGCGTGGTCGCTCACCAACCGATACAACGACTTCAGCGGGTCCACCATCACCGGATACATCAGCCACAGGGGTGTGCACGTTCCCTCCACAGCTGCGGGGTATTGGACCTCTGGGAACGGCGGTGCGCACCCGACCAACAAGCTGCCGAGGCGGATGCCGACAAAGCCGTAGGAACGCAAAATGGGGGAGGCTGTTGATCAGCAGAGAACCTCCTCCGCTTCGCAGTTCCCGTATCGACATCGGTCGAAGCGAGGTCGGAGTGCCAGTTCCCCTCGGGCCGTCAGCCGATTTGGCCATGCGATCCCGCAGGCCCTGAATGTGGCGTCCAGGCAACGCCAAAGGAGCTGCAGGAGGCCGGCGTGCCTGCCCCTTCCATCGGGACCGCCGCCTTGCTCCGTGCTTTCCTCGCTACTGCGTCGAGGTCGTCACGGTCGATGAACCATCGGCCGTCGTCCATGGACGTCAGGGCCGATAGTTCGCCACCCGAGATCAGCCCCAGAGTTCCAGGAGTCTGTCGATGGACACGCCGAGGCGCTCGCGACGACCGGGTTCAAGGCGTTCCGCTCCTTTCGCCGGTCGTATCAGCCGCGGGTTTGAGGGTGAGACAGAGCTCGCTGCGCAGGACCTTGCCCGCGGCGCCCTTTCGGAAGTGCGTCCCTGAAGTGCACGCCACGCGGGACCTTGTAGAGCGCGAGGTCGTCGCGGCAGTGGGCGAGGATGCGCTGCCGCCGAGACGTCGGCGCCCGGCGCGACGACCACGAAGGCCTCCACCGCCTCGCCGAGCAGCTCGTCGGGCACGCCGGCGACGCAGACCTCGGCGACGCCGGCCACCTCGGCGATCACGTCCTCGATCTCCCGCGGGCTGACGCGGTTGGCGCCGACCTTGATCATGTTCTTGATGCGGTCGACGAGGAAGATGAAGCCGTCGTCGTCTTTGCGCCCGAGGTCGCCGGTGTGCAGGCCGTCCTCCTTGAGCACGAGGGCGGTCTCCGCGGGGTCGTTCCAGTAGCCCTGCATGAGGTTCTCGCCGGCGGCGACCAGCTCGCCCACCTCGCCCGGCGCGCATTCGCGGCCGTCCTCGCCCCGGATGGTCAGCGTTACGCCGGGGATGGCGATGCCGATGCTGCCGAGCTTCTCGCGCAGGCGGTCCGGCGGCACGTAGCTCAGCCGCGCCGAGGCCTCGGTCTGCCCGTACATCACGAACAGCCGGACGTGAGGCGGCAGCTCGTCGAGCAGGCGCCGCGTCAGCGCCGGCGTCATCGCGCCGCCGGCCTGGGTCGAGGTAGCCGGAGGTCCGGCCAGCCGCGCGCAGGAAGTCTGTCTTGGCCGCCAGGATGGCGTAGTTGGACGGCACGCCCGAGAACCCGGTAGACGCGCGACCGCTCAAGCGTCTCGACGACCGTCGACGGGAAACGCGAAGCGGTTGTCGACGACCACGCCGCCGCCCACGGCGAAGTGCGTGAGCAGGAGGGAGTTCCCGAAGCTGTAGTGGAACGGCAGCACGCTGAGCACGCTGTCGTCCGCCGTCAGCTCCAGATAGGCGAGGATCTGCTGCGTGTTGGCGGCGAGGTTGCCGGTGGCGCAGCGTGGCGCCCCGGGGCAGGCCGGTGGAGCCGCTGGTGTAGAGGATGGCGCAGAGGTCGTCGAGCCCGACGTCGCTCGGACACGCGATCCGGGCTGGCCGCGCGACGTCCTCGGCCGTCAGGACCTGAACCGCGCGGGCAGTTGCCAGGCCGGGTTCGGCGCGGTCGATGATGACGAAGCGCAGGTCGGGCGCGCCCGCACGATCTCCGGCAGATCGCGCGCCACGCGTGCGACCGTGGTCACCAGGCCACGGCGCCGCTGTCGGCCAGCAAGGCGGCGCTGCGTGCGCGCCTTGTTGGCGCCGTTCAGCGCCACGCAGCAGCCGCCGGCCTTGAGGATGCCGAAGAACCCCTCCACGTAGGCGCGGCCGTTGTCGGCGAGCAGGCCCACGCGGTCGCCGCGCGCGACGCCGAGGTCGCGCAGAGCGCGCGCCGCCGGTTGGCCCCCTCCTCCAGCTCGCCGTAGGTGCAGGACCACGTCGCCGTGCTCCAGCGCGGCGGCTTCGGGGCGCCGATCGGCGCTGTGCTCGAGCAGCGAATGGACCGGTGTGAGGTCGTCCATGTGGTCAGTCCCCCTCACGGACCGGAGCCCCGAGACCGGCCATGTCCAAGGGAGCGGCACGGAGGTAGTGCGTGGTCCTGCTCTTGCGCGAGAAGTCTGCGAAGGCGTTGCGCACCTGGTCGGGGGACATGTCCAGCGCAAGCGCGGCCTCTTCCACCGGGACCTGGTTCTCCTGCGCGTACCAAAGCAGGTCCATGGTCTCGTAAGGGAGGCGGAAGAAGAACTCCTCCTGGGTGGACGGGGCGCTGTAGGTGTCCGTGGTGGGGGTGCGGGTCTGGATCGCCGCGGGGACGTCCAGGTAGGCGGCCAGCTGATAGACCTGCGTCTTGTAGAGGTGCGCGATGGGCGCGAGGTCGTACCCCCCATCGCCGTACTTGACGAAGAACCCCTGGTCGCGCTCGTTCTTGTTGGGGGTCCCGACGACGGCGTAGTTGTTGAGCTCCGCGTGGTAGTAGAGCATGTTCGTCCGGCTGCGCTGCTTGAAGTTGGACGCCGCCACGATCTGGGCGAAGTCCCTCGGCGCCAGGCGGGCGCTCTTTTCCTCGCCGTCCGGCGTGACGATCGTCAGGGAGAACACGTTCAGCGTCCCGCCGTCGAGCAGGCCGCCGGGGAGGACGATCTTTGCCTTGTAGCCGGCCTCTGGGGCGTACTCGGGAAACACCCGGGCGATGGCTTCGTCGCGGCGGGCGTAGCAGCCGAAACCGTTCAGGGCCGGCGTCACGCTCTCCAGGATGGGAGTGACGCCGTAGTGGGCGGCGAGGCCTCGGGCCAGGTCCTCCGAGGCGGGGTCCGAGTCCTTGTCGGGCAGCAGCAGCGCGACCGCGCGCTCGGCGCCGAAGGCCTTGACGCTCAATGCGAGGCATACGGAAGAATCGATGCCGCCGCTGATGCCGAGGACGGCGCCGGTCCGGTGGAAGCCGCGCACGTTCTCCTTCATCCACCCACGATGCGCTGCGTCTCGGCTGCGGCGTCGATCCTCAGGACGCCCTTGTTCATTGGCACAGCTGCTCCCTTCAGGATGACCGCATCCCAAGGACGACCTTCACGTCATCGCTGTCGTCGAGTGGGAGTGATGGTCGCGTGCTGGACATGAATTGCCGGTCGATCAGCTGGGTCGAGATGATGCCC
>CAVXRL010000007.1:0-611128 GCA_963764225.1 uncultured Actinomycetes bacterium
AGACCAGCAGCGACCCCGTCTCCTTGAGCTCGATGGTGGTGAGCGAGGCGACCGGCAGGGAGAGACGGTCGCGGTACCCGTCGAGGTCGATGCCGAGCAGGGCGCAGACGATGATGCGCAGCGTGGCCTTGTGCGAGACGACCAGGACGCGCCCGCCGGCGTGCTCCTCCTGGATGCGCAGCACCACGGGCAGCGCCCTCGCCGCCACCTGGTAGCCGTTCTCCCCGCCGGGAGCCCCCGCCGCGGCGGGGTGCGTCTGGTAGGCGCGGTAGGCCCCTGGCTCCTCCCGCGCCACGTCCGCCTCGTACCTCCCGTCCCAGGAGCCGTGGTCGATCTCGCGCAGGCCGTCCGCGACCGTCACCGGCGCGCCGACGGCCTCACCGACCGCCTCCGCCAGCCGGAGACAGCGGCGCAAGGGGCTGCTATAGACCGCCGACCAGCCGGGGAGCTGCCGGCAGCGTGCGACGACCAGTTCGACCTGCCGCCGCCCGAGCTCGCTCAGCTCACAGTCCATGCTCCCGCAGAAGCGGTGATCTCTGGCCGCCTCCGTCTCTCCATGGCGCACCAGGTGGAGGGTGAGCGGTCGTCCGTCGGTCGTTGCGCCCATGGAGAGGGTGTGCCCCGCGAGCGTCCCTTCCCGGCCTCGTCGCCGTCACCCTCCGGAGGCGAGGGACCGCGAACGAGGAGGAGGAACCCCGTGCCTGAGCAGAGTGAGTACAGGAAGGACGAGGGCAGGACGACCGGGGTGCGACGCCCGCGAGGTTGAGCGGCACCGACCGGGGAACGCAACAGACATGGCCGACGACCCCCTTGACCAGAAGCGCCGCGCGGACCCGGGGTCCGCCACATCCCAGCTCCCACGGCCGGTCTCGTCCGGCGGAAACCTCCCCCTGACGACCACCCCCGTGGTAGGCGAACTCGACCGGGCCCTGAGCGCCGTCTACGTCCCCGGGACGGAGCCGCTGGCGGAGGGAGAGCTCCGGGTCGTCGTGCTGGGCAGCGGGAACCCGTTCCCCCGCCCGGCCCAGGCCAGCACCGGGTTCCTCGTCGAACTCGGACCACCCGCCGACTCCTTCCTCTTCGTCGACCTGGGGACGGGCACCGTCGCCAACTTCAACGCGCTCTGCCTGCCGCAGGCCGGAGCCGGGCGCGTCTTCCTGACCCACCTCCACGTCGACCACACAGGCGACCTCGCGATGCTCCGCGACGAGGTGATGAGCGAGCGCGCCGGGCCGCTCGAGGTCTGGGGCCCAGATGCCGACGAGCCCAGGCTCGGCACGGCGGCGTTCATCGAGGGGCTGGAGCAGGCCACGGCGTGGGAGACGGCCTCCAAGCGCGGCCGCCTGCAGACCTCGGGCGCGCGCTTCTCGGTGCACGAGTTCGACTACCGGGCCACGCACGAGGTCCTGCGGGAGGACGGCCTCACCGTGACCGCCTTCCCCGCCATCCACATGATCGGCGGCGCCGTCGGCTACCGGGTCGACTGGCACGGCCGGTCGGTGGTCTTCTCCGGAGACGGGAAGCCCTCCCTCGTGGCGGCCCGGGTCGGGCAGAACTGCGACCTGTTCCTCCACGAGGCCACGCTGCCGGTGCAGACCCTGGTCGACGTGCAGGGGATGACGCGGGAGGCCGCGGAGCGCTTCGCCCACGGCCCCCACAGCCTGCCGGCCGCGGCCGGCCGGGTCTTCGTGCGCGCCCGGCCGCGGCTGGCCGCGCTGTACCACCTCTACGTCAACGATTCGACTGTGTCGCCTGTCTGGCAGGACCTCAGGGCCACGTGGAAGGGGCCGGCGGCGATCTGCCAGGACCTCACGGTGTTCACCGTCACCGAGGCGGCCGTCGTGACCCGGCAGGCCCGCGTCGACCCAGCGCCCTGGCCGACCAGAGCCGAGGACCCTCCAGATCTCCCGCCCACCCCACAGCCGCGGCCCACCCCCAAGTGGCTGCGCGACCTGGCCATCCCAGACGACGACCTCTCCTGACCCCGACAAGGAGGCGACCATGCCGGCCGACCTGCGACCCGGATCCCGGTTCCCCGACTACGAGCTCCCGGACACCGGGGGCAAGCGGCGTAAGCTCTCGGAACTCCAGGGCAAGGACCCGATGTTCCTCGTCCTCGCCCGGGGCAGCTACTGCCCCAAAGAGAACCGGCAGGCGCGCTGGATGGTGCGCATGGAACCGGAGTTCCAGGTGGGCTACACCAGCGTCGTGACCATCTCGTCCACCGACCCCGTGATGCGGCTGATGGAGTGGCGCGAGGCGCTCGGCGCCCACTGGACGTTCCTCTCGGACGCCCGCAAGACGATCCAGCGCGACCTCGAGCTCACCGAGTACACCGACCCCGAGCACGAGCCGATCATCCCCCACTCGCTCTTCCTCGAGCCCGGCCTCGTGATCGCCTCCGTCTACAACGGCTACTTCTACTGGGGCCGTCCCTCGCCGGAGGACACCTGGCGGGAGCTGCGCGCCATCGAGCGGAAGGTCAGGCCGGACTGGGACCTGCTGGCCGACGGGCTGCGCCAGAAGTGGGAGCACGGAGAGCGGAGCATGTTCTACCCCTACGAGGAGAAGAAGAAGGCGGCGTGAGCGTCAATGCGCCGAGGCGCTCACCGACGTGACGCGCCACGCCAAGGCCTCCAAGGCCTGCGTGGACCCGCCGTTTCCTGCAGATTCAGCAACTTGGTAGCAGCCTGTCACCGAGGCCTCTTGCAGTCTCAATCGCCGGCAACGGGCTGCCGCCACGTCAGTCTGACGATCGTACCCTCGTCCGGCGCGGTGCAGATGAACAGCTGGGCCTTCGCCTCCTGAGCACGCTCCTTCATCGACCTGAGCCCCAGATGGCTCGGGTCGACTGACGCCGGCTCGTATCCGCGGCCGTCGTCCTCCACGACGAGCGACACGAGGGACTCCGCCACGTCCAGGGTCACCCAGACGTTCTTAGCTCGTGCGTGCTTGGCAACGTTGTTGAGCGCCTCCTGGCTGACCCGATAGATGGCCACGTGCAGGTCGTCGGGAAGAGCGCCATCGCCGTCGATCTTCAGACTCACCCTGACGCTGGAGCGTCCCTCGGTCGCCTCCGCGACCGTGCCCAGGAGTTGCCGGATCGGCATTTCCTCGACCCGCTCTCCACGCAGTTCCAGGAGCATCGTCCTCATCTGCGCGAGTGCGCCCCGAGAGAGGCGGTTGACGTCCTCGACGACGTCGCGGGCCTTTCCCATCACCAGCCCCTCGACGGCGAGGGCCTCGGCCTTGAGGCTGGCGGCGAAGAGCGCCTGGGTGACCGAGTCATGCAGGTCGCGAGCCAGGCGCAGCCGCTCCCGATGCGCGGCCTTCTCGGCCTCGCTTTCGAGGAGTTTCGCCTCGGTCTGTTTGCGCTCCGTGATGTCCTTGAAGTAGCTGTAGATGCCGGTGACCTCGCCGCCTTCGTCCCGTCGCGGCGCGTAGGTGCCCTCCCAGATGGTCACGTTGCCTCGTGCATCCGTGAGTGGCACTTCGACGCGCAGCTCTTCGCCGCTCTGCATCACCTGTTCCTTCACGGTTCGCACCGCCTCGAACTGCTCGGCATCGAGGAGGTCCCGGTCCGTCCTGCCGACGAAGTCCTCCACCGTCAAACCGAGCGCCGGGTTGGTCACCCATTCGTAGCGCAGGTCGCGGTCCTGGATCGAGATGGAGTCGTTCGAACTCGCAAGAAGCAGGCGGAAGCGCTCTGCCTGCGCTCGTATCGCCTGCTCCATATGTTTGCGCTGGGTGATGTCGGTCAGTGTCATGACCGAGCCGACGAATCCCTCTTCTCCGGTGGTGAGAGGGTCGACGTTCATGATCAGGTGGTGGACCGACCCGTCGGGGTGATCGAGCTCCACCTCGACGCCCTCGGCTGGCTCGAATCGGACGTCGTCTTCAAGGCGCCAGGCCTTGCCGTTCGTGGTTCGCAATGGAAGCGCCTTCGCCCGAACGAGGAAGAGAGGGTCGCCGCCCGCCAGACCCCTCACCGCCCGGCTGGCCCGGACGATGACGCCATTGGAATCACAAACGATGATGGCCTCGCCGGCCTGATCGAAGATGGCGTCCGCGAGACGTTCTGCCTCGAGAGCCCTTGCCGTCTTCTTTCGTTCACTGAGGTCGGTGAGGACGGCGACGACGGTGTTGTCCTGACCATCCAGCGGGTGGAGCGACAGGTAGGCGGCATGCCCTTCGTCCGGGCCATCCAGCACGATCTCCGCACCCGACGCCTGCTGACGCGCGGCGGCGAACAGGGCGTCGAAGCGTTCCCGGTCGTCCTCGCGCACGCTGCTTCTGAGCGGCTGTCCGAGCAAGGCGCCGTTCGTGACTCGCAAAAGCGTGCCTGCAGCCCCGTTCGCGTACAGAATGTACCCGTCGCCGCTCAGGGTGAGCGCGCCCTCGGTGATCGACTCCAGGAAGATGCGGTAGACGTGGTCGGCAGCCTCGAGCGTGAACAGGCGCTCCTCCCCGCCGGGCGTCTCCACGAGGATCGCGTCGACCTCACCGCTACGGATCGCCTCGAGAGTCTCCTCCGCCTCACGGAGGCTGAGCTTCAGCTCCTCGTTCTCGCGAAGCAGCTCCTCGTGCTCAGGGCTCTGAGAGGCCACAGGCCGGCCCTCACGGCTCGTTGGTCGCCGATGCCGGCACGAGGTCGAGGCCGAAGAGGACCTTCTCGGTGTCGGAGAGATCTCCGACGAAGCGGCGGATGGGCGCCGGCAGGCTCTTGACGAGGGTGGGCGCGGCGATGACGCGCTCGCCCTTCGCGAGGCTGGGCCGCTGGTAGATGTCGATGACCTCGAGGTCGTAGCGGCCCTTCAGGTGCGTCTCGCAGATCTCTTTGATGTTCTGGATGGCGCGGATCGAGCGCGGCGTCTGGCCGGTCACGTAGAGCCGCAGCACATAGCGGCCGTCCTCATTGGCGGCCTCGGCGAGGTGCTCGTCGAGCGACTTGCTTCCGTTCTCCGGGTCTGTCTCCATGCTATGCCGGCCTGAGGTCGAGTCCCACGAGGACCTTTTCCGTGTTCGAGAGATCACCTATGATTTTACGCACCGGCAGCGGAAGGTCTTTGACCAGCGTTGGCACCGCGAGAATCTGGTCGCCCTTCGCGAGCTGCGGGTTCTCCAGCAGGTCGATCACCTCGACCTGGTAGCGGCCGCACAGGTGCTCCTCGGCGATCTGCCTCAGGTTGCGCAGGGCGGCGACCGAGCGCGGCGTCTGCCCGGCGATGTAGAGCTTCAGCTTCCAGACCTCGCCCGGCCCCGGGCCGTTCGGACCGCAGGCGTCGCCGCTCATGCGTCTGTCCCTCCCTCACTGCTTTGCCCCATATCGCTGCCGAAGGCGCGTGATGCAGGCACCGACTCTGCCAGCTCGATGCCGTCGGCCGAGAGCCGGAACTCGCGGACCTCGTTGGAGTGGGCAGTCCCGCGCGACTTGAGCACGTAGATTCCGCGGGTCCGCCGGCCGGCCACCTCGATGTTCCTGACCAGCAGCCAGGTGTCCATCAGCGAGGAGACGCCGACATCGGTGGTCTCCAGCTGTTCGTTGCCGGTAGTCAGGCTGGTGAAGACGGTCGTGATCTCTCTCGACTTCAGGGCGTCGATCATCCGCGTCAGCATGCCGTGGATCGTGGAGTAGGTGCCGATGCTGGTGAGGTTGGTGATCGGGTCCACGACCGCGACCGATGGGTCGAACTCGTCGATCTCCCGGTTCATGCGGACGAGGTGCATCTCGAGGCCGCCGTTCTGCGGCCGCTCGGCGTCGATGCGGAGCAGGCCCGCGTCCAGCCACTGCTGCAGATCGATGCCGACGGAGCGCATGTTGCGCACGATCTGCTGCGGCGACTCCTCGAAGGCGAAGTAGAGTGCCTTCTCGCCGCGCCCACAGGCCGCGTCGACGAAGGTGGCGGCGAGGGTGGACTTGCCGGTGCCGGCGGTGCCGCTGATGAGCACGCTGCTTCCCTGGTAGACGCCCTCGCCGCCGAACATCTCGTCGAGGGCGGGCAGGCCCCAGGGCACCCGCCTCGTCGGCGCCGAGTGCCGCAGGCCCAGGGCGCTGATGGGCAGCACCGAGACGCCCTTCTCGTCAATGAGGAAGGAGTACTCGTTGGTGCCGTGCGCCGAGCCGCGGTACTTGACGATGCGCAGGCGTCGCGTGGCTGTCTCGTCGCTGACCAGGTGGTTGAGGACGACGACGAAGTCGGCCACGTACTCCTCGAGCCCGTGACGGGTGATCTCGCCCTTGCCGCTCTCGCCGGTCACGATCGCCGTGACTCCGCGGTCCGCGAGCCAGCGGAAGAGGCGCTTGATCTCCGCGCGGATGATCACCTCGTCGTTGAACGCCGAGAAGAGCACCTCGATGGTGTCGAGCACCACGCGCTTGGCCCCGATGGCGTCGATGTCCGCGCCGAGGCGCACGAACAGGCCTTCGAGGTCGTACTCGCCCGTCTCTTCCATCTCAGTGCGTTCGATCCGGATGTGGTCGAGCTCGACGAGGCCCTGTTCTTCGAGCGCTTCGAGGTCGAAGCCCTGCGAGGCGAAGTTGACCTCGAGGTCCTCGGACGATTCCTCGAAGCTGACGAACAGCCCGGGTTCGCCGTACTGTTCGGCCCCGTTCACGAGGAAGCTCATCGCGAAAACGGTCTTGCCGCTGCCGGCGGAGCCGGCCACGAGCGAGACGCGCCCCTTGGGCAGGCCGCCGCCCGTGATCTCGTCAAGGCCGTGGATGCCGGTGGGCACCCTCTGCAGCGCTTCTGCCATGCCTGCACTCCATGCTGTCGCCGACAGTTTCTGCTGGCCGTCCAAACGAGCGCGCGGTGCTCACCCCGACGCCTACGCTCCGGTACATAGCACCGTGTCAGCCGTGAGCGCAAGGTCGACGCCGCCCGCCGAGCCTGAATCACCCAGTGATCACGAGCAATTCGATGCACGAACGCCGAGGCCCACGTCGCGCGGTCTCATGGTTCGGGTCAGGCGGTGATGGGAATCGCTCGAGGCCCAGTCAGAGGCGGAACGTTTGGTCCTCGAGGCCGACTCGGGAGTGGCCGCTGACGAAGCGGACCCTGAAAGCGGGAGTGACGCGATCCCCGTCGCGCAACGGTTCGATGGCCTCGACCAGGCCCAGATCGCCCTCGGCGGTCTCGCCGGCCCAGACCGGCACACCTTCCCGGAGCGCGCGCATCGCCTCGCGGATGCCGACGATGCGCGAGCCCTCCGTGCGGAATTCGTGAGGTTCTCCCATGACGATCAGCATCCTATCACCGGGTCCAGCCGCTCGATCATCAACGGAGCGGCGGTTCCGGGGGCGGCGTCTGCGGGAATCGCAGCTGTGCCCACTGGAGCACGAGGAGGAACGACCATGGGGCTCTCTCCCGCCGCCGCGTCTGCCGGTCCCGCGAAGCGCACTGAACCCACTGACGTCTTCAGGCTGGAGCCTCAGAAGTGCGCTCTCTGCGGAACTCCAACTCCAAGTTTCGCTACAGCAGTTAGCCTCGAGAACTCCATTTTCGGGCTTTTGCGCGCCCGGGGGCGGGCAGGGTCGGCGCTCGCCTGTTCTTCGCTTCGACCCTCCTAACCGGTCGAGCCCCCGACCGTATGCTCTCAGCGTGACCTCCCGAGCGTCAGATAGGCCATCCCGCCCAGCGGCGTGGAGAAGATGATGATGGCGGCCCAGACTTGGTGAGGGAAGCGAAGCACGACATCAGCCTGGGCCAGGTCCCTGAGGCAGTAGACGTCGAAGCCCGCCGCGAGGGCGAGAGTCACTACGACCGTAAGGGCGGTGGCGGTACTCATTACGGGCACTTACCGATCTCGCGCTCGAGGGTCACGGCGTGTCGGAGGGCAGCAAGTAGATGCCGGCGACCCGCTCGTCGGCGTTGAAAGAGACCTTGCCAATGCCGTCTCCCCTCTCGAGGGCCATCGGCACGTCCACGACCGTGTAGTCGCCCGTGACCTTGCACGTCGGCGTGCCGAAGGCGACGAACGCGCCGTAGGTCGAGGTCACGGTCGCGAGCGTGGACTCGAAGATCTCGACCGTGGCGAGCTCCGTCACACGCTTGTCGAACGTGGCCCAGAGGTCGTCCCAGCGTCTCGCGAGCACGAGCTCGAGGATGTGGACCGCCTTGGGCCCGGCGTCTGCTATCGGCTGCATCGCTTCGTCTCCCGTGTCAGGGCTTTGCCCGCCGCCGAATCTCTGAAAGGCGGCCTGGCGGCTGACGTTGAGCACGCCTCCGATCTCGGCCCAGGTGCGGCCTTCACTGCGGGCGCGGCGGACCAAGGTGTGGAGGGTGTCGTCCACTACTCTGTCCAGGGTGCGCGTGGCGGCGATGGCGGCCATGACCGACTGGGTCGCCGGATCTTCTGCGCCGCGCAGGACCGCGGCGACCATTTCCGCGTTCGTGGTCAGGGTGAGGCCCATGACCTCACGTTCTCCGTCGGTCGCCATCGCGGTCACACTCCTTCGTGGTAGGGACGAACTGTAAATGCCACCTTGACAAGGAATGTAAACGTAGCATTGACACACCGGTTCGTCAAAGCAAAGTCGTGGGCGTCACGCTCTGGGGGCAGAGAAGGGAGCTCCGGCTGCAGCATGCGGGAGGGACGAGAGCGTCTTGCCCTTGTTCGGAGCGGTCTGGAGCGGGCCACTCCTCGCTTGCGGCTTGGGCGTGTTTCGGCTCAGCAATCTGGCTCGGCGGATTCCCTCCGACGCGCGCGATAGTGTCGCTCCATGAACCCCGAGCGACTCACCGGCTTCGTTTACCCGGTCAAGAAGAACGGCGTCCTCGTCCGCGGCCGCTGGCAGCTGTGGGTGAACCTGCCGTCCGAACCTGCGTTCGACAAGGACGGCCAGCCCGTGCTCGACGCCCAGGGCAAGCAGAAGCAGAAGTACCCGAAGACCACTAAGGTGGTCGAGGCGCCAGGGAAGAAGGCCGCCGAGCGACTCCTTCGACCCTCAAGAAGTGGTGGAACTGGGTCGCCCGGCAGAAGATCGACCCGCACCTGCCGATCCACGGGCTACGCGACTCCTTTGGCACCTGGGTCTACGAGACCTACGGCGTCAAGCAGGCGCAGGAGTGGCTCGGGCACTCAGATCCGGCGACCACGCTGCGGCACTACGTGCGCCTTACGACAGCCGCGCGGGCGAAGGCGGTGGCGGGGCTCGACGAGGTGACGCGGGCCGCGCTCGAAGCTGCCAAAGAGAAGGCCGCGTATGATGTGCGGGCCATCCGCGACAACGTCGTCGTGCTCGCCAGCCGAAGGAAGTAGCTCGCCTTGCTGCCGGCCTGCGGGCGGGCACCGCTCGCTTGCGCTGCCCGATGGTATGGTTCGTCTACCGTGCTCTCTGGCCATGCCTTGCGGCAATGTCCAGAGAGCGCCGGGGCGGAGACCGGTCGGCATGCCTCACGAAAGGTCAGTATGGAACTGGGGAGCAGGTCGGCACTCGCCGTGACCGATGGTTCCGGCGTGTATCGGTTCGGGTTCTGGGTCTCCATCCTGGTCGTCGTCGTGACGGCCGCGACCTTCGCCCTGGCGCTGATGGCGCTCCCGGACAAGGTGCCCTACCCCTTCACGGACCCTGTGATCGGCGCGCAGTGGCCGGGTGACTACCTCTGGATGTATCCGGCGATGCTGCTCATGCTCCTCTTCGTCGCGCTCGTCGCCGCCGTCCACGTGTGTGCCCCTCCCGCGAGGCGGGTCTTCAGTCTTCTCGGGCTCTGCATCGCCGCCGCCGCCGCAGCGGTCCTGCTGATCGACTACTACCTGCAGGTGAGCATCATGCAGACGAGCCTGGAGAAGGGTCAGCTGGACGGCTGGTCGATGCTCACGATGTACAACCCCAACGGCGTCTTCATCGCGCTGGAGGAGCTCGGCTACCTGCTCATGAGCGTCGTCTTCCTCTGCCTCGCGTGCGTGTTCGTGGAGAATACAGGGGTCGAGCGCGCCCTCCGCTGGCTACTCGGCGCAAGCTTCGCCGCGTCGATCCTCGCCCTAGTCGTCGTCTCGGCGGTTCGGGGTATCGACCGCGGCGACACGTTCGAGGTCATCGTCATCTCGATCGTCTGGCTGACGCTCATCGCCGCGGGGATTCTGATCGCGCTCGTGTTCCGGCGACGCGCCAGGAGTGACTGAGGCCTCGGTGACCGCGGTGCCGGTAGCTTCCCCGACACCGCATGCCTGCCGCACGTTTCCTGCAAATTTCGCAACTTTTTCGCAACTCTGGTATTCTGGTCCGGCTGTCGCAGAGGAAAAATCCCTGCAAATCGGCACAATCCCCTCGTAGCTCAGTGGATAGAGCACAGGTTTCCTAAATCCGCAGCCTGCGGGCCAAAACGGGTCTATTTGAGGGGCGAATTCAGATACTAAGCGCAACACCCACCCCCTCGGAAGGTGAGGTGACCTGGGACACAATCGGTTCCTCCCATCGGCCAAGAAGAGGGGAACCGAAGATGCAGTATCACCAGATCACCTCGGAAGAACGATACGCCATCGCCGCCCTGCGGCGACAGGGGTACTCGGCGCGGGCGATCGCCCGCGACCTCGGGCGCGCGCCGTCGACGATCTCGCGAGAGGTGGCGAGGAACCGCCGCAGCCATGACGGCGGCTACCGCGCCTTCAGCGCCTGCGAGCGCACGAGAGCGAGGCGCCGGCGTGCGCGGCGCGGCAGCCAGTTCGGGCCTGAGGAGGGGCTGCTCGTGGAGCAGCTGGTCGAGCTCGACTGGAGCCCGGAGCAGGTGGCCGGCTGGCTGCGGCTGCACGAGCTGCTCGCGATCAGCTACGAGACCATCTACCTCTACATCTGGCGCGACAAGGGCGCCGGCGGCGAGCTCTGGCAGCACATGCGCCAGGCGGGCAAGCGGCGGCGCAAGCGTTACGGCGCCTACGACTCCCGCGGCAGGCTCGCCGGCAAGCGTCACATCTCCGAGCGCCCGGCCGAGGTGGAGGCGCGCACGGTCGTCGGCCACTGGGAGATCGACACGGTCAAGGGCGACGACCAGGCGCGGCACAGCGTGGTCACCCTGGTCGAGCGCGCCACGGGCTACCTCGAGGTCGGCAAGCTCGCGCGCCACAACGCCGCGGAGGCGACCCGGCGCACCACCCAGCTGATCGGTAGGCACGAGGGTCGCGTCCACACGGTGACGGCCGACAACGGCACGGAGTTCCACTCCTACGCCGAGATCGAGGCCGCGACCGGAGCGGTCTTCTACTTCGCGACCCCGCACCACTCCTGGGAGCGGGGCACGAACGAAAACACCAACGGACTCATCAGGCAGTACCTGCCGAAGCGCAAGAGCATGGCGCACGTCACGCAGGCCGACTGCGACGCGATCGCCGCCAAGCTCAACTCACGACCGCGGAAGAGACTCGGCTACAGGACACCGGAGGAGTGCTATGCCCAAGGCCGGTAGAAGAGAGCGTCAGAGGAGCAAGTGTTGCACTTCGTACCTGAACTCAGGCCCACTCATCGGCCTACTGCCTTTCGCGCCAGTAAAACGGCCGGCGGCTTTGATGCGCGAGGGCGAGGACCAGCACCGTGTCGCTATCGAGTTGCGAGTAGTGCACCGAGTAGGGGAACGCTGCAAGCACCCTGACGCGGACCGGACCACGGATCGCCGGGAAGGCCGCCGGGAAGGCAATGATCTGCGCGAACGCCCGCTGGACTTCCGCGAGGAAGGTCTCACCGAGGCCAAAGCTCTCGGCCTCGTAGTACGCGGTGATCTCGGCGAGTTCGAGCTGTGCTGCTGGGTGGAGCCGGAGGTCGCGGCTCATCCGCGGGCGCGCGCCCGGGCGATGGCTTCGTCAGCGCTCACGGTCTCCACAGCTCCGGAGGCGACCTCGGCGTGGCGGCGCTCCGACTCCTCGAGCCAGAGCTGCTCGACCTCGGCCTCGGAGAGCTCGTCGAGGCTGTCGAGTAGGCGGTGGGCGAGATGGGCGCGGTCTTGCGGGTCGAGGGAGAGCGCCTCGCGCATGAGTTCGTCGATGGTCATCGCGTCACACCTCCCGATGTGGAGAGCCGGCTGACCTGATTGTACCGCCACGCTCCAGGCGCATCACAGATGACGATGGGGGTGTTGGGGCTAACTACTATTCGCCTCGCCCAGGGCCCGGCCTGGAACGAGGCCGGCCGCGTGGTTCCCAAGAAGGACGGCACGCAGATGGCTCCCTCGACCCTGAAGAGCCAGTGGTGGAACTGGGTGGCCGGCCAGAAGATCGACCCGCACCTGCCGATCCACGGGCTGAGGGACTCGTTCGGCACCTGGGTCTACGAGACCTACGGAGTGAAGCAGGCGCAGGAGTGGCTCGGGCACTCAGATCCGGCGACCACGCTCAGGCACTACGTGCGCCTGACGACGGCGGCGCGGGCGAAGGCGGTGGTGGGGCTCGACGAGGTAACGCGGGCGGCGCTCGAGAGGGCAGAGGCGAAGGTCCTCGAGGACGCTCAGCCGCCATGCGACAACGTCGTCGTGCTCGCGAGCTGGCGCGGGTAGCCCTCACCTCGGCCCAGCGACGACAGTATCCCGGAACGCAGAAGGCCGCCCCAGAGGACGGCCGAGTGCGTGCCGCGACTGTTTGTCTCTGTTAGGCCCGCGACGCAGCGGTGCGGTCCGCCACCACATAGGCCATGATGAGCGCCAGAGGGAAGAAGATCAGGCTGAAGATGAAGTAGCCCAGGAAGCTGTGCCCCTTTCGACCGGCGACGCGCGCAGGCCAGAAGGCGATGAGCACCCAGATGATGATGGCGACGGTCCAGTAGATCAGGTTCATGTCGGTCCCCTACTTATGTCTGTTGTCGACGTCTACGCTGTGGCTCTGGCGGCGACGCCCATCGTGTGTCGGGCGGGCTTGCCGGCGCGTATTCTACCCAATGGTAGAATAATCAGAACACGACCTGTCGAGGCGACCAAGCTGCATCGGCACCGTGGGAGGCGACATGGCCGACAAGGGCAAGCAGCAGACCCGGCGCGGACGCGAGGCGACCACGAGGGCGATCCTCGACGCGGCGATCGACGTCTTCTCGGCCCGCGGCTACAGCGGCGCCACGGTCCGCGAGATCGCCGCACACGCCGGCGTCTCCCACCCCGTGGTGCACGAGTACATCGGCACCAAGGCCGACATCCTGCGCGCCGTCCTCGTGCGCAACGAGGGCCGCGTAGCCTCTGCGGCGCCGCCGCATCTCGACCTCCTCGAGAGCGCGCGCCTCATGCTGCGCTTCGGGCTCGCGCAGGAGGGAGGTCGCGCGTACGTGCGGCTTCTGGCGCGGTCGGCCCTCGACGGCCTGCCGTACGACCGCACGACCGGCCGCTTCGAGGCGACCGAACGACTCATCGATCTCGCCGAGCAGGCGGCGGCGTCCGCAGCCCCGGGCGAGCGTGCTGCCAAGGACATCAATCCCCGCCTCGTCGTCGCCTGCGCCGTGTCGCTCTTGATCGCATGGGCCGCCACCGAGTCCTGGCTGCGGCCTGCCGCGGGCCTCGAGGACATGCCCGAGGCCGAACTCCTCGAAGGGCTCGAGCGCGTCGTCGCCGGCATCCTCAGAGAGAACGTGCCGGGCGTCGAGCGCGGGGAGCCCGCGACCGGCTGACCACGAGGTCGCAGAAGAGGGTGGTGACGACCTTGCGCTCCTCCGGCATCGCGAGGGGCGCGGTCAGCGCCGTCGCGCACTTGGGGCAGAAGGCGAAGTCGTCGGAGGCGTCGAAGCCGCATGAGGTGCAGGTGATCATTGCGCTGCCGCTACAGCGCCTCGAGCTCGCCGAGCCGCTGCGAGACCATGTCGCTCGGCCGCGCGGGCCGCCGGGGCATGGCCGGTCAGTGCAAGGATGAACGGCTCCTTGGTCAGCGAGAACAGCTCGGCGTCGGTCGTCGCCGTGACCGTCGCCGTGCGAGGCACGTCCTCGATGAGGGCGATCTCGCCGAAGCCGTCGCCACGGCGCAGCAGCTTGACGTCGTGGCCGTTCTTGGACACCTGCAGCTCGCCGGTGGCGATGGCGTAGAAGCGGTCGCCGGCATCGCCCTCGCGGATGACGGTCGTGCCCGCGGCGACGTGGACCGGCTCGAGCGCGCGGGCGAGGCCCTCGAGCTCCGGCGCCGGCAGCGGCGCGAAGATCGGTACCAGGCGCAGCAGCTGGATCTGCACCTGCGGCACGTCGGCGGCGCCGTCGATGCTGCGCAGGCGCTTCCACACGACGGCGACGATCACGAGCAGGAGCAGGGCGGTGCCGATGAGCGCAGCCGGAGCGCCGCTGAGCCCCACCAGGGCGGGCACGAAGATCGCCCCGAAGGCGAGGCCGATGCACATCAGCGACTCGAGCAGGGCGAACACCTGGCCGAGCACGTGGGGCGGCGCGGCGCGCTGCAGGAGGATGCGCCCGGTGACGTCGAACACGGAGCGGCTGACGCCGGCGACCGCGAGCAGCACGAAGGCGCCGGCCACGGTGGGGAAGAGGCCGAGCAGCCCGAGGGCGAGCGCCGCCGTGACGATGCCGGCGATGAGCGCCGGCGCCAGGCGGCGGCGCGCGACCAGGGCGGCAGTGACGGCGACGCCGATGACCCCGCCGGCGCCGAAGGCGGCGTTCAGGTAGCCGGCGCCGGACTCGCCCATGCCCAGGGTGGTGATCGCGAGCACGACGTAGAGCACGTCGAGCGCGCCGACGAGGATGTACTGCGAGCCGACCACGCCGACCAGGGTGCGCACCGCGGGCACGCGCCACACGGCAGCGACGCTGGAGCGCACCTCCGCCGTGAGTGAGACGCCTTGCTCTCGCTCCGCCATCGGCCTCGGTCCGGGGATGCCGACGACCAGGAAGGCGCCGACGAGCGTGCAGGCCGCAAGGGCCCCGGCCGCCAGGGCCGGGCCGCCGACGCCGAGGAGTACGCCGGTAAGCGCCGGCGCTAGGAGCACGCTGGCGTTCTCCATCCAGCTGGAGACGACGTTGGCGGCGGTGAGCTCGAGCGGCGTGCGCACGACGCCGGGCAGCAGCGCCGCCTGCGCCGGCCGCGGCACCGAGAGCGCGAGGTTCATGATCGGGGCAAGGACGTAGATGAGCACCGGCGGGGCGTCCAGGGCCATGGCGGCGGCCAGGCCCGCCATGCTGACGCCCATGATGAGCAGGCCGATGAAGAGCACCCGGCCGGCGCGCGCCCGGTCCGTGATGGCGCCAAGGTAGGGGGAGATGAAGATCGCCGGCACCAGTTGCACGATGATGATGAGGCTGACCGCGGCGGCGCCGCCGTTGGTGTAGGCCCAGACCGTGAGCGCGAGCCAGACGCCCCACTCGGCGCTGTTGAATGCCAGCCACGCGAGCTCGACGAGCAGCAGCGAGCGGTTGCGGAAGGCCGTGCCGAACACCCCGAGCGTGGATCTCAGACGACTCTCGTTGCCTGCCTCCATCGCGGCCCCTCCAAGGTCCGGACGCGGCCCTACTCTACTTCGTTGCGCAATGGGCGACGAGGGGCATCCCCGAGGGTGCCCGCGCCCGCGCGGCGTGGGCGGCCCCGCTCGCCGGAGTCGCCGTTCACCGGCGGGTGACAGGGGCGTAGGATGAGGCGTGACCGTGGAGCCACGAGCGGGGGGTGCGCGATGGGCGGGGATGGGCCGTCGTTCCTACAGCTGGACACGGAGCGCATGCGGGAGATCGGACACCTGACCATCGACGCCCTGGTCGACGAGATGGCGCGGTCCGGCTCGCAGCCCGTGGTCCGGGAAGGCTCTCTGAGTGAACTGCAGCAGCGCATCCAGGCGCCGCCTCCCCAGCTTGGCCTCGCGTATGAGGAACTCCTCGACCGCGTCTTCACCGACGTGACGCCCTACCGGGGCAGGCCTGACGCGGCGGGCTACATGGCCTTCGTCCCCGGCTTCACGACCTGGCCGAGCGCCATGGCTGACCTCATCGCCAGCGCCCTCAATCTCGACAGCTGCTGGTGGGCCGGGGGCGCCGGCATGACGCAGCTGGAACTCACGGTGCTCGAGTGGTTCGCCGAGTGGATCGGCTACCCCTCTGACGCGTCAGGCGTGCTCACCAGTGGCGGCTCGGCGGCTAACCTGACGGCGCTCGCGTGCGCCCGCGAGAGGCTCGCCGGCGCGATGCGCGACGACCTGGTCGTCTACATCTCGGCGCAGAGTCACTCGTCGGTTGCCCGCGCCGCGCGGGCGCTCGGCTTCAGGCCCGAGCGCGTGCGCGTCGTGCCCGTCGACCGCTCGTACCACCTACGCCTCGATGTCCTCGAGCGGGCGCTCTCCGCTGACCGGGCAGCCGGCCTGCGGCCGCTCGTCGTGTGCGGCAACGCGGGGACGACGAACACCGGCGCCGTCGACCCGCTGAATGAACTGGCAGACTTGTGCGCCGTGCACGGTCTGTGGCTGCACGTCGACGCCGCATACGGCGGGTTCGCTGTGCTGTCGGAGCGCGGGCGAGCGGCCCTGTCGGGCATCGAGCGCGCCGACTCCGTGACGCTCGATCCGCACAAGTGGCTCTTCCAGCCCTTCGAATGCGGCGCCCTGCTCGTGCGCGACCCGGACGGCCTGCGCCTCTCGTTCGAGATCCTCCCCGACTACCTGCGCGACGTCTCGGCGCGCACCGAGGTGAACTTCTCCGACCGCGGCCTGCAGCTCAGCCGGATGTGCCGCGCCCTCAAGGTGTGGATGTCGATCCAGGCGTTCGGGCTCGCTGCGTTCCGCGGCGCGGTCGACCACTCGCTCGACCTCGCTGAGGAGGCGGCCGCCCGCGTCGAAGCGAGCGACGAGCTCGAGCTCCTGGCCCCGGTCGAGCTCAGCGTCGTGGCGCTGCGCCGCGTTCCGCCAGGCATGACCGACGAGCGCGCGATCGACGCCGTCAACGCGGCGCTCGTCGTCGCGGTGGAGCAGTCGGGCGAGGTGTACGTCTCCTCGACGCGCCTCTTCGGCCGTCAGGCCATCCGGCTGTGCATCCTCAACCCGACGACGACCGCCGCCTTGGTCAACCGCGCCCTCGACATCATCGAGAGGACCCCGATAGACGAGCTGCCGCTGGACGAGCGCACGTTGCCGCAGCGACATCCCGACGTGCAGACGGGCTGGCTCACGCACCCGACGGTCTCGGCCACCGACCTCGCCTGGGTGCCACTGTTCGCCAGCATGGAGCCACAAGATGTCGCATCTCTGCTGGAGCGAGCTGTCGAACGGCGGCTGCAGGCCGGCGAGACCCTGATCGAGCAATGGGACACGACGCGCGACGTCTTCATCATCCTGGACGGCACCTGTCGCGTCCGCGACGGTGAGCGGGAAATCGCCGCCGTCGGCCCGGGCGACTTCACCGGAGAGATGGCGGCGATCGACTGGGGCGCCGGCTACGGCACCGTGCGCCTGGCCCAGGTTGAGGCGCAGACGCCGTGCACGCTGCTCGGTCTCACGCCGGAGATGCTTCGCGACGTGCTGAGCCGGTCCGCCGGCGCCCGCGAGCCTCGTCGAGCGCACGGCTCGCGAGCGGCTCGCGTTGATGGCGCTTGACTAGCCAGCCGGGGCCATCGCGACCCGAGTCTCCTCGAGCGCCGGCCGGGCGCCGAGTCGCGCGAGGATCTCATGGGCGCGAAGAGGGCTGCTGCCGCCTTAGGTGCTCTACCCAGCGCCCGCGCGACCTAGTAGTTCTGCGCCGCTGACACGGCCCGGAGCGTCTCTTGGAGGTTCGCTCGGGTGAGGGGCCGCAGGGCGTCGGTGTCGATGAGGTTGTCGGGCTTCTTGCCCGTGCGCACCGCCTCGGCGTGGTGCTCCAGTTGGAGTTGCTTGAGCATGAGGTACGCCTCGCGCAGCGTACGGTCGCACTCGGCTCCCTCCGCGTCGACCTCGCAGATCGCCGCCAGGCGGTCGAGAGTCGCCTGGATCGTGATCCCGTGCGCCAGCGCGTGGTAGCGCGCGAGGTTCTGGATGGGCACGAGCCCGCCCTGCTTGATGTCGACCACGCGGTCCAGCTTGTGGCGGAGCCCGGAGACGCTCGGGCGGTAGCCGCTGCCCAAGCGCGCGAGGCACTGCATGAAGGGCGGGTGCTGAGGCGCCTCGCGCATGGGTCGGTCAGCACCTGCGTCACGTAGAGCCGCCCCGTTGCCTGCCGGTAGTCGAAGCAGACGCTGGCGTTGAGCACGAGCTTGAGGTCGTCGCCCTCGAGGAAGATCGAGAAGACGCGCCGCCAGCTGGCGAGCGTCCTGTGCCAGATCTTCCCGCCGGCCAGGACGCCATGGGGGTCGGCCTCGACGCCGCAGCGGGCGAGGCCGTCATTGACGTCCTGCGCCACCCGGCCGAAGTGCTCGCCCACCGCGGGGTCGTCCGTGTCGGCGTAGGCGAGCCCGTTGTCCTGGTCCGAGGCCAGCGTGAATTCGTTGCGCGCGGCGCTCCCGAAGACGAGCCAGGCGTAGTCCACCGGCGGCGCCCCGCGGCGCGCGAACGCCAGGTCGAGCAGGCGCGCGGTCATGGTGTCGTGGAGGACGGTGAGCACGCGGCAGATCACCGAAGCCTCGAGGCGAGCGTCGAAGAGGTCAAGGAACAGCTTGGGCACGTCGCCCGCCGCGGTCACGAGCTCGTCCTCGTCGTCCGCGCCTTGCAGCGCATGGCGCAGCGCGAAGGGATTGCGCGCCTCCAGGCTCATGAGGTCGCCGGCGGAGACGATGCCGACCACGCCGCCGTCGCCGTCGAGCACCGGCAGGTGGCGCACGCCGCGGGCGAGCATGGTGATGCTCGCTTCCGCGGCCAGAGTGTCGGCGCCGATGGTGTGCACCGGCGCGGACATGATGGCGCTCACCGGCGCATCCCGGGAGACGCGGCCGACCACGACCTTCTCGCGCAGGTCGACGTCGGTGACGATGCCGAGCCCGTCCCGCGTGCGCACCAGGATCGCTGAACGGCCGTCGCTGTTCATCAGGGCCGCGGCTTCGTGGATCGTCGTCTCCGCGTCGCACACCTGGGGATCGCCGCGCATGACGGAGGTCACGGGCAGCGTCTGCACCTCCGGCAGCGGGCTCAGGGAGCGCGCCGCGTACAGCAGCGCGTCGCGCTGGGTGGTCGCCAGCCAGCGCACCCCGTCCTCGCGGCTGAGCAGCTCGACGCCGAGGTCCCCGGGGATGCAGTAGACCGCGCACTCGCTGCGTGCGCGGACCGTGAACGCCGGCGCCGTGCCGGTGAGCAGGCTGGGGTACCCGAGGAGCTCCCCCGCCGTCATCACTGTGACCAGGGACTCCCTGCGCAGGAGGTCAAGGGTGCCGTCGCGCAGGACGTAGAGCTGCTGGGTAGGCCGATCGCCCTCGACGATCATGGTCTCGCCCGCGGCGACATGTCTGTGGGTCACCGCGGCGGCCAGGCGCAGCAGTTGGTCACCGCTCAGCGTCTCGAAGGCCTCGACGTGGGAGAGGAAGTCGGCGATCTGCTCGAGGCCCTCGCTCGGCATGCGGTGATCGTCATTCAATTCCGCACCCAGAGGCCTCGCGTCGACGAGAGGAACGCGATGTCGGCTCGCCATACCTTGGACGTCTCCGGCAGAGGTCTTCCCAAAGCCTTCTCCCTCTGGACTGCGCTTCAGTAGTACGGTCGGCCTAGCTTGGTCGCTGCCGACCGCTGACCGACCTCTTGCTGCGGTTCGTCAGTCGCCGGCTTGCCCTGTCGCCGCGCTCACGTCCTGGGCGGGCTTCCACGGCCATGCGTCCAGCGTGACCTTCGTGGTCATGAGGCGATGACCTCGGTAAAACGTGACGAAGACAGAGTCGCCGGGCTCGTGGGCCCGGGCCAGCGCACCCTCGTCCGCATAGTCGCGGAATGGCTTGCCGTCGACCGTCACGATCAGGTCGCCGCCGGTCAGGTACTGCATTCCGTCCAGCGTCTTCGCCCTGGTGCCTCCGCGGATCCCCGCACGGGCAAGGGCTCCATCTGGTTCGACGGTCTGCTGGACCAGCATCCCTCGTGGCGCGGCCAGTCCAAGGGCTTTGGCTAAGCTGGGCGTGACTTCCGCGTAGTTGTCGCACGACAGCCACGCAAGCCGCCCGCGGTGCAGCATGGCATACATGGCCAAGGCCGAAGACCAGGCACTGATGGCTGAGGCGCAGCCGACGCTCTGCAGGCCGCGCACATGTGGCCTGGTCACGGGACCCATGACCCCGACCGCGTGCCCGCTGGAGTCGATGAGAGGTCCGCCCAGGAAGGGTAGCGGCTCTCGACTCGAGTCATTGCCCTGGGGGAAGGTGGCGTCTGTCTTCAGGCTGACCACGGCCTTCTGCCCGGTGATCTCATTCTTCGCGCGTACAACGTTCGTCAGGGTTCCTGCTGCGCTCGACACGTCGTTCGATCGGTGACTGAGAGCGAAGACCATCTCACCCTTGCGAACCGCCTCGGAGTCGCCGAGGGGGATCGGCACGAGTTGCACCTGACGAGGGTCGACATGGATCAGCAGTGCGCCGGCACTCGATTCCCAGCCGACCACGTAACCCCGCACCGCTGTGTGCTGGCCCTGCGCTCCCCAGAACTCGACCTTCACCCAGCCGGGGCCGAAGTTCTCCTCGACGAGGTCGTAGGTCTTGCCCACCCAGCGTTCTTCGCCCCACTGACGGTAGAAGAGGGCGTAGCTCGCGAAGATCGTGCCGTTCTTGGAGGCGACGAATCCAGAGCTCAGGACGCGCCTCCACGTCACCTTGTTTCTCACGACGACGGGCACTGTGGCTGTGACGCGCACGACGCTTGGGGCATACTTCTTCTCGACCTGCGATGCGGTCAGCGGCAGTGGCCCGGAGGGCTTGGCGTCCACTGGGTTTGGTGTCTTCGAGGGAATGAAGGCCCAGATGGCGAGCGCCGCGACCGCGGTGACTGCGATGACCGCAGCCGCTGCCGCGAGCAAGGGAGCGCGGCGTCGCAAGGTGCGCCGCGTCCGCCGACTGAGCAGCCAGCGGCGTTTGGGTTTGGCCGCCTCGTCGGCGACGCGCTCGGCGCGGGCAAAATGGGCGGCGGCGGCGGAAGCATCGAGCGGCGCCGCGCGGCCGCCGGCCATCTCGAGGTAGCGGGTCGTCGGTTCGGCGAGCTGATCCTCGAGCTCGAAGAGCCCGCAAGAGGCGGCCATGTCGAGCGCCGTGCCGTAATGGTAGGCGAGGACCTCGGCGAGGTCCTCGGTGCGCCCGCCGCTGCGCTCCTCGAGCCAACGCGCGAGGGCTGAGTGCTTTGCGGCGCGGTCGGCGCGCGTGAGCTGCTCGTAGGCGACGTCGCAGACGAGTGCATGCACGAAGAGGAACTCGGTCTCGCCCTCAATGGAGGAGCCGCGCACCGGGGCGACCAGCTCCTTGGCGACCAGTTCCATGAGACCCTCGAGGACCTCGGCGGGCTCACCTCCACTGATTGCGGCCACCGCCCCGGCCCAGAAGGCGCGGCCCACGACGGCGGCGTCGGCGAGCAGGGCCTTGCGCTCGGCGCTGAGCAGGTCGAGGCGGGCGGCGATGAGCGCGCCGATCGAGTCGGGTAGCGGCACCTCGGCGCCTTCCTTCAGCGCGACCCTGCCGCCGCGGCTCTCGAGCAGGCCGCGGTCCTCGAGCAGGCGCACGAGCTCCTCGGCGAACAGCGGGTTGCCGCCGCTGCGCTCGAGGATGAGGGCCTGCAGGTCGGTGGGCAGCGACTTGGCCCCGAGGCGGGATCTGGCGAGCTCGGCGGTCTCTTCGCCGGAGAGCGGCCCGAGGGGGACCTGGGTGGCGGCGGCTACGAACTCAGATCCCGGGCCGCCCAATTCAAGCACCTGCGGTCGTGCGGTCGCGAGGACGAGCAGGGGCACGCCGGCAGTGCTCTGCGCCAGGTAATCCATGAAGCTCAGCATCGCCTCGTCGGCCCAGTGCAGGTCCTCGACGACGAGTACCGCCGGCCCCGAGGCCGCGAGGCCTTCGAGGAAGTCACGCCAGGCGGAGAAGTTCTTCTCGCGTGAGGCCTCCTCTGCCTCGAGTCCGAGGAGGGGGCGCAGACGGCTTCTCAGGCGGTCGCGGTCCTCACCTTCGGGCAGCACGGTCTCGAGGCGCGCCTCGCTGCGGCGACGCCGTCGCTCTCGAGGATGCCGGCGTGCGCCTGCACGATCTCCGAGAGCGCCCAGAAGGTCACGTTCAGCCGAAGGGCAGGCAGCGGCCCTGGCGCCAGGTGACGAGCTCCGGCCGGTCGTCGAGGCGGCGGGCCAGCTCGGCGAGCAGGCGGCTCTTGCCGATGCCGGGCTCGCCGACGATGAGGGCGAAGTGCGGACTGCGCTCCTTCGTGACCTTCTCGAAGCAGCTCCGTCAGAGGAGGCGAGCTCCTCTGCGCGGCCGACGAAGCCGGTGGTGAAGCTGCGCAGCTCGGAGCCGGTCCGGGCCAGGGATGCGGTCGCGATCCAGGCGTGGAGTGGCTGGCTCTTGCCCTTGAGCGTGACGGCGTGGCAGGCGTCGAACGAGAAGACCTTCTCGGTGGCCGCATGCGTCGCCTCGCCGACGGCGACCGCCATCGGCGGGGCGGCCGCCTGCAGGCGGGCGGCGACGTTGACGGCGTCGCCGGTGAGGAAGCCCTCGCCGGAGCCGGGGTTGACGTCGAGGCGCACCAGCGCCTCGCCGGTGTTGACCCCGACGCGGACCTCGACGGCCTGGCCGCCGACGCCCGGCAGGGCGTCGATCTCGTCGACCAGGCGCAGGCCGGCGCGCACGGCGCGCTCGGGGTCGTCCTCATGCAGTGTGGGGACTCCGAAGACCGCGACCACGGCGTCGCCGATGAACTTCTCGACCGTGCCGCCGTGGGACTCGACGACGCGCCGTGCCGCTGAGTAGTAGCGGTGCAGGAAAGCGTCGATCAGCCTCGGGGTCGTTGCGCTCGGAGAGTGAAGTGAAGCCGACCAGGTCGCAGAAGAGTGTCGTGACGACGCGGCGCTCCTCGCCGCGCCTCCGTGGGGTCAGCTCGGCGCCGCAACCCGGGCAGGTCGCGGCGCCCTCGGGCGCGTCGCGACCGCAGCTGGGACAGGCGGTCATCGCTCTTCGCCGCCTCGTGGCGCGACTACCGGCTCCTCGCAGCGCATCCGATCGGCCCCCTCGGGGTGCTGGGCCCAGTCTACTGCGTTGCTGGCACAGTCAGAAGGGGGGAGATGTAGCCTTCGGCGCTCACGACTTCCGGCGATGCGCCGGCAACTGATTCATGACGCGGACGGTCGTCGATTCGTGACAGCAGTTGGCCTCGGAATCCCACAATCGGGATCGCACGCCACCGGGTGCGGGCAGGGTTCACAGCGCGCCCGTCTACGCTGCGACCCTCCCTACCCTCAAAAGAAGCATCAGGTCGAGGTGTTCACGCTTGCGACTTCATAAGTTCTCAGGACTCACCGACTGGTCGTGCACTGCTCCCGAGGTAGTCATCGTACGTTTACTTCTGCCCGGTCAAGAGTACGCTGGTTTTCTTACTACGATGCTCACCGGATGCGGGACGCTGAGGGGCAACCCCCAAGGCATCATGAAGAGTCCGGCGGGCCGGATCGGGGGGTAGGCCATGAGACGAATCGTAGTCCTTCCTTTTGCCGTGGTAATCGTCGGGATCCTACTTGCGTTGCCTGCGACTCTCGCCGGAGCTCGATCGGCAACCGGCGGCGAGGCCGGGCTGATAGCGGGACAGGAGTTCCTCTTGGACAATGCGGCGTACGGCTATGACGCGCCCAGGATCGCTGGAAGCCACGCGGTGTGGACCGAGATGGCGGGGGACGGTGTAACGACCCTCTACCTGTATGAACTGGTGAGCGGTGCCAAGAAGCCCATTTCCCCGTCCGGCACGGTTCCGGTCTCCTGCGCGATAACCTCGGAAAGGGTCGTGTGGCTCGACTGGAAGAACTACTCGGCGTCCGAGCCCTCCGACGTCCACGTCTACGACATCGCTTCCGGTACGGACTCAGTGGCCTTCACAGTGCTGGGTTGGAGCCGGCTGTCCATCTCGGGTAGCCGGATCGTCTACCTCGACGAGTCACACGGCTACGATGCGACCGAGGTCTGGCTGTACGACCTGGCCATCAAGCAGAAGAGAATGCTGCCCGTCATCCTGAGTCACAAGTACGAAGCGGTCATCTCGGGCGACATCGTGGTCTGGGGCGATGACCGCAACCGCATTGACTCGGGCGGGAACGTCTATGCCTATGACTTGGGGTCTGGGCAGGAGACTCTGGTCGGTGCCGGAGCGCCTTACACTACTCGATTCGGGCTTGGGGCTTGGGGAGACGTCGTCGTGTGGGGTGACGGGCCCACCGATAGCCTTCGCACTCATGACCTCGGCAGCGGAGAAGAGAAGGCAATCTTCACCCCGCTTGGAGCATGTGAGCTCGCAGACGGCAAAGTCGTAGTCGCGGTAAACATGCTGGGTGTCTACGTCTACGACCTCTCCACCGGGACGAAACAGCTGATTAGCGACGGCCCGAGCGAAAAGAACTACCCGTCTGTCTGGGGCAACACCGTGCTCTGGTGGGACTCGAGCTTCGACCAGTCCATCTTCGCCTACTCCGCTGACTACTCTGAGCACGTACCGCCCAGCACCAACTTCGAGATCCTCGATGAGCCCACAATTCCACACTACTACGGCTGGAGGAATGCGGACATGACGTTCGCCTTCACGGCCATCGATCCTGTGCCAGGCTCTGGCCTCGCCTATACGGAGGCGCGTATTGACGACCGCCCGTGGTCAAAGGGAGAGATTCTCTTCCTCGACGCGCCGGCCGACCACTCGGAGGATGGCTCTCACACGCTGCACTACCGCAGCGTCGACAATCTCGGCAACATCGAAAGTGAGCAGACCTATCCGGTGGGAATCGACACGCGACGGCCGATTACCAAGGCGCCCTATGCCGCGAGCGGGATCCGGTTCCGGCGCGCCACTCTGAAGTTCAAAGTGATCGACGCCAAACCCAACCAGGGGGAGGCTTACGTCACCATCAAGATCAAGAACAGGAAGGGCAGAGTTGTCCAAACCGTCAAAGCTTCTTGGGTTGCCGTCAATAAGCTGGCGTCGACCCAGTTCCGCCTTAAGATAGCGCGCGGTACCTATCGCTTCCTCGTCTACGCGAGTGATGCGGGTGGCAACAAACAGAGCAGCGTGGGCTGGAATAGGTTGGTCGTGAAATGAGCGTCCGCGACAGGTAGACCAGTCTCCGGATCTTGTATCGACCGTGACTTGGACGTCGGCAATGACTGAACGCCAAAGTCGAAGAGCGACCGCTGCGGTGACGAAGCCCGTGCTCAACAGGTTGCCAGGCTGCAAATTGACAACTTCAGCCGGGAAGTAGGTCCGCGCAGAAGACGTTGCAGGCAACTTCTCTTGGTCGTTCTCTAGGCTGACTGAAGCTCCATCTTGTGGGTTGCGCGTCCGGGGCGGGCAGGTCGGCGCTCGCCCGTTCGCTTCGACCCCCCTACCCCGGCTGTAGAACGGAAATCCGCCCAGCCTCAGGGTGCGGCCCCGTCTACTCGTTTGTGATTGCGTCGAAGACGGCGCGCACTGTTGAGTCCGGATCAGCCACGAAGTCCATCTCGCGCACATGGACGACCTTGTAGCCAGCGCCGACCAGGAAGGCGTCTTTGCGCACGTCCTTGGCGGCGACCTCGGGCAGCGAGTGCCAGTAGTCGCCGTCGAACTCCACTGCCACGAGTTCGACGGGGAAGAGGACGTCAAGGATGAATCGACCCACGCGAGCCTGCGTCTCGAACACCATGCCGGCGGCGGACAGGGCCTCTGTGAACCTCTGCTCCATGAGGCTCACCACTTGCCGCTTGTACTTGACGGTGTAGGCCCCGAGACACTGTCTGCAGCAGAACTGCCCGCGGTCGTCCTTCGTCTGTGAGTCGAGCCTCCGGAAGGTCTCTCCGCGCCATTTGCAGACGTGCTCGCGTCTCTTGTGGTCCTCACGACGGAGATCGCTGAGGACGGGTCCACGCCACTTCAGCATGCAAGCCTGCGAGCAGAATCGCCCATCAGCGCCGGCCGGGTTCACGAGTATGACAAGATTCGCGAAGGCGATGACTCTCGTCAGCTTCTTGTTCGAGACCCAGAAGGCTCGCAGTCAGCAGCCCGGCGATCATGCGGTGAGCAGAGAGATGCCACTTGATGCTCAAGGCGCGTGACGCATGCAATCGCCTGGTCGAAGGGGGTGTCGATAAAGTTGTGAGGGTCGAGAGCAGACATGACCAACGGGGCGAGTCCGGGAGTGTCATTGAGCCGGCGCAGATGGTCCTCGGCATACTGCCGCCGCGAGGGGAAGCCGCCTCCATAGTAGTCGTCGGCGCCATGTTCGTCACTAGTTGCGGGCCCGAGCGGTACGCCTCACTTCCGAGTCTCCCGTGACGATTGGGTGAACCTGCCGTCCGAGCCTGCGTTCGACCGGGACGGGCAGCCGGTGCTCGACGCGAAGGGCAGGCAGAAGCAGAAGTACCCGAAGACCACCAAGGTGGTCGAGGCGCCAGGGCAAGAAGGCCGCCGAGCGACTGCTGGAGACATGGATCGCCGAGCTCGAGTCGCACCGCACCATCGACCCCGACCGCCTGCAGCTCGCCGAGCTCCTCGACCGCTGGCTCGAGGCGACGCGCGGCGAGATGCGCGTCGCCAGCTACAACTCCTACCGGCGCATCCGCCGGCTGCACGTCGACCCGGCCCTCGGCCAGGTGCTCGCCGGCAAGCTCACCCGCGCGCAGCTCTCGACCTACTACGCGGCGAAGATGCGCGGCAGCAAGAAGAAGAAGCCGCTCGCCGAGACCACCGTCGCCCACCACCACGCGATGCTCAAGACCGCCTACAACTGGGCGCTCGAGGAGGAGCTGCTGCTCGTGAACCCGGCGCTGCGCGTCAAGAACCCGCCGGCGCTGCGTCCCAAGACGCGCCCCGTGTGGAGCATGGAGGAGATCGCGAGCACGGTGATCAAGGCGCGAGGCCTGCAGGTCCACGCCGCCGGCGTGCTCGCCGGCTTCTCCGGCCTGCGCGTGGGGGAGATCGCGGGCCTGCTCTGGTCCGACCTCGACCTCACGCGCGGCTTCGTCACCGTCTGCCGCACCATCGAAGAGGACGACGACGGCACGCTGCTCGAGTACCCGCCGAAGAACGGCAAGGCGCGGACCGTGCCGCTGCCCGCCGCCGCCTGCGACGAGCTGCGCGTCTGGCTCGCCGCGCAGAAGGAGTACCGCCTGGCCCAGGGCCCGGCGTGGAACGAGGCCGGCCGCGTGGTCCCCAAGAAGGACGGCACGCCAGATGGCGCCCTCGACCCTGAAGAGCCAGTGGTGGAACTGGGTGGCCCGCCAGAGGATCGACCCGCACCTGCCGATCCACGGCCTGCAGGGACTCGTTCGGCACCTGGGTCTACGAGACCTACGGCGTCAAGCAGGCGCAGGAGTGGCTCGGGCACTCCGACCCGGCGACCACGCTGCGGCACTACGTGCGGCTCACCACCGCCGCGCGGGCGAAGGCGGTGGCCGGGCTCGACGAGGTGACGCGGGCGGCGCTCGAGGCGGCCGAGGAGAAGGCGCTCGAGGACGCGCTGCCCGCGCCCGACAACGTCGTCGCACTGGCGGGCCGCCGCCGGTAGTCCCTCTTCGTCACGGATTCGGCGCTCGCGGCATTAACCTAGGGCAGGCGCGACGACGAGGGGGCGGATGTGGAGCAGGCGGATCGTAGCGACGAAGAGCTGCTGGTCGCGTCGGTCAGGCGGCCGGAGTGCTTCGTCACCGTTCTACGACCGCACCGCCTCCGGCCTCCTCGGCTACTTCGTCCGCCGCACCCTCGACGCGCAGATCGCCGTCGACCTGACGGCGGAGACCGTGGCCGAGGCCTACGCCTCCCGGCACCGCTTCCGCGACCGCGGCGAAGGCTCGGCGTCGGCCTGGCTGTTCGTGATCGCCGGCCGCAAGCTGGCTCGCTATCGGCGGCGGCGGCGCGTCGAGGACGCGGCCCGGCGGCGCTTCGGCATGGAGCGCATCGAAGTGGGCCCGGACGACGTCGAGCGCATCGAGGCGCTCATCGACTTCGAGCACGTCGGCCGGGAGGTCAAGCAGGCCTTCGAGGCCCTGCACGCCGACCAGCGCGAGGCCCTGCGCCTGCGCGTGATCGAGGGCCGGCCCTACCGTGAGGTGGCGCTCGAACTCGGCTGCAGCGAGGAGACGGCGCGGGCCCGCGTGAGCCGCGGGCTCAAGCAGCTGGCAGCGCAGCTGGATGGATGAGGTGACGTGATGGACCCTGAGGATCGGGAACGACAGCTCGGCGAGACTCGGTCTCTCCGCGAGCTGAGGCAGCAGCTCGAGACGCTCGCCTCGGCGGGCGCACGCCGGCGTGCGAGGCCGCGCCGGCTGGTCCTTGCCCTCGGCGCGGGCGTCGCCGTCGCCATCGTCCTCGGCGGGGTCGCCCTGGCCGGCGGCTTCGACGGGCTGCTTGTGGGGCCCTCCCATCGGCCGCCGCCGAAGGTGCTCCTGGCTCACGCCGCTCGACGGCAGCCCGTTGCCCAGCCCGACGCCGTATCCGACGAACGCCGCCGGCCAGACCTACGGCGGGACAGCCCAGCAGGGCGCTGCAGGCCGACCTGCAGTGCGGTCGCCGCCGAGCGCGGCGAGAACGGCTACTGCTGGGCGAGCGACCTCAACGGGCCGATGCCGATGAACCCGGAAGAGGCTGCCTGGTTCACTCCCGCCGAGGCAGAGGAGGGCGATCCCCGTCTACGAGTCCGACGGCGTCACGCAGGTGGGCGTCTTCGGCGGACGTCCGCGTGCCGCAGCCGCCGGTCTGGCTCTTCGATCAGATGAAGGCCATGGCGACCAACGCCGGCGACGCGAACGCCTGGGCCTGGTGGACCCGGACGACCGCCGAGAAGGCGGCGCTGGCCACGGGGAACTCGACGGCGGGAATCACCGATCCCGAGCGGCCCGTCTACCTGACGATCATCCTCGGCGACTTCACGAGGTGGCTGTGGTCGCTGCCCGAGGGGACTCAAGGCGCCGGAGTACAGCTGGATCTTCGAGGTGATCGACGCCGGCTCTCACGAGGTCGAAGTGACAGGAGCCAGCGCCAAGCCGTTCCCGACGCCGGCAACCATCGACCTGAACCTCGTCGGGCTGCAGGGACCGTGTCAGGATGTGAGAGCCGGCTTCGCCTTGCGCTGGTCCAAACCGCCGGGGGGTGCACTGCCGGACGACGAGCCGTGAACGTTCGACGGCATCAGCGCGTCCATGGGACAAGGGACCGTCCGACAAGACGGAGGTGGTGGAGATGTACCGGAGCAGGCTTCTTCCGGCGGTAGCCGTGCTGGCGATGCTCGTGGTCCTGGCCGGCTGCGGCGGCAAGCAACCCGGTCCCGAGCCGAGTCCCTCGTCGGGGGTTCACGGCATCCTGCTCTTCGGCGGGGGCCCAGGGATCATCAGTCCCTCGCCTCTGCCCGATGGCTTCGGGACCACGAAGCTTGGACGGCCCTACCATGCCGCAACCATCCTGGTGCAGGCCAAGTCCGGCGCGAACGCGATTCTGCGCACGAAGCCGTCGACGGACGGCCTGTTCACGATCGCCCTGCCTCCCGGCACCTACGTGCTGACGCCGAAGGTGCCGAAGAACGGGCCATGGCCGATGCCTACCACGGTGGTCGTGAAGCCCGGGCAGTTCACGCGCGCCTTGGTGTATGTCTCTGGCATGTAGCGTGGTGATGGGCGGATGGGAGTCCGAGCCCGCCTCTCCCGCGCACGTTTCCTGCATGTCAAGTCCCACCACCCGCGTTACGGATTGGCTCCGGTAGATGCGTTCCACCTTCTTCCCTTGAGAACCTTGAGGCGTTGCTGCGGTGCGGTCGTCCCTCAGGCGTCGAGAAGGCTCCGTGCTCTTTGCTGCGGTCGTGCCTCGCGGCGTGCGTCTTGATGAGCTTGCCGCCCTGCGAGATCTGCACCGTGTCGCCGGCGAGCCGCACCTCGACCTGCTCGCCGCGCAGGCGGTTGCTGACGAAGTAGCCACGGCCCGCGAAGCTCACGTAGCCGGTGGGGTCGACCTTGCGCTTCACGGCGGGGCCCGAGCTGAGCGGCGGCACCGGGCGCGGCCGGGGTCGGGCGCTGCGCGCCGGTGTCTTGGCGTTGGCGACGTGGCGGCGCGCGTGGCAGGCGACGAGCACGCCGCGGTGGGTGATCTCGAGCAGGCCGTCGCGCAGGCTGAGCTCCACCGCCTCGCCGGCGAGCCAGGCGCCGACGTGGTAGCGGGCGGCCTCGAAGCTGATCGTCCCGCGACCGCTGACGAGGCGGGTGAGCGGCCGCAGTCCGGGAGGCGCTTCCTCCTCGACCCCTTCCAGGGGCGCGACCGGCTCGGGCGCCGCGGCGGCGAGCTCGAAGCGCCGCAGCGGCGGGGTCATGCCGATCCCCTGGTGGGGACGCTCGCTGTTGTAGTGCTCGACCCACTCGTCGAGCGCCGCCTGCGCCTCCTCGAGGGTGGCGAAGACGCGGCCCTGCAGGAACTCGCTTCTCACCGTCTTGTGGAAGCGCTCGACCTTGCCGGTGGTCGTCGGGCTGCGCGGCGCGGTCAGCAGGTGACGGATGCCGTTCTCGTGGCAGATGCGGTCGAAGAGCACGAGGCCCTTGCCCCGTCCGAAGCGCGCCGTGAAGACCTTGCCGTTGTCGGTCAGCACCTGCTCGGGGGCGCCGTGGCGGCGCATGGCGGCGAGGAACGCCTCGCAGACCGGCCTCGCCGTCGCCCGGGGCGCGAGCTGCGCGCAGACGCAGAAGCGGCTGTGATCGTCGATCCCCGTGATGACCTTCAGCTCGCCGCCGCCCTCGAGCCGCACGCCGCCCATCACGTCCATCTGCCAGAGTTCCATCGCGCGCAGGCGCTCCCACCTCCGGTAGTCCTCGCGCTTCCTCCGGTGCCTGTGCGGCTCGATCAGGCGGTGGCGCAGGAGGCAGCGGTGGACCGAGGAGCGGCCGGGCAGCGGCGAGAGCTCCTCGCGCGCCGAGGTAGTGGAGCAGGGTCCGCGGCCCCCAGCCCGGGTGCTCGCTGCGCAGCGCCACGATCCGCGCCTCGACCTCGGGAGCCATGCGGTGGGGGCAGGTCGCGGGGCGGTGGGAGCCGTCGGCCAATGCGGCGATGCCGCCCTGCGCGTACCAGCGCAGCCAGCGGTGCACCGTCTGGCGCGTGACCCCGTACCTGCCCGCCACCTCGGTGACGGGGAGGCCCTCCATGACCTCAAGGACTGCCCTGTGGCGCTGCTCCACGACTCCCAGCTCGATGAGCACGATGCCTGCCCTCCTCGACTCGCCGACCTAGCTGGTCGTCTATTCGAGGTAGGGTTGGCGCCGGCTCTACGAGCTCAGGTGTAACGCATCTACCGGAGCCAGTGTCGCCCATCTACCGGAGCCGCGTCCCGGACCTGTAGCGCATCTGCCGGAGCCAATGTGGAAAGCATCTACCGGGACCGCACACACGTTTCCTGCAAATTTCGCAACTTTTTCGCAACTCTGGTATTCTGGTCCGGCTGTCGCAGAGGAAAAACCCCTGCAAATCGGCACAATGCCCTCGTAGCTCAGTGGATAGAGCACAGGTTTCCTAAACCTGGTGTCGCTGGTTCGATTCCAGCCGGGGGCACCACTATTACTGTCCCCATGCCCGCGAAGGATGTTCCAGTCGCCGGAGACCACGATCGGCAGGCGGCGACCGATCAGGGGAGTCAGATCGGACAGCAGGCGGTGCGCCGAGGCGTCTGCCCAAATGGGAGCATCACTGCCCAACGGACGTTCCCAGGGCGCATACACGGAGACAGCGGTGAGGACCTCCCTGCCGTCTATCACCACCGTCGCCGCCGTGAGCGTTCCTGGTCGGCTCACTCGAAGTTCGCCGGCGTCGGCCGTCATGTCGCCCGCGGGAATCGGCCTGAGCTCAATGCCTTCGGACAACCGGACAATGGCCGTTCGCCAGGGACGTCGCTCCCAGCCACAGGTTTCCCAGGCGGCGTCGTCATCGGGGAGAACCTGCATGGGCACTCCCGACGTCCTGTCTGCCATGGCCGTGGGTTGTTGGGGCGCCTCTTGGAGAAGGGCGAGATCGGCACCGGTGCCAGCCAGCCAGTCTCTGACATCCAGTTGATTCACATTCCAGCTGACGAGCCGCATCACGGGACCTGCACGAGGCCGAGGAGTCGCTGCACAAGGACCGCCAGCGATGCCGCGATGACGGCTGGGTCATCCCGTCCGGCTGCGGCTCGACCAGCGAGGGCGCACCCGCGTGCCGACTCGCGCGAGAACTCGGCGTTCAGGATGATCAGGCCCTGTTCGACGGTGGTCGCGATTGCTGCTGAGACCGTCGCATCAGGCGCCTCCAGCTCGGCCGACCGGGCTCGCCGCAGGACGCGCGCAGTGGCGTCGAGGTCTTCTCCGCGCAAGAGGCGCAGCATGTCGAGCGAATCCTTGGCGATGTAGTCGTTGCGTCGCGGATCATCAAGTCGCTCCGCCACCTTATGCACCTTTGAGATGAGCAGGGCCGCGCTGCCGGCGACGGGGACCTCGAAGCTCCTGGGATCTGCGTCCAGCGAGCCGACGACCATGAGGTCGTTGTCGACCAAGGCCAGTTCGAGGCCGAACGCCCTGCGGGCGAGACGATCGCCTTGGACGCCCAGCCGCGCCGCTCGAGTCCCCTCACCACTGACCGCTTCAGGGACCAGCAGATCGAGGTCGATGTTCACGGTTCTCTCATCGACCAGTTGCTCGATCACCCACGAACCCACGACAGGTCCGCCGGTTCCCGTCTTCGGCCAGAAGCCGGCAGCGCGGAGAGCCTCGTTCAGCAGCGGGTCGCCGCCCAGGAGCGTTGGGTCGAGGGCGAGGTCCGCGTCGGTGGTGTGGGGAGTGGTCGCGAGATCGCCTTCGCCCACCCGCAGGTACACCGCGTGAGCCCCAACCAGGATCGCCGCTTGGCGCTGCTGGCCAAGAGCTTCAAGTCCGTCGAGCAAGGACGCGACGCGCGGCGACGTAGAGCGGATCGGGAGCGGGTCTCTCAGGCATGGAGTCGCCAAGACTCCTCGTTGGCCGCCATCCATTCGAGCAGCCCATCGCCCTCGGCCGGCATGCGGTCCGGGCCGGTGAGGCAGTCGGCCGCGACTTGCGAAAGCGCGGCGTAGACCGTCTCGCCCTGGCTCCAGGTGCGCTCGAACACGACTGGGTCAAGAGGCTCGCAGAGGTAGACGTTGCCCGTGCTCGTCGCCCTCACGAGCCCGGTCTTCTCGGCGACGCCGATGGGGGCATCGACGTAGCACATGAGGAGCGACGGCGGCGCGATGGGTGCGCGTTCGGCTGCGGCGAAGGATCCGGTCACGGCATAGCGGCCGCCCGGCGTTCGGGACGCCCAGCCGGCAACGTCCCTGAGGAACGCAGGGACTCCCTGTGGCGCCAGGAACAGCCGCGCGGCGTTCGACTCGAGCAAGCGGTAGTCGGCGCTCCAGCGACGAATGAGATCGGCCCAGAGCACGCGCGTTATCGGCTGGACTGGTCCCCGCCCCTCGCGCTCGACGAGCGCGTCTCGCTCCAGAAGCCCGATGATCTTTGAGACGTAGCCCGGGGTCACGTCAGCGCGAGCCGCAACGGAGCGAGATGTCGCCGGCTCGCGGTAGTCACACAGCGCACGTACCACCCGCGCCGCCTTTGCCCCGCGGAGCGACCGCGCGGACTCATCCGGGGGTGCCGGGTCCTTGTCAGAGCCCTGTCGACGCACGAAGACGCTGGGCCGTGCGATGCGGATCAACATGTTCCCGCTCATGTCTATGTAGTTCACGCCGGCCTCCTCAAGGAGGGCACGTGCTCTCGGGCTCAGGAACTGCGAGACAAGCAGGTACGAGGAATCGGGCGGCACCGGTTTCAGGGCGCGCAGCCAACTGCTGACATCGCGCGGGAAGGTGCGCCGTTTGGCCTCGACCATCTGCAGTGCTTTGCTCCCGTCGGGAGCTGCGACACTGAGGATTGCGTCGGGCTGAAGAATGCCGGGGCCGCGGACGGGTTCGTCGAAGCGACGCACCGCCCACCCCTGGCCGAGGCTGTCTGCGAGGAGCCGCTCCGCCTGGGTAATGAGATCAGATTCGGCAGGCATGATGTTTCCTAAATCATCGATGTTTCCTGATACAGGAAACATGGTAGTCCTGGGAAACATTCCCGTCAAGGCGTTGACTTCAGGCGCGGTCCAATGGCCTCGAAGCCTTATGGACTTGGGCGCGTTCGAGGGCCTTGCTCCTAACTCGCAAGCGATGCGATTCCTAATACCTGGTGTCGCTGGTTCGATTCCAGCCGGGGGCACCAGTGTTGTCGCGGCGTTGCGGATGATTGCAACCCTGGGTTGCAATTGACACCAATTCCTCAGCATGCAGAATGTTCTCCATGTCCCCTATCATCCCGCGCACGTTGGCCACGCACCTGCAGGCTTCCGCCGGTTCGTTCCCGGTCGTGTTTCTCACTGGCCCTCGACAGTCGGGCAAGACGACACTCGCGCGGGCTACGTTCCCCGACTTCGCCTACGTCTCTCTGGAGGACCTCCAGAATCGCGAAGAGGCCCAGGAGGACCCGCGCGGCTTTCTCGCTCGCCTGCGTGGCAATGCGGGGACGATCCTCGATGAGGTTCAGCGCGTGCCCGACTTGTTCTCGTACCTGCAAGGCGTCGCCGACGAGGGGACTCACGGGCCGTTCGTGCTGACGGGCTCTCAGCAGTTCCTGCTGAATCAGCACATCGGTCAGACGCTGGCCGGGAGGGTGGCGGTGCTCGAGCTCCTGCCGTTCTCCGTGGCGGAGTTGACACGTCGGCCGGCGCTCGAGCCAACGGCGTGGGAGGCAGGCCTTCGGGACCAGGACGCACCCAGCGCTGCCGGCCGGCCGGCGTTCGGTCTCGACGAGATGCTCTTCACAGGCTTCTACCCGCGCATCCACGATCGCGGGCTTGACCCGGCGCAGTGGCTGGATGGGTACGTCCGCACCTATGTTGAGCGCGACGCACGCCAGGTCGGGTCTATCGGAGACCTGGCGGCCTTCACGCGCTTTGTGGCGCTCTGCGCGGGTCGCAGCGGGCAGCTGCTGAACCTGTCGGCGCTGGGCGCCGACGCCGGCGTCAGCCACACGACGGCGCGCGCGTGGGTCTCGGTGCTCGAGGCGAGCTACCTGGTCATGCTGGTGAGGCCGCACCACGCCAGCTTCAACAAGCGGATAGTCAAGACTCCCAAGCTGGTCTTCCTGGACACGGGCTTGCTCTGCCGTCTCCTTGGGCTGCGCCGGGCCTCGGACCTTGCGGTGCATCCTCTCCGCGGCGCCGTCTTCGAGAGCCTCGTTGTGGCAGAGTTGATCAAGGTGTTCCTGCACCACGGCGAACCGGCACCGGTCTACTTCTGGCGTGACAGCCACGGCCTCGAGGTCGATGCTCTGCTCGACTTCGCCGTGGGCAGGGTGGCGGTGGAGGCGAAGTCGGGCCTGACGGTGGCTGCCGACGCCTTCCGAGGTCTCGAGGCGTACTCCGCGCTCTCGAACGCGGCCGGCGTGCTGGTCTATGGGGGTGACGAGACGTACGAGCGGCGGGGGTTCCGGCTTCGCCCATGGTGGATGCTGACCTGACCTCCATGGGCCTGGAGGTCACGGTGCGGGTGTGTCGCCAGGCGCGCGAGCACCGGCATGAAGAAGGGGGCGGGCCGCCGTCAGCGGGCCCGCCCCCTTCGCGTCTGAGGAGAGGAGGAACTCCTCAGTCGAGCAGGTGAACGCCTCAGTCGAGGGCGTGGACTCTCATTCAGTCCGCGCCCGCTCCGACGCCGGCGTGGGGTTCCACGCGGGGTTGCGGGTGTCGTGCGCGTACCCGGCGCCTTCGCGCTCGCGGCGGGAACGGCCCGTGCCGGTCTCCGGCGGGGGCGTTGCTCGCCGGGCTGACTCTCGTCATGCGTCTCCGGCGTGCGACGACCCTCGATGCTGACGTTGGGGAGCCACTCGAGCCAGCGCGGCAGGTACCAGTTCCAGTCGCCGAGCAGTTCCATGGTGGCCGGCACGACGATCGTCCGCACCACGGTCGCGTCGATGAGGATGGCGACGGCGAGGCCGAAGCCCATCTGCTGGAACACGACCATCTCGCCGGTGGCCATGCCGCCGAACACGCAGACCATGATCGCGGCCGCGCCGGTGATGATGCCGGCGGTGCGGCCGACGCCGTAGCCCACGGCCTCGCGCGTGTCGCCGGTCTGGTCGAAGCGCTCCTTGATGCGGCTGAGCAGGAACACCTGGTAGTCCATGGAGAGGCCGAAGAGCAGGGCGAAGAGCATGAGCGGCACCCAGGCCTCGATGCTCTCCACCTGGGTGAGGCCCAGCAGACCGGCGCCGATGCCCTTCTGGAACACCAGCACCAGCAGCCCGTAGGAGGCGCCGACGCTGAGGAGGTTCATGAGGATCGCCTGCGCCGGGATGACGATGGAGCGGAAGGCCACCAGCAGGAGCACGAAGCTCAGCGAGAGGACGACCAGCAGCACGACCGGCAGCCAGGCGTCGAAGAAGCCGAGGTAGTCGACGACGCCGGCTGTCGTGCCGGTCACGTACACCCTTGCCGGGCTGCCGTCGAAGGCGGCGGGGATCAGGTCGTCGCGCAGGTGCTTCACCAGTGCCTGCGTGGAGTCGCCCACGGGGTCGCCGGCGAGCGCGGTGGTCAGCAGTGTGAGGTCGCCGGTCTTGTTGGGGGTGGCCTGGACGGGCGCGAAGCGGCCGTCCTCCCTCATCGCCTGCTCGAGGCGGTCGATGCCGCCCTGGACGGCGCTCTCGCTCACGAGTCCGTCCACCACGATCTGCAGCGGATTGGCCTCACCCAGCGAGAAGTCGCGGTCGAGCATGGTCCAGCCCTGCTTGGCGTAGTGCCCGTCGGGCAGGTAGCCGGCGCTCTGCGTGGGGCTGCCGCTGTTCATCATGAAGACCGGGGCGGCGACGGCGAGCAGCGCCACGACGGCGACCGTGAGCCAGATGACGGGGCGGCGCATGATGCTGTGCGCCAGACGCTCCCAGACCCCGCCGTGCCCGTCGGCGCGCTTGCCCGCGAGACGGCCCAGGAAGGGCACCCGCAGCGCGTTGACGCGGTCGCCCAGCACGCTGATGACGGCGGGCAGCGCGATGAGCGCGGTGAGCAGCGTGGCGAAGACCACGAGCATCACGCCCATGCCCATGCCGATCATGATGTCGATGGGCACGATGACCATGCCGATCATGGCGAGCACCACGGTCATGCCGCTGAACAGGATCGCCCGGTTGGCGGTGGCCCCGGTGGCGGCGATGGCGTCGATCTTCTCCAGGCCGCGGGCGCGCTCCTCACGGTAGCGGGAGATGACGAACAGCGTGTAGTCGATGCCCACCGCGAGGCCCATCATGGTGAGGATGTTGAGCACGAAGATGTTGACCGGGAAGACCTGGCCGATGAGCGCCGTCAGGGCCAGGGCCAGGACGATGCTGATCACGCTGAGCACCAGCGGCATGGTCGCCGCCAGCACGGCGCCGAAGACGATGACGAGCACGATCAGGGCGGCGGGGACGCCGAAGATCTCGCCGCGGGAGAGGTCCTTCTCGGCGAGTTCCGTGAACATCTGGTTGAGGCTGGCGTCGCCGGCCTGGGCGATGGTGAAGCCGTCGCTCTGGCCGGTCATGGCCGCCTCGTGGACCTGGTCGACGTTCTTCATCGTGTCGTCGATGCTGCCGGTCATGATGACGGGGACGAGCGTCGCGTGCTTGTCCTTGGAGACCATGCCGGGGTCTTTGGTCGCGTAGTAGGTGGACGTGCCGGTGACGATGTCGCCGCCGAGCGCGTCGATCGCGGCGGCGACCTCGAGCACGTGGGCCTTGAAGGCCGGCTGGTCGACGGTCAGGTCCGCCGATCTGACGATCACGAGGTCGGTGACCTTGTGTGGGCCACTCAATCGTTCTTCGATGAGGCGGTCGGCGACCACGCTGTCGGGCTCGCTCGCGCGGAACTTGCTGTCCGAGGTGAGGCCGCTGCCCAGCAGCCCCGCCACGCTCAGCACCGCGAGGACGATGAGCAGCGCGTACACCGCGATGGTGCGCCAGGGATGCAGTGCGGCGGTGCGGGCGAGCCGCTCCGTGAGTCCCGCGCCGGTCTTGCAGGTCTTGCCGTGCAGCTTCATGTCGTACCCCCAGGTAAAGGCTCCATTGCCTACCGAGAGGCTACGGGGGCAACGAGTGAAGCGAATCGCCCGGCGGTGGTCACTGGTCGCGGGCGGCGGGGGGATTTGTAGGGTGGTTCCGCTCTCCCGGCTGTGGTAGCCGCGGGGGACTGGTGGTATGAGCGGGCGGGGCGGCGACGGGGCCTGCAGCCTCCGCGTCCCGACCGCGGCTACCACCGCGGTGGTACGCCGGTTCAGAGGGAGCGAGCTGACCGTCAATCGACTGACAAGCGGCCCATGCCGCAACCGGTCAGCAGGTTTCTTTTAGACGGCCTCTTCGCCCCGCCTCCAGAGCCCGGAAGCCTGCCGATGACTCCTCGTCCCGGTGGTCCTCACCCGGCGCGAAGAACACGCGGTCGCCGGGTCGGATGACCTCGATCGGCCCCCCGCGGCGCTGGCAGAGGCCGATGCCCTCGGTCACGTAGATCGTCTGGCCGTTGGGGTGCGTGTGCCAGGCCGTCCGTGCGCCGAGGGAGAGGTGGACGTTGACGTTCCCCACGCGGAGGTTGGCGGCCACGTGGCCCCTGGCCTGCGGCTCGCAGCCTCCCAGCGAGGCGAGCATGGCTGGCCCATCACCCCATTCGGGTGAAGCGCATGTGCGCACCTCGCCTGTAGCGTCTCGTTCGTGGCAGTCAAACGGGAGGGATTGAGACGGGACAGCATCGCCTGCTCGTTCAGGGCCAAGCGACCAGCACTGCCGGCTGGAACGGTTCTGGGAGCGTGGTTACCACCCTCGACGACCGATCCCCGAGGCGATACGCAGTTTCCGTTCAGGGCGCCAACATCGTCGTCTGGCAGATGGCTGTTGGAGAGGCAGCCGCTGCGACGCAGGTGAGAAGGAGGATGCGAATGGACCAGGCGGCAAGGATGCTGTTGTCCTACATGAAGGGAGATCAAGCCATGCGGCTTCGTTCACTCACGCTCTGCCTCGCGTTGTCCGCGGCGCTCCTGTTGGCAGGCGCGGCGCCGGCGAGCGCGGTGCTCGATGGAGAGCGTGACTCAGCCAACAGCTTCAGCAATGTGGGGATGATCTCCGGCGAGCTGCCGGACGGCTCCTACGGGTGGGGCACGTGCACGCTCGTCGACGAGAACGTGGTGCTCACCGCCGCGCACTGCGTCGACTTCGCCGTCCTTCCGGGAGGGCCGGGAGTCGGGGCCCTGAAGGTGTCGTTCGACGTGCAGCCGACCCCGTGGGACCCGGGATCCGAGACCTACTACGCGGTCGATCGCGTCGAGATGCACCCTGACTACGCAGACGCGCCGACTGCGGGCTGGAACTCGAAGCGCTGGCTCGGCCCTGGGCACGAGGACGTCGCGCTCGTCTGGCTGGCCGAGGCGCCGGACATCGAGCCGGCGACCGTGGTAGGGACGCCGGGGTTCGACGCCCTTGACCTGAAGCGCGCGACCTTCTCAGTCGCCGGATACGGGACAACAGGGTTCGTGGCGGGCAGCTACATGTCCTGGAAGAACCCCAACACCCAGTTTCTCTGGGACGGCCGCAACTTCAGGGAGGACGTCCGCGTGATCAACGATCGCGAGGTCTTCGCCGAACGCTACGTGAAGATGACCGCGTGTACGGCCTTCGGTGACTCCGGCGGTCCCACCTTCTACGGCAGCACGGTCGTGGCCGACACCGTCTGGGGCGAGAGCATGCGCTGCACGTCCCCCGCCTATCAATACCGGCTCGACGCGCCCCGGGCTCAGTGGTTCCTGCGGCAGCACCTGGGCGATGACCGCTTCGTAGCGCTGGACTAGCACTGCTCCGACCTTGACGGAAGGGCATGCTCGTGCTCGACAGGGCGGGGCGAGATCGCTGGAGCTCTCCCCGCCCGTCGCGCACTTTGAGCAAGCCCGGGTCACTCTGCCGATACGTCGCCGGCAAGATGCTTCAGCTCGGCCGTCGAGAGCGGAAACGAGCCATCACTGAACCCCTTCCAGAACCTGGAGTTGGAGCACATTCTGACTGGCGGACCACGGCCGATCACGCCTGCCGCGTGTTCCTGAACAGGGGTCGCGGGTGAGGGCGCCAGAGCGTTGACGCCACGAGCGCCTCGGGGGCTTCAGTGGCGCCGGGGTCATGGCGACCAGCTTGGCCGTCTGACGCTGCGATTGACGCAAGGGGCCCTCGACCGCGGCAAGCGACGGTCGTTTCGGCGCCCTGCCGACACGCTCCTTCGCCCAGTAGCCGCGGCCGGGCACGGGCGGAAAGGGCTCCTCGCGGCGTGCCGCCCGCCGGCGTCACCGTAAGAACCTGCCCGGTTTGCCGGGAGGGGAAGATGCGCCCGGGTGGAAACCCGTGGAGAGAAGCGGATAGGCTGTGCGGGCACAAAGAGTCGTTCCTGACGGCTCGCCTCGAGTTTCCCCCAAGCTCCCATGGTCTGACCGGTCCGTGACGCGCCCGTCACGGCAAGCGACAGAGAGGGAGGCGTCGATGCGCTCCACTCCCACCTCCGTACCGCCGCCGGCGCATGCTCCTGCATCGCTGCGCGCACGGCCGGTCCGCACGCGCCCCGAGGCAGACCCGCCGTCGCTCGACGCACCGGGCTCAAGGTCCGCCGGTCCCCGCCGACAGTCAGAGAGAGTGCTTCAGGTAGAGAGTGCTTCGGCAGCCCGGGCCGGCGCCGAGCGCTGAACGTCGCGGAGCGACCCCCCAAGCCCATATCACCACCGAACCGAGACCGGCTGCGGCGCGCTCTCGCGCCACAGCAAGCGACCTCCGGGAGGTGCCCGTGAAGGGAGCCCTCACCCTCATCAGCCTCATCACCCTGCTCGCCGCCGCTACGCTGCTCGCGCAAGGCGCCGTGGGCTTGTCGCCGGCCGAGGCGGCGGAGCCCTGCTCCGTCAGCCTCGGTCTTTCCAGGTCGACCGCGTTCGTGAATGACTCCGTCACGTTCCGCGGCAGCGTGCACACGGCCTCGGGCGCACACGCCGGCGGGGCCGTGATCATCCAGAAGCGTCGGACCTCCGGCGGCGCCTGGGCCGACTGGCGGAGCGACAAGCTCAGCGCCGGCGTCTTCGTCAAGCGGGTGCGCATGACATCCTCCAACCGCGTCTGGGAGTTCCGCGCCGTGACGACCGGCAAGAGCGCCGTCGCTCCCGGGGCCAGCCCTGTCCGGGAGCTCCGGGTGAAGGGGCCGACCGCGACCGAGGCAAGGATCATCAGCCTGGTCAACAAGCAGCGCGCAAAGCGCGGCCTGCGGCCGGTGCGCGTCAGGTACGACCTCACCCGCGCCGCTCGAGCCCACTCCGGCGACGTGGCGCGACGCAACCGTCTCACCCACCTCAGCGCCAACGGCGACTCGCCCGGCAGTCGTCTGCGCCGCTACGGCTACACGAGCAGCGGCTACCGCTCCTGGAGCGTCGGCGAGAACATCGCCTGGGGTCGCTCCGGGACGCTCCACGCCACGCCGACGGCCATCGTGGCCGCCTGGATGAAGAGCTACAGCCACCGCAAGGTCATCCTGCGCGCCGTCTTCCGCGACGTCGGGGTCGGCGTGGCGAAGTCGGGCAGCGGCCGGCGCTACTTCACCCTCGACATGGGACGCCGCACGCGCTGAGCACGCGGGCCGTGATGCTCGGCGCGGCTCAGGCTCCGCTGCTTGGAGACAGAACGCTCACTCACGGGAGGGGTCTTCCACATGAGTCCTGCAACACTACGTGTCCAGCTCTTCATCCTGCTGGCCATCAGCGTCACGGCGCTGGCCGCTGCATCCGCGGTGACAAGCCGAGCCTTCGCGGCGACTTCCCCCGCGCCGGCGACGGCGACCGAAGCCACGCTCTTCAACATCGGCGGCCGCGGATGGGGGCACGGCATCGGCATGAGCCAGTACGGCGCCTACGGCTACGCCAAACACGGCTGGTCGTACAAGAGCATTCTGCGCCACTACTACTCGGGCATCAGCTTCGCCAAGACGAGGAACCGCACCGTGCGTGTGCTGCTGGCGAGCGGGCAGCAGGAGGTCCTCGTGAGCTCGGAGCGGGCGTTCAGGGCAACAGACGGCACGCGCACCGTGAGCGTACCGGCCGACACCACCGTGTCCGTCACCTGGACGGGCAGCGCCTATCGCGTCTCCCTCGCCGGCCGCTCCTCGACCTTTGCCCGGGCCGTCATCCTCAAGCACGGCACGCGCCCGTTGCGGCTCTACAACCGCAATCAGAACGGCTGGCCCAGCGGTACGGGCGGCGCCCGCTACCGAGGCGACCTCGAGGTCGTGCGCGCGAGTGGAGCCTTCCAGGTCATCAATCGACTGAGCCTGGAGAGCTACCTGCGCGGTGTCGTACCGCGCGAATCGCCCTCGTCGTGGCCTCGTGAGGCGCTCCGCGCCCAAGCCGTGGCTGCCCGCTCCTACGCCGTGCGCGGCATCAAAGGCGGCGGCAGCTACGACCTGTTCTGCACCGCCGCCAGCCAGGTCTACAACGGCTTCGACGGCGAGGCGGCCTCGACCAACGCCGCCGTCGCCGCCACAGCGGGTGTCGTGCCGGTCTATGGCGGCAAACCCATCGTGGCCTACTACTTCTCGACCTCCGGCGGCCGCACGGAGAACATCGAGAACGTCTGGGGCGGCAGCCCCGTCGGCTATCTCAAGAGCGTCGCCGATCCGTACGACACCTCCTCGCCGTACCACAGCTGGAAGGACGCGCCGTACCGCTATGGCGAGACCACGATGGCCAGGAAGCTCGGCGGCCTCGTACCGGGGACGCTGCGCGCCGTCTACGTCACCGGGAGGGGCAAGTCGCCGCGCGTGGTCTCGGCGGCGGTGCTGGGGCAACAGGGCGGCGACGCCCACGCTGCCGTCGGGACCAGCGGCTGGACGCTGCGCAACAAGCTCGGCTTGCGCGACACGTGGTTCTGGGTCCGCAGCATGAGCGTCTCGCCGGCGAGCGGCGACCGTGCCACCATCGTCTACGGGGAACGGCAGACGCTGCTGGGGCGCGCCTATCCGGCGGTCGCCTCCGGGGGCCGCATCACGCTGAACTACTACCGTGACGGAAGGTGGAGGACCACCAAGGTCCCGCTGTCGCGCACCGTGAAGAAGGGCTTCACCACGCGTGTCGACGGACGCACAACGTCCGGCGCCTACACTGCCTACTCCTTCGGCGCCAAGCCGGGGCGCACCACCGAGTACTACTTCTCCTACGGCAAGTCGCGCTCGCCCAAGACGACCGTGAGCGTCCGTCCCCGGATCACCGTCGCCGCGGACGGCGTCGCCGTCTCCGCGGGCGACACCATCACGTTCACGGGTACGGTGCGCCCGCTGTCGAAGGCGGGGGCGACCGTGGATCTGCGTCGCGACGTCGGGGGCTCGTGGATCGCCGTCGCCGAGGGGACGGTCGCCGCCGACGGCTCCTACGAGATCCCGTGGACGGGCGAGAGGGGCACGTGGTCGTTCAAGGTCCGAGTGGCCGCCGGCGATCAGCTGCTGGCCAACTCGAGTCCGGTCGTGTCGGTCAGCGTCGAGTAGCTCTTCGGCCACCGGCCAGGAGGCCGGCCGTCCCCTCCGCTGGTGTGGAGCGCGAAGTGGAAACGCGGTGACACGAGCCCGTTGCTCACCGCGTCGTCTGGCGCCTCGCCTGCTCCTCGCGGGGGTCGCTTCCGGAGGAGCGCCCGTCGGCGGCGTCGGGACGGAGCAGTGCGCGTCGCCGTGCCGCCTGCCGCCGCCGCAGGACCCTGCGGCGGCGCACGACGACGCGACGACGCTGTACGGTGAGCGCCAGGCCGAGGATCACCGCCGCGACGAGCCACGGCGCGAGCGACCGGGTCAGCGACGCGACGGACCGTCCATCCCGTCCCTCTTGGGAGACGGGCCGCATGCGATACTCGGCCAGCAGGCGCGCGGTCGCGCTCGCGAGCCCGCCCTGGAACTTGGCCTGACCCGGTTCGACCAGGTGGGCCAGGTCGTAGAAGTCCTGGTTTTCGAGGTCCGCGTCCTCCGCCAGGTCGAGGAACGGGATGGAGCGCTCGGCGGCGAGCGCGCGGCAGGCGTCTTGATACTGTGCGACCGGCCCGTCGAACGCCTGCCCGATGACCTCCGTGTTCCGCGGCAGGTCGAGCAGTACGGGGTGGTGACCGCGTGACCGGCAGGCGGCGATGAGCCGCTCGAGTCGCGTCAGGTTGGCGCCGAAGCGCGTGGAGAAGACCGGCTGACGCTGGCGCAGCCAGTACCTGACGGCGTCCTGTTTCTGCTCGAGCGATTGGATCCGTGCGCTGCTGTAGTGGTGCTGCGTGTAGGTGCCCTTGGTGGCCTTCGGGGTCGTCGACGTGGTGGTCGTGGGTGGCGACGTGAAGCGCCCGAGGTTGACCCCGATGAAGACGAGGACGGGGATCCTGGGGAGGGCCTTGACCAGCGCCACGTCCTGCTCGAAGGTCTGGTTCCGCGAACCCAGGTTGTACGTCGCCACCGGGGAGTCGGCGAGGGCCCGCACGTCCGCGGCCCACGCCGTATCGCTCACGGTGGCCTCGCGGGCGGCTGAGCCGCCGAGCAGCAGCACGACGGGCTCCGCCGGCGGGTGCGCCCGCAGGTCCTGGGCGACTCGCAGCGCGTGCTGCCAGTCGGAGCCCTCGATGGCCTGAGCCGATGTGGTGGATGGCGTCGCGACGAGAGAGAGGTACGCGGCGCCGATACCGAGGAGGAGGATGCGGAGAAGTCGCGGGCGCAGGCTCATGGTCCTCAGCATCCACCATCCATCCCCTTGACGGTAGCACGACTGCGCCGCCGACGTGGCATCTGAACGGCGGCGAGCGAAGGGGAGGGTGGCGGCTGCTGCACACCGCACCTCGTTGAAGAGTCTGCTCAGGCGCCGGCCTCACCCCGTCGTCGCTGGAGCGGCCGTCCGGCTGCCGGCGCCGGTTTCGGCAGGGTGAGAGCGGGTAGGCCTCAAGAAAGCCCCGTGACGTTCTCGCCGCGGGGCTCTTCCACATCATCCCAACCGGACCCCCTACCTCGAAGGAGGAGCAATGGTGCGCGACGGCCAGACTGCGAAGATCCACTACATCGGGACCCTCGACGACGGATCGGTGTTCGACTCATCCGAGGGCAAGGAGCCGCTCGCCTTCGAGGTGGGGACGGGCACCGTGATCGCCGGGCTCGAGAACGTCGTCAGGGACATGGACGTCGGGGAGACGAAGACCGTGCACCTGGACTCCGAGGAGGCCTACGGCGACGTCCGCCACGAGTTGATCGCGGACGTACCCAAGGAGCAGTTCCCCGAGTCGGTCGAGCCCCAGCCGGGGCTGGCGATCCAGGTACAGACGGACCAGGGCGTGCTGCCGGCCAGGATCGTCGACGTCTCGGACGAGGTGGTCACGATCGACGCCAACCATCCGCTCGCCGGTCAGGACCTCACCTTCGAGGTCAGTCTCCTCGAGGTGGCCTGAGAGAGCGCAGGCGGGGCGGCGATCCGACGTCGTGACCGCGCGCGTGGGCGGCGAACGACGGCTCCGCGCAAGCCGGCCGCTCGGGGTACTGCCTCCTTGAGAGCCGATGATCCGGCTCCAGGAGCGGCAAACAGGAGGCGACTCATGGGTGAGATCCAGGCGTCCATCGTAGTGGGATGTGACGCGGAGACGGCGGCGGAGAAGTGGACCACCTTCGACTTCCGGCAGCAACTCGGCCAGGGCCCGGGGCTCACCACGCCCGTCGCGGAGGCCATGGAACAGGATGCCGAGGAGGAGCGCGTGCGGTTCGAGGACCGCGCGGACGGCAGCAGCCTCGTGGTCCTCACCGTGGAGTACGACGAGGACGTGGTCGACGACGTCCCGACGCTCCGCGCCGAAGTCGAGGACGAGCTGGCGCGGTACCGCGAGTACCTCGAAAGGGACGCCGCCTGACGAATGCGTGGGCGGCGATTGAAGGACCGGGCCGGCTGCGCCGAGGCAGCCGGCCCGGTCAGCCCGTCCGGCCCGGCGTCCGAGAGACGCCGGGCCGGACGGGCGTTGGTGACGTGGCGACGGAAGCCCGTCTCACTCGTGCTGGACGTCAGGGCGAGGGGGTCTGCAGGAGCTGGCTCTGCAGGCTGTCGAGGACCCCCTGGAAGCTGTTGGTGGAGATCTTCCAGGTGCCGTTCTCCAGCACTGCCTGACCCTTCACGTTCGACAACAGGGTCTGGCCGTTCCGCACGAGGTCGTACGTGACCGTGGCGGTGTCGGGCGACGTGACGTCGACCGACTTCACCTTCGCCGTGACCCCGCTCAGGACCGTCGTCGTAGCCTTGCTGCGCAGCGTCTGCGCGTACTCCTGGCCTCGCTGCAGGAGATCCGCCCTCTGGGCCGCCGAGGTGGCATCGGAGAAGAACTTCTGCCAGTTGGCTTGCACGCTGGCCACCGCGCCGGAGACGTCCAACGAGGGGGTGGGAGAAATCGAGACTGAGACGCTCGCCGAGGGGCTGGGGGCGATCGACGCCGAGGCGTTCACGCTGCTGCCGCACGCGGCCACAGTCACGATGAGCGCCAGAGCGCCCGTCGCCCCCGCTGCCCACGCCGCCCAGCTTCGCAACTTGGTTCGCATGGGTTTCCACCTTCCGTTGGAGTTTCAGCCGGTACGGCTCCTTTCTCAATTGCTTGCCGGGTACGGGTGGACGTAACGAAGCGCCGTCGACCCTCTGCTCGGCGCCTCAGTGCAGCGTCGCGGCGGAGAAACAGATCTCGCAGTAGTCGTGCTCTCCGGCTTGTGGCAGGATGCCTCCTGACAAATCGGGCGACGGAGGAGGCTGCTGTGCGCTGGGCGAGCGAGGTGAGCGGCTTTCTTCACGGCGGGCAGGTCGGCGGCCACGAGATCCAGCGCGTGCGGGACGCTCTGCTCTTCGAGGGGCCCGAGCGCGGCCACCGGACCTCGCGCTTCTTCATGCTCCTCATCCTCGCCGCGGCCATCTCCACGTACGGCCTGCTCTCCAACTCGGTCGCCACCGTCATCGGGGCGATGATCGTCGCGCCGCTGATGCTGCCGATCATGGGCCTCGCTTTCGGCGTCGCCCTCGGCGCCCGCGCCATCATCCTGCGCTCGCTCACCGTCTCGATCCTCGGTATCGCCACCGCCATCGCCGTCGGGTACCTCCTCACGCGGGGGTTCGCCTCCATCGTGGACGTGCAGTCGAACGCGCAGATCATGTCGCGGACCTCGCCGCGCATCATCGACCTGATGGCCGCCCTGGCCACGGGGTTCGCCGGCGCTTACGCCACCGGGCGCAGGGACGTCTCCGACACGCTGCCCGGGGTCGCGATCGCCATCTCGCTCGTGCCGCCGCTCGCCAACGTCGGCATCCTGCTGGCGACCGGGAACCCCAGTCTGGCCGCCGGGAGCCTGCTGCTCTTCGTCACCAACTACCTCGCGATCCTGCTGACGGGAGCGCTCATGTTCTCGGTCATGGGGTATCCCGCCGCCTACCATGCGGAGAAGTCGCGGCGAGCCAAGGTGACGGCGATCGCGATCGCAGTCGTCCTCGTGCTCCTGATCGCGCTGCCGCTCGGCTACACCAGCGCGCTGTCCATCGCCACCAACTTCGCCCAGAGCCGGTCGACGGACGCCGTCACGCAGTGGCTCGACGGCAGCGACTACCGGCTCTCTTCGGTGGAGGTCCAGAACGGCGAGGTGAACATCGTCGTCGCCGGGCAGGGGCAGCTCCCGCCGCCGGGCCAGCTGCAGGACGCCCTGCGGGGACGCCTGTTCGGCATGCCCGTCACGCTCGAGGTGGTGCCGACCACGACCTCCGTCTTCGAGACGACGGGGTCGCAGTAGGAGCAGTCAACGTTCGCGCGCATTTCCCTCTCCGTCCCGGGAAGGCGGTAGGTGACCCCGTTTTCGACTGACCGGTGGAGCGCGCGATGAGAGCCTCGATCCGATGAACCGTCTGCTGTCCTGGGTCACACGCTCGTGGCACCCCTGGCTGGTGATAGCCGTCTGGGTCGCCCTCGCCGGCGGCCTGTACCTGCTCGGGCCCAAGCTCTCCGACCGCACCAGCACGAGTAACCAGGATCTGCCCGCCGGAGCGGAGGCGCAGCGCGCCTCGCGGCTGATGGACCGGGCCTTCCCCGGTCCCCAGGGCACGCCGCTGACGCTCGCCTTCGGGTCCGGCTCTGCTCTGACCGACGCGCAGAAGCAGGCGGTCCGGGACGTCGCCGGCTGGCTCGGGGCGACGTCGTCGCTCCGTCTCGCCGGCGAGCCGCGCGTGCGCATGGCGCCCGACGGGCGCGGCGCCCTGATCGAGGTGTCCCTGCGCGGCGATCCGGCGCAGGCCGGCTACCGCGACCGTCTGGCGGCGATCCGCGACCACGTGGGTACGTCCCTGCAAGGCATGGAGGTCCACGTGACCGGCGTCGGCGCGCTCGCCGCCGCCACCTTCAACGCCTTCAGCAACATCGACCTGACCCTGCTGCTCGGCAGCGTCGTCATCGTCCTCGTGCTGCTGCTGGTCGTGTACCGCGCCGTGCTGCTCCCGCTCATCAGCCTGCTCAACATCGGAGTGGCGTACGTCGTCGCCATCGGGCTGCTCGGCGTCGGCTACACCGTCGTGGACGCGACCGCGAGCCAGATCGCCGTGTCCCTGCTCATCGTGCTCCTCTTCGGGGCCGGGACCGACTACGCCCTGCTGCTGATCTCACGGTACCGGGAGGGTCTGCACGAGGGCGACGAGCCGCGCGAGGCGCTGACCGACTCGCTCCTGGCGAGCTGGGAGGCGATCACCGCCAGCGGCAGCACGGTCGCCCTGGCCATGCTCGCGTTCCTGGCGGCCCTGCTGCCCGTGTTCCGCTCGTTCGGGCCGATCATCGCGACGGGGATCGTCGTCACCTTCATCGCCGGCCTCACCCTGCTGCCGGCGATGATGGCCGTTCTCGGTCGCGCCGCCTTCTGGCCGCGGGTCCCCAAAGCCGGCAGCCCGTCGTCTCACAAGGTCTGGTCGTGGGTGGCCGGCAAGGTCACGGCGCGGCCGGCGCTCTCGGCGCTCGCGGTGACCGGGGCGCTCGGCGCGCTCTGCCTGGGGCTCCTGCTCTACACTCCCGTGTTCAACCTCGTGGAGAGCTTCCGCTCGCCGAATGAGGCGACACGGGGCTACCACCTGCTGGAGCGCCACTTCCCGCCGGGGGAGGTGGCGCCCACCACGGTCGTGGCGCAGTTCCCCGACGGGGTGACCAAGGCCCGGACCGGTGGCATCCTCGCCGTCCTGCAAGGTGACCCGCTGGTGCAGACGGCCGCGCCGGGCCCCGTCTCCGCGTCGGGGGACACCCAGCTGTTCACGGCCGTGCTCTCCCGCGACCCGTACTCCTCGGCCGCCATCAGTCACATGTCCGAACTGCGGGCCAAGCTCCACAACGTGGTGGGGCCCGGCGCGACCGTGCTGCTCGCCGGGCCCACGATGCTCTCCGCCGACCTGCGCGCCACGTCGCTGCGCGACAGCCTCGTGGTGGGCGCCATCGCGCTGGCCGTGGTCGGCGTGGTCCTCGGCCTCCTCCTGCGCTCGCTGGTCGCGCCGCTCCTGCTGCTCGGCGCGAACCTGCTCTCCTTCTTCGCGGCGCTCGGCCTCACCGTGACCGTCTCCTACCTGCTGTTCGGAGGGCGCGGCTTCAGCTTCGAGGTGCCGCTCTACATGTTCATCTTCCTCATCGCGCTGGGCAGCGACTACAACATCTTCATCACCACCCGCATACGGCAGGAGGCGCTGCAGGCGTGGGATGCGCGAAGGTACCGAGGTGGCCGTCGCCACCACGGGCGGCGTCCTGACGAGCGCCGGCATCGTGCTCGCCGGGACGTTCACCATCCTCGCCACGGAGCCGCTTCGCTACCTGATCGAGGTCGGTATGGGCGTGGCGCTCGGGGTCCTGCTCGACACGTTCCTGGTGCGCACCCTGCTCGTGCCCGGGACGTTCGCCGCGATCGGGCCGGGCGTGGGCTGGCCGTGGCGGCGCTGGCGGGCCGAGGAGGCCGAGGAGCAGGTCGAGTCACCGCGCGGGGAGGGTCCGCGGCCGGCCCCGCGAGCAGCGGGAGGACGATGAGGGCGAGGACGAGCGCGAGAGCCGCCGCGAACAGCGGCGCCGCGCGGCGTAGCGCGGGGAAGCGGGCGGCGCCCACGGCGCGGGCCGCTGCGCCTGGCTAGTCTTCCAGCTCGGGCATCCGCCGCGTCAGCTCCGCCCAGTCGTCGCCGACCGCCTGCCGCACGAGCTGCTGCACCCCCGGCAACGCCTCCGCCGGCAGGACCATCTGGTAGATGCGCAGCATGTTCTCGCGGTCGTCGTTGCCGATCAGCGGGAACCACCAGCCGATCACCTCCGGCTGGCGGTCCGGCGGGATCTGCGCCGCCAGGACGCCGATCGCCTTGCCCTGCTCGGGCACGGGACGCGCTCGCCGAAGATGCGGTACAGGTGCTTGTCCTCCTTGGCGAGGTGCAGGTCGAGGTGGAACCTGAAGGCGGCCGCGGCGCGCGCGGTCGCCAGCGCGTCACCCGCGGAGGCGGCCTCGCTCATGGCGTCGAAGGCCGCGTCGAGGCCGCGGTGGTCCATCTCGTAGGGCTCGCTGAGCGAGGGCGCGACCGCCTCAACGGCGGGAAACACGGCGAGCTCCTCGCCGTTGGCGTGCCACACCAGGACCTCGTTCAAGAAGCGGAAGCGCTCGACCGTCGCCTCGAGCTCGGGAGTCCCGCGGGCGACGCCGAGCGCCGCGGCGTCGATGCCCTCCATATCCTTGCGGAACGCGTTGTGGATGGCCGTGACGGCGTCGAGTGGACCAGCCATTTCCGTACCCCTTTCAGAGCGCCTTCGGGCGCCCTGCTCACCCGGCTTGGGGCGTCCTCTCCACCCACCCAGTCTACTGCGCGTCTCCTGCGCGTCCGGGCCTCCACGCCGTTGCATCGGACCTTCCCGAGGGCCGGTCGGGCCAGGCAGTCGCGGCGCCTCCCCTGAGGCGGTCCTTGATGACCTTGCCGGCCGCGTTCTTGGGCAGCGCCTCCCGGAAGTGGATGGCGGCCGGGACCTTGCAGGCGGCGAGCCGCTCCCGGCAGTGCGCCAGGAGCTCATGCTCGGACGCCTGCGCGCCTTCTGCCAGCACGACGTAGGCGACGCCCACCTGGTCTGCCGGTTCGTCACCCGTCGCCACCACCGCGGCCTCGGTGATGGAGGGGTGGTCGGTCAGGGCGCGCTCCACCTCCGCGGGGAACACGTTCTCCCGTGTGAGACGAACATGTCTTCAACCTGTCGACGACGTAGAAGTACCCCTCCTCGTCCATGCGGCCGGCGTCGCCGGTGCGCAGCCACCCTGGACGAGGGCCGCCTCCGTGTCCTCCGGGCGGCCCCAGTAACCGCGCATCACGTTCGGGCCTCTGACGAGGATCTCACCGATCTCGTCGGGCGCGGCGTCGCTGAGGTCGCTCCTGGCGATGCGCACATCGACGAACAGCGGGGCCACGCCGGCGGAGCCGAGCTTCCGCAGCGCGTCCGCTTCACCCAGCATCAGGGCCATCGGCCCCGCCTCCGTGAGGCCGTAGCCCTGGAGGAGCGCGATGCCGCGGTCCATGAAGGCCCGGATGAGCGACTCGTGGACGAGGTGCCCCCGGAGATGACCAGGCGGATGCTCGAGAGGTCGCTCGAGCCCAGCTCGGCGTGCGCACGAGCGCCCCCAGGAGCTCGGACCGCCGAAGAGGGTGGTCACCCGGTGCCTGGCGATCAGCTCGAGGACGCCGGTCGGGTCGAACGCCGAGGCCATCACGACGGTCCCGCCCTTCTGGAGCGTGGGCAACAGCGTGACGCCCCAGCCGCCGGCGCGGAAGAGGGGAGCGATGGCGAGGGTCACGTCGTCGCTGCGGAAGTCGTGGTCGAGAGGTAGTTGAGGGCGTTCCACGTGACGTTGCCGTGCGTGAGCATGACGCCCTTGGGGTGACCGGTCGTGCCCGACGTGTAGATGAGAAAGCAGAGGTCGTCGAGGCCGACCGGAAGATCGGTGGTGTGCGGGCGCGCGTCCGCGAGCAGCTGGTCGAGGGTGGCCGGCCGCCCTCGGCGGTCCCGACGGCGACGCTCTCGCGCACGTCGGCCCGTGCGCGGATCTCATCCAGGAGCGCCGCCGCCTCTGCCCCGTAGACCACCACGTGGCAGCCGCGTCGCGGACGATGTAGGCGAGCTCCGGGGCGGAGAGACGGTGGTTGAGCGGCACGAAGACCGCTCCGAGCAGGCCGGCGGCGAACGACGTCTCCAGGAACGCCGGGTGATTGGCGCCCAGATAGCCCACGCGGTCGCCGGCCCGCACGCCGAGCCCGAAAGTGCGTTCGCCGAGACGTGAGATGTCGGCCGAGAGCTCCGCGTAAGTCCAGGAGCGGTCCTCGTACACGAGGGCCGTCCGTGCGGGCTCATGCGCGCCCGGCGGGCGATCCATGATCCGAGTCCGCTGATTACGCATGATCGTTACTACCCGTATGCCGCCACTGCGACAACGTCTGGGCGATCCTGTGGGCCGCTCTCGGAACCGGCGGCGGCTGCATCCGAACGCTCGCCGTCTCTCGCGCGGAGCCCGGTTCTGCGGTATCGTCTTCTCCATTTCTGCGCGAGGGCAGGCTCACGACCTCATCATGGGGTCTCTGCAGCCACCGGCGAGGCGGATGATCCATGGATGCAGGCGTTCGACAGGCAGTGGTCCGGTGAAGGTGGGTCAGGTCGGCTTCGGGCGAGCCGGGCGCCCGGTCGCTTCGGTGCTGCTGGAGTCGAAGGACACGAGCCTCTCCTGGGTCCTGCGTCGCTCGCACACGCTGGAGCACCGCTCGGTGCCCGAGTTCCTGGGCGTCCCGTCGGACGAACCCGGGCTCATCTACTCGACCGCGTCGTTCCCGGCGGCGGAACTGCTCGACCTCCATCCCGTGGACGTGATCGTCGACTTCTCCTCAGAGTCGGGCGTGCGCTACTACGGCGAGGAGGCCGCGAAGCGGGGCGTGACCATCATCACCGCCATCTCGCAGTACAGCGACGAGAGCATCGAGTTCCTCAGGGGGCTGGCGCACACCACGCGGGTGCTGTGCTCCCCCAACATCACGCTGGGCGTCAACTTCCTCATCATCGCCGCGAAGATCCTCAGGAACATCGCGCCGTCGGCGGACGTGGAGGTCGTCGAGGAGCACTTCAAGGCCAAGAAGGAGGTCTCGGGCACGGCCCGGAAGATCGCGGGCACCCTGGACGTGCCTCAGGATGAGATCAAGGTCGTGCGGGCGGGAGGCATCGTCGGCGTCCACGAGGTGCTGTTCGGGTTCCCGTACCAGACGGTGCGTCTCAAGCACGAGTCGATCGCCCGGGAGGCCTTCGGCACAGGCGTGCTGTTCGCCATCAAGCACATCCAGGACAAGCCCAACGGGTTCTACGCCATGGAGGATCTGCTCATCCCCTACTTCCGGCTGGACTCCACGGAGGCCGAACTGGCCGCCGAGAGCCGCAAGCCGTGGTGGCGGGTCTGGGACCGCGCCTCCCGTCGCGCCCGCAACGGCGGGGCATGACGCCGGGTCGGACCAGCTCGCACCACTCCTTCGACCGTGGGCTGGGAGCCTTCACAACCTCGGCAGAACCGGTTCACAGGTCGTTCAAAAGCTGAGGGTAGCCTCGACTGTGACACTGTGAGCGAGCCTCGAGGCCACGGCCCGGCGCTCCGGAATCAGGAGAGTGCAGATGAACAGATTGAAGGTCACCTGGATCACGATGGCCGTGGCCGTCGCCGTCCTCGCGCTGGCCGGCGTGGCGCTGGCCGCCACGGATGCGCCGAGCCCTGCCGGCGCCCCCGCTCCGGGCGTCAACTGCGGCGTCACCGACGACCCGCAGGCGGTGGCGGAGCTGCAGGACCTGCGCACCGACTTCTGGAACGCGCGCCAGGCCTGGTTCGACAAGTACGGCGCCGAGCGCACGACTGACGCCGCGCAGACCGCCTTCCAGAAGCTGCGCGACGACCACATCGCCAAGGTCCAGGCCGTCTTCGACAAGTACGGCATCGACGCGACGGCCGGCCAGCGCGCCGGAGCGGGCTACGGCCCGGGCGCGGGCGGCGGCATGATGGGCGGCGGCTACGGCCACGGCGGCATGATGGGCGGCGGCTACGGCGGCGGCTACGGCGGCGGCTACGGAGCCTGCGGCCTCAGCGGCGGCGCCGCGACCACCGACTGACCCACGCGGCGCATCTCCAGCTGGAGGACCGGCCGGGCGAGCTCTCACGGGCTCGCCCGGCCGGTCTTGTTTCTCGGCGGGGTGGGTGAGTCGAGGGCCCACTGCAGTCGTCACGGGCGCGGATACGCAAAGCTGACCCGATCGAGCGACGCCGCATGAGATGGGAGGAGGCTGACGCGCGCCACGGTGGATGCGTCGCTGAGACCCGAGCCGAGACGGCCGCCTGGGCGGCGGTCCGTGTCGCCTGAGCGGGAGACCCCTGTGCGCTGCGACCCTTTGGCTATCAGCGCAATCTGCCGATAACTCTCGTTGGTGAGGCACACGACTGGGGGTAGTGGCAGTGCGAGCGTGCGTGGACTGTGGATTGTCGGTGAGTGAGACCGCTACCTTCTGCGCCGTCTGCGGGGCGCGCTTCCACCCGGTGCCCGAGCCGGGACAGGTGGTCGATCTGTGCGCGCCGGTCGCCCCGAGCTCGCCGGTTGCTCCGGCGATCCGGTCGCCGCGGACGATGTCGTCAAGCCCGATCGCTGGGACAACGACGAGTGGCACGAGGCAACGCCCGCGCTCGTCGCCGACCTCGGCCTCGAGCCCGCCAGCAGGACGGCTCCTCCCTCGACGCCGACACGGGCGCAGCATCGCGCTCAACTGTGGCCATGCGCGAAGCCGGAGACGCCCGAGCCAAAGAGGACCCGCGGCGCGCCGCCTGGCCGAGGCCGGCGCGCCGCTCGAGGAGGCGGCCGGGTCGCGAGAGACGGACCCCGGCCGCGCCGGCGCTGAACGGCGAGGTCGTCCTCGCCTGCCTGGACGCGACCGAGGACCCGCTCGGCTGCGAGGACGCGCACGTGCTGCTCCTGTCCGGCTTCGACGGCCTGAGCTCGCTGCTCGAGCGCGGCGGGCTGCCGGAGGAGGCGCTGGCCGTGGTGGAAGACGCCGCGTCCCTGGGTCTCCTGAACGGCGGCGACGTGACCCCCTCTGCGCCTCGCGAGGCGCTCCAGGAACGGCGCGAAGGCCTGCGCCGGATCCTCTTCGCCGACTCGGCCCAGCTCTGACGTAACCCGCTTCAGCCACTCCCGGCAGCGCCGCTCAGCTCGCCGTTCGTCGCGACGACGCACCGTTCGCGACGACGTCGCGACTGCGTATCTTCAGAGTCTCGTACCGGAGGAGTTGGACCGGCTCCGTCCGAGACGGGCGGGTGAGGGCCGGCCTGACCGAGCGCGTGGCGCTCGCGGGCCGGCCCGTCGCGGGCTGAGGCCGCCGGCATCGCTGCAGTCAGCGGCGGCCGGCGGCGACAGCCCGGGCGGCAGGAGCAGCGCGCCTCAGACGGAGGCGCGCTCCTTCGCTTCGACAGCCTCGGCCTGCTCCTGAGCGGCCTGCTCCTGCGAGCAGACGGGACAGCTGCAGCCGCGGTAGTGTGTCCAGCCATCGCGCGGCGGCGCCTGGCGGTAGACCGAGCCCTCGCGCCACTGGCGCGGAAGGCCGGGGTAGGGCAGGCTGTGCACCGAGCCGTCGGCCGGGTCGTAGCGCAGCTGGACGCCGCCGGGGAGGTGGCAGATGGCCACCTTGCCGGCGACGCTTGCTTCTCGAACGTCATGAGCTGACCTCCTGATCAGTCCTCATCCCCCAGCAGGGCCCGAGACGACGAAGGCGCCCCGGCCAGACCTCGACCGAGAGCGCCCTTGCTCCCCGCGGACCCGCTGCGGCGCACGCTCCACTGCGTGCTCATTCAGGGTAACAGGACGCTCCAAACGCGGCCACCGTGCTGCTGAGGCCAGACTCCCGGCGGGAGTCGCGGGGGTCGCCTCTGTCCGCATGTAGCCGATGGATATCCATCCCGGATTCGTGGTCGGGCACGCGGACACGCGCCCCTGTATCCGATGGACATGCTCATCCCCTTCGCTCAGGCCGCGGTGAGCTCGGCGTAGGTCACAGGCTCGGCGTAGAGCAGGCAGCGGTTCAGGACGCGCCGGAAGAGGTCGCGGCGCTCGCTGCGCAGTCATCGGTAGCAGAACTCGTCGAGGTAGGCCTGCAGGTGGCGGGCCGAGACGCCGTGGAAGACGTCGAGCGTCCAGCGCTTGAAGTTGGCGAGCACGAAGGGTGCGACCAAGGGAGCCACTCGTCGATGTCGCGGCCGCGGGCCAGCGTGCGCGGCAGTTGGCGGTAGCCGGCAGCTCCGAGGCCGGCGCAGCCGCTCCACCCGTCGGTGCGCACGCGGCTGGCGGGGCGCACCGTCCGGCCCGCCGCCGCGCCGAGGGTGGCGGCGCTGCCGTCGGCCACGACCAGGAGATGAGCGCGGCCATAGCCGCCGGCCGGGGTGCGCTCCGCAGCCACCACGATCATCGCCTTGCGCGGCTGGCGGCGCCCGGTCTGCTGGCCGCTGCGCTTGCCGCCGACGAACGCCTCGTCGAGCTCGACGAGGCCGGTGAGCATGAGCTCCCCCTCGGCGCGGGACATGGCGTGGGTGATCTTGCGGCGCATGAGCCAGGCGGTCTTGACGGTCACGCCCAGCTGCCGGGAGAGCTCGGCCGCCGAGGGCGCCTTCTTGGTCGAGGCCAGGAGCCAGATCGCGAGGAACCACTTGCGCAGGTCGGTGCGCGTGCGCGCGAGCACGGTGCCCGCGGTCAGCGAGCCCTGGTAGTGGCAGCGGGCGCACTCGTAGAGGTCGCGGCCGGAAAGGTGCCAGGCGCGGCGGTGCCCGCAGCGCGGACAGCTGAAGCCTCCCGGCCAGCGGTGCTCGAAGAGCGCCCTGCGGCAGGCGTCCTCGGTGGGGTAGAGCTGCATGAGCTCGATCAGCGTCGTCGGGTGGTCCATCCCGGCCTCCTCGCAAGACAAAGTCGCTGCTCAGAAGCTACTCGGAGAGCCGGACGGAAGGGGATGGGCATGTCCGATGGATACAGTGCGTCAGAGGGAGCCGACACTGGCGGCCGCCTCTGTCCGCATGTAGCCAATGGATATCCATCCCGGATCCGCGGTCGGGCACGCGGACCGACGCCCCTGTATCCGATGGATACAGTGCGTCAGAGGGAGCCGACGACGGATCATCAGAGGGAGCCGACCGATCTGCCGGCAGCCTCCGCCGAGGCCGGCAACTCGCGCCCCGTCAGACTCCTTCGACCCGCCACGGGAAGAAGTGAACGGGTCCCGGCGTCGTTCACGGTAGAGGCATCAATCACAGGAGGTTCTCATGAACCTGCATCGAGCTCTTCCCGCGGTGATCGTCGCCCTGCTGGCCGTTGTGGTGCTGGCGGGCTGCGGCAACATCCAGAACTCGTACGGCAATGCGACCAAGTCCACCACCCCGCCCGCCTCCGGCGCGGCCGCGAGCCCGGCGGCGTCGCCCGCCCAGACGCCGGTCACGGGCAGCTCAGTGACCATCACGAACTTCACCTTCGTCCCCGCGACGCTCACCGTCAACGCCGGGACCAAGGTCACGTGGACCAACAACGACACGACGGTCCACGACGTGACGTCGACCGACGGCCCCTCCGTGACCGCGGCGACCACCAGCCTGTTCGCCAGCGGCAATCTGAACCAGGGGGACTCGTTCAGCTTCACGTTCTCCAAGCCCGGCACCTACTACTACGAGTGCACCATCCACGCCTCGATGCCGACCATGCACGCCAAGGTCGTCGTGAAGTGAGGCGGGCGGCGAGGCCGAACCGAGGGGCGATCAGCCCGTGAGGCAGAGGCGGCAGTGGACGATCCAGTGAACGATCCGTTCGACAGATTGAGTGAGCAGGAGATCGCCGATGCCTGCGCCTACGCCGACGGCACGCTGCCGGAGGCGCGGCGGGCGGAGGTCGAGGCGAGCGTGCTCGTCTCGCCGGAGCTGACCGCGCTGGTCGGCCGCCAGCGCCGTGCGCTGGCGGCCACGGCGGCGCTGGCCGAAGAGCCGACGCCGGCCTCGCTGGTGCGCTCGATCGAGGCGGCGCGGCCGCGGCAGACGCGCGCGGCCGAGGCGGCCCGGCCGCGGCCGGCGCGCCGGCGGCGCTGGAGTCTTGCTCTCTCCGTCGCCGGCGTCGTCGCGGCCGTGCTCGTCGTTGTGGCCGTTCTCTGGATGGGCGGCGGCTCGGGCACCCCTCCGGTGGCCGCCGCCGCGGACCTTGCGCTGCAGGCTCCGTCAGGCCCCGCGCCCGCCGCGGCGGGCGCGGGCAAGCTGGCGGCGAGCGTCGGCGGCGTGAGCTTCCCCGACTACGAGGCGGCCTACGGCTGGCAAGCGGCCGGCTCGCGCTCTGGCGAGGTCGCCGGCCGCCCGGCCACGGTCGTCTATTACGAGAAGGACGGGCGGCGCATCGGGTACGCGATCGTGGACGGGGCGGCTTTGCCTCTGCCGCAGGACGCCGTCCGCACCACTCGCTCCGGCGTCGACTACCTGACCTTCCGCCAGGAGGGCCGGCAGGTCGTCACCTGGCGGAGCGGCGGCCGCACCTGCGTGCTCGCCGGCCCGGTGCCGAGCGGCGAGCTCGTGGCCCTGGCCGCCCGGAGCGGCGCCACGACCTACTGACGCGCCGCTCTATCCGCTCAGCCGCCGGGCCAGGCGGTCGCGAGCGCGGTAGAGGCGGCTGGTCACCGTGCCCTCGGGCACGCCGAGCAGCCGCGACGCCTCCTGGTACGAGAGCCCCGCCACGTCGACCGCCACGAGCGCGTCACGGAACTCCTCGGGCAGCGCCGCGATGGCGGCGAACACCTCCGCGTTCTCGGCCGCGGCCTCCGGGTCGCCGCCGCGGCCTCCGTCCAGCTCTTCGTCGAGCTCCACCGTCTGCGGACGGCGGCTCGCCGTCCGCCGCCGGCTCGTAAGCTCGTTGTGCAGCGCGCGCACCAGGTAGTGCAGGTCGTCGCCGGACACCCGTCGCTTGCGCGCCAGCACGTGGGCGCACACGTCCTGGACGAGGTCCTCGGCGTCGTCCCGCGAGCCGGTCCACGCGCGCGCGGTCCGGTACAGCACCGGGAGGAGCTCGACGACGCGCTCGGGGTCGAGCCGGTGAGGCGTGGTCATGCGGCTACTGTACCCGTCTCGCTTCCGCAGGCGCGCGACGGGGGGTACGCTCGGGCGCATGCGAGCTCTGAGCCTCCTCATCGCCTCGGTCCGGGACCTCGGCCTCAAGGCCACGTGCGCACAGCTGCCGGCCGTGGCGGCGGCGCCGCTCACGTTGCGGCGGCTCAAGCGGCGCAAGTTCGCGGAGCTCTCCCGTGACGGCTTCGACGCTGCGCACGGCACGGACACGGCGGCGGTGCTCGTCGGCCGCGAGCTCGGGCCTGCGGTCACTCGCGGCGGCCACCTCGTCATCCACTACGAGACGACGAGCGCAGCGGCCATCCGCATGCCGCTGGACAGCCTCGGCGCCGGCATCGCCGGATGCACCTTCGTCGACCTCGGCTGCGGCAAGGGCAAGCCGCTGCTGGTCGCCGCCGCGTATCCCTTCCGCCGGCTCGTCGGCGTGGACATCTCGCCCGCGTGCGTCAAGGTCGCGCGCCGCAACGTGGCCCGCTTCGGGCCCGAGCGGATCGACCCGGCGCGCGTCGAGCTCCGGGTCGGCGAGGCGGAGGAGTTCGAGTTCCCGCCGGAGCCGCTGGTCGTCTACCTGTACAACCCGTTCCCCGGCGCCGTGCTGGAACGGGTCGTCCGGAACCTCGAGGCGAGCCTGCGGGAGTGGCCGCGCGAGTGCGCCGTCGTCTACGTGAACCCGCACGCCCTCGCGCCTCTGGCCGGAAGCGGTTCCTTCGAGCGTGTGCCGACCATCGTCGACCGGATGCCGGCGGCCGCGCCGGGCTCCGCGGGCTACGAGCGCGCGGCGGTGTTCGTCACGAAGGGGTGGCCTCAGTCGCCTGCGCGTTCTGAGTCGCCCGCGCCGTCCGAGCCGCCTGCGCCGCTCGCGCCGGCCGGGGCATCTGAGCCGCCTGCGCGGCCTGAGCCGGCCGGGGCGTCTGCGCCGGCCCGGGCGGCGGGGCCGGGGCCGGCCGCCTGAAGCGCGTCAGCGCCGGGCGCGGACGGGGTCGATGCTGTCCGCGTACTCGAGCGCCCACTCGAGTTCCTCGCGCAGGGACCCGCCGCTCGAGGTCCGGACGTCCTCGTCGCCGAGGTCGACGAGCGCCTCGTTGGCGTAGGCGCGCAGGTCGTGCGCCTCGCGCCACTTGGCCACCTCGACCTTGAGCCGCTCCAGGCGCTTGTCGTCGTGGTACTGCTGCTGGGCCGCCTGCACACGGCGCCGCGCGTCGGCCTCCAGGTCGGCGTCCAGCTTCTCGATCTCCTCGGCGCTCGGCTGCTCCGGGATGCCCCCGCGCGGCCGGACGATGAAGTACGTGATGACGCCCGCGAGCCCGAACTCCACCAGGAAGGTGACCGGGCCGGCCAGGGTGAGCATGCCCCTGCTCGACACTGCTCCCGCGGCGACCGAGATGATCACCAGCGCCGCGTGCAGCACGAAGGCGGTGATGATGAAGATGGCGGCGATGCTGAACCAGCGAGGCACTTGATCCTCCCCCCGCGGACCGGATGCGTCCGCGTCGTGCGTTCCCCGACAGCCCTCCCCGAGGATTCGAGGAGTGACCCGCACCATAGTAGCGGCAATCGGGGGCGGCGGGAAGCAGGAGCAGTCCTTGGGGCGGACGCAGGCCGGACCGCGGGAAGCCGGCGCGGCGGCAGCCGCGCGCGGTCGGTCCGGCGCACAGCGGTTTGCACTCGGATGGCGCGGGTAGTGTCGGCTCGAGCGGGAGGTTGACCATGGATCTGCGCCAGCGCATCGCCACACGCGTCACCGACATACGGGACCGCGGCCAGCGGCTCGTCCAGCTGAACCTCGAGCTGCTCGCCAGCGAGCTCAAGGAGAAGGGACGCAAGTTCGGCGCGGCGGTCGGGCTGTTCGTCGCCGCCGGGCTGCTCTCCCTCTACGCCCTCGGGTTCCTCCTCGCGACCATCGCGGTGCTCCTGGCGCTCGTGCTGCCGTTGTGGGCGTCGCTGCTGATCGTGACCGTCCTGCTGTTCGTGCTGGTCGCGGTGCTCGTGCTGGTGGGCCGTGACCAGTTGCGCAAGATCGGCGACCCGAAGCCCGAGGCGGCGATCGCCGAGGCCAAGGCCACTGCCGGGATGCTGAAGGCGAACGCGCGCGGCACGGTGACCGAGGTGGCCGGCCGGCTCAGGCCGCAGCGGCCGGCCGCGCCTCCGCCGCCGCCGGAGCCGCCGTTGACGGGGTGGTCGAGTACGCCGCCGGCGGCATCCGCCACCACCGAGCCACCGACCGACCCGGAGAAGGACGCATGACCCAGACGCCAGACACCGGCGCCAAGCCGGGAGACGCGCAGAAGCAGCCGGCGCGGCCGGCGGCCGAGGTCCGCGCCGACATCGTCAGGGAGCGGGCGGCGCTCGGAGCCTCCTTCGACGCGCTCCGCACCGACCTGGACGACGCGGTGGACGCCGGCAGGCGCCGCGCCGCGAGCGCCGGCCGCAAGGCCAAGATCGCGGCGCCGGCCGTCGGCGCCGCGCTCGCCGTCGTCCTGTTCCTGCGCAGCCGCGCGCGCGACAAGCGCTAGGAGCGCGCGCGGCTGCGCAGGTGGCGCACGCGTGGACGCTGCGGGCGGTCACTGGCGACCCCGTCGCGGTTCGTGCGAGACTGTCTCCATGGAGGCATCGATCACGGAGCGGCGGCGGACCGCGTTCAGTCGTGGCCTCCGGCAGCGCAGCCCGCTGGTGCTGCTCGCCGGGGCCGCGCTCTGCGCGCTGGCCGTCTTCGGCGTGCAGCACTTCTTCTTCGCCGGCGGCCTCACGAGCATCGCCGAGGACCGTCTGGTGCGGCACGAGCACGACGACCAGCTGCACGTCGCCTACACGGTGGGCCGGCTCAAGGCGACCCCGCCGGCCGGGCCCGTCGTCTACGTCTTCGGCGGTTCGGGGGCGATGGAGGCCGTCGTGAGCGACGACGCGTTCGCCTCCAGCATCCGGCGCCGGTCGGGTGAGGATGTCGAGGTGGTCGGCCTCGCCAACCACGCCCAGTCGCTGGCGCAGAACCTCGTGATCGTGGACAACCTTCCGGAGGGCGACGCCACACTGGCCATCGGCCTCGCCCCGATGCGGTTCAACACGTCGCCCGCCGAGGACGCCGGGCTCCTGGCCTCGCGGACGCTGCTCCTGCGCAGTCCGCGCCTGCGCGAGCTCGCCCCCGACCTGTACGGCCGCGACGCCCCCTGGGCCGGCGGGCTGCCCGGGGTGTGGGACTTCCTCTCCGGCTATGTGCGTGAGCGCGTGGCCTCCGGCGCCCTGCCGGGACGAGGCGTGCCCTACCTGCATCACTACTACGGCAGCGGCACGGTCTCGGTGAGCGCAGCGGGCAAGCGCGCGACGCTGGGGTCCGTGTGGGAGTACAACCGCACCCACTACGCGGCCAACCACGCCTACAACCTCCGGGTACTGCGTGAGCTCGTCGAGCTCGCCGGCGCGAAGGGCTTCCGTGTGGTGTTCTTCGAGCAGCCCCTCAACACGGAGATCGCAGGGGACTGGGCCGGGGTGCTGCCTCTCTACAGACGCGCGGCCGCGCGCGTGGCGAGCGAGTACGGCGTGCCGTTCCTGCGCGTGCAGAAGCGTCTGCGGCTCGGCGACGAGGACTTCGTGGACCTCTACCACCTGCTGCCGCAGAGCCGCGCGCGCTGGCAGGCCGGGATGGCGCGCGAGGTGGCGCTTCTGCTGCGCCCGCAGTCCGCGTCCGCCGGGCCGGCGCGGGTCCCTCGCGCGGTCCAGTAGCGCCAGCCGCTTTCTTCCTCCTTTCCGTTTGGTGGGTTGTGGCGCACGACCGTTGCGCCGATACTCTTGCAGGATGAGTGCTTCTGCCGACATCGGGCGGGCCGCCGTGAGGCTCGCCCGCTCCCTCCGCTTCATCGTCTCCTCTCCCCGCCGCCGCTGGCTCATCGGGGGGTTGGTGCTCGCCGTCCTGGCCTTCGCGTTCCTCGGGTGGGACGACGTCGTGCGTACGGGGAGCGCGTTCGCCGGCGCCGACTGGCGCTGGGCCGGCGCGGCCCTCGCGCTCATGGCCGCGTCGCTCGCCCTCCGCAGCCTGGCGCTGCAGCTCATCGTCGGGGCGCTCGGCTCCGTGCGCGCCCGCTTCGTCGAGGCCTTCTCCTCCACCAGCATCGGGCTGCTCGCCAACGCCGTGGCTCCGATCCGCGCCGGCACGGTCCTCTCGCCCTACGTCCTCTACGTGCTCGTCCGGCGCCGCCAGGCGCACCTGCCGTTCGCGACAGCGCTTGGCGTGACGCTGACGGAGCGCATGTTCGCCATCGCCACGTTCCTCGTCGTGGCGCTGCTCTTTCTCGGGACCCTGGCCGCGCCTGCCTGGGCGCGCAGCGCCCTCTACGTGAGCGCCGCTCTCATCGCGGTGCCCATCGTCGGCGGCATCGTGCTCAATCGGCGGCGCGAGAAGATCGCGCTCGCCTGCGAGCGCGGCGGAGAGCGCATGCGCCGGGCCGCACGCTGGCTGCCCCAGCTCATCGACAGCCAGCGCATCTGGAGCCGCCCGCTGGCGGCCCTCGGGGTATCCGGCACGCAGGTGCTGGCCTGGCTCGTGCAGCTGGCGTCGGCGGTCGCGATGCTCGAGGCGTTCCACCTGGGGGCGGCCGGGCTGCGCGGGGCCGCCCTCGTCATCGTCCTCACCAACCTGATCGGCCTGGTGCCGGCGACCCCGGGCAACGTGGGCACCTTCCAGGTCGCCGCCGTGGCCGCGCTCGCTGCCTATGGGATAGCGCCGGGCCCGGCGCTCGCGTACGGTGACGCGCTCGGCCTGCAGGCGCTGCAACTCGCCGTGGGCGTCGGCGCCGGTCTGCTCGCGCTCGGCGGCCACGGCCTCACGCTGTCCGAGCTCTCCGGCCGCAGCAAGCAGGCCGCCGCCGCGCTCCGCGGCGCCGAAGAGGCCCTCGCGGCGGCCAAGGTCCGTCCAGCGGCCGAACCCGAGGGCTGAACCACAGCCTCCCGTCCGCGGGCGGGCCGACCTGCCGGGGCAGTGGCGGTCGCGGGCGGCTTGCCGCCCAAGCCGGCATCAGCGTCGAGCACCTCTCCGTGAGCCAGGTGGTCGCCGTGGAGTCCGGTCGCGACGTGCTCAGGGGACTCGCTGGGGTGAGGCGCCCAGGTAGGCGGTCCTCGTCTTCTCTTCAGGGAAGGAACCCACCGAAGGCGGAAGGCCGCGACGGGGAGATGCCTGGACGCCGTCTGGCCGGACTGAGCTCGGCCGTCACGGGCGGGACGGCCAACGGCGGTCCGTCCTTCCCCCGCCGGATAATCGACCTGCGGAGCATCCACAGGACGACGGAGGGGGGAGGCGTAACGGCCGACATCCAGATCAAGAACCTGCCGGGCGGGCTGGCGCTCGTGACCGCTCGAGCGCGACCGCGGACACGGTCAAGGAGCGGATGGGGGAGGCGTTCGGTGTGCTCATGCGGCACATCGGAGCCACCGGAGCGCGCGTCGTCGGACCGCCGTTCACGCAGTACGAGGAGCCCGTCGAGCGCCAGTTCGCGTTCGCCGTGTGCAGCGGTGGCGCCAGGTGCGGTCGCGGGCGACCGGGTCGAGCTCGAGGAACTGCCGCCCGTCGAAGCCGCTTCATTCCTGTACACGGGTCCCTACGACGCCATGGAGGGGTCCTGGCGCAGCTTCCTTGCCTGGGTGACGGAGAACGATCGGCAGCCGGGCGGCCCGCTGCGCGAGGTCTACCTCAACGATCCCGCTTCGGTCGGCGCGGACGATCTTCTGACCGAGCTGGTGGTGCCCCTGGCCTGAAAAGCCTGCCGGGTGGGCCCATTTCTCCGGGCGCCCGGATGGCGACGCAGGACAGGCCGAAGCGTCTACGAAAGTCCTTCAGAAGCGCGCCCCAGATGCCGATACGATGTAGTAGATGGTCAGCATCACGGCATCCACCAGACAGCCCCCGGCTGGTGACCCGAAGGCCACGGTCGACCTCGACGGGCTCCTCCGGGAGCTCCGGCAGGCGACCGCGCCGCATTCGAGCGCTACTACCGGCTGTTCCGCGCGCCCGTCCACCACTTCGCGTGGCGGCTGCTGCGCGACGAGCGGCGGCCGTCGCCGCCACCCGGGAGGCGCTGGTCGGCGTGTTTCGCCGCGCGATCCTCGGCGAGGGCGCCGGCGACCTGGAGGTCCTCACCTACGCGGCGTGCTCGCCCTGTGCGAAGAGCACGCGGCGAGGCGGGAGCCGGGGGCGAGCCGGGCGCGGCGGCGGCCGCCGCTCCGGCGCATCGGCGGCACAAGCGCGAGACGACCGAGGGATGCGGCGGCGGTTCGAAGGCGCGCTCGAGTGCCTCGAGCCGAGGCAGCGTGCCGCGCTCCTGCTCCACGACCTCGCGGGGCTCGACGCCGCCCGCGCGGCCGTGGTGCTGGGGGTGGGCGAGGAAGCCGCGGCCGCCTTGCTGTTCAAGGCGCGCGAGGAGTTCCGCGCCGCGCTGCGCGAGCGCGGCGGTACGGGCCCGCGGAGGGTGTCGTCAGGCCGAAGAGGGCCTGGCGGGGGCCGTCGGCCTGGGCATGAGCGAGGACGAGCGCTCGCGGCTGGCGCGTCACGCCGCCTACTGCCGGCCGTGCCGCAAGATGATGAAGGGTTGGGCGGAGGCGGCGCCGGTCTGGCCGTGGTGCTGGCGGAGCCGCCGCTGCCGCAGGCGCTGGCGGCGGCTCCGGTGTTCGACGACGTCCGCGCGCGGCCCGCGGCCGCGCCGCGCATCGCCGCGCTCTCGCCGCCGCCGGACGCACGCTGCGCAGCAGGGCGGCGGCCTGGGCGGTCGCGGTCGCCTGCGTCGCCCTCGCCGGCGGCGTCATCGCGCACGGCTTCGGTGTGCAGCCGCTGGTCCTGATGCAGAGCGTGGGACCGGCGATCCGTCTGGTCGTCACCTCACCGGTCGGCGAAGAGCCGGCGGTCGCCCGCCCGGCGGGGCAGAGCTCGGCGAGGGCGGCGGGGCAGAGCTCCGCGGAGGCGCCGGGAACGGCCGTGACCTCGGCGGCGCCGGCCGGGATTGTCGCCGGCCGGGCACAGTCTCCGGCCACCCGCGCAGACTCCGGCCCCCGGTCCGCCGGCCTCCGTGAGCGGCCGGCGCCCGAGGCCATCGCCGCCGGCCAGGCGACCGGCGACCGGCAGGTGGCCCAAGCGGAGAGTCTTGCCCCGGCGGCCCCGCCGAGCCCACGGCCGTGAAGGCCGCCGCGAAGGCGGCCAAAGCCGCGGCGAAGGCGCGAGGGCGAGCGCCAGGGCCGCCCGGCGCGACCAAGGCTCCCGCGAAAGCGGCGGCCAAGGCTCCCGCGAAAGCAGGCCAAGGCTCCCACGAAGGCCGCGACCAAGGCTCCCGAAAGGCGGCCAAGGCTGCCAGCGAAGGCCGCCAAGGCGAACGGCCGCGCCGACCGTCGCCCGGACCACGGCGTCCACCAAGGCGAACTCCAAGGCAGCCCGGCCGCAAGGGCTCCTCCAAGGCCGCCAGAGCATCCTCGAAGCCCGCCAAGGCGTCCTCCTCCAAGGCGAAGACGCAAGCCAGCGCCAAGCCAGCGAGGCCGAGCCCAAGACGACCAGGTCGACCTCGAAGTCGCCGGCCACAGGAAGAGCTCGTCCCACGGCTCCAAGAAGGGCGGCTGAGGGCGTCACGCGTATGAGCGGCTCCGTGGGACAGGCCGCCGCCGAGGCGCTCGCGCGGAGCCGCCTCCTGTTGCAGGCGGCGGAGACGATCAACTCGAGCCTGGACTCCCCCGCCCTCGAGCAGACGATCCTGGGTGAGGCCGCACGGTTCATGGGCGCCGACGCCGCGGCGCTGCTGCTGGTCCGCGGCGACGTGCTCGTCGCCGCCGAGATGCTCGGGCTGAGCGACCGGGCTCGGGAAGGGTTCGTCGTGCCGCTGGAGACTTCGGTCTACGGCCGCGCGCTGGTCACCGGCGAGGCCGCCGTCGAGCAGAGTGGGGAGGACGTGCGGACGGCCCGTGGCGCACTGTGCTCGCCGCTCCGCTCCGCAGCAACCGCACGACCTACGGCGCGCTGGGGTTGTTCTTCCAAGCCGGTGGCCTTCCCCGAGCAGGAGCGGGCTCTGTTGCGCACCCTGGCGCTGCAGGCGGCGATCGCGCTCGACAACCGGCGCCTGATGGAGGAGAAGGAGCGCATGGCGGTGCACGACGGCCTGACCGACGTGTACAACCGGGGGTACCTCGAGCTCACCATCGACCGCGCCGTGAAGGACCTGGCCCGGCGCGGCGGCGAGGTCAGCGTGCTGTTCGTCGATGTGGACGGCATGAAGGACGTCAACGACACCTACGGGCACGAGGCCGGGGATGCGCTGCTGGTCGAGCTGGCGCGGCTGCTGACCGAGAGTTGCCGCGCCGCGGACGTGGTGGCGAGATACGGCGGCGACGAGTTCGTCGTCCTGATGAGCGAGACGGACGCCGCGGGCGCCGCCGCCGTGGCGCGCAAGGTGGCGGCCGCGATCCGGCGAGCAACGCCGCCGCGCGACCGCCCCACCTCACCGTCAGCATCGGCACGCACACGGCCGGGGCCGGCGGCGCTGACACCTGCTGCGCGAGGCGGACCGCAAGATGTACGCGGTCAAGCGGACGCGCGCCTCGCGCTCCGGCGGCTCCGGCGGCAACGCCGCGGCCCGCTCCTGACGGCCGGCCGGTCCCCGCGGCCGCTCCTGACGGCCGGCCGCGCTCCTTCCTCGCCCCGGGTAGATCCCATCCAGGGGGTGACGACGGAAGAAGGAGATTTCCATGCCGTACCGAGTCGGCTACTTCGTCGGCAGCCTGGCGAAGGGGTCGATCAACAGGATCCTCTCCCGCGCCCTGATCAAGGTCGCGCCGCCCGACCTCGAGTTCGTCGAGATCCCCATCGGCGACCTGCCGCTGTACAGCTACGACTACGACGAGGACTACCCGCCCGAGGCGCGGGCGCTCAAGGAGGCGATCGCCGGCGTGCACGCGGTGCTGTTCGTCTCGCCGGAGTACAACCGCGGCATCCCCGGCGCGCTCAAGAACGCCATCGACTGGGCCTCCCGCCCTGGGGCCAGAACTCGTTCGCGCGCAAGCCCTCGGCGATCATCGGCGCCTCCACGGGCAAGATCGGCACTGCCGTGATGCAGTCCAACCTGCGCATGGTGCTGGCGTTCTGCGACTCGCCGCAGCTGACCGCCCCGGAGGCCTACATCCAGTACTCGCCCGACATCTTCTGCGACGACGGCGAGATCAAGAGCGTCGAGACCAGAGCCTTCCTGACGATGTACATGCAGGCGTTCCGCGAGTTCATCGAGCGCGTGCTGACCGTGGTGCCGCAGAGCGCGCCGGTGCCGGCGCAGGAGAGCGAGGAGCGCCGGGCGGCGTGACGCGTGGTGGAGGAAGGAGCGCCGTGGGTAGGACGCGGCCAGAAGATGAGACGCCCGGGACGGGCGGAGGAGGTCGTGCATGTACGCGGTCGTGATCGAGGACAAGGAGCTGCACTGGCGGGAGCGTCCGGACCCGGAGCCGGGTGACCGTGACATCGTCGTGCGGGTCAGGGGCGCCGGGGTGAACGGCGCCGACATCATGCAGCGCGCCGGGCGGTACCCGGCGCCGCCCGGGTGGCCGCAGGAGGTCCCGGGCCTCGAGATCGCCGGCGAGGTGGCCGCCGTGGGTCCGCGCGTCACCCGGTTCGCCGTCGGCGACCGGGTCATGGCGCTGGTCGGCGGCGGCGGCCAGGCCCAGCTGGCGGTGGTGGACGAGGCTCACGCGCTCCCGGTGCCCGAGAGCGTGAGCTGGGCGGAGGCCGGCGGCTTCATGGAGGCGTTCGCGACGGCCTACGACGCCCTGTTCGGCCAGGCCGCCCTCACGCTCGGCGACCGTCTGCTCGTCACCGGCGCCGCCGGCGGCGTGGGCTCGGCCGCCGTGCAACTCGCCGCGGCGGCCGGCGCCACCGTGGTCGCGTCCGTCCGCGACCCCGCGCTGCGCGACGCGGTCGCGGGGCTGGGCGCCGCCCAGGTGGTCGCGCCGGAGGACGTCGAGGCCGCGGGGCCCTACGACGTCGTGCTCGAGCTCGTCGGCGCCGCGAGCCTGCCCACGGCGCTCAAGGCGCTCGCGATGCGCGCCCGCGTGGTCGTGATCGGCGTGGGCAGCGGCGCGAAGGTGGAGGTCGACCTCCTGACCCTGATGGGCAAGCGCGCGCGCCTCTCCGCGTCGCAGCTGCGCGCGCGCCCGTCCGGCGAGAAGGCCGTCCTCGTCGCGACGCTCGGCGAGAAGGTCGTGCCCGTGCTCGCCGGCGGCCGCCTCCGCGTGCCGGTGCTGGCGACGTTCCCGTTCGCCGAGGCGACGGCGGCCTACGAGCGCTTCACGGCCGGGGGCAAGGTGGGCAAGATCGTGCTCACGGGCTGACGGGGGACGCGTGGCGCTCAAAGGCATCCAGGAGCGGCCGGAAGGCTTCGACTACCGGCTCGAGTTCGTCACGCCCCTGGAGGAACTCGAGCTGATCGAGTTCGCGGCGAGTCTCGACCTGCACCCGGTGGTGCTGCACGACCAGCCGTCCAAACGGCTGGTGCGGCACTTCGGCTACGGCTATGAGTACGGCAGCCGGCAGGTGCGTGAGGGCGAGCCGCTGCCGCCGGCGCTCGAGCAGGTCCGGCGGCGCGCCGAGGAGTTCGCGGGCCTCGAGGACGGCAGCTTCGTCGAGGCTCTCGTCACCTTCTATCCCGTCGGCGCCGGCATCGACTGGCACCGGGACGCGCCGCCGTTCGGCGACCGCATCGTCGGCGTCTCGCTCGGCGCGCCGAGCCGGATGCAGTTGCGGCGCGGCGAGGCCGCGGACCGCCGCGTCTTCGAGCAGACACTCGAGCCGCGCTCCGCCTACCTCCTCAGCGGCGCCGCGCGCTCCGCCTGGCAGCACCACATCCCGCCCACCAAAGGCGACCGCTACTCGGTCACATTCCGCACCTTGCGAGCCTGAGCAGCTTCGCCCACCCCGCGCCGCGCTCTTCTGGCCCCCGGCTCGTCGGGGGAGCCGGGGGCGGTATGATTGCCGGGCTCACTTACCCCGGGAGGCACGTATGGGTTCGCCGCGCGGAGATTCGGCGGTCACGAGACAGGTCATCCTGGCGGCGGCACGCCGCCTGTTCGCGGCGCACGGCGTCGACGGCGTGAGCGTGCGCAAGATCGCCGCCGAGGCGGGCGTCAACCACGCTCTCGTCCACCGCTACTTCGGCACCAAGGACGAGATGGTCGCGGCGATCCTGCTGGCAGAAGGCGACGCCATGAGCGCCATGGGCCGTCCCGACGCGGACGCCGGGACTTCGCTGGACGCGCTTCGCCACGTGCTCCTCCACGCGCTCAACGACGGCCGTACCTCGCTTCTCCTCATGCTGCGCGCCGAGATCGACGGACTGGCGCCCGAGCACATGCTCGAGGGCGCGCCGCTGCGCCCGCTGGCGATCCTGCGCGCCTGGCTCGCCGCGCACGTCCCGGAGGAGAACGGCGTGGACGTGGAGGCGCTGACGATGGTGATCGGCGCCGCGGCGCTTGGGCCTGGCGTCCTGCACTCCCATGCTCGCCGACGGGGTCGGGGCGCCGCGGGACGGGCGAGGAGGAACTGCAGCGGCGCTGCGTCGACGTGCTGGTCGGCATCGTCGCGGCGAGCATCGGGGAGGCGCGATGAACCTGCTGGACGCCATCGGCGGCACGCCGCTCGTCGAGCTGATGAACGCCGGGACCAAGCCGGGCGTGCGCATCCTGTGCAAGCTCGAGGGGTGCAACCCGGGCGGCTCGGTCAAGGACCGCCCGGCGCTCAGCATGATCGCCCACGCCGAGGAGCGCGGCGACCTCACGCCGGGCAAGGTCATCCTCGAGCCCACGTCGGGCAACACCGGCATCGCCATCGCCATGATCGGCGCGGCCAAGGGCTACGCGGTCCGGCTCTGCATGCCCGAGTGCGCGAGCGCCGAGCGGGTGCAGATCCTGCAGGGGCTCGGCGCCCAACTCTCGCTCACTCCCGCCAGGAAGGGCATCGACGGTGCCATCCACGAGGCGCACCGTCTGGCCGAGGAGGAGCCCGAGCGGTACTACATGCCCAACCAGTACGAGAACCCGGACAACGTCCTGGCGCACGTGGAGTCGACGGGACCGGAGATCTGGGAGCAGACGGCCGGCGAGGTCGACTACTTCGTCGCCGGCATGGGCACGACCGGCACGCTCATGGGCACCGGCCGGTTCCTCAAGTCGGTCAAGCCGGAGGTCGCGATCGTCGGCGTGGAGCCCGTGATGGGCCACGCCATCCAGGGCCTCAAGAACATGACCGAGTCCATGGTGCCGGCGATCTTCTCGCCGGAGCGACTGGACGACCGCCGGCTCTGCGACGACGACCAGGCGTTCGACGCCACGCGCTACCTGGCGCGTTCCGAGGGCCTGTTCGTGGGCTCGTCGGCCGGCGCCGCCGTGGCGGTGGCGCGCGAGATCGCCGCGGAGATCGACGAGGGCACGATCGTGGTGCTGCTGCCCGACCGCGGCGACCGCTACCTCAGCACCATGCAGTTCCGCTCCATCTGCGCCAAGTGCCCCGCCTGACAGGCGCGCCGGCGATCTGACACGCGTCCTCGGGGCCGACTCGAGGTCCCTCCGCGTGACGGATGCGGAGAGGCATATACGCGAGGGGGGCACGTACGTTCGAACGTACAGATCCCGCCACGGTCATGTACCTCATTACGTACGCACCCCTGAAGCGACTACTCGCAGCGACTGCCGGTCCGCGTCTGCCCGCCGCGACATCACTTCTGCGGGACGAGGCGCCGGGCCCCACGACCATGGTCGCAGGCGGGCCGCGGTGAGAGCATGCAAGGGAACACTCCTCCGTGTGCATGAGAGGGAGACGATCCGTCAGTCGCGGGATCCGGAGAGGGCCGCGTCGGGATCCGGAGAGGGCAGGATGGGAGACGCGCGGGCCGGGTTGCCGCCGCATATCGGCGGCGAGGAGCAGCAGGACACGTCGTGGCTCGCTCGCGGCTGCCTGGCGCTGGTCATTGTCGCCCTGTTCGTCATCGTCGTCGTGCCGGCGCTGCTCTGGGCGGCCGGCATCCTGATCGCCGGCGGCCGCTGAGAGGGGCGCCGCGGGCTCCGGTGGGGCCGGCGCCGGGGATGGCCCGTACTGGTGCCATTGCCGGGGTCGGGCGAGGCAAGCGCGCGGCGCCGCCGAAGGCCGCCGCGCCCGGGCGGCGCCCCCGTGAGGCGACGCCGTGCCTCTCCGCCGCCGTCAGGCGGCCGTACGGAAGTACTGGTCGATGCGGGCGAGCTCCTCCTGCGTCGGCTCGTCCTTGCCCCGGTGCTCGGGCGCGCGGTCCAGGTAGATGTTCCTGTAGCTCAGCTCGACGCGCTCGTCGGTCGTCTTGCGCGCGCCCTCCGCCGGCACGATCAGGTCGCGAGCCAGGAAGCCGCCGACCTCCACGTAGCGCCGGCCGCCGGCCTCGAGGACGCGTTTGACCTTGCCCAGCTTGGCGCCGTCGCTGGAGAACGCGTGCAGTCCCACAAGGTCGCTGTCGATGGTCGTCATCTCACACCTTCTTTCCGCTGCTCACTCAGACTGTTCCCGCTCGGTGGGCCGGGAGTCGCGCGCCGTCAGCAGGTCGACAGGACACGCTCCTGCACGGAGGCATCTCGTCACGCCAGCAGGACGAGGGGCCACAGGACGATGGCCGGCGCGGTCGAGAGGATGGGAGGTGAAGTCGTTCAGGCCGGCCAGGTGCTGGTGAGAGGCCGCCACAGCCGGACGCGCTTGATCTCACGAGCCCGCACGACCGCCGGGCGCTCGCGCTGCCCACTCGCAGTCACGCATCGAGACGAGCCACCGCCTTCACAGACTCGGGAAGGACCCACCTCCAGGCAGGATCGAAGACGAGAGGCGTTCGGCTCCCCTGGGGTAGCGCGATGCGGCCACGTACGTCCGGGCGTACGTCTGGGAGCCCCATGGGACGTTTGCATGTACCTTTGGATGTACATGTCGCCGGCGTACTCCGTGTCACCCGGGGCTGGAGCCCGCGCCGCGCCGGACCGAGGGCCGTCGGCCGGCGCCCGGACCGAGAGGTACCCGCCCGCGCCGGGCCCTCCTCGCTCGGCCGGCCGCGCCCGCTCCCTCGGTCAGCCGGCCTCGAGCAGCTCGAGCTGCCGCTCCTCGCCGAGCATGCGCTGGAGATCCGCGGCGTCGGCCACGGCGCCGCCGCCCGCATCGTTGTTGAAGTAGACGTAGACGTCGCGGCCCTCGTCGCGCCAGTCCCGGCAGCGGTCCGCCCAGGGGCTGAGGCCGCGCTCGCCGTATCGCCCCGTGTAGGTGCCGGTCGGTCCGTGCAGGCGCACGTAGACGAAGCCGGCGCGATCGCCGCCGGCCGCCGCCTCCACCGGCCACGGCCGGCCCTGCCAGTCGTGCAGGCACACGGCCACGCCGTGCTCGCGCAGCCGGCGCTCCACCTCGTCGTCGCGCCAGCTCCGGTGCCGGAACTCGACCGCGAAGCGGCGCGACGGTGGCAGCGCCGCGAGCAGGGCGTCGAGCCGCCCGAGGTCGCGCTCGAGGCCCGGCGGCAGTTGCAGCAGGATCGGCCCGAGTGCGTCGCCGAGCGGTCCGACGGTGCGCAGCTCGTGGGCCACAGGCTCGGCAGGGTCCTTCAGACGTCTCGTGTGGGTGATGTACCGGTTGGCCTTGACGGCGAAGACGAAGCCGGGGCCGGCGGCCTCGCGCCACTGCGTGAACGAGGCCGCGCGCGGCGTGTGGTAGAAGCTGGTGTTCAGCTCAACCGTGGGGAAGCGACGCGCATAGAAGCGCAGCCACTCGCGCGGCGGCAGATCCGAAGGGTAGAAGACACCACGCCAGTGCCTGTAGGACCAGCCCGAGGTCCCGACGAGGATGTGCGCCGTGCTCACGGCCACTCCCTTATTAACGCGCCATGCCGCCGTATCTGCCGTGAGCTTCGGGGCCGTGAGCTCACTTGCCGGCCGATACGGCGGCGGTGGGCGGCATGGGCCCGCCCAGCGGCGCTCTCAGGCGGCGCTCCCGACCGGCTCTCGGCCGTCGGGAGCCGGGGCCGCCGCCTGGAGGCTTTGCTGCTGCTCCTTCAGCATGCGGGTCTCCGCGCGCAGCGCCGCGCGCTTGCGCCGCGCGAAGGCCGCCATGCGGCACCGGTCGCTGCAGTACTTGCGCGCCTGGTTGCCGGTCTCGAACACGGTCCCGCACTGCTCGCAGGCCACCTCACGGATCGGGCGCGGAGCGCCGCGGCGACGCCCGTTGACCGCCATCCTGGCGTGCATCGAGCAGTACTTGGAGGGGTTGTAGATCGAAAGGATCGTCCCGCACTCAGGGTGGGAGCAGATGCGCCCGCTCTGGTAGGAGCGGACTCGATTCGCCTGCGAGACAGGCGCCCACGGATTCAGTGTGCCGGTGATCCTTGAAGTCATGGTACGCACCTTTCGCATCGGCAGTCGTCGCGGTGGCGCCAGCCGGCTTGCGGCGTTCGCCAGGGCGCCGCAGGCTGCGGGTCACTGCGTCCGCGACGGCACCAGAAGCTGATGCCGTCGTAGAAGTACACGCGACCGCCCTCCCGGTCGGGGGCTGCCCAGGCGCGCCGCTCCGACCTCACGACCTCGTCCCGGCTCAGCGTGGGACTCTGCGGATCCACTGCCAGTCCTCCTGTTGTCAACTGTTGCCGTCCCCAAGGGGAGAGCCGGCGGTCGGTGCGAGACCGGTCGCACCGACCGCCATGACAACACTAGAGAGACAAGCACGCGGGGACATCGGGCAGGGGGTCATACTTGGGGTGGGTCAGCCAGACGGTCTTTCCCTTGGCCGATTGACCGATGCGCGCCGTGAGCAGGATCGCGCCTCGGTCAGGGCGGAGGGACCCGGTCAGGGCCGAGGGGCCCCGGTCAGGGCGGAGGGACTCTGGTCAGGGCGGGGTGACTGCGGTCAGACGATCTTCTCGCGCACGGCGATGGCGGCTGCCTCCGTGCGCGTGGACGCGCCGAGCTTGGCGATGATGCTGCTCACGTGCGTCTTGACGGTGGAGAGGCTGACGACCAGCCGCCCGGCGATCTCCGCGTTGGTGAGGCCCTCCACCATGAGCGCCAGCACCTCCTGCTCCCGGCGGGTGAGGCCGGCGTGCGCCTCGACGGGCGAGGAGATGGCGTGCACGAGCGCGTCGGCGGCCTCGGGCGCCAGTGTGCTGGTACCCTCATGCGCCTTGCGGATGGCCGCGGCGAGTTCCTTGCCGCTCACGTTCTTGAGCAGGCACCCGAGCGCACCGGCGCGCAGCACGCGCTGGATGAGCTCAGGGTCGGAGAAGCTCGTCAGCGCGAGGACCTTGACGCCGGGACAGGTGCGGAGCAGCTCGGCGGTGGCCTCCGCCCCGTCCATGCCGCCGGGGAGGACCAGGTCCATGAGGACCACGTCCGGATGCTGCTCGCCGCAGAGCCTGACGGCCGCGGCGCCGGAGTCGGCCTGCCCCACGAGCTCGATGTCCTTGAAGAGTCCCAGGATGGTCTCGAGGCCGCCGCGCACGAGCTCGTGGTCGTCGACGATGACCACCTTGATCGGCTTCGTCGTCGTGCCATCCATCATCGTGCGCCTCCCTCTGCCCGCAAAGGCCACTCCACGGTGACAACCGTACCACGCCCCTTGCGACTGTCCAGAGTGAGATCGGCCCCGATCGCAGCGGCTCGCTCGCGCATGTTCACGAGGCCGAAGTGGCCGGCGCCGTTGTGCGACTGCTCGAACCCGCACCCGTCGTCGCCGATCTCGAGGCGCGCTCCGTCGTCGCCGAGGCGCAGATCGACCCAGGCCCGGGACGCCTGCGCGTGCCGGGCGACGTTGTTCAGCGCCTCCTGGGCGATGCGGTAGAGCGCCGTCTGCACCTCGGGCGGCAGCCGCAGCCGCCCGTCGGTCGTGAGGCGGACGTGGGCGCCGAACCTGCTTCCGCTCGCCTCCACCAGGTGCCGCAGCAACTCGGGCAGCGGCGTGTCCGTCACGCCGCCCGCGCGCATCTCGATCAGCATGGTGCGCATGCCGGCCAGCGCGCCGCGCGAGAGACGGCGGAGCTCCTCCGCGGCCTCCGCCGCGTCGCCGCCCTCCCCCTCCGTCCGCAGCATCTCGAGCAGCGCCTCCGCCTTGAGGCTCGCGGCGAACAGGGACTGCGTCACCGAGTCGTGCAGGTCGCGCGCCAGACGGTTCCGCTCGGTCTCGATGGCGGTCTCCTCGATCCGCGCCCGCAGGCGGGCGTTCTCGATGGCCAGCGCCGCCTGATCGGCGAAGGCGCTGGCGATGCGGCGCTGGGTGTCGTCGAGCGCACGTCTGTCGTGGTAGGTGAACGCCATGGCGCCGAACACGTGGTCGCGCACCACGAGCGGTACGGCCAGCAGGACGCTGCCGGCCACACGCGACGCCTCCCACGCCGGCGGCGGGAGGGGCTTGATCTGCGGCCGGCGTGTGCCGATGGCCTGCGCGACCAGGTCGTCGGTGCCCTGCGGGTGGTCGTCGCCCACCCCTGCGACGCGCCCCAGCACGCCGTCGTCACCGAGCAGGTGGATGCTGCTGCCGTCGCTGCCCAGCAGCAGGCCGGCCTGCGCCACCACGTCGTACGCGAGCTGCGCGCCGGACACCGAGGGGTCCAGCACCACGGCCTCGTGCAGCGCGCGCACCTCCTCGGTGAGGAACCGCAGCGCCTGCTCCGCCTCACGCAGGCGCGTGATGTCCTGCGCGATGCTCACCGCCCCGAGGACGGCGCCGTTGTCCACGATGGGGGCGGCCGAGATGATGATCGTCCCCCGGCTGCCGTCGAAGCGCTCGATGTCGACGACCACGTCGCTCGAGGCGGTGCCGTCGGCCAGGGCGCGAGCCGTAGGCCACTCATCGGGGCGGATGCTTTCACCGGTGTCCGGCCAGAAGGCACGATACTGCTCGAAGTCGGCGACCGCGTGCACCTTCGCATCGCCGACCCACATCTTGCGCAGCACGTCGTTGTGCAGCAGCACCTCGCCGTCGGCGGCCACCACGCTCAGGCCGACCGGCGCGGCCTCCACGATCGCCCGCAATCGCGCCGCCTCCCAGGCCAGCGCTTCATTGGCCCTGCGTTGTTCGCCGATGTCGCGGAACGACGCGACCACGCCTTCCGCGCTGCCGTCCTCGCGGCGCACGATCCGCGCACGCACGTCCGTCCAGATCTGGCGCCCGTCCTTGCGCCGATACCTCACCTCGCCGGCGTACCGTCCCTCCGACAGGAGCGCCTCGAGGGCTTCGTCCCGGGACGATCCCGGCACCTCCGCGCGCAGCAGGTCCTTGCTCTGCCGGCCCAGCGCCTCGTCGCGCGTCCAGCCGAACAACTCCTCGGCCGCCTCGTTCCAGAAGATGAAGCGGAAGTCGCCGTCGAGCGCGCAGATGGCGTCGTGGACGCTCTCGAGGAGGTGGGCCTGAAGCGTGAGCGCCGACTCCCACTCCTTGCGCTCCGTGATGTCGGTGAACAGGGCGACGTCCCCGACGTGCGCGCCGCCGTCCATGATCGGCGCGGCGTTGACGAGGAACCACGGCAGGTCGCCGTGCCTGGTCACGAGGCGGATGTCGTAGCGCTCGGGGAAGCCCTGGCTGCGAAGCTCGAGGTGGTCCTCCAGCGTGGCGCGGTCGTCATCCGCGACGAGATCGAGCGGGGTCATACCGACCATCTCGTCCACGCGGTAGCCCAGGCGGTCGGCGAGCGCCTGGTTGACGTAAGCGATCCTGCCGTCCGGGCCGGTGACGGAGATGCCCTCGCCGGCGGCCATGACGATGGTCCGGAACCGCTCCTCGGAGGCGCGCAGCGCCGCCTCCGCTCGCGCGCGCTCGATGCGGGGGAACGTACGCGCGGCCACCTCGGACAGCACCTGCGCCTCGTCGTCACGCCAGTCCCGGGGCCGCTCCTCGCCCAGGCCGACTATGAAGCGCCAGGCGCCGTCGCGGCGGAACGGCGCAAGGATCCAGGCGCTCACGTGATCGCCGAGGAACCTGGCCCCGTCCACGCGGGGGTCGGTGGCGACGTCGCGGCAGACGATCGTCCTCCCCGAGTCCAGGTCGCGGACGACCTCCGCGGAGACGTAGTCCAGAGACGCGCGCGTGCTGCGCCGGCTCGTCCGTGGCGCCGTCGTCCCACACCAGGTGGACGGTCGCCTCGTCGGCGCCGGCTTCGCGCTCGATGAAGAACGCGTACCGCGCCCCGAAGAACCTGCCGAGGCGCTTCCCGGCCACCGCCATGACCTCCTCGGCCGTGGTGACCCTGGTGAGTTCGTCGCGCAGGTCCTCCTGGAAGTCCCGGCCGAGCTCCCTGCGCCTTCTCTCGGTGATGTCTCGCAGGCTCCCGACCTGGAACCGGGGTGCGCCGGCGTCGTCGCTGACGAGGTGCATCACATTCAGGTACCAGCGGTACTCGTCGTGCACGAGCAGCCGGGTCTCGACCTGTGCGGCGCCGTCGCGGACGAGCGCTTCGCGCGCCGCGACGACGGCCTCGCGGTCGTCGGGGTGGACGCGCTCCCACAACCGCTCGGCGGTCAGCCGCACCAGTTCGTCCTGTGGGATCCCCAGGAGCTCCCCCATGGACGGACTGACGTAGTCGAACCCGTCCGTGACGAGGTCCACGCGGTACAGGCCGTCGCTGCTGCTGGACAGGGTGTCGCGCAGCCGGCTCTCGGCGGCCGCCGCGCTCTGGTGCAGCGCCGCCAGCAGCAGGACGGCCGCGCCGGCGAGGATGCCGAGCGCCACCAGCGCGACGTTCTGTCCTTCCATGCGGCCCTGGGCGGCCATGACGCCGAACGCGCACGCCAGGGCGGCGACCGAGAGTGCGAGCGCGGAGCGCAGCGGCAGCGCCGCCGCCGCGAACACGACGAGGAGCACGTACAGGGCGGCGACGGCGTAGCCGGGTACGATCAGGTCGACCACCAGCACGGCCGCCAGGCCGGCCAGCGCGAGCGCCGGCATGAGCCGCCCGTGAGCGCGCAGCCGGGAGATGGCGGTGACGACGCCGGATCCTGCCGTGGACGTCTGGCTGCCTTGGCTCATGTGTCTTCTTCCGCTTCTCCGGGCCTGCGACGCGCGCTCGGATCGTCGCACCGGCGCCCGGACCTGGGCTTGAGGTCAGTGTAGGCGGATGCTCCTCCGCGGGATATGGGCCGACAGCATGACGGTGGGGGGGTCAGGCGGCCGACCCGACCGGCGTGTCAGACCTCCTGTTCGCCGAGGGCATCCTGGATGCGGGCCACGGTCTCGTCCGCCGGGGCGCCGCCGGCGAGGGTGGCGACCATGACGGTGGAGCCGGACGAGCCGGCCGTGCGGAACGCCGCCCGCAGGGCGGCGAACACGGCCGGCTCGTCCCCCCGGATGAGCGTGCTGAGGCGGCCGACCGTCACCTCCACGCCCTCGCCGGCCGCAGCCCGCAAGGCGGCTTCGATCGCCGGCCGGAGGTGCGCCTGCCGCAGGGGGTACACGGAGAGCTGCAGGTGCACCTGCCCGCCCTCCGCCTCCGGCTGAGCACCGGTTTGCAGGACCGAGAGGATGTTGCCGGCCGGATCCTTGAACCAGGCGATCGGCGGCCCGTACGAGGGGTCGGGCGGGCGCGCCACTCCGCGCTCGTCGTGCGGCATGCCCTCGTACCGTTCCAGGGTCACGCCGGCGCCGGTCAGGGCGTCCACGGCGGCGTCGATGTCGGCCACGGGGAGGTTCAGCACGGTGAAGCTCGCCGGCTGGTGGTCCGGCTTGGGGTAGAGCAGCACCCTGCCGCCGCCGGCGAGGTGCAGGGTGAGCATGCCGTTCGCCTCGCTCACGGCGAGGCCGAGGACCCCGGCGTAGAAGTCGCGTGCGGCGGCGATGTCGTCGACCGAGAACCCGGTGAACGCGTGACTGTCGGAGAACATGGGAGCTCCTTGTGAGGGACCTGTATCCTCAGCATTCCCGCCGGAGAGCCGGGGTGAGCGGAAGCAAGCTGTCAGGAACGGCCGGAGAGTGCCGGGCGGGGAGCGCGGCGGCCGCGGCGCGCGAAGCGCGGACGATCGGGCCGCGGCGCGCGGAGCGCGGGCGCTCAGGCGGCGGCGCGCTCCTGCTCGTTCCGGCGCCCCTCGACGACGTCGCGCAGGACCACCGCCGAGTTGCGCTCCGTGTCGCGCGCGGCGTAGACGAAGGTGACGGCGCCCTCGCGCGCGAGCGCGCGGAGCTGCTCGAGCTCCGCCTCCCTCGCGCGCAGCTCCTCGCGGTAGCGGCGCCGGAACTCCGGCCACTTCCGTGGGTCGTGCCCGTACCAGCGGCGCAGCTCGGGGCTGGGCGCCGCCTCCTTGAGCCACACGTCGACGGCCGCGCGCTCCTTGCTCAGCCCGCGCGGCCACAGCCGCTCGACCAGCACCCGCGTGCCGTCCTCCGGCGCGGGCGCCTCGTAGACTCGCTTCAGCCGGATGCCCACGCCGGCGCCTCCTCGCCCGCACCCGCCGGCGTCTTCACCGGCCCTCGGCGGGCAGCGTCTGCTTCTCGCCGACCTCCCAGAAGTCGCGCCAGGGGTCTTGCTTGCGCCTCTGCAGGCGGCGGAGCACGCGCTCCGCCGTCCACTCGTTGCCGGCCTTGGTCCTGCCGAGCTCGTCCCAGGCGATGGGCATGGCCACGGGAGCGCCGGCCCGCGCGCGCAGTGAATACGAAGCGACCGACGTGGCTCCGCGCCCGTTGCGGAAGTGGTCCACGAACACCTTGCCGCCGCGTTTGGCCTTGCTCATCGTCGCCGTGTACCGCTCGGGCTCGCGCGCGACCAGCGCCTCCACCACCTCGCGCGCGAACGCCCCCACCCGCGGCCACTGCGCGCGCGACGTGTACGGCGCCACCACGTGCAGGCCCTTGCCGCCGGAGGTGCGCAAGAAGCTCTCCAGGCCCCGGTCCTCCAGCTCGCCGCGCAGAGCGCGCGCCGCCTCGCGCACGCGGCGCCACTCGACGTCGGGCGCCGGGTCAAGGTCGAACACCAGGACATCCGGCGTCTCGATGGCGCCGACGCGGGATCCCCAGACGTGGAACTCCACCGCTCCGTTCTGCACCATCGCGACCAGCCCCTCCGGGTCGTCCACCACCGGATAGACGACCGACTTGCCGTCGGCGCCCTTCACCTTCGCCTTGGCCACCGCCCTGGGGACCGACGGCGTGACGTGCTTCTGGAAGAAGCACTCGGAACCGATGCCGTCGGGGCAGCGGATCACCGTGAGCGCGCGGCGCTCGAGGTACGGGGTCATGACGTCGGCGACGGCCGCGTAGTACTCCGCCACCTCGAGCTTGGTGAGCCCGGGGTCGGGGAACACGACGCGGTCCGGGTGGGTGATGGCGACGCCGAGGACGACCGGCTTGTCGGCCCCGCGCCGCGGCGAGGAGCGCGGGGGAGAGGCGCGCTGGGCCGATGGGCGCGCGGCCGCCGCGGAGCTCTCCGCGCGCCCTGCGCCGTCCGTGCCGGCCGCTGCGGGAGGGCGCTCGCGGGCGGGGGTGGCGCCGGCGGCTCCAGCCGCGCCCTCGCGGGTCACCTCGGCCGGGTCCTTGTCCTCGCGCAGCCCCTGGAACACCGGGTGGCGCAGCTGGCCGTCGCCGGTCCACTCGCCGAACCGGACCTCGGCCACGAGCCGCGGCTCGACCCAGTGCACGCCGCGCGCCTGGGCGCCCCGCGGCGGGTCGGCGAACGGAGGCTTCTCCTGCTCGAGCTTCTTGAGCTGCCCGTGCAGCCGCTTCAAGGTGCGGTCGTCGAACCCGCTGCCGACGCGGCCGGCGAACCGCAGCGCGCCCTCCCGGTCGTGCACGCCGACGAGGAGGGCGCCGAACCCTTGCCGCGAGCCCGTCGGCTCGGTGAAGCCGCCGACCACGAACTCCTGGCGCCGGTCGCACTTGCTCTTGAGCCACGACCTGGTGCGCCTCCCTGCGTAGGGGTCGCCGGCGCGCTTGGAGACGATGCCTTCGAGGCCCTGCAGGCACGCTTCTTCGTGCACGGCGGCGCCGCGTCCCTCGATGTGGTCCCCGTAGCGGACCACGTCGCGCAGCTCGGCGCCGCCCCGCTCCAGCAGCCAGTGCAGGCGCCGCTTGCGCTCCTTGAGCGGCAGTCCTCGCAGGTCCTCGCCGTCCTGGAACAGGAGGTCGAAGACCACGTAGGTGAGGTCGCCCGGCTGTCCCTCCTTGACGAACCGCTGCAGGCGGCCGAAGTCGCTCACGCCGCGCTCGTCGAACACGACCACCTCGCCGTCCAGCCAGGTGCCGCTCGTGGGCAGCTGCCGCAGGGCGTTCGCGACCTCTTTGAAGCGGCCCGTCCAGTCCAGCTCGTTGCGCGAGAACAGCCGCACGTCGCCGCCGTCGACGCGCGCGGCGATGCGGTAGCCGTCGTACTTGACCTCGTGGACCCAGTCGCCGCCCTCGGGGGGGTCGTCGACCAGGGTGGCCAGCGAGAGGTCGACGGTGGAGGGGGCGCGGGCCGCCTTGCGGCCGCCGCGCCCGTCGCCGTCCTCGTCCTCGGCGCCGCGCCCGGCCGCGCCCGCCTTCGGCCGCGCGGCCTGCCTGCGCGGCTTCTTGCCCTCCGCGATCTCCTCCATCGTGCGGCCCGTCGAGACGCTCTGGTCCTCCGGGCCCCACGGGTCGGGCTCGCCGCGCCGCGCTTCGTCGTCACCCTCCTTGATGAGCAGCCACTGGTTCTCGGGCCGGTCGCGCCGGCCGCCGGTGTGGATCAGCACCCAGCCGCCTCGCATCCGCTCTCCCTCGAGCCGGAACTTCAGCTCGCCCTTCTCGAGGCCCTCGTGCGGGTCGCCCTCGAGGGGTTCCCACGTGCCGGTGTCCCAGAGCATCACCGTGCCGCCGCCGTACTCGCCCTTGGGGATCGTGCCCTCGAAGTCGCCGTACTCGATGGGGTGGTCCTCCACGTGCATCGCGAGCCGCTTGTTCTTCGGGTCGTAGCTCGGGCCCTTGGGGACGGCCCAGCTCACGAGCACGCCGTCCAGCTCGAGGCGGAGGTCGTAGTGCAGGCGTGAGGCGGCGTGCTTCTGGATGCAGAACATGCCGCCGGAGAGCTTGTCGCGGCCCCGGCCCTTCGGGCTCGGGCCGCTCCCCCCCTCCGGCTCCGCCGTCTTCTCGAAGTCGCGTTTGCGCCGGTAGGTGCCGAGCTCGCCCATCCGCTCAGCGCTCCCGCTAGCCGGCCTTGCGGCGCTGCGCCTTGCCGGTCTTGCCGGTCTTGCGGTTCTTGCGCCCCTCGGCCTCCCCGACGCTGCGCTTGAGCAGCTCCATCATGTCCACGACCTCGCCGCCGCGCTCCTTCGGCTCGCGGCCCTTGACCGGCGTCTTGCCCGTCTTGGCCTTCTCCTCGATCAGCTCGAGCAGGTCGTCGCGGTACTGGTCGTGGAACTGCTCCGGCGCCCACGGCTCGTCGAGCGCCGCGACCAGCTGCTCGGCGAGCTCGACCTCCTTGTCGCGCACCTCCGGCGCCTCCAGCAGGTCGTCGGCGCCGAGCTCCTCCACCGCCTTGATCTCGTGCGCGTAGCGCAGCAGCTCGAGCGTGATGACGCGCTCGTCGGCGACCAGCGCGGCCAGGTGCTGCCGCCCGCGCATCACGATGGTCGCGACGCCGACGCGACCGGTGCGCCGCAGCGTCTCCCGGAGGATGTGGTACGGCTTGACTCCCTGCTTGGCCGGCACCACGTACAACGGCTTCTCGAAGTACTCGGCCGGGATGGCGTCGTGCGCCACGGCCTGCACGATGTCGATGGTCTCGGTGGCCTTGACGTTGGCCTTGGTGAAGTCGTCCTGGTCGAGGACCACGAACGAGCCTTCCTCGTACTCGTAGCCCTTGACGACGTCGTCCCACGCGACCTCTTCGCCGGTCTCCTCGTTGACGCGCTTCTCGCGGATGGGGGTGTTGTCGCGCCGGTCCAGCTGGCGGAACCGCAGCGTCTCGCTGCGCGTCGCCGAGTAGACGCTCACGGGGATGGTGACCAGCCCGAAGCTGATCGCGCCCTTCCAGATCGGTCGTGCCATACCTTCGGAGTGCCCGTCCTGGGGACGGTGGTAACGCGGAAGGGTGTGCGCGCAGGCGAGGTGGCCTGCAGGGAGGTGGTCAGGGGGTGGCGCGCGCGAGGAGCGCGGCCACGGCGTCCTGGGCCGCGTGCGCGCGCGTGACGTCCACGGGGTGGCCGTTCATGAGCATCGAGAAGCTGAGCGTGTGGCCGTTCCTGGTGGTGGCGTAGCCGGAGAGGCTGCTGGCGTCGTTGAGCGTGCCCGTCTTGGCGCGGACGTTGCCGGCGGCGGCCGTGCCGCGCATGCGGTGCTCGAGCGTCCCGTCGACGCCGGCGACCGCCAGGGAGCGGTAGAACACGGCGAAGTCGTCGCGCCGCGCCATCTCGCCGAGGATCCTGAGCGCGGCGCGCGCGGTGAGCCGGTCCTGGTAGCTGAGGCCGGAGCCGTCGCGCACGCGAAAGCCGCCGGAGATGCCGATGGTCTGCAGGTACTCGCGTCGCCACGCCGGCGCCGGCCGCCGTCGTGCCGCCGGCGCCGAAGCCCGCGCCGAGCCCCTTGAGCAGTTCCTCGGCGAGGAAGTTGTCGCTCGGCTTGTTCATCTTGGCCAGCACCCGGCTCAGCGGGGCCGAGCGCTCGGTGCAGGCGAGGGTGGCGGTGACCGGGGCGACGCCCTTGCCCGCCGCGTGCGAGACGCGGATGCCGGCCGCCCGCAGCCGCCGCGTCAAGGCGCTCGCGGCGGCGAGGGCCGGGTCGCTCGCCGTGGTCGCGTTGAGCGTGAGGGCCGAGAGAGGAGCGCAGTAGGCGCTCATGCTCGGCCGCCAGGCCGGCGCCAGGCGCAGCCCGTCGAAGTAGCCCTCGTCGGCGAGCACCCGGCCGGTGACCCGCGTCACGCCGCGCGCGCGCAGGCCACGCACGAGGTCCTGCACGTCGCCGGTCTCCATGCTCCAGTGCCTCTGGGCGAAGGACTTCGTGGAGAACGTGGGATCGCCGAGGCCGCGCAGATACAGGTCGCCGCGCACCACGCCCTCGGCGTCCGGCTCTACACCGAAGAAGACCTGCGTGCTGAACCGGTACTTCGCGGACCACAAGGCCAGCGCCGTGGACGAGGTGACCAGCTTCTCGTTGGAGGCCGGCAGGCGCAGCACGTCCGGCCGCAGCCGGTACACGTAACCCTTGTCAGTGAGGTCGAACACCGCGACCGAGGTGCCGGAGCCGGCCATGCCGTAGCGCTGCAGCGTGGCGGCGATCCTGTCCTTGAGCGCCGCCGACGCGGCGCCGGGCACAGCGAGGAGCAGCAGCAGGGCCAGGCTCGCGAGGATGACGAGCCGGCGGGCTCGGGTCGGGTGCGCACGCCTCATGCGCTCACGGTAGCAGGCCGCCGTCCGGCGCGCCTCCCGGCGGATCCGAGCGCACTCGCCCCGGCGCCAGCGCCCGACGTTCAGTCCTTCGCCGGGAGGGTGACCCGAACGGAGAGTCCGCCCGACGGCCCGTCGCACAGCCCCAGACTGCCGCCCGAGGCTTTCGCGAGGGCGGCCGCGATGGGCAGTCCGAGACCGGTGCCGGGTGCGGAGCGGTCCGCGCGCCAGAAGCGCTCGAGCGCGCGCTCCTTGTCCGCGTCGCTGAGACCGGGTCCCTCGTCGTCGACCGTCAGCTCGTGGACGGCGGCTCCCCGCGTGACGGTGACCGAGACGCGCGACCCCGGCGGCGCCACCTCCAGCGCGTTGTCGATGAGGTTGTCCAGGATCTGTTCCACGCCGCCCGGGACCGCCGACGCGAGGACGGGGCCGGCGGGCACCCGGAGGTCGAGCCGGACGTCGGTGGCGTCGGCCAGGGCCGACCACGTGTCCACGCGGTCGGCCGCCAGAGCGGCGAGGTCCACGACCTCCGGCGGGGGCGACTCTTCGGCACGCGCCAACTGCAGGAGGTCGGCCACGAGCGCGCCGAGCCGGTTCGTCTCCTCGACGGCCGCGCCCAGGGCCTCCTCGTCCTCGGCCGTCGCCGCGGAACTCTGCAGGTTCTCGAGTTGCAGGCGGAGCGCGGTGAGCGGCGTGCGCAGCTGGTGCGAGGCGTCCGCGACGAACTCCCGCTGCTCCGCCAGGAGCCTGTCGAGACGGCGCGCCATCGTGTTCATGGTGTCGCCGAGCACGGCGATCTCGGGTGGCGCCGACGGGTCCGGCTCGACCGGCGCGAGGTCCCCGGTGGCGAAGCGAGCCGCTGCCGCGTCGAGTTCGCGGATCGGGCGGGTGACCGAGCGCGCGATCGCCCAGCCGATGCCCGCCATGGCGACGAGCACCACCACGGCGACGGCCACGAGGGCCACCCAGTAACCGCGCACGAGCGCGGTCGTGGCCTGCTGGTCGAGCGTCAGCCTGACCGCTCCGTGTATCACGCCGCCCGAGGTCGCGGGCACGCCCACGTAGAGCAGGTCGGTCTGCAGCGTCTCGGAGTGGCGCCTGCCGATCGCCGTCCCGCCGCGCAGCGCCGCCCGTATCTCCGGCCGTGTCGAGAAGTCGCGGCCGGTCGGGCCGGCGGTGTCGATGACGGAGTCGCCGGCCTTGTCGACGACGACGACGCGGGCGCCCGTACGCTGCGCGTAGGCGTCCGCCGGGCGGGGATTCAGGGTCTCGCCGGCCTCCAGCGCCTCTTCGTAGTACCCGGCGAGCACGGTGGCGTCGCTCTCGACCTCGTGCTCGAGCCGGCCCATCTCGCGCTGCTGGTAGAAGATCGCGAGGGGGACCTCGAGGACGAGCAGGACGACGAGCGCGGCGAGCAGGTAGCCGAGCAGCAGGCGTCGTGTCACGGCTCTTCGGCTGCCTCGGCCAGACGGAAGCCCACGCCGCGCACCGTCTCGATGAGCTCCGGGGTCAGCTTCTTGCGCAGCGACGCCACGTGGACGTCGAGCGTCTTGGTGGAGCCCCACAGGTTCTGGTGGTCCCAGACATCGTCGATGATCTGCTTGCGGCTGAACACGGCGCCGGGGTCCTGGGCGAGGTAGACGAGCAGGTCATGCTCCTTGGGCGTCAGCGCGACCTGCTCGCCGCCGAGGGTGACGGAGCGGGTCCTCGTGTCGATCTCGAGCCTCCCGACGACGATGCAGGGGTCGGGCGGCGGCGCCGTGGCCTCGCGTGTCCGCCGCAGGACGGCGCGGATGCGCGCCACCAGCTCCCGGAATCCGAAGGGCTTGACCACGTAGTCGTCCGCGCCGAGCTCCAGCAGGATGACCCGATCGATCTCGTCTCCGCGGGCCGTGACGACGATGATGGGCACCTGCGACCGCGCGCGAAGCAGCCGGCAGACGTCCTTGCCGTCCATATCGGGTAACCCGAGGTCGAGCAGCACGAGGTCGCACTCGTCGGCGTCCAGGGCGGCCGCCCCGGTGCCGGCGAGGTCCACCTCGAAGCCTTCGCGCCGGAGCCCGGCGCGCAGGGGCTCGGCGATACTCGGATCGTCTTCTACCACGAGCAGGTGCATCGGCCCATGTTCACGCACCCGGACCCCGATGCCAAACCCGGGCAGTACCCCGCAGGCCAACCGTAACCTGTCTTTGCCGAACGCTTACCGGCGTTTGCCCGTGGCTCAACCCCCGCCCTGTACCTTCTCCTCCGACGATTCCGTGAGCCAGGCACTCGAGAAGGGGAGCCTCGATGAGACACCGCACCGCACTGATCACCGCCGGGTCGATCGCCGCCGTGGTCTTCGCCGCCGCCATCGCGCTCGCCGCCAACCTCGGCATCCTCACCTTCGCCGATTCGACCCCGGTCGGTCAGCTGACCACCGAGATGGTAGCCCAGACCAGTCCGGTGCAGCCGGCACCCACGTTCGCCGAGAGCAGACCCGCTGCCGCCGCCAAGGGGCGCGCGACGCAGAAGTACATCATCAAGAAGGCGGGCAACGTGAGGATCGCCTTCTCGGAGAAGGCGGTCCGGTTCGTCGACGCCGGCGCCAGGAAGCACTGGACCTGGAAGCTCGCGCAGACCGGCGACAAGAAGCTCTCCGTCACCTTCGCTCGCGGCTCCGAGACGTACACGTTCGTGGCCCAGATCGGCAGGCGTGGCAAGCTCTCCGCCAAGGTCGACCACCCGGTCACCAAGGTGGTCCCGTCGTCCTCGGCAAGCAGCTCGACGACCTGGGTCTCGAGCCCCGCCCCCGCCCCGACCCCGGCCGCGAGCTCGGCCGTCCCGGCCTCGGGCGAGGGTGCGGGTGGATCACACGAGGGAGGAGGAGAAGATGACTGACGAACGCCCGCGTCCGTCGTGGACAGCCAAGGGTGACGCCGCTCCACCGCTGGGTGCACGAGCGGGCGGCGCGGACGCCAGGCCGCCGCAGAAGCGCCGCGGCGTCGCCGCCGGCAGGATCGCCGCCGCCGGCATCGGCCTGGCCGCGATGGCCGGCCTGGTCGCCAACATGGAGGTCGCGAGCGGCAAGGCGCCGTCGCAGCCGGCCGCCGACGCCGGTCCGCGGCCGGCGCTCGGCGCCGTGCGCTGGGAACAGAGCGCCTTCCACGGACCGGCGACGCAGCCTGGGAGGATCGCCGACGCCGGCAAGGTGCGCCCGATCGTGCTCACGCCGCACACCGTGGTGCACACCGTGGGCGGCGGTCCGTCCGGAGGCAGCTCCGCAAGCTCCTCGGCCGGTCCCTCGGCCGGCTACTCCGCTCCGGCGCCCGCCGCGGCCGCGCCGGTCGCCAGCTCCGGCGGCAGTCGCTGACGTGGCGGTCACCGAGTCCCGATTCCGTGTCATGGCCAGCGACGCGTACGTCGTGCTGGTCGGTCCCGCGGCGGACGCCGGGCGCTACGCCCGGCGCCGGCTCGAGGAGCTCGAGCAGCGCTGGAGCCGGTTCCTCCCGGGCAGCGACGTGTCGCGCCTGAACGAGACCTCGGGGGCGTTCGTCGTCGTGGCGTCCGACACCCTCGAGCTCCTCGCGACCATGAAGCACGCGTGGAGCCTGACCGGCGGGCGGTACGACCCCACGCTCCTGCGGGCGATCAACGCGGCCGGCTACTCGCGGAGTCACGACGGCTCCGGCCGCAGGAGCAGTTCCTGCAGGCCGCGCGCCTCCGGCCGCACCATCGCAGACGTGGGCCTGCACCCGGAGACCTCCGCGGTCGTGGTGCCCGCCGGGCTGGGCATCGACCCCGGCGGGATCGGTAAGGGACTGGCCGCCGACCTCGTGGTCACCGAACTGCTCGAGCACGGCACCGCCGGCGCCCTCGTGTGCCTGGGCGGCGACCTGGCGGCGGCCGGTGAGCCGCCCGCGGGGGACGGCTGGCAGGTCGCCGTGGAGGACCCGTTCGACGCCTCGCTCGAGCTCGTCAGGGTGGCGCTCGGCGCCGGCGGCGTCGCCACGTCCAGCACACTCTCGCGCGCCTGGGTCCAGGACGGCGACCGCCGTCACCACGTCATCGACCCCGGTACGGGCCGCCCCGCGACGACCGATCTCGCCGCCGTCACGGTCTTCGCCCGTGCCGGCTGGGAGGCGGAGGCGCACGCCACCGCCGCCCTGCTCTCGGGCGCCGCCCGGGCGCCGGCCTATCTCGAGCGCCACGACCTCGACGGGATCGTGACGACGCTGGACGGAACGACGACCTCGACCCCGGCGCTGCGGCGCGCCTCCCGGACCGAATGGAGCGCGGCGTGAATCCTCAACTCTGGTGGTACCTCTCGCGTTCCGCGGGCATCGTCGCGTGGCTGATGCTCACGGCCTCCGTGCTGTGGGGCATCGTCCTCGCGTCGGACCTGTTCCCCAGGTGGAGGAACAACGCACGGCTGCTCGCGATGCACCGCTGGCTCGCCGGCCTCACGTTCTTCTTCATCGCCGGGCACCTCGCCACGCTGCTGTTCGACACCTACGCCAAACTGCGTGTGGTCGACCTGCTGGTCCCGTACTCGGCCTCGTGGCGCCCGAGCGCGCTGGCGCTCGGGATCGGCGCCCTCTACCTGCTGGGAGCGGTCCAGGTGACGGCGCTCGCGCTGAGGCGGCTCTCGAAGCGCTGGTGGCGCGACATCCACATCCTCAGCTACCTCGTCTTCTGGGGAGTCACCGTCCACGCCGCGCTGGCGGGGACGGACGCGTCCAAGCCGGCTTACACGCTCACGGCCATCGTGGCGCTGTCGGCGGTGGTGTTCGCCGCTTCATACCGGGCGCTGGTGCACCATCTGCCCAAGCGCCGCGCGGCGCGGCCGCCGGCGCGGGAGGCGTAGGCGGCATCACTCCCAGTGCGCGGCGAACTCGCGCACCGCGGATGCCGTGAGCGGGTGTGCGGGGAGCCCGCGGATGACGTCGAGCGGCGCCGTGACGTCGTGAGCCCCGTCCAGGATGGCCTCCACGACCTGCGGCGCCGTCTTGAGGCTGGCGGCGAGGATGCGCGTGGGACTCTCGAGTCGCTCCAGCAGCGCCGCCTGCTCCAGGACCACCGCGCCGGCGGAGTGCCGGGCGGCGCGGTCCACGTAGGGGATGACCCAGATGCAGCCGGCCTCGTGCGCGAGCAGGGCCTGCGCCGGCGAGTACACCGCGGTGAGGGCGCTGTCGATGCCGTCCGCCCGCAGCGCCGTCGCCAGCGTGACGGCCTCAAGCGTGGCCGGCAGCTTGGCCACCACGCGGTCGGGCGCGAGCGCCGCCGCTGCTCGCGCCTGCTCCTCCATGACCTCCGGCGTGCTCAGCGTGGGCTGGTAGCAGATCGGTCCGTCGGCGAAGACCTCGAGCAGCCGGGCGAGGTGCTCCAGCGGCTTGTCGGTCTCCCGCCGCATCAGCGCGGGGTTGGTGGTGATGCCGCTGACGAAGCCGAGCTTCGCTGCCGCGGCGGCGTCGTCCAGGGAGGCGGAATCGAGCAGGATCGCCATCGTGTCACTCCAGCCGTCGGTCTGCGGGACGAGGCGCTTCGGCGCCCCGGCAACCCTCGCACCTGCCGCCCGCAGGTTCAAGTGAAGCGGGTCCCCGGCTCTCGACCCTCAACCTGAAGTCAACGGTGAGGCTTCTCCCTGTCACGCCTGACTCGGGTCCGCATCCGGAGCGGCTCGCTGCAGCGGCCGAGCGGCGCCCCGCCCGCCTCTCCCCCCGGCGTGTGCGGCGTATCATGAGGGGAGAACCTCGGCGCCGGTCGGGCGCTGCGATCGCCGGAGAAGGAGTCCTCATGCCGTTCATCGCCGCAGTCATCGCCCACTCGCCCGACGCCGACCCGGCGCTCCACCGCAGTGTCATCGAGACCGGCCTCTACACCGTGCACACCGTGGTCGTACGCGACCAGGCCGAGGGGCTCGCGGCCGCCAGGGAGCTTGTCGGCGAGCACGGGGTGCAGTCCTTGCTTCTCTGCCCGGGCCACTCCAATCAGGACGTCGGGGAGATCGCCGCGGCCGTGGGCGAGAACGTCTCGGTCTCGGTCGCGCGCGCCGACCCGCGCGGCGGCCGCGCAGCGGCCAAGGCGATGGAAGAAGCAGGCTGGTTCACCGCCGCGCCGCGCGGCTGAGCCGGCTGAGCCGCCTGAGCCGGCGTTACTTGGCGGCGGCCCCGGGCGCCGGCCTGTACGTGGTCTCGGGCTCGCCGGGGAGCTCGTCCACGGGGGCTACGCCGGCGGCGAGTCCCTCCGGCGCGCCGGCCTGCCGCTCGCGGCGCTCCTCGGCGCGGATGCGCCGCAGCGCCCAGACACCGTAGGAGGCGGCCAGCAGCGTCGCCACCGCGCCCATGGCAAGCGCCACCCGCGGCCCGAAGTGCTCGGCCACCAGGCCGGCGAGCGGAGCGCCGATGGGCGTGGATCCGAGGAAGACGATCGCCCACAGCGCCATCACTCGGCCGCGCATCTGCCCGTCGGAGTGCAGCTGGATCAGCGTGTTGGCGAGGGCGATGAACGCGACGCTGGCCGCGCCCATCGGTACCAGCAGGGCCAGCGCCACGCCGAACGTGGGCGCTACCGCGATGCCGAGCGACAGCGCGCCGAAGGCGAAGGTGACGATCATGAGGAGCTTGTACCGCGGCCGCCGGCGCGACGCGACGCCGAGCGAGCCGGCAAGGGCGCCGACGCCCATGACGGTGAGCAGCAGGCCGTAGCCGCCCGCGCCGGCGCTGCCGGTGCCGCGGTGGAACACGTCGCTCGAGAACAGCGGCAGCAGGACACTGAAGTTGAAGGCCAGCGTGCCGATCACGGCCATCATGAGCAGCGGCACGCGGAGCTCCCACTTGCCCCAGGCGTAGCGGAGCCCCTCACGCACCTGGCCGCGTCCGGCCGGCACCCTGTCGGGACGGTGGAGCTCGTCCACGTGCATGAGGAGGAGCGCGGCGAGCACGGCCGCGAACGTCGCCGCGTTCACGAGGAAGATCCACGAGAGGCCCCTGACGCTGCTGGCGAGGATCATGAGCACGCCGGCGACCGCCGGGCCGACGATGCGCGACGAGTTGACGATGACGCTGTTGAGCCCGACCGCGTTCGTCAGGTCCTCGGCGCCGACCATCTCGATGGCGAAGCTCTGCCGGGCCGGGTTGTCGAAGACGTTGACGAGCCCGAGAGCCAGCGCGAGCGCCCAGACCATCCACAGCTGCACGACCCCCGTGGCGACGACCAGCCACAGGGCCAGCGCCTGCGCGAGGAACAGGACCTGCGTCACCATGAGCACCGTCCGCTTGTCGAAACGGTCGGCGATCACGCCGCCGTACGCCCCGAACACCAGCACCGGGAGGAACTGCAGGGCGGCGGTGAGGCCGAGCGCAAGGGCGCTGTGCGTCAGGCGGAGCACGAGCCAGCTCTGGCCCGTCGTCTGCATCCACGTCCCGCTCAGGGAGACCGTCTGCCCGATGAACCACAGTCGGTAGTTGCGCACGCGCAGCGACCGGAACGTGCGGCGCGTTCCCGAGGCGACCCTGCGCGCCGGGCTCAGTCCGACCCAGGTGCTCATCGGTCGTCCTCGAGCAGGCGTTCAAGGACGGGCAGCGCCTCGCGGACCGCGGCGAGCTCGTGGTCGGCGAGGGTCCCGAGGCGGCGCGCGAGAAACGCGGCCTTGCGCGTACGCGACCGCCGCAGCAGACGCGCGCCGACGGCGGTGATGGCGACGCGGCTCACGCGGCGGTCGCTCGCGTCGGCCTCGCGGCTCACCAGGCCGTCACGCTCGAGCGCCGCGACGACGCGCGTGATGCTGGGCGGCGTCACGCGCTCGATCTCGGCCAGCCGGCCGAGCGTGAGCGGCCCGTGGCGCTCGACGCTCACCAATGCGGCGACGAGCGTAGGACTGAGCTCGTCGCCGGCCTCCGCGCGCATGCGCCGCTGGAGGCGCATGACGAGGATGCGCAGGCGGGCGGCAAGCTCGGAGGTGGGGAGCGGCGGGGCGTCGTCGCCCCGGGTGTCGGGCACGATGGTGGTCACGAGAGATAGTTTACTCCGCTAATTAGCGTTGTAAACAATCCGCACGAGGAAGGTGCCCGTGATGGCCCGTCGCTGCCTCAGTCCAGGGGGCGGAAGGATCCTTGGGCGCTCGGGGGGGCTAGGATTGAGGCGACCCGACACAGAGAACGATGCCGGAGGCAGCACCATGAGCGTTGACATCGACCCAGTGCGCATCATCGACACGCCGACGCGACTGGTGCACGGCCCCGGCGCTCTCTCCCGGCTGGGAGAGCTCGTCGCCGAACTCGGCATCTCGCGGCCACTGCTGGTCACCGACCAGGGGGTGGTCGCGGCGGGGCTGGCGGCTCGCGCGCTCGAGCACCTCGGCGACGGGGCGGTCGTCTTCGCCGAGGTGCGCCCCAACCCGGACATCGAGCTGGTGGACGAGGCCGCGGGACTCTACGAGCGTGAAGGCTGCGACGGCCTGGTCGCCGTGGGGGGCGGGTCGCCGATGGACGTGGCCAAGGCCATCGGCGTGGTCGCCGCGCACGGCGGGTCCATCGCGGACTACGAGTGGGGCCACGAGCCCATCGCGTGCCGCATCCCGCCGCTCGTCACCGTGCCCACCACCGCCGGCACCGGCAGCGAGGTCACGTTGTGGGCGGTGATCACCGACCCGGATCGCGAGGTCAAGTTCAACGTGGGCGGCACGCCGCTCATCGCGGCGTACGCGGCGGTCGTCGACCCCGAGCTCATGCTGGGCATGCCGCCGGCCATCACCGCCGCGACCGGCATGGATGCGCTTGCGCACGCCGTCGAGTGCTACACGTGTGACTACCACCAGTTCTTCAACGACGCGGTGGCGCTGCAGGCGGTCGAGCTGGTCGCGACGTGGCTGGAGAAGGCGGTCCGGGACGGGGCCGACCTGGCGGCGCGGACGGGGATGGCGCACGCCGCCACTCTCGGAGGCATGGCCTACGGCACCGAGAGCGCCGGCGCGGCCCACGCGATGAGCCAGTCCGCGGGCGGCGTGCACGACTGCTCCCACGGGGCGCTCACCGCACGCCTGCTCGGACCGGTGAGCGAGTTCAACGCACCTGCCCATCCCGAGCGATACGCGCGACTGGCGCGCGGGCTCGGGGCGGACGTCGCCGGCCTGGACCCACTGCAGGCGGCGCTGGCCGGCGTGCGCGAGATCGACCGCCTCACCGACGCCGTCGGGATCCCCACGCTCGGGGAGCTCGGCTTCTCCGAGGACGAGGTCCCGCTCCTCGCGAAGATCTCCTTCGACGACCCGCAGACGGTAGGCAACCCGCGCGTGATCGAAGGTCCGTCGGACTACGAAGGTATCTGGCGCGCCGCGTTCGCTCGCAGGGGCTGAGTCGCTCCGTCACCCGCGCGGCCGGCGGCCGGCCCTACTGCGCCGCCGCGTCACGTTCGGGCGCGAGGCGCCGCACCCAGACCTCGAACGCGGCCATGAGCCGCGCGACCATCTCGAGCGCCTTGGGGTCGATGACCCCGGTCTCGTCGAACCCGTCACGCGCGTCGCCGATCAGCACCTCGGGCTTGAGCAGCGTGTGCGCCTCGAGCGAGTCGAGCGTGGTGCGCAGGCTGTGCTGCATGCGCACGGTGCCCATGCGGCCCGTCGAGGCGCCCATGATCGCGGCCGGCTTGCCTTTGAACGGCTGGTCGGGCGCGCGCGAGGCCCAGTCGATCGCGTTCTGGAGCACGCCGGGTACGGCGTGGTTGTACTCGGGCGAGACGAACAGCAGGCCGTCGGCCGCCGCGATGGCGGCGCGCAGGCGGCGGGCCGGCTCGGGGTAGTCCTGCTCGAGGCGCACGTCGTCGTCGTAGAGCGGCAGGGAGCGGAGGTCGGCCTCGGTGAACTCCATGCTGTCGGGAGCCAGCGAGACGGCGGTCTGGTACAGCAGGCGGTTGTACGACCCGCGGCGGAGGCTCCCGATCAGGGCGAGGATGTGCAGGGTGTCGGCGTCGTTCGTCATGACCTGGGCAGAGGCTACCGCGTGGAGGACCGGGAGACTACCGTGTGGAGGACGCCGCGAGCAGCCGCCGCACCTCCGACGCCGACTCCGCGTTGAGAGCGCGCTCGGCGAGCCGGCTCGCCACGGTCAGATCCGTGCGCCGTACTGCCTGCTTGGCCGCGGCGATCCGCACGGCGCTCATCGAGAGCTCACGCACGCCGAGGCCGAGCAGCAGCGGGACGGCGGCAGGGTCTCCCGCCACCTCGCCACACACGGCCACGGGGCGGCCGGCTGCGAGCGCGGCAGCGGCGGTGCGCTCGATCAGCCGCAGCACCGCGGGGTGCAGCGGCTCGCTGAGCGCCGCCACGCCGGCGTTGCCGCGCTCGGCCGCGAGCGTGTACTGCGTCAGGTCGTTGGTGCCCACGGAGAAGAAACCGGCGAGCGGCGCCAGCTGCTCCGCCAGGAGCGCCGCCGACGGCACCTCGAGCATCACGCCGGTCTCCAGGTGCTCGGGTACGGGCGCGCCTTGCGCGACGAGCTCGGCGCGCGCCTCGTCGAGAAGCGCGAGTGCCCGCCGCAGTTCGTCCGTCTCGGCGACCATCGGGAACATCAGGCGCACGGGGTGCGCGGCCGCCGCACGCAGGGCCGCACGCAGCTGGCAGCGCAGCTGGTCCGGGTGCAGGAGGCTGAGGCGCAGGCCGCGGACGCCGAGGAAGGGGTTCTTCTCGGGCGGCATGGGCAGGGCGCGCAGGGGCTTGTCGGCGCCTGCGTCGAGCGTGCGGATGGTGAGCGGCCGGCCCTGCAGGACGGCGGCGACCGCCTCGTAGGCGGCCGCCTGGGCGTCCTCGTCCGGAAGTGCGGGGGCGTCCAGGAAGAGGAACTCCGTGCGCAGCAGGCCGACGCCGTCGGCGCCTGCTCCGATCGCCGCGGCCGCTTCGCCGGCGTCCGAGATGTTGGCCTGGACGGCGATGGTCACTCCGTCGAGCGTGACCGCAGGCTCGGCGGCGTGAGCCGCGGCCGCCGCCGCCTCGCGCTCGCGCGTGCGCCGCCGCCGCGCGGCGCCCGACAGCACCTCGGCCGGCGGCCGCACCGTCACGGTCCCCTCGTCGCCGTCCACGAGCAGTGGAGTGCCGCCGGGTACCGCGAGCACCTGCTCGCCGGCGCCGACCACCACGGGCAGGCCGAGCGCGCGCGCGAGGATCACGGCGTGCGCGGTCGGGCCGCCCGCGGCGCAGACCACGCCGGCCACGGCGCCGGGCGGGAGGGCGGCCACGTCGGCCGGCGTGAGCTCGCCGGTCAGGACGATCGCCGGCTCGCCCGTCTCGTCGCCCCGCGTCAGGTCCTCGCGGGCGGAGGCCGAGGCGCCCTGCGTCAGACGGCGAAGCACCCGGTCTCCCACGTCGCGCACGTCAGCCGCGCGCGCCCGCTGGTACGGGTCGTCGAGCGCGTCCCACGCTGCCGCGGCGCGCGCGACCGCATCTGCCCACGCCCGCGCGGCGGGCTCCTTGAGCCCGACGACGGCCTCCCGCGCCGGCTCGAGCAGCCCGGGGTCGTCGAGGAGCAGCAGGTGGGCGTCGAAGATCGCGGCCTCGGCCGCGCCGGCGCGCGCTTCCACGTCCGCCCGCGTGCGGCGCAGGTCGTCGGCGACGGCCGCGCGCGCGTCCTCGAGCGCCCGCCACTCCGACGCCGGGTCACCGGCCGAGGCCCAGGGTGACGGGGGCTGCGGCCGGTGAAGCAGCCTCGCCGGGCCGGTCGCCAGACCGGGCGCCGCGGGCAAGCCGCGCAGCACCTCGCCGGCGGCCGGAGGCTCGGCCGGCGCGCTGGTCTCAGCAGGGCCCTCACCCGTGTCGGCCGGCTCGGCGGTCGCGGCGCGCGCGTCCACAAGGTCACCGGGCTCACCGAAGCCTTCCGCCGCCAGTCGGCGGGCGGCATCCAGCGCCTCAGCCGCCTGGAGTCCGGTGGCGCTCACGAGCAGTTCGTCGCCGCAGCGCACGCCCAGTCCGCCGACCGCGGTGAGGCTGCGCGCGTCCGCGGGGCCGCGTCCCCGCCCGGGTACGGCGAGCGTGACGCGCGCGTCCAGCGGGGCGAGCGCGCGCACGAGCAGTGCCGCCGGCCGCGCGTGCAGCCCCAGGCGGTTGCGTACCACCACCGTCCCGGTGACGGCCCCGCCCGCCGCGTCCGACACGACCGCGCCGGCCGCGGTCCCGGCCGCCGCGCCGGCTGCCTCGTCGCCGGCGTCTTCGCCGAGCTGCTCCCGCTTCGCCGCGAGGCCGCCGCGCGCCGCGTCGGCGACGGCGTCCAGCGGGTCGCCGAGGCCGGCCGCCGCGGCGGCGGCGACGGCGCCCTCCACCAGCGGCGCCCCCGTGAGCAGCACGTGCTCGCGGCGCCCGGCGTCCAGCAGGTCCGCCGCGAGTTCGGCGGAGAGCACGGCGCTGCCGAGGTCGAGCAAGACGAGCACACCGTCGTTCGACCAGACCTCGTCGATCGCCGCCAGCACCCGGTTCGCGTCGGTCCCCAGCGCGCCGGGCTCGTCCAGACCGCCGGCGACGGCGATGCGCACCTCCGGCCCGGCCATCTGCGCGGCCAGCTCCGCGACGCCCTCGGCGAGCTTCGCGCTGTGGCTGACGATGACGAGGCCGACCACTGCTACGCCGGGCCGGCCTCTCCGGTCCCGCTCCCCGGTCTCTTCGTGCGCTCCGCTCACCGCGGCCGCGGCCGTCTCGAGCAGCAGCCAGGCGCTGGTAGCGCCCGGGTCCTGGTGCCCGGCGCTGCGCTCGCCCAGGTAGCTGGCGCGGCCCTTGCGCGCGACGAGCGGCGTGGTGGCGCGCATGCCGTCCTCGGCGGCGCCGGCGGCCGCGCGCAGCGCCTCGCCGGGCGTGGCGCCCGCGGCGGCTGCCGCCGTCAGCGCGTCCCGCGCCGGCAGCAGCGCGTCCACCATCGTCTTGTCGCCGGGCTCGGCCTTGCCGCGCGCCTGTACCCCTGCGACCGCCGCGGAGAAGGCTTCCGCCAGCTCCCCGGCCGTCAGGGAGGCACGCTCGCCTGCCGCCTTGCCCAGCTCGAGGAAGAAGGTCCCGTACAGTGGCCCGGCCGCTCCGCCGACCGTGGAGACCAGCGTCATCCCGACGGTCTTGAAGAGCGGCCCGAGCGGCGCCTCTCCCGGCGCGCCGCCCTCGCCGCTCCCGGCCGCAGCCAGCCTGGCCACCACCGCCTGCATGCCGCGGTCCATGTTGACGCCGTGGTCGGCGTCGCCGATGGCCGCGTCGAGCTCCGTGAGTTCGTCACGCCGCGCGGCGACCTCGGCCGCGAACGACCGCAGCCACGCGACGACGCTCGCGGCGTCCACGGTCCGGCCGGCGCCGCTCACGCGCCCCACCGCAGTCCCGGCGTGTCCACGGGCGCGTCCCACAGGCGCGTCAGTTCGTCGTCCAGCTTGAGCAGCGTGACGGAACACCCGGCCATGTCGAGCGATGTCGCGTAGGGACCGACCAGGTTGCGCGCGATCGTGATGCCCCGCTCGTCCAGGTACCGGTGCAGCTCCGCGTACACCACGTACAGCTCCATGAGCGGCGTGGCGCCCATGCCGTTCACGAGCGCCAGCACCTGGTCACCGTCCCCGAACGGCAGATCTTCCACGACTGCCGCGGCCAGGGCCGCGACCACCTCACGCGCGGAGGCGAGCGGCCGGCGCTCGCGCCCGGGCTCGCCGTGGATGCCGACGCCGATCTCCATCTCGTCCTCGCCGAGGTCGAACGTCGGCTTGCCGTTCATCGGCACCGTGCACGAGGTCAGCGCGACGCCCATGCTGCGGCTGCGCTGGTTGACCGTGCGGCAGAGGCCGGCCACCTCCGCGAGCGGCCGGCCCTCCTCCGCCGCCGCGCCGCAGATCTTCTCGGCCAGCACGGTGGCGCCCACCCCGCGGCGGCCGGCGGTGTAGAGGCTGTCCTTGACCGCCACGTCGTCGTCGATGACCACCTGCTCGACCTCGAGTCCTTCGTCGCGCGCCAGGTCGGCGGCCATCTCGAAGTTCATCACGTCGCCGGTGTAGTTCTTGACGATGTGCAGCACGCCGGCCCCGCCGTCGACCGCCCTGGTGGCCTCCAGCATCTGGTCGGGAGTGGGGGAGGTGAACACTTCGCCCGGGCAGGCGGCGTCGAGCATGCCCGGCCCCACGAAACCGCCGTGCAGCGGCTCGTGCCCCGAGCCGCCTCCCGAGACGATCGCGACCTTGCCCTTCACGGGCGCGTCGGCGCGCGCGATCCAGTGCGGGTCGGTGTGCACGATGAGCCGGCCGGCGTGGGCGAGCGCGACGCCGGCCAGTTCCTCCCTGACGACGTCCTCAGGACGGTTGATGAGCTTCTTCACGGTACGCCCCCTCCGTGCTGCGTCCGCCGGCCTCGCCGGCGGCGTTGTGGCCGTGCGACCATCGTTCGCCGCCGGCCCGCCGGAGTCAAGGTCGCCGCCGTGAGACGCGTGTTGCCGTCTCGAGGGATGACCTTCTCCGGCCGCCGGCCGCGGTACCCGGGCTCGTCTCCGTGGGTCTTCACACGGAATGGCGTAGGGGGAGGGAACGATCCCTTCTCGCCGGCGCGTCCCCGCTGTAGGTCCACGGTGAGCGCAGGTGTACCCGAGGGATGTAGGGCATAGACTGCGCGGAGATGTCGCGCAAGCTGCGCGTAAGAAGCCACCACTGGAGGTGTCCGATGCCCCGCACCGCGAAGCCGTACCGCCTCGTTCCCGCCGAGGTCCCCCCGCAGACCGGCAGGGTCGGAGGCATCTACGCGGACATCGTCGCCGACTTCGTCTCATCCGGCCTCGACTCGGCGCTCGTCGAGCTTCCGGGCCGCAAGGCGAACTCGCTCAACGTCGGGCTGCGCAAGGCGGTCACGACGTCTGCCGCCCCGGTGCGGGTCAAGGTGCGCGGCGGGCAGGTCTACCTGCAGAAGAAGTGATGGCCGGCGGGCGGCGCCGAGGCGCCGCACCGCCGGCCTGTGAAGGACGGCCGCCGCTCGTCGAGGGGGCGGCGGACCGTCCTTGCTGCGCTGACGGCGCCCGCCGCGGTCAGCGCACAGTGAGCCCCTGTTTGACGCGATCTCGCTCTCCGGCGGCTTCCTTCGAGTCGACTCCTTCAATGTCTGCCGGATGTCGCGGCCTTCCGGCCGGTGTGCGCGTCCCTGCTCGTCAGTATCGTCGGGCAGAAGGCTCAGGCGACGATGGGACGGCTGTCTACCCGGTGAGGGTACGTTCGCCCATGCCGTCGGTGATGCTGCCCCGAGCGAGAGGCAACGCGGGTGTGCGTGGGCGGGTAGACTCGTCTCCATGACCACGATTTCTCCCGCGCCCGCCCCCGGCCTGTTCGCGCGCACCTTCCGCGCGCTCCACAACTACAACTACCGGCTGTACTTCTTCAGCCAGATCGTCTCCATGAGCGGCACCTGGATGCAGTCGGTCGCCCAGAACTGGCTGGTGCTCAGCCTGACGAGCAGCCCGCTGGCCCTGGGCATCACCGTCGGTCTGCAGTTCGGACCCGTGCTCCTCTTCGGGGCGTGGGGAGGCACGCTGGCCGACCGGGTGGACAAGCGCAAGCTGCTGGTGTTCGCGCAGGCGGCTCCGGCGCTGCTCGCCCTGGTGCTCGGGACGCTGGTCGCCACCGACGTCGTCACGGTGTGGATGATCTGGGTGCTCGCAGGCCTGACGGGCATCGCGACCGCCATCGGCATCCCCGCCCTGCAGAGCTTCCTCTACGAGATGGTCGGGCCCGACGACCTGGCCAACGCCGTCGGGCTCAACTCCGTGGTCATCAACACCTCGCGCATCATCGGTCCGGCGGTCGGCGCCGTGCTCATCGCGCGCGTGGGAGTGGCGCCGTGCTTCTTCATCAACGCCGCCTCGTTCGCCGCGGTGATCGTGGCGCTGCTGCTCATGCGTCCCGCCGAGCTGCGCCGGAGCAAGCCGGTGGCGCGAAAGCGGGGGCAGGTGCTCGAGGGGTTCAAGTACGCGTGGCGCACGCCGGCGCTGCGTGTGCCGCTCATCATGCTGGCCGTCATCAGCACGCTCGCCTACAACTACTCGGTCGTGCTGCCGCTCCTGACCAAGAGCGTGTTCGACCGTGGGGGCGGCGCCTACGGCGTCCTCTCCGCCGCCATGGGCGTGGGGGCGCTCGCCGGCGCCCTGCTCATGGCGAGCAGGGCGCGCCCCTCGCGCCGCCTGCTCGTCGGCGGCGCGTTCGCCTTCGGCGCCGTCACCATCGGGCTGGCGCTCGTCCCCGGGTACTTCGCCGGACTCGCGCTCCTCGTCCTCATCGGGGGCTCGGGCGTGCTCTTCATCAGCACCACCAACGCGCTGCTGCAGCTCAACGCGGTCGACGCCATGCGCGGCCGGGTGATGGCCCTGTGGTCCATCGTCTTTCTCGGGAGCACGCCCATCGGCGGCCCCATCACCGGCCTGCTCGCCCGCGGGCTCGGCGTGCGCTGGGCCATCGCCATCGGCGGCGTCGCCGTCCTCGTCACCGCGGCCGTCGGGCTGCTCGCCCTGCGGCGCAGCCGGGTGGTGGAGGAAGGGACCTGCGAGGGCGGCACCTGCGTGCTGCCCGACGGGCCGCCCCCCGGGGCTCTCGGCAAGGCGGCCGAGGCGGGGTCGGCCGCGCCCGGCGGCGGAGCCGGCGACGCGGGACCGGGGGCGGGAGCACCCGGCACCGCCGCCCCGGCGCCCTCGCCCGCCCGCCGCTGATCCGGGGGCTCCTGCCTCGGCCCGCCCGTCTTCGTCGTTCAAGTCGGCGCCTGCGTTGCCGATGGAGGTTACGGCGGGCCCCCATCCATCCCGGGTGGCGAGTCTCACGACCGGCCAAAGGAGGGCGGTGCTTCTTCAAGGCAACCTGCAGGAGTTCAGCCTCCCCAACATCTTCCAGCTGGTGAAGATGAGCGCCAAGAGCGGGGCGCTGACCATCCGGCGAGAGGGCGAGTCCGGCAAAGTGTTCTTCCGCAACGGGACGATCACGTACGCCTACTCCCAGCCGCAACTGCTGCCCCTCGGCGAGCGGCTGGTCAAGGCCGGCGCGATCAGCAACGCGGAGCTCGAGCAGGCGCTCTCGACGCAGAAGAAGTCGGGCGACGGTTCCCGCCTCGGGCGCATCCTCCTCGAGCAGGGCCGTCTCGACCTCGAGACACTGGAGCAGGCGGTGCGCGCGCAGATCCAGGACACCGCCTTCACGTTCTTCAGCTGGTCCGACGGCCACTTCGAGTTCTCCGCCGAGGACACGCCTCCGGAGGAGGACGTCCTCGTCGAGATGAACGTCGAGACGGTCATCATGGAGGGCTGCCGGCGCATCGACGAGTGGGCGCTCATCTTCGAGCAGCTCGGCTCCCTGGAGCGCGTGCCACACCTCGCCTACGGCGACCACGTGGACGACGAGGGCAGCCTCTCGCTCACGGCCGAGGAGTGGCGCGTGATCGTCCACATCGACGGGCGCGCCGACATCAACACCATCCTGCGCGACTGCGGCCTCGACCGGTTCCACGGCGCGAAGGTCGTCTACAGCCTGTTCTCCAGTGGGCTCATCAACGTGAGCGAGCCGGTCATCGAGACCATCGGCACGGGCACGAGCGTCGCGGTCCGTGGCGCGATCGACATCTACAACGAGGTGTTCCTCAACACGCTCACCGACTCCAACGTCGTCAAGCAGCTCCGCGTGGAGCTCATCGACGAGAAGGAAGTGGAGATCCCCGTGGTGGCCGGCCAGCTGCCGGCCAACGGCAACGGCAGCGGATCCGGCGAGGACGGCGCCGTCGAGGACATCCTCGTCTTCACCGCCGCCTCCACCTGCCCCGAGCAGGCCTGGAAGCGGCTGGCCGGCGAGAGCTCCGCGTGGGTGCTGCTGGCCAACGCCAACGACGTCGACAGCCTGCGCTCCACGCGCGCCGACCTGCTGTTCCTCAAGAGCCTCGGCGACGTGCCCTACGTGGTCGCCACGTACATGTCCATGGCCGGTGAGGAGCTCAGCCAGAAGCAGGTCACGAAGGTGCTGGGCCTGGGCGCCGGCACGCCGGTGCTGCGCTGTCAGCTCCGCGACCGCGATTCGGTGGCCGGCATCGTACGCGCCGCTCTGGACCTGGCCGCGGCGCGCACCTGACACGCCGGCGCGTCAACGCCGCCGCCAGCTTGTCTTCATGCGGCGGCGGCGGGAGAATCCTTTGCGCAGGCGGGCCGCGCCCCGGACCCGCGCGAAGAAAGGACACCACCGCATGTACTACCCCAGCTACCGCATGAGGCGCCTCCGCCGCACCCCCGCCATCCGCGACCTGGTGCGCGAGACCACACTGCGGCTCGACGACCTCGTCTACCCGTACTTCGTCATCGCCGGCGAGAACATCCAGAACCCCATCCCGTCCATGCCCGGCGTGTTCCAGCTCTCCATCGGCAACCTCATTCCCGACGTGCGGGAGGCGGTCAGCCTGGGCATCAAGGCGGTCCTCCTGTTCGGCCTGCCGGCGCACAAGGACGCCGCCGCCACCGGGGCGTACGACCCCGAGGGCATCGTCCAGCTGGCCGTCCGCGCTCTCAAGGACGAGTTCCCGGACCTCATCGTCATCACCGACGTCTGCCTCTGCGAGTACACCGACCACGGGCACTGCGGCGTGGTCCAGGAGGGTGAGGTGCTCAACGACGTCACCCTCGAACTGCTCTCCAAGATGGCCGTCACGCACGCCGAGAGCGGCGCGGACATCGTCGCCCCCAGCGACATGATGGACGGCCGCGTGGCCGCCATCCGCAACGCGCTCGACGACGAGGGCCTCACCGACACGATCCTCATGTCGTACTCGAGCAAGTTCGCCTCGGCGTTCTACGGCCCGTTCCGCGAGGCGGCCGACTCCGCCCCCGCGTTCGGCGACCGCAAGAGCTACCAGATGGACCCGGCCAACCTCGAGGAGGCCGTGCGCGAGTCCCTGCTCGACATCGAGGAGGGCGCCGACATGATCATGGTGAAGCCGGCGATCCCGTTCCTCGACGTCATCCACGCCGTCAAGCAGGAGACCAAGTTCCCGCTCGCCGCGTACAACGTGAGCGGCGAGTACGCGATGATCAAGGCCGCGGCCGCCAACGGCTGGCTCGACGAGCAGCGCGCCGTGCTCGAGGCGGTCACCGGCATCAAGCGCGCCGGCGCCGACCTCATCATCACCTACCACGCCAAGGACATCGCCACCTGGCTCGGATGACGGTGGCGGGATCCGGCTTCGTCCCCGCGTGGCTGTGGGCTCGCGGGGCGAATTGCGCGGCCCGTCGCTCTCTGGCAGACTGGAGTCGGTTTGCACCACCCTCACGCTGAAAACCCGCACGGCCACCCGCACGGCATGGGCACTCCGGCTCCCGCCGACGGACCCGCGCCTCCACGCGTCATCGCCTGGGAGGTCACGCGCAGCTGCAACCTCGCCTGCGTGCACTGCCGGGCCTCCGCGGTCCACGGACCTTACGAGGGCGAGCTCAGCACCGCCGAGGCGTTCAAGCTCGTCGACGAGATCGCCTCGTTCGCCAACCCCATCCTGATCCTCACCGGCGGCGACCCGCTCATGCGCGCCGACATCTTCGACATCGCCGAGTACGCCATCGGCAAGGGCCTGCGCACGGTCATGTCGCCCAACGGCACGCTGGTCACGCCCGAGGTGGCGCAGCGCATGCACGACGTGGGCATCGCGCGCGTCAGCATCTCCATCGACTTCCCGACGGCCGCGGAGCACGACGAGTTCCGCGGCGTCCCCGGCGCCTTCGACGGCGCCGTGCGGGGCATCCGGAACTGCCTGGCCGCAGGCGTGGAGGTGCAGATCAACAGCACCATCACCAAGCTCAACGCGCACTACCTGCCCGACCTGCTCAAGCTCGCCACCGACCTCGGCGCCGTGTCGTTCCACCCCTTCATGCTGGTCCCGACGGGGCGCGGCAAGGAGCTGGAGGAGCAGGAGCTCCCGCCGGACGAGTACGAGAAGGCGCTCGAGTGGATGTACGACGCGCAGCAGGAGAGCGACCTGTTCATGAAGCCCACGGACGTGCCGCACTACTGGCGCGTCATGCGTCAGCGCGCCAAGGCTCAGGGCCGCAAGATCGAGGTGCACCCGCACAGCCACGGCGGCATGAACACCCTCAGCCGCGGCTGCCTGGCCGGCATCGGCTTCTGCTTCATCAGCCACATCGGCGAGGTGCAGGGCTGCGGCTACTTCGACAAGGTCGCCGGCGACGTGCGCAAGCAGACGTTCCCCGAGGTGTGGCGCGACTCGCCGCTCTTCAACGAGCTGCGCGACTTCGACGGGCTCAAGGGCAAGTGCGGCGCCTGCGAGTTCAAGAAGGTCTGCGGCGGCTGCCGTGCACGCGCCTACGAGGCCACCGGCGACTACATGGCCGAGGAGCCCTACTGCGCCTACGTGCCCAAGGGCTGGTGCGTCCCGGCCGCGGGTCTCTGACGAAGAGGTCTGACGCTCGGCCTGAGCTTCGGAGTCGGCGCGATGGCGCGTCTTGATGAGAGTGCCGAGCGCCGAGCGCGCGAGGTGGGGAACGCGTTGATCGACCGATCCCGGCGGACGGGACTGTGCCGCGAGGCCGGCGACGTACGCTCAAACGTACTTCCAGTAGCCCCATGGGGTGTCTGCACGTACGTGCGGAAGCACATGGGGCGAACGCACACATCTCCTACGGCGCGCCGTGGGTGCGTCCTGGCGCTGAGGCTTCAGGTAGAGGTGCGCCTTCAGCCGGGCGAAGCGGCCGTCGACGCCGCCCGCGCAGCTCTCAGAAGTGCTTCTCGAGCAGCAGCGAGGTCTCGGTGAGCCCGGCCTCGCGGTAGACGTGCTGGGCCCGGTCGTTGGCCTCGCCGGTGCTCACGGAGGCCTCGGCGCAGCCCGCCTCCTCGAACCGGCGCAGCGCCGCGTCCACGAGCAGGCGCCCGATACCCTCGCTGCGCCGCGAGGCGGTCACGATCAGGAGTTCGATGAGCCCGGAGTCGGCGGCGTGGAAGAGGCCGGGCGTCACGCAGTAGCTCAGCAGTCCGGCCGCCACGTCGCCGTCCCAGGCCAGCAAGGCGCCGCTCACCGGCGACGCCAGGAAGCGGCGCACGTAGTGCTCGTCGACGGGCGAGGTCTCATCGTCTTCGGCGGCCATCTCGCGGACCAGGCGCACGATCGCCGCCTCGTCGCCGGGGCCCGCGTCGCGGATGCTCAGCTGGTCCATGCTCGGTTCCCTCTCGAGTCGGGTACTTGTGTCTACAGGCACATTCCCTGGAGCGGGCGCGTAGTATAGTGCAACATTCCTGACTGACTTTCTCACTTGCACGGAGGACCCGGGTGAACACCGAGACGTCCGCACGCCTCTTCGAAGAGGCGCTCAAGTACATCCCAGGCGGGGTCAACTCGCCGGTCCGCGCCATGAAGGGCGTGGGCATGCCGCATCCGCTCTTCGTCGCGCGCGCCGAGCGCTCGCACATCTGGGACGCCGACGGCAACGAGTTCGTCGACTTCGTCTCGTCCTGGGGCCCGATGATCCTCGGCTGGGGCCACCCTGAGGTCGTCGGTCGCATCAAGGAGCAGACCGACAAGGGCACCAGCTACGGCGCGCCGACCGAGCTCGAGGTCGAGCTGGCGCGCCTCGTCTGCGAAGCCGTCCCGTCCGTCGAGATGGTGCGCATGGTCAACTCCGGCACCGAGGCGACGATGAGCGCCGTGCGCGTCGCCCGTGGGTTCACGGGGCGCGAGAAGATCGTCAAGTTCATCGGCTGCTACCACGGCCACTCGGACGGGTTCCTCGCGGCGGCCGGCAGCGGGGTGCTCACGCTCGCGCTGCCGGACAGCCCCGGCGTCACCCAGGGCACCACGGCGGACACGCTGCTCGTCGAGTACAACGACGTGCAGACGCTCACCGAACTCTTCGCCGTCGAGGGCGAGAACATCGCGGCGCTCATCGTCGAGCCCGTGGCGGGCAACATGGGCGTCGTCCCGCCGCGACTCGGCTTCCTCGAGGCCTGCCGCGACCTGTGCACCAAGCACGGCGCCGTCCTGATCTTCGACGAGGTCATCACCGGGTTCCGCGTGGGGTGGGGCGGGGCGCAGGAGCGCTACGGCGTGCTGCCGGACCTCACCACGCTCGGCAAGATCATCGGCGGCGGCCTGCCCGTGGGCGCCTTCGGCGGCCGCCGCGAGATCATGGAGACCGTAGCCCCGCTGGGCTCGACGTATCAGGCGGGCACCCTCTCGGGGAACCCGCTGGCCATGGCCGCCGGAGCGGCGACGCTGCGCGTACTCGCCGAGCCGGGCACGTACGAGCGCCTCGAGGCGCTCGGCGCGCGCGCCGAGCAGGGGCTGCTCGCGGCCGCCGGCGCGGCGGGCCGCGCCGTCACCGTCAACCGGGTCGGGCCCATGCTCACGATGTTCTTCTGCGAGGGCCCGGTGCACAGCTTCGCCGACGCCAAGGCCGCGGACACCGCCGCCTACGCCGCGTACTGGCGGCACATGCTCGAGGCCGGCATCTACATCGCCCCGTCGCAGTTCGAGGCGGCGATGATCTCGCTGGCGCTCACCGACGAGGACCTGGACAAGGCCGCGGCTGCGGCACACGCCTGGTTCAACGGCACCGGGGCCTGACGGTGCGCGGCATCGACAAGAACGACGTGCCGAGCGTCACCGTCCCGCGGCTCGCGCTCTACCTGCGCAAGCTACGCGAGTTGCGGGCCCGAGGCGTCGACAGGGTCTCGTCCAAGGACCTCGCCGAGATGATCGACCTCAACGCGGCGCAGATCCGCAAGGACTTCTCGTACTTCGGAGAGTTCGGCACCCGCGGAGTCGGCTACGAGGTGCCGGTGCTGGTGGACGAGATCACGCGCTGCCTGGGCCTGGACCACACGTGGAACGTGATCATCGTGGGCGCCGGCCTGCTGGGCACGGCGCTCGCCCGCTACCGCGGGTTCGGCGAGCAGGGCTTCCGCCTCGTCGGCATGTTCGACACCTCGGCGACGGTGATCGGCGCGCGCTACGGCACCAACGACGCCGACCACGTCCGCAGCATCCACGAGCTCGACGAGTTCTGTCGCAAGGAGCGCGTCGACATCGCCATGATCACGGTTCCGGCCGGCGAGGCCGAGAGCACGGTGCAGCGGCTCGGCGCCGCCGGCGTGAAGGCCGTCCTCAACTTCGCTCCCGTCAAGGTGCACGCCCCCGAGGGCCTGCTGGTACGCCAGGTCGACCTCTCCAGTGAGCTCATGTCGCTGTCCTTCTACCTCGACAAGGAGCAGGGCTGATGGGGTGCGGCGCGCGGAGCGCGGGCGGTGCCGCCGAGCGAGCGCCGGGGCCGAAGGGCTGCAGGAGGACGGAGTAGAAATGGACCTTGCCGCCGCTGTTGCCGAGGCGCTCGCGGCGGCCGGCGAGGTCTTCGGCCCCGCCCCGGCCGGCGCGCCGGAGCCGCGCTGGGGGGCGCTGTACTGCGCGCTCGACCCCTCGGCCGAAGGCGCGTACGCCACCGACATCGAGCTCATCTACGAGGGCTACCTGCTGCACTACCGGGACAGCCGCGCGGTGGCGCTCGGCGCCGGCGAGCTCGAGACGCGACTGCTCGCCGGAGACTGTTTTTACGCCCGCGGCCTGCGCGGCATCGCGGCGGCCGGCGACGCGGCCGGGGTGGGCCTGCTGGCCCGGTTGATGGCCGCCTGCTCGTACCTCCGCTGCGCGGGGGCTGCCTTCTCCGACGACGACGCGCTCTGGGCGTACACCACCGCCGGCCTCGTCGCCCTCCACCGTGGGGCGCGGCCGGCGTCCGTGGAGGCGCTCTTCGACGAGGTGGAGGCGGCGTTCCGCGCGTCCTCCGCCGACGTGCCGGCCGCGGTCCGCTCGGCGGCCGCCCGCCTCGACCTGCATGACCGCGAGCCGCTGGTGCGCGAGCTCGCCGACGTCGCCGGGAGGTGACCGTGGACCTGCGAGCCTTCATCAGCCTGCTGGAGCGCGAGGGTGAGCTCGTCCGGGTGCGCCCGGAGGTGGACCCGTACCTCGAGATGGCCGAGATCGCCGACCGCGCCAGCAAGGCGCACGGACCGGCGGTCCTCTTCGAGCAGCCGAAGCGGCCGGCGGGGCAGCCCGCGGTGCCGGTCCTCATGAACCAGCTCGGCTCGTACCGCCGCCTGGAGCTGGCCCTGGGCGCCCCGCTCGACGACATCGCCAGGCGCATCGGCGGCCTGCTCGAGTTGCAGGTGCCGAGCGGTCTGGTCGGCAAGGTCAAGGCGCTCGGCCAGCTCAAGGAGCTCGCCTCCTACGGCCCGCGCTACGACAGAAAGGCCCGCTTCCGCGAGGTCGTGCTCGACCCGCCCGACCTCAGCCGGCTTCCGGTGCTCACCACGTGGCCCGGCGACGGCGGTCCCTTCATCACGCTGCCGATCGTCGTGACCAAGGACCGGCAGGGCCGCCAGAACGCCGGCATGTACCGCCTCCAGGTCTACGACGACCGCACCACCGGCATGCACATCCACATCCACCACGACGGCGCGGCCAACTTCCGCGAGGCGGGCGACCGCATGGAGGTGGCGGTCGCCCTCGGCACCGACCCGGCGGTCACGTACGCCGCCACGGCGCCGCTCCCGCCGGGCATCAGCGAGTTCATGTTCGCCGGCTTCCTCCGCGGCGAGCCGGTCGAGATGGCGCGCTGCGCTACCGTCGACCTCCAGGTGCCCGCAGACGCTGAGATCGTCCTCGAGGGCTACGTCGAGAAGGGCGAGACGCGGCTCGAGGGGCCGTTCGGCGACCACACCGGCTACTACTCCCTGGCGGACCAGTACCCGGTGTTCCACCTCACGGCCATGAGCCACCGCCGGGACCCCATCTACCCGGCCACCATCGTCGGCAAGCCGCCGATGGAGGACGCCTACCTCGGCAAGGCCACCGAGCGGCTCTTCCTGCCGCTGCTGCAGCTGGTGCAGCCGGAGATCGTCGACATGGACCTGCCCATCGAGGGCGTGTTCCACGACTGCGCCGTCATCAGCATCCGCAAGGAGTACCCGGGCCACGCGCGCAAGATCATGAGCGCCGTGTGGGGCATGGGGCAGATGATGTTCACCAAGTTCGTGGTCGTGGTGGACGAGCACGTGGACGTGCACGACTACAGCGAGGTCGCCTGGCGCGTGTTCAACAACGTCGACCCCGAGCGCGACACGGTCATCATGCGGGGCCCGCTCGACGTGCTCGACCACTCGAGTCCCTTCGCCCGCTACGGCGCCAAGATGGGCATCGACGCGACCAGGACCTGGCCGGACGAGGGCCACGGCCGCGAGTGGCCGGACGAGCTGGCCATGGACCCGGAGGTCGCGCGGCGCGTCGACGAGCGCTGGAAGGAGCTCGGGCTGCCGTTCTCCTGAGCCGGGCAGGCAGGGCGCCCGAGGCTCATCCGCGTGCCCCCCGGGGTATCACGGGGGAGGTTTTGTGCCGTGTGGCACGCGCAAGTGCAGGATGGTACAATCCCGCCACTCGGGCGGCCTCGGCAGAGGGGTAGGCCGCCCGTAAGTGTGTTGTTGGAGCCTACGGGGAGCAGCTCTTCTTGACCGAGCGTGAGTATCGCCATCGGCCCGTCGCGCGGCCTTGGTACCGCAAGCCCTGGTTCACCTGGACCGTCGTCATCGTCCTCGCGGCGATCTTCGTCGGCATCCTCGTGTGGCCGGTCGCCGCCATGGACGACCAGTCCTACTGCACCTCGTGCAAGGCGATGAAGCCGGCCGAGAAGACCCTTGCGCAGTCCGCGCACAGGGGCATCGACTGCACCGAGTGCCACATCCCGCCGGGCATCGTCGCGTCCGCCAAGTGGCGGCTGGGCGAGGCCAAGAACGTCTGGGCCGACTATCTGAACATGCCGACCACGGCCCAGAAAGAGAACGCTCCCACCAACGCCAACTGCCTGCGCTGCCACCCGCTGTCGGGCATCCCCAACGAGTCCAACGGGGTGCGCATGAACCACGCCGCGCACCTCGAGCTCCGCAACCTGTTCTGCATCGACTGCCACGACACGGTCTCGCACCGGCTGCCGGGCCAGTCCGAGGGCGTCAGCATGGTCACCTGCGCCATGTGCCACAGCGAGCAGGGCACCGCGCCCAACGCCTGCGACTTCTGCCACCCGCAACCGCCGGCGTCCGAGCACGCGCCGGACTTCATGAAGGAGCACGGCAAAGAGGCGCTGGCCAACCCCGAAGAGTGCCTGCGCTGCCACCACGACAAGCAGCAGTTCTGCGACTCGTGCCACGACTACCCCCCGCCGTCGCACTACTCGGGGCAGTGGCGCTACACGCACGGCAAGGACGCCGCCGCCGACCCCGCCAACTGCGAGGCCTGCCACGACGAGGCCTACTGCGCCCAGTGCCACCAGGTGAACCACCCCAGCAACTGGGTCCAGACGCACGGCGCCATCGCCGCCAAGGGCCTCAACGCCTGCCTGGTATGCCACCCCAGCAGCATGTGCGACACCTGTCACCAGAAGAACGGGGTGGAGGTGACCTTGTGAGGCTCCTTCGCTCCCTGAGGGCCCTGCTGCTGCTCGGCGCCGCGCTCCTGGCGCTCGGCCTCCTCGCCGCCGTCGCCTCGGCTTCGACCAACGAGGCCGGCACGAGCCCCACCGGCACCGGCGGGTCGGCGATGAACCCGAGCGGCAACGAGGAGTGCTTCGCCTGCCACGGCGTGAGGCCTCAGAACGGCACCATCACCACCGCCGACGGGCAGTCGTTCCCGGCCACCATCGACGTGGGCGGCCATCCCAAGAGCCTGTACGTCGACCGCAAGATCCAGTCCAACTCGAGACACGGCCAGCTGGCCTGCGTCAGCTGCCACCTCGGCTTCAATGCCGGCATGCACTCGGAGGAGGTCACCAAGGGCTGGCTCAAGACGGCCAAGTTCCTCGCCTGCGGCGACTGCCACGGCAACGAGATGAAGATGTACCAGACGTCGTTCCACGGCAATCTGGTGATCACCAGGGACTCCGAGAAGGCGCCGCTGTGCGGTGACTGTCACGACGCGCACGACATCATCCCGCCGGGCACTCAAGAGTTCCACGCCCAAGAGGTGGAGATGTGCGGGCGGTGCCACGAGGACGCCAAGGCGACGTACCTCGACAGCTACCACGGCAAGGCCTACGTGCTCGGCGACACCAAGACCGCCTCTTGCAGCCAGTGCCACGGCGGCCACCGCATCCTGCCGGCCGACAATCCCGAGAGCACCGTCTCTCGAGAGAACGTGGTCGCCACCTGCGGCAAGTGCCACCTGGGCGCCAACGAGAACTTCGCCGACTTCCGCGCCCACGTCGACCCCAGCGACCCTACGTCCTCCTGGCAGATCTGGATCTTCTGGGTCGCCTACGTGATCCTCATCACCCTGGTGTTCAGCTTCGCGGCGGTGCACACCGCCCTGTACATCTACCGCGGCGCCAAGGAAGGCATGTACTCGCGCGAGCGCCACCGGGACAAGATCGGCGACAGGCGCATCGAGTTCCACCGCTTCAACGTGTTCCACCGCTGGATGCACTTCCTGGTCATCACGAGCTTCACGGTGCTGGTGTTCACGGGGATGCCGCTGCGGTACAAGGACACCCAGTGGGCGCGGTGGTTCATGGACCTCTTCGGCGGCGTCACGGCGGCGGGCATCTACCACCGCATCGCCGCGATCGTGACGGTCTTCTACTTCGTCTGTGAGATCACATTCATGCTCGTCATGGTCATCCGCGCTCGCGGCAGGAACATCCGCAAGCCAGGGTCGATCATGTTCAACATGAAGGACTTCCACGACCTCGTCGGCATGTTCGCCTGGTTCTTCGGCCGGGGTCCCAAGCCGCAGTTCGACCGCTACGCGTACTGGGAGAAGTTCGACTACATCTCTCTGGCCGCCGGTACCGTCATCATCGGCACCACCGGATTCATGATGTGGTTCCCGCTCAAGACCACGGAACTGGTGCCGGGCATCTTCCTCAACATCGCGCTGGTCATCCACTCCAGCGAGGCTCTGCTGGCCATGGGCGTCATCTTCATCTTCGTGCACTTCTTCAGCGCGCACCTCAAGCCCGAATCGTTCCCGATCGACAAGGTGATCTTCACCGGCTCGCTGCCGGTGGAGCACTACCGTGAGGAGCGCCCGCTCGAGTACGCTCGCCGGGTGCAGGAGGGCACGCTCGACGACGTGCTGGTGGAGCGCACCGTGACGTGGAAGACGTTGTTCGGCGACGCGATCTGGTGGACGATCACCCTCATCATGGGATTCGCCGCCCTGCTCATGACGGCGTTCATCATCTGGTCCATCTTCGACTGAGCCGAGCCATGCCCGAGAAACCCGCAGACGACAACACGACACCGGCGCCCGCTCCCGAGGCGGTCGACCGCGAGGCGCTGCGCCGGCAGTGGAAGGAAGAGGCGCAGGCCGGCACCTCCGCGCACGACAAGAAGGTCCGGAGCTTCCTGCTGCGCCTGTCGCTGCTGAACTGGGGCATCGCCGTCGTCGCCTGGACCATCAGCGCGTTCCTCGGCATCACCTCGCCGGCGAGCATCATCGTCTACTCGGTGCTGTTCGTCATCGGGCTCGTGGCGGCGATCCTCGCCATCCTCACGTATCTGCTCGAGAAGTTCGGGCACGAGGCCGGGCCCATGGGTCGCATCACCGGCGACGAGGGCGACCACGACGCCGGAGATGACGCCGCGGCCGACGGCCAGAGCGACACCGCGGCGCCTGCCGCCAGCTGACGGGGCTCTCCGGCGTGCCGGAAAGCGGCTCCGCCTCCAAGCCCGCACTCTTCGCCCGGCTCGTCAAGATCGAGCACAGCGTGTACGCGCTGCCGTTCGCGTACGCCGGCGCGTTCCTCGCCGCCGACGGCCTGCCGACGTGGTCGCAGCTCCTCTGGATCACCGTGGCCATGGTGGGCGCGCGCAGCGCCGCCATGGCCCTCAACCGCCTCATCGACGCCGAGATCGACGCGCGCAACCCACGCACGGCGTCGCGGGAGCTGCCCGCCGGGCGTCTCGGGCGGCGCGAGGTCTGGCTGTTCACCGTCGTCTCGGTCGCCCTGCTGGTGCTCGCGGCGTTCCAGCTCTCGGAGCCGTGCCGCTACCTGTGGCCGGTCCCGCTGGCCGCGTTCGTCCTCTACCCCTACGCCAAACGCTTCACCTGGTTCTGCCACTACGCGCTCGGCCTGACGCTCGGTCTGGCTCCGGCCGCCGCCTGGCTCGCGGTCACCGGCCACCTCGGCGCGGTGCCCTGGCTGCTGTTCTTCGCCGTCGGTCTCTGGGTCGGCGGCTTCGACGTCATCTACGCCATCTTCGACCTGGATTTCGACCGCCGCAACGGCCTGCACTCGGTCCCGGTGGCGGTCGGGGAGCGCGGCGCGCTCGTCGTCGCCGCGGCCTCGCACGTCGCCACCGTCGCGTTGCTGGTCGCCGTCGGCGTGCTGTGCGGCCTGGGCCCGGTCTACTGGGCCGGCCTGGCGCTCGTCGCGGCGCTGCTCGCGTGGCCGCACGTGGACATCGCGCGCCGCGGCCTCGACCAGGTCGGGATGGGCTTCATGGGCGTGAACGGGGCCGTCGGGCTCCTGTACGGCGCCGTCGTCGTCCTGGCCACCGTCTGGGCCTGCTTGAGCAGGTGATTCCCGCGTCCGCCGGGGAGGCCGGAGGATACCCCTTGTGGTACAATTCCGCGCACCGGGGCGCCGGGTCCTCAACCCAGCGGTCGAAGGGGCGCGCCGGACACCATCGCACACTAACGCCGAGGGGGACGTACAGGTGAGTGACGGCGACGTCCAGGAGCCGCAGCGCGTCGGAGAAGAGAAGCCGCCCAGGCCGCGCTGGATGATCGCGGCCGGCATCGGCGTGGTCGTCGTCATCGTGGCGGTGCTGCTGCTCATGCCGGTCGTCGCCACGTCGTCCTCGTCCTACTGCGGCAGCTGCCACTCCATGAAGCAGGCGTTCACGAGTTGGCAGAACGGCCAGCACTCCTCGGTCGCGTGCTCCAAGTGCCACATCCCGCCGGGCACGGTGGCCGCGATCAAGTGGCGCACGACCGAGACGCGCAACATCTGGCTCACCTACCTGAACATGAAGCCGGCGAGCGACAGCCAGCCGCGTCCCGCCAGCGAGAACTGCATCAAGTGCCACCCGCTCAAGGGCCTCATGGGCGTGCCCGGCGAGATCCGCATGCCGCACGCCCGCCACATCAACCAGAACAACCTCGAGTGCATCGACTGCCACGACCACACTGCGCACGCAGCTCCCAACGGCGAGAGCAACCAGGTCAGCATGGCGCCCTGCACCATGTGCCACGAGCAGACCAGGGACCCGAACGCCTGTGACTTCTGTCACTACACGCCGCCGGTCACCGGCGCGTCGCACCCGGCGGACTTCATCGACGCGCACGGGAAGCTGGCGCAGAACGACGAGCGCGACTGCCTGCGCTGTCATCACAACAAGCAGCAGTTCTGCGACGGCTGCCACCAGAAGCCCACGCCGGGCCACTACTCCGGCAACTGGCCCTACGCTCACGGCAAGCAGGCCAAGAAGGACCGCGCCCGCTGTCTGGGCTGCCACACCGAGAAGCAGCTCTGCAACCAGTGCCACACGGTCGACCACCCGGCCGACTGGGACACCGGCCACGCGCCGGTGGCGGCCAAGGGCCAGCGCTCGTGCTTCGTGTGTCACCCCACGCAGATGTGCATCGACTGCCACGCGGACGTGGGCGTGAGCGTGAAGATCGAGGCGCCGCAGTGAGCGCCCGGCGAGCCATGCTGCTGGCGCTCGCCGCGGCTTGCCTCCTGCTCACCGCTGCCGCGCCCGCGCTCGCGGTCACGTTCACCATCCCGACCGGCAAGACCGACCGCTGCCTCGAGTGCCACGCCAAGCCGGATCTGGGGACCATCACCGTCAACGGCGAGGAGAAGAGCCTCACCGTCGACCAGGACGCGTGGCACAACAGCCTGCACTCGCGCATGGACTGCACCGCCTGCCACGCCGGGTTCCAGGCGCGGGAGCACACCGCCGAGGAGACCAGGGGTTGGTACAGGCAGGCCAAGCTGACGGCCTGCAGCGACTGCCACTCCTCCGAGTTCAGGATGTACGACCAGTCCTTCCACGGGAACCTCGTCATGGGCGAGGGCTCGGACAAGGCTCCCGCCTGCGGCGACTGCCACGGATCGCACGGGATCATCGATCCGAAGAGCGCGGAGTTCCGGGAGTCCATCCCCGAGGTCTGCGGCCGCTGTCACGGAGAGAAGGAAGAGACCTACCTGGACACGTACCACGGCAAGTCCGTCCTCCTCGGCGACCTCTCGCGCGCCGTGTGCACTGACTGCCACGGGTACCACAAGATCCTGCCGCAGTCAGACCCCCAGAGCACCGTGTCCAAGCAGAACGTGGTGGCCACCTGCGGCAAGTGCCACGAGAACGCCAACGCACGCTTCTCGAGCTTCCTCGTGCACGTCGACCGCAGCACGCCCAGTTCGTCATTCTGGGTGTGGGTGATGGAGATGAACCACGCCGTGCTCATCGGCGTGCTGTTCACCCTCGGCGGCCTGCACTGCATCCTGTACTTCTATCGAGGCCTGAGGGAGGGAATGTACCGCCGTGGCAACCGTTGACACGCCCGTCCGTGACGAGGGGGCGGCCGCCGAGCCCAAGGCCAGGCCGGCCGTCGTCGTCGCGGGCGCTCGCACCCACTTCCGCCGCTTCACACCGTTCCAGCGCTGGGTGCACTTCTTCATCATGATCAGCTTCTCCACGCTCGTGCTCACCGGCATGCCGCTCAAGTACAGCGACAAGGCCTGGGCGCAGACGTGGATGGGTGTCATCGGAGGTCTGGAGAACGCCGGCATGATCCACCGCTTCGCCGCCATCATCATGGTCGCGTGCGGTGTCTGCATGGTCCTGCTGTTCCTCAAGATCTTCATCCAGTACCGCGGGCGCTACTGGGGCCCGGGCACGATGGTGCCGACGTGGCAGGATTACCGCGACCTCAAAGCCATGGTCAGCTGGTTCCTCGGCCGCAGCCCCCGGCCCCACCTGCAACTCGACCGCTACGCGTACTACGAGAAGGGCGAGTTCTGGGCAGCCACCGGGGGCTGCAGCATCATGATCGTCACCGGCGCGATCCTCTGGTACCCGGAGGTCGCTTCCCGGGTCTTGCCGGGCATCGTGATCAACTTCGCCCTGGTCAATCATTCGGGAGGGGCGCTGCTCGCCATGGGCTTCGTGGTCGTGTTCTGGCACTTCTTCCACGCCCACCTGCGTCCTGAGGCGTTCCCGATGGACAAGGCCATGTACGCGGGCGGCCTGCCGCTCGAGGAGTACGCGCACGAGCGGCCGGTCGAGTACGAGCGCCTCGTGAGGGAGGGCAAGCTCGACAATCTGCTCATCGCTCCGGTCAGCGATCGGCGCATGAAGTACCAGACAGTGCTCTGGTGGGTCATCACCGGATGCGCTCTCACGCTGTGGGCCGTCTTCTGCATCTTCGTCGTCTGGGTCACGTACAACTGGCTCACCGGTTTTTGAGGGTGAAGAGCTTCACAAGGGCTGCTAGAATCACGCCGGCATCCTTCGTCGCCTGAGCCGCGACGCGGGATCCAAAGACCCTCCTCAGAGGGCAATCGTGGCAAGGGGTGTGGCCGAAGTCGCGCGAAGAGGCGCGGTCGCCGGTCCGGGGAAAGGAGTCAACGTGAGGTCTGTGCGCCTTTGGGCCACGGTCGCGACGGTCGCGGTGGTGCTGCTCGCCGCTGTCGTCGTGGCGCTGGCCTTCACGGCTTCGCCGGCGTCGGCTTTCAGCAACTGGCAGCACGACGGCGCCATCGGCTGCGAGTCCTGCCACAGTCAGGGTACGCCCACCGACGCCGTGTGCACCGGCTGCCACGCCGGCTTCCAGGCGTATCCCGGCGACACCTGCTGGTCCTGCCACGCGCCGGGCCAGGACACCTCCACCCTCTCCAGTCCCAGTTCGGCGTGCACGCAGGAGTGCCACCTCTGGAACTCCGCACAGAAGGCGTACACCATCCCGTTCACGCACGGCGCCAACCCGCACCTGGGCTCCACGCCCGAGTGCCTCGACTGTCACGCCGTGAGCGACTCGGTCTTCGACCCCGGCGCCAGCCCGCACCACAGCGGCAAGGCCACCGGCTTCGACAAGTGCTCGGCGTGCCACTCCTCGCAACAGAAGCACGCCGGCAAGGTCGCCTGCGCCAGTTGCCACAAGAATGCGCAGGCGTTCCACCTCTACCAGGCTTCCAGCCCGGGCTTCAAGAAGTGCGGCTCCTGCCACACCAAGAAGCACGCCGGCAAGAAGGTGCCGCAGAGCAAGTGCGCGCAGTGCCACAAGGGCACGTCCGGCCGTCCGGCGCAGCACTCTTCGAAGGTCACCAAGAAGTACGTCTGCAGCGGGTGTCACAGCAAGGCACTGCACGCCTCCAAGGTCAGCCGCGCGGTCAAGAGCTGCCGTACCTGTCACAAGACCAAGTACCACGCCTCGCAGCCGACGCCGGGCAATTCGACCTGCACGAAGTGCCACGGCTCCGCCGCGCGTCACGCCAACGGCTACCGGTGCACGTTGTGCCACCGCAGGGCCGTGCACAACTCCCGGCCAAGCGCCATCAACATCGGCGGCGGCGGCGGTGGCGGCACCTCCGGTGGGTACAACGGCCTGTCCAGGTACTGAGATCAGTCGTTGAACTTCCGCCTCACCAGACGCGGCGTCACGGTCGCGGCAGTCCTCATCACCGTGGTCGTGGTGTTCATCGGCGTCTCGCTCGCCGCCACCTCGTCGCCGCGCTTCTGCTCGTCGTGCAAGAGCCACGTGCCCTACGTCGACGAGTGGAGGCAATCGGCCCACGACGGAGTGAACTGTGAGCAGTGCCACACCAAGCCGGGGCCGTTCTTCTTCCTCACCTCGAAGCTCGAGGCTCTGCAGCAGCCCATCGCGCAGATCACGGGCGACTACGAGAAGCCCATCCTCGGCTTCGTGCTCAACCAGTCCTGCCGCCGCTGCCACACCAACGACGACCTGTTCGGGACCATCAGCCGCAGTGGCATCCGCGTGAACCATCAGCACCTCATCGAGGCCGGGTTCCTCTGCCAGCGCTGCCACTCCACCACAGCGCACGGTACCGCCGTGCCACCGGGCTCGCGTACGTACCCGACGATGGAGCAGTGCCTCATCTGCCACAACAACGACTACAAGGCGGCCGACGGCACAGTCGCGACCGCGGAATGCGACCTCTGCCACAAGCAGCCGGGCTACGCGGCGCAGCCGGAGTCGCACAAGACATCCGACTGGTCCACACGCCACGGCGCCGTCGGCGTGCTCTCGACCTGTAGCGCGTGTCACGTCAAGAAGGACGCGTGCAGCAAGTGCCACAACGACATCCTCATGCCGCACCCGGAAGCGTGGCTGTACGCACACGGCAAGACGGCTGAGGCCAAGGGCCGCAAGGCATGCGCGCAGTGCCACAACACCAAGGAGTACTGCAACACGTGCCACAAGGTGCCCATGCCTCACCCGCAGGACTTCGTCTCGAGCCATCCCGGGCAGGCCGAGAAGTTCGGCACCCCTACCTGCTTCAACTGCCATGTGCTGGACAACTGCCAGGCCTGCCACGAGCAGCACGCATCCGGTGACCCGCGCGCTCACAGCCTCTTCGAGGGCATCGACTACACGCCACGTCCGCGCGTCAGGGGCACCGTCACGGCGACGCCGGCGGTCATCCCGTGAGTGAGAAGAAGAAGCTGCCGAAGAGCCCCTTGCTCCTCGAGGTGAAGGTGCCGCGCGCCTGGCTGCTCGGCGTGCTCGCCGCGCTGGTCGTGGTCTTCATCGTCGCCGTCGGCGTCTTCTCCGCGGTCAACAACATCGCGGTCTGCGAGACCTGCCACCTGGTCAAGCCGGAGGTCGAGACGTACAAGCAGTCGGCGCACTACCGGGCCGGCGTGGGCTGCCAGCAGTGCCACACCAAGCCGGGCGTGTTCAACTACCTCATCCGCAACCTCCAGGGCTCGACCAACCTCATTCTCTACCTCTCCAACACCTACGAGCGGCCGCTCACCACGGCCGTCGGCACGGCCAACTGCGTGCAGTGTCATCCCAAGTCGCAGCTGGAGCGGGACCAGGTGTACAACAACATCCGCGTCAACCACACCGGCCTGCGCGAGGCGGGGTATCAGTGCATCACCTGCCACGCCAACATCAGCCACCCCGGCACTCAGCTGGCGGTCGCGCGCACGGCCCAGAACAAGATGCCCATCTGCGCCCGCTGCCACGACGGCAAGAAGCTCCCCGACGACTGCAACATCTGCCACGTCGGCGGGGCTCCTCCGGAGGAGATCAACGTCGCCATCACGGGCAAGGTGGCTCCCAAGCAGTGCAAGGGCTGCCACGACAAGAAGAGCGGCAACGTCACCTGCTCCGAGTGCCACAACGGCCTCGACATGCCGCATCCGGAGAATTGGGTGAAGGCCCACGGATCCATCGTGCTCGACCGCGGCAAGAGCATCTGCGCCGGCTGTCACACCAAGAAGGACCCCAAGTTCTGCATCCGCTGCCACGGCCTCGAGTTGCCGCATCCGAGCAGCTTCGTCTCCAACCACGGCGCCATCGGCAGCAAGGATCCCAAGCTGTGCCAGAAGTGCCACGGCAAGAACGCCTGCATCGACTGCCACGGCCTGCAGATGCCGCACCCGAGCGGCTGGATGTCGCAGCACTCGAGCGTCGCGCTCAACAACCGGTCGCTCTGCAACAAGTGCCACACCAGCCAGTTCTGCATCGACTGCCACGGCGTGGAGTTGCCGCACAGCTCGGCGTTCATCGCCGACCACCCGAACCACGTCTACAGCCAGGGCAGCGTCTGCGTGAAGTGCCACGGCAATATGGGCACCGGTCCGCAGGGCTGCTACGGCGGCGATTGCCACAGCGGTTCGATCAACTAGGGTCCGGGTACCCCGTCAGGGGACGTGACCATGGCGAATCCACCACACACCGTGTTCGTCGGCGTGAGCGGCGCGAGCGGAGCTCCTTACGCCGCTCGGGTCGTCCGCGCGCTTGCCGCGGCGGGCTGCCGTCTGCAGCTCAGTATCTCGGAGAGCGGCGTCCTCGTGCTGCGGCACGAACTCGGCCTGCATCGGACACGCGCGCCGCCGTCACCGGCGAGTTCCTGGAGCTCACCGGCGCGACGGCGCAGGTGTTCGCGCCCGACGATCTCGGGGCTCTGCCGGCCAGCGGGAGCAGCGGACCCGACGCCGTCGTCATCTGCCCCTGTTCCATGTCCACGGCCGCGCACATCGCCCTGGGGGCCACCACCACGCTCATGCAACGCGCCGCCGACGTCGCGCTCAAGGAGAGGCGGCAGCTGGTGGTCGTCCCGCGAGAGACGCCGCTCACGCAGATCCACCTGCGGCGCCTGCTCGAGCTCGCGGAGGCGGGAGCCGTCGTCCTTCCGGCCATGCCCGGCTTCTACTCGCGGCCCGAGACACTCCAGGACGCCGTCGACCACGTCGCGGGCAAGGTCATGACGGCGCTCGGCTTCGAACAGGACCTGTTCCCTCCCTGGGACGGGGGCAAGTCCTCATGAGTCCGGACCACGCGGCAGGTCCCGGCGACCTGCCCATCGACCGCGACCCTTCGCGCATCGAGGCGATGTTCGGCGGCATCTCGCGGCGCTACGATCTCATGAACCGGCTCATGACCGCCGGGCTCGACGGGCGCTGGCGCCGCATGGCCGCGGAGCAGGCGGCCCTCGCGCGCGGCGACGAGGCGCTCGACGTCTGCTGCGGGACCGGCGATCTCACGTTCAGCCTGAGCGACGCCTGTCCCGCCTGCGAGGTCACGGGGCTCGACTTCACTCAGCCGATGCTCGAGCGGGCGCGCGAGAAGGCGGCGGCGCGGGCGCGGCGCTTCCTGCCTGTGCCGCGCGAGTTCGTCGCCGGCGACGTGCTCGCGCTGCCCTTCGACGACGCGCGCTTCGCCGCCGTCACCGTTGGCTGGGGCGTGCGCAACGTGCCCGACGTCCCGCGGGCCTTCGCCGAGATGGCGCGCGTCACCCACCCCGGCGGTCGTGTCGTCTGCCTCGAGTCGACCATGCCGCCCGACGGCCCCGGCAAGCGCTTCCACGCCGTCTGGATGGCCCACGTCGTGCCCGCGCTGGGCAAGCTCGTCACCGGCGACGCGTCCGCGTACGCCTATCTGCCGGCGTCCGTCGCCGCGTTCCCGCGGGCGGGCGAGCTCGCGGCGATCATGGCGGGCGCCGGGCTGACGAACGTCCGCTACCGGCGCCTGGGCTTCGGCGCCGTCGCCCTGCACGTGGGGGAGGTGCCCGCGTGAACAACCGCAGGCCGGCGCTCAGCTGGTCCTCGTCCACGCAGAAGCGCCGGGTCGCGCGCGGCCTGGAGCTCGTGGAGGAGCGTCTCACCTCGGTGGCGGCGGAGTACCCGGGTGAGCTCGGTGAGGCGTGCCGCGCCACGCTCAGCGCCGGCGGCAAGCGGGTCCGGCCGCTGCTCACGCTGCTCTGCGCCCGTCGCGGTGAGGCGCCCGGGGAGGGCGTGCTCCGGGCCGCGGCAGCCGTCGAGTTGCTGCACATGGCCACGCTCGTGCACGACGACGTGCTCGACCGCGCCGAGCTCCGCCGCGGCCGTCCGACGGTCGCGCACCAGTACGGTCCCGCCACCGCCGTTTCCGCCGGCAACTACCTGCTGGCCCGGGCCTTCTCCGAGCTGGTCGGATCCGGGTCTCCCGAGGCCGTGGACCTCTTGAGCGCGACGGCGGTGGGCCTCAGCGAAGGCGAGGTGCTCCAGCGCGCCGAGGCGCACGACGTCACCGTGGGCCTGGAGGCCTACGTGCGCCGCTGCGAGCGCAAGACCGCCGACCTGTTCGCCGCCGCCTGCGCGCTCGGCGCGCTGCTCTCCGGCGCGGACGACGAGGCTGTCGCCGCGGTCGGCAGCTACGGACGCCTCATCGGGATCGCCTTCCAGGTGTTCGACGACATCCTCGACTGCAGCGGCGACCAGGCGGCCACCGGCAAGCGGCTCGGCACCGACGTGCGCGACGGCATCGTCACCTTGCCGCTGATCTACACGCTCGAGGCCCGGCCGGAGCTGGCGGAGATCCTCCGCCGGCCGGACCCTTCCGAGGCGGAGGTCGAGGTCGTGCTGGGCGCGGCCGCCGAGAGCGGCGCTCTCGCACGAGCACGCGCCGACGCTTTGCGGTACATTGAAGAAGCACGCGCGGCCCTCGCCGCCTGCCCCGACACGGTCGAGCGCGCTCTGCTCGAACAGGTCGCCGCGCAGGTCGTGGACCGCTACAGCTGACGACCCCGGAGTCCACCCTTTGAACCCGAACGAGATCTCCGCGCTCGCCGTGCGTTCCGGCCTCGACCGCATCTGGCGCAAGGTCGAAGCCGCCGAGCGCCTCAGCGGCGACGACGCGACCCAGTTGCTCTCGTCCAACGACCTCCTGGCGCTGGGCGCAATGGCCGACTTCGCGCGCGAGCGCGTCGCCGGCGACCAGGTCTACTTCATCTCCAACCGGCACATCAACCACACCAACGTGTGCCGCAACCGCTGTCTCTTCTGCGCGTTCAGTCACGACGAGGGCGACGAAGACGCCTACACCCTCTCCGTCGACGAAGTGGTGGACAAAGCCCGCGAGACGCTGGCCGTCGGAGGCATCAGTGAGATCCACATCGTCGGCGGCGAGCACCCCGACCTGCCGTTCGAGTACTACCTGGGCATGATGCGCGCGCTGCGCGACCTGGCACCGGACGTCCACATCCAGGCGTTCACGGCCAGCGAGATCAGTCACTTCGCCCGCATCAGCGGACAGAGCGTGCCCGAGGTGCTGCGGCAACTCAAGGACGCCGGCCTGGGCTCGCTGCCGGGCGGCGGCGCCGAGGTGTTCAGCGGGCGCGTGCGCGACATGATCTGCGAGCGCAAGATCAGCGGGCAGACCTGGCTGGACGTGCATCGGGCCGCACACGAAGTCGGTATGGTGTCCAACGCGACGATGCTGTACGGCCACGTCGAGCGACCGGAGGAGCTCGCGGACCACATGGTCCGCCTCCGCGAGCTCCAGGACGACACCCACGGCTTCAACGCCTTCATCCCGCTGTCGTTCCAGCCGGCCAACACCGGCCTCAGCGAGCTGCCGGGCCCGACCGGCTTCGACGACCTCAAGATGCTCTCGGTGGGCCGGCTCGTGCTCGACAACTTCACCCACGTCAAGGCGTTCTGGATCAACGTGGGGCTCAAGATGGCGCAGGTCTCGCTGGCGTTCGGCGTCAACGATCTGGACGGCACCGTGGTGGAGGAGAAGATCAGCCACGCGGCCGGTGTGGACACGGGCCAGGAGCTCAGCAAGGCTGAGCTGGTGCACGTGATCAAGGCCGCCGGTCGTGTCCCCGTGGAGCGCGACACGCTCTACAACGTCGTGCGCCGGTACGATGACGCAGCCTGAGCCGGCGTCCTCGCGCGCGTCGGGCGGCGATCAGGATGCGCCCGTGAGCGTCGGGCGCATCGAGTTCGTCAACTGCTTCCCGCTGTATCATCACTTCGAGCGTGAGCTCGAGGCCAGGGGGGTGGGGGCCGCTATCGTCGAGGGTCACCCCGCGGCGCTCAACGAGATGCTGGAGGACGGCAGCATCGACGTCACCGTCTCGTCCTCGATCGCCTTCGCGCGCAACGCCGACCAGCAGGTGCTGCTGCCGCAGGTCTCCATCAGCTCCTACGGCGCCGTCGACTCCATCCAGTTGTTCGCGCGCACCCAGCCGGAGCGGATCCGCAGGGTCGCGCTCACGGAGAAGAGCGCGACCTCCATCTGCCTCCTCAAGGTGCTCTGCCGGGAGTGGGGCATCGAGCCCGAGTTCGCGCCGCGCCGCGGCCCGCTCTCGGAAGTGCTCGAGGACTTCGATGCGCTGCTGCTCATCGGCGACGAGGCGCTGCACCTGCTGCGTGTGGAGGCGTACCCGTACCACTTCGACCTCGGCGCCGAGTGGAAGGCGGTCACCGGCCTGCCGATGGTGTACGCGGTGTGCGCCGCGCGGCGCGACTTCGTCGACGCGCGGCCCGAGGCGGCCTCCGCCGTCGGCGACGCGCTCCTCGCGTCGCGCGACGCGTGCGCGGCGGCGCCCTCCATCACGGCCGCAGCCGCCGCGCAGGTCTACGACTTCAGCCAGGCGTACCTCATGGAGTACTTCGACAAGCTCAAGTTCGGGTTCACGCCGGAGTACCGCGCCGGGCTCCAGGAGTTCTACGGGCGCGCGGCGGCCATCGGCGAGCTGGACCGCGTGCCCGACCTCGAGACGTGCCTCACCGGCGCCTGCTGAGGCCGCGATGAGGTGCACCAGACTCCTCTTCCGCGGCTCCATCTCCCAAGGGGCGCCCGTGAGCGTCGACGACGGGCGGCGGCGCCGCTCCCAGCCGGCGCGGTTCCGGCGGCTCCTCGAGCCGCGGCAGCCGGCATGAGCGAGCTTCGCACGCGACCGGCCGGCTCGCAGCCGGCGCCGGCCGGCCGGATCACCGACGAACAGGCCCTGGCGCTGCTGGAGGGCGGCGACCTGCTGGGCGCCGGCGCGCGCGCCGACGCCGTCCGTCGCCGCCTGCACCCCGGCGACGAGGTCACCTTCGTCGTCGACCGCAACATCAACTACACCGACTACTGTCTCTCCGGCTGCAGGTTCTGCGCCTTCTACAAGAAGCCGGGGAGCGGGGAGGGGTACCTGCTCGCCGCGGACGACATCCACCGCAAGATCGAGGAGACGCTGGAGCTCGGCGGCACCGCCATCATGATGCAGGGCGGCCTCCACCCCGACCTCGACATCTGCTGGTTCGAGGAGGTCTTCAGCGGCATCAAGCAGCGCTACCCCATCCACATCCACTCGCTCTCCCCCCCGGAGATCGCCCACATCGCCAAGATGAGCGGCCTCACGGTCGAGGAGACGCTGACGCGGCTGCACGCGGCCGGCCTCGACAGCCTGCCCGGCGGCGGCGCCGAGGTGCTGGTCGACCGTGTCCGCAGCGCCATCAGCCCGCACAAGATCCCCACGGACACGTGGCTGCGCGTCATGCGCGTGGCTCACGGGCTCGGCATGAAGACCACCGCGACCATGATGTTCGGGTCGCTCGACACCCTCGCCGAGCGTGTCGAGCACCTGCGCCGCATCCGCGACCTGCAGGACGAGACCGGCGGCTTCACCGCCTTCATCCCCTGGACGTTCCAGGCCGGCAACACGGAGCTGCAGGCCGGCCACGTCCCTGCCACCGGCATCGACTACCTGCTCATGCTGGCGGTCACGCGCATCTACCTCGACAACGTGCCCAACATCCAGGCCTCCTGGGTCACCCAGGGGCTGCGCCTGGGGCAGGTCGCGCTTGCCTTCGGCGCCAACGACATGGGCTCCACGATGATCGAGGAGAACGTGGTGGCCGCCGCCGGGGTGCGCAACCAGTGCGACGTGGAGGAGATGGTCCGCCTCATCCGCGCCGCGGGTCACACGCCGGTGCAGCGCGACACGCTGTACGGCGAGGTGAGGCGCTACTGACGCGCCGGCGGCTCGCTCCGACGAGCCGCCGGCGCAGAGGCTCGTGCCGCGGGGCCCGGCCGGTGGGGCGAGAGTTCCGCCGGCCTCACTCTCTCCCTCGCGGCGGCTCGGCCGCGAACGCCGGCCGCGAGTCGTCGCCGAGCCGCTCGAGATGTGCCTGCGAGGGCATGTCGCCCGCGGCCCGCAGGCGGTTCCACTCGCGGTAGAGGATCGGCGCCGCCACGGCGAGGCCGCAGAACGCGATGATGCCCGCGAGGGTGAGCACGCGCCCCGAGATGCTCGCGTAGAGCAGCGGTGCCGTGAGCGAGCCGAGCAGGCCGGCCAGTTGCATGGCCGTGGCCTCGACCCCGGTCACCGTGCCGATCCAGCGTTTGGGGCTGACCTGGATCAGGAACGCCTGCTTGGCCGGATACGAGAAGGCGATGGCGATCCCCTCGAGCACGTTGACGACCAGGAGCGCCCAGAAGACCGTGGAGATGCCGTAGAACATCCACGCGAGGCTCGAGAGCGCGTAGCCGATGACGAAGAGCCAGAAGCGGCTGTAGCGGTCCGCAAGCATGCCGCCGAAGACACTGAGCAGCATGGGCACGCTGAAGGCCACCCAGGTGAAGCTGATGAACGTCTTGGAGGCCCCGAGGTGGGACAGGTAGAGGCTCCACACGACGTCCCAGGCGCCCATGGCGTAGTGGCTGGTGAAGGCGATGAGGACGAAGGCCATGATCGGCCTCGTGAAGATCGAGCGGTAACGCTTGAGCGCCGCCAGCCGGCCTTCGTCCACCGCCCGGTCGCGGCGTCGCTGCAGGCGGCGTGTCTTCAGCGCCGCAGGCTCGCGCACGAAGAGCGCGATGGCCAGGAGCGCGAGCCCGGAGAGGATCGCGCCGAAGTAGAAGATCGCGTAGAAGCCCTCCTTGCCGCCGCCGCCCAGCGCGTACAGCGGCGCCGCCAGGGCCGGCCCGACGATGAGCCCGCCGAACTGGGCCGTGGTCAGAAGGCCGTAGGCCTTGCTGCGGTTGTCCTCGGTCGTGATGTCGGCGACGAAGGCCTGCGCGGCCGGACCGAACGCGGCGGTCCCGATGCCCTCCAGCAGGCGGAACACGATGAACCAGTAGGGGTCTGTGGTCGTCGTGAACAGCAGCAGCGCCACCGTGTACACGATCGCGCCGCCGACCATGACCGGCTTGCGGCCGACGGTGTCGCTCAGCCACCCCAGGGGCGACGAGAACACCAGGGTGCCCACGTAGAACATCGCCGCGATGACCGCCCACAGCGCCATGGACGTGTGCGCCTGCTCCTCCAGGAACAGCGGCAGGTAAGGGATGATGGCGCCGAACCCCGCCCAGACGACGAATTCGGACGCGCTGATCACCCCGAGCTGCAGCCAGCTGGTGCTCGGCTCGCCCTCAGGCGCAGTCGTCTGTGCGTCGGGTGGGATGGTCATGGCTCCTCAGCGTCCGTCCGTGGCCGTTAGACGGTCGGCTCCCGCTTGCTCGTCGCCACAGTCTCCCGTCCAAAGGCTATCACCCGGGTGCCGGATGGCGGCCCCGGACCGGCTCAGGAGTCGCGGACCTCGCGGGAGAGCAGGCCCACGACGGCGGAGAGCGCGACGATGACGCCGGCGACCACGAAGAGTACGCGGACGTCGATCAGGCCGGCCAGCGCGCCTCCGACGAGTACGGAGACCGCATAGGTGCCCTGCGTAAGGGTGAACCTGGAGCCGAGCACGCGGCCGCGCAGGCCCGCGGGGATCGCCTGCTGCAGGTAGGTGTCCACGGCTATCAGTACGGCCGCGTTGGCCAGGCCGAACAGCGCCAGCGGCACGGCAGCCGTCCAGACGGAGTCCGTGACCGCGACGAGCACGAGGAACAGGCCCATCGCTGCAAGACCGCCGACCATCACGCGCCCCTTGCGCACACGATGCGCGAGGGCCACGAGAGAGAGCGAGCCGGCGAGGTAGCCGACGCCTACCGCCGCCTCGAGCAGGCCGAACGCGCGCGTCCCGCCCTCGAGCACGCGTACGGCGAACAGGAACGTGAGCGGGTACGCCGCGCCGAGCCCGGCTACGCAGACGACGACCATCAGCGTGTTCGCGCGTACCCCGCGGTCGCGCCGGAGGAAGCTCAGCCCCTCGCGGAGTTCCGCCCAGAAGGCGCGCGCCGTCCGCTCCGCCGCGGCGCGCGCGGGCGCCCGGTAGCGCATGGCGACCAGCGCGGCCGCGGAGACGAGGAACGTCAGCGCGTCGAGCGCGAACGCCGCCGATGTGCTGACCGCTGCGAGCAGCAGGCCGGCGAACGCCCACCCCACCACCTCGGTCAGGTTCTCGGCCGTCGACATGAGCGAGTTGGCGCGCAGCAGGCGGCCCGGCGGCACGATCTCCGGCAGGATCGAGAGCTTGGCGGGATCGAAGAACACGCCGGCGGTCGCGATGAGGAACGCCAGGAGGTACACGGCCGGCAGCGAGCGTGTGGCCAGCAACGGCACGACGAGGACGAGTGCGGCGCGGATGACGTCCACCGCGATCATCAGCCGGCGCTTGTTCACCCTGTCGACGGCGACGCCGGCGAACGCCCCGAACAGCACGTAGGGCAGGGTGTAGATCGCGAAGACCGCGCCGGTGCCGAGCGCCGATCCGGTCGACGTGTAGACGAGCCACGGGAACGCAAGCGCGGCCAGCCGGTCGCCGATCTGAGAGACGAACTGCCCGGCCCAGAGGAGCCAGAAGGCGCGGTTGCGAGTGAGCGGCGTGATCTGCGGCTCTGCGGCGACAGCGTTGGCCTCGATCGCTCTTCCCCCTGGAGTGCGACTACGCGTGCGTCTGATGGCGGGCCACCTGCGCAGACCGCCCCGGAAGAGTACACCAAGAGGGTGACGTTTCGCGCCGGCAGGAGCTTCCTCCTGCTCCTTCCCTAAAGTGTTGTCCCGATTGGCAACTCTTGGCCCTCAGCTTTGCGCATTTTGTCCATGACGCGCGGGTAGCCGGGGCCAGACTGGCCTCCGTAGAGTCGCATGACGCAATCGTCAACCACTAGTCATCGGCAGGTGGTTGAAAACCTTGAGACTTGGCTGGAGGGACAGTGGTAGCTCAGGCTGGAAAGATGCACATCAGCTTCGCGGGCAAGATGCACATCAGCGTTCGCCGGCAAGATGCACTGACACGAGCGACTGATCGACTGAGGTAGTATCCATGAGCAAGAGAATCGAGAAGACGCTCGCTTCCCTGCTGTTCGCCCTGGTCACCAGCGGCGGCGGCAGCAAGATGCACTGAGTACTAAAGCTCCGTTCCATCGGTGCCGATAGACGGGGCACTCCACCCCGAGAGGTACCGTGTCGATAGCAGAGCGGGACTATCGCGTGCTGACCGTGGGCCTGGCGATTTGCGCTGGGCTCGCTGTCGCGTACGCCTACGCTCTTCCCGGGCCCAATTCCGCTCTCCTCTTCGGTCGATTCGCGACGCAGTCGATGTTCGCAGTTCTTGCGATCATTGCGGATGAAATGTCCGTCGAAGTGTCTGATCGGGTCACGCTTAGCGCGGGCAATCTGCCGATTCTTCTGGCCATCATGTTCACCGGGACGCCTGCCGGCCATCGGTGTGGCGGCCGCGGTGGGCTTGTGGGGAGCTTGGCGAGAGAACTCCAGAGTCCGTCGTCGTCTACAACACGGCGAACTTACATCGTTGCTGTGTTCCTTGCGTCATTGGCTTTCGACGCGCTCCTCAGCCGCTCGGTCGTCAGCTTGAACACGTCAGCATCGGGCTCCTGCTTGCGGGCGCCGTGGCGGCGGTGACTTGGAGGCGACGAACTTGGCGCTCCTCAGCTCGGCATGCGCGTCAAGTACCAGCGCGGTTCCGTGCCTTCTGGCGGGAGGAGATGCCTCCGTTTCTGCGCTCACTCGGCGTGCTCCTGCTGCTTGGGCTTGCGATCGCCGCCCTCTACGCGGCTGCATGGCATCATCGCCGTCGCACTTCTCTTCGTCCCGCTCTTTGCCGCCCAGTACATGTTCAAGCTCCTGGTTCGTGAGCGAGAGCACGTCACCCGGCAGACGGAACTGAGCGACCAGTACCTGGAGATGAACATCGGCCTTGCGGCGGCCATGGTCGTGCTGCTCGACAGCAAGGACGAGTACACGGCGCAGCACTCCGCGGCGGTGGCCATGTACTGCCGCGACATGGCGACGGCGCTCAAGTTGCCGGAGAAGGACGCGGAGGCGCTTCACCTCGCCGGCCTGCTCCACGACCTCGGCAAGGTCGGGGTCCCGGACGCTGTTCTGCGCAAGGCCAGCGCGCTGGACGAACAGGAGTGGGAGTACATCCGGCAGCATCCCGAGAAGGGAGCCGAGGTGCTCTCTCACCTCGCCGCGTATCAGGAGGTGGCCGACATCGTCCGCTTCCATCACGAGCGCCTCGATGGCAGTGGATACCCCAACGGTGTGCGCGGGGACGTGATCCCCGAACTCAGCAAGGTCCTGGCGGTGGCGGACAGCTACCACGCCATGACGTCGGACCGGCCGTACCGCGGCGCGCGCAGTTCGTTCGAGGCGCTCAAGGAGCTACGCCTCATGTCCGGGACCACCCTGGACGCGTCCTACGTCGAGGTGCTGGCCAAGGTGCTGCGCGACAAGGACCTCGCCTATCGCGACGGCAGCTCCACCGACTTCATGGGCGAGTACGAGCGCGGCCGCATCAACCTGCGGCTGCGCGGCCACGCGCTGGCCGACGTCACCGGCCTCTCGTCGTTGCGACAGGAAGACCCAGCGGCAGGCTGACCAGCGCGCGAGCCACGAGGGCCGCAGCCAGGGCTTTCACGACGTCCACCCAGAGGAACGGCGCCACTCCGGCTGCGATCGCCGTGCTCAACGTCAGATCCAGCTGCAGGGCCAGCCAGACCGTCCCCAGCGCGTAGATGGGGACCACGCCGGCGAGCCCTGCGAGCGTCATCCGCCCCAGCCCGGCACCGCCTCTGCCCGCAAGGGAACCGGTCAGGAGCACCGCCGGGATGAACCCGATGAGATAGCCGCCCGTCGGGCCGAACAGGACGCCGAACCCGGACCCACCGCCGGAGTACACCGGCGCGGTCAGCCCCAGGATGAGATAGGCAACCACGCTCAGCAGGCCGAGCCGCGGGCCGAGGACCATGCCGGCGAGAAGGACCACGAAGACCTGCAGCGTGAACGGTACCGAGCCGACGGGGATCGCGATATACGCCGACACCGCCAGAAGGGCGGTGAAGAGCGCTCCGACCGCGAGTTCCCGGGTGGTGAGGTCGGGCAATTGTCAACCCTTCAACCGACAGAAGAGGTGACAATGTAACGACCACCCGGGCGGCCGTCAAGCCGCCCGGGTGGTCGCCGGTCACGGGTTCAGTGTCACGTCGCCGGAGTGGAAGCTGCGCACTCTCCGATGCGGGAGTTCGACCAGCAGGGCGCCACGCTCGTCGATGCCGGCCGCCGCCCCGACCACCGGCCCTTGCCGCGTCTCCACGCTGATCGTGCGCGCCAGCAGGTAGTCCCGCTCGCGGAACGCCGTCAGCGCCCGCTCGAAGCCTCCGCGCAGCGCTGCCCTGTAGTGCGCCTCCAGACTGAGGAGCAGAGTGGCGAGGACCTCGCTCCTGTCCACGAGCTCCCCGCCGGCGATCTTCATCGACGTCGCCGTGCGGCGCAGGGCGACGGGCAGCTCGCTGAATTCGGTATTGACGTTGAGACCGATGCCCAGGATGACCCAGTCCACCTCGTCCTGCTCCCCGGAGACCTCCATGAGGATGCCGCCCACCTTGCGGTCGCCGATGAACAGGTCGTTCGGCCACTTGATCGCTACTCCGGTGGGGATGTGCTTCTCGACCGCCTCAGCGGCCGCAGCCGCAGCCACGATGGTGAGCAGATGGGCTTCGCTCATGGGCAACTCGGGACGCAGGATGACGGAGAAGAGCAATCCCTTCCCCGCGGGCGAGGTCCAGCGCCTGCCGAGCCGTCCACGGCCGGCCGATTGCGCCTCGGCCACGACGACGGTGCCTTCTGGCGCCCCCTTGACCGCCAGCGCCTTGGCCTCGAGGTTGGTCGACTCGATCTCGTCGTGGTAGCGGAACGAGTGACCGAACATGCTGTCCTCGGTCCGCTGCGTGACGTGCCCCATCGAGAGACGCGCGGGCTCGTCCTCGAGGCGGTAGCCCCGCCGCGACACTCCCACGATGCGGTAGCCACGCTTGCGCAGCGACTTCACGTGCTTGTGGACCGCGTTCCGCGAGATGCCGAGGACATCGCTGATGGCTTCGCCCGAGACGAAGTCGTCGCTGTCTCGCAGAATGTCGATGACCGTCTTCTTGCGCTGGCTCATCGCCGCCGATTCGATGTAGGTGACTGAGACTGATGACTCCATCGCCTGCTCCCCATTGGAGGTTGTCCTGGTGGGGTGAGGCTAGTGGTCTGGAGTGCCGCCGGAATCATACCCAGGGTGGATTTGCGGTCGAGGGATGGGTGGAGATGACCTGATGATGCGCTGGTACTCGAGGATGGCGCCAACCCTCGTCTTCTGATCCAGCTTCCGAAGGATGCGGTTGACATGGGTCTTTACGGTGGAGAGCGCGATGAAGAGTTCCGCAGCTATCTCCTCGTTGGAGAGATTCTGTGCCATTAGACCGAGAACCTCGGCCTCTCGTGCAGTGAGGTCAGCAATCTTCGAGGCAGTCCCTTTCCCCGCGTGTTGATTGACTGACCGATGCTGGGGTGTATGTGAGTTCTCGGAGGAAGAGAGATGCGCAATCCAAGTTGCCGTTTGAGAACCGCCGAGTTCTCGAAGCGTCGGCAGTATCCTGTGGAAGGACCAGTGCTTGCTGAGTGCACTAACGAGCGAAGGCCCCAGACCGTTCCTGTTATGTCGTCTGAGAATCTGGGCGACTAGTCCCGGCAAGGGAGAGAGTTCTTGGGCGACGAGGTTCACGTGGCCCAGCTCCAATTGCTCCGGTAGACAGGCCTCGATAGTCTCTACTGCCTGCGCCGAGTCTCCGTCCCGGTTCGCTAGGATGCCTTGGAACATGAGGGCCTTGAGGCGCACGAAGCTCAAGCCGAGCTGCTGATGCATCAGACTGAATGACCCGGAGGGCTCCTCGTCTGCTTCTCCCGAGCAGGCCTTCGGTCAGCGCGAGATTGGCGCGGGAGTTGTGGGCGAGGTAAGGGTCACGCTCCGGCGCCAACAATCTCTAGTGCGCCCCGTGTGGCGTCCGATGATGCGACGACGATCCCCCTGTCGTCTTAGGGTGGTCCCGATGTGCATCAGGACCGAGCACAGACATCGTCGGATCCAACGCACCCGAGTTGTCTCGAAGCCACTGCAATTGCCCGAGCGCCTCATGATGCCGTCCAAGGGCAGCGTCCAGAAACGCAACATTGTCTTCGATGTGGCTGGTGAGAGATCTGCCGAATCCTGCAGCAATGTCTGAAGCCTCCTGAAAGCAGTCTGCAGCGGATGAATAATCGGCAAGAGCCAGGTTGATCATGCCCAGTGTGTTCGCTGCCGCTGCTCTTCTGCGCGATGGTTACCTCGGTGATCCCGCAGTCCGTGCATGAGATCGCGGCGCAACCCGCATGTTGCCCCGATAGTATGCCGCGTGGGCCTGTAGCGCCTGCGCTCGAATCGCTTCCGCCTCGCGAGCTCGAGGAAGGAGGTCGTGCCACCTTCTCGCTCGCCTCCTCCACGACATCCCAACGCCGCATGTCGAGTCCTGCGGACACCAGGCTGAGCAGAGTATGGAGACGCTGATATCTGTGTCAGCCACCTCGAGTGCCCTATGAGAGGTGCACATGCTCGCGCTGGAATCTCCGGACCAGAATTCCGCCCACTCGGTAATCGAGAGTACTTCGTCAAGTGGCTCGTTGTCAGGACAGTCGGTCGAGACGTGCTGCTGCACTTCTCAAATCCGCCAGCGCCTGGTCGAACGTGCTCTCCCTTGCGGCTAAGACGCCAGAAACAACCAGGGCCCAGGGATCATCGGTACGTATGGCCGCCGTCAGCCGGGCTACCCAGATCCTGAGTTGCTCGGACGGACGACGCTCGAGCTCGGCCTCGCCGCCTCGAGCGATCACTCCCAGCGCGAGGTCGAGCTCGTTGGCGCCGAGCAGGAGCTCGATCGCGCCGGGGCGGTCGCCGCAGTCTTCGAGCGCCACTGCCGTGCGCCGCTGCAGAGAGCGGAACGCGGCCTCGCCCTCGTCGTGGACGAACCGCTGCCGGAGGAAGTCGCGCAGGAGGTTGTGGTAGCGAAACGCGCCCACACGCTCCGTATCGAAGGTGAAGATGTGGTTCCGTGCCAGGAAGTGCAGGTGACGGGAGGCGTGCGGGGAGCCCGTGAGTGCATCCGCCAATTCGGCTGTGACGTGGTCGAGACAACAGGTCTCGAGCAGGAAGTGCCGCACGTCCTCGGACTGGCGCTGGAAGACCTGTTCGGCGAGGTACGAGAACATGTCGCTCCGAAGCCGAGGGTCGGACAGAGCCTCCTCGAGAGAGGCGACGTCGAGCCACGTGAGCGCCATCCCGGCCAGCACCACACTGGCCGGCCACCCCTCAGTGAGCTGGTGGAGTCGCCGAACATGCCCGGGGTCGTGCCGCCGCCCCGACCGTTGGGCGAGGACGTCAGCCACCTGTCCCTCATCGAACAGGAACAGGTCACGGGGCATCCGCGCCACCTCTCCGGCGAGGTGCAGTTTCTCGAGCCTGAAGGCCGGCTCGTACCGGGTCAGGACCACGAAGTGGACGGTGATGGGGCAGTTCTCGAGCAGGTAGCCGAGGACCGCGTTGAAGGCGGCAGAGTCCATGGCCTCGTGGTAGTCGTCCAGGACGAGGTGGAGGTCTGCCTCGATGAGCCGGTCGCACTCCGAGCAGAACCGGGCGGCGAGCACCTCGGCGGGGAGATCGCTCACCGGACCTGACTCCAGCTCGCGCAGCAGCGCCGCACCGAAGTCGGGGTGGAGACGCTGGACGGCGCGCGTCATGGCTGCGAGGAAGGCGAGCGGGTCGTTGTCCAGGATGTCGAGTTTGTACCAGGAGGAGGCGCGGCCGCAGTGGTCAAGGGCGGCAGCCGTCGTGGTGGTCTTGCCGTAGCCCGCGGGCGCGCAGACGACGGTGAGGCGGCGGGCGAACCCGGAGCCGAGCACTTCCGCCGCGCCCGGCCTCAGGCTCACGTGGTCGAGGCGAGGCCGGAGGTGCTTGGCCTCGATCGCCACCTGTCGTGCTGTGTCGTTGGACATGCGCCGTCCCAGTGGAAGCAGCCGCCTCGTCAGGGAGCGCTACTATAGCAACGATACCGGCAGTGCGGCACTGCGCTGGCTACGCCAACGGTGGACAATCATCTCCCGTACGCGAAGCGGGGCCGGGAGCCGGCGTCAGGGGGATGACTGGCTCCCGGCCCCGCTCGCATCCGCCGGGGGGACGGTTCTTGTGTGGCGGCCGGCCCTTCTCAGACGGCCACCGCGATGGTCTCCTGGGCGGGCTCGACGGCGCGCGGGGCGATGAGCGGCACGCGGATCTCGAGCACGTCGCCGGCGTAAGCGGTCTCGAGCACGTCCAGGTCCACGCGCCGCGGCATGCTCACGTCGGCGGCCAGATGCATGGTGTCGTCGCTGCGCCCGCGCACGTGCAGGACCTCGTCGGTGGCGCTCAGGTCCACATCGCCCGATTTCAGCCCGGGGACGGTGACGGTGATGACGATCGCCCCGGCGGTGAGGTGCGCATCCACCGGCTGGCGCCCGTGTGCACCGTTCGTCGGGCGGAACTTCCACATCCGGCCGGTCTGGTCGAACGTGATGTTGAGGTCGTTTTCGGTGAGCTGGTCCTGCGTCTTCATGGCCCTCTCCTCTCGCTGCCGGCCTCGCGAGGCGCCGGAGTTCATCTCTCAATGACCGCAGTGCTACTGTACCGATGCAGAAGGCATGGGAGTGGCACCCCGACGCACACTCTTTCGTTTGGAGGTGGGCAGATGCACACCAAGATTGGGGACCTGAGGTGAGCCCGGGCAGGGAGACTCCATCCGCGGCCCTCACCGTCCGGGAGCTCCTGCATCACTCGGGCCTGGGCCTCTCGTCCACCACGGGCGAAGTGGGGATCGGGCGGGCCGTGAAGGGCGTCCACTTCTCGGACGCCGACGACCCCGTGCTGTACCTCACCCCCCAGAGCGTGCTCGTCAACACAGGACGCGTGTGGTACCAGGACCCCGAGCAGGGCGTCTGGCTCATCGACAGACTGGCGACCATCGACACGGCCGCGCTGGTGCTGGCGCTCGGGCACTTCCTGGACGAGGTGCCCGAGCCGGTCGTGCAGCGCGCGCTGCACCACAAGATGCCCTTGCTCACGCTGCCGCCGGGGGCCAAGACGCGCGAAGTGCTGGCCTACGTGTACCACGCGCTCTCGTCGACCGACCTGCACCGCCTGCGGCGCACCGTGGCCATGCAGAACGACCTGCTGGACCTTCTGCTGGCCGAGGCCGGCGAGGACGAGCTGGTCGCCAAGGTCTCGTCCCTCCTCGGCATGCCGATGCTGCTGCTGGACGGCGCCGGCAACGTCATCTCCAGCCAGGGGGTAGCGGACGCCAAGCGGCGCGGGCGCGAGGTGTGGGAGATGTGGGGACACATCACCGACGCGAGCGCTCTCGGCATCGTGGAGATGGAGGAGACGAGGTATCTCTGCCGCGAGGTGCTGCTGTACGGCAGGGTGGAGCGGCTCATCGTGGCGCAGGCGTCGCGCACCGAGAGCTCGGTCTTCGCGGACATGGCGCTCTCGTTCCTGCAGCGCCTCATCGCGCTGGATCTGCTCAAGCGCCGCGACGAGATCGTCGCCACGCGGCGCCTCCGTCGCCGGCTGCTGCGCGACCTGCTGAGCGGCGCCGGCACGCCGGAGGAGCTGACGGCGCTGGTGGCGGAGCACGGCGTCGACCTGGGCAGGCCGTGGCGCGTGGCCGTCTGTGCGTTCGGCGCGGGGCACAACGGGGGCCGCAACGCCGACGAGCTCGAGGACATCATGATCGACGCGGTCGACTCGTTCTGCGGTGACCGCCTCATCGCGTTCCTCAGCCGGCCGCAGGGCACCTCCATCGCCGTCCTGTTGCCGGACGGCTACCCCTCCGTCGGCGACGGCAGCGCTCGGGATCTGCTGCTCGGGCTCAAGACCTTCTGCGGCGGCGAGCCGTACCGCGTCAAGCTCGCCATCGGATTGTCGGGGGCCCACCGCACGGCCGCCGCGGGCCCCAAGGCCATCCAGGAGGCGAACGACTCGGTGCGGGTGGCGGAGCAGGGTGGCGGCGCCGAGGGACTCGTCGTCTTCGAGGAGCTGAGCGCTCGGTTCCGTCTGCTGGAGGGCCAGAGCCCGGACGCGCTGGTGGACATCGCACGGCGCACGATCGTCCCGCTGCTCGAGTACGACGCACGCCGGCACACGCACCTCGTGGACACCCTGCGCACGCTGCTCGACAATCACTTCGCCGTGCAGCCCACGGCCGAGGCGCTCTTCATCCACCGCAACACGCTGCTCAAGCGGTTGCGCCGCATCGAGTCGCTGCTCGGGGTGGACCTCACCGACATCGACGACATGATGGAGCTCTACCTGGGCATGCGCGCGCTGCAGCTGGTCGGTGCGGCCGAGGCGATGGGAGCGGCCGCCCGGCGGCCGCCGCGGGCGGCGGTCAGTCCGCCGGCATGAGCGCGAGCTCGAGCGCCTCGGCGGGCGTGGCCGCCCGCCGCACCCCGTCGAGCTCGCCTCCCTCCGGCAGCGCGATCCGCCAGGTGTCCAGCAGCACGACCGGGCGGCCGAGGCTGCGCGCCAGACCGATCTCGCTGAGCGTGCCCCAGGCGCCGCCGAGCGCGATCACCACGTCGCCGCTCGCCACCACGCTCAGGTTGCGGGCGTGGCCGATGGCGCTGCAGATGGTGTAGGTGATGTCCGCGGCGGCGCGTCGCCGGTCCTCCTCGGGCAGGATGCCGATCGAGACCCCGCCGCCCTTCTTCACGCCGCGTGCGACGGCCTCCATCACGCCCTCACGGCCGCCGCAGACGACGATGAGACCGCGCTGTGCGAGGAGCACTCCGAGTTCCTCGGCTTTCGCGGTGAGTTCCGCGCTTGCGCGGCTGGCGCCGATCACGCTCACGTACCTGGGCTCGCTCACCGTGCCTCCTCGAGGATCGCCTCGCCGGCGAGCCGGTCCGCCGATGAGACCAGCCTCACCCGGCTCGCGCCGCTGCTCACGGACGCTCCTGCTCTGGACGGGGCGGCGCGAAGCGGCCGCGTCCTGCCGCCTTGTCCTCCGCCTCGCGCCGCAGGCACGCCCAGGGCTTGCGCCCCGGGGAGCCGTAGAAGATGCGGAAGTCCGGCCGGTAGCCGCGGCTCTCGTAGAGTCGCGTCGCGACCTCGTTGCCGGTGTCCACGCCGATCTCCACATCCTCGATGCCGAGACGCTCGAGCTCCTCGTCCACGGCGTCCATGAGCGCGGAGCCCACTCCCGTTCCGCGCTCCGCCGCGTCCACCACGAGTGTGGCGAGCAGCGCGTGCTTGGCGCCGGTGTACCACACCGGGTCCGGGCCTTCCACGCAGACGAAGGCGTAGCCCACGGTCCTGCCGTGACGCTGGGCGACGAGCGCGAACGACTCGCCCGCGAGCTCGGCGAGCATCTCCTTGCGCTCGAGCTCCCACGACTCGTCGGAGGGGCGGACCGGCACCGCGGCCTGCGGCAGCGACGCGATGTGGTCCATGAGCTGCTTCCAGAGGGGCGCCACGAGCTCGATGTCGCCGGGGTCCAGGGGCGCGATGCGCAGGTCGTGAGCAGGTCCGTCGTCGTGGGGCATGCCGTCTCCTGTGAGGTGTGTCGGCCCGAGCCTATCGCATCGCGTGCCGTCTCCCGGACGGCGATCTCCGGAGGACGGGGCAGGGGCTCCCGTCTAGTCTCCGACTACCGGCTGCGGATGGTGGCCCGTCCTGACCCGGCCGCCAGCACGGCGCTGAGGAGCGCGACGGCGCCGGCCTTGCTGAGCGGCTCGTTGAGGTTGCCGCACTTGGGGCTCTGCACACAGCTCGGGCAGCCGCTCTCGCAGGGGCACTCGGCGATGAGAGCTGCGAGCGGCGGCGGCGAGGCTCTCGAAGGCGTCGTAGCCCCGCCGCGACAGCCCGATGCCGCCCGGGTAGCCGTCGTACACGAAGATGCTCGGCGTGTCGGTCTGCCAGTGCCAGGGCGTGCTGAGACCGCCGATGTCCCAGCGGTCGCACATCGCGTACAAGGGCAGGAGGGCGATCATCGCGTGCTCGGCGGCGTGCAGGGCGCCGGGGGCCGCCCGGTCGTCGGTCTCGGAGAGACCGTTGAGGGCGGCGTCCAGCACCGGCTGCGGCAGCGCCAGCCAGAACGCCTGCGTGGCGAACGTCTGCTCGGGCAGGTCGAGGGACGTGGTGTCGATGACGTGGCCGTCGGTCATGTCGCGGCGCTGGTAGGCGATGACCTGCTCCGTGACCTCCAGTTCGCCGGCGAAGAGGACGGCGCCGGGCAGGTCGCGCGAATCGGCCTGACCGGCGATCACCACGTTCTTGTCCGTCTTGGCCTGCGTGTAGTAGTTGCCGTCGAAGTCGTCGACCATGACCGTGTGCGTCTCGAGATCGAGGTGCTGCACCAGATAGCTGCGGCCGAGGTGGAGGTACACCGCACCGGGGTGGGAGAAGCGGAACACGCGCTCTCGCTCCACCGTGCCGATGACCTCGCCCTGGCGCGCCTCGACGATGGCGAACTGCTCGTTGCTCGCGGTGCGCAGGCCGGTCGTGGCAGCCGGGGAGTAGGGCCGGGACCAGACGAGGCCGTCCTTGCGCCGGCGCAGGCGGCCGCCCTGGGCGAGCCGCTCGGCCTGCAGCAGGCCCTGCTCGCCGAAGTACCGCTCGTCGGCCGGTGTGATGGGGCGCTCGTAGGCGGCCGCCTCCAGGTGCGGGCCGCTGATGTGCGGGTTGTGCAGGTCGATGACCGCCTCCTCGACCCCGCGCTCCAGCAGGCGGCCGGGCTCGCGCATGAAGTACTGGTCGAGCGCGTCCTGGCCGGCCACCAGCACGGCGTAGCCGTGCCCGGACCGGCCGGCCCGCCCCCAGCGCTGCCGCAGGCTCGTGATCGTGCCGGGAAAGCCGGTGACGAGCGAGACGTCGAGGCTGCCGACGTCGATGCCGAGCTCGAGCGCCTGCGTGGCCACGACGGCGTCGAGCTGGTGGTCGAACAGCCTCCGCTCGATGTCGCGCCGCTGCTCCGGCGTGTAGCCGGCGCGGTACGGCTGGACCCTCTCCGCCTCGCCGCGCCGGCCGCGGTCCTCGAGGCGCCGGCGGACGTGCCCGTACACCAGCTCCGCCGCCTTCCTCGTCGGCGCGAAGGCGATCACACGCGCCCCGGCGAGCACGCACTCGGCGGTGACGTAGCTCGCCTCGGCGAGCGCGCTCCGGCGCATGCCGGATAGCCGGGTCCTCGAGCGGGGGGTTCCACAGCACGACCGTCCGCTCCGGGCGCGGCGCCTCGTCCTCATCCACCACCGCGAACCGCACGCCGACCAGCCGCTCGGCGAACTGCGCGAGGGTTGCCGATGGTCGCGGAGGTGAGGATGAACCGTGGGTGGGCGCCGTACTGGGCGCAGAGGCGCCGCAGGCGCCGCACGACCTGCGCGACGTGACTGCCGAACACGCCGCGATAGACGTGCGCTTCGTCGAGCACCACGTAGCGCAGCTGGTGCAGGAACTCCGCCCAGCGCTCGTGCCCCGGGAGGATCCCGACGTGCAGCATGTCGGGGTTGGTGAGGAGGATCGTGGCGCTGCGCCGCAGCAGCGGGCGCTGGTCCTGGGGCGTGTCGCCGTCGTAGATGACGGGGACGACGCCCGGGACGCGGAACCGCGTCGAGCTTGCGGGCCTGGTCCTGGGCAAGCGCCTTGGTGGGGAAGAGGAAGAGCGCCTTCGCCTGGGGCTCGCGCACGAAGGTCTCGAGCACGGCGAGCTGGTAGCAGAGACTCTTGCCGCTCGCCGTGCCGGTGCTGACCACCACGTCGCGGCCGGCCGCCAGCAGGTCGCGAGCGGCGGCCTGGTGGCCGTAGAGGGTGGTGACGCCGGCCGCGATGAGCGCTTCGCGCAGCGCGGCCGGCAGGTCCTCGGGGAGGCCGGCGGCGTGGCCGCGCCGCGCCGCCTCGTGTGCCACCTCGACCACCTGCTCGTGCCCGCCGCCCGCGAAGAGCGCGCTCAGGGCGCGGGCGGCGGCGGGTGTCATGCCGGTGTCGTGGTCCACGGCTCCATCCTACTCCGCGCTCCGGCCGTCCCGGCGCGGCCGCTCGGGTACCCGGGCGCGGACCCACCGGCCTTTAACGGCAGAAGGGGCGCTCGCGCGCCCCCTCGCTGACCCTCTCGCGGCGCCCCGGCCGCTACCGGATCCTGCGCCCGACATCCATGGTGAAGAACCACACCGCCCCGTCGATGTCTCCGTACCCGGTAGTCGTCTTCACGGCGCCGATGCCGACGTCGCGGAACGCCCTGGTCAGGATCACGGCGCGGTGCTCTCTGGACTTCATCCAGCCGTCCACGCAGGCGACGGGACTGGACCACAGGCCGGACCCGTAATAGATGTTCTCGCCGGCCTTCCAGTACCTGTAGCCCCTGCGGACGTACCCGCTCCTGATGACGCGGGATTGCCATTTCTGGCCGCTCGCCGACCCGTGCGCGAAGTACTTCAGCTCGCCCATCTCGGTCGAGTGGCCGCGAGCCGCGACCACGAGCTTGCCGTTGACGCGCAGTTGCGCGAGGCCGCGCTTGGCGCGCTCCTTGTTGACCAGCGCTGACGAGCTGCTTCTCGTAGCTGTTGAGTTGAGTCGCGGCAAGGGCGGGCGTCGCGAGGAGGAGGGCGCCGACCACCACGATGAGGACGATCAAGATGCGCTTCGGCGACTTCACGAGCGACACACCCCCGAGTCCGACTGGTTTCTCTCCCTCGCCTGGACCACTGCCGCGCGGTCCTCACAGTCACGGGTATCGGCCCGGTCCGGGATTGGCTGAGGGTGACGCCGTGGATTCCGTCACCAGCCGTGGCAACAGGCGCTCGAGACTCGAAGGCGTGCGAGCAGACCGGCGGTCTTGGGCGGCGACGGAGGTCCAAGAAAACGGTCGCCGCTCGGGACGCGAAGGACTTGAGAGCCCCCGAGAGGACCGCGTCCGGAGGGCTTCTCGGTCTCGCGCCAGGGGCGCCGCCTCGTCCGCCCGTTGGCCTGTGCGACGACCGGCAGCCGCGCGAGCCGGACGGCGTGCGGCTTGCGGCCCGCAGACGCCCGATGTAGCTTGAGCCACGACATGCACACAAGCCCGGCCGATCAGCGCCGGCGGGTCCTCGCCCGCCGCCGCACCCAGATTGCCCGCCGGCGTGTGGTAGCGGCGGTCGTTCTCGTGACCCTCATCACCATAGCCGTGTGGGTCGCGTACGCCATCCCGGGCCAGACGCCTGCGCGCGTGCCCGCGAGCGCCGCGGAGCCCTCCTTCGGGGCCGAGGTGCGCTCCGACCAGGCAGTCGTCGTCGCCGGCGTCGAAGGCGTGGAGGTGCTGCTCCCCGTGGCGCAGCAGGTCACCACCGCTGTCGCGTTCCACCCGGTGGACAGCGCGGACGCCGTCCCCTTCACGCCCGTCGGCGAGCGGCTCGGCGGCGGCGGCCTCGGCCAGAAGCTCGGCGACATCTTCGCCGGCGGCGGGGGAGTGCAGTACTACCTCATGGGCGGCGAAGGCGGCGAGCAGTCGGGATCCACCGCCGGTCTCGACATCGGCTCGGTCCCCGGCTCGCCCGTGCTCAGTCCGGTGGACGGCAAGGTGACGGCGATCAAGCAGTACAAGATCCTCGGCCGGTACGACGACGTCGAGATCGACGTGCGGCTCGCGAGCGACCCGTCCCTGCTCCTCATCATCACGCACATCGACAAGCCCAAGGTGCAGATCGGCGACGTGGTGCACCCCGGCACCTCCACCCTGGGCTCGGTGCGTGGCTTCCCCGGCTCGCTGGACCAGTCGCTCAGCCAGTACACCTCGGACAACGGAGACCACGTGCAGCTCATGGTCCTGCGCCTCACCGCGGAGCTCGGCGGCCTGTGAGCGGCGCCGTCCCCGAGGCCATCGCGCGCCATCATCGGCGGGTCCGGGTCTCTCGCCGCCGAGTTCCCGGGCGGCCTGCACGCGGACGCCCACGTGCTCGAGGCGGACCTCGTCTTCGAGACGCCCTGGGGCGACAGCCCGCCGTTCACGCTCTTCGAGCTCGGCGGGCAGCGCGCGCTGCACTGCAGGATGCACGGCTGGCGCAAGGGGGTCTCACGCGGGCGCGCTTCACGGCAGGTCTTCAGCGTGCTGCACCGCGCCGGCGTGCGCAGGATCCTCTCGGACGCCGGCGTCGGCAGCCTCGACCACCTGCTCGACCCCGGGGACCTCGTGGTGGTGGACGACTTCGTCGACATGACCACCGACCGCGACCGCTACGGGGCGGTGGCCGGCGACCACCTGCTCATCATGCGCGACGCGGTGTGCGCCACCGGCCGAGAGGCCCTGGTCTCCGCCGCGCGGCGCCACGCGCCGGAACGGCGCGTCTTCACGCGCGGCACGTATGTGGTCACGGAGGGTCCGCGCTTCGAGTCGCCCGCCGAGGTCCGGTTCCTGCAGACGCTCGGTGACGTGGTCGGCCAGAGCTTCTGCCCCGAGGTGTGGCTCGCCCGCGACATCGGCGCCTGCTACGCGGGGGTGTACCTCATCGTCAACTACGGAGAAGGCGTCGTGCGCGAGTGGGAGCACGAGGTGCTCGCGCAGATCTTCCACGAGGACGCCGGGCTCATGGGCCGCATCCTGCTGGACGCCCTGGCGGCCCTGCCGCCCGGCGACGACTGCCACTGCCGCGAGTTGCGCAAGCCCACCCTGCTGCGCTGAGCTTTCGGACCTCCGTCCGGCCCCTGCCCCGGACTTCGGGCCGGCCCCTGCTCCGGACTACGCCCGGCCTCGCCGTCCGCGGCCGTCTGTGACCCGGGTCAGCGCGTCAGCCCGTCAACGCCCACGCGAGCACCGCGATCGTGTTGAACAGCGCGTGCATCGTGATGTTGGTCCAGAGCGAACCCGTGCGGTGGTACGCCCACGCGAGCACGAACCCGAGCGCCGCGAGCGGCAGGAACACGTCGAGCTGCAGGTGCGCGGCGCCGAAGATCCCCCCGGAGATCACTGCTCCCCAGACCCAGCCGAACGAGTTGGCGAGCCCGCGGAAGAGAAAGCCGCGGAAGAGGATCTCCTCGAACAGCGGCGCCATGATCACGGCGACCAGCACGAACATGGCGGCCCCGACCGCCGTGTGCGGGAACGCGCTGACGATCGCCTGCTGTTTGGGGTGCACGATCACGTCGTGGATGACGCCGGCGGCGTACACGCCGGCCAGGCCTGTCGGCACCACCCAGAAGTAGGCGCGCGTGGGGCGCCGGAAGCCCCACAGTACGAGTGACCGGCCGGCGCTCCGCAGCGAGAACAGCCAGGCGGCGAGCGCCTGCCAGCCGTAGAGCACGAGCGAGCTGAGGGCGATGGCGATGGCGCTGGCAGCCGTCAGGGGCTCGCTTGCCGAGGGAGTCCCACCGCCGAAGATCGACCCGAGTTGCAGCAGGGCCTGGGGAGCGGCGCCGGCCAGGAGGCCCGCGACCGCCGCCGGCCAGCGCCAGTCGGCCTGGGGCAGGTAGAACGGCTCGTCCGGCCGCGCGGCCCTGGAGGGCGCGAGCGGCAGCCTCGGCTCGCCGGCGGCGCCGAGGACGGGCGGCCACCGCTCGTCATCCGCGGGAGGAGAGCCCCGCCAGGAGCCGGGCGGCGGCTCCTCCGGCCGGCCCCGGCTGTCTGCCGGCGTCGGTGGTGCGGCGGCGCCCCACCCGTCACCGCCCGGCCGCGGCACTTCGGGCGGTGGGACGCGCCGGCCTGCGCCGGACGCGGTGCGCGCGTCGTGCCGTTCCCCGTCCCCGTCGATGACTGCTCCTTCCGTTTCGCTCCCACCCTACCGGGAACCACACACCAAATGGGATTCCTCAGTGGTCCACAGCGTACGCGTACCCGTTATCTGGTCGAAGTGCCTCACGATGCCGATGAATGTGGCTACGTGATGGACGAGATCATCGGGCGCGGCCCGCAGTACGCGCACATGTTCTGGTGGGGCTGTAGAGTAGGGGACCATCGGGCTTGGGCCTGGCTGGACGGCGCCGGCCGCGAGGAGATCCTCGAGGAGGCTCTGCCTCCGGTGCTGCGCCACCGCGCCATCGTCCACCGGCTCTCACGGATCGACGGGCCGGAGCTCCGCGACTGGCACGACGCCCACGACGTCGCCCTCTCGCTGAGGGGGAGGTTTTGCCCGGGTCCCTGCGGCCTGCTATACTGCCCCGCCGTGGCCGCGCCCGGTCTGGCGACAGCGTGGGGGCGGCAGGGAGGCGCGTTGACCCTCCCGCGGAGCGCTTGGTATCCTTACGTGCTTCAGTTTGAAAGGAAGTCGACGTGCGTCAACTCGTCACGCTCGCTTGCCAGGAGTGCAAGCGTCGCAATTACCACACCAACAAGAACAAGAAGAACGACCCGGACCGCATCGAGCTCAAGAAGTACTGTCGCTGGTGCGGGACGCACACGGTGCACAAGGAGACGCGCTAGCAGCGTCCCTTCGTTTTTCGTAGGGCTGTAGCTCAATTGGTAGAGCACCGGTCTCCAAAACCGGGGGTCGGGGGTTCGAGTCCCTCCAGCCCTGCCAGACCTCATCGGAGCGGTTAGTGGCGAAGACTGCGAACAACAAGAAGGGCGACGCGGGCAAGTCCCGCCAGCCCCAATCAAAGAAGGCCGTCGCGAAGCGCGCCGACGCCAAGCCTGCGCGCGCCCGTACTCAGCAGAAGCCGCAGGCCAAGGGCAAGTCCGGCAAGCCGGCCGAGAAGCGTGGCCTCGGCAAGTTCCTGCGCGACGTGCGCGTGGAGATGGGCAAGGTCACCTGGCCCACGCGCAAGGACCTCGCCCAGTCCACCCTGGTCGTGCTGGTGGCTGTCGGTATCGCCGCCGTGTACACGCTGGCGCTCGACACCGTCTTCGACAAGGCCATCGCCTTCGTCGTCAACCTCCTCACCTGATCGGGCCCGCCCATGTACAGCTGGTACGTCGTCAACACATATTCGGGTCACGAGAACAAGGTGAAGGCCAACCTGGAGCACCGCCGTTCGTCGATGCACCAGGAAGAGCGCATCCACCAGATCGTCGTGCCCACCGAGCAGATCGTGGAGACCAAGGACGGCGAGAAGGTCACCAGCGAGCGGCGCGTGTTCCCGGGCTACGTGCTCGTGCAGATGGAGCTCACCGACGACACGTGGTCGCTGGTCAAGAACACGCCGGGCGTCACCGGCTTCGTCGGCGCGCAGAACAAGCCGGTCGCGCTCTCGCGCGCCGAGGTCGACCGGATCATGCACACCGCCTCGGTCGAGCGCCCCAAGCAGAAGGCGGAGTTCATGGTGGGAGAGGTCGTGCGCGTCACGTCCGGCCCGCTCAGTGATTTCTCCGGCGAGGTCGTAGAGGTCAACCTCGACCAGAGCCGGCTCAAGGTCATGGTGTCGATCTTCGGCCGCGAGACACCGGTCGAACTCGCCTTCGACCAGGTCAAGAAGACGTCCTAACCAGGAAGTAAGCGAGGCAACCAGTGGCCAAGAAGGTCCTCACCAAGATCAAGCTGCAGATCCCCGCCGGTCAGGCGAGCCCCGCCCCGCCTGTCGGCCCGGCGCTGGGCCAGCACGGCGTCAACATCATGGAGTTCTGCAAGGCGTTCAACGCCCAGACGCAGGCGACGGGCAGCACCATCGTGCCGGTCGAGATCACCGTGTACGAGGACCGCACCTTCACCTTCGTCACCAAGACGCCGCCGGCGGCCGTACTCCTGCGCGAGGCCCTCGGTCTCGACAAGGGTTCGGGCGAGCCCAATCGCCACAAGGTCGGCAAGGTCACCCGTGACCAGGTCCGCGCCATCGCCGAGACCAAGATGCCCGACCTCAACGCCAACGACGTCGACTCCGCGATGAAGATCATCGAGGGCACCGCCCGCAGCATGGGCATCGAGGTCGAGAAACCCAGCGTAGCCAAGGTTTCGTCGCGAATCGCCGCAGGCGGATCGCGACTGGCGTAGTCGTCATCACAACCTAAGGCCGGGCGCGCCAGCCCCGGCCGCCGAAGCGGGAGGCGACCACGGGTCGCCGTCCGGACCGCAGGAGGTACGCACATGGCCGACAAAGGCCGCACCTACACCGCCGCCAAACGCAGCATCGAACCCGGGCGCCTCTACACCCCGCTCGAGGGCATGCGCCTGCTCAAGTCGCTCGAGGGGGCCAAGTTCGACGAGACCGTCGAGGTCCACTTCCGGCTCGGCGTCGACGTGCGTCACGCCGACCAGATCGTGCGCGGCACCACCGTGCTTCCCCACGGCACCGGCAAGGAGATGCGCGTCGCCGTGTTCGCCGAGGGCGACAAGGCGCGCGAGGCCGAGGAGGCCGGCGCCGACATCGTCGGCAGCGACGACCTCGCCAAGCAGGTCCAGGAGGGCGTGTTCGACTTCGACATCGCCATCGCCACGCCGGACATGATGGGCACGGTCGGCAAGCTCGGCCGCATCCTCGGTCCGCGCGGCCTCATGCCGAACCCCAAGTCGGGCACGGTCACGTTCGACGTCGGCAAGGCCGTCAGCGACGCCAAGGGCGGCAAGGTCGAGTACCGCACCGACCGCTCCGGCATCATCCACCTCAGCATCGGCAAGAAGTCGTTCACCGAGGAGATGCTGGTGGAGAACTACGGCTCCGTGCTGGACGAGATCATCCGCGCCAAGCCGGCGGCCGCCAAGGGCAAGTACATCAAGAGCGTCAACATCGCGGCCACCATGAGCCCGAGCATCGAGCTCGACCCGGCGCGCGTGCGGGACCTGATGGAGGCTGAGGATCTCGGGGGCGCCGAGTGCCGGCGTAGCGGTGCGGGCGCCTAGGTGCACCGCCGCGGCAGTTGCCGGCGCCCTCTCGCTGTTCTATACTGCCGCTTCGCGGCGCCGCGTGCGCCGCGGCCGATGACGGTCGGTGCTCCTCCGGGAGCTGAAGGGATCCATACGGGTCCGCCACCCGAGGCGAGAACGTGTGCCAGGCCGTGTGCCCGCGCCCGCTTCCGCTTCGGGAGCGGGTTTTTTGTTGCGACTGCGAGGTCGAGATGCTGAGAAACGAAAAAGACGCTGTGATCGCCGAGGTGACCCAGTTGCTCACGGACACGGAGAACGTGTTCGTCAGCGACTACCGCGGCCTCACGGTGGCGGAGCTCGCCGAGCTCCGCGGCAAGCTGCGCCAGAGCGGCGCGCGCTTCAAGATCGTCAAGAACACGCTGGGCGGCATCGCCGCCGACAAGTCCGGCCGCGAGTCGGTCAAGGAGCTGCTGAGCGGCCCCACCGCGGTCACCTTCTGCGGCGACGACCTCGTCGCCGCCGCCAAAGCTCTGTCGGACTTCGCCAAGACGCACCCGCAACTCGCGGTGCGCGGCGGCCTGCTCGACGCGAGCCCCATCGACGCGGACGCCGTCAAGGCCATCGCCGGCCTGCCGCCGCGCGACGTCCTGGTCGCGCAGCTGGTCGGCACCATGGCCGCCCCCATGACCGGCCTGGTCACCGTCCTCCAGGGCACGATCAGCGGATTCGTCCGTGCCCTCGATCAGGTGGCGCAGCAGCGCGCCGCCGCCGGCGAGGCGTGAGCCGCCGCCGCACCACCCTGTCCAGCAAGGCTTTCAAGCCCCACGTGAGGTGAACCGAGAAATGGCAGAACTTACCAAGGACCAGATGATCGAGGCCATCAAGGGCATGACCGTGCTCGAGCTGAGCGAGATGGTCAAGGCGCTCGAGGAAGAGTTCGGCGTCAGCGCGGCCGCCCCGGTCGCCATGGCCGCCGCTCCGGCCGCCGGCGCCGACACCGCCGCCCCGGCCGAGGAGCAGACGGCGTTCGACGTCATGCTCACCGCTTTCGGCGACCAGAAGATCCAGGTCATCAAGGTCGTCCGTGCGCTCACCGGCCTCGGCCTCAAGGAGGCCAAGGACGTGGTCGAGGGCGTGCCGAGCGCCATCAAGGAAGGCGTCACCAAGGACGAGGCCGAGGAAGCCAAGAAGCAGCTCGAGGACGCCGGCGCGAGCGTCGAGATCAAGTAGAGCGCTTCCACTTCCAGTGAGACCCGGAAGGGCCGGGGCGCCGCGAGGCGCCCCGGCCCTTCCGTATGCCGGCCCTCTTTCGCTCCCGTTCGCGTTTGACGCCTCGCGCGCGGGGAACCATGGAGGGCGGCCGAAGAACCTCCTGTTGCATTGTGCTCGGTGTTGTGGTAGATTTTTCGGCCGTGCGTTACCCGCGGCCATACCTCGTTTCCTCTGGTGTGGTGTGCTCTTTTTCCCCGTTCACCGTGTAGACGGAGGAGACTCGCTTGAACGAGCCCCAGGCCCATCGCGCGCGTACGTCGTTCGCGAAGCTGGACCAGCCGCTTCCGCTCCCCAACCTCATCGACATCCAGAAGAAGTCGTGGGAGTGGTTCCTCAGCGACGGCCTCGCCGAGACCATCGCCGACATCAACCCCATCAAGGACTACTCCGAGAAGCTGCTCGTCCAGTTCGGCGAGCACCAGTTCGGTGAACCGTCCAAGTCGCTGGCCGAGTGCCGCAACAAGGACATGACGTTCTCCGCTCCTCTCACGATGAAGGTCGCCTTCATCAACGAGGAGACGGGCGAGATCCGCGAGCAGTCGGTGTTCATGGGCGACTTCCCCATGATGACCGACCGCGGCACCTTCATCATCCACGGCACCGAGCGCGTGGTCGTCACGCAGCTGGTGCGCTCACCGGGCGCCTACATCATGGAGCCCAAGCAGGCCGAGCGCGAGAAGCAGGTCCTGGTCGCGAACCTCATGCCCCAGCGCGGCTCGTGGCTCGAGCTCGAGATCGACAAGAAGGGCGTCGTCAACGTCCGCATCGACCGCAAGCGCAAGTTCCCGGTCAGCGTGCTTCTTCGCGCCATGGGCTACGGCGCCAACGACGAGCTCCTCGCCCTGTTCGACGACTCGGTCTACATCCGCAACACGCTGGAGCGCGACACCACGTCCTCACAGGATGAGGCGCTGGTCGAGCTCTTCCGCAAGCAGCGCCCCGGCGAGCCGCCGACCCTGGACGGCGCCACGGCGATGCTCAAGGGCCTCTTCTTCGACCCCAAGCGCTACGACCTCTCCCGCGTGGGCCGGCACAAGCTCAACGTGCGGCTGCACAACCACGTCAAGCCGGAGAACCGGCCGGACGGGGACACGCGCGTGCTCGTCAACGAAGACATCATCGAGCTCATCAAGCGGCTCATCTCCCTGCCGGGCAAGCTCGGCGTGCCGGAAGACGCCAAGGACTACGCGGCCGAGGCCGGCCAGTTCCTGGCCACGCGCCGCGAAGAGATCGCTCACGAGATCGACGAGTACGAGCACTTCGGCAACCGCCGTCTGCGTACCGTCGGCGAGCTGGTGCAGGACGCGTTCCGCATCGGTCTCGCGCGCATGGAGCGCGTGATCCGCGAGCGCCTCACCACCGAGGATCCCGACACCATCGTGCCCGCCACGCTGGTCAACATCCGTCCGGTGGTCGCCGCGCTCAAGGAGTTCTTCGGCTCCTCGCAGCTCTCGCAGTTCATGGACCAGACCAACTCGCTCTCGGGTCTCACGCACCGGCGCCGTCTGAGCGCGCTGGGCGCGGGCGGCCTCACACGCGAGCGCGCGCCCATCGAGGTGCGCGACGTCCACCCGACCCACTACGGGCGCATGTGCCCCATCGAGACTCCTGAAGGCCCGAACATCGGCCTCATCGGCTCGCTGGCCTCCATGGCGACCGTGGACGAGTTCGGCTTCATCCGCGCCCCGTTCCGCAAGGTCGTCAAGGGCAAGGTGACCGACGAGATCGTCTACCTGGACGCCTCCGAGGAGGAGCAGGAGATCGTCGACCCCAAGACCGGCGAGATCCGCTACGTCACCATCGCCCAGGCCAACGCGGCGTTCGACCCCAAGAGCGGCAAGTTCCAGGAAGACCTGGTCCTCGCGCGCACCCGCGCCGGCGCCGACATCGTCCAGGTCCCGCCGGCCGACATCGACTACATGGACGTGAGCCCCACCCAGCTGGTGTCGGTGGCCACGGCCCTCATCCCGTTCCTCGAGCACGACGACGCGAACCGCGCCCTGATGGGCTCGAACATGCAGCGTCAGGCCGTGCCGCTGCTCCACGCCGAGGCGCCGTTCGTCGGCACCGGCATGGAGTACCGCGCCGCCGTGGACACCGGCGACGTGGTCGTCGCCGAGCGCGGCGGCAAGGTCGCCTACGTCGACGCCGACCACATCGAGATCGACGCCGGCAAGGGCGAGGTCGACACCTACGACCTCGTCAAGTTCATGCGGTCCAACCAGGGCACCCTCATCCACCAGAAGCCCATCGTGTTCCCGGGCGACAAGGTGGAGGACGGCGCCGTGCTGGCCGACGGGTCCTCCACGGACAGCGGAGAGCTGGCGCTCGGCCGCAACCTCCTGGTCGGGTTCATGAGCTGGGAGGGCTTCAACTTCGAGGACGCCATCATCCTCAGCGAGAAGGTCGTGAAGAACGACCTCCTCTCCTCGATCCACATCGAGGAGTACGAGGTCGACGCGCGCACCACCAAGCTCGGCGACGAGGAGATCACGCGCGACATCCCCAACCGCTCCGAGGAGTCGCTCAAGGACCTCGACGAGCGCGGGATCGTGCGCATCGGCGCCGAGGTCAACTCGGGCGACCTCCTGGTCGGCAAGGTCACCCCGAAGGGCGAGACCGAGCTCACCGCCGAGGAGAAGCTCATCCGCGCCATCTTCAAGGAGAAGGCGCGCGAGGTGCGCGACACCAGCCTCAAGGTGCCGCACGGCGAGGGCGGCAAGGTCATCGACGTCAAGATCTTCTCGCGCGAGAACAACGACGAACTGCCGCCGAGCGTCAACGAGCTCGTGCGCGTGTACGTCGCCAAGAAGCGCAAGATCGCCGAGGGCGACAAGCTCGCCGGCCGGCACGGCAACAAGGGCGTCATCTCCAAGATCGTCCCCGAGGAGGACATGCCGCACCTCGAGGACGGCACCCCGGTCGAGATCATCCTCAACCCGCTGGGCGTCCCGTCCCGCATGAACATCGGCCAGGTGCTCGAGACGCACCTCGGCTGGGCCGCGCACGCCGGGTACACGGCCGTGGAGGGCGCCGACCCCGGCAACCTGCCCGCCCGTCTGGCCTCGCCGGTGTTCGACGGCGCCACCATCGCCGAGATCGACGAGCTGCTCATCCGCAGCAGCGAGGAGACCCCGGACAACCCGGTCGAGTTCAAGGTCGACCGCTCCCAGCCCGCCGGGCGCCAGTGCTCCGGCAAGGTGTGGCTGTACGACGGCCGCACCGGCGAGCGCTTCGACAACAAGGTCACCATCGGCTACATGTACATCCTCAAGCTGCTGCACCTCGTGGACGACAAGATCCACGCGCGCAGCACCGGCCCGTACTCGCTCGTCACGCAGCAGCCCCTGGGCGGCAAGGCCCAGTTCGGCGGCCAGCGCTTCGGCGAGATGGAGGTCTGGGCGCTCGAGGCGTACGGCGCCGCCTACGTCCTCCAGGAGATGCTCACCATCAAGTCGGACGACACCGTGGGCCGGGTCAAGGCCTACGAGGCGATCGTCAAGGGTGAGAACATCGCCAAGCCCAACATCCCCGAGTCCTTCAAGGTGCTCATGAAGGAGATCCAGAGCCTGGCTCTCGACATGAGCGTCCAGAGCGTGGAGGGCGACGTGCTCGAGGTCCGCGAGGAGGACGACGATCTCCTCCGCGCCGCCGAAGAGCTCGGCATCGACCTCAGCGCCGGCCTGCGCCGTCAGCAGGCCGAGGCCGGCGAGCTCGAGCAGGCCGGCGTGGCTTCGTCGGCCCTGCAGGACGTCATCGGCGCCGGCACGGCGCCGGCCGACGAGGGCGACGGCGAGCCGGCCGCGGAAGAGGACGACTCCGCCGCGGCCGCCCAGGATCTCCTGGACGTGGCCGCGTCGCTGACCCGTGAGGCCGAGGTGTTCGCCACGGATGGCGACGCGACCCCGGACCTCGACGACATCCTCGAACTCGACGCGGCGGACCTCGAGTCCGACGACGCCGACACCGACGAAGACTGACCCCGCCTAGGCAGAGGGAGCAATAGTGATCGACATCAACAACTTCGACTCGATCCGGATCGGGCTGGCATCGCCCAAGCAGATCGAGACGTGGTCCAAGGGCGAGGTCACCAAGCCCGAGACGATCAACTACCGCACGCTCAAGCCCGAGCGTGACGGTCTGTTCTGTGAGCGCATCTTCGGTCCCACCAAGGACTGGGAGTGCTACTGCGGCAAGTACAAGCGCGTGCGCTACAAGGGCATCATCTGCGAGCGCTGCGGCGTCGAGGTCACTCGCGCCAAGGTGCGTCGTGAGCGCATGGGTCACATCCGGCTCGCCGCGCCGGTCAGCCACATCTGGTTCTTCAAGGGCGTGCCGTCGCGCATGGGCTACCTGCTCGACATCGCCCCCAAGGAGCTGGAGAAGGTCCTCTACTTCGGCGGCAGCTACGTCGTCATCTCGGTGGATGCGGAGCGCAGGGACAACGACCTGCTGATGCTCCAGGAGAAGATCGACGAGATCAAGGCGCGCTACGACCTCTACGGCGAGGCGCGCCGCACCGCCATCGAAGCCATGCACGACGAGGTCGTCGAGATCCTCGACGGCGCCCGCGACGCGGACGCCTTCCACATCGACAGCGACCCCGAGGACGAGTTCGGCTACTTCAACTACTTCGATATCTTCGAGTCCTACCGCCGGGTCGCGGTCAACGCCGCCGCCCTCGGACCGGACGAGCTCAAGCTCCAGCGCACCAAGGTCGACAAGCTGCGCGACGACTACATCGACCGCGGCTTCAAGAACATGGAGCACGCCAAGGAGCAGATCGACAAGGCGTGGGACCAGTTCAAGACGATCGCCCCGCGTGAGGTCATCGGCGACGAGGCCCTGTACCAGCAGATGGAGCGCATGTTCGGGCGCGAGTCCGGCTACGAGGCGGAGAGCTTCGGCGTGTACTTCACCGGCGGCACCGGCGCCGAGGCGGTCCGCGAGCTCCTCAAGCGCGTCGACCTCGACGCCGAGGCCATCGAGCTGCGCGAGACCATCCGCACGGCCAAGGGGCAGCGCCAGGCCCGCGCCGTCAAGCGCCTCAAGGTCGTCTCGGCCTTCCAGCGCAGCGGCAACCACCCCGAGTGGATGGTCCTGGACGTCATCCCGGTCATCCCGCCCGAGCTCCGCCCGATGGTGCAGCTCGACGGCGGCCGGTTCGCGACCAGCGACCTCAACGACCTCTACCGCCGCGTCATCAACCGCAACAACCGCCTCAAGCGGCTGCTCGACCTGCAGGCGCCGGACATCATCGTGAACAACGAGAAGCGCATGCTTCAGGAGGCCGTCGACGCGCTGTTCGACAACGGCCGCCGCGGCCGCGCCGTCACGGGCCCCGGCAACCGCCCGCTCAAGTCGCTGAGCGACATGCTCAAGGGCAAGCAGGGCCGGTTCCGCCAGAACCTGCTGGGCAAGCGCGTGGACTACTCCGGCCGCTCGGTGATCGTGGCCGGGCCGCACCTCAAGATGCACCAGTGCGGCCTCCCCAAGATGATGGCGCTCGAGCTCTTCAAGCCCTTCATCATGAGCCGCCTCGTGGGCCGCAAGATGGTCCAGAACATCAAGGCGGCCAAGAAGATGGTCGAGTCCATGGTGCCCGAGGTCTGGGACATCCTGGAGGAGGTCATCACCGAGCACCCGGTGATGCTCAACCGGGCGCCCACCCTGCACCGGCTCGGCATCCAGGCGTTCGAGCCCCTGCTCGTCGAGGGCAAGGCCATCCAGATCCACCCGCTCGTCTGCGCGGCGTTCAACGCCGACTTCGACGGCGACCAGATGGCCGTCCACCTGCCCCTGAGCTGGGAGGCGCAGGCCGAGGCCCGCGTGCTCATGCTCAGCACCAACAACATCCTCTCGCCGGCGCACGGCAAGCCCATCGCCGTGCCCAGCCAGGACATGGTCATCGGCGTGTACTACCTGACGTACCACGCCGACGACGACCTGAGCGAGGCACAGCCGGACCACTTCGGCAAGGAACTGCACGCGTACAGCGGCTACGAAGAGGTCCAGCGCGCCTGGGAGCAGCGCATCCTCGACCAGCGTGAGGTGCCGACCAAGCGGGAGGAGGGCATCGCGCAGTTCACGCGCAGCCCCATCCTGCTCCGCCTGCCCACCGGCGACCGCGTCGTCACCACCGTCGGCCGGGCGCTGTTCAACATGGAGGTCGAAGAAGGCCTTCGTGAGGTGCTCGGCGAGGGCTACGCCGGCGACTACACCTTCATCAACTACACGATGACCAAGAAGGGCCTCGCCAGCTTCATCAACAAGCTGGTCGCCCTGTACGGCGCCAACAAGGTCGCCCGCATCCTCGACGTGTTCAAGGAGGTCGGCTTCCACTTCGCCACCCGCGCCGCGGTCACCGTGTCCAAGAACGACGTCGTGGTGCCCGCCAAGGAGAAGGCCCAGATCCTGGCTACGCACGAGGCCATGGTCGACCAACTCCGCGAGGAGTACAACAACGGCTTCCTCTCGGAGGAGGAGCGGCGTGGCAAGGTGCAGGAGATCTGGCGCGAAGCCGATGTCCAGATCACCGCGGCCACCCGCGCCAACTTCAACCCGCTCAACCCGATCTACATGATGGCCACCTCCGGCGCCCGCGGCGACATCAAGCAGATCCGCCAGCTCGCCGGTTGGCGCGGCCAGATGGCCAACCCGAAGGGCGAGATCGTCGAGCAGCCGGTGAAGTCGAGCTTCATCGAGGGCCTCTCCGTGCTCGAGTTCTTCATCTCCACCCACGGCGCCCGCAAGGGCCTCGCCGACACCGCCCTGCGCACCGCCGACTCCGGGTACCTCACCCGCCGTCTGGTGGACGTGTGCCAGGACGTCACCGTCAGCGACATCGACTGCGGCACCAAGGAATGGGTGCCCATGTCGCCGTGGTCGCGGCGCCGCGAGGAGAACCCCGAGCTCGAGGGCGCGGTGCTCGCCGAGGACGTCAGGCGGCCGCGCAGCGACCGTGTCGTCCTCAAGAAGGGCGAGAAGATCGGCCCGGCGCAGATCGGCCTCCTCCGCGAGGTCTACTCTGCGCTGCCCAACGCCAAGGTCAAGGTCAAGAAGGGCAAGGCGGCCGCCGCCAACATCGCGGTCTGGACGCACGAGCCCAACGAGAACCTCCTCGGGCGGCACCTCGGTGACGCCATCGTCGAGGAGGGCACCGGTGAGATCGTGTTCGAGCGCGACACGCACATCGACGTCGCGGCGCGTGAGCAGATCCTGGACGTGCTGGCCCGCAGCTCCGCCACCGACCCCAAGGTGCCGGTCCGCAGCGTGCTCAAGTGCGACGCCGAGATCGGCGTGTGCCAGAAGTGCTACGGCTACGCCCTCGCCAACAACGCCCCCGCGGAGATCGGCGACGCCGTCGGTCACGTGGCGGCCCAGTCCATCGGCGAGCCGGGCACGCAGCTCACCATGCGCACGTTCCACACCGGCGGCATCGCCGGCGCGGACATCACCCACGGCCTCCCGCGCGTCGTCGAGCTCTTCGAGGCGCGCAAGCCGAAGGGCGTCGCCAAGCTCGCCGAGGTCGCCGGCCGTGTGGCCATCGAGGACACGGACCGCGGCTGCAAGGTCACCATCACGCCGGACGACGGCGCCGCCAAGGAGTACGCGTTCGCCGCGCGGCGCACGCACGTGCTCGTCGAGGACGGGGACTGGGTCGAGGAGGGCACGCAGCTCTCGCCCGGCTCGCTGTACCCGGCCGAGGTGCTCAAGCACGCCGGCGCCACCGCCACCGAGAAGTATCTCGTGGACGAGGTCCAGGAGGTGTACCGCTCCCAGGGCGTGGAGATCAACGACAAGCACATCGAGCTCATCGTGCGCCGCATGATGCGCAAGGTGCGGGTGATCACCGCCGGCGACACCACCTTCCTGCCGGGCCAGCTCGTCGACCGCTACCAGATCACGGCGGAGAACGAGCGCATCGTGAGCGAAGGCGGCGAGGCGGCGGAGGCCGAGGAGATCATCCTCGGCATCACCAAGGCCTCGCTGGCGACGGAGAGCTTCCTCAGCGCGGCCTCCTTCCAGGAGACCACCAAGGTGCTCACCGACGCGGCCATCGAGGGCAAGGTCGACAACCTCGCCGGTCTCAAGGAGAACATCATCATCGGCAAGCTCATCCCCGCCGGCACGGGCCTGCGCCGCTACCGCGGCGTGGACATCCACCCCGCCGGGCAGGCGGAGGCGCTGGCAGAGGCCGACCGGCTCATGACCGGCGACCCGGCCTGGAGCTTCGGCGACGGTGACGGCTTCGACGGTCAGGTCGATTGACCGGCCAGCGGACCTGAAGAGCACGGGGCTGCGGCCGCCGGCGCGCACTGCTTGCGGCCGCAGCCCCGTTTCGCTAGACTACATGGCCGTTGTCCTCAGCGGCAGACACGAGAGATCCCAGAGAGGTCAGATGACAACCATCAGCCAGCTCGTCCGCAAGGGGCGTGAGAGCAAGTCCAAGCGTTCGAAGACCCCGGCGCTCAAGGGCTCACCCCAGAAGCGCGGCGTATGCACGCGCGTCTACACCGTGACGCCCAAGAAGCCGAACTCCGCCCTGCGCAAGGTCGCCCGCGTGCGGCTGGTCAACGGCATGGAGGTCACGACCTACATCCCCGGCATCGGCCACAACCTGCAGGAGCACTCCGTGGTGCTCGTGCGCGGTGGCCGCGTCAAGGACCTGCCGGGCGTCCGTTACAAGGTCATCCGCGGTTCACTCGACGCCTCGGGCGTAGCCGACCGCAAGAAGGCGCGTTCGCGCTACGGTTCCAAGGCGAAGGGGTGAGGTAGAGCATGCCGCGCAGAGGCACCATCACGCGCCGGGAAGTCCTCCCGGATCCCGTGTACAACAGCAAGCTCGTCACGCAGGTCATCAACAAGGTCCTGCTCGACGGCAAGAAGAGCACGGCCGAGCAGATCGTCTACGGCGCGCTCGAGATCGTGCGCGAGAAGACCGGCCGCGACCCGGTCGAGGTGCTGCAGGACGCCATCCAGGCGCTCACGCCGCACCTCGAGGTACGCAGCCGGCGCGTCGGCGGCGCCACCTACCAGGTGCCCGTCGAGGTGCCCGGCCGCCGCGCCCGCACACTCGCCATCCGCTGGCTCGTGAGCTTCTCCCGCGACCGTCGTGAGAAGGTCATGGCCGAGCGCCTGGCCGCCGAGATGCTCGACGCCCTGGCCGGTCAGGGTGGCGCGTTCAAGAAGAAGGACGACATCTTCCGCATGGCGCAGGCCAACAAGGCCTTCGCGCACTATCGCTGGTAATCCGCCGAGGGCCCCTCACTGACCTTCGTCGGTGAGGGGCTCTGAGCGGTGCCACTTCGCCGCCCCGCTCGAAAGCTCGCCTGTGGCGGCTTTTCGCATGGAAGGAACTCGATACAGAGCATGAGGCAGTTCTCACTCGACAAGACCCGCAACATCGGGATCATGGCGCACATCGACGCCGGCAAGACCACCACGACCGAGCGCATCCTGTACTACACGGGCAAGACGCACAAGATCGGCGAGGTGCACGAGGGCGCGGCCGTGATGGACTGGATGGCGCAGGAGCAGGAGCGGGGCATCACCATCACCTCGGCCGCCACCACCGTCTCCTGGCGCGACACGCAGATCAACATCATCGACACGCCCGGGCACGTGGACTTCACCATGGAGGTCGAGCGGAGCCTGCGTGTGCTCGACGGAGCCATCGCGCTGTTCTGCTCTGTGGGCGGCGTCGAGCCGCAGTCGGAGACCGTGTGGCGTCAGGCGGACAAGTACGGCATCCCGCGCATCGCCTTCGTCAACAAGATGGACCGCATCGGCGCCGACTTCTTCCGCGGCCTCGAGATGATGGTCGACCGCCTGGGGGCCAACCCCGTGGCGCTGCAGATCCCCATCGGCCGCGAGGCCGAGTTCCGCGGCATCATCGACCTCATCGAGATGAACGCGATCATCTACCTCGACGAGCTGGGCACCGACTACGAGATCACCGACATCCCGGACGACCACAGGGAAGTCGCCGACGAGTACCGCCTCAAGCTCGTCGAGGCCGTCGCCGACCACGACGACCACCTCCTCGAGGCCTACCTCGAGGGCCAGGAGATCACTCCCGAGCACCTGCGTGAGGTCATCCGCCAGGCCACGCTCGACATCAGCATCACGCCCGTGATGTGCGGCTCCGCCTTCAAGAACAAGGGCGTGCAGCCGCTCATGGACGCCATCGTCGACTTCCTGCCGTCTCCGATCGACGTCCCCGCCGTGACGGGCATCAAGCCCAACGGGGAAGAGGTCACCCGGCAGACCGCCGACGACGCCCCCTTCTCGGCCCTGGCCTTCAAGGTCGCCGTCGACCCGTACGTGGGCAAGCTGACGTACTTCCGCGTCTACTCGGGCACCCTCAAGGCGGGCTCCTACGTGTTCAACTCGAGCAAGGACAAGCGCGAGCGCATCAGCCGCATCCTGCAGATGCACGCCAACCACCGCGAGGACCGCGACGAGATCTACGCCGGCGAGCTCGCGGCCGCGGTCGGGCTGAAGGTCACCGGCACCGGCGACACGCTCTGCGACCAGTCCAAGCCGGTCATCCTCGAGTCCATGGAGTTCCCCGAGCCCGTCATCATGGTCGCCATCGAGCCCAAGACCAAGGCCGACGAGGAGAAGCTCGGCAACTCGCTGCAGCGCCTGGCCGAGGAGGACCCCACGTTCCGCGTCTTCACCGACGAGGAGACGGGCCAGACGATCATCGCAGGGCATGGGCGAGCTGCACCTCGAGATCATCGTCGACCGCCTGGTGCGCGAGTTCGGCGTCGACGCCAACGTCGGCAAGCCGCAGGTCGCCTACCGCGAGACGGTCACGCAGGCGGTCCACAAGGTCGAAGGCAGGTTCGTCCGCCAGACCGGCGGCCGCGGCCAGTACGGCCACGTGGTCATCGAGATGCTGCCCAACGAGCCGGGCGGCGGCTACGAGTTCGAGAGCCGCATCGTCGGCGGCACCATCCCGCGCGACTACATCCCGTCCGTGGACGACGGCATCCAGGAGGCCATGAGCACCGGCGTCCTCGCCGGCTACCCCATGGTCGACATCAAGGTCGCGCTCATCGACGGCAGCTACCACGACGTCGACTCGTCGGACATGGCGTTCAAGATCGCCGGCTCGCTGGCGTTCAAGAACGCCGCGCAGAAGGCAAAGCCGGCGCTGCTCGAGCCCATGATGGCCGTCGAGGTCGTCACGCCGGCCGACTTCATGGGCGACGTGATGGGCGACATCAGCTCGCGGCGCGGTCACATCGACGGCATGGAGCCGCGCGGCAACGCGCAGGTCATCAATGCCACCGTGCCGCTTTCCACCATGTTCGGGTACGCGACCGACCTCCGTTCGGCGACGCAGGGCCGCGCCACCTACACCATGCAGTTCAAGCACTACGCCGAAGTGCCGGCCGGTATCGCCCAGGAGATCGTCGCCAAGGTGCGCGGATGACGGCGGCGCAGAACGCCGTCACGTTTGCCCCAGTACAGCCGGTCGGTGTATACTGCCGACCTTTGGTGCGGCAGGCTGCCGCACCGCTTTTTGTGTGACCTCTACCTCCGGGATTGGGAAAAAGGAGTAGCAAAGATGGCCAAGCAGAAGTTTGACCGCAGCAAGCCGCACATGAACGTGGGCACCATCGGTCACGTCGACCATGGCAAGACCACCCTCACTGCTGCGATCACGCTCGTGCTGCACAATCGCGGTGGCAATACCGAGTTCACCGCGTTCGACATGATCGACAAGGCGCCGGAAGAGCGCGAGCGCGGCATCACCATCGCGACCGCTCACGTCGAGTACGAGACCGACAAGCGCCACTACGCCCATGTCGACTGCCCGGGCCACGCCGACTACATCAAGAACATGATCACGGGCGCGGCCCAGATGGACGCCGCCATCCTGGTCGTGGGCGCCGACGACGGCCCGATGCCGCAGACGCGTGAGCACATCCTGCTCGCCCATCAGGTCAACGTGCCGAACATCATCGTGTACATGAACAAGACCGACCTCGTCGACGACCCCGAGCTCATCGAGCTGGTCGAGATGGAGGTCCGCGAGCTCCTCAGCGAGTACGAGTTCCCGGGCGACGACCTGCCGGTCATCAAGGGCTCGGCCCTCAAGGCGCTCGAGTGCGGCTGCGGCAAGCCGGAGTGCGAGTGGTGCGGCAGCATCATCGAGCTCACCAACGCGCTCGACGAGTACCTGCCGGAGCCTGAGCGTGACATCGACAAGCCCTTCCTCATGCCCGTCGAGGACGTGTTCACCATCACCGGCCGCGGCACCGTCGCCACCGGTCGTGTGGAGCGCGGTATCGTCAAGGTGGGCGAGGAGGTCGAGATCGTCGGCATGCGCGACAAGCCGATGAAGACCACCGTGACCGGCGTCGAGATGTTCCGCAAGCTGCTCGACGAGGGTCGCGCCGGCGACAACATCGGCCTGCTCCTCCGCGGCATCAAGCGCGAAGAGGTCGAGCGCGGCATGGTCTGCTCCAAGCCGGGCAGCATCACCGGGCACACGCACTTCCTCACCCAGGTCTACGTCCTCTCCAAGGACGAGGGTGGCCGTCACACTCCGTTCTTCAACGGCTACCGCCCGCAGTTCTACTTCCGCACGACCGACGTGACCGGCGTCATCACCCTCGAAGAGGGCGTCGAGATGGTCATGCCGGGCGACAACACCGTGATGGAAGTCAAGCTCATCACGCCGATCGCCATGGACGAAGGCCTCCGGTTCGCCATCCGCGAGGGCGGCCGCACCGTGGGCGCCGGCGCCATCACCAGCATCATCGAGTAGGACGAAGGACCAGATCGGGCCGGGCGTGCGTTCCGCACGCTCGCGTGCGCGACACGCCCGGCCGCGTGAACAGGACACAGAGAAGGCGAGAGTGGCACAGCAGAAGATCCGCATACGGTTGAAGTCTTACGATCACGAGCTGATCGAGCGTAGCGCGCAGTCCATCGTGGAAACCGCGCAGCGCAGCGGCGCGACCATCTCCGGCCCAGTGCCGCTCCCCACGGAGAAGAACGTGTATTGCGTCATCAAGAGTCCGTTCAAGGACAAGGACTCGCGCGAGCACTTCGAGATCCGCACCCACAAGAGGCTCATCGACATCCATCAGCCGACGCCCAAGACCGTCGACCAGCTGATGCGTCTCGATCTGCCGGCCGGTGTCCACATCGAGATCAAGCTGTAGAGCTATGACTGGCATCATCGGCAAAAAGATGGGCATGACCCAGCTGTTCGACGACGACGGCAACGTGATCGCCGTCACCGTGGTCCAGGCCGGCCCGTGCCCCGTCACCCAGGTACGCACTCTCGACAACGACGGCTACGAGGCCGTGCAGCTCGCGTTCGAGGAGTGCAAGGACAAGCACATCAGCAAGCCCGAGCTCGGCCACCTCAAGAAGGCGGGCCTCAAGCACGGCATGCGGCACCTCGTCGAGTTCGACGGCGTCGGCGACCTCAAGGTCGGCGACACCGTCACCGTGGAGGCGTTCGAGGACGGCCAGGCCGTCACCGCTACCGGCGTGAGCAAGGGCAAGGGGTTCCAGGGCACCATCAAGCGGCACAACTTCGGCCGCGGCCCGGAGACGCACGGTTCGCACAACGTGAGGGCTCCAGGGTCCATCGGCGCGAGCGCGTATCCCGCGCGCGTGTTCAAGGGCATGCGCATGAGCGGCCACATGGGCGATCAGCGCGTGACGCAGCAGGGTCTCAAGATCGTCCGCAGGGACGTGGAGAACAACCTCCTGCTGATCAAGGGCTCCGTGCCGGGCGCCAAGAACTCCGTCGTCGTCATAAAGGGTAGGTAGTCGTGAGCGCCGACGAGATCAAGAACACTCCCGACGTCGAGGCCGCGGCCGAGCCCGAGAAGACCGGGGCCGAGACCGTGGAACCGACAGAGGCCAAGGCGGACACCGCCGCGGCCGAGGCCGCCGACGAGAAGAAGCCGGCCGCCCGGAAGCCCGCCGCCAAGAAGGCCGCGAAGGCGGCCGAGGGCGAGGCCGGCGAGGCAACGACCGAGGCCAAGACCCCGGCCAGGAAGCCGGCCGCCAAGAAGGCAGCCGCCAAAGCCGAGGCCGCCGACGAGAAGAAGCCGGCCGCCAAGAAGCCGGCCGCGAAGAAGGCCGCCCCGGCCAAAGCCGAGAAGGCCGCCAAGAAGCCGGCCGCCAAGAAGGCCGTCAAGCAGCCTGTGGCGGAGGAGCCCAAGGCGGAGCGTCCGCCCAAGCCCGCCACCGTCAGCAAGGTCGCGGCCGAGGCCCGTAAGGGCGCCGCCGGCGTGGCCACGGTGATCGACGCCTCGGGCAAGGAAGTCGAGACGCGCAAGCTGGCCGACGGCCGCTTCGCCGTCGCCGCCGACGTCAACACGCTCCACCTGGTCGTGCGCGCCGAGCAGGCCGCGCGCCGCTCGGGCACGGCGTCCACGAAGACCCGCGGCGAGATCAGCGGCTCTACCGCGAAGCTGTTCCGCCAGAAGGGCACGGGCCGCGCCCGCGCCGGCAGCGTCAAGTCGCCGGTGCGCACGGGCGGCGGCACGGTCTTCGGTCCGCGTCCGCGCAGCTTCGAGATCAAGATCAACAAGAAGGTCATGCGCAAGGCGCTCTCCATGGCGCTGAGCGAGCGGGCCGCTCACGGCCGCGTGTTCGTGGCCGCCGGCCTCGACCTGACCGAGCCGAGCACGCGCGCCATGGAGGAGTTCCTCGTGAACCTCGACTGCGCCGCGCCGGTCCTCGTCGTCACGCACGACGAGCCCGTGCTGCTCAAGTCGGTCCGCAACCTCCCGTACGCCGAGGCGTCGGAGGTGGCCGCCCTGTCCACCGAGCAGGTGCTGCGCGCCCGCTCGCTGGTCCTCACCGAGAAGGCGTTCGCCGCCCTGAACGAGGCGTGACCATGGTTGAAGCAGAGAAGATCATCATCCGGCCGATCATCAGCGAGAAGAGCTACGCGCAGATCGACCACAGCCGGTACACCTTCGAGGTGCACCCCGACGCGCACAAGACGATGATCGCCCAGGCGATCCATCAGCTGTTCAACGTGACCGTCGTGGGCGTCAGCACCGCGAACATCCGTCCCAAGCCGAAGCGTCGCGGTCTGAGCAAGGGCCGCACCTCGGCGTGGAAGAAGGCCGTCGTGCAGCTCGCGCCCGGCGACAAGATCGAATTCTTCGAGGGCAGGTAATGGGCATCAAGAGATTCAAGCCGACCTCGCCCGGCCGCCGGTTCATGACGGTCGACACGTTCGAGGACGTCACGCGCAGTGAGCCCGAGCGCTCGCTGGTCGCGCCGCTCAAGAAGAACGGCGGCCGCAACAGCTACGGGCGCATCACCACGCGTCACAAGGGCGGCGGCCACAAGCGGCGCTATCGCATCATCGACTTCAAGCGGGACAAGGACGGCGTGCCGGCCAAGGTCGCGCACATCGAGTACGACCCCAACCGCTCGGCGCGCATCGCGCTCCTGCACTACGCGGACGGCGAGAAGCGCTACATCCTGGCGCCCAAGAACCTCGTGGTGGGCGACACGGTGGAGTCCGGCGCCGGCGCCGACATCAAGGCCGGCAACGCGCTGCCGCTCGAGAACATCCCGTCCGGCACCACGATCCACAACATCGAGCTCCAGCCGGGCCGTGGCGGCCAGCTGGTCCGCAGCGCCGGCACGAGCGCCCAGCTGCAGGCCAAGGAGAAGGGGCTACGGCGTCGTCCGTCTCCCCTCCGGTGAGCTGCGCCGCATCCGTCTCGCCTGCCGTGCGACGGTGGGAGAGCTCGGCAACTCCGACCACTCCAACCTCTCCGGCGGCAAGGCCGGCCGCACCCGCTGGCGCGGCGTGCGCCCGACAGTCCGCGGCACGGCCATGAACCCGGTCGACCACCCGCACGGCGGCGGAGAGGGCAAGACCACGGCTGGTCGTCACCCGGTCACTCCGTGGGGCGTGCCGACGCTGGGCTACCGCACGCGCGCCAACCACAAGGCGTCAGACAAGTTCATCATCCGCGGCCGCAAGCGCGGCAAGCGTGGATAAGGCAGGAGGCACCTTTTGAGCAGGTCAGCAAAGAAGGGACCGTTCGTCGAAGAGCGCCTCTTGAAGCGCATCGAGCAGATGAACGCCGCCGGCCAGAAGAAGATGATCAAGACCTGGTCGCGGGCTTCGACGATCTTCCCCGACATGGTCGGTCACACCATCGCTGTGCACGACGGGCGCAAGCACGTACCCGTCTTCGTCAGCGAGTCCATGGTCGGTCACAAGCTGGGCGAGTTCGCACTCACCCGTACGTTCCGCGGTCACATCAAGGGTGACCGCTCGGCGAGAAGGTAAGCAGGGATGGCAGTCAAAGCAACGGCAAAGTACGTGCGAGTCGCTCCGCGCAAGGCGCGCGAGGCGGCCGACCTCATCCGCGGCAAGTCCGTGGCCGAGGCGCGCAGCGTGCTGTTCTTCGCCAACCGCAACTCCGCTCGCGTCGTCGCTGAGGTGCTCAACTCCGCAGTGGCCAACGCCGAGCACAACAACGCCCTCTCCGCCGACGACCTGTACGTCCAGGAAGTGCGCGTCGACGAGGGTCCTACCCTCAAGCGGTGGCAGTTCCGGGCCATGGGCCGCGTGAACCGCATCCGCAAGCGCAGCAGTCACATCACCGTCGCCGTCGACCAAAGGGAGGGCCGTTCCTAATGGGCCAGAAAGTGCATCCCGGCGGCTTCCGCGTCGGCGTGATCCACGACTGGAAGTCGCACTGGTACACGGAGAAGGAGTTCAAGCAGTTCCTGGCCGAGGACGAGCGTATCCGCCTGCACATCCTGCGCAAGCTCTCCCACGCCGGTCTGTCGCGAATCATCATCCGTAAAGACCAGAACAACATCACCATCGACATCCACACCGCCCGCCCCGGCATCGTGATCGGCAAGAGCGGCTCCGAGGTCGACGCGCTCCGCAAGGAGATCCACGCGATGACCCGCAAGAACGTGCAGGTCAACATCATCGAGGTCAAGCGCCCCGAGCTCGACGCCGTGCTGGTGGCCCAGTCCATCGCCGAGCAGCTCGAGAACCGCGTGAGCTTCCGCCGCGCCATGAAGCGGGCGCTCACGAGCGCCATGCGTTCCGGCGCCGCCGGCATGCGCGTACGCTGCGGCGGCCGCCTGGGCGGCGCCGAGATGGCCCGCAACGAGCACTACAGCGAGGGCCGCGTGCCCCTGCACACGCTCCGCGCGGACATCGACTACGGCTTCCGCGAGGCGCGCACCACGTTCGGCCGCATCGGCGTCAAGGTCTGGATCAACAAGGGCGAGATCCTGCCTGAGGGGTACCCGATGGACGAGGCCAAGGCGCGCCTCGAGCGCGACGAGCAGCGCCGCGACGACCGCGGCGGCCGTGACCGTCGTCCGCGCCGTGACGGCGCCCCCGGCGGCCGTGGCCCGGGTGGCCCGGGACGTGGTCCCGGCGGTCCCGGACGTGGCCCCGGCGGTCCCGGTCGCGGTCCCGGCGGCCCGGGTCGTGGCCCCGGCGGTCCCGGTCGCGGTCCCGGTGGACAGGGCCGTGGCGGCCAGCGCGGCGACCGGCCCTCCGTGGGCCCCAAGGCCCCGATGGGCCGTCAGGCCCCGAATCGTTCGGCTGCGCCGAAGCCCGCCGACAAGCCCAAGCCGGAGTCGGCGCAGGGCAAGCCGGCCGAGCCCACCACCGAGAGCTGACGGGAGAGGACGTAGAAGATGCTCCTGCCGAAGAGAGTCAAGCACAGGAAACAACAGCGCGGCCGTATGGCCGGCGAGGCCAAGGGCGGCACGACCGTCGAGTTCGGTCAGTACGGCCTCAAGGCCGTCGATCGCGGCTGGATCACCAACCGTCAGATCGAAGCCGCCCGTATCGCCATGACGCGCTACATCAAGCGTGGCGGCAAGGTGTGGATCAACGTGTTCCCGCACAAGCCCGTCACCCGCAAGGCCGCCGAGACCCGCATGGGCGGCGGCAAGGGTTCGCCCGAGGCATGGGTGGCAGTGGTCAAGCCGGGCAAGGTCATGTTCGAGTTGGCCGGCGTCAGCGAGCCGGTGGCTCGCGAGGCGATGCGCCTGGCGGCGCACAAGCTGCCCATCAAGTGCAAGTTCGTGACGAGGGAGGGCAGTCTCTTTGAAGGCTAGCAAGCTCCGCGAGCTCTCCGACGACGAGCTCATCGTGCGCCTCAAGGACACGCGCAAGGAGCTCTTCAACCTGCGCTTCCAGCACGCCACCGGGCAGCTCGACAACCCTATGAAGTTGAACGCGACGCGCCGTGAGATCGCCCGCCTGCTCACCCTGCAGGACGAGCGTGAGCGCGAGCGCACGGCAGCCGGTGGTGAAGCCTGATGGCTACGACGAAGAAGACAGACAGCGGCAAGCCCGCTCCCAAGCAGTCGGCGGCGCGCAAGCCCGCCGCGAAGAAGGCGGCGTCCAAGAAGACCACCGCCGCCAAGAAGCCGGCCGCCAAGAAGGTCGCAGCTCCCGAGGCCAAGGCCGTCAAGAAGGTCTCGGCCGCGCGCAGCAAGGCCAAGGCCGAGCGCAAGGCGCCCGAGAAGGTGCCGGGCCGCAAGGAGCGGCGCGGCATCGTCGTGAGCGACGCCATGGACAAGACGATCGTGGTGCGCATCGACGTGGCGCAGAAGCACGAGCGGTACGGCAAGGTCGTGCGCCGCTCCAGCAAGCTGCACGCCCATGACGAGCAGAACACGGCCGGCGTGGGCGACCTCGTGCGGGTCGTCGAGACGCGCCCGCTGAGCGCCACCAAGCACTGGCGTCTCCTCGAGGTCCTCGAGAAAGCCAAGTAAGAATCCGGTCAGAGGAAGCACATGATCCAGGTTGAGTCCAGACTACGAGTCGCCGACAACACGGGCGCACGCGAGATCCTCTGTATTCGGATCCGCGGAGGCTCCAGGCGGCGTTACGGTACGGTCGGCGACATCATCGTCGGTACCGTCAAGGTCGCCACGCCCGGCGGCAGCGTGAAGAAGGGCGACGTCGTGCGCGCCGTCATCGTGCGCACCAAGAAGGAATACGGTCGTAAGGACGGCACGTACATCGCGTTCGACGAGAACGCCGCCGTCATCATCGACAACCAGAACAACCCGCGCGGGACGCGCATCTTCGGTCCCGTCGCCCGCGAGCTGCGCGAGAAGAACTTCATGAAGATCGTCTCGCTCGCTCCTGAGGTGCTGTGATGAGCAACATGAAGATCAAGAAGGGTGACCAGGTACGCGTCATCAGCGGCAAAGAGGCAGGCAAGACCGCCAAGGTGGTACGCGTCGACACCGAGAAGCGGCGGGTCGTCCTCGAGCGCCTCAACATCATGAAGAAGCACACCAAGCCGAATCCCAAGACCAATCCGCAGGGCGGTGTGATCGAGCGCGAGGCGCCCATCGACGCGTCCAACGTGATGGTCGTCTGCCCCTCGTGCGGCCAGCCCACCCGTGTCGGGTACCGGCTGACCGACGACGGCGGCAAGGTCCGCACATGCCGCCGCGAGAACTGCGGCAAAGACATCGACAAGGCGTAAGCATGGCCAGGCTCAAGGACAAGTACTTCAAAGAGATCGTGCCCGAGCTCAAAGAGGAGTTCGGCTACCGCAACGTGATGGAAGTCCCTCGCGTCACCAAGGTCACGCTCAACATGGGCGTAGGCGAGGCGAAGACCAACGCCAAGCTGCTCGACGACGCCGTCGAGGAACTCGCGCTGATCAGCGGCCAGCGGCCGTCGATCACCAAGGCGCGCAAGTCCATCGCCGGCTTCAAGCTGCGCGAGGGCATGTCCATCGGTTGCCGCGTCACGCTTCGCGGCGAGCGCATGTACGAGATGATCGACAGACTGGTGTCGATCGCACTGCCACGCATCCGCGACTTCCGCGGCATCAGCCCGGAGCAGTTCGACGGCCGCGGCAACTTCGCCATGGGCGTGCGCGAGCAGACCATCTTCCCCGAGATCGACTACGACTCGGTGGAGACGTTCCGCGGTCTCAACGTCGTGATCACGACGACCGCCAAGACGGACGAGGAAGGGCGCGCCCTGCTGGCCAAGCTGGGCATGCCGTTCCGTTCCAACTAGGAGCAGCTGAAGCATGGCCAAGACATCCCTCGTGGTGAAGGCGGGACGCAAGCAGCGCTACAAGACGCGGGAGTACAACCGCTGCCAGCGCTGCGGCCGCCCGCGCGCCTACTATCGCAAGTTCGGGCTCTGTCGCATCTGTCTGCGCGAAGTCGCGCACCAGGGCGTCATCCCGGGTCTGACCAAGTCGAGCTGGTGAGGAGGCGAGGACCATGTCAATGACAGATCCGATCGCCGACATGCTCACGCGCATCCGTAACGGGAGCACCGCGCGGCACAGCACGGTCGAGATCCCGGCCAGCAAGATGAAGGCCGAGATCGCGCGCCTCATGCTCGAGCAGGGCTACATCTCCGGCTACGACAAGAAGCCGGGTGAGCAAGGCGACGTCATCATCGTCGAGCTCAAGTACGGCAAGAACAGGGAGCGCGTCATCTCCGGTATCAAGCGGGTCTCCAAGCCTGGCCGTCGCATCTACGCCAAGAAGGAGTCTCTGCCGAAGGTACTGGGCGGGCTCGGTACCGCGATCATCTCGACGTCGAAGGGCCTCGTGACGAGCGCTGAAGCGCAGAAGCTCGGCCTCGGCGGCGAGGTCATCTGCTTCATCTGGTAAGGACGGGACATGTCGAGGATCGGAAAAGCACCTATCCCGCTGCCCGACAGCGTGGAGTTCAAGTACGACAACGCCGTCGTCACGGTGAAGGGCCCGAAGGGTGAGCTCACCCAGCGCGTGCCCCGCGAGATGATGGTCGAGGTCGGCGACGGGGTCATCCAGGTCAAGCGGCCCACCGACAGCGGGCAGCATCGCTCGCTGCACGGGCTCACCCGGACGCTCATCGCCAACATGGTGACCGGCGTCACCGACGGGTTCGAGAAGCGTCTCGAGATCCTGGGCGTCGGCTACCGCGCCAGCGTCAAGGGCAACGACCTCGAACTCCTGGTCGGCTACAGCCACCCGGTGGTCATCGCGCCGCCGGATCACATCACGTTCGAGTGCCCGCAGCAGACCGTCGTGATCGTCAGGGGCATCGACAAGCAGGTCGTCGGTGAGGTGGCCGCCAAGGTGCGCTCCATCCGGCCGCCTGAGCCGTACAAGGGCAAGGGCATCCGGTACGCCGGCGAGTACGTCCAGCGCAAGGTCGGCAAGCGCGCCTAGCGCTGCCTGAGAGAAGAGGAACCACCACAAGATGAGCGCAACCAGCATCAGAGAGGCCCGGGCCCGGCGCAAGCGCCGCATCCGCGGCCGCATCAGCGGCACCGCCGAGCGCCCGCGCGTCTCGGTGTTCCGCTCCAACAGGGCTATCTACGCCCAGCTCGTCGACGACTCCGCCGCGACCACCATCGCGTCCGCCCGCTCTGCGGAGGTGGACGCCTCCGGCCTCAAGAAGGCCGAGGTCGCCAAGAAGGTCGGCGAGCTGCTCGCGCAGCGCGCCAAGGACAAGGGCATCGAGAGCGTCGTGTTCGACCGCTCGGGCTATCTGTATCACGGCCGAGTCAAGGCTCTCGCCGAGGGCGCCCGCGAGGGCGGCCTGGCTTTCTGACAAGGAGATTAGGACCCCGTGGCTAGAGGATCATTCAGCGAAGGCAACGAGCTCAAAGAGCGCGTCGTCGATATCAACCGCGTCGCCAAGGTCGTCAAGGGCGGCCGGCGGTTCTCCTTCACAGCCCTGGTCGTCGTGGGCGACGAGAACGGGCATGTGGGCGCCGGCTACGGCAAGGCGCGCGAGGTGCCGCTGGCGATCCAGAAGGCGATCGAGGACGCGAAGAAGAACCTGTTCACCGTGCCGCGGTACAACGGCACGACCACCACGCACGAGGTGATCGGCCGCTACGGCGCCGCCCGCGTGCTGCTCAAGCCGGCCGCCCCCGGTACCGGCGTCATCGCCGCCGGCGGCGTGCGCGCCGTGCTGGAGCTGGCCGGCGTCCGCGACATCCTCACCAAGTCGCTGGGCACCACCAACCCGATCAACCTGGTGCGCGCGACCGTCGCGGGCCTGCAGTCCCTGAAGACGCCGGAGGGTGTGGCGCGTCTGCGCGGCATCTCCGTCGCCAAGGTGCTCGGCCTCGACCTGCGCGAGCCTGAGGCCGCCGAGGCCGCCAAGGAGGCGTGACCCGAATGAGCCAGATCGAGATCACGCAGGTCAAGAGCGCGATCGGGCGGAAGCCCGAGCACCGCGGCACGCTCCGTGCGCTCGGCCTCAAGCGTATCCGTCACACCGTGGTCCACGAGGACAACCCCGTGATCCGCGGCATGGTCAAGAAAGTAGCGTTCCTCGTCGAGGTGCGCCCGGCAGCGAAGAAGTCGTGACATGACTGAGGAACTGGGACTCCACAACCTGCGCCCCAACCCGGGCTCGACCAAGGACACCAAGCGCCTGGGTCGCGGCAAGGGTACCGGCCAGGGCAAGACGGCCGGCAAGGGCCACAAGGGATACAACGCCCGCTCCGGCGGCGGCGTGCGCCCGGGCTACGAGGGCGGCCAGATGCCGCTCTACATGCGCCTCGGCAAGCTGCGCGGCAACCACACCAAGAGGGCCATGCCCATCGGGCCGTTCCGCACCTACGCGGTGCCGGTGAACGTCGGCCGCCTCGCCGGCGCCTTCCAGGCCGGCGAAGAGGTCACTCCCGAGGCGCTCGTCGACAAGGGCATCGTCAAGAACACCCGCACGCCGATCAAGGTCCTCGGCGGCGGCGAGCTCACGGTGGCGCTCACCGTGCGCGTGCAGATGTACTCCCGCAGTGCCGTCGAGAAGATCGAGGCGGCCGGCGGCAAGGCCGAGCTCCTCTGACCGGCGCCGGGGGTTACGCGTGAACAACAAGCTCTGGCAGTCGCTGGCGAACGCCTGGAAGATCCCGGACCTTCGCACGAAGCTTCTCTTCACGGCGGCCATGGTCGCGATCTACCGGTTCGGCGCCTACGTGCCCGTGCCGGGCGTCGACCTGAACGCTCTGCAACGGTTCTTCGAGTCCGGCGCGGCGGGCGTGGCCGGCTTCCTCGACCTGTTCTCCGGCGGCGCCCTCCGGCGCGTCGCGGTGTTCGCGCTCGGCATCATGCCCTACATCACGGCGTCGATCATCATGCAGCTCCTCACGGTGGTCGTCCCGAAGCTTGAGGAGCTGGCCAAAGAAGGCGAGCAGGGTCAGAAGCAGATCACCAAGTACACGCGCTGGCTCACCGTCGGTCTCTCGCTGGTGCAGTCCGCCGGCTACATCGTGCTGTTCCGCCAGTACGACGCCCTGCCCGACCTCAACTGGTGGCGCGCCGCCCTCATCGTGACCAGCCTCACCACAGGCGCCGTCATCGTCATGTGGCTCGGCGAGCTCATCACCGCGCGCGGCATCGGCAACGGCATGTCGATCATCATCTTCATCAGCATCGTCAGCCGCATCCCGTCTGGCGCCGCCCAGCTGTTCACCATGAACCTGCTGGCCATCATCCTGTTCATGGTCATCGCGCTCGCGGTGGTCGTGGGCGTGATCTGGATCACCACCGGCGAGCGCCGGATCCCCGTGCAGTACGCGAAACGGGTGGTCGGACGCCGCATGATGGGCGGGCAGAGCACCTTCATCCCGCTCAAGGTGAACATGGCGGGCGTGATCCCGGTCATCTTCGCCTCGTCGGTCATGATGATCATCCCGACGTTCGCGCAGTTCTTCGGGAACGCGGGCATCGGCGACTGGATCAACCGTACGTTCGGGCCGAGCACGTTCCTCTACATCATCGGCGAGGCCATCCTGATCGTCATCTTCACGTACTTCTACACGGCGGTGACGTTCAACCCCATCGACCAGGCCGACAACCTCAAGAAGTACGGCGGGTTCATCCCCGGCGTGCGCCCCGGCCGGCCCACCGCCGAGTATCTCGACCGCATCCTCACCCGGCTCACGTTCCCGGGGGCCCTGTTCCTGGCTGCTCTGGCCGTGCTGCCGTGGTTGCTCTCGCGGCCGCCGGTCAACGTCCCGTTCTACTTCGGCGGCACGTCGCTGCTCATCGTGGTGGGCGTCGCCCTCGACACGATGCGGCAGATGGAGGCGCAGCTTCTCATGCGGCACTACGAGGGCTTCCTCAAGTAGGAGATGTACTTGGCTGAGCGCAACATCATCCTTCTCGGAGGCCCCGGGGCAGGCAAGGGCACCCAGGCCGAGCGCATCGTGGCGGACTACGCGCTGCCGCACATCTCGACCGGTGAGATGCTGCGCGCCGCCGTCGCCAAAGGCACGGAGATGGGTCGCGAGGCGCAGAAGTACATGGAGAGCGGCAAGCTGGTCCCGGACGAGGTCGTCATCGGCGTCGTCCGGGAGCGGCTGGCCGAGCCGGACGCCGCCGAGGGGTTCCTCCTCGACGGGTTCCCGCGGACCGTACCGCAGGCGGAGGCGCTCGACGCCATGCTCGCCGAGGCGGGCAGGGCGATCACGCACGTGGTGCTCATCGACGTGCCCGCCGAAGAGCTCGTGGCCCGCATCGCCGGCCGCCGCTCCTGCGCCGCCTGCGGCAAGATCTACAACGTGACGTTCGACCCGCCCAGCACGGACTGCGTCTGTGACCTCGACGGCGGCGAGCTCATCCAGCGCGCCGACGACAACGAGGAGACGGTGCGCAACCGCATCGCCGTGTACGAGGAGCAGACGGCGCCGCTGATCGGCTACTACACGGACAAGGGCGTGCTCAGGAGCGCGTTCGGCGGCGGTAAGCGGCCGGACGAGGTCTACGAGCAGGTCGGGAAGATCCTCTCGGTTTGACGCGTCATGATCGTCCGTAAGTCTGCAGCAGAGATCGCCAAGATCGCCGCCGCCGGAGCGATCCTGGCGGACTGCATCGACGCGCTCATGGAGGCGGCGGCGCCCGGCGTCACCACCGCCGAGCTCGACCGCCTCGCCGAGAAGTTCATCCGCCAGCGCACGGGGGTGCCGACGTTCCTCGGGTACCGGGGCTTCCCGGCGTCCATCTGCGCGTCGCCCAACGACATGGTCGTCCACGGCATCCCGGGCAGGTACCGGGTCGTCGAGGGGGACCTGCTCAGCCTCGACGCCGGCGTCACCCTGGACGGCTACGTGGCCGACTCGGCCGTGACGCTCGGCATGGGCGCGGTCGAGCCGGAGGCGCAGCGCCTCATGGACGTCACGGCGGAAGCGCTCGAGGCCGGCCTGGCCGAGTGCCGTGAGGGCCGGCGGCTGGGCGACATCTCCCACGCCGTGCAGGAGGTCGTGGAGGCCGCCGGCTTCAGCGTGGTGCGCTCCCTCGTCGGCCACGGTGTCGGCAAGGAGATGCACGAAGATCCACAGATCCCCAATTACGGTGACCCCGGCCGTGGTCCGCGGCTGGAAGAGGGTATGGTGTTCGCCATCGAGCCGATGGTGGACGCCGGCGCCTACGATGTCGTCGTCGCCGACGACGGGTGGGCGATCCACACGGCAGACGGGTCACTGTCGGCGCACTTCGAGCACACCGTGGCGGTGGGCAAGAAGGGGCCGCGTGTGCTCACGCGCCGCCGCTCGGAGAGGAGCGGCGCGGGAGCGTGACGACCAACACCTGGGCGCGGGCCGTGGCCGCCGCGCTCTCCGTAGACGGCAAGGTTTGTGAGCCCTGCCGTTTGTGGTAGTATGTCAGGCCGCTGTCTGTCGACGAGTGGGGAGTATGGCGAACAAAGAAGAAGCCATTGAGATCGAAGGCGAGGTTGTCGAAGCGTTGCCGAACACGATGTTCCGTGTTCACCTCGACAACAACCACGAGGTGCTCGCCCACATCTCGGGCAAGATGCGAATGAACTACATCCGCATCCTGCCCGGCGACAGGGTCAAGGTCGAACTGTCGCCCTACGACCTCAGCAGAGGCAGGATCACGTACCGGTTCAAGTAGCGGCCGCCACAGGTCGCCCGGAGCGGTGTGCGAGGGCCGTGACGGCTTTTCGCGCGCGTAGCGAGGATCACCGATGAAGGTAAGAGCATCAGTCAAGCCGATGTGTGAGAAGTGCAAGATCATCCGCCGTCACGGCACGGTGCAGGTGATCTGCTCGAATCCGCGGCATCGTCAGAGGCAGGGGTAAGTCCGCATGGCACGTATCGCAGGCGTCAACATCCCGCCGCAGAAGCGGGTTGAGATCGGGCTCACGTACATCTACGGCATCGGCCGCTCGACCTCACAGAAGGTCCTGGCCATCGTCGGGATCGACCCGAACACCAAGGTCCGTGATCTGACCGAGGAAGAGATCATCCGGCTGCGCGACGCCATCGACCGTGAAGTGACGGTAGAGGGCGACCTGCGGCGGGAGCGGTCCCAGAACATCAAGCGCCTCATGGACATCGGCTGCTACCGGGGCATCCGCCACCGTCGCGGCATGCCGGTGAACGGGCAGCGGACACGTACCAACGCCCGCTCCCGCAAGGGTCCGAAGCGGACGATCAGCGGCAAGCGCAAGAAGTGACCGCAGGATAGCGGAGGAGTAGAGCAGAGTGGCTAAGCCTCAGAGAGCCAAGGGTCGTCAGCGCCGCAAGGTCCGCAAGAACATCGCCGTCGGCCAGGCGCACATCAAGACGTCCTTCAACAACACCCAGGTGACGCTCACCGACAAAGAGGGCAACGTCATCGCGTGGGAGAGTGCCGGGTCGGTCGGGTTCAAGGGTTCGCGCAAGAGCACGCCGTTCGCCGCACAGGTGACGGCGGAGTCCTGTGCCAAGAAGGGCATGGAGCACGGCCTGCAGAAGGTCGAGGTCTTCGTGCGTGGGCCGGGTTCGGGCCGCGAGACCGCGGTGCGTTCGCTGCAGGCGGCCGGCCTCGAGATCATCAGTGTCAAAGACGTGACGCCGGTGCCGCACAACGGCTGCCGCCCGCGTAAGCGTCGCAGGGTCTAGGAAGGTCCACGTGGCGAAAGATACATCACCGCAGTGCAAGCAGTGCCGCCGTGAGACGGAGAAGCTCTTTCTCAAAGGCGAGCGTTGCCTCACCGACAAGTGCGCCGTAGAGCGGCGCAGTTACCCGCCGGGCGAGCACGGCCGCGGCCGCATCAAGCAGAGCGAGTACCTCCTCCAGTTGCGCGAGAAGCAGAAGGCGCGCCGGTACTACCAGGTGCTCGAGAAGCAGTTCCACCACTACTACGTGATGGCCAGCCGCAGGGACGGCATCACCGGCGAGAACCTGCTCAAGCTGCTCGAGATGCGCCTCGACAACGTCGTGTACCGCCTTGGCTTCGGCGCCTCGCGCCGGCAGTCCCGCCAGCTCGTGCGCCACGCTCACTTCACCGTGAACGGCAAGAAGGTGGACATCCCGTCGTACCAGGTCCGCCCTGACGACGTGATCGCGATCCGCGGCAACAGCAAGGCCTCCGAGACCGTACGCGCAGCGACTGACCTCACGTCGTCGGTGTCGCCCTGGCTCCTGGTCGACCACGATAATCTCACCGGCAAGGTCCTGCGCGCTCCCGAGCGCGACGAGATCGACGCCCCGGTGCAGGAGCAGCTCATCGTCGAGCTGTACTCCAAGTAATCCGCTGCAGCAACGTTCCCGCGGCGAAGACTCTACAGGAGGCCAGTTGCTACAGTTTCAGATGCCCAACATCACGCGCGAGCAGCTCGCCGGCAACCGGGCGCGGTTCGAAGTCGAACCGCTCGACCGCGGCTTCGGGCATACGTTCGGCAACGCACTGCGCCGGGTCCTGCTCTCGTCGCTCGAGGGTGCCGCTGTCAGTTCCGTGAAGATCGAGGGAGTGGCGCACGAGTTCACGACCATCAAGGGCGTGAAGGAAGACGTCACCGACATCATCCTCAACCTCAAGGAGCTTGTCTGCCGGCTGCACGGCGAGCTCGACGAAGTCCAGGTCCGGCTCTACAAGGACAAGCCCGGCAAGGTCGTGGCTGCCGACATCGACATCCCGGCCGAGCTGGAGATCCTCAACCCGGACCACCACATCGCGACCCTGTCCGATGGTGGCGCCATCGAGATGATGCTCACCATCAGGCGTGGTACCGGTTACGTGGCGGCCGAGGGCAACAAGACCCCGGAGACGGTCATCGGCGTCATCCCGATCGACTCCATCTTCAGCCCCATCAAGCGCGTCTCGTATCACGTCGAGAGCGCGCGCGTCGGTCAGCGCACCGACTACGACAAGCTCATCCTCGACATCACGACGAACGGCGCCCTCATGCCGGAGGAGGCCCTTCGCGAGGCCGCCGAGATCCTCGTCGACCGCATGTCGATCTTCACCGACCCCGACCGCACGCGCAGCAATGAGGACTTCCCCATCGAGGGCCTCAACACCGCGCCGGCGGCCGGAGGCATGGACGACGTGCTCATCGAGGAGCTCGAGCTCGGCGTCCGTTCGTACAACTGCCTCAAGCGCGAAGGTATCCAGACCGTCGGCGACCTGGTCTCCAAGACAGAGGCCGAGCTGCTCAACATCCCCAACTTCGGCAAGAAGAGCATCGACGAGGTCAAGGACAAGCTCACCGAGCGCGGGCTCTCTCTTCGGGGTGACGAGTAATGCGCCATCAGAACTCAGGCCGCAAGTTCAACATGGCCCCCGACCAGCGGCGTTCGCTGCTGTCGGGTCTGGCCTGCCAGGTGCTCGAGCACGAGAAGATCAAGACCGGCGTGGCGCGCGCCAAAGAAGTGCGTCCCATGGTCGAAGAAGCCATCTCGCTCGGCAAGCGCGGTGACATCCACGCGCGCCGGCAGGCGATCGCCATGCTGCGGAACAAGAAGATCGTCTACAAGCTGTTCAACGATGTGGCGCCGCGCTACGCCGACCGCAACGGCGGCTACACGCGGATCATCAAGATCGGGCCGCGTCCCGGCGACGGCAGTGAGCAGGCGTACATCGAGCTGGTCTGACGGCCGGCCGCAGATGACGTATCCGAAGGGCGGGCGGCCGAAGGGCCTCCCGCCCTTCGTCGTTCTCGAAGCGGCCTTCTCGCCGGCAGCGGCCGGCGGGCGGCGACTCCCGCGACCGGGAGCGGCCGGCGGGCCAGAAGGCATGAGCAGGCCGCGGTGACCATGACGACCCAGTCCGATCCGAGCACCCCGGCCGCTCCGGCTCCGCTCGTCGACGTGCGAGGACTCCGCTACCGGTACCCGGGCGCCGCAGAGGATGCGCTGGCCGGGCTGACCCTCGGCGTCCACGCCGGTGAGTTCGTCGCCGTGGTCGGCGCCAACGGGTCCGGCAAGTCGACGCTCGCGCGTCTGCTCGGCGGCCTGGAGAAGCCGGCCGCCGCGGACCGCGCGAGCGCCTGCGGCCACGACCTCCTCAGCCACGACGGCCGCATGGCGGCGCGGCGCGACGTAGGGGTCCTCTTCCAGAACCCCGAGAACCAGCTGGTCGCCGAGTGCGTGGAGGACGACGTGGCGTTCGGCCTGGAGAACCTGGCCTGGGCGCCGGCCGACATGCTGGTGCGGGTGGACGAGATGCTCGCGCGGTTCGACCTGACGGAGCTGCGCCGGCGCGAGCCCCACCTGCTCTCCGGGGGGCAGAAGCAGAGGACGGCGCTCGCCGGCGTGCTCGCGGTGCCGCGCCGCGTCCTGATCCTGGACGAACCGACGGCCATGCTCGACCCGGCCGGGCGAGAGGAGGTGCTCGCTGCGGCGCGCGAGCTGCGCGGGGAGGGCCTCGCGATCGTGTACGTGACCCAGCAGATGGACGAGGTGACCGGAGCCGACCGCGTGATCGCCCTTGAATCGGGAGTGGTGGTGTACGAAGGCGCGGTGGCGGGACTGTTCGGTGACGGCGAGCTCGTCGAAAGGCTCGGGCTCGGCCTGCCCGCGGCCGGCGAGCTGGCGCTGGCGCTCGCCGCCCGCGGCCGGCCCGTGACGCCCTTGCCGCTCACCGCCGACGAGCTGGTGGCCGCGCTCAAGGCGCGGTCGTGAGCGTGGAGACGCGCAGCGGAAGAGCGGAGGTCGCGGGCATGAGCCTCGCGTGCCGTGGCTTGGACTTCAGTTACGCCGAGGCGCGGGCCGCCATCCCGGCGCTCCGCGACGTGAGCTTCGAGCTCCGAGCCGGGGGTTCGCTCGCGCTGCTCGGAGCCTCAGGGTCCGGCAAGTCGACCCTGCTGCAGGTGATCAAGGGGCTCGACGCTCCCGAGGCCGGCGCCGTGGTGCTGGACGGGGCAGGCGCCGGCGAAGACGCGTACGCCGGCCTGCAACGGCAGGTCGGGCTGGTGTTCCAGACGCCCGAGCTGCAGTTGTTCGCGGCGTCGGCGCGGGAGGACGTGGCGTTCGGGCCCCGCCGCCTCGGATGGAGCGAGGACGAGGTGGCGGCTGCCGTGGACGAGGCGCTCGAGCTGGTGGCGCTGCCGCCGGACCGGTTCGGCGAGCGCCACCCGTACGCGCTCTCCGGCGGCGAGCAGCGCCGCCTTGCGCTCGCCGGGGTACTGGCCATGCGTCCGCGCCTGCTGCTGCTCGACGAGCCGTTCGTGAGCCTCGATCCCGCCACACGCCGCGAGCTCGCCGCCATCCTCTCGCGGCTCCGCTCCGCCGGAGTCACCCTGGTGCTCGCCACTCACGACGTCGACCTGGCGTGGGCGCTCTGCGACGAACTGCTCCTGCTGGACGAGGGGCGTCCGGTCGCCGCCGGGCACTGGGAGTTCGGGGAGCGGGGCGAGGGGCTCCTGGGAGCGGAGAGGCTGCGCGAGCCGTTCCTCGTGCAGCTGTGGAGACGCCTCGGTCGCGACCCTCGCGAGGCGCCTCGCAGCTACGCCGAGGCGGCGGAGATGCTCACGTGAGGGCAGCGGTCGCCCAGTATTATCCCGGCGACTCACGCATCCACCGTCTGGACGCACGCGCCAAGTTCGTCGCCGTCACCGCGCTCGCGGTGGCGCTGTTCGTGCGCGACTCGTTCGCCGCGCTGGCCGTGTTCGCCGCGGCCGGTGTGGTCGCCTACGCGCTGAGCGGGGTGCCCGCGGCGTGGTTCTGGCGCGCCTTCCGGCCGCTGCTGTGGCTCGTCGCGCTCACGTTCGTCGCCCAGATCCTCTTCGCGCCGGGCGAGGCGTTCTACAGCGTCTGGATCTTCCACTTCTCCTGGCAGGGTCTCGAGTTCGCCGCGTTCCTCAGCCTGCGGCTGCTGGTGCTCGTGCTGATCGGGTCCGTGCTGACCCTGACGACGCAGCCGCTGGCGCTCACCGACGGGCTGGCGTGGCTCGGACGACCGCTGCGCCGTCTTCGTGTACCGACCGACGAACTGGCGCTCATGGTGACGATCGCGCTGCGGTTCATCCCGACGCTGCTCGTGGAGGTGGACCAGATCATGCGCGCTCAGCGCGCCCGCGGGGCCGACTTCGGCAGCGGCGGTCCGGTCAGGCGCGCCAAAGCGCTGGTGCCGGTACTGACGCCGCTGTTCGTGCTCAGCTTCCGCCGCGCCGACGAGCTCGCGCTCGCCATGGAGGCGCGCTGCTACCGCCCGGGGATCGTGCGCACCCGCCTGCACCCGCTCAAGGCCGGCCCCGCCGATGCGGTGCTTCTCCTGGTGACCGCGGCGGTCATCGCCACCGCGCTGCTCGTGTAGGATGCGCGACGTGGATGGAGCGGTCATGACCTGGCGCCTCGACGTGGCTTATCAGGGCACCGCCTACCGGGGATGGGCCAAGCAGCCCGGGCACCTGAGCGTGGAGGGGCTGCTGGAAGCGGCCGTGGCGACGGTCGTGCGCGAGCCCGTACGCCTGAGCGTCGCGGGGCGCACGGACGCCGGCGTGCACGCCTGGGCGCAGGTGGTCTCCTTCTCCTGCGCCCGCACAGGGCTCGCGCCCGAGCGCCTGCGCCTCTCCCTGAACGCCTTGCTGCCGCCCGACATCGCGGTGTTGCGGGCGGCGCCGGCGCCCGGCGCCTTCGTGGCGCGCCGGGCCGCGTCGAGGAGGTATCGCTACGACCTGTGGGAGACGGCGGTGAAGCCGGTGCGCGAGCGTGACTACGTGTGGGTGCTGCGCGGCGCCGTGGACGGGGACGCGCTGCGCGCGGCGGCGGCGCTGCTGCCGGGCCGCCGCGACTTCGCCGCCCTCACGCCCTCCGCGCACCTCTACCACCACTGCGTGCGGGAGGTGACCTCGGCGCTGTGGACCGACGACGGGCCCACCCCGGACGGCGAAGGGCGCCGCTGGTGCTTCGAGGTCACGGCCGGGAGCTTCCTGCACAACATGGTCCGCGTGGCGGTCGGCTCCATGGTGGACGTGGCCCAGGGCCGGATGACGCTGGGGGAGTTCGAAGCGGCGCTGGCCTCCGGCGAGCGCCGCCGCATGGGCCAGACCGCTCCGGCCCGAGGCCTCGCGCTGGTCGCCGTGACCTACGACTGAGCGCCGCCGGCCGCGGCGCTCACGGCGCCGGCGGGCTCAGTCGCCCAAGAATCTCTGGACCATCTTCTCTCGCGCGGCCTCGCTGGGCGGCAGCACCACGGCCTGACCCTCGTTCCACCCGAACGCGCCCTTCATCACCTGCTTCTTGCCGCCGTTGGCGCGCCACTTGAGGTAGGCGAGCTGCAGGATCTCGTTGGTGGTGAGGTCGGTGGCGACGCCGCTCATGAAGCGCTTGCCGACCTCCGGGAGCCTGGTGATGTTGCCCGGCTGCACGAGCTTCTTCTGGAGCGCCTGCATGAACGCCTGCTGGCGCGCGGAGCGCGTGTAGTCACCCTCCGCGTAGGCCTTGCGGATGCGCACGTAGAGCATGGCGTCCTTGCCGTCGAAGTGGTGCCAGCCCTTCTCGAAGGTGACGACGCGCTGGCTGACGCCGGCCACGCCGGGACCGGCTCCGGTCTGCACGGTCTGGGGCACGTACATGTCGATGCCGCCGACGGCGTTGACGAGGCGCGGGAACCCCTGGAACCCGACGACCATGACGTGGTTGACGGGAATGCCGGTGAACTGCTTGACGGTCTTGACCGCCAGCGACGGGCCGCCGTACCACATGGCCTGTGTGATCTTCTGCTGGCCGTAGCCGTCGATGTTGACGAGTGTGTCGCGCGGGATGGAGAGCGTGTTGACCTGGTGCGAGCCGGGATTGAAGCGCATCAGCATGATGGTGTCCGAGTGCGCGGGAAGGCCGGCGTCGTCCAGGCCGAAGAGGAGGACCGTGGTGCCGTTGCGCCAGATCCAGCCCTCATCCGGGCTGAGCTGCGCTTTGGTCTTCTTGTCGACGCGCTTGTTGGCCTTGTCGACGGCCCGGTCGAACTTCTGGTACCCGGGCCACGCGATCACGGTGGCGACGACGCCGGCGATGACCAGCAGCGCGAAGGCGGTGACCGGGACGTACCACCAGCGGAAGCGGCGCTTGCGCTTGGGGGCGTCAGCCGTTCGGGCGCTCTTCTTCGCGGCCTTGCCGCCCGGCGCCGGGCCGTAGGTGCGGTAGGCCCGGTCGCTGCGCGGGGGGTACGAAGGGTCGGCCGCTCCCTCTGCGTCGGACGGCCTCCCGCGCGACGGACGCGCTCCGGCCAGCTCGTCGTCGAGCTGGCTGCGGCGCTGCCTGCTGCTCGCCTTGTACGTCTTGTAGGGCTTGGCCCCTCTGTCGTCCTGCGTCGGCATACGTGAAGCGCCTCCGGCCCTGCGCGCACGCGACGTCTGTGTGCGTGGCTGACGGGGGCGGGGCGCGGGACTTCTCCCAGACTACGCCCGTGAGCGGGCGTTTCCTCTAGTCGCGAGTCTACACCATGGTAAGCTCGAGGACGTGACGGCCCCTGAGCGCTTCGTGATCGGCGTGGACGTCGGCGGCACCAAAGTGGCCGCCGCGCTCGTGCGAGGGCGCCTGCCCGGAACGGGGGCGCAGACGCCCGACGAGGTGGAGACGCCGGAGATCCTCACCCGGTTCACCATCCTCCACGACTTCGCCTCACAAGAAAGCGCGCTGCGTGGCATCGAAGAGTGCATCGCCGACCTGCAGCACGGCTCGGGGCGCGTCGAGGGCATCGGCGTCGGCGTGGCGTCCATGGTCGACTTCGCGGCCGGGCGCGTCGTCGAGTCCGTCAACCTTCCGCTCGCCGACGTGCCGCTGCGCGACGTGCTGCAGCGCCGGTTCGGCGTGCCCGTGGTCGTCGACAACGACGCCACCGCGGCCGGCATCGGGGAGTGGGTGTACGGCGCCGGCGCGGGCACGAGCGACATGATCATGCTCACGCTCGGGACCGGGGTGGGCGGCGGCATCATCAGCGGCGGCCGCCCGCTGCGGGGCGCGAGCGGGGCGGCCGGCGAGCTGGGTCACATCATCCTGGAGATCGACGGGCTCAAGTGCCCCGCCAACTGCCCCAACTGGGGCTGCCTGGAGGCGTACGCGGCGGGGCCCGCCATGGGAGCCGCCGCCCGCGTGGCCGCCGAGCTCGAGCCCGGCTCGGCGCTGGGCAGGGAGCTCGCGGCCGGCCACCCGGTGGACAGCCGGCTGCTCACCAGGCTGGCGCTCGGTGGCGACGCGGGATCCATCGCGGTACTGGAGCGTACCGGGGAGTACCTGGGCGCCGGGCTCGTCACCCTGAGCAACATCTTCGACCCGGAGGTGTTCGTCATCGGCGGCGGCGCGGCGGCGGCGGGCGACCTGCTCCTGGAGCCGGCCCGCCGCGTCCTCGCCGCGCGTGCGCTCCCGCCGGCGCGCGACCGCGTGCGCGTGGTGCCGGCGGCGTTCGGTCCCGACGCCGGCTTCGTCGGCGCAGCCGCGCTCGCGCTCACCGAGCTCTTCCCGCACGACCGGGAGGCGTGAGGGCGGCGTCCGGGAGGCGGATGCCTCCGGTTTGACTTCGCCGCCCGCATGCCCGTAAATGGTCGCTGGAAGCTCGCGCGTACTGCTCCGGCAGTGCGCCTACAGGAGGTGACACCACCACATGGCCCATAAGATCACTGACGAGTGCCTGGCGTGCGGCGCCTGCATCGACGAGTGCCCCAACGAGGCGATCTCCGAGGGCGACGACATCTACGTCATCGACGCTGAGAAGTGTGACGACTGCGGCACTTGTGTCGATGCCTGCCCGAGTGAGGCCATCGTTCCCGAGTGAACGCGCTTCGCCGCGTGAAGATCTCCGGGGCCGGCTCTTGAAGGAGCCGGCCCCGTCGTCGTTAAGCGGGAGCGTACGAAGTCGTCAGCGGTCCCCGAGGCGGGAGTGGGTGACGACCTCCGGCCCGGCCCACGCCAGCCGCCGGCGCATGACCTGCACGGCCTCCGGGTTCTCGTCCACCAGCAGGTAGTCCCGGCCGAGCCGCGCCGCGGCCTCGCCGGTCGTGCCGCTCCCGGCGAAGGGGTCCACGACCAGGTCGCCGGGGTCTGAGTGCACGCGCACGATGCGCTCGAGGATCCTGACCGGCTTCTGCGTCGGGTAGCCGGTCCTCTCCTTGCCCGTGGGGCTCACGATGGTCTGCCACCACACGTCCGTGGGCGTCTTGCCGCGGGCCGCCTTCTCGGGCCCGGCGAGGCCCGGCGCCAGGTACGGCACTCTGTCGATGTCGTCGTAGCGGAAGACGTAGTGCGAGGGGTCGCGCGCGTACCAGAGGATCACGTCGTGCTTGGCCGGCCAGCGGGTGCGGGGCCGGGCGCCGTAGTCGTAGGCCCACACGATCTCGTTGACGAACGAGGCGCGACCGAAGAGCTCGTCCAGCAGTACCTTGCAGTAGTGCGATTCACGCGGGTCGATGTGGAAGAACAGCGACCCGTCGCCACACAGGATGCGCCGCGCCTGCTCGAGCCGCGGCGCGAGGAACCCGAGGTAGTCGTCGTACGCGTCGTTCCAGGCGCAGCTGCCGAGCACTTCGGTGCGGTACCGCTTGCCGTTGAAACCGACGCGCTCGGCCTTGTCGTCGCGCACCGCCCGCGTGCGCGTGCGCTCCTGCACCTTGCCGGTGTTGAACGGCGGATCCAGGTAGACGAGGCGGGCACAGCCGTCGGAGAGGCCGGCGAGGACGTCGAGACAGTCGCCCTGGACGATGCGCTTCACAGCGCGAGCTCGAAGACGCGTTGCTCTTTACGAAGGTGGAAGCCGAGACTCTCGTAGAAGTGGGGCGTGCCCTCTCGCCACAGGCTCACCCGCACCCAGAGCTTCGCCAGGCGGCGGCCGCGCGCCCAGCGCGCCGCCTCGGCGACCAGCGCCGAGCCGATGCCCTCGCCACGCCCAGCCTCAACGACCACGAGGGCGATGAGCTCGGCGAACGGGTCCTCCTCGAGCACCACACGTTCGTGGACGTCGACGACGCCACAGAGCTCGCCGTCCGCGCGCTCGGCGACGAAGAGCCCGTGCTCCACGCCCCTGAGGCCCAGGAGCCGCGCGGCCAGCTGCTCCTCGGTGGACGGGTAGCCGAGCTCGGTGCACAGGCGTGCCAGGGCGGCGGCGTCGGCGGCGCGCCCCGGCCGGATGCGTGCGGGTCCGGTCTCCATGCCGGCAAGCATATCGCGCGCCGCGGCCACTCCTGACAGAATGGGGCGATAACCGCGAAAGGGATGCATGGCCGACGACCACGTCTGGCGCGAGTTCTTCGACAGCTTCGCGCCGCAGTACATGAACGAGGTCTTCACGACCGACAGCGTGCGGGAGGCCGCGTTCCTGGTCGAACTGCTCGAGCTCCGGAGACCGCCGGCGTGAGCGCCGCGGCCGCGGTGAGCGTCCGCAGGGCGACGGCGGATGACGCAGAGACCGTCTCCGCCGTGCTCAACGGCGCGATCCTCGGCGGCAGCCGGACACTGCTCGACACTCCGGTCTCGGTCGAGCAGGAGCGCGCCTACATCGAGAGCCTGCCGGCGCGCTCGTTCATCCACCTGGCCGAGACGCCCGGCGCCGGGGTCGTCGGCTTCCAGGCGGTGATCCCGTGGAGCGACTTCGTCACCACCGCTCACGACCACGTGGCCACCATGGGCACCTTCGTCGACGCGGCTCATCGGAGGCAGGGAGTGGGGGACGCGCTCGCACGGGCGAGCTTCGCCGCCGCGCTCGACCTTGGGTACGAGAAGCTCTTCACCGACCTGCGCGCCGACAATCTGGCGTCGCTCGCCTATCACCTGTCGCTGGGGTTCACCGTGGTCGGGACGGCCCGCCGCCAGGCGCGCACCGCGGGTCGTGACGTCGACGTCCTGTTCATCGAACGGTTCCTGAAGGAGGGGTGACCGTGCTGTACGTCTGCGCCACACCGATCGGCAACCTGGGTGACGTGTCCCCTCGGGTCCTCGACGCGCTGCGTGAGGCGGAACTGGTGGCGGCCGAGGACACGCGCCGCACGCGAAAGCTGCTCAGCCACTTCGACATCCACTCCCATCTCACGAGCTTCTTCCAGCACAACGAGCTGCAGAAGACCGACGAGGTGCTGCGGCTGCTGCGTGACGGCGGTACCGTGGCGCTGGTCACCGACGCGGGGATGCCGGGGGTTCAGGATCCCGGCATGCTGCTGGTGCAGAAGGTGGTCGCGGAGGGCCTGGACATGACCGTGCTGCCGGGGCCGTCGGCGGTGCTCACGGCGCTCGTGGCGGCCGGGATCGCCGGCGACGGCTTCAGGTTCGTCGGGTACCTGCCGCGCCGGGCGCGGGAGCTGGAGCACGTCCTGACCGAGTGGCGCACGTGCGGCGGGCTCGTCATCGCCTTCGACACCGGGCAGCGGCTGCCGAAGAGCCTCGCGTGCCTGGCGGCCCACCTGCCGGAGGCCAGGGCCGCGGTCTGCCGTGAGCTCACCAAGCTGCACGAGGAGGTCGCGCGCGGGACGGTGCTGGAGCTCAGCGAGCGCTACCCGGTGCCCAGCCCCGACGCCGGCATCACGGCTTCGCTGAGGGGAGAGATCACCCTGGTACTGGATCTCGGGCGGCCGCTCGACGCGGCAGCCGCGCGGCGGCCCGACGCGGCCGCGGCCGCCGAGCGGCTGCTCGGCCGCGGCCTCTCGCGCCGCGACGCGGCCACGTCGCTCCACGTGTGCCTCGGCGTCCCGCGCCGCGAAGCCGACCAGCTCGTGCGCGAGGTCGCCGCGCGCCTCGGCTGACGGCCGCTCGCCGCCGCGCCAGGAGCGCCGGGCTCCGGCGAGCGGCGGGCCGGGGCGGAGCCTGCGCTCTGGTAGAATCTCGCGCATGGACCTCACCGCCCTCATCGCCGAGCGGACACTGCTGCTGGACGGCGGCCTGGGCCGCGCGCTCATGGAGCGCGGGTTTCAGGCCGGCGAGTGCCCGGAGGAGTGGAACGCTTCGCATCCGGCCGAGGTGGAGGACATCCACCGCAGCTTCTTCGCCGCCGGCTCCGACATCGTGAACACCAACACCTTCGGCGGCACCGCGATGCGCCTTGCGGCCCACGGGCTGGCGGCGCGCGCCGTGGAGCTCAACGAGGCCGGCGCGCGGCTCGCGACCGGCGTGCGCGACCGCGAGTTCCCCGGCCGCTGGGTGGCCGGCGACATCGGCCCCTGCGGCGCGATGGTCGCCCCCATGGGCGCCGCCGACCCTGCCGACCTGCGCGCCACCTTCGCCGAGCAGGCGCGCGCCCTGGTCGCAGGCGGGGTCGACCTCCTCAACATCGAGACGATGTTCGACCTCACCGAGGCCGGCATCGCCGTCGAGGAGGCGGTCAAGGCGGCGGAGGGACGGCCGGTGCTGGCCAGCATGGCGTTCAAGCCGGCCGCCAGGGGGTTCCGCACCATGATGGGCGTCACGCCCGAGCAGGCGGTCGCCGCGCTCAAGGCGGCCGGCGCGGCTCTCGTCGGCTGCAACTGCGAGGTCAGCTGCGAGCCCATGGCCGAGCTGGTGCCCGTCCTCGGCGAGCTCACCGGCGGCGCCACCTACGCGCAGCCCAACGCCGGCCAGCCGCGCCTGGAGGCCGGCGAGACCGTGTACGACGAGACTCCGGAGCACTTCGCCTCGGTCGTCGCCACGTACCCATCGATGGGAGCGGTCATCGTCGGCGGGTGCTGTGGCACGCCGCCCGCGTCCATCGCCGCGCTCGCCGCCGCCCTCGGCCGCTAGCGCGGCAGCTCAGCCGGACGCCCGGCACTCGACTGCGTCACAGGAGATCCGCCAAGGCTTGACGCCGCGTGGTCTCTGTGAATAGAATCACAGCTGCAGGGACCGTGGGAGGTAACCTTGAGCGCCAGAGAACAGAAGCACGTCTCACTGCAGACCGTCCAGCGCCTGAGCATGTACCGCAAGGTGCTCGAGGAGCTGGATCACGACGGCACCGAGTACGTGCACTCCCACCAGCTCGCGGCGCTGGTCGGCGTCACACCCGCCCAGCTGCGCCGCGACCTCGCCAGCTTCGGCACCTTCGGCAACATCGCGCGCGGCTACAACGTCTACGAGATGAGCCGCACGATCAGCCGCATCCTCGGCACCGACGAGGCCCAGAACGTCGCCCTGTTCGGGGTGGGCGACCTGGGCCGCGCGCTCCTCTCCTACCGCGGGTTCGAGGAGCGCGGCTTCCACATCGCCGTGGCGTTCGACGTGGACAGCGCGAAGGTGGGCCGGGTGTTCGCCGGCCGTCGCTGCTACGCCGTCGATCAGCTCGAGGAGGTGCTGCGCGAGTTCGACGTGCACCTGGCTGTGCTGGCCACGCGCCCGGAGGGGCTGCAGACGCTGGTCGACCGCGTGTGCGCCGCCGGGGTGCACGGCGTCCTCAACTTCGTGCCCAAACGCGTGACCGTGCCGGACGGCTGCCACGTGGAAGAAACGGACATCACGTCCCAGCTCGAACTGCTCTCGTTCCTGTCCCGGAGCGACGCCGCAGGGTCGGGAGAGGCCGGCGAGGCGCCGCCGGACGCCCCCGGGGAGCAGGCGCCGGAGGAGATGTCCGCATGAGGGCGACGAAGGCGAGGGAGCTTTTTTTCGAGAAGACTGTGAACGATTTCACTGTGAACGTAGTAACTAGATGTCCGCGGGCGGCGGAGGCTGGACCCGCGGCGGAACGAGGAGGAGAACCATGAAGGGCAGGATCCTGATGGTCGACGACGACCGCGACCTGGTGGCCGGCGTGAAGCTGTTCCTGGAGGCTCGCGGCTACGAGGTGGACACCGCGCACAGCGGAGTCGAGGCCCGTGAGAGGCTCGCCGCGCGGCTGCCCGACCTCGTGGTGCTCGACATCATGATGGATTACGACACCGACGGCTTCAACGTGGCGTTCAAGCTGCGCGACGATCCCGAGACCGCCCACATCCCGGTGATCATCATGAGCGGGTTCACCAAGGAGCTCGACACCAAGACCCACGTCTTCGAGCCGATGATGTACCGCGACTGGCCGGCCGCCAAGTTCCTGGAGAAGCCGGTCAAGCTGGCCGACCTCGCCGACACGATCGCCGGGCTGCTCGCCGGCCAGGACGCGCCGGTCACGAAGGGCGTGTGACACCGATGACGCCGGCCGAGACCATCATCGCCGGGCGCGGGGACCAGCTCACGCGCGAGCAGATGATCCCGTTGCTCCAGGAGATCCAGGCAGCCGAAGGCTTCCTCTCCACGGAGGCCATGGCCCTCGTGGGCGAGGCGCTGGAGACGCCGGTGAGCCGCGTGTACGGCGTCGCCACCTTCTACAACCAGTTCCGCTTCGCTCCGCTCGGCGAGCACGTGATCGAGGTCTGCCGCGGCACGGCGTGTCACGTGAAGCAGAGTCTCGCGCTCGCCGGCCACCTGAAGCGGCGGCTGAAGCTGTGCGCGGACGGCAATTCGGCCGACGGCCGCTACACCGTCGTGTTCGTCGCCTGCCTCGGCGCCTGCTCGATCGCTCCGGTGATCAAGCTGGACGGTGAGTTCCACGGTCACCTCACGGTCGAGAAGCTGGACAGCCTGTTGGACGAGCTGGAAGCGGGAGCGGCGAACGAGGATGGAGAGGCGGCGGCCTGACGGCCGTCGGAGGCGCCGGAGAGTGTGACCCCGAGCCATGGACCAAAGAGAATCGAGACGAGCATGAACCACAGCGAGCTCCTGAGCCCGTGCTGCACGCGCTGCCGGCACACCGCGGCGACCCCCTGTGCCGACGTGATCGCGTGCATCGACCACGGACCCGTCTGCCACGACGACGAGGCCTGCACGGAGTCGCGTGAGGCGCGCCTCAGGCGGGCCCGGCGCGGCGGCGACGGGATGATCCTCTACGTCGGCGCCGGCACCTGCGGGCGCGCCAACGGCGCGCTCGCCGTCATCGAGAAGATGAACGCCTTCTTCGAGCGCGGGGGCCTGCACGTGCCGATCGTCGAGACCGGCTGCGTCGGCTACTGCCAGCGCGAGGTCTTCGTGGACCTGGTGACGGCGGACGGCGTGCGCCTCAGCTACTGCGACCTCGGCCCCGAGACCATCGACGAGTGGCTGCAGGCCGTGTTCGGCGACGGTGCGCTGCACAACCGCTTCCTGCTCGGCCGCTACGACGACCCCGACGACCTGTACCGCGGGGTCAAGCCGATCGGAGACACACCCTTCTTCGCGCGCCAGACCAAGGTGGTGCTGGCGAACTGCGGCGTCGTCGACCCGGCCAGCCTGGATGCGGCGTTGGCCGCGGGCGGCTTTCGCGCCGCCGCCCGGGCGCTGGCGACGATGACCCCGGGCGAAGTCTGCGACGAGGTCATCGCCTCGGGTCTGCGCGGCCGCGGCGGCGCCGGCTTTCCCACCGGGCGGAAGTGGAAGATCGCCCTCGACCAGCCGCGCAGCCAGAAGTACCTCATCTGCAACGCCGACGAGGGCGACCCGGGCGCGTTCATGGACCGCGCGGTGCTGGAGAGCGACCCCTTCCGCGTCGTGGAAGGCATGCTGATCGCCGCCTACGCGATCGGCGCGACCAACGGCTACGTGTACTGCCGCGCGGAGTACCCGCTGGCGATCGAGCGCCTCGGCGAGGCCATCCGCCAGTGCCGCGCCGCGGGTCTGCTCGGCCGCAACATCCTCGGCACGCTCACCGACTTCGACATCACCATCAAGATGGGCGCCGGCGCGTTCGTCTGCGGCGAGGAGACGGCGATCCTGGCGAGCATCGAGGGCGGGCGCGGCATGCCCCGGCCCCGCCCGCCCTATCCCGCGGTCAGCGGCCTCCACGGCTGCCCGACCGTGCTGAACAACGTCGAGACGCTCGCCAACGTGCCGGCCGTGATCGATCACGGCGCTGCGTGGTTCAGAGACCTCGGGTACGGGGACGCGGCCGGCACCAAGGTCTTCGCCCTCTCCGGCCGCGTGCAGAACACCGGCCTCGTCGAGGTCCCCGTCGGCATCCCGCTGCGCGAGGTCGTCTACGACATCGGCGGGGGCGCCCCGCCAGGCCACCACATCAAGGCGGTGCAGATCGGCGGTCCCAGCGGCGGCTGCATCCCGGACGAGTACCTCGACGTCGCGACCGACTACGGCACCTTGCAGGAGCTGGGGGCGATGATGGGGTCCGGCGGCATGGTCGTCATGGACGAGCGCTCCTGCATGGTCGATGTGGCCAAGTTCTTCATGGAGTTCATCCGCGGCGAGAGTTGCGGCAAGTGCACGCCGTGCCGCGAGGGCACCACGCGCATGCACGAGATCCTGACCGAGCTCACCGAGCGCCCCGTGGGCGACGAGCTGCGGCGTCTTGAGCGGTTCCGCGGCATCCTGCACCTGGAGGAGCTCGCCGGGATCGTCAAGGAGACGAGCCTCTGCGGCCTCGGCCAGTCGGCGGCGAACCCGGTGCTGAGCACGCTGCGGTTCTTTCGCGACGAGTACGAGGCCCACGTCATGGAGCAGGTCTGTCCTGCCGGCGCCTGCACGGGCCTCCGCGTGTTCGACATCGACCCCGAACTCTGCACCGGCTGCGCGCTGTGCGCCAAGAACTGCCCGAACGGCGCGGTGATCGGCAAGCGCAAGTTCGCCCACTCCATCATCGTCGACCGCTGCACCGGCTGCGGCGCCTGTGCCGACGCCTGCCCCCGGCAGGCCGTGCTGGCCGTGGCCTGAGAGGACCGATCATGAGACTCACGATCAACGGTACCGAGATAGAGGCCGCGAGGGGCGAGACCGTCCTGAAGGCCGCCCGGCACGCCGGCGTGGACATCCCCCACCTGTGCTCCCTGGACTGGGCGCCCAGCCCCGCGGCCTCCTGCCGTCTCTGCGTGGTGGAGGTCGAGGGCGATCCCCGTCTGCTCACGAGCTGCACGCTCGAGGTCGCCGAGGGCATGGCGGTGCACACGCACACGCCGCGCACGCTCAAGGCGCGGCGCGCGATCATGGAACTGCTCATCGCGAGCCACCCGCAGGACTGCCTGGGCTGCGTGCGCGGCGGCGACTGCGAGCTCGCCGCGCTCGCCGGCGACCTCGGCGTGCGCAAGGACCGGTACGTCGGCATCCGCAAGCAGCACCCTGTGGACATCAGTTCCCCGGCGCTGTGGCGCGACCCCAACAAGTGCGTGCTCTGCGGCCGCTGCGTGACGACCTGTCACGAGGTGCAGGGTGTGGGGGCCATCGACTTCGTCGGCCGGGGGTTCAAGACCAGGGTGGCCCCCGGCTTCAGCGCAGGGCTCAACGTGAGCCAGTGCGTGTACTGCGGCCAGTGCGTCCGCGTGTGCCCCACCGGCGCGATCGTGGAGCGCGACCAGGTGGACGACGTGGTGGCGGCCCTGGCGGACCCGGGCGCCGTGGTGGTCGCGCAGGTGGCCCCCGCCGTGCCGGCCACGCTGCTCCAGGGCCACAGCAAGAGCGAGGGCGTGCGCGTGATGCTCGAGCGGCTCGCGGCGGCGCTCAAGAAGATCGGCTTCGACGCCGTGTTCGACACGAGTTTCGCCGCCGACCTGACGATCATGGAGGAGGCTTCCGAGCTCCTCGACCGCGTGCAGAACGACGGCGTGCTGCCGATGTTCACCAGCTGCTCTCCGGCCTGGGTGAACTTCGTGGAGACTCAGCGTCCCGACCTCATCCCGCACCTCAGCACCTGCAAGAGCCCCCAGCAGATGGCCGGCGCGCTGATCCGTGAGATCCTGCCGGCCCGCCGGGACCTGCGGGGCAAGCGCCTCGTGGTCGTCAGCCTGATGCCGTGCACGGCGAAGAAGTACGAGGCGCAGGACCAGAGCGGCGTCGACTTCGTGCTCACCACGCGCGAGCTCGATCACCTCTGGGGGCGGTTCGGCGTGGACCTGGCGCAGTCCCACGAGCGCGCGCCGCTGGACCCGCCGTTCGCCGAGGCGACCGGCGCCGGACGCCTGTTCGCCGGCAGTGGCGGCGTGATGGAGGCGGCGGTGCGCACGGCGTACCTGCTGGCGGCCGGCGAGGAGCTCGACACGGGGCCCAGGGTGGCCGAGGCGCGCGGCGCGGAGGACGTGCGCCGCTTCACCGTCACCGCGGGCGCCGCGCAGCTCAACCTGGCCGTGGTGAACGGCCTCGGGCGGCTCAAGGAGTCCGTGGACGCACTCCTGGACCCCGAGGCCGGCCTGCACTTCGTGGAGGTCATGAGCTGTCCCGGCGGCTGTGTCGGCGGCGGCGGGCAGCCGTACGCGACGGACGCGGCGGCCGTCAGAGAGCGTATGGAGCGCCTCTACGAAGTGGACAGGCGCTCGCGACAGCGACGCTCCCACGAGAACGCCGACGTGCGGGCGCTCTACGAGGAGCTGCTCGGCAGGCCGCTCGGCGAGGTCAGTCACCGGCTCCTGCACCGCACCTACACCGACCGCAGCCCCAGGGCAGCGGCGGTCTGAGGACGTCATGGGCGGCACCATCATCACGACGATCAAGCAGAACTGCCGCCGGTGCTACACCTGCGTGCGGGACTGCCCGGCGGAGGCGATCCGCATCGAGGACGGCCAGGCGTTCGTGGTCGACGAGCGCTGCATCGCCTGCGGCAACTGCACGCTGGTCTGCTCGCAGAACGCCAAGGCGTACCTGAGCGGACTGGAACGGGCGTCCTGGCTGCTCGACGCGGACGCCCCTGTGGCCGCTCTCCTGGCGCCGTCCTTCCCGGCCGGCTTCAGCGCGCCCGCCGGCCAGGTGGTCGGCGCCTTCAAGGAGGCCGGGTTCGACTACGTGGTGGAGGTCGCGCAGGGCGCCGACCTGGTCAGCCGGGCCTACGCCGAGTACCTGGACGAGAACCCGGCCGGCGTGCACATCGCGACCGCCTGCCCGGCCGTCGCCGAGTACGTGCGCAAGTACCACCCCGAGCTGGTCGACCGGCTCGTGCCCATCGTCTCCCCGATGATCGCCACCGCGCTGGCGGTGAAGGAGCTCCACGGCGAGCACGTCCGCTGCGTGTTCGTCGGGCCGTGCGTGGCCAAGAAGGCCGAGGCGCGCGACCCGCTGCTGGACCCGGTGATCGACGAGGTGCTGACGCTGCAGGAGGCGCACCGGCTGCTGGCCGGCCGCGGAGCCGACCCGGCCGGCGCGGCGGAGGCGGCGTGGGACGAGCCGGCCGCGGGGCGCGCACGCGTGTTCCCGCTGCCCGGGGGCCTGCTCGAGAGCGCCGGCATGGACCGCGGCATGCTCGACCCCGACGTCCTCGTGGTCGCCGGCCACGACGAGACGGTCGAGGTGCTCGGGAGCCTGGCGGAGGCCGACACGGGCCAGACCCTCCTCGTGGAGGCGCTCATGTGCCGCGGCTGCTACTGCGGGCCGGGCATCAGTTCCCCGGAGCCCGGCCTGCTGCGCAAGCGCCGCGTCGGAGAGTACGTGGCCGAGTGCCGCCGCCGCGAGGCGGAGGCGGCGGCGGCGCTTGCGGCGGGGGAGGACGCGGACGAGCGGCTCAGCGCCGCGTTCCCCGGCCTCGAGCTCCGCCGCGTCTACACGCCGGACGACCAGCGGCTTCTCGAGCCGACCGAGGAGGAGATCCGCGAGATCCTCGCGCGGACCAACAAGTTCTACCCCGAGGACGAGCTCAACTGCGGCGCCTGCGGCTACCCGACCTGCCGCGCCAAGGCCGTGGCTGTGCACGGCGGCATGGCGGAGGACGCCATGTGCCTGCCGTTCATGATCGACCAGGCCGAGCGTGTCTGCATGGAGCTCAATGTGCCGTGGAGCGAGATGCGCGACGTGCACCGCCACATCATCAACACCGAGAAGCTGGCCAGCATGGGCCAGATGGCTGCCGGCGTGGCGCACGAGCTCAACAACCCGCTCAGCACGATCCTCCTGTACACGCACATCCTGGGGAAGAAGCTCAAGGACCGCGACGATCTGGACCACGACCTCAAGCTCGTCGCGGAGGAGAGCGAGCGCTGCAAGAAGATCGTCGGCAACCTGCTCGACTTCGCGCGCCAGAGCCGGGTGCACGTGGAGAGCGTGGACGTGCGCGACGTGGTGCAGCAGGCGGTCGACTCCGCCTCCGCCACCCAGCAGCCCACGGGGCACGAGGTCGTCCTGCTGGTCGACGTCGCGCCGGGCCTGCGCGCCGAGCTCGACCGCGACCAGATGACCCAGGTGCTCGTGAACCTGGTCAAGAACGGGATCGAGGCCATGGAGGGGCGGGACGGCAGCGTGCTCGTGGCCGCGCGCGAGGTCGAGGGCGGCGGACGCATCCACATCTCCGTGCGGGACGAGGGCGCCGGCATCCCGCCGAGCGCGCGCGACAAGGTGTTCCAGCCCTTCTTCACGACCAAGAGCATCGGCAAGGGCACGGGCCTTGGCCTGCCGATCAGCTACGGCATCGTCAAGATGCACAACGGGACCATCTGGTTCGACACCGAGACCGACCGCGGCACGACCTTCCACGTGGAGCTGCCCAGCACCCACGCCGGTGGAGGCGCGCTGATCGACGACAAGGGAGTGACGCCATGACCACCCCGACGACGGTCCTGTTCGTGGACGACGACCGGGACTTCCTGGAGAGCAAGCAGGTGTACCTGGAGGCGCGCGGCTACCGGGTGCTGACCGCCGAGAGCCCGGACGAGGCGCTGCGGCTGCTGGAGGGCGAGACGCCGGCGATCATCTTCCTCGACCTGATGATGGAGCACGTGGACGACGGGTTCCGGCTCGGCTACCGGATCGGCAAGGACGAGCGGCTCGGTCACGTCCCGCTCGTCATGCTGAGCGGCGTGGCCGCCGAGACGGGCAAACGGTTCGACGGCGAGGCCGGCGGCCTGCGTGAGTGGAGCCGGCTCGCCCGGTTCCTGGACAAGCCGGTGACCGGCAAGCAGGTGCTCGCCGTGATCGAAGAGCTCGCCGGGCAGACGGCGTAAGGAGACCACCATGGCCGAGGGCAGCATCCTCGTCGTCGACGACGAGTACGGAGTACGCAGCGGCATCCGCACGATCCTCGAGATGGAGGGCTACGACGTGGCCGAGGCCGGTGACGGCGCGGCCGCGCTGCGCGCCCTGGACGAGCGCTGCTTCGACGTCGCCCTGCTCGACTACCGCCTGCCGGACACCGACGGCCTGAGCCTGCTGCAGGCCATGAAGGAGAGGGGCTGCGAGGCCATGGTCTGCATGATCACGGCCTACGCCAACATCGACACGGCCATCGCGGCCACGCGGCAGGGGGTGGACTTCTTCCTGCCCAAGCCGTTCAGCCCGGACGACCTCGAGGGCGTGGTGGCCACGCTGCTCAAGCACAAGCGGGCGCGCACGGAGGCGGAGCGCCTGCGCGCCGAGCACGAGGCGAGCCTGCTCGCGCTCGCCGAGGAGAGGACCCAGACGCACTCGCTGGTGAGCTCCCTGCGCGACGCCGTGCTCGTGGTCAACCGGGACGGCGACGTGGTGCTCGCCAACCCGCCCATGCTCGGGCTGCTGGGGCTGGGCGAGGGCGAGGCGCTCATGCGGCCGGCGCAGGAGGTGCTCGGCGGCGGCGCCCTGGCGCCGCTCTGCGAGCAGCTGGCGGCGCCGGCCAAGGACCGCACGGTGCGCCAGCTCGAGCTCGACGACCAGACGTACATGGCGAGCATCGTGACCTTCGCCGGCGAGGCCGGCGAGGCGCGTGGCCGCATCCTCACCCTCAGCGACATCAGCGAGGTGAGACGGCTCGCCATGGAGAAGCAGAGGTTCATCCGCACGATGGTGCACGAGCTCAAGAGCCCGCTCGGCTCGATCAAGGGCCTGCTCGAGGTGGTGACCGACAAGAGCCTCGGCGACGAGCTCGACCTCTATCTCCCCCTGGTCGAGCGCGCCGACCACCGCATCGACAACCTGGTCGCGCTGATCCGCGACCTGCTCACGCTGGCGCGCAGCGAGCAGGCGCCGGAGGGCGAGGAGCCCGAGCTCGTGCCGCTGGCTCCCGTCCTGCACGAGGTCGTGGAGCTCGCCCGCGAGCGCGGCGCCCAGCGCGGCATCACGGTCACGACGGAGCTCGCCGGCGACCTGCCGCCCGCGCTCATCCGGCCCGACGACCTGAAGCTGATCCTCAGCAACCTGGTGGGCAACGCCGTCAAGTACAACCGCGACCGCGGCGAGGTGACCGTGCGCGCAGGAGTCGAGGACGGCCGGCTGCGCCTGGACGTCGCGGACACGGGCATCGGCATCAGGCAGGAGAACCTCGCCCGCCTGTTCGACGAGTTCTTCCGCGAGAAGCGCGACGAGACGCGGGAGCTCGAGGGCAACGGCCTCGGGCTGAGCATCGTGAAGCGCCTGGTGGAACGTGCCGGCGGACGCCTGGAGGCGGCGAGCGTGGTCGGCGAGGGATCGGTGTTCACGGTGCTGCTGCCGGCGTGACGCCGGACGGGGCCTCCCCAAGGACTGGCGCGGGGAATAGTAAAGGTATGAACACTCGAATCGATATCAACGACGCGAGCCTGGTCGTGAGGCTGCGCGGATTGGACGTGATGTGGACCACGCGGCGGCGCATCGTCGTGCCGCTGGACCACGTGGTGGGAGCGAGGATCGACCCGGACGTGGTGCGGCACGGCCCGTGGCTGGGCGCGGGCTACACCGACGCCCTGCTGGACTACGCGGTGGCCGCCGGCCCGATGCACGTCCGGGGCCGTGACGAGTTCTGGGACGTGCACCACCCGGAGCAGACGGTCGTGATCGACCTGACCGAAGAGCCCTACGAACGCCTTGTGATCGACGTGGACGACCCCGAGGGGACGGTCTCGGCGGTCAACGCCGCCGTGAGCGCCGCGCACGCGGCGGCTTAGATCACCCGGGGCGTCTCTCCCGTAAGCACGCGCCTGCGGAACACGGCCCCGACCGTGTCCAGGATCAGGCGCGCGCCGTGCAGCGCCGTGAGCTGGCCCGGCCCGTCGTACATCGGCGCGACCTCGACGAGGTCCATGCCCACCACGTTGCAGCGGGCGCACACCGCCAGCAGGATCTCCTTGGCCTCGTAGTAGCTGAACCCGCCCGGCTCCGGCGTGCCCGTGCCGGGCGCGATGGCCGGGTCGAGGGCGTCGATGTCGAAGGTGATGTACACGTCGCCGCCCACCGGCAGGTGGGCGACGAGGTCGTCGATCAGCATGTCCCTGGCCTGCTGACACCAGAAGATGTGCGCTCCCCGGCTCCTGGCCAGGGCGATGTTGTCCCCGGGCGTGTGCAGGCTGCGGATGCCGTACTGCGTGAGCCCGCGGATGAAGCCGGCCTCGTGGCTGCGGATGATGGGGCTGGCGTGCGAGAAGCGGCTGCCGCCCTCCTCCTCCCAGTAGTCCATGTGCGTGTCGAACTGCACCAGGTGCACCGGCTCGCCGCCGCGCGACTGGTGCAGGGCCTTGAGCACGGGATAGCCGATGGAGTGGTCGCCGCCGAGCGTGACGGGGAAGAGGCCCGAGGTCATGATGGGCTTCAGCCGGTCGATGACCGCGTTGTGGTAGCGCTCCGGCGACCACATCGGGCCCAGCGCCACGTCGCCGCAGTCGGCCCAGCGGACGCCGCCGAGCAACTCCACGCCGGCCTCGCCGTCCCAGAAGGGCTCGGCGTCACGCTGGAAGGCGTACATGGTGGAGGCCTCGCGCAAGGCGCGAGGCCCCATGCGCGCGCCCGAGCGGCTGGTGGTGCCCTCGTCCCAGCCGATGCCGACGACGGCCACGTCGGCGTCCGCCGTCGTCGGCGCCGTCATCAGCGGCGCCTTGAAGAAGGTCGCGATGCCGCTGAACGGCAGCGAATCGTACGTCATCCGGTCGTCTCCTTCGTCCGGCGCGGCGGCCGGCGTGTCCTACTTGATGCCTTTGGCGCGCGCCTTGCTCACCTCGGCCACGCATTCTTCCACGATGTCGCAGCCGAGCGCGAACAGGTCCGGCGGCATGTTGAGCGCCGGCGTGGGGCGGAACCAGTTGAACGCCGGCTCGTAGATCGGGATGACCCCGCGACGCTCCATGGCGTAGACGACCTCACGGGTGAGGTCGTGCGCCGGCTTCTTGGAGTCCTTGTCCTCGACGAACTCGACGCACTGGTAGCAGCCTTTGACGCGCACGTCGCCGACGATCTCGTACTTGTCCTTCATCGCGCCGAACTTCGCCTTGGCGATCTTCTCGATCTCCTTGACGTTGTCCAGCACGTGGTCGCGCTTGATGATCTCGATGAGCTTGATGCCCACGGCGCAGCCGACGGGAGAGCCGGCGAAGGTACCTCCCGTGTAGAGTTCGCCGGCCGGCTCGCTCATGCGCTCCGACCCCAGCGTGTAGCAGATGGGGATGAGCCCGCCGGACGTGCCCTTGCCGAGCGAGAGCAGCTCGACCTCCACCTCCGGGTAGGCGTCGATGAGGAACCACTCGCCGCAGCGGCCCATCCCCTCCTGGACCTCGTCGTTGTAGAGGATCCAGCCGTACTTCTTGCACAGCGCGGAGAGGCGCCCGGGCCACTCGGGCGGCGGGATCTGGATGCCGTTCTCTCCCTGGATGAACTCGACGTTGACGCCGGCGATGCTGTCCGGGGTCGCCTTGTACCGCAGGATCATCTCCTCGATGTAGTCGAGGCAGGCGATGTCGCAGGCCGGGTAGTCCAGGTGGTACGGGCAGCGGTAGCAGGTGGGGAAGGGGACGTTGATCCAGCCGCTCATGAACGGCTCGATGCCGTGGTTGTAGTGGGCGTTGTGCGGACCCATGGCGCCGGTGCCGTAGTTGCCGCCGTGGAAGCTGCCGAGGAAGGTGATGACGAAGGGGCGGCCGGGGCCGGCGGCCTCACGCATGATGCGCACCGCGTTCTCGACGACCTCGCTGCCGGTGGTGTCGTAGACGACCTTGGTGAGCGGCTTGGGGGCGATCTCCACGAGCTTCTCGGCGAGCTGGTACTGATGCCAGGTGGTGAGCGACGAGAGGCACTCGGTGCCGTATTCCTTGAGCGCCGTGTGCGCGGCTTCGACGAGCTCAGGGTTGTTGCCGCCGAGGGGCGAGGAGGCCCAGCCGGCGAGCCAGTCGATGTAGCGGTTGCCGTCGACGTCCTCGAGGAACCACCCGTCGCGATAGCGGGAGACGAAGTGGCTCGGCGGCCAGTCGCCGATGAGGGAGACGCCGAGCATGATGTCCTCACCGCGCTTCATGAGCGCCTGGCTCCTGGGCCCCGGGGGTGGGGTGTGCACGTGCGGGCGCGTCTGGTCGCCCATGGCTCTCGCCTCCCTACATCGCCGCCGGCGGCTCGCCGGGCGACCACTCGTAGTTGTCCTTGAGGATCTTGAGGTTGAGGACGAAGTCGGCCTGATCGATGCCGGGGATGGTGCGGATGTGGTTGACGAGGAGGTCGAGCAGCTCCTCGCGGTCGTGGGCGACGACGCCGACGATGATGTCGAAGTCCCCGGCGCAGATGCTCACGTAGTCCACCTGCGGGAGCTCGGCGACCGCCTCGGCGACGGCCTCGATGCGGTCGCCCTTGACCCGCAGGTGCACCTGCGCCCACATGAGACCCAGGTCGAGCGGGCTGCTGACGGCGACGATCTGGATGACGCTGGTGCGCAGCAGACGCGCGACCCGCTGCCGCACGCTCGCCTCCGAGATGCCGAGGTCTTTGGCGATGCTCGTGTACGGGCGCCGGCCGTCCACCTGCAGGTGGCCGATGATCGCGATGTCGGTCTTGTCCAGTGACTGTCTGCGCATGAGACTCCCTTTGGCCGTCTCATTCTACGAATCCCGCGCCTCAGGGGCCAGAGTCGGTGCGATTTTCTTGCGTGCGATACGATTGGGAGCGGTCCACAGGGAGGCAGAGAATGAAGATCGAGCGCAAACCGTCCCCGGCGCTGTTGCCGACGCCGGTCGTGCTGCTGAGCGTCGCGGGTCACGGCAAGGAGAAGCCCAACATCATCACCCTGGCGTGGGTCGGCACGGTGTGCTCGGACCCGCCGATGCTGAGCGTCGCCATCCGCCCGTCGCGCCACTCGCGCGGGCTGGTCGACGCGGCGCGCGCGTTCGTCGTCAACGTACCGAGCGCCGCGCAGCTCACGGAGGTCGACCTGGCCGGCGTGTGGTCGGGGGCCGAGCACGACAAGTTCAAGGAGCTCGGCCTCACCGCCACGCCGGCGGGCCACGTCGACGCGCCGATCATCGAGGAGTGCCCCATCAACATCGAGTGCGTCGTGAAGCACCAGCTCGAGCTCGGCGCGCACGACCTCTACATCGCCGAGATCGTCGCCGTGCAGTACGACGAGGAAGTCCTCGACGCGCGCGGCCGCGTGCGCACCAAAGCCCTTACGCCCATCGCCTACGTCGCGGGGGAATACTGGTCGCTGGGCGAGCGCATCGGTACCTACGGCGGGGCCGCCAAAGCCTCGGGAAGACGCTAGGGCGAAAGCAGGTCAAGCACTTCAATGAGCTTCTACATCACCACCCCCATCTACTACGTCAACAGCGAGCCTCACCACGGGCACGCGTACACCACCATCGCCGCGGACGTCCTGGCCCGGCACCACCGGCAGCGCGGCGAGGACGTGTTCTTCCTCACCGGCACAGACGAGCACGGCACCAAGATCGCCCAGGCGGCGGAGGAGCGCGGGCTCACGCCCAAGGAGCACGTGGACCGGATGGCGCCCAAGTACCGCGCCCTGGCCGCGGCGGTGGGCGCCAGCAACGACTTCTTCATCCGCACGACGGACCCGGAGCACGAGCAGTTCGTGCAGGGGTTCGTGGAGAGGCTCAAGGCCGCCGGCGACATCGAGAAGCGCAGCTACGGCGGCCTCTACTGCACCGCCTGCGAGGGCTTCTGGTACGAGCGCGACCTCACGCCCGAGGGGCTGTGCCCGCAGCACGGCATCAAGCCGACGTGGCTGGAGGAGGAGAACTACTACTTCCTGCTCAGCAAGTACCAGGACAGGCTGGCCGGGTTCTTCAGGGCCAACCCGGGCTTCGTGAAGCCGCGGTCGCGCTACAACGAGGCCCTTTCGTTCATCGAGCAGGGCCTCGAGGACATCAGCATCAGCCGCTCCAGCATCACCTGGGGCGTGCCCGTCCCCTGGGACGAGGAGCAGGTCATCTACGTGTGGGTCGACGCGCTCATCAACTACCTGAGCGCGCTCACGTACGCGCGCCCCGGTGAGGACCTCACGGCGCGCTACTGGCCGGCGTTCCACTTCCTGGCCAAGGACATCCTGAAGTTCCACGCCGTGATCTGGCCGGCCCTGCTCCTGAGCGCCGGCTACGACCTGCCCACCGGCGAGCTCATCCACGGCTACCTGCTCGTGGGCGGCGAGAAGATGAGCAAGACGCGCGGCAACACTCTCGACCCGTTCGAGGTCATCGAGGAGCTCGGCGCCGAGCCGCTGCGGTACTACCTCATGCGCGAGGTCACGCTGGGGCAGGACGGCGACGTCAGCATCGAGGGGCTGCGCGCCCGCTACAACAACGAACTCGCCAACGAACTCGGCAACCTGGTGAGCCGCACGGTGAGCATGGTCGGGAAGTATCGTGGGGGGAACATCCCTGAAGCTGGACCTGAGGGTGAGGGTCTGCGCGATGTGGGCGACGAGGGCGAGGCGATGGTGGCCAGGGCGACCGAGCAGTTCGGCGAGCTGAATGTGACGGGTGCGCTCGACACCGTGTGGGAGTTCGTGCGGCGGCTCAATCGGCTGGTGGAAGAAGAGGCTCCCTGGAAGCTCGCCAAGGACGAGGCGCAGGCGGCCCGCCTGGACGCCGTGCTCAACGGCCTGGCGGCCGGCCTGCGCCTGGTGGCCTTCGCGGTGTATCCGGTCATACCGCTCACGGCCGCCGAGGTGCTCACGCGCCTGGGCCAGCCCAGCGAGGCCGAGGACCTGCTCCTCGACAAGGCGACCTGGTCGTCGCTGGCGCCGGCGGCGGTCATCGTGGGTCCGTCGCTGTTCCCGCGGCTCGAGACGGCCTGAGGCGTGTCGCCCGCGCCTGCCCAGCCGGCCGCCGGCAAGCCCGTGCACCTCGTCGACTCGCACTGCCACCTGGAGATGATCGCCGACACCGCCGGCGCGGTCGCCGATGCGCGCGCGGCCGGCGTCCGCCAGATCGTCACCATCGGCATCGACCTCGAGACGTCGCGCGGCGCTGCCGACCTCTCCGAGTCGCTGCCCGGCGTGTACGCCACCGTGGGTCTGCACCCGCACGACGCGCACCGGCTGGACGACGCCACACTGACGGAGTTCGAGGAGCTCGCGGCGCGGCCGCGGGTGGTCGCCGTCGGCGAGGTGGGGCTCGACTTCTACCGCGACCTCTCGCCGCGTGAGGACCAGCGCCGGGCCTTCGGCGCCCAGATCGAGCTGGCGCGTCGCGCCGGCCTGCCGCTGGTGGTGCACGTGCGGGAGGCCGGCGACGAGGCCATGGCGAAGCTCGCGACGGAGGCCGAGGACCTCACCGTGGTCATGCACTGCTTCTCACTTCCCGAGTACGTCGACGCGTGCAACGAGCGGGGCTACTACGCCAGTTTCGCCGGCAACGTCACCTACAAGAACGCCGGCGCGCTGCGAGAGGCCGCCGCGCGCGTGCGCGACGACCGGCTGCTGGTGGAGACCGACGCGCCGTTTCTCGCGCCGGCGCCCAACCGCGGCAACAGCAACGTGCCGGCGTGGGTGGCGCACACCGCCGCGCTCGTCGCCGAGGTGCGCGGCGTGGCGGCGGCCGAGCTCGCCGAGCTCACGACGGCCAACGCCCGGCGCGTCTTCGGCCTCTCCGAGGCGGACTAATGCCCGTAGGCGCCGCAGGAGCCGTAGTGCTATTGAGCGGCCCCCGGGCCGACAGGCCCCGGCGGGGGACGGACTGATGCCCGTAGGCGCCGCAGGAGCCGTAGTGCTATTGAGCGGCCCCCGGGCCGACAGGCCCCGGCGGGGGACGGACTAGATGCCCGTAGGCGCCGCAGGAGCCGTAGTGCTATTGAGCGGCCCCCGGGCCGTCAGGCCCCGGCGGGGGACGGACTGATGCCCGCAGGCGCCGCAGGAGGCCGGCCGGGCGCCGGCGACCACGGGCGCCCCCCGCGGCCGCACGCGCTGCGGCGCTACGGCCAGAACCACCTGGTGGACAAGAACGTGCTCAACGCCATCGTCGAGCAGGCGAGGGTCGAGCCCGACGACGTCGTGCTCGAGGTCGGCGCGGCCGGCGGACTGCTCACGCGTCCCATGCTCGAGCGCGCGCGCCTGGTCCACACCTTCGAGATCGACCGCCGGTGGCTGCCGCGGCTCCGCGAGCTGGCGGCCGCGGACCCTACGCTGGTGGTCCACGAGGGCGACGCGCTCAGGGCCGACCTGACGGCGCTGGACCCGGCTCCCACGGCCGTGGTGGCCAATCTCGCGTACAACATCGCCATCCCCCTGATCATGACGACCATCGCCGGGCTGCCGTCGGTGCGGCGCTGGTCGGTGATGGTGCAGAAGGAGCTCGGCGAGCGGCTCTTCGCGTCGCCGTCGACCAAGGCCTACTCGGCGGTCTCGGTGCTGACGCAACTGGCCTGCCGGCTGGAGAAGTCGCGGCCGGTGGCGGCCTCCGCGTTCCGGCCGCGCCCGCGGGTGGAGTCGAGCTTCGTCACCTTCGCGCGCGCGGCCGACGCCCCCGGCCCGGACGAGTACGCGAGCGTGGCGCGCCTCGTGCGTCTCGCGTTCGGGCAGCGCCGCAAGACGCTCTCGAACTCGCTCAGCGGCGTCGGGCACGCGGGCACGACCCTGAGTCGCGACGACGTGCGCGCGGCGCTCCGCGCACTCGGCCTCGGCGAGGCGGCGCGCCCGGAGGAGCTCCCGCCGCGGCAGTGGCTCGTGTTCGCGGCGGCGCTCGGCGCGAAGCCGGGAGAGGAGACGGCGTGACCACCGGTGGGGAGCAGAGGACGGCCAGGGTGGAGGCAGCCGCCCCGGCCAAGCTCAACCTGGCGCTGCTGGTCGGCCCCGTGCGCCCCGACGGGTTCCACGAGATCGCTTCCCTCATGGTGCCGGTGACGCTCGCGGACCTGGTCGTGGTGGAGAGGACCCCGGGCGTCACGCTGGATGTCGTCTGCGACGTCGCCCCCGGCGCCGACAACCTCGCCGCCAGGATGGTCCGCGAGCTCGAGGAGCGCCTGGGCCGCACGTTCGAGGTGCGCGTGACCATCGAGAAGCGGGTGCCGGCCGGCGGAGGACTGGGCGGCGGCAGCTCCGACGCCGCGGCCACGCTGGTCGCGCTCGAGCGCCTGTTCGCCCTGGACCTCTCTCCCAAGCTGCGCTACGACGCCGCGGCCGCCGTGGGCAGCGACGTGCCCTTCTTCCTCTGGCCGGGACCGCAGATCGCGATGGGCCGCGGGCAGGTGCTCAAGGACGTCGAGCTGCCCGCGCTGCACCTCGTCATCGCCGTGCCGGACGTGAGCCTGAGCACGGCGGCCGTCTACCGCTGGCGGGACGAAGACGCCGAGGTGACGCTCAAGGAGTTCGCGCCGCGCGCGCGGCTGCTCTCCTCGCGCGTCCAGTCGGCGCGCACCGTGAAGGATGTCGCCGCTCTGGTCGCCAACGACCTCGAGCAGAGCGTGGTGGCGCGCGAGCCTCGGGTGGCCGAGCTGATCGGGCGTCTGCGGGGCGCCGGCGCCGCGGCGGCGGCGATGACCGGCAGCGGCGCCGCGGCGTTCGGCGTGTTCGCCTCCGCGGCGAGGGCGAGGAAGGCGCGGGAGGCCGTCGCCCCGGCCCGCGCCTGGTACGTCACCGACCTGCAGCCGAGCGCGCCCAAGGGGCCCGCCGCGAAGGCGTAGGGGCCGCGCGGGCGGCCGCCGGCGCGCCCGCGTGCTATGCTTTTCTGCCGCTTTCGCGGCGGGCGGCCGGCCGCCGTGCGGCGCTCCTGCCGTTCCTCGCTGGGGCGTAGCCAAGTGGTAAGGCACCGGGTTTTGGTCCCGGCATCCGGAGGTTCGAATCCTCCCGCCCCAGCCAGTTACACGCCGGATCTGTACGGCGGCGGGCAACGCAGCCGCGCACGCTACGAGGTGAGCGAGATGAACCCCACAGACACGAAGCGCCCGCCGCTCGCGGTCGTCATCCTGGCGGCGGGTCTGGGCACGCGCATGAAATCGGACCGCCCCAAGGTGTTGCACGAGGTCTGCGGGCGGCCCATGCTCGCCTACGTCATCGACGCCGCGCTGAGCGTCTCGCCCGAGCGCGTCGTGGTCGTCGCCGGCCCCGACCAGGACGCCATCGCCGAAATACTCCCCGTGGGCTGCGAGCGCGCGGTGCAGCAGGAGCGGCGCGGCACCGGCGACGCCGTCCGCGCCGGCCTCGAGCCTCTCGAGGGGTTCGAGGGCGACGTCATGGTGCTGTACGGCGACGTGCCGCTGGTCGACGGCGAGTTCGTCGCCGGACTCCACCAGCGGCACCTCGACGCCGAGGCTGACGCCACGATCACGACCGTCGAGATGGACGACCCCGAGCACTACGGCCGCGTCGTGCGCGACGACCAGGGCGACGTCGCGCGCATCGTCGAGTACCGTGACGCCTCGCCGGAGGAGCTCGACCTCGACGAGATCAACGTGGGGCTGTACGTGTTCCGCTCCTGCGCCCTGCGCCCGGCGCTCGGGCGCCTGCAGAGCGACAACGACCAGGGCGAGCTGTACCTCACCGACGTCGTCCACCTGCTGCTCGGCGGCGGCCACACGGTCGCGAGCTTCGAGAGCGACGACGAGGAGATGTGCATGGGCGTCAACTCTCGCGTCGAGCTGGCGATCGTCAACGCGGCGATGCGCTGGCGCCTGGTCGAGCGGCTCATGCTCGCCGGCGTCACCGTGGAGGACCCCGAGACGACCTACGTGGACTACGGGGTGGAGGTCGGCCGCGACACGCTCATCCGCGCCAACACCCACCTGCTGGGGCGTACCACCGTCGGCGCGGCCAGTGAGGTCGGCCCGGGCAGCTTCCTCCGCGACGCGTTCGTCGGCGACCGGGCCCGCGTCACCAGCTCGCACCTCTACGAGTGCGTCATCGGCTCCGGCTGCAACGTCGGCCCCTTCGCCTACATCCGCCCCAACACGGTGCTGGCCGAGGGCGCCAAGGCGGGCTCCTTCGTCGAGATCAAGAACAGCCGCATCGGCGAGCGCAGCAAGGTGCCGCACCTCAGCTACGTGGGCGACGCGGTCGTCGGCCGCGACAGCAACATCGCCGCCGGCAACATCACCGCCAACTACGACGGCTACGACAAGCACCCCACCACCATCGGCGACCGCGTGCGCACCGGCAGCGACACCACCATCGTCGCCCCGGTCACGATCGGCGACGACGCGTTCACCGCCGCCGGCTCGGTCATCACGCGCGACGTGCCGGCGGGGTCGCTCGGCGTCGCGCGCGAGCCGCAGAAGAACATCGAGGGCTACGCCGAGCGGCGCGCGGCGCGCCGCCTGCGCGAGCAGCAGGATTGAGCGCCGCGGCCGTCCCACGGCGGCGCGAGGCCCGGCTTTGGTACAATCGTTGACCGGTCGGCAGCCACGAACGAAAGAAGGCTTACGGTGGCGGACAACTCCTGCTGCGTGACCTCGCCGCGCAAGCGGCTCATGATCTTCTCGGGGCGCAGCAACCCGGTCCTTGCGGGGAAGATCGCCGACAAGCTGGACGTCAACCTGGGCCAGGTGCAGCTCAAGACGTTCTCGAACGGGGAGATCTACGCCCGCTACGAGGAGAACGTGCGCGGCGCCGACATGTTCATCGTGCAGTCACCCAAGGACGACATCAACTCCGAGCTCATGGAGTTGTTCATCATGATCCAGGCGGCGCAGCTCGCCTCGGCCAAGCGCATCACGGCCGTCATGCCGTACTACCCCTACTCCCGTCAGGACAAGAAGAGCGCCGCGCGCGAGCCCATCACCGCCCGGCTCGTGGCGACGCTGCTGGAGGCCGCCCGCGCCGACCGCGTGCTCTCCATGGACCTCCACCAGGGCCAGATCCAGGGCTTCTTCGAGATCCCCGTGGACCACATGACCGCGGTACCCATGCTGGCCGACTACTTCCGCTACAAGGACCTCGGCGACAAGCCGCTCGTCGCCGTCTCGGCCGACGCCGGCGGCGTCAAGCTCGCCAAACGCTTCATCAACCGCATCCCCGGCTGCGACCTCGCCGTGCTCACCAAGATGCGCCCGGAGCACAACCGCGCCGAGACCCTGCACTTCATCGGCGACGTCCGCGGCAAGATCGCCATCATCGTCGACGACATCATCGACACCGCCGGCTCCGTCGCGAGCGCCATCGACACGCTCTACGAGAACGGCGCCGACGAGGTCTACGTGACCGCCACCCACGGCATCTTCAGCGGCCCCGCCTACGAGCGCGTCCGCAACTCGCCGGTCAAGGAGATCGTGGTCACCGACACCGTCGACATCAAGATCGGCCCCGCCGACGACAAGATCAAGGTGCTGTCGGTTGCCGACACCCTTGCGCGCACCATCCGTAACGTGTTCGAAGACGAGTCGGTGAGCGAGATCTTCGCCGGCGACAATCAGCTGTTCTAGGAGACGACCACATGGACAACGTCAATATCGTCGCGCACAAGCGCGAGGTCACCGGCACGCGCGCGACCAAGCGCCTGCGCAAACAAGGGCTCATCCCCGGTGTCATCTACGGTCACGGCAAGGAAGCCGTGCTCATCGCCGTCGAGCCGCACGCGCTGCGCGAGGCGCTCAGCACCGACGCCGGCACCCACGCCGTGCTCAACGTGACCCTCGAGGGCCAGAAGCGCGGCCACAAGGCGATCGTCAAGGACCTGACGCTCGACCGCGTCAAGAGCAACGTGATCCACGTCGACTTCCAGGAGATCCGCCTGGACGAGATGATCGAGACCACCGTGGCCATCCACTTCGAGGGCGAGTCCGCGGGGGTCAAGCTCGGCGGCATGCTCGACGAGGCGACCCGCGAGGTCACCGTCAAGGGCATCGTCACCGCGATCCCCGAGCACCTCACCATCGACATCTCCGGTCTGGACATCGGCAGCACGCTCAAGGTCGCGGACCTCGAGGTGCCGGAGGGCATCGAGATCCAGGACGACCCGGAAGAGGTCCTCTGCTCCGTGCTGGCGCCGCGCAAGGCCGTCGAGGGCGAGGAAGAGGCCGAGGAGGCCGCGGAGGCCGCGCCCGGCGCAGAGCCCGAGCTGGTGGGCAAGAAGGAAGAGACCGAGGCCTGATCGCCTCCGGCGGGCGGCCTGACCGCGAGGTTCCATGGCACTGTTCCGCCCGTCACCTCACGTGGAGCGCCTCGTCGTCGGCCTGGGGAATCCCGGGCCGGCGTACGAGGGCACTCCGCACAACATCGGCTTTCGCGTGGTCGAGGAGATCGCCCGGCGCCACGGCGTGGCCCGCGCCAGGCGGGGGTTCGACGGCCGCGTGGCCGAGGGTACCGTCCGCGGCCGCTCCGTGCTCCTGCTGCAGCCCACCACGTTCATGAACGACTCGGGCCGCAGCGTGGCGGCGGCGCTGCGGGCGACCAGGCTGCCGCTCACCGACGTGCTCGTCGTGCACGACCACATCGACCTGCCGTTCGGCCGCCTGCGCCTCATCGAGGGCGGCGGCAGCGGCGGGCACAACGGGCTCAAGAGCATCACCGGGCTGGTCGGGGCGGGCTACGCTCGCCTGCGGGTCGGGGTGGACCGCCCGCCCAGCACGGACCCGGACGTGGTGGCGGCGTTCGTGCTGAGCCCCTTCCGGGAGAGCCGCGCCGAGGTGGACGCGCTCACCGGCGCGGCCGCGGACGCGGTCGAGCTATGGCTGGACGCCGGGCTTGAGGAGGCCGCCGCTGCCGTGAACCGGCTCGGCGGCTGACACCGAGAAGGCGCGCAGCTCGGGGGTGACCGCGAGCACCGGTTCGCCGGGCAGCCTGGCCTTGGCCAGCGCCGCGACGATGGCGTCTTGGGTCTCGGTCGCGGCGACCCAGCGGCTGGTGCCCACGGAGTCGCCGTTCATCAGGATCGAGAACGCCACCAGGTGGTCGTTGGCGCTCTCGACGTACCCGGAGAGGGAGCAGGCGATGTTGAGCGTCCCGGTCTTGACGCGCGCGTTGCCGGCGGCGGCGGTGCCGCGCATGCGGTCTTCCGCGGTCCCGTCTTCTCCGGCCACGGCCAGCGAGTCGTAGTACACGTCGAAGTCGTCACGCCGGCGCATCGCCCCGAGCACCTCGGTCAGGCCGAGAGGGGTGATCTTGTTGCCGTAGCTCAGGCCCGAGCCGTCCTGGACGACGTAGGTGCCGGTCCTGACGCCCAGGGAGTGGAGAGCGTCCCTGCTGGCCTGGGTCCCGGCTCTGGTGCTGCCCTCGGCGTAGAAGTCCTTGCCGAGCCCCTTGAGGAGTATCTCGGCGAAGAAGTTGTCGCTGGCCTGGTTCATGTGCCGCAGGATGCCGGGGAGCGCGGCCGAGTACTGGCGCTTGAGCAGCAGAGCGGTCCCGGGGACCTTGCCGCTGCCGGGCTTGCCGGCGACCTTGAGGCCGGCGCCGCGGCAGGCCTCGGTCATGAGCCTGGCCGCCCAGGTCGCCGGCGCGCTCACCGGCCTGCCGTTGGAGAGACCCTGGTCGCCTGAGAGCGCGGAGAGCGGGCCGCACTCCAGCTGCAGCCCGTCATTCCAGGTCGGCGCCGACCTGAGCTTGTCGAACCAGGAGGCGTCACCGAGCACACGCCCTCGGATCTCCCTGATGCCCTCGCGCTTGAGTGTGCGAGCGAAGTACTGGAACGACGCCGTGGTCAGGTCGAAGACCTGGCGCTGGTAGTCCCTGGTGGAGAGGCTGGGGTCGCCGAGGCCGCGCAGATAGACGTTCCCGTCCAGCACGCCGGCGGCGCTCACGGGCACGTCCGGCACGTAGAGTTCGGTGACGAACCGGTGGCCGTCGCCCCAGTCCAGGAGGGCCGCGGCGCTGGTGACGAGCTTGAGGTTGGACGCGGGCGTGAGCACGGCGTCGGGGTTGTGCTCGTACACGGGCTGCGCCGCGTCGAGGTCCCACACGTACACGCCCGTGCCGGAGCCGTCGAACCCGCCGTGGCGGAGGGCCGCGGCGATGGTGTCGTCCACGCCGGCCGCGGCCGGGGCAGGCCGGCCGGCGGCGAGCGCCAGGGCGGCGAGCAGCAGGAGTACGAAGAGCGCGCGGAGCGGGACGAGTCGAGCCGGCCGGAGGCCGTTCCCGGCGCCGGCCCGCGCCTGGAGTCCGTGTTCGATCGTCGTCCCTCCCATCGCCGTGGTAATCCTACTTCGTGGCGCGTCCCCGCGCGATGCGCCATGATAAGGCACGAAATGACCTCTTCACGTCACACGAGCTACCGGATGCATCTCTTGACGCGCGTCGCGCTGCTCGCGGTCGCGGTCGTGGCGCTCGCCGCGCTGTCGGGAGGCCTGCCGCGCGCCGGCGCCGCCCGCGCCCTCGGCAGCGTGGCGGACTCGCCGCCGTGGGAGTCCGCGGGCCCGTTCCCGTCCTCCTACGACGTCCGCACGGCTCGGCCCGGCTACGCCGACCTCAGTCCCGTCCGCCAGCAGTCCAACTACAGCACCTGCTGGGTCATGTCGGCGACCGGCGCGCTGGAGGCGGGCACTCTCGTGACAGAGGGGACCACACCCCTCTTCTCGCCCAACAACCTGGCCGACCACATGTCGTCCCGACTCGACTACGAGGGCATGGCGCCGGCCGAACTGGCGGCGGCCTACTACGCGCGTTGGGAGGGACCCGTGCTGGAGGCGTCTGACCCGTACCCCCGCAAGGGCAGGTCGCCGGACTACCTCCGCGCCGTCCGTCACGTGCAGGACGTACTCTTCCTGCCGAGACGCACCGGGCCGGCCGACAACGCCGCGGTGAAGTGGGCCGTCATGACGTACGCCGCGGTCGACGTCGCCGCGTCGTTCCACGTGCAGGCGGAGTACAAGAACTGGAACGCCGCCCGGAGCGCGTACCGCGGCGACACGCCCGGAGTGCCGAACCACCACCTGCTCATCGTGGGCTGGGACGACCGCTTCCCCGCCGATTCGTTCCTCAAGACCCCGCCCGGAGACGGCGCCTTCCTCGTCAAGAACAGCTGGGGCAGGGACTTCGGCCAGGCGGGCTACCTCTGGGTCTCCTACTACGACGCGGGTTTCGGAGAGGCGATGGCCGCCTTCAGTGGGGTGGAGCGCTCCGACAACCACGACGCCATCTACCAGTACGACGCGCTGGGTCGCAGCGACTGGGCGGCGGCAGGCGGCGGGGAGACCGCCTGGTACGCCAACAGGTTCGTCTGCGCCGGGTCCGGCGACGTGACGGCGGTGTCGTTCTACGCGCCGGTGGCCGGCACCTCCTACGAGGTGCGCGTGGCCGGCTCGCTCGCCGCGGTGGCCGGCGAGCCGGCCGCCGTGACCGGCAGTGTCGCCGTGGCCGGCTACCGCACCGTCGAGCTCGCGCGGCCGGCGCGGGTGCAGGCCGGCGCCACGTTCGTCGTGGCCGTCCGGGTCACGACGCCCGGCTGGGCGCGCCCGGTGCCTGTGGAGCGGCCTTCGCAGCTCATCGCGCCGCGCGCCCGCTCCGGGCAATCGTTCATCAGCCCGGACGGTTCGGGCTGGAAGGACCTGACCGGCCTCGCCGGGTACGCGCGCGCCAACGTGTGCCTCAAAGCGTTCGTCGACGATCCCACCGGGCGGGGCGACGTGCGCCGGCCTGTGGTGAGTGTCGGCGGCGGCACCGTCCGGTCGGGCTCCAGAGTGTCCCTGCGCTGGCGGCTCACCGACCCGGCGTTCTCGAGCGCGAGCGCGATCGTGGTGCTGTCGGTGCGCAGTCCCGGCGGCGCCGTGGTGGCCAAGCGCCGCATCCCCGCGGTGGCCGTGGGCGAGCGCGGCACGTGGACCGTGGCGGCGAAGTGGGCGCGCGGCAGGTACACGGTCGCCGGCCGCGCCTACGACGTCTCCGGGCGGCGCCAGGCCGGGGAGAGCCGGGCGACGCTGCTCGTGCGCCGCGGCCTCTCGTCGCGGGCGTCCGTGCCCGCCGCGCTCCACGGCTTCCGCCGCTGACGCCCGCGCGCCTCGACCTCCGCCACGCCACACCGGCCTGAAGTTCGAGCTCGGCGCCGTTCGGCTACAATGAGCGAGGCCCCGCCGCCGTGAGGCGCGCGGGGCGTTCGGCATGTCCGCCGGCCGGTCCAGAGGCCGTCCGCCGAGCCTGAGCAGAAGGACCGGTCCGGAGAGAACCGCGTGTTCCTCGAGTATCTGCGCAACGACGACGAGTTCGACGCCGCCGCTTCTCACCTGCGGCGCGGCGGCGGCGCGTACGCGCCCAGCTTCTACGCGCCCTACGTGCTGGCGGCCGCGCTCGAGCCCGGTGAGGCACGCGTGGTGGTGGCCGCGGACGGCGAGGCGGCCACGCGGCTCGCCGCCGACCTCTCCGTGTACCTCGACCGCCAGGTGCCCGTGCTGCCGGCGCGCGGCGTGCTCTACGGCGCCGACGTGGCGCCGGCGCCGCACGTGGTGGGCGAGCGCCAGCAGGCGCTGGCGGGGCTCGCCGCCGGCGGGGTCGTGGTAGCCGAGGCCGTGGCCTTGCTCGAGCGGTTCCTGCCGCTCGACCTCCAGCCACGACCGCTCGAGCTCTCGCCCGGCGCGCAGATCGACTTCGACGCCGCCGTCGCCCGCCTCGCCACGCTCGGCTACGAGCGCGTCGAGCAGGTGCGCGGCCGCGGCGAGTTCGCGGTGCGCGGCGGCCTCGTCGACGTCTACCCGGCGCTCGGCGACCCGCTGCGGGTCGACTTCTGGGGCGACGAGGTGGAGAAGCTGCGCACGTTCTCCATCTACTCGCAGCGCACCACCGGCGAGATCCCGGCGGCGACGGTGTACGCGTCGTTCGAGGCCGACACGTCGCAGCCGGAGTACGAGACCGGCCTGCGCCAGGCGGTGGCCGACTGGGAGCGCGAGGGCCGCGAGGACACGCCGGAGGAGCTCGAGCGTCGCGCGGCCGTGCGCGCGCTCGCGGCGCTCGCCGGGCGGTTCACGACGCTGGCCGGCGTAGCCGAGCAGGCCGGCGCCGGCTGGGCCGTCTTCAACCCCGACGAGGTGTACCGCGCTCTCGCCGACTTCGACAGCGAGGTGGCGACGGCGGTGCGCGGCGCGGGCCTGCGCGAGCGGCTCTACGTGCCGCTCGCCGACGCCCGCGCCCGGCTCGTCAAGGCGCTGCACGTCGACGTGGTGCAGCGCGACCAGCCGCTCCAGTTCGCCGCCTCGCGGCCCCAGTTCGCGGCCCGCGACCTCGGCAGCGCGGAGCGCGACCTCATGCGCCTGGTCAACGACGACTACCGCGTCTTCGTGGTGTTCCGTCACGAGGGCGAGGCCGAGCGCGCGACCTACCGCCTGCGCAACATCTCCGCTGAGGTGGTCACACCGGAGCAGATGGGCAAGCTGGGGGAGGCGGGGCCGGGGCTGTACTTCATCGCCGCGCCCCTGCGCGAGGGGTTCGTGGCCGAGAGTCTCAAGCTCGTGGTGGTCAACGAGCGCGCGCTCATCCGCTCGGCGCCGCGTGAGCGCCGCTTCGCGGCCGGCACGCGGCTCACCACCTTCTTCGACGTCCGCCCCGGCGACCACGTCGTCCACGAGGACCACGGGATCGCCCGGTTCGCCGGCATCGAGACGCGTACGGTGGCCGGCATCACGCGCGACTACCTGCTGCTGGAGTTCCGCGGCGAGGACCGCGTGTTCGTGCCTCACGACCAGATCGGCAAGGTCAGCCGCTACGTCGGCGCCTCCGGCGCCAGCCCCTCCCTCGACAAGCTCGGCGGCACGCACTGGCAGACGGTCAAGACCCGCGCCCGCACCGCGGTCGTCGAGATGGCCGGCGAGCTGCTGCAGCTCTACGCGTCCCGTCAGGCCATCCCGGGCTTCGCGTATCCTCCCGACGGCGAGCTGATGCGCCGCCTGGAGGAGGCGTTCCCCTACGAGGAGACCGACGACCAGGCGGAGGCCATCGACGAGGTCAAGAACGACATGGAGGCGCCGCACCCCATGGACCGCCTCATCTGCGGCGACGTGGGCTACGGCAAGACCGAAGTGGCCCTGCGCGCGGCCTTCAAGGCGGCCGAGGCCGGCAGGCAGACGCTCGTCCTCGTGCCCACCACCATCCTCGCGGAGCAGCACTGGATGACGTTCGAGGAGCGCTTCGCCGACCTGCCGGTCAAGGTGGGCATGGTCTCACGCTTCCGCACGAGCTCGGAACAGAAGAAGACGCTCGCCGCCTTCGGCCGCGGCGAGGTCGACGTGCTGGTGGGGACGCACCGGCTGCTGAGCACCGACGTGCGCCCCAAGGAGCTCGGCCTCGTCATCGTCGACGAGGAGCAGCGGTTCGGCGTGCGCCAGAAGGAGGTGCTGCGCAACCTCAAGCTGCAGGTGGACGTGATGAGCCTCTCGGCCACGCCGATCCCGCGCACCCTGCAGATGAGCCTGAGCGGCATCCGCGACATCTCGGTCATCGAGACCGCGCCGCGCGGGCGGCACGAGATCCGCACCTACATCGGCGAGTACCGGGACGACCTGGTGCGCATCGCCATCGAGAAGGAGCTCGCCCGCGGCGGCCAGGCGTTCTACCTGCACAACCGGGTGGAGACCATCGACCAGGCGACCGAGCACGTGCAGTCGCTGGTGCCCGGGGCGCGCGTCCTCACCGCTCACGGCCAGATGCACGAGCGCCAGCTGGAGAAGGTCATGCTCGCGTTCCTGGCCGGCGAGGCGGACGTGCTCGTGACGACGTCGATCATCGAGAGCGGCATCGACATCCCCACCGCCAACACGCTCATCGTGGAGCGCGCCGACCTGCTCGGTCTCGCGCAGCTCTACCAGATCCGCGGGCGCATCGGACGCAGCGACGCCTACGCCTACGCCTACCTGCTGTATCCGAGCGAGGACCTGCTGACCAGCGAGGCGGCGGCTCGCCTGACCACGCTCAGCGACCACACCGACCTCGGCGCCGGCTTCAAGATCGCCATGGCCGACCTCGAGATCCGCGGCGCCGGCAACCTGCTCGGCGACGAGCAGAGCGGGCACGTCGCCGCGGTCGGCTTCGAGATGTACGCGCAGATGCTCGAGGAGGCCGTCAACGAGCTCGCCGGGCAGCAGCAGCCGATCACCGCTCCGGTGCGCGTGGACCTGCCCGTCACCGCCTACGTCCCGCCGGAGTACATCGCCTACGAGGCGACCAAGATCGACGCGCACCGGCGCATCGCCCGGGCGCGCACCGAGGGCGAGCTCGGCGACGTGCGCGCGGAGCTCGCCGACCGCTTCGGCCCGCCGCCCGAGCCGGTGGAGGACCTCATCAGCCTGCAGGCCATCCGCATCAAGGCGGGCGAGATGGGCGCCAGCTCGGTGGTGTACCGCGGCAGCCGGCTGCAGGTGGACGGAGTCGATCTCGACGACGACTGGGCGGCCCGCGTACGAACCTCTCACGACCGTGCCACGTACTTCAAGAAGGACCGCATGCTGGCGGTACATCGAGACGGCGACGAACCCTCACTGCTGCGGTGGGTCGAGGCTAATCTCGATGCTATACTCGCCTCTCGTGTGTCCGACGACCCGTCGTCAATCCCTGGGAGAGAGAGTCTATGAAGAAGCTCATCGTGGGTGGCGCGCTTCTCACCCTCGTCGTGTCGATGCTGGTGCTCGCCGCTTGCGGCCAGCAGAAGGTGCCTGCCGGCGCCATCGCCGCCGTCGGTGACGGCGTGGTGACGCAGGAGCAGTTCGACCAGATCTGGACGCAGGCGGAGGCCCAGTACAAGTCCCAGGAGGGCGCGCCGCCGTTCCCCTCGCCCGACAGCACGCAGTACAACCAGCTCAGGGCGAGCATCGTGAACTACCTCGTGCAGAACGAGATCATCAAGACCAAGGCGGCCGAGTTGGGCGTCAAGGTGACCGACAAGCAGCTCCAGCAGCGCATGGACGAGATCGTCAAGCAGGTCGGCGGCCAGAAGAAGCTCGACAAGCTGCTCAAGGAGCAGTCCGTCACGCAGGCCCAGCTCGAGGTGCAGCTCAAGGCGCAGATGCTCCAGGACGCCGTGCAGCAGAAGGTGTACAGCAGCATCAAGGTCACGCCCGAGCAGGTCAAGAAGTACTTCGAGGACCCGGCCAACAAGTCGCAGTTCAACGTGCCCGAGAGCGTCGACGCGCGTCACATCCTCGTCAAGACGAAGGCCGAGGCCGAGAAGGTCCGCGCTCTTCTCGAGGCCGACAACTCCGACGCCAACTGGAAGAAGGTGGCGGCGGAGTACTCCACCGACCCGGGCTCCAAGGACAACGGCGGCAGCCTCGGCAACTTCCCCAAGGGCCGCATGGTCAAGCCCTTCGAGGACGTGGCGTTCGGCCTCAAGGTCGACGAGATCTCGCAGCCCGTCAAGACCCAGTTCGGCTACCACATCATCGAGGTCACCAAGAAGACCCCGGGCAGCAAGCAGACGCTCGAGCAGGCCAAGGCCACCATCGAGCAGCAGCTCAAGTACCAGAAGCAGGCCACGGCTTGGGAAGACTGGCTCAAGACGGCGATGAAGGACGCCGGCGTCATCTACGCCGCCGGCTTCGACCCGGCCAACCTCACGGCTTCGCCGAGCCCGGCCGCGTCCGGCTCGCCCGCGCCGTAAGGCACGGCGCCACGGGCGGCGCGTCATAAGCGGTATGCCCTGCGTCGTCCCGCTTGTGTGCGCCGGAAGAACGGGCGTCATGAGCGGTATGCCTGAGTCGTACCGCTCGCACACGCCGGAAGAAAGCGCGTCATGAGCCTCACGCTCGTGTACACCGGCGCCGCCGCCGGAGTGGTCCCCGCAGCCGCGCTGCGGGCCCTCTCCGGCGGCGGCGCCGTCTTCGTCCCGGCCGGCCTCGAGGGCGAGCTCAGGGAGCTCGTGGCCGAGGCCGCCGACCCCGGCTTCGGCCGGCTGCTGGAGCTGGACCCCGCCGACGGCGAGGGTCTCGACGACCTCGTTCGCCGCGCGGCCGGCGGCCACGTCGTCGTCGCGCTCGCCGGCCCCGGCGGCCCGCAGCTGGCGCGCGAGCTGCGCGCCCGCCTCGCGAGTACCGGCCTCGCGCCGTCCGCCACCTGCCCCGAGCTCATCACCGTGCCCGAGGGCCAGGCGTTCGAGGACGCCCTGCTCGGGCAGGAGCTCGTCTCGCTCAAGCGCATCGTCGACGTGCTGCGTGTGGAGTGCCCGTGGGACCGCGAGCAGACTCCTCGCGACATCATCGGCTACACGGTGGAGGAGGTCCACGAGCTGGCCGACGCCGTCGCCGCCGGCGACCTGGTCTCCGAGCACGGCGAGCTCGGCGACCTGCTGCTGCAGGTCGTGCTGCTCTCGCTCATGCTCGAGGAGGAGGGCGCCGGCGACCTCGCAAGCGTGGCGCACGAGATCGAGGTCAAGCTCATCCGCCGCCACCCGCACATCTTCGCCGACGCCGTGGCGGAGACGCCCAAGGACGTCAAGGACCGGTGGGAGCGGATCAAGGTGGAGCAGGAGGGCCGGCAGGGCATCTTCCACGACGTGCCGGCCGGGTTCCCCGCGCTGCTGTACGCCAAGAAGCTGCAGCAGCGCGCCGCCAGCGTGGGATTCGACTGGGACTCGGCCTCGGAGGCGTTCCCCAAAGTCGCTGAGGAGCACGCCGAGCTCGCCGAGCTGTTCCGCGAAGCCGCCGCGGCGGAGGCGGCCAAGGTGGCCGAGCCCGAGTCCTCGGTGACTCCGCCGGTGCACGCGGACCCGCACCGCGCCGACCCGCGGGTCGCGCACGAGGTCGGCGACCTGCTGTTCGCCACGGTCAACGTCGCGCGCCTGCTGCACGTGGACCCCGAGCTCGCGCTGCGCGAGGCCGGCAACCGGTTCGAGCGCCGCGTCACGGGTGCGGCCGCGCTCGCCGCCTCCGAGGGGCAGGACTGGAGCGCGCTCGACCTGCAGGCGCAGGAGCAGTACTACCAGCGCGCCAAAGCTGGAGAGGCGTCGGGCCCGGGGGGCGAGTCACCGCCGCACGCAGGCTGATCTACAGGCGAGTCGCCTCCGAACGCAGGCGGACTTCCCGCCGCGCCTGCCGCGGCCCACCGGGTGCTCCTACCTGAGACCTCTCGAAGCGTAGATACCGCGTGTCTACAATTCGGGCTGCTGCCGGCTCCGCCGCGCCAGAAGTATCTACAGTGTGTCTACGCTTTCAGAGGGAGGGAAGAGGACCACCTCTTCCTCGGCAGCCCTCGCTCGCGCTCCAAGCGCAGTGGGAGATGTTCCCGTCGCAAGTCCCGTCACGGTGCTGCTCAGGCCGCGTCCGACGGCGGCTGCGGTCGCCCTCGGGGTCCTGTGATAGCGTCGGGGTGAAGCCCTGCAAGACCGACGCGAGGAGGACCCCGCGCAATGACCACCATCATCGACGTCACAGCCCGTCAGATCCTCGACTCCCGCGGTAACCCCACGGTCGAGGTCGAGGTGGAGCTGGAGTCAGGCGCCGTCGGCCGCGCCGACGTCCCCTCCGGCGCGTCCACCGGCGAGTACGAGGCCGTGGAGCTGCGCGACGACGCCGGGGAGTACCTCGGCAAGGGTGTGCGCACGGCCGTCGACAACGTCAACAACCTGATCGCCGAGGAGATCGTGGGCTTCGACGCCACCGACCAGCGTCTGGTGGACCGCATGCTCATCGAGCTCGACGGCACCTCCAACAAGAGCAAGCTCGGCGCCAACGCCATCCTCGGCGTCTCGCTGGCGACCGCCTACGCCGCCGCCATGGCGCTCGAGCTGCCGCTCTACCAGTACGTCGGCGGCGTCAACGCCTACACGCTGCCCGTGCCCATGATGAACATCATGAACGGCGGCAAGCACGCGGACAACAACGTCGACCTGCAGGAGTTCATGATCATGCCGGTCGGCGCCGCCAGCTTCGAGGAGGCCCTGCGCATCTGCGCCGAGGTCTACCACGGGCTCAAGGACGTGCTGAAGAAGAAGAAGCTCAGCACGGCGGTGGGCGACGAGGGCGGGTTCGCCCCGGACCTCGGCAGCAACGAAGAGGCCATCCAGGTCATCATGGAGGCCGTCGACACCGCGGGCTACGAGCCCGGCGCCGACGTCCGCATCGCCCTGGATCCGGCGGCCTCGAGCTTCTACGACATCGCCAGGGAGCGCTACGTGCTCGCCGGCGAGGGCCGCGAGCTCACGAGCGCCGAGATGGTGGACTACTACGCGGCGCTCGTCGACAAGTACCCGATCATCAGCATCGAGGACGGCCTCGCCGAGGACGACTGGGACGGCTTCAAGCTCATGACCGACAAGCTCGGCGACCGCCTCCAGATCGTGGGCGACGATCTGTTCGTCACCAACGTGGAGCGCCTCGCCCGGGGTATCGAGAAGGGCTCGGCCAACAGCATCCTGATCAAGCTCAACCAGATCGGCACGCTCAGCGAGACGTTGGACGCCATTCAGATGGCCACGCGCGCCGGCTGGACGGCCGTGTGCTCGCACCGCTCGGGCGAGACCGAGGACACCACGCTGGCCGACCTCGCGGTGGCCACCAACGCCGGCCAGATCAAGAGCGGCGCGCCGGCGCGCACCGACCGCGTGGCCAAGTACAACCAGCTGCTGCGCATCGAGGAGATGCTCGGCGACGTGGCTTACTACCCGGGCCTCGACGCGTTCTACAACCTCAAGACCACCTGACGGGGCACGGCGCCCCGCTCGGCCTCAGGCGAACGGGGACAGCAGGTCGCCGTTCTCGTCGTAAGGCAGAGGGAAGAGCGGGCCGGCGGGACGCAGCGTCTCGCCGGCCCGTACCTCGTCCAGCAGCGCCTCAGACACGGCGATGCGCTCCAGGTGCGCCGTGTCGCGGATCCACACCAGGCGCGCCGCCGCCGGGTCGCGCAGCCCGGCCGTCACCAGCGCCGCATCGACCGCCTCACGGTCGTTCGCGCAGGCGATGGGGATGCGCGCGTCCTCGGGGCAGTTGGAGGCGATGCAGTTGACGTCCGTCGCCGCCCGATCGACGCCGGCCGCACAACGGGAGGTGGTGAAGTCGGCCATCCCGATGCCGCAGGCGTTGCCGTGGGTGACTTCCGTGAGGCCGCGCACCACGATCCGGGTGATGCGCGGCCGTACAGGCTTCTCGCCGCCGCCCCAGAACGAGCACCGGCCGATCACGTTGGTGTCCATGCCGGTGCCGCTCACGTCCTTGCCCAGCCGGTCGACGAGCAGCACGTCGAACTCGTCGAACGGCAGCCGCGGCAGCGACTCGTAGGCCCGCGCGAGGAGGGCGGGCTCGCGCGTGAAGAACTCGTCCGGGCGCAGCACCTCCAGCAGCGCGGTGCGTTCGCGCTGGTCCTCCACCAGCGCGATGCCGCAGAGCAGCGGCAAGCCGGCGACCAGCCGCTCGCCGTGGTCGCGCAGCACGGCAGGGAACCCGCTGCGCACGGTGAGCTGGTGCGCCGACTGCGCGCCGGCGTGCTTGCCGGCGCCGATGACCAGCATCTTGACCAGGCCGCTCTCGACCTCGCCGTGGAAGTCGGTGTGCGGCTTGACCCGGTTGACCACGATGACGCCGCCGGCCTCGGCGAGGTCGCGGGCGGTCCAGACCGGGACGCCCAGGGCGCTCTCGCCCACGGACACCACGTCCATGCTGGAGACGATCTCGGCGCCGACCGTGGCCGGGGTCACGCCGAGCCCTGCCAGCACGGCGCGCTGCCCTTCGGCCGTCGCGCCGCCGTGGCTGCCCATGCACGGCACGATGAAGGGGTCGCCGCCCGCCTCGCGGACGGCGGCGACGGTGGCCGCCAGCACGGCCGGCAGGTCGGCGATCCCTCTGCTGCCGGCCGTGATCGCCACGCGCATCCCGTGCGTCACCAAGGTATGCAGACCCGCCTGCTCGAGCCCTCGCCGTGTGACGCTCGCGACGTCCACTTCTTTGCCCTCGGCGAAGTGCTGGCGCACGAGTTGCAGAAGTGGGGCGTCGTGCCTCAAACTAACCTCCAGATACCGCCGACCGTGTCCGGTCGAGCCTACCACGGCCCCTCTGACCCAAAGGAAGCGTAAGCATGTACTGTCCCGAATGCGGCAACGACGCCGGCAACGCCAAGTTCTGCCCGGAGTGCGGCGCGAACCTGGCGGGCGTGCAGGACGCCCTCAAGGGCAAGTCCGGCGCCGACGCGACGCAGGCCGGCGCGGCGACGCAGGCGGACGCCGCCAGCGGCCCCGCCTCCGGCGGCCCCAAGCGTCTCTCGCCGGCCATCATCTGGGGCGGCTTCGGCGCACTCGCCGTGGTCGTCATCGTCATCGTAGTCATGGTCTCCGGCGGCTTCGGCAGCAGCCCCGGCACGCCCACCGCCGACGCGAGCAACGCGCCGGTGCAGGCCGTGACCGCGGACACCAGCGGCAGCTACGACGAGCTCGTCGCGCGCGGCAACGACCTCTACGACCAGGGCGACGCCGCGTTCCAGAAGCAGGACTTCGAGCAGGGCGGCCAGTACTTCTCGGCCGCCTCCCAGGTCTACGCGGCGGCGTGGAAGAAGCAGGCCACCGACCCGGGTCTGGGCACCGACTACGCGGTTGCGCTCTTCTACAGCGGCGACATCGGCGGCGCGCTCAAGCAGATCGACACGGTGCTCAAGGCCAATCCCGACTGGCAGAAGGGCTGGCTCAACAAGGGCATCTTCCTGAGCCACGAGTCGCGGATCGCCGATCAGCAGGGCGACAAGAAGCTGGCGGCCAAGTACACCGACCAGGCCAAGCAGGCGCTCACCAAGGCCGTCGCCATCGACGCCAAGTCGGAGGCCGGCAAGCAGGCGGACCAGAGCCTGCAGCAACTGCAGCAGTAGCGCGTCGCACAGACACTCGACCTCACGGTTCGCGGCCGCCGGGCAGGGACTCTCCCCGGCGGCCGCGAACTTTTTGGGACGAGAAGGGGCTGCTCTGCGCGACGAGGGCGGCCGACGGCGAGCAGGGAGCGGAAGCACGTTGGCGCAAGCATCCACAGCAGCGACCGGAGCGGGTCGCGCCCGTCGAGCGACCTCGGGCGTGAGCAAGCACGCGCCGCGCCCGCACGCCGGCCGCCTCGCGCTGCTCGCGCTCGTCCTCATCGGCGCGTCGTTCTACGTCTCGCCGCTGCGCGACTTCTTCAGGCAGCAGGACCGCTACGAGAAGGCCGCCGCACAGCTCCAGGCCGCCCGGAGCGACAACGCGGCCCTGGAGCGGGAGATCGAGCTGCTGACCACCAAGGCGTACATCGCGCAGCGCGCCCGCTCGGACTCCAAGCTCATCCCTCCCGGCACGCAGCTGTTCGTCATCAAGGGGCTGCCCGGCAGAGAGCAGGAGACGAAGGCGAGCGGGCGCACGCGGCCGCTCGAGGCGTCCATCTCGGTCCTCGACCGCGTCAAGGACCTCTGGCGCACGCTCCTGAACTGAGGCCGCCGCGGTGAGCCGGGACGCACCGCTGGTGGCCGGCGCGGACGCGGCGGCGGTCGCCGGCCAGCTCGGCCGACCGCCGCACGCCATGAGCGCCGTCTCCGCGCGTTGCCCCTACGGCTTCCCGGCGGTCGTCGAGGACCTGCCCTACGACGGCGAGGGGCGGCCCTTCCCGACGCTGTACTACTGCACCTGCCCGACCTTGGTCGCCGCCGTCTCGAGGCTCGAGAGCGACGGCGGTGTGGCGCGCTGGAGCGCGCGCCTCGCGCAGGACCCGGCGCTGGCCCGCTCGGCGGCGGACGCGGCCGCCGATTCGGCCGTCCGCCGCAGCGACCTCGTGCGCGAGTTCGCGCTCCCGATGGTGGACTCCGGCGCCTCGCTGGCGAGTGGCGTCGGCGGCGTCGCCGACCTGCTCGCGGTCAAGTGCCTGCACGCGCACGTGGCGCACGCGCTGGCGCGGCCCGGGTATGCGCTGGGCGCCGCGATCTTCGCGGAGGTCGCCGACCCCTGGTGCGACGACCGCCGCTGCGCGGCGTTCCTGCCGTGAAGGTCGCGGTCGTCGACCTGGGCACGAACACGTGCCGGCTGTTCCTTGCGCGGGTCGAGGACGGGCACGTGCTCCAGGATGCGCGCGTGACCACCGTCGTGCGGCTGGGCCAGGGTGTGGACGAGCACGGGCGCCTGCACCCGGACGCGGTGGAGCGGACGCACGCCTGCCTGAGGGAGTACGCGGCGCGCATCGAGGCCTACGGCCCCGCGCGGCGCATCCTCGTCGGCACCAGCGTGCTCAGGGACGCGACCGACCGGCGCCAGTTCCTGCGCGTCATCGTCCGGCACGAGTTCGGCCTGCCGTGGCGCGTGCTGCACGGGGAGGAGGAGGGCCGGCTCGCCTTCCGCGGCGGGACATCGTGGATGACGCCGGCCGGCGAAGCTGCGGCGGCGTCCGGCCCGCTCGTGCTCGTCGACATCGGCGGCGGCAGCACGGAGCTCGCCGTCGGGTCCGCCGGCGAGCCGCCCGCGTTCGTGCGCAGTCTCGACGTCGGCGTGGTGCGGCTCACCGAGCGCTTCTTCCACGCCGACCCGCCCCCGGCGGCGGAGGTCGCGGCCCTCGCGGGCCACGTCGCCGCCGCCCTCGAGGCCGGAGTGCCGCCCGAGCTTCGCGCCACGGTCAGCGACTCCATCGGAGTGGCCGGCACCTACACCACGCTGGCCGCGAACAAGCTCGGCATGAACGAGTACGACGGCGCGCTCGTCCAGGGCCACGTGCTCTCCCTGGCCGACATCGACGGCGCGGCCGGCCGCTTCGCCGCCATGACGAGCGGGGAGCGCGGCCGGCTGCCCGGCATCCAGCCCGGCCGCGAGGACGTCATCCTCGCCGGCGCGCTCATCGCCGCCGCGGCCTGCCGCGCGTTCGGCCTCGACGCCGTGCGCGTCAGCGAAGCGGACATCCTCGAGGGCGCCGCGCTGGCACTCGCCGACGGCTCCCTCACCCCCTCCGGCTAGTCCCTCCCTCCGTCAACGCCTCGCAGGTTTGAGATTCCGGGCTCCGAATTTGACAGGGTTGAATGGCCCTCCGGCGACCTGTACGTTGCTGCAAAGCACGTCACCGACAGGGGAGGTCCTCACGTGCTGCTGCGACGCCTGACGATCCGCTACATGATCGCTGCGCCCATCTTCGTCTTCGCCGCGTGGCTCTTCGTCACCGGCGCCCTCGGCCCGTCGTCCTGAGGCCGGCCGGGCCCGCGTAAGACCCGACACACAGTTCGACCAGCTCGGAGTCCCCGGCGCCAGGTCGACTACCCGTCGAACAGCAGACCGTCCAGCGGCCCCAGCAGCCGTCTCGTCCGTTTGGAGACGTGCGGCAGTTCCGCCACCCGGTGGGTCATCGGCCTGCCTGCCCGGCGCCGCGCCAGCTGATCGCGGGCTGTGGGCTTCCACAGCCCGTCGACGATGTCGGCCGGGTCGCCCTGCAACTCCTCCTCCGGCACCTCCAGGTGCTCCGACCAGAGGCGCAGCCGTGCTGCGCGCGCCACGGCGGGATCGGTGGTGACCACGTTGACCTCGGTGTCGTTGAACAGCGAGTGGTCGTTGAGATTGGCCGAGCCGACCGTGAGCCAGGCGTCGTCGACGATGCCGACCTTGGCGTGCACGTACACCGGCGCCGAGGTGACGCCCGCGGTCCGCGCGTAGAGCGTGGCCGCGAGGAAGCGCTCGCCGTGGTGGTCGGCTTCGGCGAGCACGGCGAGCTGTCCTCGGGTCGCGTCCTCGCCGGAGTAGGCGCGCGACGGCAGCAGGAGCACGAGGCGGAACCGGTCCGTGGGCGGGTGCCGCAGCTTGTCGCGGAGCGCGCCGACGATCTCCGGTGACCACAGGAACTGGCTCTCGAGGTAGATGAACCGCTGCGCCGACCGGATCGCCCGCAGGTAGGCCTCGAGGATGCGGAAGGTGCCGCCCCAGGCGCCGGGGTAGTGGTGCTCCGGCACGGTGGTCACGAGCTGGAGGGTGACGTCGTTGCGCGCGGCGTCGCCCAGACCGGCGCGGGGATCCTGGCCGTTCTTGTGGCCCAAGTCCACGGGGCGCTCGACGAGGGCCTCGCCGGTCACGGCCCGCCAGCGCACCGCCAGGTGCTCGAGCACGTCGCCGACGATGGGGCCGCGCAGCTCGGAGCCCACGTCGTGCCAGCCGCGCTCGCGCCGGTACGGGTGCGCGCTGTGGTCGAACCGGTCGGCCGGAGCGTCGGTGAGGTCGAGGCCTCCGACGAAGGCTCGCTCGCCGTCGATCACCACGACCTTCTCGTGGTGTGTGTGCAGCGGGCGTTCCCGGCTGTCCAACGCGACCTGGACGCGCGTGTCCTTCGTCAGCCGGCGCGCGACCTTTGCCACCGGCAGCCGCCAGGGCCGGAACACGGGGAGCGGCGCACCGGCCCATAACAGCACGCGCACGGGGATGCGCTCGGAGAGCTCGGCGAGCAGGTCGTGGAGGACGACGTGCTCGCGGACCTCGCGCGTGAGCGCGAACCCGGGCTGCAGCGTCCAGCCGGCGAGGATGACGTGCGAGCGCGCGGCCCGGAGCGCCTCGGCCATGCGCGGGAACACGTGCTCGCCGTCGACGAGGAGCTCGAAGGAGTTGCCGGCGCGGGGCGGCGGGTCGCCGGCCACCCAGAGGCCGGGGCCGGGGGAGAGCGCCTCGTCCCGGCCCAGCCGGCGCAGCCGCCTGCGGTGGTGCGCCGAGACCGACCGCTCCAGCCGGTCGCCGAGGCGGCGGTCGAGGGCCGCCAGCGCGTTCTGCCGGGCGTGCTCGTCCATGCTCCGAATATGCCCGGGCCAGGCCCCTGCCTCCCGGGCGCCGACGTATACTGCAGCCGTGCCGGAGTGGCGGAACTGGTAGACGCCGGGGACTTGAACTTCCCTCTCGCCGAGTGTGGCGTCCGGATTCGATTCCCGGCTCCGGCACCAACGGCTCTCGCCCCGTCACCTGTAAGGAGGTCCGGCATGACCCGTCACCCCGTGCGCGCCGTGGCACTGGACGAGGAGGCCCGCGCGACGATCCACGACGCCACCGTCCACGTGCTGGAGAAGACGGGCGTCGAGGTCCGGCACGACCAGGCGCTCTCTCTCCTGAAGAAGGCCGGGGCGTGGGTGGAGGGGACGCGGGTGCGTATCCCGCGGGCGCTGGTCGACGACGCGCTGGCCGCGGCGCCGGACAAGGTGGAGCTCGCGTCGCGCTCACGCGCAACGCGGGGCCTCATGCTCGAGGCCGGCCCCGTCTACTACGGCACTGGCTCGGACTGCCTCTACATCCTCGGCCCGGGCCCCCGCGACCGGCGCTCCGTCTCTCTCGCTGACGTCGAGGAGATGGCCGTGCTCCAGGAGAAGCTCCCCAACATCGACTTCGTCATGTCCATGGCGCACCCGCACGAGCTGGACGCGAAGGAGGCGCCGCCGGCGCAGTTCGCGGCGATGCTGCGCGGCACCTCCAAACCTCTGATCATGGTGCCGGAACTGGCGGCCGACCTCGGTCTCTTCCAGGAGATGGCCGCCGTCTGCGGGTCGGCGGCGAGCTGGGGCGTGTACGCCATGCCCACATCGCCGCTCATTCACGGCGAGCACTCGGCGGCGCGTCTCGTGCGCTGCGCGGAGCTCGGGATCCCGATGGTGTACGCCTCGGCCATCCTGCAGGGCGCGACTGCGCCGGCGTCCAGGGCGGGATCGATCGTCCTGACCAACGCGGAGATGCTGAGCGGCCTCGTGGTCACACAGATCGCCGCTCCCGGGGCGCCATTCGTGTACGGCGTCACCCAGGGAGGCATGAACCCGCGGACGGCGCACGTGGTGTACTGCGGGGCGGAGACGATGGCGGAACAGCAGGCGACTGCCGACATGGCGTTTCACTACGGCCTGCCGAGCTTTGGGTACGGCGGCTGCTCGGATTCGCTCATGCTCGACGAGCAGTGGGCGCTGGAGGCGGGGATGACGCTCCTGACCGCGGCGGCTGCCGGCGTCACGCTGCTGCACGACATCGGCTACGGCGCCTCGGGCACGGCGAGCGCTTATGAGGCGGTGGTGATCATGGACGAGCTCGTGGCGTGGGTGAAGACCTACCTCGAGGGGATCACCATCGACGAGGTGGCGTTGGCGCTGGAGGAAATCGACGCGGTCGGCCCGGGCGGGACCCACCTCACGCGCAAGTACACGCGCGCCCACCTGAAGGAGTACACGGTGCCCGACCTGATCTCGCAGGACCAGTACGAGATGTGGTCGTCGGCCGGAGGCCGCTCGCTGCTGGACCGCGGCGCGGAGAGGACGGCGGCGCTGCGTTCTTCGGAGCGGGTGTACAGCCTGTCGGGGGACGCGGCACGGGCGCTGGAGGAGCTGCTCGCCAAGCACAGGGCCGGGTGTTGAATCTGGAACGGCCCCAGTGGCGACGCAAGGGAGGCGTCCTCTGAGCGAGCGAGGTGAGCGGATGGCGGGCCTGACGGAGAGCCCCCTCGTGCGGCGGGCGGTGCGCGAGGGGAGGGCGGCGCTCGACGAGGGCGAGGCGAAAGCGCTGCTCGCCGCCTACGGGGTGCCGACGCCGCTGGGGAAGGTGGTCCACACGGCGCAGGCGGCGGCTGCGGCCGTCGTCGCGCTCGAGACCCGGTGTGTCCTCAAGGGCGTCGGCGCCGACGTCCAGCACAAGAGCGACAGCGGGCTGGTGCAGCTCGACGTGCGCGACGCCCCTTCGGCGCGCCGCGCCTTCCACCGGATCGAGGACCGCGGCGCCGGCCGTGTGACCGGCGTCCTGGTCGAGGAGTGGGTGCCGCACGAGCGCGAGCTGCTGGTGGGCATGCGGCGGGATGCGCAGTTCGGCCCGGTCCTCGCGCTCGGCATCGGCGGCATCTTCACCGAGGCCGTGGCGGATGTAGCGTTCGCGCTGCCGCCCGTCGATGCCAAGGTCTGCCGCGAGATGGTCGACAGGCTACGGGCGAGCAGGATCTTCGGAGCCCTCCGGGGGCTGCCGCCCGTCGACAGGGCGCAGCTCGAGGAGGTCATCGCGGCCGTGGCGCAGATGACGGCCGACAACCCGCAGATCGCCGAGATCGACGTGAACCCCCTGCTCGTGACCGGCAGCCGGCTGGTGGCGGCCGACGCCCTGGTGGTGCTGCATGCGGCAGCGGCCGTCGGAGACGCCGGCTCCGCGCCCGGAAACGCCGGCGCCGCGTCCGGGGGTCCGAGCGCACCAGTCGGTCGGCCTGAGGGTCGGCACGACCTCGAGGCCGTCTTCGCGCCGCGGTCCATGGCCGTCATCGGCGCCTCCGAAGACGTGACGAAGTGGGGCGGCTCGGTGACGAAGAACCTGATCGACGGCGGCTTCGCCGGGAAGCTCTACCCGGTGAACCCCAAGGCGTCGGCGATCCTCGGCCTGCCGGCGTACCCGTCGCTGGGCCAGCTACCGGAGCCCCCCGATCTCGCCATCGTCGCGCTCGCCGGCGGTCGCGCCGTCCAAGTGGTGGCGGACTGCGTCCGGCGCGGGGTGCGCGCGGCCGTCGTGATCGCCGCGGGGTTCGGGGAGACGGGCGCCGAGGGCATCGCCCTGCAGGACGACCTGGCCGCTCAGGCGCGGGACGGCGGACTGACGCTGATCGGCCCCAACTGCATGGGCGTGCTGTGCACGAGCTCCAGGCTGAGCGCCCTCGGCTTCGTCACGCTCCGGCCCGCGTCCGGTCCCATCAGCGTCGTTTCGCAGTCGGGCAACATCGGGACACAGCTGCTCATGACCGCCGAGCGCCAAGGCATCGGCATCGAGAAGTTCGCCAGCACCGGCAACCAGGCGGCCACCGACGCCACCGACCTGCTCGAGTACCTGGCGAACGACCCCGGGACTGGAGTCGTCGTCCTGTACCTGGAGGGTGTCGAGGACGGGCGTCGCCTCTTCGACGTCGCGCGCGCGGTGACGCCGCGCAAGCCCGTGGTCCTCGTGCGCGGCGGCAGGAGCCGCGGCGGGAGCCGCGCGGCGAGCTCCCACACGGGCGCGCTGGCGGGCTCCGGCCGGGTCTTCGAGGCGGCCGCCTGGCAGGCGGGGATGATCTCCGCCGCCGAGCCCGACGAGGCGCTCGACGTGGCCGCGGTGCTCGCGTATCAGCCGCGGCCTGCCGGCCGACGCGTGGCGGTGGTCTCGCTCGGGGGCGGCTGGGGCGTCATGACCGCCGACGCGCTCGAGGAGAACGGCCTGGCGCTCGCGCAGCTGCCAGACGAGACGCTGGCGGAGGTCGGCGGGCTGCTGCCCCCGTTCTGGAGCCACGGCAACCCCATCGACCTGGTGACCACGGTCACCGACGGCGTGCCCGAGACCATCGTCGAGCTCGTCGCCTCCCACGACGAGGTGGACGCCGTCATCACGCTGGCGCTGATCGGCAGCCCCAGCACCGGGCGCAGCGGGCAAGGGGGCGCGGCGCAGCTCAACGAGCGCGAGCTGGACCTGCTGCGGCACTTCGCGGCGGTCTCCCAGCGCACCGGGAAGCCGGTCCTCAGCGTGCCGCTCTGCCCCGTCGAGCGCACCGTGTACCCCGGACTGGGGCGGTACGCGCCCGTGCTCCTGCGGACGCCGGGTGCCGCGGTCCGCGCGCTAAGCAAGGCGACGTGGCACGCCTCGCGCTCCCACGGCGTTTGACAAGCCACCAGATGAATCTACACTGCACCGGTACTGCGATTGCGGCCGTTGTCGACAGGGGACGCGGCCGAGGTCGAGCTGAGGGGCCGCCGCCAAGGCGCGGACGGCACCGAGAAGACCATTCGCCAGCGATCCGACAGGGGGACAAGGGCTCATGACTCATCCGCACAAGCTGCGTGGCGCCGGCTCCGGCGCACGCGCCGGCCGGCCGCACCTCTGGGCCCTCGCCGCACCTGTCATCCTCGCCGCCCTCGTCGTGATGGCTGGTGTCGTTATCGGCTGCGGCAGCTCCGGCACCACCGGCGACGCGGGCAGCTCGCCGAGCGCCGCGGCCGGCGCCGACAAGACGAGGGCTATCAAGATTGGCATCAGCCAGATCGTCACGCACCCGGCGCTCGACGCCGCCACGCAGGGCTTCAAGGACCAGCTCGCCGCCGAGGGTTACACGAACATCACCTACGACGACCAGAACGCCGAGGGCGACATGTCCACGGCCGCCAGCATCGCCCAGAAGTTCGCCGGCGACGGCTACGACCTCTACCTCGGCGTCGCGACGCCGGTCGCACAGGCACTCGCCAAGGCGATCACCGACAAGCCGGTGCTGTTCACCGCCGTCACCGACCCGGTCGGCGCCGGCCTCGTCGTGGACCCGAACGCGCCGAGCGGCAACGTCACCGGCGTCAGCGACATGCAGCCGGTGAAGCCCGTCCTCGAACTGGTCAAGGCCTTCCGTCCCGACGCCAAGGCCGTCGGCATGGTCTACAACGCCGGTGAGTCCAACTCGGTGTACCTGGTCAAGCAGGCCGAGAAGGATGCCGCGGCTCTCGGTCTCACCATCGTCAAGGCTCCCGCCAGCACCTCCGCGGAAGTGCAGCAGGCCGCCCAGTCGCTCGTCGGCCGCGCCGACGCGATCGCCGTGATCGGCGACAACACCGCCGTCTCGGCGCTCGAGTCGATCATCAAGGTCGCCCAGCAGAACAAGATGCCGCTGGTCGCCGGCGACTCCGACAGCGTCAAGCGCGGCGCGGTCGCGGCCTACGGCTTCGACTACTACGATCTCGGCAAGCAGACGGGCGCCATGGCTGCCAAGATCCTCGGTGGCGCGTCCGTCGGCCAGACCCCTACCGAGTTCGCGAAGAACCTGCAGCTCTCCATGAACGAGAAGGCGGCTGCGGCCCAAGGCGTGACCATCCCGCAGGACCTGATCGACAAGGCGGTCAACAAGTACTGAGACATTGGTTCACGCGCCCTCTGGGCGCGTGACGCTGGCGCTGCGCTTCGGCGACCGGCTGATCATGATGCACGCCGGTCGCATCGTGCCGGACCTGCCGCAGGAGCAGAAGTGCTGCCTCGAGGTCGGCGACCTCGTCCGGAAGTTCCACGAGGTCGCCGGCGAGGCGTTCGCCGTCGACCGGATGCTGCTCGACGTGTGACGGCGGCGGGCACCGGGATCAGCCCGTCGGCCGGCCGGCTCTGACGCGCCGCGCCTCTCCACGTAGCGCGCCTAGCCCCGGCTCCTCACGACCCTTCACCGCCGTGCCTTCGTCGTCAGGCAGGAGGGCGGCGACTCGCTGGGTCCCGCCATCCTGGATATGGCGGAGAAGGGTGCTCGCTCACACTCGGACTATGCCCGTCGATGCCCCTGCCTTCGGGGTCGCCGACGTATACTGCAGCCGTGCCGGAGTGGCGGAACTGGTAGACGCCGGGGACTTAAAATCTCCTGTCGCAGTTGCGGCGTCCGGGTTCGATTCCCGGCTCCGGCACCAGTCCCACACCTGCTCACCGTCCTCACCGGCGGCATCGGCGGTCGCCCGGCCCGTCTTCCTCGCGGGTAGTCACTGAGTGACATCCGACTTCGAGCGGGGCCGCAGGAGGCAGGACATGGACGAGCAGAGAGCCCGTGAGTTGCTGCGCGCCGAGCGCGCGCGCGTGGAGCGGACGCTGGAGGACGCCGAGGCGGCCCAGCGCATGGCCGGCGTCGACGAGCAGGTGATCGGCGACGACGTCGACCAGGCGCAGCGCCTGACCGCGGAGGAGACCGACCAGGCGTTCCTCGCCGACCTGCGCGACCGGCTGGCGGCGCTGGACCGGGCGGATCAGCGCCTCGAGGAAGGGACGTATGGGCGCTCGGTGCGCAGCGGCGAGCCGCTGCCGGACGAGCGCCTGGAGGCCGATCCGGCCGCGGAGCTCACGGTCGAGGAGGCCGAGGAGGAGCGGCAGGTCCGGGACACGTCGGGCGAGCCTTGAGCGCTCGCGGCGAGCGGTGATGCGCAGTCCATCCAGCTCGCCTTCTTCTGCTCGTCCCTGAGGTGAGGGCTGCGCGCCGCGGCGCGAGCCTCCTCTCTCCGCCGCCGCGAGCCTCTCCCCCTCGAGACCGGTAGACTGCGCTGCGGACGTGACGACGACCGGGGGGAGCGCGGGTGGGACTGCTGGGCAAGGTAGGTGCGGCAAGGCGCCTGCCCGGGACGTGGCGCGACCCGGCCGGGCGCGGCTACATCCTGCTGGCGGCGATGACGCTCGCGTTCGGACTCACGATGAACACGAGCAACGCCGTCACCACCAACTACTTCGCCGACGTGCTGCACTTCACCGGGCCGCAGTTCGGGTACATCACCGCCATCCGCGAGGTCCCGGGGCTGCTGCTGATCTTCATCACGGCGCTGCTCTACCGCATGTCGCAGCAGCGCCTCACCGCCCTGGCTCTGGTGGTGCTCGGCGTGGGGGTCGCGGGGTACGCGCTCGCCACGAGCTTCTCGACCGTGCTCCCCTGGGTGGTCCTGGGGAGCCTCGGGTTCCACACCGTGCTGCAGACCCAGGTCTCGCTGGGCATGAGCCTCTCGGAGGAGCGGCACAGCGGCCGCATCCTCGGCACCATGGCCGGCATCGGTCAGGGCGGGGCGCTGGTCGGCATCGCCGCCGTGCTGCTCCTCTTCCTCAAGTGGCCGGACCTCTACCACGAGGTCTTCGTGGTCTGCGGCCTGATCGCCCTGCTGGGCGCCGCGGCCATCTTCGGGTTCCCGCACCTGCACGAGGGCAAGCTCATCAAGGCGCAGCTGCCGCGGCAGCGCTTCGTCGTCAAGCGCGACTACCGCTACTACTACGTGCTCAATGTGCTGGACGGGGCGCGGCAGCAGTTGTTCTTCTCGTTCGGCCTGTGGGTGCTGGTGACCCGCTTCGGGCTGGGCGTCTCGGCGGTCTCGCTGGTCGTGATCGTCTCGACCGTGGTGGCCATGATGTTCTCGCCCTGGGCAGGACGGATGATCGACCGCCACGGGGAGCGTCGCACGCTCTCCGCGATCAACGTGGCCTACATCTTCGCGCTCGGCGGCTACGCGCTGATGGGCAACGTGTGGCTCGCCTGCCTGTTCTACGTCATCTACAGCTTCATCGCCCCGTTCTCGGCGATCGGCGCGGCGACCTACCTGCGCAAGATCGCCGTGCCCCAGGACATCGCTCCCAGCCTCGCCATGGGCGTCACGCTGCTGCACGCGACCGCGATCGTGGTGCCCGTGGCGGCCGGCCTGATCCTGAACTACGTGGGCTACCAGGTGCCGTTCTTCATCGGCTGCGGGTTCGCGCTCGTCGCCGCGATCGTCACCCTCGGACTGGATCCGATGAAGCAGCGGGCGGCGGCCAAGGTGGCGCTGGACGAGGCGGCGCGGGAGGCGGCGGCGACGCCGTGAGGGCGCCCCGCGGTGCAGCGAGCTGCCGCAGCCGGGACAGGCTCTGGCGGCGGCTGCCGTCGGAGCACTGACGCCGGCAGGTCGTTGAGCGCCTCTCCGTGCTCGTCGTCGACAGCCAACAGTTTTGGCATGCACCCGTCTGGCGAGCTTCCCTTCATGCGAACTGTTGCGGCCCCCTCATGAGCGGTTCCGACGCAGGCGCGTATCGCCAGGCAGTCGTCCTTGTGGGCGGTGAAGGCACCCGGCTGCGGCCGATCACATCCCTCGTGCCGAAGCCGGCAGTGCCTCTGATGGGGCGCCCGTTCATCAGCTACATCCTCGAGAATCTCGCGCGCCACGGCGTCCGGCGCGTCGTCTTCTCGACCGGCCATCTCGCCGCGGCCATGGAGGCCGAGATCGGCGACGGAAGCCGCTTCGGGCTGGAAGCGCGCTACGCCTTCGAGGACGCGCCCCTCGGCACCGGCGGCGCGATCAGGAACGCCGCCTCGGAGCTCGGCCCCGGCGGCTTTCTCGTCTTCAACGGCGACGTGCTCAGCGACGTGGACCTTACGGCCGTCATCCGCTTCCATCGCGCGCAAGGTGGCTCCGGCACGCTTCTGGCGACCGAGGTCCCCGACGCGCGCAGGTACGGCCTCGTGTCGCTGCAGGCCGGCGGCCTCATCACCGGTTTCCTCGAGAAACCCAAGGGCGATCACCCCCTGCCCGGCCTCATCAACGCGGGCGTCTACGTCCTTGAACCTGACGTGCTGGACCTCATCCCGCCGGGGCAACAGGTGAGCGTCGAGCGGGCCGTGTTCCCTGTCCTTGCTGCCGCCGGCAGGCTGAGCGGCTTTGTGAACAGGGGGTACTGGCGCGACATCGGCACCCCGCAGAGCTACCTCGAGGCCCACTTCGATCTGCTCCAGGAGCCACTGACCGGAGGGTCGGGACCTGCCGTCCGGGCACTCTCAGTCCCCGCGGGAGTGATCGTCGAGCCCGGCGCTCGCGTCGTCCCGCCGTTCCTCGTCGATATCGACGTCGTGATCGGAGCGGGCGCCGTGGTCGGCCCGTGGGCCGTCGTCGGCCGGGGCGCCCGGATCGGGGACGGGGCTCGCGTGGCGGCGTCCGTTTTGCAGGAGGACGTGTCGCTGGGGCGAGATGCGGTCGTGGAGCGGAGCGTCGTCGTCCGGCGTGCCTCGATCGGCGACGGCACGCACCTCAGCGACGTGATCATTGGTGAGGGCTGCCGGATCGGGTCGGGGAACCATCTGGCCAACGGTCTTCATCTGTTCCCTCTGGCCGCCCTCCCCGATCACAGCGTCAAGTTCCTCCAGACTCGCGGCGCGCTTGCCGTGCCTCCCGGCGTGCTCGCGCTCGCTCAAGAGGCGATCGGCAAGGCGTGAGCCTCCCTCGCCCCTGCCCGGCCCGGGCAAGAGGTCAACACGTTAAGTGCATCACGGTAGGGGAAACCCGACTGCATCGTTTGGTGAGTGCTCTTGCATGTGAGGAGGGTTTCCATGCAATCAACAGGAGAGCCTGCCGCTTCGGTCGGCGAGGCCATCCACCCCAGTGCGCCCGGCCGCACAGCGGCCGGAACCCCGGGAACCGCCCTCGCGTTCGCGCTGGTGGGGGCATCCGGAATCATCGTCAACCAGGTCCTTCTCTGGATCCTGGTGAGCATCGGGGGAGTCAACTACCTGGCCGGCGCCGTCATCGCGACGCAGGGCTCGACGGCCTGGAACTTCAGCCTCAACGAGATGTGGGTCTTCCAGGCCAGGCGCCGCGGCAAGGGCGTCGTCAGGCGCTTCACCGCCTACTGGGCGGTGAACAACGCCACCCTCTTGCTCCGCGGTCCCATGCTGGTGCTGTTCACGTCCAGGATGCACATCCACTATCTCGTCTCCAACCTGCTGACGCTCGTGGCGCTGTTCGCCATTCGGTTCCTCGTCAGCGACCGGTTCATCTGGCGCTACGCGACCGCGGAGGGCGATGTCGCCACCGGCGGGACCGTCCGCGACCAGACCGCGGAGAGGACCTCGCGGAGCAGCGCGCGTGCGCAGGCGACGCGCAAAGAGTTCCTCCACAGCTATGACGTCCACGGGTTCGCCACCGTCGCCTCCGACGTGGAACTGCCCGAACTGGTCCACTTCCGCGTGCCGTCGCTGCCGGCGCGTGCCGACATCGAGATCCGCGTGGGGGACGTCGGGGCGGGGCCCCGGCTGCGCATCCAGGTCATCGACTCTCCAGGCGTGATGCTCTATCAGGAGCACCTCGGGCGCCTGGGCGCCAACTTCCGCGTCCAGATCTTCGACAAGGTGCGCGTCACCGTGACGCCGCTGCTCGCCCTCTCGCCGCACGTGGTGTACACGAACATCGTGGAGGCGCTCCTGCGGTTCGTCCTCGCCTCCAAGGACCTCGCCTTGCTGCACTCGGCCACACTTGTCCTGGAGGGTCACGGGGTGATGCTCTCGGCTCATACCGACACGGGGAAGACGGCGACCATCCTTCGCATCCTGCGTGAGCAGGGAGGCGTCTTCCTCTCCGACGACATGACCATCGTCTCTCCGCACGGAGAGGTGTTCTCGTACCCCAAGCCGCTCACCATCAGTCATCACACGCTGGGGGCGATCGACGGGGTCCTCAAGTCGCGGAAGGAGCGGATGGTCCTGAGAGTGAAGAGTTCCGTCCACTCCAAGAAGGGCCGCGGCACCGGGCTGCGACTCGCCCGGATGAACCTGCCGATCATGTCGATCAACTCGGTCACGCAGGCGGTCATCCCTCCGCCCAAGTACCACGTCGACAGTCTGGTGCCCTGCGACGTCGGGACCTCCACGACCGTTCAGCATCTCTTCCTGATCGGCCGCGGCCCCCGGCTCGACGAGCCCGTCGATCCGACAGACGCCCTGCACTCGCTCATCGAGAACACGGACGACGCCTACGGGTTCCCACCCTTCCAGCGACTGGCGCCCGAGATCGTGCTGGACGGCGAGAGCTACCCGACTCTTCGCCGGCGAGAGCGGTCGATCATCCGTCAGATGCTGACAGGGCTGGACATCCAGCGGGTGATCCGGGACGACTTCTCCTGGGCCGACGAGATCCCGCGCTACGTGCGGGAACGAGCGGCAGTGGCCGGCGCTCCGCAGCCGGACGTTGCCGCGGCGCGAGTGGGTAAGCAGGCGGCGTGAGTCCCTGGCTTCTGCAGCGCGGTCGCGACGGCGACCGCTCGGGCGCGGAGCGGCAGGTGCATCTGGAGGCCGTCGCGGCGCCCGACGTCACGGAGCCCGGACCGGCGCTGACCGCACGGCTCTCTGCCACCGCGGCCCGCCGCGCCGTGCTGGCGGCCGCGGCCGTGGCGGTCGTGGCGATCCCCGCGCTGACGCTGCGCCTTGTCGACCTGCGGACCCTGGGATTCAACAGCGACGAGGCGGTGTACGCGGGGCAGGCGGCCGCCATCGTGGGCGATCCGTCGCTCGCCCCGCTGTTCCCGGTCTTTCGGGCGCACCCCCTGGTGTTCCAGCTGCTGACGGCCCTCGTCTACCAGGGCGGGGTGAACGACCTCGCGCCCAGGCTCCTCGCGGTCGGCTTCGGTATCGCCACGGTGGCGGCGGCCTATGCGGTGGGCGCCAGGATCTACGGGCGGCGCGCCGGTCTGCTGGCCGCCGTGTTCACGGCCGTGATGCCGTATCTGGTCATGGTCGGCCGCCAGGCCCTTTTGGACGGACCGATGGTCTTCTTCACGGTGCTGGCCCTCTGGCTGGTCGCGGTCTTCGTCACCGAGGAGCGGAGGTCCGCGCTGTACGCCGCCGGCGCCGTTCTGGGACTGGCCTTCATCACCAAGGAGACGGCGATCGTGCTCGTGCCCGCGGTCTACGCCTTCCTGGCGGTGACACCGCGCGTCCGGGTCGGGCTGTACGATCTGGGGGTCTCGCTCGCCTGCTTCGCCGCCGTCGGGCTTGCCTACCCACTGTCCCAATCGCTTGCGGGCGGCTCCACGGCGGGCAGGCACTTCCTGATCTGGCAGCTGTTCCGGCAGCCGAACCACCCCTGGTCGTTCTACCTCACCGTGGTCCCTGTCGCGCTCGGAGTGCCCCTCGTGCTTCTTGCCGTCGGGGCGCTCGTCCTGGCCAAGACGACCCGGGGCTGGTCGTGGCGGGAGTCTCTCCTGGTCAGCTGGATCGTCGTGCCTTGCCTCTTCTTCCAACTGTGGCCGACCAAGGGGTTCCAGTACCTCCTGCCGATCGCCGTGCCCGTCGCGGTCCTGGCGGCCGGCCTGCTGAGCGACCTCGGGAAGCGCCGACCGCTGTGGCTGGTCGGCGTGCGGCACGGCAGCACCATCAAGCTCTCGCTCGCGGTCGTGGCCGCCGTCTGGCTCGCCGTCGTGAGCTGGCAGAGCGTCACGGGAGCCGGGACGAACACGTTCCTCGCCGGGACCGGCGGGGTCCCCGGAGGGCGCGAGGCCGGCGTCTGGGTCGCGGGCCATTCGCCGGCCGGAGCCGAGATGCTCTCCATCGGGCCGTCGATGGCCAACATCCTCGAGTTCTATGGCCACCGCCGCGTCCTCGGCATCTCGGTCAGCCCGAACCCGCTGCACAGGAACCCGGCATACACCCCGGTGCTCAATCCCGACAAGCTCCTGCGCAGGGGGGACGTCCAGTATCTGGTCTGGGACGCCTACTCCGCCGCGCGGTCTGACTACTTCGCGAACAAGCTCATGTCCTACGTGCGCCGCTACCACGGCACCGTCGCGCACATCGAGTCGGTCGCGGTCTCGACGTCGGGAGGACGCGTGATCAAGCCCGTCATCGTGATCTACGAGGTGCGGCCATGACGAGACCGAGGCGCACAGTCACCGCCGCCGCCTTGCTGCCGGCCGCACTGCTCATCCTGGCCGTGTTCTTCGCCGCATCCGCCGATGCAGGCACGTCGCCTCCTGTGACGCCCATCCGGCACTTCATCGTGCTCCTGCAGGAGAACCACAGCTTCGACAACTACTTCGGGACGTACCCGGGTGCCGACGGGATCCCCGCCGGCGCCTCGGTGCCGAAGGACCCGGCCAGGGGCGGGGCGCCGGCCGTGAGTCCTTTTCACATCGGCAATCGACCTATCGTCGATCTGGATCACAACGAATCGTCGGCTCGGATCGCGATCGACGGCGGGCGCATGGACGGGTTCGTCAAGGCGCAGACGGTCCGCGGCGGGAACGGGGCGCTGGCGATGGGGTACTACGACGCCCGGGAGTTGCCCTTCCACTGGAACGTGGCCGACCGCTACGTCCTCTTCGACCGCCTGTTCACGTCGGCCCTCGGCGGTAGCTACCTCAATCATGTGTACTGGATCGCCGCCGGCCCGGGCAACGCGACGAACTCGGTGCCCCCCGGCGGGCTCAGTGTCACGACCATCTTCGACCGTCTTCAGGCACAGGGGATCTCATGGAAGTTCTACGTCCAGAACTACGATCCGACGATCACCTACCGGACGCTGGCGGGGCTGGACGATCCCAACCGGGCTTCGCAGGTGGTGTGGTGTCCGCTCCTCACGATCCCAAGATTTCTTGACGATGCGCAGTTGAACTCGCACATCGTCGGGCTCGACCAGTACTACAAGGATCTGCGCAACGGGACTCTGCCCGCGGTCGCCTACATCGCGCCGGCCGGCGCCAGCGAGCACCCTCCGGGCAGCTTGAAGGCCGGCCAGTACTTCGTCCGCGGCCTCGTCAACAGTCTGATGGCGAGCAGTGCCTGGAGCAGCTCCGCCTTCATGTACACGTACGATGACTGGGGAGGCTGGTACGACCACGTCGTGCCTCCCCGCAGGGACAAGTTCGGTGACGGCCTCCGTGCTCCGGCCCTGCTCATCAGCCCCTTCGCCCGCCGTCACTCCATCGATCACACCACTCTCGACTTCCCGTCGATCGTGAAGTTCATCGAGGACAACTGGCGGTTGCGGCCGTTGGGCCGCCTCGACGCGACCGCCGGCAGCATCATGGGCGCTTTCGACTTCAAGGCTCCGCCACGGCGTGCCGAGATCATCCCCTTCACCCGAGAGGCCGCCCCGCCTGCGCCACGGCACGTCCGGAACGGGATCCTGTACGTGCTCTATGGAGCCAGCGCCGTGGCCGCGGTGCTCTTCGCCTGGGTCGCGCTCCGGCCGCGGCGCGGCGCGGCGCTCCCCGCGACCGAGGACTCGCCGTGAGGCCGCGGCGAGCCACGCCGGCAAGGCTTTCGACCGGCAGTCTCCTCGTGGGCCTGGCCTTGGCCGTGCTCATGGCGACGGCTCTGCCCGCCGGCGCGGCGGGCACGCGGCTCCGCCTGCGCGCGGTGCCGGCCCTCGAGGGCGTTCGGTTCAGTCTGGACGGACGCACGGTCGTCACCAGGGCGGACGGCACGGTCACGATCCGGACCGTCTCGGGCCGGCACCACATCGCCGTCCTTCCGCCGCGTGCGCTGCCTGCGGGGATGAAGCTGAAGTTCGCGGGATGGCTGGACCACTCTCCCCGCCCGGGTCGCGTCGTCTCGCTGCATCCCGGGAACGACAGGGCCGAGGTGGGGTTCGTCGTCTCGTATCCGGTGCGCGTGCGTGTGGTCGACCCTCACGGCGAGGCGGTGCCCCTCTCGGCCATCAAGCGGATCACCATCGCGAGCAGCGTCGGGGAGCGCTTCAAGGTCTCGCCGGGTGGTCCCCCGCGGGCCTTCGCCGCCAATCGGGTGGTCCGAGACCAGAACGGGCTCGCGTCCGTACCGATCCGATACTCGGCGCACAGCGTTCGCATGGGCGGCTCGAACGTCGTCTACAGCGGTAGCCAGGACTTCTACGTGACCCCGTCGGCCTCGTGGAGGATCAAGGCGCTGCTCTTCCCCCTCACGGTGAAGGTGCGGGACGCGCTGTTCGGGTTCCCGATAGGCAGCGCCGTGCGTCTGACGCTGCCGAACGGCTCGAGCAGAGAACTGCCGCTCGGCGGTGGAAATGTCGCGACGGTGGCCGACCTGCCGCGCGGCGAGTACAAGCTGGTGGCCAAGGGGCTGGGATTCGGGCTGTCGTCGCCCCTCGCGCTGTCCAAGGCGCAGACGGCGAAGCTGCTGTTGCTGAGCTGGGTGGACATCGCGGCGGTGCTGCTCTTCGCGGTGCTGTTCGTCTTCGGGCTGCCTCTCCTCGGCAGACGGATCGTCCGCGGCAGCGGCCGCCGCCCCCTCAGCTGGCGCAGGGGCCAGGGGGTCGGTCCTCTGCTCGTGATCGCGCTGCTCACGGGGGTGTGGCTGGCGGCCACCGCTCCGGCGGCGAGGGCGTCGCCGGGCTCGCCGCCTGCGCCCTCGCCGGCGGCATCCTCGCCCGCGGGGCCCGCCGCGCCGGTGCCGCTCCTGGCCCACTACTACATCTGGTTCGACCAGTCCTCCTGGGGCCGGGCCAAGCGGGACTATCCGGTCTTCGGCCGCTACTCGTCCGACGACGTCATCGTGATGCGCCAGCAGGTCGCCCTGGCGCGCCGGGCGGGGATCGACGGCTTTCTCGTCAGTTGGAAGCACACGCCGACCCTCGACTTCAGGCTGGAAGCCATCGACGGTGTGGCGGCGGCCGGCCGGTTCAAGCTCGGCATCGTCTTCCAGGGCCTGGACTTCCATCGGCGGCCGCTGCCCATCACCGAGGTGAGGACGAGCTTCCGCTACTTCGTGAGGCACTACGCGAACGACCCGGTGTTCGACCTGTTCGGGAAGCCGGTCGTCATCTGGTCCGGGTCGTGGGACTACACCCGAAAGCAGATCGCCTCGGTGACCAGGGCGTTCCGGCCCCAGCTCCTGATCCTGGCCTCCGAGAAGCAGCCGGAGGCATACGCGGCGGTGGCGGCCCTGTTCGACGGTAACGCCTACTACTGGTCGTCGGGAGACCCGTTGCGGACGCCTGGATACCGGGAGAAGCTCCGCCGGTTCGCGACGGTCGTGCACGCGCACGGGGGGCTGTGGTTCGCGCCCGCGTCGCCGGGGTTCGATGCGCGGCTGATCGGCGGGACGCGGGTCGTCCCGCGGCGCGGCGGCGCGACGCTGCGCGCCTCGATGAACGCGGCCCTGGCCGCATCTCCGGATGCCGTCGCGCTCATCAGCTGGAACGAGTACAGCGAGAACACGATGGTCGAGCCGAGCACCACGTACGGCTCGGCCGCGCTGAAGACCCTGGTCGGCATCGAGCACGCCGATCCCGGACGGATCCCGGACTTCGATTCGAGTGCTCCGTCCGGAGCCGACAGGAGCCCGCGCCGTCTGGCCGGCCTCGCCGTTCTTGGGGCCGTTCTCCTGGGCAGCCTGACGGTCGTCGTGCTGAGGACGAGACGGACCGGGTGAGGGAGTCACACGTCGAAGCTCCTGCCGCTGGCGTTCTCGAAGGACTGCGCCGGAGTGCGCCACTGGCACAGGCGGCCGGTGGTGCGCTAGGCTCGAGAGCGTCATGAGCCTCGACCACATCCAGGGCCTGCTTGCTGGACATGGACGGCGTGCTCGGCGTCTCCTGGAAGCCGCTCCCCGGCGCCGCGGAGGCGGTGACGCGCCTGCACGCCGCCGGCGTGCCCTTGCGCGTGATCACCAACACCACGGCGCTGCCCCAAGCGAAGTTCGGCGCGCTGCTGCGCGAGAACGGGTTCCCCTTCGCCGACGACGAGATCCTCACGGCGTCGGTGCTCGCGGCGGCGTGGCTGCGCGCGGAGCGTGCGGACGCTCGCGTCTACCTGCTCGGCGACGCGCAGGCGGCCGACCTCGCGGGCGTCGAGCTCGTGGGCACGGACGAGGCGCCGGACGTGGTGCTGGTCTCCGGCGCCGACCAGTCGTTCTGCTTCGAGAGCTTCAACACCGTGCTGGCCCTGCTGCGCGGCGGAGCCGAGCTCGTGGCCATGCACCGCAACCTGTTCTGGATGACCCGGCGCGGCGAGAAGCTGGACGCCGGGGCCTACCTGCTCGGCCTCGAGGCCGCCACGGGGCTCGAGGCCGTGGTGCTCGGCAAGCCGGCGCCCGGCTCCTTCCGCGCCGGCCTGGATGCGCTCGGCCTGCCCGCGGAGCGAGTCGCCATGGTCGGCGACGACGTGGAGAACGACGTGCTCGCCGCCCAGGCCCTCGGCGTCACCGGCGTACTGGTGCGCACGGGCAAGTTCCGGGAGGACCAGCTCGCCCGTGCCTCGGGCACGCCCGACGTCGTCGTCGACTCGGTGTGCGACGTGCCCGCGCTGCTCGGCCTGTAGCGCATCGCGGGCTCGGCCTGTAGCGCCTCGCCGGGCCGGGTCAGCCGTGCCGGGCCAGCTTGTCTTTCCGCCGCCAGGCCCTATCATCGAGCTTGTGAACTTCTTCGCGCGGTGAACCGCATTCGGCTGCTCCCCGCGCGCCAGAAAGGGGTCGTCATGGGCGGTTGGGTCGTACTCATCGTCGTCGCGGTAATCCTGTTGCTCATCATCGTCGGGGTCCTCTCCGGCATCCGCATCGTGCGTCCCACGCACCGCGCGCTCGTGGAGCGGCTGGGCAGGTACGACCGGTTCTGCGGGCCGGGCATCCACCTCACGATCCCCTTCGGCATCGAGCGCATGTACCAGGTGGACATCAGAGAGGTCCTCGTCGACGCCACACCGCAGACCATCATCACCAACGACAACCTCAACGCCCGGGTCGACGCGCAGGTCTACCTGAAGGTCAAGCCGGACGAGGAGAGCGTCAAGGCGTCGCAGTACAACGTCACGCACTACGAGGTCCAGATCGTCCAGCTGGCGCGCACCACGCTGCGCAACATCATCGGCACCCTGAGCCTCAAGTCGGCCAACAGCGAGCGCGGCCGCATCAACGAGGAGCTCCGCACCACGCTCCGCACCGAGACCGCCAACTGGGGCCTCGAGATCCTGCGCACGGAGCTCAAGGAGATCGACCCACCGGCGGACGTCCAGGAGACCATGAACAAGGTCGTCAAGGCCGAGAACGAGAAGATCGCCGCCGTCGACTACGCCACCGCCACCGAGACGCAGGCCGACGGCCAGCGCCGCGCGGAGATCAAGAAGGCCGAGGGCATCAAGCAGGCCAAGGTGCTCGCCGCCGAGGGAGAGGCGCAAGCCATCCAGCTGGTCAACGAGGCGGCCGAGAAGTACTTCGTCGGCAACGCCCAGGTGTTGCGCAAGCTCGAGACCGTCGAGAAGGCGTTCTGGCAGAACGCCAAGATCGTGGTGCCGTCGGACGGCAACCTGGTCAACGTGATCGGCGACCTCGCCGGCATCGCGCCGGTGCCGGTGAAGCAGGCGCAGCCCAACCCGACGCCGGGCCAGTCGCAACAGCGCAGGTAGGAGCCGGAGCGCGCGGCCGGAGGTGACGGCCCGCGCGGAACGCCGTCAGGGCCGCGGCTTGTACCGGCGGTGCAGCATGAGCGCGTTGCCGTCGGGGTCGGCGAAGAACGCCATGTGGCACACGCCGGTGTCGTAGGTCTCGCCGAAGAACGTCACACCCTTGGCCTCGAGCGCGCTCCGTGCCGCCGCCACGTCCTGGACGTGCAGGGCGAGGTGGGCCGTGGCCTGCGGCGCGAACCGCCTGCCGGCCTTCTCCGGCTCCCAGATGCCGAAGCACGTCTGGCCGACCCAGAACTCGTAGTGCCCTTGGGGGTCGGGGCGCAGGCCGAGCGTGTCGACGTAGAAGGCGCGTGAGCGCTCCGCGTCGGTGGAGGGAACGGCCACGAAGTCGAGCTTCTCGATGAGGTCGTCCACTGCGGTCTCCTCCCGTGACGGACCTGGGTTCCCGTCTGCTTTGTGCGCCGCGCCGGGGACCTGCGCGGGTCGCCCGGCGCTGAGCCATCGGCCGTCGCGCGCTACGACTTCCTCTTGCGCGGCTTCTTCTCTTTGGGCGGCAGCGAGGCGGCGTACCGGGCCGCCTTGCGCACCCACGCGCGCGCGAGGTCGCTGTCGGCGACCATGGCCGCGGGCAGCGCGACGTACTCTCTCATCTTGCGGCCGGGCATGGGCTCGAACGGGCGTCCGCCGGCCGCGGTGACCTGCGCCCGGTCTGCCTCGTCCAGGCGCAGCATCACCGTCTCCTGCCACACTCCCGCGAACAGGTTGCCACCGGTGAAGTAGGCCGGGCAGCCGAACATGGGCCGGTAGTCGATCGGCGCGTCGAACTCGAGGCCGGCGATGGTCTCGTCGAGCAGCCTCACGAGCTCCTCGTCCGGCTTGCGCCACGTGTCCACGTCTACCTCCGCCTCGGCCAGGCGCGTCGACTACTTGTCTTCGTGGCGCGGCACCACCAGCACGGGGATGTCGCTGTGGTGCAGCAGTTTGAGCGCCGTGGACCCGAGGAACGCCGCCGACATGGCGCCCTCGCCGTGGCTGCCGACGACGATCGCGGCGGCCTTCTTCTCGCGCGCGGCCTCGAGCAGCACGTCCACCGGCCTGCCCTCGCGCGCCTCGCCGGAGGCCGTCACCCCCGCGGCCCGGAGCTGGGCGGTCGCCTCGGCGACCTGCTGCTCGCAGGCGGACTTGACGAGGTCGACGTGCTGGTCGTACTCGGCGCTGATCATGAGCGGCGAGTCGGTCATGCCCATGGGGACGTAGCCGATCGTGAACTCGAACGCGCTGACGACGAACACCTCGCCGTCGTCGAGGTGTCCGGCCATCTCGATGGTGTGGTTGAGCGCCTTCTTGCCGCAGTCTGATCCGTCGTAGCCCAGAACGAGCGTGGTCGGCATCGCGTCCCTCCTCGTGGTGTGGTGTCTGCCTCGACTATTGCACGCCGGCCACGACCCTGAAACGAGGCGCCGGCGCGGCGGCGTCAGGCGGCGCGGCGCTGCGCCCTGCGGGCGAGCAGGCCGCGCCTCGGGGCCAAGAAGTACGCGAGCACGAAGGCGGCGGTGGCCACCAGCACGACCGCCGCCCCCGACGCCACGTCCAGGTAGTAGCTGGCGTACAGGCCCGCGACGCTCGAGAAGGCGCCGATGACCGCGCTCACGGTCATCATCGCCGCCAGACGGCGCGTGAGCAGGTACGCGGTGGCCGCCGGGGTGACCAGCATGGCGGCCACCAGACCTACGCCCACGGTCTGCAGGCCGACGACGATGGTGAGCGCCAGCAGGATCAGCATCGCGAACCGCAGGGTCTCCGGCCGCTTGCCGAGCATGTGCGCCAGCACGGGGTCGAACGAGGCGAGCTGGAACTCCTTGAAGAACAGGATGAGCACGGTCAGCACGACCACGGCGAGGGCGCCGGTGAGCCACAGGTCGCCGGCGCTGACCCCGAGGACGTTGCCGAACAGGATGTGCGTGAGGTCGCTGGCGTAGGAGCGCACCGTGCTCATGAGCAGCACGCCGAGGGCGAGCGCCGCCGCGAAGAGGATGCCGATGGCGGTGTCCTCCTTCACCCCGCCGCGGCGCGAGAACAGGCCGATCCCGACCGCGACCAGGACGGCCGCGACGAGCGCGCCCAGCAGCAGGTTGGCGCCCAGCAGATAGGCGACGGCGACCCCGGGGAGGATGGCGTGGGCCAGGGCGTCACCGAGGAACGCCATGGCGCGGAGCACGACGAACGTACCGATGACCGAGCAGAGCACGCCGACGATGAACGAGGCGAGCAGCGCCCGCTGCATGAACCCCAGCGTGAACGGGTCGGTGAGCCAGGAGATCATCGCGGCTCGGCGTGCCGGTCGTGCCCGTGCGGCTCGTGGCTGTGGCGGTGCTCCTCGCCGTCCCCGACGTGACCGGGGCAGCACTGGTCGATGACGACCATGCCGCCGAGGAAGAGCGCCTGACCGCCGAAGGCCGCGCTGAGGTGCTCCGGCGTGAAGACGGCGGCCGGCTCGCCGTAGGCGATCAGCCGGCGGTTGAGCAGGGCGGTCAGCTCGAAGCGCTGCGCCGCGGTCTCCATGTCGTGGGTGCTGACGAGCACCGTGATGCTCTGCGCGCGCAGGCGCGCGAGGAGCGCGAGCAGGGCCTCGCGCGCCCCCACGTCCACGCCGGTGAAGGGCTCGTCGAGCAGCAGCACGTGCGGCTCCTGGGCGAGCGCCCGGGCGAGGAACACGCGCTGCTGCTGGCCGCCGGAGAGCTCGCCGATGGCGCGCTTCTCGAGCTCGGCGATGCCGAGCTCGTCCAGGCAGCGCGCCACCACCTCGCGGTCGGCGGCCCCCGGCCGGCGGAACCAGCCCAGGCGTCCGTAGCGCCCCATCATGACGACGTCGTGCACGGTCACGGGGAAGCCCCAGTCGATCTCCTCGCGCTGCGGCACGTAGGCGATGGTGTCGTCTCTGTCGCGGGGCTCGTGCTCGTGGAGGAGCACGCGGCCGGAGCGTACGGGCAGCAGACCGACGAGCGCCTTGAACAGCGTCGACTTGCCGGCGCCGTTCGGGCCGACGATCGCGACCTGCGCGCCGTGCGGGACGCTCATGGTGACGTTCTCGAGCGCCGGCCGCCCGTTGTAGCCGACGGTCACGTTCTCGAGGCTCAGTCTCGCCGCGGCCGCGGCGGTCACGCTCACTTCAGCGCCTCCACGACCAGCCGGGTGTCGTACTTCATCATGGCGATGTAGGTCGGCGCGGGCCCGTCCGCGGCCGTGAGGGAGTGGTCGAGCAGGTCGGTCACGACCTTGACCCCGGTCTCGGCGCCGATCTGCTCGGCCAGCTGCGGGTTCTCGTCGATCTCGACGAAGATGGCCCGCGTCCCGCTGGCCTCGATGGCCCTGGTCAGGTCCGAGAGCTGGCGTGCGGTCGGGGCCTCCCCGGTGCTCACGCTGGGGAGGACCGTGCCGACCACGCGCAGCCCGTAGCGGTCGGCGAAGTAGCCGTGGCTCGCGTGGTTCATGACCAGCTTGCGGTCGGCGGGCGGGATCTGGTCGACCTCGGCCTTGATCCAGGCGTCGAGCCGGCTGAGCTTCTCGTCGTAGGCGGCGGCGTTGGCCCGATAGGCCGCCGCGCCCGCCGGGTCGGCCTTGCTGAACGCCGCCTCGAGGTTCGCCACGTAGGTCTTGACCAGCTCGGGGTCGAGCCAGAAGTGCGGGTCCGCCTCGCCGCCGTCCAGCGGCGGCTCACCCGGCTGAGGGGTCCGCGTCTTCAGGCCGGCGGACGCGTCGACGACCGGCGTCTCGCCCACGGCGTTCTCGAGGGTCTTGAGGAGGGCGCCCTCGAGGCCGGCTCCGTTGATGACCACGAGGTCGGCGCCGGCCACGTCCTTGAGGTCCGAAGGCGTCGGCTCGAACGCGTGCGGGTCCGTGTCCCGCGGGACCAGCGACCGCACCTCGAAGCGGTCACCGGCCACGTTCTGGGCGATGTCGGCCAGGAAGGAGGTCGAGGCGACGACGTCGAGCGCGCCGGTGGAGGCGCCGCCGGAGGCGGCGCCACAGCCGGCGCCCAGTGCGGCGATGAGCACGAGGAGCGCGGCGGCGACGAGCGCGGTGACGAGGCGCCTCTTCACGCGCCGCTCCCGCCGCGCGCGGCGCACCCGGCGCACAGCCCGCTCAGCTGCAGGAAGTGGCCGGTGATGCTGTAGCCGGTCTCCGCCGCGGCGGCGTCGGCGATGCCGCGCATGTCGCAGGCGGTGAACTCGGTGACGCGGCCGCAGCCGCTGCACACCACCGTGTGGCCGTGCTCGGCGCTGGCCGGGACGAAGCTCTCGCAGTGGTCCCGGCCGTGCACCCTGCGCAGGGCGCCGACCTCGGTGAGGACCTCGAGCGTGCGGTAGACGGTCGTGAGCCCCAGTTCCGGGCACTCGGCGCGCGCGGCGTCGTACACCTGCGTCGCACTGAGGCTGGACGGCGCGGCGGCGATCGCGTCGAGCACCGCGCGCCGCTGCCGGGTGAGACGCAGGCCTCGCTCGGCGAGCGCGGCGGAGACCTGCGCGGCATCGAAGCTCACAAGGACGTCCTTTCTGAAAGTGAAAACCTTTTTCAGTAAGGAGCGAGGGTAGCACGCGCTCGCGACCCGTGCAACGGAGGCTCGGTCAGTGCTGCGAGGCGTAGGGGCAGGCGGCGATGCAGATGCCGCAGATCTCCTTGTCCACCTCGGTGAACCGCGCCATGTGGTGGCGGCAGGCGGCGGCGTCGAACAGGAGCTCGCGCGCCATGCCCGGCCGCCACGTGACGTCGCGGCCACAGCCTGCCGGGCACGCGTCGACGCACGCGCGACAGTCGCCGCAGGCGCTCTCCGTGACCGGTTCGCCGGCGGGAAGCTCGAGGTCGGTGAACACGGTCGCCAGCCTGACCGCCGGCCCGAACCGGGGCGAGATGAACAGGGCGGTCTTGCCGATCCAGCCGAGGCCGGCGACGGTGGCGGCGGTCTTGTGCGGGAACACCCGCGACCCGTTGGCGCCGTCGTAGGTGGCGGGGACGCGCTCGGCCGTCTGCCCGTGGACGGTGAGCACGTCGGCCAGGGTCCCCGTGGCGTCGTCGAGCGCCACGTTCACGCGGAGGTACTCCTGCTGGTAGTCCTGCGTGGGCCCGTGGGTGAGCCCGCGCACCACCAGCGGGTCGAGGCGCATGAGGATCGAGATCGCCGTGGGGAAGTCGGGGGCGCCGGGAAGACGCGGGTCGTTGGCGGCGACGCCCCAGGCGTCGACTTCTTTGGTGCGCAAGATCTGACCGATGGCGTGGCGGTCGAGCAGGCGGAGCATGTGACCCCTTGTCGCTGACGCGGGAGGGCGCGGACTGCGCCCCCCGACCGCCTCCATCGTCGCATCGGGAAGGCGACGGTCACAATGGACGCGCGAACGGACATTCACCGCCGAGGTTGTCCCAATTGGCGTGTGACGGGAGCGGCTCGTCCGGATGAAGATTCGTGCTCCAGGTCACAAGCAGAGTTTATTTTTGTAGCAGCCGGGTGACCTTCCGGAGTGCCGGCCGCGACGCGAGAAGGAGGTGAGACCATGGGACCTGTGCACTTCAACAGGACGAAGGTGAAGCAGGCGGATCGCTACGGCAAGCGCCGCAAGTGATCGGGAAGACGATGAACGGCTCGATCAGCGTACCTTCGCCACTCGAGAGGGGCGGTCCCGTGAGTCCGGACCGCCCCTCTCGTCGCGTACGCGTCAGCCTGCGCGGAACCGGCGCAGCCGCAGGCTGTTGCTCACCACGGTGACGCTGCTGAGACCCATCGCGGCGGCCGCGTAGATGGGGTTGAGCAGGATCCCGAAGGCCGGGTAGAAGACGCCGGCCGCCAGCGGGATGAGGGCGACGTTGTAGGCGAACGCCCAGAACAGGTTCTGCTTGACGGTGCGGATCGTCGCCCGCGAGAGATCCACCGCCGTAGCGACGCCGCCCACGTCACCGGACATCAGCGTCACGTCGCTCGCCTCCATGGCCACGTCCGTGCCGGTGCCGATGGCGATGCCGACGTCGGCCTGGGCGAGCGCCGGAGCGTCGTTGATGCCGTCGCCGACCATGGCCACGCGGCGGCCGTCCGCCTGCAGGGCCGCCACCTCGGCCGCCTTCTGCTCCGGCAGCACGCCGGCGATCACGTCGGTGATGCCCACCTGGGCGGCGATGGCCTGCGCCGTCGCCTCCTGGTCGCCGGTGAGCATCACGACGTCGAGGCCGAGCTGCTTGAGGCGGCTCACGGCCGCCGCCGACCCCGGCTTGACGGTGTCGGCGATCGCGATCGCACCCACCGGCTGGTCGTCCACCGTCACGGTGACGACCGTCTTGCCCTCGCCGGCCAGGCGGGCGGCGCGCATGCCGGGGTGCCCGGCGAGCCGCTCGTTGCCGGCCACGACCATGTGCCCGTCCACGCGGGCGCGGATGCCGTGGCCGGGGACCGCCGCGAAGTCCGTCGCCGCCGGGACGTCCAGGCCGCGCCGTTCGGCCTCGGCCAGGATCGCCACGGCGAGCGGGTGCTCGCTGCCGCGCTCGGCGCCGGCCGCCAGCCGCAGCAGGTCGTCATTGACGAAGTGGTCCCCGACGGCGAGCTCGCTGCCGTGGCCGGAGCCGAACAGCACCACGTCGGTCACGCGCGGCTTGCCCTCGGTGATGGTGCCCGTCTTGTCCAGCACGACGACGTCCAGCTTGTGCGCCGTCTCCAGCGCGGCGCCGTCGCGGATGAGCACGCCGTTCTCGGCGCCCTTGCCGGTGCCGACCATGATGGCCGTCGGCGTCGCCAGCCCGAGCGCGCAGGGGCACGCGATGACCAGCACGGCGACGAAGTTGAGCAGCGCGTAGTTGAGCGCCGGCGAGGGGCCGAAGACCAGCCACACGACGAGCGTGACGGTGGCGATGCCGATGACGGCCGGCACGAACCACGCGGCGATCACGTCGGCCAGCCGGGCGATGGGCGGCTTGGAGCCCTGGGCCTGCTCCACGAGGCGCACGATCTGGGCCAGCGCGGTCTCGCTGCCGACCTTGGTAGCGCGGAACGTGAACGACCCGGTGGTGTTCATGGTGGCGCCGATGACCTCGTCGCCGGCGCGCTTGGTGACCGGGATGGGCTCGCCGGTGAGCATGCTCTCGTCCACCGGCGAACTCCCCTCCTCCAGCACGCCGTCCACGGGCACCTTCTCGCCGGGGCGCACGACGACGAGGTCTCCGACCAGTACCTGGGCGACCGGCACGTCGGTCTCCGCACCGCCCCGGATCACGCGCGCGGTCTTGGGCTGCAGGCCGATGAGGGCCTTGATGGCGGCCCCGGTCTGCCCCTTGGCGCGCGCCTCGAGCAGCCGTCCCATCAGGATCAGCGTGATGATGAAGGCGGCGGAGTCGAAGTACATCGGCACGCTCATGCCCTGATGCTCGAACAGGCCGGGGAAGAGCACGCCGATCACGCTGTAGATGTAGGCCGCCGAGGAGCCCATGGCGACGAGCGTGTTCATCGTGGTCGTGCCGTGCTTCAGCGCCGACCAGGCGGTGGTGTAGAACTGCCGGCCCACCCAGAACTGCACGACGCTGGCGAGCGCCCACAGGAAGTACCCGTTGTGCATCCACGAGGGCAGGAACGTGAACCACTCCATCTGCATCGTGCCGGCGAAGATGATGAAGCTGAGCACAAAGCCGACCGTGACCTTGAGCTTGAGCTTGCGGTAGGCGGCGGCGCGCGCGGCCTCTTCCGCGTCCACCGCCGCCTCCACGCCTTCCACCCCGGCCTCCGCCTCCGTCTCCACGACGTCGTAGCCGGAGCCGCGCACGGCCTCGACGAGGTCGCGGTAGCTGGCCTGGCCGGGGATGTAGGTCACGGTGGCCTTCTCGGTGGCCAGGTTGACCTCGGCCTTGAGCACGCCGGGCGGGTTGCGCAGCGCCCTCTCGACCCGGCTCACGCAGCTCGCGCAGGTCATGCCGATGATCGGGATGGTCTCCTGTGCGGTCACCACGCCGTACCCGGCGCCCTCGATGACCGCGACCAGGTCGCCGGTCGACACCTCACCGGGGTCGAAGGTCACCGTCGCCTTCTCGGTGGCGAGGTTGACGTTGGCCTTGTCGACGCCGTCCGACTTGCCGATGGCGCGCTCGACCCGCGCGACGCAGCTCGCGCAGGTCATGCCGGTCACCGGCAGTTCGACGGTCGTTTCGTGGTCGCTCATCAGATCTCCGTGCTGGTCCTGGAAGTCGAGCCCTCAGAAGACGCAGTGATTGTGTTCCCGAGCTCAAACAGATGGTACCCCTGGGGGGTATGACCAAGCGACCCGGCGCACGCCCGGTATGATTGCCCGCGGTACGGCAGCGACGAAGCGAGATCAGGATGGCCATCTGGGACGCGCAGCACGAGACCATGGACCGCGAGCGCATCGAAGCGCTGCAGTTCGAGCGCCTGCAGCCGATGCTCGCGCGCGTGTACGACAAGGTCCCCTTCTACCGCACGGCGCTCGACCAGGCCGGGTTCTCGCCCGGCGACCTCACGAGCCTCGAGGACCTCACCCGCCTCCCGTTCACCGAGAAGAACGACTTCCGCGACGCCTACCCCTACGGCCTGTTCGCGGTGCCGCTGGACGAGGTGATCGAGATCCACTCGTCGTCCGGCACCACCGGCAAGGCCGTGGTCGGAGGCTACACGCGCGCCGACCTCGACACGTGGGCGGAGCTCGTCTGCCGCCTGGCGGTCGCCGCGGGCGCGCACCGCGGCGACGTCGCCCAGATCGCGTTCGGCTACGGCATGTTCACGGGCGGGTTCGGCCTGCACTACGGGTTGCAGAAGGCCGGCGTGGCGGTGCTGCCCATCAGCGCCGGCAACACCTCGCGGCAGATCAAGCTCATGGAGGACTTCGGCACCACGATCCTCATCGCCACGCCGTCCTACGCGCTCTACATCGGCGAGGTGCTGCAGAAGCACGGAGTCGCGCTCGACGAGCTCAAGCTCCGGCTCGGCATGTTCGGCGCCGAGACCTGCAGCGAGGAGATGCGCCGGCAGATCGAGGCCCGGCTGCCGATGGTGGCCACCGACAACTACGGGCTCACCGAGCTCACCGGGCCCGGCGTGGCCGGCGAGTGCGCATGCCGCGCCGGCATGCACATCTCCGAGGACCACTTCATCGCCGAGTGCCTCGACCCGGTCACCGGCGAGCCGGTGGGCGAGGGCGAGGTCGGCGAGCTGGTGGTCACCGCCCTCACCCGGGAGTGCTCGCCCGTGCTGCGCTACCGCACCCGCGACCTCACCACGCTCACGCGCGAGCCCTGCGCCTGCGGGCGCACCACCGCGCGCATGGGCAAGGTCGTCGGCCGCACCGACGACATGTTCATCATCAGCGGCGTCAACATCTTCCCCTCGCACGTGGAGAGCGTGCTGTTCCAGATCGAAGGCGTGCAGCCGTTCTACCAGATCGTGCTCGGGCGGTCGCCGGCCGGCCTGGACACGTTCGAGGTGCACGTCGAGGTCACGGACACGCTGTTCGACGGCTGGATGGACGACCTGCGGGCGTTCGAGCGCCGAGTCACCGAGGAGCTCCGCTCGGCGCTCCTGGTGCGGCCCCGCGTCAAGCTGGTGGAGCCGGGGACGCTCGAGCGCAGCGAGGGCAAGGCCAGGCGCGTCATCGACGAGCGGCCCGCCTGACTCGTACGAGCCGCCGCCCGGCTGCCGGCGCACGCGGGCCGACGACGCGAGCCCCCGCTTCGCGCCGCCGGCCACTGTCCGAGTCGACTGGGAATCTCTCTCTCAGAGTCTTCCGGTCTCCCTGCCCATAGTGTCGGCGGCGGGGTGCGGGAGCGGATAGAACACGCGTCTAGACGGGCCGCCGGGGCGTCGCCACTCCTGGCGCCGGCGCGGCGGTGCGGGGTCCTAGACGGTGACGCGGAGCAGCTCGAGGTAGCTGGTGCTGCCCTCGAGGACCTTGGCGACGCCGTCCTCGCGCAGCGAGGTCACCCCGTGGGCGCGGGCGGCACGCTGGATCTCGAGCACGCTGCCGCCCGTGGCCACGATGTCGCGGATCTCGTCGTCGACGGCCAGCACCTCGTAGAGGCCGACGCGGCCGCGATAGCCGGTGCCGAAGCACTTGGCGCAGCCCACCGGCTCCCAGATCTTGAAGCGCTTCTTGGGGGCCGGGCCGAGGCCGAGCTCCGTCCAGCGGACGTCGGTCATGCCGACCTCGCGCCGGCAGCTGGGGCAGAGCCGGCGGACCAGCCGCTGGGCGACGAAGCAGCGCCAGGCGGCGGCGACGAGGTAGCGCGGCACACCCATCTCGACGAGCCGGTTGACCGCGGACGAGGCGTCGTTGGTGTGCAGGGTGCTGAACACCTGGTGGCCGGTGATGGCGGAGTCCGCGGCCATCTTGGCGGTCTCGAGGTCGCGGATCTCGCCGACCATGATGACGTCCGGGTCGGCGCGCACGAGCGAGCGCAGCGCCTGCGCGAAGGTGAGGCCGATGGCGGGCTTGACCTCGCTCTGGATGATGCCCTCGATCTTGCGCTCGATGGGGTCCTCGACGGTGTAGACCTTGCGCTCGGGAGTCTTGATGAGCTCGAGCGTGGTGTAGAGGGTGGTGGACTTGCCGGAGCCGGTGGGGCCGACGATGACGATGCCGCCCTCGGGGGCTTTGAGAGCCTCGTTGAAGCGCTTGAGGTTGTCGCCGACCAGGCCGAGCGTGGCGAGCGTGGGCGGCAGCGCGGAGACCTCGAGGATGCGGATGGTGATGTTCTCGCCGTACATGCTGGGGATGGAGGCGAGGCGCAGGTCGACCCCCTCGCCGCTCGAGAGCTCGAAGCTCGTGCGGCCGTCTTGCGGCAGCCGGCGCTCGGCGATGTTGAGGTTGCCCATGATCTTGATGCGGCTGATGATGCCGGCCTGCAGCTCCTTGGGGAACTCGCGCAGTTCGTGCAGCACGCCGTCGATGCGGCAGCGCACGCGGAGGGCGTCCTCCGCCGGCTCGAGGTGGATGTCCGAGGCGTGCATGCTGGCGGCGTCGGTGAACAGGGCGTCGACGATCTCGACGATGTCGGCGTCGACGATGCCGGCGCCCTCTTCGGGCTCCTCGCCCTCGTCGCGCGCGTCCTTGAGCTTGCCGCGAGAGCTGAAGTAGATGGCGACCGCCTCGTCGAACCCGCTCTCGGTGCAGATGAGCGGGACCACGCGCCGCTTGGTGCGCATGCCCACCTCGTCGATCGAGATGATGTCGAGCGGGTTGGTCATGGCCAGCTCGAGCGTGCCGCTGTCGTGCAGGCTGATGGGCATGAGCCGGCGCCGCACGATGAAGTCGCGCGGCAGCAGGCCGAGCGCCGCCGGCTGTGGTGCGGTCTGCGAGAGGTCGACGACGCCGATGTGCATCTGGCCGGCGACGGCGGCGATGATGTCCTGCTCGCTGACCACCCCCTGGGCGACCAGGAGGTCGCCGAGCCGTCCGCCGCTCTCGTTCTGGCGGCTCGAGGGCCTCGCCCAGCTGGGCGCGGGTGACGAGGCCGCTGGCGACCAGCAGGTCGCCCAGCTTGAGACGGCCGTTGCCGCGCTGCCTCTTGCCCTTGAGCAGCGCCTCGATCCTGGGCCGCAACTCGTCGGGCGCGAACGGCTTGGTGACGTACTCCGCCGCTCCGGCGCGGTGCGCGTGCTCGAAGGTGGAGAAGTCGCTGGCCGACGAGAGGACGAGCACCGGGATCTGGCGCAGCGCCGGGTCGCCGTTGATGAGGCGGAGGAGCTCGAAGGCGTCGGACGTGACGAGGTCGAGGTCGAGGACGATGGCCGACGGCGGGTCCTCCTGCAGCATGCGGAGAGTCCCGGGGTCGCCGAGGCTGGTGGTGACGTGATAGCCCGCGCCGAGCGCGGCGGCAAGTTCCGCCAGCAACTCGGTGTCGTCGTCGATGATGGCCAGTGTCCGGGTGGACAACGTCGGCAAAGTGACCTCCCGCCGGTCGTGCGCCCACAGTCTAGCTCATCCTCGGGCCGGCAAAAGGCTCTCCGAGCATGGTCAAGGTGGACGACGTCGCGAGGAGAAAAGTGCCGGGCCGGCGGGGGCCTTCACCGGATGCGGGCAGTCCGGCGTCTTACGAAGGAGACCGGCCCGGCTGAGAGAGAGGATGAGATGCCGGACCACGAGCTCGTCCGGTGAGGTATCAGAGTCCTACCCGGTCTCACACTGCCTATCGGCAGGGCGCGGTCTCCCTTGAGCGCGGCGCGGCTCCAGGCGTTGCCAGTCCAGACAAGGCCGCCCGGCGCGCGCGCCGCCGCCCCGCGGGCGGGCGTCGGCTATACTGTCGGCCTCAAAGACGCAAGGGAGCCTCCGTGTTCAGCAAGATCCTCATCGCCAACCGCGGCGAGATCGCCATCCGCGTCATCCGCGCCTGCCGTGAGCTCGGCGTGGGGAGCGTGGCGGTGTACAGCGAGGCCGACGCCGAGTGCCTGCACGTCAAGTACGCCGACGAGGCCGTGTGCATCGGGCCCGCGCCGGCCGCGCAGAGCTATCTGGTCATGCCGGCGCTCATCCAGGCGGCACTGCAGAGCGGCGCCGAGGCCATCCACCCGGGGTACGGGTTCCTGGCCGAGCGCGCCGAGTTCAGCCGCCTGTGTCGCGAGCAGGGGATCAAGTTCATCGGCCCGTCGCCGGAGAGCATCGAGCTGATGGGCGACAAGGCGGCGGCGCGGGCGACGATGACCGCCGCCGGCGTGCCGGTCACGCCGGGCTCGGAGGGCATCATCGAGAGCGCCGCCGAGGCCGAGGTGGTCGCGCGCGACATCGGGCTGCCGGTGATGATCAAGGCTTCGGCCGGCGGCGGCGGCAAGGGCATCCGCGTCGCCAGGGAGGCGTCCGAGCTGGCCGGGGCCGTGCGCCAGGCGCAGGCGGAGGCGGAGGCGGCCTTCGGCAACGGCGCCGTGTACGTGGAGAAGTACATCGGGGCGCCGCGCCACATCGAGATCCAGGTGCTCGCCGACGGCAAGGGCCACGGCGTGCACCTCGGCGAGCGCGACTGCAGCATCCAGCGGCGCCACCAGAAGCTCATCGAGGAGGCGCCGTCGCCTGCGGTCGGCCCCGAACTGCGCGCGCAGATGGGCGACGCGGCCGTGGCGGCCGCCGTCGCCGCCCACTACGAAGGCGCCGGCACCGTCGAGTTCCTGCTCGACAGCGACGGCAGCTTCTACTTCATGGAGATGAACACGCGCGTGCAGGTGGAGCACTGCGTCACCGAGATGGTGAGCGGCGTGGACATCGTCAAGACCGGCATCCGCATCGCCGCCGGCGAGGGCCTGCCGCTGCGGCAGGAAGACGTCCACATCGAGGGCCACGCCATCGAGTTCCGCATCAACGCCGAGGACCCGGCCGAGGACTTCATGCCCTCACCGGGCCTGGTGACCCAGTGGGTGCCGCCGGGCGGGCCGTGGGTGCGCCTCGACAGCCACGTCTATCAGGGCTACCTGGTGCCGCCCTTCTACGACAGCCTGCTCGGCAAGCTCATCGTGTGGGGCCGGGACCGCGAGGAGTGCCTCGCGCGCTCGCGCTGGGCGCTGGACGAGTTCCTCGTCGACGGCGTCAAGACGGTGATCCCGTTCCACCGCCTGGTGCTCGAGCACCCCCTGTTCAAGGCCGGCGACGTCAACACGCACTTCATCGAGGACCACCTGGACTAGCCAGGCAGGCTCAGTCGTCCGCGCCGGGCTTGCCGGGCGGCGCGGGCCGGACGGTGAAGCCGGCGGCGGCGATCTGCGCCAGCAGCTGGTCCGCCGCCGGCGCCAGGAGCGCGGCGACCGCGGCGTCGCTCTCGCCGCGCCCGCTCAGCGTGACCTTGATGACGCGCGTGCTGCCCAGCACCTTGGCGCGCGACTTGACGTACACCGCCGGGTGCTGCTCCTCGGCGGCGCGCAGGATGCCGGCGATCGCCGACTCGTCCTGCAGTTCCACCTCGAGCGAGCGCTCCTCGTAGCGCGCGTCGCCGAACACCTCGGTGACCAGCGGCCCGATGGATGCGTCGACGATCGCCTTGAGCTCGCCGGGCACGCCGGGCAGGGAGACGACGCGCGTCTGGCCGCTGCGGCAGAGCACGCCCGGCGCCCCGCCGACCGGGTTGACCAGCGGCTCCGCGCCGGCCGGCAGCCACGCCATCTTGCGCCGGCTCTCGTTGAGCTCCGGGAACGGCACGTGGCCGGCGGCGAAGAACTCCTCGTACTTGGCCGTCACCATACGCTCGGCCTCGGGGTGCAGTCGCAGCGGGACCCCGAGGCCCAGGGCGACTCCCTCGAGCGTGCGGTCGTCGCTGGTGGGGCCGAGCCCGCCGACCGTGAAGACGAGGGCGGGCACGCGGCCGAGACAGCTGCGCAGCTCGGCCCCGATCGCGTCGACGTCGTCGCGCAGCATCACCGTGCGGCGCACCAGCCCGCCGAGGGCCGTCACCCGCGTGCAGAGCCAGTTGGTGTTGGTGTCCAGCACGTCGCCGATGAGCACCTCGTTGCCGGCCGAGACGATCTCGACGATCGGCGCCCCCGTGCCGGGGTCGATGGGGCCATGCGTGGGGATGCTGCCGCTCATGGCCCCAGTCTCGCAGAGGCCCGCCTGCCCGGGCAAGGCCGCGTCGTGGCCGCGCTATACTCAGAGTAACAGTCGAGCAGGAGCCGCCCATGTCCCTGAAGCCGCTGACCATCGTCCAGCACGAGCCCGACGACCCGCCCGGCAGCATCGCGGTGGCGCTCGAGGCGCTCGGCGTGCCCTTCGAGGTATGCCGCGTCGATCTCAACGAGAAGCTCCCTGACGGCCCGCACGACACGGCAGGCCTCATCAGCCTCGGCGGCGCCATGCACGTCGACCAGGAGCGCCAGTACCCGTTCCTCACCGAAGAGATCCACCTCATGCGGCGCATGGTCCACGAAGGCGCGCCGGTGTGGGGCATCTGCCTCGGCGCGCAGCTCCTCGCCACCGCCAGCGGGGGAGCGGCCTACAAGCGCAAGCACCCCGAGGTCGGCTGGACCAGCATCGAGAAGGTCGCCGACGACCCGTTGCTGCACCGGATCTCGTCTCCCTTCGTGGCCTTCAACTGGCACGCGTACTCGTGCAAGATCTCGCCGACCTCACACCTGGTGGCGACGTGCGGAAACGGCGTGCAGGTGTTCCGCGCCGGCGGCAGGGCCTGGGGAACCCAGTTCCACCCCGAGGTGGACGCCGAGATGGCCCCACACTGGGTGCGCGACGCCGTGCGGGAGCAGAAGCACCTCGGGCCGGCGTTCGCCGAGCAGCTGCAGAAGGAGACCGACGAGAGGCTGCCCGGCTACCCGGCCTTCTGCCGCCGCATCACCGAGAACTTCGTCGCCGCCTCCGGCCTGCTGTAGGAGCGTCCGTCCCGGATCGGGGTGTGCTCGGGCTGACGAGCGGCTGGTCCGGTCCCCGTACGCACAAAGGCGACGCCGGGGAGCGTCGCCTCGTGCACCCTTTTCAGGGCAGCCCCCCGGGGAGGGGGGCTTGTGAAAGGAGCCATGGGGTGGTACCTGGAGGTACCTTGCGTAGAGGAGGGGTGTGTGGAGGGGGACTCCGCTACGCAGACGGTATATTACCACCACCCCCACAGTTGAAACCACCCCCGTAGTGTTAAGCAAAATGAAGTGGCCCAGCGAGGGGTTCGCGCCGAGCTCGCGAAGCCGTAGGCCGAGGCGAAGAGGAGGGTCGGGATTTGGCGGAGGCGCCGGTGAACAGGGATCCCGCGGCGCACGCTGTTCCAGGTGGAACAGGAGAAGCGCTGGCGCCTGTGGCTGCTCTTCGGCCTGCTGCTGGCCCTGGCGTTCGTGAGCGCCTGGGTGGGCTGTCTCATCGTCAGCGTCGTCCTGTACCTCGCCCTCCCCGAGCCCGTCATCGTGGCCTGGCTGTTCACCCCGCTCGGGGCGGCCGTCGTCCTCGGCGCCGCGCTCGCGGTCTCGCTCGTGTACTGGGGCCTCGCGCAGATCGGCGCCCGCGGCCGGCTGCTCAAGGCCATGCACTGCCGGCCGCTCGACGCCGGCGACCGCTACCACGGGCGGCTCGCCAACATCGTCGAGGAGATGCGCATCGCCACCGGCGCCCCGCGCATCGAGTGCGTCACGGTGCGTACCGTGGGTCTCAACGCGTTCGCCTTCAGCGACCTCCACGGCGCCGGCGTCATCGGGGTGACCGAGGGAGCGCTGGCCAGGCTCTCGCGACAGCAGTTGCAGGCCGTGGTGGCGCACGAGTTCGCGCACATCCTGTCCGGCAACTACGTGACCGTCACGGTGTCGTGTCTGCTGTTCGGCATCTACTCGTCGCTTCTGGAACGCATCGACGACGCCACGGACGCTTCGGCGGACACCCAGGCGGGATCCGCCCTGGTCGTCATGGTGCCGCTCCGCGGCTGGCTGTGGCTGATGCAGCTGGCGGCGTCGGTGGTCAACGCGGCCATCAGCCGCCAGCGCGAGTGGCAGGCGGACCTGGCGGCGGCGCGGTACACCGGGGACCCGCTGGCGCTGGCCGAGGCCCTGCGCGTGGTCTCCCGCCATCCCGGCGGCGCCGGCTACATCCCCGAGGGTCTCGGCCCTCTGTGCATCCGGGCGACGGGCAGCCTGGGCTGGCCAAATGTCGCGTGGCGCGACACCCACCCGCCGCTCGAGGCTCGCATCCGGATGCTGCTCGGCGTCGCGCACGTGCCCGCGGCGGAGTTCGAGCGGCAGGCGGCCCGGGCCGGCGAGGACTTCGAGCGCCGGGAGCACTGGGCGCCGGAGCCGTCCGCACGGCGATCCCCGGCGCCGGCGCTCGGCGTCGCCCCCGGCCTGGCGGCGGCCTTCCCTGCCGCCGGTCCTGTCGCGACGGGCGCCGGGGCGGCCCCGGCCCGGCAGGGAGAGCCGGCGCCTGCTCCCATCGCGACCCCGGTCGCCGCCGCCGCGAGCCCGGTCTCGGCAGGGCTGACCTGCCCCGCCTGCGGCGCCGGCCTCCTCCTCGCCCCCTACGAGGGCATCGACATCGCGGCCTGCGGCCGCTGCGGCGGGCGGCTCGTCACGACGGCGCAGGTGGGCAAGCTGCTGGCGCGGCGCGAGGCGGGATTCACGGACGAGCAGCACCGGATCGCCGACCTCGTCACCGCCTCGGGCGACAGCCTGCGCCGCGCCGCCGTGCTCGCGCGCGGCAGGGCCGGCACAGCGCTCGTCCCCTGCCCGAGGTGCGCCGCGCCGATGATGAGGCGCCACTACAGCTACGAGTACGCGGTGGAGATCGACCACTGCGTGCGCTGTGACCTTCTCTGGTTCGAGAAGGACGAACTGGAGGCGCTGCAGATCCTCGTGGAGCGTCAGACGGGCTGACCCTGGACCGCTCGCGCACGCGCGGGGGACAGTGGCTGCTGCTTCCTCTACACTTGGGCATCGCACCTTGTCGGCGGGTCGCGCGTCTCCACTGGGTCGCGCTTCCGCCGGCGCGACCTTCGTCCGCCACGGCTCACGAACGATGAAAGATCAGCACCGCGACCCAGACGCCGCCGGCGTCCCGACCCTGCTCGCCGGCCGGTATCGCATCATCTCCCCGCTCGGAAGCGGGGGGATGGCCGACGTGTACCTCGCCGAGGACGAGCGGCTCAGCCGCCGCGTCGCCGTCAAGGTGCTCAAGGCGCGCCTCGCCGCCGACGACGAGTTCGTGGAGCGGTTCCGCATCGAGGCGCAGGCGGCGGCCAGCCTCAACCATCCCAGCATCGTGGCCGTGTACGACCGCGGCAGCGCCGACGGCGCCACCTACATCGCGATGGAGTACGTGGCCGGCGAGTCGCTCAAGCAGCGCCTGCGCCGTGAAGGCGCGCTCCCGCCCGACGAGGCCGTGGCCATCGCGCTCGCGGTGCTCTCGGCGCTCGGCGCCGCGCACGCGCGGCACATCGTCCACCGCGACGTGACCTCGTACAACGTCATGCTTGCCGAGGACGGGCGCGTGGTGGTCACCGACTTCGGGATCGCGCGCATGGGGGACTCCGCGCTCACGCGCACGGGGGCGATGATGGGGACGTGCTCCTATCTCTCGCCCGAACAGGCCCAGGGGCGGCCGGCGGACGAGCGGTCGGACCTCTACAGCCTCGGCGTGGTGCTGTACGAGATGCTCACCGGACGCGTGCCGTTCAAGGGCGAGTCCGACGTGGCCGTGGCCATGCAGCACGTGCAGGCCGCCCCGCCCAATCCGCGCACGCTCACGCCGGCGGTCTCGGAGGCGCTCGCGGCGGCGGTGATGCGCGCCCTGAGCAAGGACGCGGCGGACAGGTTCCAGGACACCGACGAGTTCGCGGCCGCGCTTCGGCGGGCGCGGCGGCCGGAGCGGAACGGCCGCGACGTGAGCGTCGCGCTCGCCGCGAGCGCCGGCCACGGCACCTTCGCGAGCGCCGGCGTGGCCGCGGGGGCCGGCGTGGCGGCGGGGGTCGGCGCTGCCGCCGGCGCGTCCGTACTGGCGGCGGTCGTCGCTCCTCCGCCGCCGGGGCCCGCCGCGGCGGCGCCCGCTCCGCCCGCGGCGCCTGCCCCCTCGGTGCCTGCCCCCGTGGCCCCCGTCACCGTCGAGCCGCTGGTCACGGTCGTCGCCGCCGAGGCTCCCACGAGATATCACTTCACCGCGCCCCCGACGGTCGCCCGCCCGCGTCCGCGACGAAGGATCCGCCGGTACCTGCTGCTCGCGCTGCTCCTCGCGGTCGCGGTCGCCGCCGGCTGGGTGGCCTACGTCACCTGGCTGGCGCCGGGCATCACCGTCCCGGGCCTGGTCGGCGACCGGCGTCCCGACGCCGTCCAGGCGCTGCGCGACGAAGGCTTCAAGCCGGCGCTGCACTACGTCTGGTCCGACAAGTACGCCGGGGGCGAGGTCGTCGCGTCAGGCGCCGCGCGGGGGCACCCGCGTGGACGACGGCGTCACCGTGGACCTCTGGGTGAGCCGCGGACCGCTGCACCTGCCGGCGCCCGATCTCTCGGGCTCGACCGCCACGGCTGCCAAGGACGTGCTCGAGGGCGCGTCACTCACCTACAGGAGCCACCGGTCCGCCTCGGAGACGGTGCCCAAGGGGCAGGTGTTCCGGCAGAACCCGGCCGCCGGGCAGACCGTGCAACGGGGCGACACGGTGACGTTCTGGGTGAGCAGCGGCCCGCCCAAGGTGGACGTGCCCGATGTGGTCGGCCTCTCGCAGGGCGACGCCAAGGCGCTGCTCGAGGACGCGGGGTTCGTGGTGATCGTGGACTACGTGGCGGGCTGGGGCGTGATGCCCGGCGACGTGGTGGACCAGGACCCGGTGGCCGGCACCAAGGGCCGGGCCGGCGACGAGATCGTCATCCAGGTGGCCGTGTTCTGAGCGTGGAAGTCGTCCTCCAGTTCCTCGGTGTCGCCGCGGTCGCCATCGTCGAACTGTGGGCCGCTGTGCCTGCGGGCATCGCGATGGGGCTCCCGGCCCCGGCCGTTTGGGTGGCCACGCTCGGGGGCGCTCTGGTCGGGATCACGGTGGTCGTGGTCGCCGGGGACCGTCTGCGGACGTGGCTCGTGGAGCGCTTCGGGCACGGCGGGCCACGCGAGGGCGGCCGGTTGCTGGCGCTGTGGGACCGGTTCGGCGTGATCGGCTGGGGCCTGCTCGCGCCGCTCCTGCTCGGGGCTCCTCTTGCGGCGGCGATCGGCGTCGCTCTCGGCGCGGCGCCCCGGCGTCTGGTGCTCTGGCTCGGGGCCGGAGCGGCGCTGTGGACGACCGTCCTCACCCTGGCCGTCGTCTTCGGTCTGGATGCCGTGCAGGCCTGGCTCTAGGGTCACCAGGCGCTCGCGCTCGAGTCGTCTCGACTCCCCGGTCAGCCGGTACGGCCCGGCCGCGTGCGCGGCTCCACGGCCGGGAGCTCCCAGGCGTCCGGGCGGCGGGTGGTGAGGCCGCCGGGGACGGAGCCCCCGCCGGCGGCCGGACCGGCCGTGGCCGGAGCGCCGCCGCCCGACCGGCCGTGGCCGCCGTCGCTGGCGCTGCCGCGGTCTCGCCGCGGCCGACGGCGCGCAGCAGGTCGCTGATGCGGTGAGCCACCACCGCGAGCCCGTGCTCCTCGTCGTTCTGCAGCTCGCCCTCCACCAGCAGGTACACCGCGTCCTTGAGCACCTTGCCGTACTTGAGGTAGACGTCGTTGAAGACCACCACCTGGCCGAGCTCGGTCTCGTCCTCGAGCGTGAGGAACATGGTGCGGTGGCCGCTGCGGATCCAGGGCATCTGGGCGCGCTCGAGCACGCCGGCGAGGCGCACGCGGCGGCCGTGGCGGAGCTCGGGCAGCCGCGCCATGGGCGTGACCCCGAGCGCTTTGATCTGGTCGCGGACGAAGCGCAGCGGGTGGGCGCCGACGTTGAGGCCGAGCAGCTCGAGCTCGATGGAGGCGCGCCGCTCGGCCGGCCAGTCCGGCAAGAAGCTGAGCGGGGCGAACTGCTCGTCGAGCGCGAGGCGCGGCTGGTCGAGGCCGGAGTCGCCGGTCTCGGCGGCCGAGGCATGGGCCGCCGAGCGTGCGCCGGCATAGAGCAGCGGCACCTGCGCGACCAGCTCCTCGCGGCGCACGCCGAGCGCGTCGAAGGCGCCGAGGCGCGCGAGGTTCTCGGCGATCTCCCGGCTCACGCGCGTGCGCGCGACGAAGTCGCCGAGCGACGTGTAGGGCCGCTCGCGGCGCGCCGCGACGATCGCGCGCCGCGCCACCGCGCTCATCTCTTTGACGTACGCCAGCCCGACGCGCAGCGCCGTGCCGCCCCGCTCGACCTCGAACCACTCGCCGCTGAGGTTGACGTCGAGCGGGAGCACCGCGAGGCCGAAGCGCCGCGCGTCGTTGAGCACCACGCGCGGCGAGTAGAACCCCATGGGCTGGTTGTTGAGGATGCCGGCGTAGAACTCGGCCGGGTAGTGCGCCTTGAGCCAGGCCGAGGCGTTGCAGACGATGGCGAAGCAGGCGGCGTGCGCCTTGTTGAAGCCGTAGGCGGCGAACCCGCGGAGCTGGCGGAAGACCTCCTCCGCGACCTCGCGGCTCGCGCCGCGCGCCATCGCCTTCTCCACGAAGTTGCGGCCGATGGCGTCCATCTCCTCCAGGGAGCGCTCGTGGGTCATGGTGCGGCGCAGCAGGTCGGCCTCGGCGAGGCTGAAGCCCGCGACCGCCGAGGCCACCTCGATGACCTGCTCCTGGTAGACGATGACCCCGTAGGTGCGGCGCAGGACGCGCTCCATGGCGGGGTGCGGCACGACGACGGGCTCTCTGCCGTGCCGCCGCCGGATGAACGGCGCGATCATGTCGGCCTGCAGCGGCCCCGGGCGGAAGAGCGAGATGGCCGCGATGACGTCCTCGAAGTCGCGCTCCTGCAGGCGCGTGGCGAGGTTGCGCTGCCCCGAGCTCTCGAGCTGGAACAGCCCGACGGTGCGCGCCGAGCGGATGAGCTCGTAGACCTCGGGGTCGTCGCGCGGGAGCTCCCAGGCGCTGACGCGCTCGCCGGTGCGCGCCTCGATGCGGCGCACGGCCTCGGCGATGGCCGAGTGCATCTTGAGCGCGAGGATGTCCATCTTGACGAGGCCCAGCGTCTCGACGTCGTCCTTGTCGAACTGGGCCACCACGACGCCCTTGGCCGCCCACTGCAGCGGCACGCGGTCGGTGAGCGGGTCGCGGGAGAGGATGAACCCGCCCAGGTGCGTGCCCAGGTGGGCGGGGAACCCCGAGAGCCGCTCGGCGACGTCGACCAGGCGGCGGTAGTGCGGGTGCTGGAACTCGTGGCCGGCGAGCTCGGGGCGCTCGGCGAGCATCTCCCCGAGCTTGGCGGCGCTGCCCCACGGCACCTTGCGCGAGAGGTGGTTGATCTCGTCCGGAGTGAACCCGAAGGCGCGGCTGACGATGCGCACCGCCGACGGCGCGCGCACCGTGTTGACGGTGGCGACCATGGCGACCTTGTCGTGGCCGAAGCGCTCGTAGATGTACTGGATGACCTCGTCGCGGCGCGCCGAGCAGAAGTCGATGTCCACGTCCGGCATCTCGCGCCGCGCCGGGTTGAGGAAGCGCTCGAAGAGCAGCTCGTGCTCGATGGGGTCGGCGTCGGTGATGCGCAGCACGTAGCTGACGATGCTGTTGCCGGCGGAGCCGCGGCCGGAGTAGTAGATGCCGCGGCCCAGGGCGAACTCGACGATGTCGCGCACGGCGAGGAAGTACTCGGCGAAGCCGAGTTCCTCGACGACCTTGAGCTCGCGCTCGAGCCGCGCCGTGACCTCGGCGGTGAGCGGCCGGTAGCGCTCGGCGGCGCCCTCGAAGCAGCGCTTCCAGAGCAGCGAGAAGGCGGTCTCGCCGGGCGGCAGCGGGTAGGCGGGGAAGAGGAGCCTGCCGAGGCCCAGGTCGAGGTTGCAGCGCGCGGCGATGCGCCCGGCGTTGGCGTACGCCTCCGGGTAGCGCTGGAAGAGGCGGCGCATCTGCCCCGGGCTCTTGAGGTAGAGCTCCGCGTTCTTGCGCCCCAGCGGGTTGGGCAGCGGCTGGTTGGCGGCCTCGGCGGCGAGCACGTCGTGCAGGCCGGCGTCGGCCTTGACCGTGTAGTGGACGTCGCCGGTGGCGACGGTGGGGAGGCGCAGCTCGTGGGCGAGGAGGTCGAGGGCGCGCAGCGAGGCGTCCGAGTCCGGCAGCAGCTCGTGCTGCAGTTCGATGAAGTAGTCGCGGCCGAAGATGCCGCGGAAGACGGAGGCCGCGGCGCGGGCGCCGGCCTTGTCGCCGGCGAGCAGCCGCGACCAGACCTCGCCGCGGCGGCAGCCGCTGAGCGCGACGAGGTGGCCGCCGTGCTCGGCGAGGGTGGCGAGCCGGGCCAGCGGAGGCTCGCCCGGGTGCTCGAGGTGGGCGGCGCTGATGATGCGGCAGAGGTTGCTCCACCCGGCGTAGTCCTTGGCGAGCAGCACCAGGTGGTACCCGCCGGCGCCGGAGGCGCGGGCGGCGGAGGGCGGCACCGTGGCCGCCGCCTTGAGGTGGGCGATGCGGCCGTCGGGGGTGAGGGCGGCGGAAGCGGCGGACCCGGCGAGCGCCGCCGCGGCTGCCGGATCGGCGAGCGCCGCGCCGCTCGCGTCGCCGGCTCCGGGTCCGCCGCCTGCTCCGTCGCCGGCCGGCTCCCAGATCCGGCCGCCGGGCCCGACCGCCGGCTCGACCGTGAGCTCCACGCCGACGATGGGCTTGATGCCGGCCGCCTTGCAGGCCTGGTAGAAGCGCACGGCGCCGTACAGTCCCTCGTGGTCGGTGACCGCCAGCGCCGGCATGCCGAGCTCGGCGGCGCGCATGACCACCTCGTTGATGCGGCAGGCGCCGTCGCCGAACGAGAACGTGCTGTGCAGGTGCAGGTGGACGAAGCTCATGGCCGCCACCTGTCGCACGCCGCGCCGCGCGTGTGCGGCCGGGTGCTCATCCGACCTCCCGTTCGAGCGCCCACGCCTTGGTGAGCCGGTCGTAGCGCAGGTCGACGACCCGCCCGCCGGCGCGCACGCGCCAGTACGAGCGGCTGACGCGCCCCTCGTCCTTCCACCAGCCGGTCTCGAGGACCCACGTCTCGAGCACACGCTCGACACGATACGTGCGGCGGCGCCAGACGAAGGCGACCGGGCGCCGCGCCCGCTCGTCCCAGCTGACGGCGACCGGCACGGCCTCGCCGTTGGGGCCCGGGCGGCCGGCGCGGGCCCGGGCGGCGCCGGTGCGCCGGTCGCCGCCGCTCTGCCGTCCGCCCTCGGCGCGCGCGCCCGGCGGCGTCCCCTTCGGGGGCTTCGGGTCTGTCGCCGGAGGTGGCTCCGCCGCTCGGCATTGGGGCTCCTGACGGGTGGACGGTACGGTACTGCGGGGGCACTGAGCGTAACACGAACATATGTTCGTGTAAACGTCGGACGGAAGACATCCCAGCGCAACCCGTCGTCCACCTGCTGCCAACGGCCGTTCGGGCGTCCCTCACGGGTACATTCCGCGTGAGAGGGGTGGAAGGGGGTCGCCGTGGCCGAGGCTGTACTCGGTCAAGTTCGCCCACGCATCCACTGATGACAGCACCGGACCTGGGCGGTAACCTCGCATGGATGCCGGAGCAACGCGGAGGTGCGTGGGGGCGCTCGCACGGAGGTCACCTTTCGTCGATCCGTTCCCGCCTGCCGTCCGCGCCGGGACCACTGTGCTCGCCCGGCTCCGTCGGGTCAGAGAAGGGGGATGACATGAGGAGTACTCGCAGGCGGCTCCCGGTGCTGGTGGCTGCCACAGTCTGCCTGGCGGCGGCCGGCCTCGTCTGGGGGCTGGCGACCTCGTTCGCGACCAGCCCGTCGCCTTCGGCCGGCGACGGGAAGGTGGTCCTGAAGATCGGCCTGGTGGAGGAGCCGGACAACCTCAATCCGTTCATCGGCTACAGCACCATGGCCTTCGAGGCCTGGTGTCTCAACTACGACTTCGTCATCGGCTACGGCGCCGACGACGGCAGTCCGGTGCCGGACATCGCGGAGAGCTGGAGCGTCTCGCCCGACGGCAAGACGTGGACGTTCAAGATCCGCCAGGGTGTCACGTGGAGCGACGGGGTGCCGCTCACGGCGAAGGATGTGGCCTTCAGCTACAACTACATCGTCCAGAACAACCTCGCCGCCTACAGCTCCTACACCAAGCTGATCGAAGAGGCGGTGGCGGTCGACGACTACACCTGCGAGGTGCGGTGCAGCAAGCCCAAAGCCAACATGGAGAGGCTGTACATCTACGTCGTCCCCGAGCACATCTGGTCCAAGATCGCGAAGCCGGAGAAGTACAAGGTGACCTACCCGTTCGTCGGCTCGGGGCCCTTCCTGATCCAGGAGTGGAAGCGCGGCAGCTACATCCGCTTGACCAGGAATCCGAGCTACTGGGGCACCGCGCCGGCCGTCGACGAGATCCTCTTCGAGTTCTACACGAACGCCGACACCATGACGCAGGACCTCAAGAGCGGGAACATCGACGCCGCCTACGGCATCCCGCCGGCGCAGTACGACCAGGTCGCGAAGGTGTCCGGCCTCCAGGGATTCGAGGGCAACCTCTACACCTGGGACTACATCTGCTTCAACTGCTACGACCAGCCCAGCTCGCTCGGCCACCCCATCCTCAGGGACGTGAAGTTCCGGCAGGCGCTCAACTGGGCCGTCGACAAGGAGAAGCTGGTCGCGATCGGCTGGGACGGGCACGCGCGGCCGGCCACCACGATCATGCCGCCCGGCGAATGGCCGGACGACTTCGACGCCCACTACGAGCCCACCGCCGAGGAAGCGTACGGGTTCGACGTCGCCAAGGCCAACCAGTTGCTCGACGAGGCCGGGTACACCGACTCGGACGGCAACGGGATCCGCGAGTACAAGGGCAAGGACATCAAGCTCCGCCTCATGGCGCGCACGCAGTCGGCCGAGAGCCAGTCGCAAGGCAAGCTGATCGCCGGCTGGTTCAAGGAGTGCGGCCTCGACATCAAGTACACCGTCATCGAGGACGGGGCGCTCTCCGACCTTCTCTACAACTACAACAAGGCCGGCGACTACGCGCCCGACTACGACATCTACCTCTGGAGCTACGCCGGCTACGCCGACCCCGGCGACACGCTGGCGTCGTTCACCACCTCGCAGATCGAGTGGTGGAACGACCCCTGCTGGTCGAACGCCGAGTACGACCGGCTCTGCGAGGCGCAGTTCAGCCAGATGGACAAGCCGACGCGGCTCGACACGATCCACCGCCTGCAGCAGATCTTCTACGTCGAGAGCCCGCAGATCGCCATGACCTACTACGATTCGCTCGAGGCCGCCAACACGTCGCGGTGGGAGGGGTGGACGCCGTTCCTGGGCGGTCTGACGTTCCTCAACGCGTTCAACATGGACACCTATCTGAACCTGAAGCCGAAGGCCGCCACGACGAGCGCAGGCGGCGGCAGTTCGTCGACGACCACGTGGATCGTCCTCGGCCTGGTCGCCGCCCTGGTGGTGGTCGTGGTGGTCATCGTGCTCGCCCGCCGGGGCAGGCGCTCCGCGTTCGAGGAGTAGGCGCTGAGCGCCGGGCGGGGGCGCGCGCGTCCCCGCCCGGCGGTCAGGCCGAGACGTCCACCTCGGCGAGGTCGTCCACGACCACGTCGGCGCCGTGCTCGCGCAGCGCCGCGGCCTGGCCCAGCCGGTCCACGCCGATGACGAGGCCGAAGCCGCCACGGCGTCCGGCCTCCACCCCGGAGAGCGCGTCCTCCACCACCACGGAGCGCGCCGCGTCCACGCCCAGGCGGCGCGCCGTCTCCAGGTACATCGCCGGGTCGGGCTTGCCCGGCAGTCCGACCTCGGCCGCCACCACGCCGTCCACGCGCACCTCGAACAGGTCGGTGGTGCCGGTCACGTCCAGCACCATGGCCGTGTTCTTGCTCGAGGACATGAGGCCCACGTGGATCCCGGCCTCGTGCAGGTGCTCGATGAGCTCCACGGTGGAGGGGTAGGTCTTGACGCCGTGCTCGCGCACCTCGGCGTTGAAGAAGGCGTTCTTGCGGTTGCCCAGCCCGCAGACGGTCTCGCGCTCCGGCGGGTCCGACGGGTCGCCCAGGGGCAGCTCGATGCCCCGCGACGCGAGGAAGTCGCGCACGCCGTCGTAGCGCGGCTTGCCGTCGACGTAGCGCGCGTAGTCGGCGTCGAGGTCGAAGGGGCGGTCCGGGTCGTCGCCGGCGGCGGCCGGAGCCGCCGCGGGGGCCACGCCGCCGCGCCGCGCCGCCCGCTCCCCGAGGTACTCGTCGAAGAGGCGCTTCCAGGAGGCCGCATGCACGGCCGCGGTCTGGGTGACGACGCCGTCGAGGTCGAAGATGACGGCGTCGTACTCACTCCTCGCGATGGTGACGCGTGTGGTCTCCACGGCTTGCCTCCCGTCCGTCGTGCTCAAGTCTTCCTGCCCAGAACGTTCCCGTTCGACCGCAAGGCTCATCGTAGCCACGCCGGCGCTCCGGCGTCGCCCAGGGCGGAGTTGGACGCGCGCCCAGCTTGTGGCAGGATTGGGACAGCGTCATCGCGCCGCGGGGGAGCGCCGCTCGGTGCGCTGGTCATGAACGGTCCAAAAGGGGGGTACCGTGAACCAGCACGTGCGTGTCCGACCATTCCTCGTCCTGATGTTGGCTGCCGTCGTGGGCATCTTCGGCCTCGTCTGGGCGATGGAAGCGATGGGCTCGGAGAGCCCCGCGGCCGACTCGTCGGCGTCGGCCGCCGCGTCCACCACCGACGCCGGCAAGGTCGTCTACAAGGTCGGCTGGACCAGACAGCCCGACAACCTCAACCCGTTCATCGGCTTCGAGTCGCCGGCGTTCGAGATGTGGTACCTCACCTACGACTCGCTCGTCGGCTACGACCCCAAGACACTCTCGCCCTCGAAGGGCCCCAGCGCGACCGGCCTCGCCACCGACTGGAGCGTGAGCGACGACGGCCTCACGTGGACCTTCAATCTGCGTAAGAACGCCAAGTGGGACGACGGCGTGCCGCTCACCGCCAAGGACGTCGCCTTCACCTACAACCTCATCGTCAACAATCCCGACCAGACGTCGAACCTCACCGCGTACACCAACCTGATCACGAAGGCGACTGCCGTCGACGACTACACGGTGCAGTTCGTGTGCTCGGCGCCGAAGCCGGACATGGACCGCCATTGGGTGCCGATCCTGCCGGAGCACATCTGGTCGAAGATCCCGATCAAGGACATCGGCAGGAAGTACCAGAACAACCCGCCCTACGTGGGCTCCGGCCCCTTCAAGTGCGTCGAGTGGAAGAAGAACAGCTTCGTCCACCTCGTGGCCAATCCCACCTGGTGGGGCACCAAGCCCAAGATCACCGATCTCTACTTCACGTACTACACCAACGGCGACACGATGCTCCAGGACATCAAGGCCGGCACCATCGACGGCGCCTGCAACCTGGTGCCGACGCAGGTCAAGCAACTGCAGAGCGAGCCGGGCATCGAGGCCAGGGCCATCGCCACCGACGCGTTCGACGAGCTCGCCTTCAACTGTTACACGGGCCCGAGCAAGGGCCACCCGGTGCTCAGGGACGTGAAGTTCCGGCAGGCGATGAACTACGCCGTCGACCTGCAGAAGCTGGTCGACATCGTGATGATGGGATCCACCACGCCGGGCACGACCATCATCCCGCCGAACTACTACCAGAACCCCGACTGGCACTGGGAGCCGCCGGCGGACGTCAAGTACACGTACGACCCCGAGAAGGCGAAGCAGCTGCTCGAGGCGGCCGGCTACAAGGACACCGACGGCGACGGCATCCGGGAGTACAAGGGCAAGCCCATCGAGCTGCGTCTGGTCACCCGCGACGAGTCGACGGAGGAGCAGCAGGAGGGCAAGTTCATCGCCGGCTGGTTCAAGGACGTGGGCGTCCCCGTCAAGCTCTCGGTGATGGATTCGTCGACGCTGAGCGACACGATCCTCAACTACGAGGGCGACACCCTCACGCCGGACTACGACATGTTCCTCTGGGGCTGGTACCTCGACTACGACCCGGGCTCGATGCTGAGCTACTTCACCAAGTCGCAGATCGGCAACTGGAGCGACTCCTACTGGACCGACCCGGAGTACGAGCAGCTCTACAAGGAGCAGAGCCAGGAGCTCGACCCCGACAAGCGCAAGGCGCTCATCGACCGCATGCAGCAGATCCTGTACGAGCAGTCACCGTACATCGTCACCGACTACAGGCCGGACTTCGAGGCGTACAACACCGCCAAGTGGGAGGGCTACATCGCCATCCCGGACCCGAACGGCAACACGCTCGTCCCGCCGTTCGGCAACGGGGGCTACGCCAACTTCATCCCCATCCAGCCCAAGACGGCCGCTGCCGTGGAAGAGAGCGGCGGCAGCTCCATGGGCGTCTGGATCGCGGTCATCGCGGCGGTGGTCGTGCTCGCCATCGTCGTGGCGGTCGTCGTGATGCGGCGTAAGCCCGAGACCGAAGAGCGCTGACCGCAGGCCGAGAGAGGCGCGTGCGCGCGGGAGCGAGTCGCGGGCGCACGAGTGGTACCGGAGGGGGCGGGCGCCCGAGGCGCCCGCCCCCTCCGGCGTCCAGACGTTGGCCGCCGGGGGAGGGTAGTGGTCGTTCGGGGGTCGGAGCCTTGGATGGCGCCGTTGAAGGTGCCATCGAGGGTGCCATCCAGGGTCCCGTAGGACATCCTCTCCAGGATGACGTGAGGGGGACTTCGAGCCCCCCGCCGCTCACGTGAGCGGGGCTGAGGTCCCGGTGAGGGTCTCGGGAGCGGCGGCGGCCAGCCGCACGGCGGCGAGGAGGCGGGCGGCGGCGGGAGCGAGGGTCTCGCCGCCCGCGAAGAACTCGCGCAGGTCCACCACGTTGGGAGCCGCGCGGTGCGCCTCGACCCAGGAGTGGACCAGCAGCACCTCGTCGATGGCGGCCGCCGGCAGCGGCGGACGCGGCCGCTCGGCCGCGCGGAGCTCGGCGAGAAACGCCTGCGCGGCCTCGTCGCCGAACGCCCCCCGGCCGACCTCGCGCTCGACTGCGACGCGCCCGCCGCGCACGCCCCAGAGCGCGACCCAGCCGCGGCGGTGCGCCGGGTAGGCGAGCACGAGGTCGTCCTGCTCGGCCGCGCGCAGACGGCGCACGGTGCGCAGCACCCGCTCGAGCGTCTCGCGCTGGTTCTGCAGGCGGGCCGCCTGCTCGAACGCCAGCGCCTTGACGAACGCCTGCTGGCGCTCGACCAGCCGCGCGTCGAGCGCCTCGCCTCGCCCCTCGAGCACGCGGCGCACCTCGTCGACGACCGCGGTGTACTCGCCGTTGAGCGTGCGTCTGCAGGGCGAGAGGCACGCGCCGGTGCCGGCGCGCTGGCAGGCGTGCTCGTGGCCGTCTCGGGGCAGGTGCGCGCAGGTGCGCAGCGGGTAGGCGCCGTTGACGGTGTCGACGAAGCGCCGGGCCAGGGAGGCCTTGCGGAACGGCCCGGCGTAGTACGACCCGTCGTCGCGCAGGTTGGGCGTGGCGTACAGGCGCGGGTACTCCTCCGCGCTGAGCTTGACGTAGTGGTAGCCGCCGGCGCGCGTGCCCTGCGAGTTGTACGGCGGCCGGTGCTTGCCGATGAGCCTGCTCTCGAGCAGCAGCGCGCCGAACTCGGACCCCGTCTCGACGACGTCGATGCGCTCCAGCAGTTCCAGCGCCTGGCGCGCGTGGAACGCCTGTCGCTGGAGGAAGTGGTCACGGGTGCGGCGCCGCAGGTTCTCGGCCTTGCCGACGTAGAGCGGCGCCCCCTTGGCGTCGCGCATGATGTACACGCCCGACGACGTCGGGAGCTTCTCGGTGAGCGAGATCTTGTGGTAGTTGCGCCGCGTGCCCGGCTCGCAGTAGCGGGCGACCTCCTCGAGCGTGTTCATGCCCTGCTCCTGCAGCCAGGAGAGGAACAGCAGGAGCAGTTCGCCCGTGGCCTGCGCGTCGTGCAGCGCGCGGTGCACGGGCTTGACCCGGGTGTCGAAGCGGTAGGCGAGGGCGCTCAGCGAGCACTTCTGCTGCGGGCAGAGCTTGCGCGCCATGCGCAGGGTGTCGAGCGCGGGCCGCGGGAACGTCTGCCCGCGCAGCCGGCCGAGCTCGTAGTCGAGGAACCCGAGGTCGAACGGCGCGTTGTGCGCGACGAGCACCGAGTGCGCCGCGAAGTCGACGAACTTGGGCAGCACGACCTCGATGGGCGGCGCGCCCGCGACCGTCGCGTCGTCGATGCCCGTGATGCCGGTGATCATGGCCGGGATGCGCATGCCCGGGTTCACGAGCGCGGAGAACTGATCGACTTCGCGCCCGCCCTCGACGCGCACGGCGCCGACCTCGGTGATCTTGCAGAAGCCCGGCGTGGCGCCCGTGGTCTCGATGTCCACCACGGTGAAGGCGACGTCGGCGAGGTCGCGGCGCGTGGCGCGCCACGCCGCGAGCCCCACGTGCACGTCGCTCTCCCAGGCGAAGCGCTCGTCGCCCTCGACGATGTCGGCGACGAGCTTGCGCATGAGGTCGGGAGGGCAGTTGGCGACGGGGAAGAGGCGGGGCCACACCTCGCGATAGTCGAGGGCTTCGCCGGCCTGCTCGAGCAGGCCGTGGAACTCATCGACGGTGGTGAACGCCAGCTGCACGCGATAATCCTATGCCTCCCCGCCGACGGATGCACGGCGAGCGCGCCGGCGGAGGCTGCCCGCGGGACACTCGTCTCCCGCTCGAGGGGTGCGGGCTTGCGGCGCGTCGTTACGCCCCGCCACGAACCGGGTAGGTGCTTGACGAGTTCCCGGAAGAGTGCTCCGGCGCCGAGGCACTCCGCCCGGCCGGAGCCCTGCGCAGAGGAGTCACCCCGTGGATGTTGAGAAGCTTCACAACGAGGTCCTGCGCGCCTTCAACGATTCGTGCGTGATCGCCACGAGGCAGTACAGCGGCAGGGGCTTCCGTCCCGCCGCCGACGCCTACTTCGAGGAGGACACGCGTGAGATCGTGGTGCGCTTCGACCTGCCGGGCGTCGTGATGGACGACATCGAGTTGCTCGTCGACAGTCGCGAGCTCGTCCTGCGAGGCGAGAGGTCGTTCCAGACCAAGGAGGGTCGCATCTATCAGCAGGTGGAGATGGACTACGGTCCGTTCGAGCGCCGCGTTCGCCTCATGGTCGACGTGGACCCCGAGGTGACCACGGCGACCTACGAGGCCGGCATCCTGGAGGTCAGGCTCACTCTGACCCCGCAGGGTGGCGCCCGCAAGATCGACATCAAGACCGGGGGAGGCGACGAATGAGCGATCCCAACGACGTGCAGGTCGAGGAGGTCGCCGCTCAGGAGATCCCGGCCGTGCTGCCGGTGCTGCCGCTGCGCGACACCGTGGTCTTCCCCGACACGATGATCCCGCTCACCATCGGCCAGGAGCGGAGCATCAAGCTCATCGACGACGTGCTGGCCGGCGACCGCCTGCTCGCCATGGTGACGAGCAAGGACGCCGAGATCGAGACGCCGGGGCCGGACCTGTTGTACCCGGTGGGCACGGTCGGCCTGGCGCACAAGATGATCAAGCTGCCGGACGGCACCATGCGCATCCTGGTGCAGGGCCTGCAGCGCGTCCGCGTCAAGGAGTACGTGCGCGAGGAGCCGTACCTGGTCGCGCGCACCGAGAAGATCGAGGACGTCGCCAGCGCCTCGCGTGAGTCGGACGCGCTCCGCGCGAGCCTGCTCAGCGTGTTCAGCAAGATCGTGGCGCTCGTGCCGTACCTGCCCGAAGAGCTCGAGATGGCCGCGGCCAACGTCGAGGAGCCGGGGCCGCTCACGTTCCTCATCGCGAGCACGATGCGCATCAAGGCGGAGGACAAGCAGGCGCTGCTCGAGGAGGACGACGTCGAGACGCGCATGCGCAAGCTCATCGGCATCCTCACGGGCGAGCTCGACGTCCTGGAGCTGGGCTCCAAGATCCAGAGCGACGTGCGCGGCGAGATCGACAAGAGCCAGCGCGAGTACTTCCTGCGCCAGCAGCTCAGGGCCATCCAGCAGGAGCTGGGTGAGACCGACGAGCAGGAGGCGGAGATCAACGAGATCCGCCAGAAGATCGAGGAGCTGGCGCTCCCGGAGGAGGCCGACAAGGCGGCCCGCCGGGAGCTCGACCGCCTCGGCAACATCTCGCCGCAGAGCGCCGAATACCCGGTCATCCGCACCTACCTCGACTGGATCATCACGCTGCCGTGGAACGTGCACAGCGAGGACAACCTCGACGTCGCCCACGCACGCGAGATCCTCGACCGCGACCACTACGATCTCGAGAAGGTCAAGGACCGCATCCTCGAGTTCCTGGCCGTGCGCAAGCTCAAGGACGACCTGCACGGGCCGATCCTGTGCTTCGTCGGCCCGCCCGGCGTGGGCAAGACCAGCCTCGGGCACAGCATCGCCGAGGCGATGGGCCGCAAGTTCGAGCGCATCAGCGTCGGGGGCGTGCGCGACGAGGCCGAGATCCGTGGGCATCGCCGCACGTACGTGGGAGCGATGCCCGGCATCATCGTCCGCGCCATGCGGGACGCCGGGACCAACAACCCGCTGTTCATGATCGACGAGATCGACAAGATGGGCGCGGACTGGCGCGGCGACCCCTCGAGCGCCATGCTCGAGGTGCTGGACCCGGAGCAGAACATCAGCTTCCGCGACCACTACCTGGACCTGCCCTTCGACCTGAGCCGGGTCCTCTTCATCACCACGGCGAACCAGCTCGAGCCCATCCCCGGGCCGCTGCGCGACCGCATGGAGATCATCAACCTCGCCGGCTACACCATCGAGGAGAAGCTGCACATCGCCAAGAAGTACCTGGTGCCCCGTCAGGCCGAGGCCAACGGCCTCAAGTCGGGGCAGGTGACCTTCAGGGACGACGCGATCGTCGAGATCATCACCAGTTACACGCGCGAGGCCGGTGTGCGCAACGTCGAGCGTGAGATCGGCACGATCTGCCGCAAGCTCGCGCGCGAGGTCGCCGAGGCGACCAACGGCAGCCGCAAGCGCTTCGTCGTCAACGTCAAGCGCGTGCACGACCTGCTCGGCCGGCCGCGCGCGTACAGCGACGTCAAGCGGCGCACCAGCGACCCCGGGGTGGCCACCGGTCTCGCCTGGACGCCCGTGGGCGGGGACATCCTCTTCATCGAGGCCACGGCCATGCCCGGCAACGGTCACCTCACCGTCACCGGCCAGCTCGGCGACGTGATGAAGGAGTCGGCGATGGCGGCCATGAGCTACGTGCGCACGCACTCGCCGGAGCTCGGGCTGGACGACGACTACTTCCAGACGCACGACGTCCACATCCACGTGCCCGCCGGCGCGATCCCCAAGGACGGCCCCAGCGCCGGCGTCACCATGGCCACGGCCATCTGCTCGCTGGTCACCGGCACGCCGGTCAGCAACGACGTCGCCATGACGGGCGAGGTCACGCTGACCGGCCAGGTGCTGCCCATCGGCGGCCTCAAGGAGAAGACCCTGGCGGCGCAGCGCGCCGGCATCACCACGGTCATCCTCCCGAGCCGCAACGAGGCCGACCTGGAGGACGTGCCGGAGGAGCTGCGCGAGGGCATGACGTTCGTGCCCGTGGAGCGCGTGGAGCAGGTCTGGCAGACGGCCATGGGCCTGCGGCTCGACCAGCGCGCCGCGGAGCTCATCGAGGCCGGCGACCTCATCGAGGAGGCCGGCGAGCTGCTCGAGAAGGCGCGCCGCAAGGCCGGCAACCGCGCCGCCGCTGCGGCCGCGGCGAACGGCGGCGCCACCGGGACGAAGAAGCCGGCCACGAAGAGGCCGGCCGCGCGCAAGCCCACGCCGGCCAAGAAGGCGGTCAAGCCGAAGCCCACGCCGGCCAAGCCCAAGGGCGCCGCCAAGAAGACCACGGCCGCGCGCGGACGCAGCGGCCGCAAGAAGTGAGCGGGAGCTCGCGGACACACTGATCGCTCTGCGGACGGGCCGGGGAGGCGATGCCTCCCCGGCCCGTCTCTCTGTCCAGCTGCCGCGTAGGCAGGCTTGCGGGGACGCCCTTCACGCGGAGGAGATCACGCCGTCGATCTCCACACGCCTCATCCGAAAGCGAGCTGCTTGGCGACCGCGTCCCTTCGGCAGGACTCGCACACGTCGACGCTGATTCCCGGCATGCTTCTGGACCTCGCCGCGAGGACGGAGCGCTCTGAGGTCGTCATCATCCGGGCGCCACACCGTCGGCAGGTGGTGGACTCGAGCGTGTGGCCCCAGATGGTGCGTGTCGTCTCGCTTTCCTCGATCGGGATGCACTGGGTGGGGCAAGCCAGACTGCACGCCCCACACCCGACGCAGGCCCTCGCCGCCTCCTCTCCGAACGGCGGACCGATGCGCTTGTGGTCGCCGCGGCCGATGACGGAGAGGGCGTTGTGACCCAGGGAGGAGCAGATCCGCACACACAGCTCGCAGAGGATACAGTCCTTCAGCGTGGCGTCCTCCACGGGCGGGAACAGCGGTCGCTCGATACCGAGTTTCGTCGCCAAGCCGGTCAGCACGGGGGAGCCGGAAGCATACGGGAGCAGCAGTTGCAGGTTCATGCGACGGTGCCGCTCGATCCTCGGCGACCTGGTCACGACTTCCAGCCCGGGAAGCACCGGGTAGTCGCAGGACGTCGTCAACTGCCAGTCGCTGCGACCCGAACGAAGCACCTCCACGAGGCAGAGCCGACAGGAGGCCGCGGGGACGACGGCCTCGTGGTGGCAGAGTGACGGGACGTCGATGCCACAGCGGCGGATGACGTCAAGCAGTCCCGCTCCCTCTCGAGCAGCGAGTCCGGTGCCGTCGATGGTGAGTCGGACGTTCATCTCGCCTCTACGACACCAGCACAGCGTCACGTCTGCAGACGTCCCTGCAGATGCCGCACTTGACGCACGCTTGCTGATCGACGGCGTGCGCCTGCTTTCGTTCGCCCCTGATGGCGGCCTCGGGGCAGTCGCGCGCGCAGAGCGTGCAGCCGTCGCACAGTCCGGGATCGATCGTGAACGTGATCAGTGCCTTGCAGACTGCTGCAGGGCAGCGCTTCTCCTCGACGTGGGCGACGTACTCGTCTCGGAAGTACTTGAGCGTGGACAGGACCGGGTTCACGGCGCTGGACCCGAGGGCGCACAGCGATGTCTCGCGCACGGTCTCGGCGAGTTCCTCGATGAGGTCGATCGTGGCCAAGGTAGCTCGCCCCTCCATGATGGCGTCGAGCAAGCCGCGCAGACGTGCGATGCCTTCCCGGCAGGAGGTGCAGTTGCCGCACGATTCGCCGGCGAGGAAGTGCAGGAAGTAGCGCGCCACGTCGACCATGCAGGTCGTCTCGTCCATCACGATCATGCCGCCGGAACCCATCATCGAGCCCTCGGCCTCGAGCGTCTCGAAGTCGACCTCGAGGTCGAGCTTTTCCGCCGGCAGGCAGCCACCCGAGGGGCCGCCGGTCTGCACCGCCTTGAAGCGCCGCCCACCGGGCAGGCCGCCCCCGATGTCGAAGATGATCTCGCGAAGGCTGACCCCCATCGGTACCTCGACCAGCCCGGTGTTGTTCACCTTGCCGACGAGCGAGAAGATCTTCGTCCCGGTGGACCGCTGGGTGCCGATGGAGGAGTACCACGCGCCGCCGTTGAGGATGATGTGGCGCACGTTGGCCCAGGTCTCGACGTTGTTGACGGTCGTCGGCCTTCCCCAGAGCCCGTGCTCGGAGAGGTGGACGAGACGGCGCCGCGGGACCCCTCGCCGGTTCTCGAGAGAGGCCATCATCGCGCTGGCCTCACCACAGACGAACGCACCGCCTCCTCGACTGACCGCCACGTTGAACGTGAACTGCGAACCGAGGATGCCGTCCCCGAGCAGCCCCGCCTCTCGCGCCTGGTCGATGGCGATGCCGAGGTGCTCGACGGCGAGTGGGTACTCCTGTCTGACGTAGACGACGCCCTGGCTCGCGCCCATCGCGTAGGCGCCGATCGTCATGCCCTCGAGCACGCTGTGCGGGTTCCCCTCCAGTACCGAGCGGTCCATGAAGGCTCCGGGATCGCCTTCGTCGGCGTTGCAGATGACGTATTTCACGTCTCCCTCCGCACGCCGGCACGCCTCCCACTTGCGACCGGTGGGAAAGCCCGCCCCGCCGCGACCACGAAGGCCCGAGCGTTTGACCTCCTCAAGGACAGAGTCGGGCCCGATCCCCAGCGCTCGCACAAGGGCGGAATAGCCACCGAGGGCGATGTAATCGTCGATCGAGGTCGGGCTCAGGCGACCGTTGTCGGAGAGGATCAGCCGCTGCTGGTGGGCGTAGAACGGGATGGCCTGTTCACAGACGCACGGTGCGCCGGTCGCCGGATCCACGTACAGCAGACGTTCGATGGGCTCCCCCTCCAGGATGGTCCGCCGGACGATCTCCGCAGCATCGGCTGACTTCACACGCTCGTAGACGATGCCGTCCGGCTGCACCACCACCAGCGGTCCACGCTCGCAGAAGCCGTGGCACCCGGTGGCGCGCAGCAGCACCATCCTCGCGCCCTCCTGCGCATCCATCTCGGAGCGCAGTGCGTCGAACACCTGCACGGCCCCCTGAGCTCTGCAGCCGCTGCCGCCGCAGACTGCGACTGACCCTTCGTAGCGGCGCCGCGAGTGGAGCACGTCGTCACGTCGTGCTTGGAGCGATCGCGGATCTCCCAGCCGTCCGCTCACTCCGCCCGCCCTGCCCGGGTCTCGCCGAGCAGACCGCGCGCCAGCCTCGAGAGCGCCTGGGCCGTCATGTGGCCGTGATACTCGCCGTCGACGACCACCAGAGGGCCGAGAGCGCAGGCGCCGACGCAACCGACCTCATCGACCGTGAGCGACAGGTCCGCCGTCGTCTCTCCGACTGTCACTCCCGCCTCACGCTCTAGCTGCTCGAGGAGGCGAGCGGCGCCGCGAACGTGGCATGCCGTCCCGGTGCAGACGGTGCAGGTGTGCCTGCCGCGAGGCGTGGTGTGGAAGCCCTGGTAGAAGGTGGCCACGCCGTAGACCTCGGACTTGGGCAGACCGAGATGCCGGGCGACGAATCGCACGGCCTGCTCAGACAGGTAGCCGAACTCCTCCTGCACGTCGTGCAGGACGTTGACAAGGCTGCCGGGGCCGCCACGCGGATGCCTCGTGACGACCTCGACCAGCCGCCTCGCATCCTGCTGCTCCTCGCTTGTCGAGCGGCCCGGTGTGGAGCCTGGGGTCATCAGCACCCGCCCGCCGACCGCAGCCCCAGTTCCGCGGCCTTCTCGGGCGTGAGATCGCCGTGCTCGTCCCAGCCGCGGGAGCTGTAGTACGGAGGCAGCATCTTGCCCAGCTCTGCGACCAGGCCCCGTGCCGGACCGTCGGGAAGCGGCTCCTCGAGCATGCGTGGCGGCAGCGTGTCCTCGCTCGCGGGGACGCCCGCGGCGCGGTTGAACAGAACCTCCAGGTTGAAGATACGCGCGCCGATACGCATGAGCCCCGAGTGCCCGCCCATGTCCATGCCCGTGGCCGCCTCGATCAGGGCGCGCAACTGATCCTCGTCCATGCCGAGGTAGAACATGAAGTTGCAGAGGCCGCCGGAGTCGATGAGGCGGAACCAATCCTGGAGCTCGGCGACGAATTCGGGGTGGTCGGTGTCCAGCGGATCGAGTGGTTCCTCGATCCCGCGGTCCTTGGTGATGTGCCAGTGGACGACCGAGTAGATGGAGTAGTCCTGAGCCTCGCCGCGGATGTGGCAGCCGCCGCGCGGCTCGGTCGCGTAAGCAAGCGCCATGCTTTGGATCGCGCGCGGGTCGTAGCTCGCGAACTCCTGCTTCTTCGCACTCATGGAGAACTCAGGGTGTCCGTACTGCTCGGCAACCCGGTAGCTGCCCTCGGCGAGCAGCTCGCCGAAGCCCTCGCGGCTCGCGGTCATCTCCGTCAGGCGCACCATCGCCTCACCGTCGCCGAAGGGCAACGGGAAGCCGATGTCCTCCTTCGGGATCAGCCCGGCCTCGTACATCTCCATGGCGCAGGCGATGCTCGCACCCATGGTGATGGTGTCCATGCCGGTTCGGTTGCAGATGAAGTTGGCCCTGGTGACGGCCTCGAGATCGTTGGTGTAGCAGCTCGAGCCGAACATGCCGATGGTCTCGTATTCAGGCCCGGCCCCGACTCCCTCGCAGCCCCTGGCGCGTACGCGCGAGACCCGGCCACAAGCGACAGGACAGGCCGGGCAGCCCATGCCCATGCGACGACGCACCGACAGTGTCTCCGCCAGCCGTTCGCCGGAGATGTCCTCGGCATACTCGTTGGTCCCGTACTGGAAGTTCTTCGTGGGCAGTCCGCCGTAGGCGTTCACGAGCTGCAGGACGCCGGGCGTGCCGTGCTTGTGGAAGTGCTCGATGTACGGGTCCGTGAGCGCCTCGTAGCAGCGCCGGGTCGTCTCGATGAACTTCTCACCGTCGGCCACCTTCACGGCGCCGGTGCCGCGGACGGCGATCGCCTTGAGCCGTTTTGAGCCCATGACGGCGCCGACGCCGGAGCGTCCGGCGGCGCGTCCCAGGTCGTTCATCACGCAGGCGAAGCGCACGAGGTTCTCGCCGGCCTGTCCGATGGAGCTCACCTTCGCGTCTCGCGCGGTCGCCGCGATCACCGCATGCTCGGTCTGCTCCGTGTCGAGCCCCCACAGGTCAGCCGCGTCCCGGATGCTCACATCTGCGTCGTCGATGAACACGTAGACGGGCTTCTGCGAGGCGCCCTCGACGATGACCATGTCGTAGCCTGCGTACTTGATGTTCATCGCGAAGTCCCCGGCCGCGCTCGAGTTCGCAACGCCGCCGGTGAGCGGGGATTTGGTCACCAGCATGTAGCGGTTGGCGGCCGGCGCCCCGGTCCCGGTCAGCGGTCCGGTGACGAAGAAGAGCTTGTTGTCCGGCCCGAGGGGATCGGCCTTCGGGTCGACCTCTGCGTGGAGGTACTTCGTGCCCAGACCGAGGCCCCCGATGTACTGTTCGGCGGTACCGCGATCGAGCTCCTCGGTCGCGACCGTGCCTGCGGTCAGATCGATGCGCAGGATCTTGCCGGTCCATCCGTGCATGTCACTCACCCTCCCGGTAGGACTCTGCAAGCACCTCGACGACTCGCTGGCGCTTGGCGTCCTCGGCATCCTCGGCGTCGATGTACCGGAGTGCGCCACGCGGGCAGAACTGGGCGCAGAAAGGATCACCGTCGCACAGGTCACACTTCTCGGCGTGGCCGACGTCGTCGATCTTCATGTGTCCGAACGGACACGCCTGCACGCACATCCTGCAGCCGACGCACTTCTCCTGGTTGACGCGCACCACACGAGGGTCCGTGCCGGACGACGCCGTCGAGGAGATCGCGCCGGTCGGGCAGATCTTCTCGCACCATGCCTCCTCGCACTGGGAGCAGACCACCGGCACGGCCAGCTCGTCGTGGAGAAAGACGGTCGTGTGGATGCGCGCGTGACGCAGGTTGAATTCACCGTGATGACGGAACGAGCACATGAGCTCGCACGTGTGGCACCCGGTGCAGCGACTGATGTCGACCGCGAGCGTCTTACTCACCTGTCCTGCCTCCTGCTTCAGTGGAAGTTGCCTGTGGTGCCTTGCGGGGCCTCGGATCGGGCCTCAGCCACCGAACACCGGGGGGAACACATCTACGGAGTCCCCGGGGCGCAAACGGGTTTCGGCACCGCCCAAGAAGATGATGTTGCGTCCATTCACCAAGAACACGATGTCCTTTCGAAGGCGTCCGCTGGAATCACGAAGCTCTCTCTCCCTGGTGGGCGAGTCGCCCAGCGTCTGCACGAGCTGCTCCACCGACTGTGCGCGCGCCAGATCGACCTCCCGTCGAGCACCGAACCGGTCGCGAAGCGTGGCGAAGAAGCGCACCGTCACCGCACGCCCTTCAACTGATGCTTGATCCCCCCGCGGCAGCAAACCTCGGTCACCTCGCCGGCAGCGCGTCGATCTTCATGACACCATCGTTGGCATCTTCGGCACAGGCGTCGGCGCCGATCTGGTCGGCCCAGCGCTGCGTGTACGGCAGGTCGCCGACCACGGCCTTGTAGAGCAGACCGTCCATGAGCCGATCGCGCGTCAGCTCCACGGTGCTTCCGTCGTCCATGCGCGTGATCGTCTTGGTCAGGTTCACGGTCCTCCTTCGTCAACCACCGCAGAGCTGCGGGAACACCGACACGACATCACCGCAGTCAAGGGCCGAATCCAGTCCGGCCAGGGAGCCGACGTGATGACCGTTGATCAGCAGAGTGAGATCGCCTCGCAGAGCACCGTCCGCGTCCCGGACTGCGCGTTCACGGCGAGGAGACGTACACAGCCCGTTGAGCAGGTCTCGGACACTGCGGGCCTGCTCGAGAGGCACGGTGAGCTCGTCCTCCCCGAAGGCATCCCGAACAGTGGCGAAGAAGCTGACGGTCACCTCAGGCCCAACCGAAGCCCCGGCGCTCGAATCGTGAGTGAATTGGGTGCTCATCACCGCTCACCCTCCGACTCTGCCTGAGCGCCGAATGGGGCCGTGGTCGGTGCTTCCCTCTCCGGCTCGCCCTCCGCCCATGGCGCCTTGTTGCCGCGAGGGTTGTCTCTTCCGACGAGTCTCGGCCACACGTAACCGAGGGTCGAAGCCTTGGTGATCCCCGCTCTACGGGCGGTCTCGTCCCTACACTGCGGCAGGATGTCGAGGGATTTGAGATCGTCCGCGACGTCGTTGAGACCGAAGTCGCGAAGCGTCTCTTCATAGGGGACGCCCGTCTCCTTGTCCCACCCTCGGAGCCAGTAGTACTCATCCTTCATGGCCTCAAGGTCCTCGCGGCTGGTGAAGGACCTGCCCTTGAACACGCCTTGGGACACGAGCTTGTCGAACTCCTTCTCCGGGATGGTGTCGTGGTTGCGCCGCCGCCCCCACTTGCACTCGAGGGCGCGCTCCAGCGTCCTGAGCTGTAGTGACGCCCAAAGAAGGTCGTCGCTGGTCACCGTCTTGCCGAAACCGGCCGAGATCGCCGCCGCCATGTGCGAGGGATTGGCGTCAAGGTACAACCACTTCATGTGCTGCTTGCAGGTGCCGGCCATATCGGCCATGCCGACGGTCCTGCCCATGTCGTGCACGATCATCGCCTTTCCATCGATGGCGTCGAAGTCAGCCGCCCGGGGTTCGCCAGACACGTACCTGGCGGTCTCGGCGTCGAATCTCGCTGCTTCATGCCGCTGTTCGTCCGTCCAGCCGGGGTACTCAGCCGAGACGCTCATCATGTCGAAGTCCTGCATGTTGAGATCGGAGATGCAGTCGGATCTCCTGCCGATGGCGTACGCCAAAGCCATCGACTTGACGCGCGGATTGATGCCGTACATCGGGTTGTTGTTCACCTGCATCGCATACTGATAGGTGCTCGCGCCGGCCCTCGGCTCGAGAGCGGTGTGTTCATCCAGGTGCCGGGCGGCGGCGAGCAGGCCGTTCGCGAAGACATCTCCGACACCCTCTCGATGAATGATCTTGCGGGTCAGCTCGACTTGAGAGTCCACGTCACCCCATGCCAACGGTACGTCGTCCAGGTGCGTGTCATCGATGATCCGCAGGTCCTTCAGGACAAGGAGCCATTGCAGGAAGTTGGACACCGAGGTTTCGTCAATGCCCATCTCCTGACAGAGCTTGACCAGTTTGATGCCACGAAGGAGATCCTGGCGGAGCTCGCCCGACGATTGTGTGTAGAGCTCGCACGACATGGACGCGCTGCCGATCCCCGGCACGTAGTACGTCTCCATACAGTGCACGGGGCATCCCATGCATCCAGTGCGCTCGACACCGTAGTCCACCCAGAACTTATCGAACGCCTGATCCCTGTGCGGATCCCAGTCCGAGATGGGGCCCTCGTGCCCATCTCCTCCACACTCGATGCCGGAGCGGCCGTAGGATGCCTCGCACCAGCTCGTGCCGACCGTTGAGTACTCCCCGTACATCTCGGATGCGCGAATCGCGGCGTGAGCCTCGAGACAGGCGGTCATCAGGCCTTCCGGGTCCGCTATCGCGATCCCCTGAGTGCCTCGGACGGCGATGGCCTTCACGTTCTTCGATCCGAGGACCGCGCCCATACCTGTCCGGGCGGCGGCATGACAGGTACCTTGATGCAGGTCGGCCCACGTCACCAGGTTCTCCCCGGCCGGCCCGACGGTGATCACTTTGACGTTCGGGTTGCCCAGTTCGTCCTGGATCGCCTGCTGGGTATCATGCGTCGTCTTGCCGAGCAGCGCAGAGGCATCACGCAACTCCACCCGATCGTTGTGGATGAAGATGTACGCCGGCTTCTCGGAGCGGCCGTGGAGGACCAGATGGTCGTAGCCGGCGTACTTGAGCTCCGCCCCCCAGTACCCCCCCATGTTGGAGTCGCCGAGGAGGTTGGTGACTGGCGATTTGGCCATGACGTCCAGCCGACTGCACCCGGGATACGACGTGGCCCCGAGGGGCCCCACCCCGAGAGCCGGACGTTCTCCGGGCCGAGCGCATCCGTTCCAGGGGCAACCAGGTCGTACATCAGGGCCGCGTTGATGGCCCGCCCGCCCAGGTAGCGGTCCGAATAGTCCTTCGTCGGTTGCACGCGGCCCTCGCCGGTAGCGACCTCCACATGCAGGATCTTACCCGCGTTCAGAAAGGGCATCTGTGCTCCTTCAGTTCTCGCCGCTTACGCTTGGGTCGTCGAGGTGATCGAGGTACTTCTCGAGGCCCGCTCGCATGCGATGAGGCCCCTCCTCGAACACGTCGCTGTACGTGAGCGCTTCCTTGGAACAGACTTTCACGCAGTGGGGATCGCCCTCACAGAGGGTGCACTTCTCGCTGATTCCCGTTACGGGATCGACGTGGGGAGCACCGAAGGGGCAGACGTACACGCACGTGTGACAGCCGAGGCACCTCTCCGCGTCGACCACGATTGCCCCGGTGCGCTCATCGCGAGCGAGAGCGTCAGCAGGACACATCTTCACGCAGAGGATCGGCACATTGCCGGCAGAGCACGGGGACCGTCGTGGTGATCCCCTCTCTCTGGGTCTTGACCACGTGGATCCTCGCGCGCGCCGGATTGCACTCACCGAAGTTGTGCAGAGAGCAGGCGATCTCGCATGATCTGCAGCCCGTGCACTTTTTCGATATCGACCGTGACGACCTTCAACATCGAGAGGCCTCTCCTTCCGTAGACATCGCACAGATTCCGGGCGGCACGCTGCCCGATGCAGGACCGGTCGGGTGAGGCGGAGGTGAATGGCCTGGACGGCCACTTTCCTCCGACGCTCGGCTTTCGCGCGGCAAGCCCAGTTCGCAGAGCTTCCGCTCACTCGGCGCGCCCTGGGCGTCCCATCCCCTCTCGCGGTAGTACACGTCGAGCATGGGCGGGAGGTCGACGACATGCCCGGCGGAGGGGCCGGCGGGAACCGGGTCGTGCAGCAGGCGGATGGGCAGGGTATCGTCTGGGCGCCCGAATCCGGCCCGCAGGTTGAAGAGCCGCTCCGCATTCCAGATCCGCTCTCCGACGCCCAGGAGTTCTTCCGTGCCGACCGGCTCGCCGATCATCGCGCCCAGCAGATGAGCGAAGCCTCTGGTGGGCACGGCGAATGCCGCGAACTTGCAGCCCACGAGTGAGTCGAGCGTGGCGTTGAGATCCTGCAGCGCAATGACTACTCGCGCTTTGCCCTCTGTAGAGAAGCGGTCGAGCAGTTCGGGCGCTCCACGATCTCGTGGCCGAGCATGTTCGCACGCGTGTGACAGCCGCCGCGATTCGACGTGGCGAATGCGAGACCCTGGCCCGCCATCCCTCGTGGATCGAAGGCGGGCAACTCGAGGCCCTTGACGGTCATGGACAACTCAGCCGCGCCTCGTCCCCCGGCCATTCTCAGTGAACCACGCGCCAGTTCCTCTCCGAGCCCACGTCGCTCCGCGGTGTCGGCGATGAGCGGCAGGAGAGCGTCCGCTCGGCCGAAACGAGGCCCGCCCGGCAGCAGGCCTGACTCAGCGAGTTCCATCGCACAAGCGATGGTCGAACCCATGCTGATGGCGTCGATGCCTGCATCATTACAGGCATGATTGCCTGCGACGATGGCGGCGAGATCACCCACCCCGCAGGCGGCTCCAAGGGCCCAGATGTTCTCGTACTCCGGGCCACGCCCACGCCCGCTTCGGCTCGCCATGTCCCTCGCGCAGCCGACCGGGCAGTCGGCGCATGCGGTCCTCTTCCCGCCGGAGGACGAGCGCAACGTTTCACCGCTGATCGCGGCCGCAGACTCGAACTGGCTCTCCCGGAAATTTCGGGTCGGCAGCACGCCGCAACGATCCAGCAGGTGAGCGAGAACGCTTGTGCCGAAGCGAGGCAACTGCTGTCCCGTCGCAGGGTTCGCCTGTACGAGCGTGGTGACCTCGCGAACCGCTGCCTCGAAGAGTTCAGGCTCCGCCGGGCGCGTCGGCTCGCTTCCCGGGGGCACGACGACAATACCTTTGAGGCCTTTGGCCCCCATGACGGCGCCCAGGCCGCCGCGCCCCACCTGGCGGCCTCGATCATTGACGATGCTCGCGAAGAGCACTCCGTTCTCGCCGGCTCTTCCAATGACCGCCGCTTCACATGGACGATGCCGCCCCTTCAATCGGTGAAGAGTGGCTCTTGCGTCGAGACCCCAGAGATCAGCGGCAGAACGCAGGGTCGCGCCGGAGTGCTCCACGATGATGTATACCGGACTCTCGGACGCCCCCTCGACGACCAGATAATCGAGCCCACATTGTCGCAAAGCGATGCCCAGGCCGCCGCCCGAGTTGCCGTCGAACACGGTCCCCGTGAGGGGTGAACGAGCACTGATGCTGTAGCGGCCGGTCGCCGGCGCACCGCTTCCCGTCAATGGCCCGGGCGCGATGATCAAGGGGCTGTCCGGAGACGAGGATCGATCTCGTAGGCCCGCCGGTGCAGCAAGAGATACACCCCGAGGCCGCGCCCACCGACGTACTGACGAGCGATCTCGAACGGCTGTGCCTCGAAGGTCGCGCGCCCGACTCCCAGGTCCACGCACAGACCCAGCAGGGCATCTTCCCCCGTCCGTAGTCTCCGGATCCCGCTCGTCGAAGGGATCACTGGTTCACCTGCTTCCCTTCGATGCGCTCGACCGGAGTGCGGCTTCGACCGTGGCGACCAAGCGACGCTTGTGCTGAGCGCTCTCGTCGGAGTGTACGTAGCGGATCGCCCCCGGCTCGCACACTCTGACGCACTCCGGATCACCGCAAAGAGCCACAGTAGTCACACTTCGTGCTGACCTTCGCCACAGCATCGAAGTGGGCGTGGCCGAAAGGGCATGCCACATTGCAGGCGCGGCACCCGATACACTGGCCCTCGTCGATGATCACCCGCTGCGTCTCGATGTCCCGACGGCATGCCTTGGTCGGGCAGGCGCGTGCGCAGGACGGCGTCTCGCAATGGTGGCACGTGAGCGGGGCGGGGAAGCCGTCCGCCACGGACCAGACCCTGATGTGCGACCGCTGGGGAGCCGACTCGTCGGCGCCGCCGCAGCCGTCGGGCTACGTTGCTTCCGGCCACGTGCAGCTGTGTGAGTGAATCAGGCCCGGAAAGCAGCCTCGTGACGGGTGAGTTACAGATGCGGAGGAAGCCGGGAATCATCGGAAAGGGACGCCGGCGCGCGCCGCGGACGGGGAATCCCTTGCAGAGTCATGTGGCGAGGTATCGCGCGCGTCCGCGCCTTGGGCGGGGCCGCCAGGTCGTCGTGAGGGTCGCAGTGTGGTGCTGTTCTCCCGGCTGGTCGATGCCGACGGACGCCAGCGTCGGCGCTTTCCAGTTTCGCACCCCTAACCAGACCCTGGCTTCTCGCCACGTCACGCCCACACGGACGAGGCGTTTACGCAGTCTCCACACTCTCGTCGGCGGACGGCCACGTACAGTGGTCTACGCACGACCTTCGAGGACGACCGCGCTCCATCCGGCCCGCCGCAGTCGCCGCCCGAGGCCGCCGACGACACCCGGCCCGCCTGGGACACGGATGACGAGGGCTGCTATCCGACGTCCGCCACAAGCACCTGGGACAGCAGGTCCCGAGAAGGGCCCGTGGCTAGGCAGACACGTCCTGATGGGTGAGAAGCGTCGTGCATCATCAATCGCCTTGAGAACAGGAGACGTGCGTCCAGGCTCGTAGACCCGATGTAGTCCGCGCAAGCTTCTCTATGCGGTGTGAGGCCTCTGTCGCTAGGTCGATGTGTGGGTTAGCCCTCGGATCGCGGGGCTCCGTCATTACGGGCCTCGTGAGGGGGAAGAGCTACGGTCGGTCCCTCCGCGTAGTCGAGATACGCGGCGAGCGCGCTGCGCCGCGCAGGCCTCTCCTCCGGCGCCGTGGAAGACGAGCGCACCCTCTTGGAGACCTCGACGCAGAGTGGGGGTTGCTGTTGTATAGTGTGTGTACTTTGAGACATGCGACTCAGGGTCGATGGTGGGGGCGCTGAATGGATAGAATCTTGCACAGGTGTGGCAGCCGATGCAGCGCGACTGTTGAATGATGACCACTCCATCGTTCTTCCGGAGCGCTTCCCCGGACACATCATCACGCACATGCATCCTCTGGACCGCCGGATACCATGGGATCGAAGATATGCTATGGAGGTGGTTATTCAGCCGATGTATGCGGAACGCGAGGGTCTCACTCGTGGAGGTCGCGCAAGAGCAGGCGATCCGCACACGGCAGCCGTGGACACCTCTCAGCGTCGATGACGAGGCGCCCCGGCGGTGCTCGAGGCGTCCGTCTGCAGCACCTGCGCCGTTCCTTCCGCGATCCCGAAGAGGTCTACTGTGCCGGCTTCTGTCCTCGCCATCGGGGGGAGTTTGCCAACGAGCTCAATCCCACTCGGTTGACAGAGAGGGCACCTGTTCTGAGAAATCAATCAACCTATGGGATGGAGCACGAAACGGGGCGGCGCTAGGCGACCGAAGCAACGGCGGAATCTAACGAAGAACGCCGACTGCGAAGGTAGACTACGAGATAAAGCCGCTCTCGCGTCAGCTACTCGACAGGGCGACGTGAGCTGTGGTTAACGCACGCAGCCAGGCGGATGATCAAAGGCCGCTGGTTGACTTGGCACGCGACGGTCCGAGGGACGCACCCTCGAGGCTGTTTCAGGCGGCAGGCGTGAACAAGGAGCGACTCGTCGCCATCACTTCGGCAACAAGGAGGGTCGTTACGCTATGCATGGCGAATCGTCCTCCTGACGAGATGTGTCATTCTGCCCCCCGAAGGAGAGAGACGACGCGTGACGAGCGTGTCGACGCGCCGACATCTAGTATGTGTGTACGATCTGCTCAGATCTATGCTCCGGTTTTGAAGTTGCTCCTGCAGGTGAAGAGTAACCATGCCATCCACAGCAAGTTCGTCAGGCCATGAACGTGTTCGACTCGCAATCATTGGTGGAACTCCGTCGATCGTGACGGTCCCATCTGATGTGGAGGGGCTGAGCATGCTCCTGGCGGTCACTTATCTACGGGCCTGGCCGTCCAGGACACGATTCCGGGAGCGCACGCACAACAGCCAGCTGGTCCTCACGTTCCTCGCGGGCTCGGTCTCCTCCATCGCAGCCCCCTAAAAGAAATAAGCTCGGTCACCGAAGCGCCAACGGTCGCGCACACCGTCAGGGCGAGAAAGTCCGGGCGCAAGCGGCCACCGGGGCGACCGTGCGAATGATGTCAACCTGGCGCAGAAGCAGCCCGCCGAGGCTCAAGCTTTCTCGACTGTCCCAGATGCGAAGCCAGCCGTTGACCGGGGGGACCGAGACCTAGCTTTCGGCGCAGGTTCCTCCGATGGAACGACACGGTGATCGGTGAGATGTAGAGCGCCTCCGCGATCTCACTGGTGCTCCTGCCCATGCGGATGAGGCCGGCGATCTCACGCTCGCTCGGCGTCAAAGGCAGGCCGGCTCCGTGGCAGGACCGAGCGCCTGCAGCCGGTGGGCTGACGACCTCGCGCAGGCTCCGCGCTATGGCGTCCAGGTAGATCGCCTCCGGGGTGGCGGCAAGCGGCTTCTCAGCCGTCCGAGCATGGGCAGGATCATCGTCTCCACGTTGTCGGAGATGGTCCGCTCGAGCTCCGCCCTGTCGCGGTTTCGCTGTTCCAGGATGACGCGGAGAGCGGTGTTGCGTCGGACAGGGCAGCGGCCTGCCGGCGAAGCGATGCTTCCGACTCCTCGAGAGCCTTGCGCAGGGTCCGGTGGTCGGTGATGTCCGTGCCCAGGGCGAAGCAGGTGGCCTCGCCTCGGAAGCGGCAGGGTACCAGGGTGACCGCGAGCGCCTTGACGGCGTCCCCGATCTCGAGCTCGAGCTCGAGGGTGGCGGTGACGCCGGACGACGTGGCCTCGCGCACCGCCCGGAGCGCTCGATCGCCCCACACGGCGCCCACGCCGCGCCGCAGAAGCTGGCCCGGCTCGTCCCCATGAAGAGCGCTCCCGCGGCGTTGGCGTCGAGAAAGCGGCCGTCGTCGGCGATCTGGAAGGCGGAATTGACAGCGTTCTCGAAGAGGGTGCGATACAGCTCCGCCGCCTCGTGCAGCGCGCGCTCCGCCTCCTCGTCGCTGGTGATGTCGCGAATGGCTCCGACCATGTGTGAGGAGGTGCCGTCCTCGTCCCTCAGCACCACTCCTCGATCGTGCACCTGGACGTACGTGCCGTCATCGCGGCGCAGGCGGTACTCGCCCTTGTACACACCGCCCTCGCGGACGGCCTCGTGGACCGCTTCCACCGTCGCGGCGCGGTCATCCGGGTGCAGGCGGTCCAGCCACGCCGTGAAGGCGCGCTGAAGCGCCTCGGGTGGAAGTCCGAGCAGGGCGTCCATCTGCGCCGAGAACTCCATGTAGCCGGTGCGGATGTGCCAGTCGTAGTAGGCGTCGAAGACCGAGTCCACGAACGCGTGGAACCGCGATTGAGTCGGCGGCCGGCGGTCGGGCCGCGGCTCAGGCGTGAGGTGGGGGGGAGGGGACTTGGGCGACGTGGTCATGCGACTCCCTGCGGCGCGATCGAGGACGAGAGGCAACACTCGAGTCTTGTTCGCGAGTGAGTGGTTCACACTATCATTGAGCACCCATAATACCCTCTTTTGTACGACCGTTACGCTGCTACAATCGATGCCGTTCCGTCGGTCGGAACGCCGTGCTCGGCGGCTGGTTCACCGTTCGATCGCCGCACAGAAGCGGCCGATGAGCTCATGGGCGGGCCCCGCCGACTCACCGGAGCTCGGTGCCAAACGTGACCTCGCGCTCCTTGGACAGGGTCAGAGACGCCAGCCACTCAGACGTCGCAGCAGAAAGGAGTCGATGGGTTCATGACAGTCGCAACGACCACGTATGGAGCGGTCACCGACGAGGTGATCGACGAACTCAAGAGGATCGTCGGCGACGAGTACGTCCTCACGGACATGCACGAGCGGGCGATGCGCGCCTTCAACTGCGCGCCGGCGCCGTTGCAGCGGTGGGCCGATCAGACGCCCGACGTCGTCGTGCTGCCGGGGGGCACGGACGACGTCGTCGGCATCCTCAAACTGGCCAACGAGCGTCGGATCCCGGTGACGCCACGGGGCGGTGGCTCCGGCCTTGCCGACGGCGCCATGCCGCTGCGCAAGGGCATCTGCGTGGACATCAAGCGCATGAACGAGATCTTCGAGATCGACGAGGACAACATGTGCGCCACCGTCGGCACGGGGATCAACATGCTCAAGCTCAACGAGGTGCTTGAGCCGCTCGGCAAGATCTTCCCGGACGACCTCGCCGGTTACGCCAACGCCATGCTCGGCGGGCGCATCGGGTGCGGTGGCTGGACGCTGGTCGGTGGCCGCTTCGGCCACATCCCGGACACCGTCATCAGCATGGAGTGCGTGCTTCCGGACGGCGAGGTGATCTGGGTCGGCGGCGGCGGCACGAAGAAGATCCGCAAGAGCTCCTCGGGCTACCGTCTGAAGGATCTGTTCATGCAGCACCAGGGCACGCTCTGCATCGTCACGCGAGCCGTCATCGAGTTGTATCCGAAGTCCGAGGTCGAGTTCGCCGGCTACTTCGCGTTCGACAACTGGGAGGATTCGTACCAGGCGCTCTACGACATCACCACGGCCGGATTCGCCACGATCTCGTCGGCGATGATCTTCGACGAGGAGAAGATCGACTTCCTGCGCCGCGACGACGAGGCCTTCATCCCGCTGCCCAAGGAGGTCAAGTTCGTCAATCTCATGACCTTCTACGGGAAGAAGTGCGAGGTCGAGCCGGCGGTCAAGGAGGGGTTCAAGATCATGAAGGCCCGGGGCGGCAGGTACCTCGGCCCCGAGCAGGGCGAGGGCGACTGGGCTTCTCGCCACGACCGGTACCACCTCTCCTACCACGGCCGCACGCCCGACGGCCAGGCCACGCTCATGTCGTGGCACTGCGAAGACACGGCCGCGTATCACACGGCGCTGCCGACCCTGCGCAAGCAGTTCCACGAGATCTGCCAGAAGTACATGAAGCTGTACCCGGGCCTGTTCGACGACTGGGGCATCTTCATCTACACCAGCAACCCGTTCAAGGGCTGGGGTGACTACCTCATCGAGATCGACATCGGTGTGGCGGAACTGGACCTGACGCCAGAGTCGTGGAAGAACGGCTGGATCAAGATGAAGAAGGAGATCGCCCAGGCGGCGGTCGACATGGAGTGCTCGGTCTCGATCTGCCACGGGTCCTGCCGCGAGGGTGACGACGACGTCGCCATGCACGGCGAGATGAGACACGGGACGTTCGCCATGATGAAGAGGATCAAGCGGATGATCGACCCGAACAACATCATGAACCCCGGTAAGTACTGCCTGGACGAAGCGTACGAAGACTGACCAGCTTCTGGCCTGGAAGTGGAAAGGTGGGTCCCCAGTCATGACATACCAACTCAGCAAGAAGGACTTCTACGCTGAGCCCCTCTCGAAGACGAAGGCCATTCCGGAGGAGTTCGTCAAGGAGGCGTACCTGGTCTTCGCATGCCGCCACAAGTTCTGCCGCGACATCTGCCCCAACTTCGACATCACCCGCAACGAGGCCCACACCTCCTACGGGTTCCACACATCGATCCTGGCGATCAGCCGAGGTGTCGGTGAGTTCGACAAGCTGATGGACAACTTCACGTACTGCCTCGAGTGCGGCGCCTGCGAGCTGCGCTGCCCCAACACGTCGATGGGCGGTGACTTCTACCGCCGCTCGACCACGACGGTCGACCTGGTGCGGAAGATCCGCCGCGACCACATGGCCGACGGCGGCGAGATCACCAACTGGCCGGCGGTCAAGGACTACCTCGACGAACACCGCGGCTTCGTCGCCACCCAGGGTGAGCTCGTCACCAAGTGGGCCGAGGGCATCAAGTTCGCCGGCGACATGAAGACGGCGCTCTTCGTCGATTTCTTCACGGCGACGCAGGGCACCGAGGTGCCGCGGCTCGCCGCGCAGATCCTCGGCAAGCTCGGCGTCAAGTTCGGTGTGTACGCCACTCCGGGCGTCACCGCCCCCGAGCTCCTCAGCGCCGACGAGGAGGAGTGGAAGAAGTACGCGGAGGACAACGTCAAGAGCTTCAGGGAGCTCGGCGTCCAGACGCTCGTCGTGACGAATCCACACGACTACGCCCTGTTCATCCGCGAGTACCCGAAATGGTTCAGCATGGACGGCATCGAGGCGGTCTTCATCACCGACTTCATCCTGAAGAAGATGAAGGAGAAGGGCGTGAAGCCGACGACCGCGATCGAGGGCAAGTTCGCCTACCACGACCCCTGTACGCTGAACAAGCTCGTGGTGGAGGCCGACTCTCCACGCGACCTCGTGGGGATGATCCCGGGCGCCGAGATCGTCGACGTGGAGCCGGGGAACCAGTGGCGCTACTGCTGCGGCAACGGCAACGGCCCGTTCCGCAAACTCCACGAGGACATCGCTTACCGCATCGGCCAGAAGCGGCTGCGCGCCGCCGCCGACCTGGGTGTCGACACCATCCTCGTCGCCTGCCCGCACTGCAAAGACCAGTTCACCGATGTGAAGACCAAGGCCGGCCTGCCGGTCGAGCCGGTGCACGTGCTCGAGCTGCTCGCGAAGTCGATGGGCATCGAGTGGCAAACGACCTCGCCGACCATCGGCTGACCGAGGGGAGGAGCGCCAGCATGGCTGAAGACATCATCTACAAGTGGGGCGAGCTCGAGATCCTGCCGTCGCGGATGGACAAGTACATCAAGCAGCAGGAGATGAACGAGGGCGAGCGTGAGCGTATCGTCCGCGCCCGCAACATCCATCTCGATTGGTATCACCGGCACTTCGCCTACGAGGTGCTGAAGCCGCCGGCGGACGAGTGGGACCCCAAGGCCTGACGGCAGAGCGCGAAGCAGTACACGTTCGGCGCCGCCGCCGACGAGCCGGGCTGCCGACACCGCACGAGCGGCCGCGCCATTCGGGCCCCGGGCCCATCGAGCGACAGGGAGCGCCATGAGAATCATCGTCTGTGCAAAGCACGTCGTGGACTCCACCGAGGTCCGCTGGGACGAGGGGCGCGGCGAGGTCACGCTGCGCAACCTGCCGACCAAGATCAGCGACTACGACCGCAACGCGCTGGAGGCGGCGGTCGTGCTCAAGGAGTCCGGCGAGTACGTCGAGCTCGACGTCGTCATGGTCGGCGGCGAGCCCGCCTTGAAGACGCTCAAGGAGGCGGTCGCCATGGGCGCCGACAAGGGCTACCTCGTGGAGGGCGGCTGGGACGATCCGTTCGACCCGATGCGCACGGCGCGGGCGCTGGCCAAGGTGGTAGGCGAGCTCGACGAGCCTGACCTCATCATGTGCGGTCTGGTGTCGGAGGACGGCTACAGCGGGGTGACGGCGCCGGCGCTGGCGCAGCTCCTCGACTGGCCGTACGTGGCCCCCGTCGTCGGGTTGTCGGTGGAGGACGAGACGGTGGAGGCGGTCCTCGACCTGGGGTCGGTGCTGCGCACCGTGAAGGTCCCCGCGCCGTGCGTCGTCGGCGTCGACTCGTCGATGAACGTCCCCCGCCTCCCGACAGTGCTGCAGGTCATGAAGGTCAAGGCCGACCGCATCGGCAAGGTCTCGCTCGGGCAGCTCGGGCTCACGCCCGGGGAGGCGGAGCTGGACGTGACGGCGGCTCTCGTCGCGAGCAGGTCGGGGGCGGTGGAGCGCAAGCGGATCGTGATCGAGGGCGCGCCGGCGGAGAGCGCGGCGAAGCTCGTCGACACGTTGAAGCAAGAGGGGGTGCTGTGATGGGCGCCAGGTTCGTGGTCACCGCGGCCACCATCTCAGAACTCCAGCGGATGGCCGCCGCGGCGCGGCGGCTGGCGGGCGGCGACGGCGTCGTGGAGGCGGTCGCCCTGGTGGGCGACGACGCCCCGCTCGCGCCGGAGGGAGTCACAGCCGACGCCCTCGCCGCCCAAATCGGCGGCCTGGCCGACAGTCTGCTCGTGTACGAGGGCGCGGGAGGCTGGCTGGGCGGCGACGTCTGGGCGGCGGCGCTGGACGATGCTCTCGGGGAAGGCGCGGACGCCGTGTTCCTCGCCGACGCCCCCGCCGCGCGTGAGGCGGCCGGCCGCCTCGCCGCGGCGCGCGGCAGCTCCTGCGCGAGCATGTGCGACGTGGTGGAGCGGGCCGCGGACGGTGCGTTCACGGCCCGCAGGGCGATCTACGGCGGCGTCGCCGAGGGTACGCTCTCCCTGCCGGTGGCGCCTGCGGTGTGCCTGTTCGCCGCGGGCCGGTTCGACGGCGCGTCAGCAGGCGCCGCCGTCCCCGTCGACCGGCGGCAGCTCCAGGTACCCCCTCGCGCCGTCGAGCACGTCGGGGACGAGCCGGTGGTCAAGACCGTCGACCTGGCCGGCGCCACCGTCGTCGTCTCGGTCGGTCGCGGGTTCGCCAAGGCCGAGGACATCGACCTCGTCAAGCCGCTCGTAGAGGCGTTGGGCGCGGAGCTCGGCTGCTCGCGGCCGATCGCCGAGGACTTCAAGTGGCTGCCCAAGGAGCGGCTCGTCGGCCTCACCGGGACGTCGGTCAACGCCGACCTGTACCTGGCTCTCGGCATCTCGGGGCAGGTGCAGCACCTCACCGGTATCAAGGGCGCGCGCGTGGTGGTCGCCGTCAACAGCGACGCGAAGGCGCCGATCGTCCGCAACGCGGACTACGTCATCGTCGCCGATCTGTACAAGGTGGTCCCCGAGCTCGTGGCCGCGCTCAGCGGCGGGTCCTGATCGGGGCGACGCATGGGGATCGACTACGTCAGGGAGTACCTGCCGTTCCTGCCGCACACCGCCACCCTCGTCGCGATGTACGCCTGCGTGGCGGCGGTCATCGCGCTCTTCGTGTGGGGCTTCGTGCGCCGCTATCGGGCGTACACGCGCGGTGGCGCGCGCCTGTGGGCGGCGGTCAACGGCAAGGCACTCCCGTGGGGCCCGCGAGTCGGGAGGACGCTGCGCGACGTGGTGGCGCAGACCAAGGTCCGCGAGCGCCGCCTGCCGGCCGTGCTGCACCTCCCGCTGTTCTACGGGACGGTCCTCCTGTTCATCGGCACCGTCATCGTCCTGGTCGATGAGGACATCCTGCGGTGGTTCGGCGACTTCCGCATCAGCGGGCTGTTCTACGTGGTCTTCGAGCTCGTCCTCGATCTTGCCGGGCTGGCGCTCGTCGTCGGCGTGGGGGTCGCACTCTGGCGGCGGCTCGTGACGCGGCCCGAGCACCTGACGCCGAGGCTGTCCACGAGCCTCGTCCTGCTCGGCCTGCTGTTCATGGGCCTCTCGGGCTTCCTCCTGGAGGGGTACCGGATCGCCGCTCAGGCGCCCAACGACTGGGCGGCGGCGGCCTTCGTCGGGTCTGCGGTGTCCGGTCTGCTGGACGGCTGGGCCAGCGCCGACGGCGCACCCGTCGCTGCGTACCAGGCGCTCTGGTGGATACACGCCACCGCCGCGTTCACGCTGATCGTCGGCGTCGCCTGGACCGGGTTCTCGCACCTGCTGCTCGTGCCGGGGAACGTCGCGGGCCAGGACACGCTGCGCCCGAGGACCAAGCTCACGACGCCCTTCGACCTCATCGCCGCGATGGAGAGCGAGGAGGACGTCGAGCTGGTCTCGGGCACGGCCACGACCACGGACATCGCGCCCGCCGGGCGCCTGTCGGCGGACGCGTGCATGGCCTGCGGGCGGTGCCACCAGGAGTGCCCGGCGAACGCGGCCGGACGGCCGCTCTCGCCACGCGACCTCGTGCAGGGCATCCAGCGGGCGCTGGGCACCAACCTCGGGGCTGCGGCCGCCGAAAGGCCCGCCGCCGACTTCGAGGACGCCGCGTGGTCCTGCGCCAACTGCTACGCGTGCGAGGAGGCGTGCCCGGCGAGGATCCGGCACGTGGACTTCGTGCTCGACTTCCGGCGCGCCCTCGTCGACCAGAACCGCCTGGACGAGCAGAAGCTGAGCATGCTGCAGGCGCTGGACCGCAACCAGAACCCCTACAAGCTCCCCTCCCACGAGCGTGCCGCGTGGCTCATCGACCTGCCCTACGCGGACGAGATCACCTTCGGCGTCGCGGCGTCATCCGAGCCGCCCGAGTACCTCTACTGGATCGGGTGCGCCGCCGCCTACGACGAGCGCACGAGCGCGGTCGCGCGCGCGACCATGGACGTCCTGCGCGCCGCCGGCGTCAGCTTCGTCACCCTGGGGCCGGCGGAGCCCTGCTGTGGCGAGCCGGCCAAGCGGCTCGGTGAGGAGGGCCGCTTCCAGATGCTCGCGGCCACCGCGATCGAGATGATCAAAGAGACCGGCGCCGCAAGATCGTCACGCACTGCCCGCACGGGCTGAACATCTTCCTGCACGAGTACCCGGCGCTGGGGTTCACGATCCCGGCGGTCCACCACACGGAGCTGCTCGCGGAGCTCATCGCCGAAGGCCGTCTCGACCTCAGCGGAGAGGCGGACGGGCGCGGGAAGCTCGTCTACCACGAGCCCTGCAACCTCGCCCGGGCCGGCCGTCCGGCGGCGGCGGTCAGCGTGCTCGGCGCCGCGGCCGTGCTCCCGGCGCGCTCGGCGGCGAGAACGTTCTGCTGCGGTGGCGGCGGGGCAAACAGCTTCTACCAGGTCGAGCGCGAGGAGAAGCGGATCAGCTCGATCCGGTACGAGGAACTCGCGGCTACCGGTGCGGAGGGGGTAGCGGTGAGTTGCCCGTTCTGCCTCACGATGCTTCGGGACGCGGCTGCGGCGCAGGGCGAGGCGGCCCTGGACGTCGTCGACGTCGCCGAGGTCGTGAGGGATCGGCTGCCCGAGGCGGCGCGTCCCGGCTGAGCCGGGTCGAGCTCGCCCTGCGGGCGAGAGAGGAGGTGACCGCCCCGGACCTTCATGCTCGTCCGGCGAGGCAGGACCCGACGCCGAGAGCATCAGCCTCTGGCGGTGCTGCTCGCCGCGCGAGGCTGCCCTCCGGCCGCACTTGACGGGAGGTCCTGCCTTGAGACCGGTCTCTGCAGCGAGAAGGGGGTACGCAATGTCACGCCGGAACACCAGCGGCCTCGCGCCGCGCCTGCGCGTCGTTCAGTACGGGTGCGGGAACATGGGGAAGATCTTCCTGCGCTACCTCTACGAGAAGGGCGCCGACATCGTCGGCGCCATCACGCACAGTAATCAGGACATCATCGGCAAGGACGTCGGGGAGGTAGCCGGCCTCGGGATCAAGCTCGGCGTGCCGGTCCGCACCGACGCCGAGGCGGTCTTCGACGAGTGCGACGCCGACGTCGCCATCCTGGCGATCGCGAGTCTCATGACCGACATGGAGGAGCACTTCGATCGTTGCGCACGTCACGGCGTGAACGCCATCTCGATCTGCGAAGAAGCGTTCTACCCGTGGACCACATCCCCCGCCATCACCAACAGACTGGACAAGCTCGCCAAGGAGCACGGGGTCACGCTGTGTGGTTGCGGAGCCCAGGACGTCGGGTGGGCGAACCTTCCCGTCATCCTGTCCGGGCAGCACCACCGCATCGACAAGATGGAAGGCTGGATCAGTTACAACGTCGAGGACTACGGCATCGCCCTCGCCAAGGTACACGGCGCCGGGCTCAGCCCGGAGGACTTCCAGCGCGAGATCGCCGAGGCGGAGTCGCTGCCGGCGTACGTGTGGAACTCCAACGAGTGGCTGTGCGCCAGGCTGGGATGGACGATCAAGTCGCAGCGTCAGGAGCTGACGCCGACCTTCCACGCTGAGGACCTCGCGTCGGAGACCTTGGGGACGACGGTCAAGGCCGGCTTCGCCACAGGCATGGACGCCACCGTGACCACGGAGACCTTCCAGGGTCCCGTCATTGTCACGCACTGCATCGGCAAGATCTACGCTCCTGGTGAGACGGACCGCAACGACTGGGACATCCTGGGCGAGCCCGACACCCACTGCATCATGAAGGAGCCGATGACGGTGGAGAACACGTGTGCGACCACGGTGAATCGGCTTCCCTCGCTCGTAGAGGCGCCTCCCGGCTACATCACCACCGAGAAGCAGCCGATCCCCGTGTACCGCACGTATCCATTGCACATGTACATGGGCTGAGGGCGACCCGCCACGTCGCCGTCGAAGGCGTGGCGGACGGGCCGGGGAGGCACCATGCCTCCCCGGCCCGTCTGCGCGTGCAATCCGCTATACGGACTCCGTCTTGACGGCGCTCTGCACTCATGTAAGAGTCTCGCGTGTCTCCTTGGATGGGAGGCTTTTGAGGGCGGCCGCAGAAGGAGGTGACCGCTCTCTGGACAGAGTCATGGGGACCAAACGCTGCTCTTCCGGAAGGGAAGACGCGGAGAAGAGGGGGGAAGCATGAGGAAACGCTATCCGGTCATCCTGCTGGTGGTTCTCGTGGTGGCGCTCGCGCTGAGTGCGGCGCTCGCCACAGCGGACGCCGGCGCGAATCCGACGTTCACGGGAGGCAACCCTGCGTGCAGTAGTTGCCACAGTGGCAGCGGCACACCTCCCGCCGGTATTCACAACGTCCCTGCCCACTCCGGCATCTGCCCCAGCAACTGCGCCGCGTGTCATCCGGGCGGCAACCCAGCCAACGCGCCGCTGCCATCCACGTGCGCCGGGTGCCACACCGCGTCAGCCATCCTGGCAGGGCCGACCCACGTTGCGAGCGGCTGCAGCACGACGGTGGGCTGCCACGGCGTCACGTCCGACGCCGACGCCGACGCCGACGCCCACCGACACAGGAGCCGACGGACGCCCGACGCCGACGCCGACGCCCACCGAGACGTCCACTGCAACCCCGACCCCGACCCCGACTCCGAGCGCCACTGAAGGCGGCGGAAGCGGTACGGGCGGCGTCACCGACGAAGACCAGAACGGCGAGGAAGTCGGCTTCCCGACCACCGGGTATCCGCCCAGCGACGGCGGCTCCACCCCGTGGCTGCTCGTTTCCGGCGCGTTCGCGGCCGGCCTGACCCTGATGTTCGCGGCCCGGAGACTTCTTGCCGCACGTCGGAACGACTAAAGAGGAACCCCCGGAACCACCGGCCACACGGCGGGACCGGGTACCGAAGACAGCGCAAGGAGCACGGCTGCCCGCCCGCTGGCGGGCAGCCGTGCTCGTCTGCGTGGTCGGCGCCCTGGTCGCCATCGGCGCGGGCGTCTATCTGCTCGTGGCCCCGGATGGCGCACCGAGCGGCTCCTTGTCCAGCCCGGAGACGATGACCGACCCGGCTCAGCGGCCGGCGACCCCTGCCGCGACGCCCGAAGGTCACCTACGCCGTCCCCGTGCGACTGGTCATCCCCAAGATCGGCGTCGACGCCGCCGTCGAGAAAGTGGGCCTGACCTCGGGTAATGACATGGCGTCGCCGTCCGGCCCCGACACGGTCGGCTGGTACAAGTTCGGGCCGCGCCCGGGCAACAAGGGCAGCGCCGTCATCGACGGCCACAGCGGTTACGCCGACAACAGGCAAGCGGTCTTCGACGAACTGCCGAAGCTGAAGGTGGGCGACAAGCTGATCGTCAAGGACGCGTCCGGCAAGCGACTCGAGTTCGTGGTGAGCAGGAAGGTGCTCTATGCGCGTGACGCCAGCGCCGCGGAGGTGTTCGGGACCACGAAGAAGCGCCGCCTCAACCTGATCACCTGCACCGGCTCGTTCGACGTCGCCGCTGGGACTCACTCCAAGCGCCTGGTCATCTTCGCCGAACTGCAGCCCGGGGAAGGGCGCTAGAGCCGGCAAGAGGAGCGGCTCTCCGTTCCATCCCGTGCGCGCTCGCCGTCGCCTCGACGCGCTGAGCACGCGAGGTGCAGCCCACCCCGCCGCGTTGCCTTTCGCGTCGCCGCCGCGTACGCTGGGTGGACTCCGCGCCGGCCTCGCCGGCGCGGTGGCTGCGAGGGGGCACATGAGCGAGCGCACGACGAGCGACGGGACTCACGTGGGGCCGGCGGCGGCCACGGCGGGCGCCACGGGCGGCACGGACGCGGCTCTTCCGGTGCCCAGCGCCGCCACGCTCGGCCGCGCCGCCCCGAGCTTCGCCCTCCTCCTGATCGCCGACGCGGCGGTGCTGTGGGCGGCCGTGGCGGGCGAGTGGTCGGTGCTGGCCGTCGTGATCGCCTGCATCATCGACGGTGTCGCCGACGGCGTGCTGGCCTGGCTCCGCGCCCGCGCCTCGTTCGCCGCCGGCTCCGCCACGGACGCGCGCGACCAGGTGCTGGTGCGCGAGTTCATCAAGACGTATCTCATCGTCGTCGGCGCCCAGGCGGTCGTCGCGTACATGGTGTTCAGCGGCATGCTGCTCAAGCCGGGCGGCGAGGCTCCCATCCGGCCCGGCGCGCCCTTCGTCACCTGGCAGTTCTGGGCCGTGGTGGCCGCCCTCATCATCGCGCGTGTCCTCACGTACCTGTGGGACTTCGTGCGCGGCGGCGAGGCGGAAGTGATCCCGCCGGAGGCAGTGGTGTCGGAGCCGCTCCGCAGGCTCTTCGTCCTGCAGTTCGGGATCCTGGCCGGAGCGCTCCTCGTGTACTGGATCTTCGACTCGTCGCTCACCGGTCTCGTCATCGTCCTGCTCGTCAAGACGGCCGCCGACGTCGCGCTGGCCGTGGCGGAGCGTCTGCGCACGGCGCGCATCGCGGCGGCCGTGGCCGCCGGGGTGGCGCCGCGCGGCCGTCCGAACGCGCCGAAGCCGCGCGCTCGGCGCGGTGGCCGCAAGCGGCGGCGCTGAGACATTGCGCCGTGCCCCCGGCGCTTGCCTCGTCGCACCCCGCTCCACTACGATATCGTCATACCACCATGCGATATGCGCGGCCGGCTACGCTCGCCGGGGTTCATCGATCCGTACAGCGCGGCGGTCCGCGCTCGTCCGGACGCCGCCCATGCGTGATTGCCTGGCCTTTCGCCGTGGGGCTACGATTGCGGTCCATGGGGAACTCGTCCGCCTCTCGGGGCGGAGCCGAATCTGGAGGGGGTGCTCAGCGTGAGCGCACAAGAGCGCGAGACGGCCAACGTCGGCGCCGGGTTGTGGAAGGGCATCGGCATGTGGGCCTGGATCCTCTTCCGCATCAGCGGGCTGGTCCTGGCCGCCTACCTGTTCGTCCACATCTGGGTCATCTCGCAGGGACGGGTGTCGGGGGCGTCCACGCTGGACAGCTTCTTCGAGACGTTCGACAAGCCGCTCCTGGTGTTCCTCGACCTGGTCCTCGTGGCCGCCGTGCTGTACCACGCGCTCAACGGCGTGCGCATCCTGCTCATGGACCTGGGCGTCGGCATCCAGCGTCACAAGGCCGTCTTCTGGATCTGCATGCTGATCGCCGCCGCCGCGGTGTGGGGGTTCGCCTACAAGGCCATCCCCTTCATCTTCTGAGATGGACGCACAAGTCAAGCAAGCTGGTGTGGCGGGCCTTGGTCATGGCGGCAACTGCTGGGGTCGGGCGACCGCCGCGCTGGCAACGACGACTGTCACTCTGAGATGCGCGGGTCGGAACCGCAGGACAGTGTCCGGTCGTGAGCTGCCTCGCACTAGGGTCGCGAGTCGAGATCGCATAGAAGAGTCGAGGGTCCTCCGCAGGGTCGCGGCGGTCGCCCGGTCCCAGCCGTCGGGAGGTGCCTGCACCTCCTCAGCAGCCTGTCGCCGAGAACGGTTGGTCCGTGCTCGCGGCCCAGAGGAAGCCGGCCAGCTCGCGCGCCACGGCGACGGTCGCCACCGTGGAGCGTTTCCCGTTCCCGATCAGGTGGTGGTAACGGCGGTGCAGCCGGACCTGTGCCTGCCAGGCTCGCTCGTCAGGCTGCGGACCGTGGTCGGGCCGGCGGGGATGGTGCCGGTAGGCCCAGGCGGCTTCGATCAGGAGGCGCCGGGCATGCCCGTTGCCGGTCTTGGTGATGTGCCCCCGGTGGCGCTGCTCGCCGGAGGAGTACTCGCAGGGGACGATGCCCAGCCAGGCGGCAAGCTCGCGCGGGTGGGAGAAGCGGGAGAAGTCGCCGATCTCGGCGATCAGCCCGAGCGCGGTGCGGGTCGAGATGCCGCGGAAGCGCACGAGGACCGCGACCGCAGCCTGCCAGCGTTCGCCGCGGGCGATCTCCTCGAGGTCGCGGTCGAGGGCGTCGAGCTGACGGTCGAGGCCGTCGAGGTGCACGAGCATCTGGCGGAGCGCCGCCTGGGCGAGCTCGTCGCCCAGCCGCTGGCGAGCGATCCACGCCCGGTGCCGCTGGGTCCACTGGGAGCGGCCCTCACGGTAGATGCGCCCGTGGCGCAGGAGCTGCTTGCTGACCCGGTGGCGCGCGTTGGTCCGCGCCCGGCGCAGGTCCTCGCGGCAGCGCAGGAGGTCCCGGAGCCCCTCGGTCTCCGGGGTCGGCGGCGCCACGTAGGAGAGCTGCCCGGCGCGGTAGAGCCGCACCAGCTTCTTCGCGTCGCGCCGGTCGGTCTTGATGCGGTCACCGGCGCGCACGGGGATGAGCGAGGGGGCGATGACATCACAGGCGACGCCGAGCCCGGTGAGCAGGCGCAGCAGGTCGAAGCCGCCCGGTCCGGCCTCGTAGCAGACCGCGAGCCCCTCTGGGCCGCCGAGCCGCTCGATGAAGCGGCGCACGGCGACCACCGTGGTCTCGATCTGCTGCACCTCCGGCGCCCCCCCGGTCGGCGGCAGCGTGGCAGCGACGATGGAGAGCTTATGCACGTCGAGGGCGATCCACAGACGTACGTCAAAGGGGGCGTTCGAGCTAACATCTGGCATGGCTGGTCCTCCGGTTGCCTGCGGCTCTGGCCGACGTGGCTCTGTACACCGCAGAAGCTAACCCGCGAACATGCAACACGCGAGGGCCAGCCTCCTTGCGTCCATGCTGACTAGGGAGGGGAACGTGAGGACCGAGACACTCGATCGCAGTACCGGCGGCATGTGGCCCTGGCTGGGCCAGCGCGTCACCGCCGTGGTCATCCTCGTCACCATCATGATCCACCTGGTGCTCACGCACTTCGTGGCCATCGGCGAGCTGAGCTACGACAACATCGGCGAGCGGCTGGCGATGACGGCCGTGCTCGTCAACGACGTCCTGCTGCTGGTGGCCGTCGTCTACCACGCCCTGAACGGCGTGCGCATGGTCGTGCTGGACTACGGCTTCAAGGGCACGGGTCCTCGCCGGGGATTCGACGTCTTTCTCTGGGTCGTCGGCATCGTCGCTGTCGTCTACGGCATCTGGGCCCTCTGGGTCTGGGTGAGCTGAGGGGAGCGGCATGCCACACCATCAGCTGATCGTGGTCGGCGGCGGGCTCGCAGGGCTCCGCGCCGCCGTCGAAGCCAAGGCGGACGGTCTGGACGTGGCGGTGCTCAGCCAGGTCCACCCCGGGCGCAGCCACTCGAGCGCCGCGCAAGGCGGCATCAACGCGGCGCTGGCCAACCACCCCGACGCCCACGACGACACGCCCGAGAAGCACGCGTTCGACACCGTCAAGGGCTCGGACTACCTCGCCGACCAGGACGCCGCCATCCAGATGACCAAGGACGCCCCGGGAGTCATCTTCGAGATGGACCACTGGGGCTGCCCGTTCAGCCGTCTGGACGACGGGCGCATCGCCCAGCGCCCGTTCGGCGGAGCCGGTTACCCGCGCACCTGCTACGGCGCCGACAAGACCGGCCACTATCTGCTGCACACGCTGGTCGAGCGCGCCTACGAGCGCCGGGTCAAGATGTACATCGAGGTGTACGTCACCGCGCTCATCGTCGACGACGGACGCTGCCGCGGCGTCGTCGCCTACGACATGATCAAGGGTGGGTTCCACGCGTTCACGGCCGACGCCGTGGTCATGGCCACGGGCGGCGCCGGCCGCATCTACGGCAACTCCACCAACGCCATCATCAGCACCGGCGCCGGCGCGGCCATGGCCTACCACGCCGGCGTCCCCATGGAAGACATGGAGTTCATCCAGTTCCACCCCACGGGGCTGCTCACCACGCACATCCTCATGAGCGAGGCGTGCCGCGGCGAGGGCGGGTACCTGCTCAACGACCTGGGCGAGCGGTTCATGGCCAAGTACGCGCCCAAGGCCATGGAGCTGGCGCCGCGCGACATCACCGCCCGCTCCATCACCACCGAGATCAACGAGGGCCGCGGCATCGGCGGCGCCGACTACGTGCACCTCGACCTGCGGCACCTCGGGGCGGAGCGGATCCTGGAGCGTCTGCCCGGCATCCGCGACATCGCCATCCACTTCCAGGGCGTGGACCCCATCGAGGAACCCATCCCGATCAAGCCGGTGCAGCACTACACGATGGGCGGCATCGACACCGACGTGGACGGGCGCACGAGGCTGCCGGGCTTCTACGCCGCCGGCGAGTGCGCCTGCGTGAGCGTGCACGGGGCCAACCGCCTCGGCGGCAACTCGCTGCTCGAGACGATCGTCTTCGGGCGCCGCGCCGGCATGGCCGTCGTGGCCGACCTCGAGGGCGGGGCGCCCCCCGGCGACCCCGCGCCCGCGGCCGCGGGCGCCGTCGCCGCCATGCAGGCGCGCGTCGAGGAGCTCGCGGCTCGGGGCGCGGACGGGGCCGACCCGTACGCCATCCGCGCCGAGATGATCGCCACCACGCGCGACTACTTCGGCGTGTTCCGCGAGGACCGGGTCATGCGCACCGGCCTCGAGACCCTGCGGCGCCTCAAGGAGCGCTGCAGCCAGGTCGGCCTGCGCAACGCCGGGGGCGTCTTCAACCTCGACCTCGTGCGCACGCTCGAGCTCGAGGGCATGGTCGACCTCTCCCTGTGCGTCGCCGAGGGCGCCCTCGCGCGCACGGAGTCTCGCGGGTCGCACTCGCGCACGGACTTCCCGGCGCGCAACGACGAGCAGTGGCTCAAGCACACGCTCGCCCACTACACCTCCGAGGGACCGCGCCTCGACTACGTGCCCGTCACCCTCGGTCCCTTCGAGCCACAGGAGCGGAAGTACTGATGCGCACCGTCACCTTCCACATCAAGCGCTACGACCCGGAGCGCGACGAGAAGGGCAGCTCGCGCGTCCAGCAGTTCGAGGTCCCGTACGAGACGAGCCTCACCGTCCTGGAGGGCCTCTTCCACATCCAGGAGCAGCTCGACGGCTCCCTCGCGTTCCGCTACTGCTGCCGCGCGTCCATCTGCGGCTCGTGCGCCATGTACATCAACGGCCGCTACCGGCTGGCCTGCCAGACCAACGTCCTGCACCTGCACACCGACGAGGTCCACATCGAGCCGCTGCCGCACATGCCGCTCGTCAAGGACCTGGTCTGCGACATGGACGACTTCTTCGCCAAGTACGAGTACATCGAGCCGTGGCTCATCCGCAACAGTCAGGAGCCGGCGAAGGAGATCCTCCAGTCGCCGGCCGACCGCCACAAGCTCAACATGCCCATCGACTGCATCCTCTGCGCCGCCTGCTACAGCAGCTGCCCGTCGGTGTGGGGCGAGGACAACTACATCGGCCCGGCGGCGCTGCTCAAGGCGTACCGGTTCGAGGTCGACTCGCGCGACGAGGCCAGGAAGGAGCGCATGCCGCGCTGGGACAACGAGCGCGGCGCCTACCGCTGCCACACCATCACCAACTGCATCGAGGCGTGCCCGAAGGAGCTGAACCCGACGGAGGGCATCCAGTGGCTCAAGATGGCTGCCGTGCGCCGGAGGCTGTTCGGCAAGGCGAAGTGAGGTGGCCGGCCGCGCGCTGTGCGCGGCTCGGGGCACGACGAGCACCGCCGAGGGGCGGGCGGCCGGGAGCGCCGCCCGCCCCTCGCGCATCCGCGCGGCCGGGAGCGCCGCGCGCCCTCGGCTCCGCCGCACCCGCGCGCCGCCGCGACGCGGCCGGGACGCCCCGCCCAGGTGGCGCCACCGCACCGTCCGGTGTGACACGCCGCGCCCGCCTGCGGGGTGATTCTCCGCACGCCACCTCTCTCCGCCTGTATCCATCGGATACAGTCGGCGGGCTTCGACGGCCGGGAACGCGAGGCCGATGGATATCCATCCTGTATCCGTCAGCAGAGGGGGCCGACACGACCCCTGGGCCGAGCGGTCGCCGGAGGGCCGCCGCGGGCGCCGGAGGGCCGCCGCGGTCGCCGGAGGGCCGCCGAGGTGCCGGAGGGCGCGCCGGGGCGATGCGATCGCGGAAGCAGGACCGCGCCGACGACGAGAAGGGGCCGAGATCGGGAGCCGCCTCGCGCGCGCGAACGCTGAGCGCGGTCGCCTGACCCTCGTCAGAACAGGCCGTCGAGGGTGGCGATGAGCACCCCGGCGACGGTGACCACGGCGGCGAGCGTCAGGCGCAGGCCCGGACGCTCGCGCAGGAAGACGACGCCGAAGACGATGGAGAACACCGGCGTCGTCGCCATGATCAGCATCGCCAGCACCGGCCCCAGCGCGACGATGGTGAGGTAGAAGAGCACGCTCACCATCGACTCGAGCAGTCCGGCGAGCACGATGAGCCAGATGGCCTTGCGGCGCGCCGCCGGCGTGAGCGGGCGCGCCGCCAGCCCCGGCCGGCGCCACAGCAGGATCGCTCCCAGCATGAGCGCGCCGCAGACCTGGCTGAGGATCATCATCGTCGCCGTGGCACGTCCGTACGCGTCGGCGGCCAGGTCGATGAGCACGGGACCGAGGCCCCAGCCGGCGGCGGTGAGCACGGCGAGCCCGATCAGCCGTGCCTTCGCGCCGGCCGCGATGGCGCGGGCGTCGGCCGCAGGCGGCCCCGGCTCGTCCGGCAGCGCCTCGCCGTGCGCCGCGCCCGCCAGCGCCGCCGCGCCGGCCAGTTCCGCCCCCGGCAGGTCTTCGCCTTGCCCCATCCAGCGTGAGATGAGCACGACGCCGGCCATCGCCACCGCCATGCCGGCGACGGTCGCGGCGCCGAAGGCCGTGCCGACGATGAGCCAGGCGAAGACGGCCGTCCAGACCGGGTCGGTGCTGGTGATGGGCGCGATGACCGCCACCCGCTCGCCGCGCAGGGCGAAGTAGTACGCGTTGAACGCCACCACCCAGGTGCCCACGGCCGCGAGCGCGATCCAGCCGGCGGCCGCGGCGTTGATGCCGAACCCGTTGCTCCAGAGGTTGAACGCGGTGAGCGGGACGGTGATCGCCAGCAGCCCTCCGATGGCCACCAGGCGGATGAAGAAGTTGACCGCGATGGGGGTGACGGACGCGAGGATCGTCTTGTTGACGACGACCACCAGCGCCCACAGCGCGGTCATGACGAAGGCGGCGACGATCCAGGCTGCGTACGTGCTCGTGGCGGCTCCCCCCAAGGCTCGCGGCCAGTCTATCTCCCCGGCCGCGCCGGCGAGCCCCTGCAGGTATAATCCCGCCAACGAGATCCCTGCGCGCGGCGCAGAGTGGAGGACACATGAAGACGTCTGTGGGCAAGACCAAGCTCGAGATCGCCAGCGGCGACATCACCCAGCTCGAGGTGGACGCGGTCGTCGTGCCGTCGTCCACGGAGCTGTGGATGGACTACGGTGTCGCCGCGGCCATCAAGCGTGCCGGCGGCGACGCCATCGAGAAGGAGGCCGTGCTGCAGGGACCCGTCAAGGTCGGCGAAGCCGTCATCACCACGGGTCACGACCTCAAGGCGCGCTGGGTCATCCACGTCGCGCTCACAGAAGCCGGTCCCACGGCGGACGCGGGCCTCGTGACGGCCGCGACGCGGGCCGCGCTGGCCGGCGCGGAGCGCGCCCACGCCCGCTCGGTCGCACTTCCGGCGTTCGGTACGGGCGCCTGCGGCTTCCCCCTGTACCAGTGCTCGAGCCTCATGGTCGCGCAGATCGTCGAGTACCTCAGGGAGCACCCGCGCACGGGCTTGCGCCACGTGATGCTGTCCGTCTACGACGACGCGGCGAGGGCGGCGTTCAAGAACGCCATGGCCGGCGCCAGCCGCATCTAGCAGCCGCCGGCGTCCACCCGGCCGATGGTCGCCGCCTCGCTCGTCGCATCCACGGCCGGGACCGAGCAGGCGCTCGTCCTGCTGCTCATCATCGCCTCCGCCGTCGCCGTGCTGGCGAGGCGTTTCGGCGTCCCGTACATCATCGGGCTCGTCCTCGTCGGCCTGGTCGTCGGCCTCGCTCTGCACTTCGACTCGCTGCGCCTCTCCAGCGACCTCGTCTTCTACGTGTTCCTGCCGGTCCTGCTCTTCGAGGCGGCCTACAACCTCGAGGCCACGCAGCTCAGGGACCAGTGGCGACGGATCGCCGCCCTCGCCGTGCCGGGCGTGTTCGTGGCGTTCGCCCTGACCGCCCTCGGGGTGCACCTCCTGGGCGGGCTCGCGTGGCCGGTGGCGCTGTTGTTCGGCGCGCTCATCGCCGCGACCGACCCCGTGAGCGTGGTCTCGTTGTTCCGCAGGCTCGGCGTGTCGGAGCGCCTCACCACACTCGTCGACGCGGAGAGCCTGTTCAACGACGGCGCGGCCGCCGTGCTCTTCGCCGTCGTCGTCGCGGTGGTCGTCGACGGCCGCGACTTCTCGGCCGGGTGGGCGGCCGGGAGCTTTCTCTGGATGGCGGTGGGGGGCGCCGGCATCGGCCTGCTCGTCGGGCTCGTCGCCTCCTGGATCCACCGCAGGCTCGACGATCACCTCATCGAGATCATGCTCTCGACGATCGTCGCCTTCGGATCATTCCTGCTCGCCGAGACGCTCGGCGCCTCGGGTGTGGTCGCCTGCGTCGTCGCGGCCATCGTGCTCGGCAACCTCGGCCGCCGTCGTACCATGAGCCCGGTGACCCGGGTCACGCTCACCACCGTCTGGGACTACGCCGCCTTCGTCGCCAATTCGCTGATCTTCCTGCTCATCGGCTTGAGCGTGAACCTGGAAGTCATCGCCGACAACCTCGGCACGGTGGCCGTCGCGTTCGTCGTCGTGGTGGCGGCGAGGGCCGTCACGGTGTACGCCTTCGGCGCGTTGGCCCGGCTGTTCGGCGCCGGTCTGCCCTTCAGGTGGGAGCACGTGCTCGTGTGGGGCGGCCTCCGGGGGACCATCGCTCTGGCTCTCGTGCTCAGCGTCCCCGCCGCCGCGGCCGGCCGCTCCGAGCTCGTGACCGTGACCTTCGGCGTGGTCCTGCTGTCACTGCTCGTGCAGGGGCTGACGATGCCGTGGCTGACGCGCCGGCTCGGTCTCGCCGGGGAGAGGCGGTCGGCGAGCTACCGCGACCGCGAGGTGCTGCTCGACGGCTTCGTGCGCGCCCACGAGGAACTGGTGAGCCTCGAGGAGGCCGGCGTCGTGGGCCCGCTGGAGCGCCGGCACCTCGAGCGCGTGATCGACGCCGGGGAGAGCAGGGTGTTCGAGGGGCTGCCGGCGCTCGAAGAGGAGCCGGAGCGAGGGCAGGACGACCTCCTCGTCGACCGCATCGGCGAGCTGGTGGCGCAGCATCGGCGGGCCGGCGCGCTGCGGCAAGCCGGGGCGCTGAGTGAGCCCGCCGCGATCGACCTGCTCGCCGAGGTCGACGAGCGCATCGCTCTGCTCGGCGCCCGCCTGGGCGAGCAGCGGGAGGAGGATGTCTGAGCGTCCCGCGGCCCCTTCCGGTCCGCCGCTTCCCGGGACCGGTGCGCCGGCCGGTCGCCGTGCGGCGACCCGGCCGGCCGGTGACATCGTTGGCGAGCGGGTAGGACAGGTGCCAGGAGCCGTCGCCAAAGGGGGACCGTGGACGAGATCATAGCAACGATCATCTTCGTCGGAAGTCTGATCGCCATCTTCTCGGAGTGGTTCCACCGCACGGTGATCGCCATAGCCGGCGCGATCCTCATGATCGTCGCCGGGAAGGTCCTCGGCTTCTACACGGAGGGCGGCGCCCTGGCGGCGGTCGACTTCAACACCATCGGCCTCCTGCTCGGCATGATGATCGTCGTCGCGCTGCTTGAGCCGACCGGCTTCTTCGAGTACCTGGCGCTGTGGGCGGGCCGCACCTCCAAGGGTCGTCCGCTGCGGGTCTTCCTGCTCCTCGGCGTTGTGACCAGTGTCCTCTCCATGTTCCTCGACAACGTCACCACGGTCGTGGTGATCGCCCCGGTGACTCTCGTGATCGCCAGGGTGCTCGAGATGGAGGCCACGCCCCTGCTCATCGCGGAGGCGATGTTGTCCAACGTGGGCGGCATCGCCACCCTGGTCGGGGACCCGCCGAACATCCTGATCGGGTCGGCCGCCGGCCTCAGCTTCAACGACTTTCTCACGCACGAGCTGCCGATCGTGCTGGTCCTGTGGATCGTCGCCGTGCTCCTCCTCCGCTACCGCTTCCGCAAGCAGCTCGTCGATCGCCCGGGTGAAGCGGCCGACTCCTTGCGCCTCCATCCGTCGGAAGCGCTCAAACAGCCGCGGGAGGCCCGGCGCATCCTCATCGTCCTCGGCCTCGCCATCGTCCTGTTCCTCCTGGAAGGGCCGCTCGACCTCTCCCCTTCGCTCATCGCGATGGGGGCGGCGGGGGTCGCCCTGTTCGTCGTCGGCCCAGACGTGCACGAGACGCTCCAGCGGGTGGAGTGGAGCGTGCTGCTCTTCTTCTCGGCGCTGTTCGTCATGGTGGGCGGTCTCGAGGCCGCCGGCGTCCTCGGCAGGATGGCGGAGTGGCTGGGCACGGCCGCCGTGAGCGTGAACCCCTACGTGCTGGGCGTCGCCGTGATCTGGGTGGTCGCGCTGCTCTCGGCGGTCGTCGACAACGTGCCGATCACCATCGCCGTCATCCCTGTGGTGGCGGGGCTCGAGGCCGCGGGCGTGAAGATCGAGCCCCTCTGGTGGGCGCTCGCGCTCGGAGCGGGGTTGGGCGGCAACGCCACCGTGATCGGCGCGACCGCCAACATCGTCGTGGTCAGCGTCTCGGAGCGCTCGGGAACCCCGATCGGCTCGGGGCAGTGGATGCGACACGGCATCCCCGTGATGCTCGTGACCTGCAGCGTCGCCAGCCTCATGTATGTGCTGCTCTACCCGTTGCTCAGCAGGTGAACCGGGGCGCCGCTCAGGCTTCGTCGTCGGCGAGCGCCTCCGGGTCGTCGGTCCAGCTCCGGCCGAACACGACCTTGATGAGGAACGGCGCGAGGATGGTCGTCGCCAGCACCATTCCCAGGATGGCCGCGTAGACGTTGTCGCCGATCGCGCCCTCGGCGAGGGCGAACCCCGCGACGACGATGCCCACCTCGCCGCGCGGAGTCATGCCGACACCCACCTCGCGGGCGATCTGCCGGCCTTCGGCGCGCGCACCGATCGACCCACCGTAGTACTTGGTCGCGACCGCGAGCGCGGTGAACACGACGACGGCCAGCAGCACGGACGGCTGTGCGAATGCGGCGAAGTCGAGGTACGTGCCCATGAGCACGAAGAAGAACGGCGTGAAGAACCAGGCCAGCGGCTCGAACCGTTTGACGATGCCCGTGTGCTGCTTGAGCTCGCTCATCGTGAGGCCGGCGATGAAGGCGCCGACGATGGCCGCCAGGCCGATGTAGTCGGCGAGCAGCGAGAGCGCCAGCGTGAGGACCACACCGATCTCGAACAGGACGGAGACCCTGAGGTCCTTGAGCCAGTCGCGGAGGCGGACGACGAGGCGGGGGCCGAAGAACCCGAACAGGCCGACGTAGGCGATCGCCTCGACGATCAGCAGTCCGAGGTTGACCAGGTCGAAACTGCCGCCGGTCGTGCCGCTGACGACGACCAGGACGATGAGGCCGAGTACGTCGTCGAGCACCGCGGCGGCGAGGATGATGCGCACGGACCGGCGTTCGCTGTGCCCCAACTCGCGCAGCGCGCGCACCGTGATGCCGACGGAGGTGGCGGTGAGCGCCGTCGCCATGAACAGCGCCGAGCTCGTCGACCAGCCGAAGAGGAGTCCGACGAGCGCCCCGGCGACGAACGGCAGCACGGCGCCGAGGAGAGCGACCCTGATGGCCGCGGCGCGCGTCTCCATGAGCTCCTCGATGTGGGTCTCGAGGCCGGCCATGAACAGCAGCATGATGACGCCCAGCTCCGCCATGGCGTCGAGCACCTCGCTCGAGTGCACGAGATTCAGGAGCTGCGGGCCCAGGATGGCGCCCGCCAGGAGTTCGCCGACGACGACGGGGAGCGCGAACCGCTGGAAGAGGTGCCCGAGCAGACGCGCGCCCGTGAAGGCGAGGAAGAGCATGAGCAATGCGTCGGCGTGGCCGGACACCTGTTCTCCCTGAGTCGCTGGCGGTTATCCTTCTATCACACGCCTCCGAGGAGGACCATGAGTGTGAGCCTGAATGCCGCTGCGGGCCGCGCCGTGGCGGCGTGCCACGGCGAGGGCGCCGTCACCGGAGAGGAGCCGGCATGAGCGAATCCCTTCTGTATCTCTCCCGCGACGACCTCGCCTCCCTGGGCGTGACGATGCTCGAGGTCGTCGACGCGGTCGACGCCGGCTGCGCCGCCAAGGGCAGGGGAGAGGTGGTCATGCCGCCCAAGCTGAGCCTGCATGGCGAGGGCGACGCCTACTCCCAGGTCATGGCGGCCCGGCTGCCCGGCGACGGCGGCCTCGGCGCCAAGTGGGTCACCTTGTTCCCGCAGAACGCCGCGCGCGGCCTGCCCATCACCAACGGCCTCGTCGTGCTGAGCGACCCGTCGACGGGGCTGCCGTCGGCGGTGATGGACGCGGCGACGATCACGGCCTGGCGCACCGGCGCCGGCGCAGGCGTCGCCGCACGCTACCTCGCGCGACCGGACGCCGCCGTGCTGGGCGTGCTGGGCTGCGGCGTGCAGGCCCGTGCCTCGGTGCGCGCGCTCGCGGTCGTGCTGCCCCGGCTGGCGCGGGTGCGCTGCCACGACGCGGAGCCGGCCGCGGCCGAGGACTTCGTCGCGCAGCTCGGCCGCGAGCTGCCGGGCCTCGACTTCACGGCGGCGACCGCGCCGGAGGACGTCGCCGCCGGCGCCGACGTCGTCGTCACCGCAATCACGATGACGGCGGACATCCGGCCGCCGCTGGGCCCGGGCCTGCTCCGGCCCGGAGCGCTGGCGGTGGCGCTCGACTACGACGCCGCCTGGAGCGGCGCGGCCATGGCGGAGTGCGACCGCTTCTTCTGCGACGACGCGGCCGCCGCGCGTGCCACGCAGGCGGCCGGGGTGCGCCTCGCCGGCATGCCCGGCAGCATCGCCGGGGACCTCGGGGAGCTGGCCGCCGGCCTCGTGCCCGGCCGCGCGCGCGACGACGAGCTGCTCTTCTGCCTCAACCTCGGTATGGCGCTCGAGGACGTCGTCACCGCGGGGCTGGCGCTGCGCCGCGCCGCCGAGCTCGGCGTGGGCCGGGAGCTGCCGCTGTAGCGGAGCCGGGCGGGGAACGCCGGTGAGGGCAGGGGCCGGTGGTCAGCCGAGCGTGAAGCGGCGCCGCGGGCGCAGCGCGCCGGCGGCGGTCTCCTCGACCAGGAGCACCTCGGTGGCGCGGCAGGAGAGCGGCAGGTGCGGGGCGAGCGCGGTAGCGATGGCCTCGCGCTCGCTCGCCGGCGGGTCGATCGCGACGGTCACATGCGGCGCGATGTCGTCGAACGCCCCGCCGTAGGGCGGGTGCTCGGGCCACTCGTCCCAGACGAGCCGGGTGAGCGCGCGGAACGGGACCGCCGGCTCGGGCAACAGCACGGTGGCGTCGGCCAGTTCGGCCACGCGCGTGAGCGCGAACGAGAAGGCGGGCACCCCGGCGAGCAGCTCCTCGAGCCGCCGCTCGGCGCCGGCGTCGAACGCCTCCACGGGCAGGAACGGCCAGAGCGCGGTGACGTGCGGCGGCAGGGCACGGCCGGCCGCCGGCAGGCTGGTCAGCCAGGGCGCGAGCAGGTCCACCGCCTCCGCGACGGGCACGATCAGGCCCGTGGAGAACGGGCGGCTCACGAGGGCCTCCTCACCCGGCCGCTCACGGGAGCTCCTCGTGCCGCTCGCGCAGGGCGCGCAGCAGGCCGAAGCACCCGGTGAGCATCATGTCGCCGTGGGGCGCCGCGAACTCGGCCGGCAGCTCGCTGCCGGCGAGCAGGTCGCGGCGCGGCCCGGTCACGATGAGCGGCAGTCGCCAGGCGCCGCCGGCGTCCACCGCGGCTCCCCCAGCGCCGTCGGCAAGGACCGCGCCGTGTCCGTGGTCCTCACGGACCTCGTCGCTGTGCAGGTCGCCGGCCAGCCAGCGGCGCAGCCGCCGCTCCAGGCCGGCGCGGTCGAGGCACACGGTGTGGTGCTCGAAGACGCCGGCCACGCGGCCGTGCAGCGCCAGCAGGCACACGGTGTGGCCGTTGCCGACGTTGACGAGCACGGCGTCCTCGACCCCGTCCGGCAGGGCCCCGTAGAGAGCGGCCGGCCCGGTGTCGCCGGCGAGCACCGGGGCGCCGCCGGCGAGAGCCTCGGCCGCCGCGGCGGCCGCGCCGAGGCGCGTGAGCGCGGGCGGCAGGTCGGCGGGCGCGTAGAAGAGGTCGCCGATGGGCTGTCCGGCGGCGACCGCCTGTTCCCACAGCGAGAAGCGGAGCACGCGGTTGGAGCTGCCCGGCGCGTAGCCGTGGTCCTGCACGGCCACGGCCACGGCGGCGAACGCCGGCTCCACGCCGAGCAGCCGCAGGGCCTGCAGGAGCGCCGCCGCGTCCAGGTCGCCGGAGGCGACCTCGGCGGCGGCGCCCGGCGGCAAGCGCCGCAGCACTTCGTCCGCGGCGCCGTCCCCGGCCACCCGCGCGCCGAGGGCGCGCACCTTGTCGAGGTCGTCGGCGAAGCTCCCGGCGGCCGACTCGGTGGCCACGAACGGGTGGCCGGCGGCGAGGTGCGCCTTCATCGCCTGCGTCACCGCTCCTCCGCCCATCACCGGCCCGCGGAAGACCACCGTCTGGCCGCGCCGCGTGGCCGCGGCGATGCGCGCCCCGGCCACCTGGGTCGCCGAGGGCACGACGAGCTTGACGGCGTTCTCCAGCGGCTGGCCGGGGCGCGTGAGCAGGATGTCGCTGGTGCCGGCGCCGACGTCGACGGCCAGCACGCCGGCGCCCGTCTCTCGGCTGGAGTCGCCCAGGTCTGCGGGAGTCACGGTGGGGAGCGCCTGGCGCTGGGCCGCGGTCTCAGGCGGGTCGACGCGTGGGGACGCCGCCGAGCCGGAGCTTCACCACGTTGACGAGGGCCTCGGTGAAGATGTCGCCGCTCATCTTGCTCTCGCCCACCTTGCGGTCGACGAAGATGATCGGCAGCTCCACGACCTTGAAGCCCAGCTTGTGGGCGCGGTACGTCATCTCGATCTGGAAGCCGTAGCCTTTGGCGTTGACGGCGTCGAGGTCGATGGCCTCGAGCACCTCGCGGCGGAAGCACTTGTAGCCGCCGGTGAGGTCGTGGTACGGCAGGCCGAGGATCGCCTGGGCGTACAGGCAGCCCCCCCTGCTGATGAGCTTGCGTGAGAGGCTCCAGTTCTCCACGCCGCCGCCCTTGACGTAGCGCGACCCCAGGACCAGGTCGGCTCCCTGCTCGATGCAGCGCAGGAAGTGCGGCAGGTAGGTGGCGTCGTGGCTGAGGTCGGCGTCCATCTCGAAGATGCGCTCCGCCCCCATGGCCAGCGCCCTGCGGAACCCGGCGAAGTAGGCTCGCGCGAGACCATCCTTGGCGGCCCGGTGCAGCACGCTCACGTCCGCCAGCTCGCGCGCGAGCTCGTCCGCCAGCTGCCCCGTGCCGTCCGGCGAGTTGTCGTCGACGATCAGCGTGTGCAGCTGCACGCCGTGTCCGTCCGCGACCTCGCGGATCCGGCCCAGCGCGTGGCGCAGGTTCTCGCGTTCGTTGTAGGTGGGGAGGACGATGACGTTCACGAGGGTGAGTATATCCTGCCCGTCGCAGGCCTCCGTCCGTCCCTTCTGTTAGCGTCCGTGCGCTGCAGTCGCCAGGCGCATCATCACAGTAGTACCTTGTGAAGCGGAGCGCCAAGAAGAAGGCTGAGGTAGAGGGTGAGACTTTTCCCAGGGCTTCACGCCCAGGTCCAACAGAAAGGGTGGTTGCGGGCGTCCACGAATACACTATAGTGGTGTCCGCACCGAGGGGGTCTACTACATCTTGTGGTGAGGCAGGTTTCCGTGCGATGTCCATTCTGTAACAGCGAAGAGAGCAAAGTCGTCGACTCGCGCGATTCCGAGGCCGGCGACGCGATCCGCCGCCGGCGCGAGTGCCTGGACTGCGAGCGGCGTTACACGACCTACGAACGCATAGAAGAGGCTCCGCTCGTGGTGGTCAAGAGCGACGGCAGAGAAGAGCTGTTCACGCGGCAGAAGGTCCTCAACGGTCTGCTGCGCGCGTGCGAGAAGCGCGACATCCCGCTCGAGCGCCTCGAGCGCACGTGCGACGACATCGAGAACGACCTGCGCCGCGTAGCGGGGCGCCCGGTCACCAGCAGGATGGTGGGGGAGCGCGCCCTGCGCCACCTGCGCGACATCGACAAGGTGGCGTACATCAGGTTCGCCTCCGTGTACCGGCAATTCGACGACATCGAGGAGTTCCAGCAGGAGCTGGCCAAATTGGAGCTCGCCGGCGTCGAGCCGCTCCCCGGCGAGGAGCCGCTTCCGGGCATCGACGCAGAAGCCAGCTTCACGGACGACATCATCTTCACCACGCCGCACGCGGCGACGACTCAGGGGAGAACGGGGCATGACTGACACGGGGAAGGCAGTGATCGAGCTTTCGGCGAACGCGCTCAAGGTGCTGCAACGCCGCTACCTCAAGAAGGGTGAGAGCGGCGAGGTGCTCGAGACTCCCGAGGAGATGTTCCGGCGCGTCGCGCGCGCCATCGCCCAGGCCGAGCGCCTGTACAACCCCGCGGCTCCCGTCGAGGAGTGGGAGGAGACCTTCTACCGGCTCATGACGAGCCTCGAGTTCCTGCCCAACAGCCCCACCCTCATGAACGCCGGCCGCGAGCTGGGCCAGCTCTCCGCGTGCTTCGTCCTCCCCGTGGGCGACTCCATGGAGTCCATCTTCGAGGCCATCAAGAACACCGCCCTCATCCACAAGAGCGGCGGCGGCACCGGCTTCTCGTTCTCGCGCGTGCGCCCGCACAACGACGTCGTGAACAGCACGAGAGGCGTCTCGAGCGGCCCGCTCTCGTTCATGAGCGTCTTCGACGCCGCCACCGAGACCATCAAGCAGGGCGGCACGCGCCGCGGCGCCAACATGGGCATCATGCGCGTCGACCACCCGGACATCCTCGACTTCATCAGCGCCAAGCAGGACGACGACCGCCTCAACAACTTCAACATCTCGGTGGCGGTCACCGACGCGTTCATGCGCGCCGTGGAGGCCGACGAGGAGTACGCGCTGGTCAACCCGCGCTCCGGCGAGACCGTCCGCACGCTGAGCGCCCGCAAGGTGTTCAAGAGCATGGTCACTCTCGCCTGGAAGAACGGCGACCCCGGCATCGTGTTCATCGACCGCATCAACGAGGAGAACCCCACGCCGCAGCTCGGTGAGATCGAGAGTACAAATCCATGCGGCGAGCAACCATTACTGCCGTACGAATCTTGTAATCTCGGCTCCATCAACCTCTCCAGGGTCGTCCCCGACGGGCACATCGACTACGGCGAGCTGGGGCGCATCGTGCGCACCGCGGTGCGGTTCCTCGACGACGTCATCGACGTCAACCGCTATCCGCTGCCCGAGATCGAGGCGATGACCAAGGGCAACCGCAAAATAGGCTTGGGCGTGATGGGCTTCGCCGACATGCTCCTGCGCCTGCAGGTACCCTACGACTCGGAGGAGGCCTGCCGCATCGCCGGCGAGGTCATGAGCTTCATCCACGACGAGGCGCGCGCCGAGAGCGAGGAGCTCGCCCGCGAGCGCGGCGTGTTCCCCAACTTCGAGGGCTCCATCTTCGACCGTCCCGACGGCGCTCGCGTGCGCAACGCCACCGTCACCACCATCGCGCCCACCGGCACCATCAGCATCATCGCCGGCTGCTCCAGCGGCATCGAGCCGATCTTCGCGCTCAGCTACGTGCGCGCCAACGTACTCGACGACGACCGCATGGTCGAGGGTCACCCGTACTTCGAGGAGGTGGCGCGCGAGCGCGGCTTCTTCAGCGACGAGCTCATGAAGAAGATCGCCGACGTGGGCACGGCGCGGCACGTGGACGGCATCCCGGCCGACGTGCAGGGCGTGTTCGCCACCGCGCACGACATCACGCCCGAGTGGCACATCAAGCTGCAGTCGGCGTTCCAGAAGAGCACCGACAACGCCGTGTCCAAGACGGTCAACTTCCCCAACGAGGCCACCGTCGACGACGTGGAGAACGTCTACCGCATGGCGTTCCGCACCGGCTGCAAGGGCGTCACCATCTACCGTGACGGCAGCCGCGACGAGCAGGTGCTCAACGTCGGCCAGACCAAGAAGAAGCGCGAGCCCGAGCCCGGCGTCGGCATCGCCACCACGCGGCCCTCCCGTCCGCAGCTGCTCACCGGCGAGACGCAGCGCATGGACACCGGCTGCGGCAAGCTGTTCGTCATCATGAACGACGACGAGTACGGCGCCCGCGAGGTCTTCGCCAACATGGGCAAGGCCGGCGGGTGCGCCTCGAGCAACACCGAGGCGCTCGGCCGGCTCATCTCCCTGGCGCTCAAGAGGGGCGCCAGCCCGCAGGAGGTCGTGGAGCAGCTCAAGGGCATCCGCTGCCACGTGCCCTACGGCATGGGGCCCAACGCCACGCTCAGCTGCGCCGACGCCATCGGCAAGGCGCTCGAGCGCAGGTACGTGGCCGGCGCGGCCGCGCAGACCGGCCACGCGCCCGAGCCGCAGCTCTCGCTGGTCGAGGTCGCCCAGGGCGCCTGCCCCGACTGCGGCGGCGCCATCGAGCACGAGGGCGGGTGTGCGGTGTGCAGGACGTGCGGCTACTCAAAGTGTGGGTAGTACCTGCGGCGCTACCCACCTGTCGCCCGCTGCGTAGCGGATCGTGGCTGATGCCTCCGGCTCGTCCCGGGCGGCCGCTGCGGGTACAGTAGGCAGGTGGGCCGCGGTCGCGGCTCGCCGAGCGCGCAGACCACCGACCGCGGGAGGAGTGCCATGAGCGATCCCAGGCCTGACGCAGCCCCCAGCAGTGGAGGCGGCGTCACCATCAACGACAGCGTGGTCGCCAAGGTCGCGTTCAAAGCGCTCAGCGGCATCGACGGCATCCACGCGCTCGGCGGCACCAGTGCCCGGGCGCTCGCGGGGTTGCGCGGAGACAAGGGCACGCCCGGCATCACCGTCGACATGCGCGAGGGCGGCGTCGACATCGACATCACGATGAGCATCGTGTTCGGCGCGAGCGTACCTGCCGTCGCCGAGGTCGTGCGCAAGGCGGTCGCCGACCAGGTCACGGCCACCACCGGTCTGCCGGTGCGCGCCGTCAACGTCATGGTCACCGACGTCGTCTTCCCGGAGGACCAGTCTGGCTCCGCGGGCTGAGAGTCGCCGGCCCGCCGGAGTGGCGGCCGGCTCCATGACCCGTCTCGCGACGTTCCTCCTGCTGCTGGCGAGCGGCGTGGTCGCGGCGCTGTTCGCCGTCCGGCTCGTCTCGGTCGCCGCCGGCTGGGACTTCTCGCCGTTCACCTCCATCACGCCGGACAGCGGGCACTCGCTGCTCGCCTGGCTGCTGGTCGTCGCCATGGCAGCGCTGGCCGGCCTCATCTGGATGGTGCTGCGCCACGACGCCGACGCTCTGTGGCTGGCCTCGCCGGCCGGCGACGGCGGCGTGCTCGCCCCCAAGAGCGACCTGGAGCGGCTCGTCTGCTCGGCGGTCACCCGCGCGCACCCCGACGTGCTGCGCGCGGAGGTCGAGTTGTGGCAGCGCGGCGGCGACCTGCGCGGCCGGGTGCGCGTGTGGGCCCGGCCGCTGGCCGACTCCGAGGCCGTGCGCGCCGTGGTGGAAGAGGCGGCGCGCCGGCAAGTCAGCCGTCTCACGCGGTCGGACCTCGGGCGCGCCGACGTCCGCGTGCGCGTGCTGCGGGTCAAGCAACTCGTGAGGTACCTGCCGTGACTCCGCTCGCGCGCGGCCTCGCCATCGTGGCCGGCATCGTCTCGCTGGTGCTGTGCGGCGCCGCCCTCGTGCGTCAGGCGGCGCTCGCCACCGACGACGTCAAGTGGGACGGCCCCGCCTGGTGGAACGACCTCACGGCAGGCCAGTCGACCGCCACCATCGTCGCCGCGGTCGTGGTCACCGTGGTCGCGGTGCTGCTCATCGTCTTCGCGTACCGGCAGGTCCGGCCGGCCGACCCTCCGCAGGTCATCGAGTTCGCCGTCGAGGACGGCACCGCCAGGCTCTCCGTCCCTGCTCTGCGCAAGGCGTTGCGGCGCCGCTTCGAGGCCATGCTGCCGGGCTCCAGCGTCGGGGAGGTGGCCGTGCGCAAGGACGACGCCGGCTGGAGCGTGCGCGTGGAGGCCGACGTCCCCGTCTGCGATCTGCGCGACGTGCAGGGAGCGGTGCTGCACGCGTTCCGCGACGACATGCGCAAGGTCGCCGGCATCGAGATCTCGAGCCTCGACCTCGTGGTCACGTCGATGCGCACGGCGGCGAGGAAGGCCTGATGCAAAGCGAAGACCTGGGAATCACCAGGTCTTCGTGAGAAGGCTCCCCGTGGTAGCTGGGGTGTCACGCTTCTCCGCGTATCGAGCTGTGCGATACAGGGGGACTGTTCCCGCCGCCGGTGTGACCGCAACCCCGTTGACCCGCGGCAGGCCGCGTCCGCGACGGTGCGGGGGCGCATGGATCCTGACTCCCGCGCACTCGAGGACCTGGTCCCGCCGGAGTTCCGCCCGGCGCTGGTCGCGGCGGACCTCGACGGCACCCTCGTGGACCGTGCCGTCACCTGGGCCGCCGGACTCCCGGAGGCGCTGGGGGAGGTGCGCGCCGCCGGCGCCGGGACCGTCATCTGCACCGGCCGCATGCTGCAGAGCGTGCAGCGCGTGGGCGCGCGCATCGGCGTCACCGAGGGCCCGGTGGTGTGCTACCAGGGCGCGCTGGTGGCCGACATCGCGACGGGGGAGTGGTGGCGTCACACGCCGATGGACGGCGCCGCGGCGGCGGAGGTCGTGCGCCACGTGCGCGCCATGGACCGCCAGCTCAACGCCTACATCGACGACCACCTCTACGTGGAGGAGGTCACCCCGTGGGCGCGGCGCTACGCCGAGCACGTCGAGGTCGGCATCGACGGCGTGCCCGACCTGGAAGCCGAAGTGCAGCGGCGGCCGCCGACCAAGCTCGTCCTGGTCACGGCCGCGGACGACGTGGAGCGCATCCTGCCGGGCCTGCAGGAGCGCTGGGCCGGACGGCTCTACGTGGTGCGCTCCCAGCCCGAGTACATCGAGTTCACCGACGTCTCGGTGAGCAAGAGCGGTGCGCTCGCCTGGCTCTGCGAGCGGCTCGGCGTGCGCCGCGGGGACGTGGTGACCCTGGGCGACGGCATGAACGACGTGGACATGCTGCGCTGGGCAGGGCTCGGCGTGGCCGTGGCGGAGGCGGCGCAGCCGGTGCGGGACGCGGCCGATCTGGTGGTGCCGCGTGCCGGGGTGCCCGGGCTGCTCCGCGCGCTGGCCGCCCGCGCACGGGCGCGCGGAGACGCGGGCGGGTCGACCATAAGCGAAGGCGGCGCCTGGAGGGGTGGCGCCGCCTTCGAGGGGCCTCGGTGCTGGTGGGATAGCACCGGCCTTGTCCCCCTGACGGGACACGCTGTTCATCAGTTTTGACTGTGAAAGCGCACAAAAAGGATACGCTCGAGCTCGCTCACGGTCAAGACTGTGGGAGCTCGAGCGTGTGAAGAAATGTTGCGCGCCGCACCGGGCCCCGGTCAGCGGCTCTCCTTGGTCATCTTGAGCGTGAAGGTGAGCGGGAAGTCGTCGCGGTGACCCTTGACGCGCAGCATGCCCCGCTCGTCCTTCTCCAGGAAGGGGAGGGAGAGGCCGGGGATCGTGTACGGAAGCTCGTGCAGGAAGTCGAGGCGCAGGCCGCGGCGCAGCAGCGGGTCGACGACCTCCGCGAAGCCGTGCAGCCACTCGAACGTCACCGTGTGCTGCACCTTGGCGTCGGGGTCGGCGTAGTCGCTGTCCTCGTCGAAGCGTTGTGGGACGCCGTACATGAAGTACGGGTAGCCGACGCGCAGCGCGTCCGGCGTCGCGTCGTCGGCGAGCAGGAACGCGTAGGGGTGGAACTCGGCGATGTAGAACACGCCGCCGGGCCGCAGGAAGTGCGTGATCACGTCCGCCCACCGCTCCAGGTCGGCCAGCCAGATGAGCACTCCCCACGAGGTGAAGACCACATCGAACTGCCCCGTGAGCTTGTCCTGCAGGCTCTCCACGTCACTCTGGATGAAGGTTGCGCGGGAGGCGAGACCGACTTCGTCGGCCAGCGCGCGCGCCGTCCTGATGCCCTCGCCGGAGAAGTCGACGCCGGTGACGACGGCTCCCCGGCGCGCCCAGCTCAACGTGTCGAGGCCGAAGTGGCACTGCAGGTGCAGGAGAGAAGTCCCCTCGCCGACCAGCGGCCCGAGCTCGTCGAGCTCGATGGCGCTCAGCGCTGTGCGGCCGGCCTTGAACCCGGGGACGTCGTACAGCTCCGAGCCGACGTGCAGGTCGACCACCTCGTCCCAGCTGGCAAGGTTGGCCTTGAGGTAGTCGTCGAGCATCTCAGGCCTCCCCTCGCGGCGGGCTCGGCTGGTCCGCCGCCCCGTCCTGGTCCGCCGGCTTGCTCGCCCGCAGTGAGAAGCTGAACGGCAGGTCTCTGCGGCGGCCGCCCTTGCCGTCCGGGAGCCACCACCAGCGGTCGTCGTCCTGCACCATCCAGTCCCAGAAGGGGGCCGGTGAGGTGGGGAACTCGTGCAGGTGCTGCAGCCGCAGGCCGGCGTCCGTGAGCGCCCCGGCGATCTCCGAGATGCTGTGGTGCCAGCCGTAGGCGGTGAGGCCGGTGGTGTCGGCGTCGCGGTCGGCGTAGCTGCCCTCCACCGCGTCCACGTGCGGGGCGTCGGGCGCCGGCAGCAGGCGGTACGTGACCTGCACGTCGTGCTCGCCGGGCACCTCCTCGAGCGCGGTCGCGAACGGGTGCAGCTCCGCGAGGTAGAAGGTGCCGCCGGGCCGCAGGTGCCGGGCCACGATCTGCGCCCAGCGGTCCAGGTCCGGCAGCCACTCGATGGCGCCCCAGCTGACGAAGACCACGTCGAACCGGCGCTCGCCGAGGTGGGCGGAGGCGTCGTAGAGGTCGGCGCGGATGAACTCGGCGCGGCCGGACAGGCCGACCTCGTCGGCCAGGCGCCGCGCCAGGGCGATGGCCTCGTCGCTGAAGTCGAGGCCCACGACCTCGGCGCCGCGACGCGCCCAGCTGAGCGTGTCGAGCCCGAAGTGGCACTGGAGGTGCAGCAGGCTGGTGCCCTCGTGGACGAAGGGCCCGAGCTCGTCGCGCTCCAGGGGCCAGAGCGACTCGCCCCCCGCCTTGAACCCCTCGACGTCGTAGAACGCGCTCTTCTCGTGGATCCTGGTCCAGTGGTTCCAGAGCGCGAGGTTGGCTGCCCGCGCCTCGGGCGGGAGGGGTCGGGAGGGGCCGGTGTCACGGTCGCGGGCGCTCACGTCAGGGCGCCAGCCTCTCGAGCGTCCAGTCGCCCCGGTCGTCCAGGTGCAGCCTGAAGCGGCCCGGGCACATGCGGCACTTGGCCTCGGCTCCGTCCGACGGCACCGGCCCGAAGTCGAGCTCCCACCCGCACAGCGGACAGAAGAGCACGACCGGCCGCGCGGCCTCGCTCAACCCGCCAATGACGCGCCGCAGCCCGTTCCGGTGCCCGGACTCGCTGCGCGCGAGCTCCTTGAACAGCTGCATGAGCTCGCGGTCTTCGGACTGGTAGGCGAAGTGACCGTAGAGGACGACCGCCTCGTCCTCGAACTCGTAGTCGCCGTGCAGCGCGGCCAGGTCGCCGGCGTGGCCGCGGGCGGCGTCCGAGGGCGCCAGCGGGTGGCGCCCGGTGGCCTGCGGGTCGAGCGCGGCGGCCGTCAGGTCGTCCCGCGCCGGGACCTCCAGGTCCGGGTCCTCGCCCTGCCGGAGCAGCCACGCCGAGAGCAGCTCCCGGTGGCGGGCCTCGTTACGCCGCAGAGACTCCCAGTAGCTGACGAGACGCGGGTCGTCCGAGGCGGCGGTGCGGTCCGCGTAGCGGCCCGCCGCCTCACGCTCCAGGCGGAGCGCCTCGCGCGCGAGGGCGATGTCGAGCTCGGCGGCCAGGGCGCGCTCCGGCTCAGTCGGGTACCCGGTAGGCGACGGCGCGCATGAGCCCGATGGTCTCCCCATCCTCGCCCACGGTGGTGCTGTCGCTCACCGAGTACACCTTGTCGGCGCCCTCCTCCTGCAGGAACGTCTGCACCTGATCGTCGAGGTCGCGCAGTTCCCGCATGGTGGCGAAGATCTTGATCGGCGTCGCGAACGTCCTCATCTTGATCATCGCTGCTCCTCTCGCTGAGTGCCGGCCGCCGGTGCGGCGGGTGATGTGAGTGCTGCATTTCCGCAGGCGGGAGAAGCATAACGTCTTCGCGCGGCGATCCGGTTCGAGAGCGGTAGGTGGACACTGCTCGTTCCGGCTCTGTAGCGGGCCGCCGGGACGAAAAGACGACATTGTGTGCCCGAAGAGCATCGGAAGCATTGGCTTGTGAAGGAAAGTGCGATATGTTCGCATACGTGGAGACTACGTACGACAGAGAAGGCGTGTATCTGGGCCGTCTGGCCGACGTCTTCGGCGACTCCACGCGCCGCAACATCTACCGGCACCTGCGCTCCTGCGACAGTCCTCAGTCGGCGAGCGAGGTCGCTGAGGTCTTCGGTCTCCACCGCACGGTCGCGCGCGCTCACCTGGAGAAGCTCTGCGAGCTCGGGCTGGTGTCCACGTCCACGCGCCGCCGCGCCGGCGGGGGACGCCCGGCCAAGATCTACGCCGTCACCGACGCGCGGCTCGAGGTCATGCTGCCGCCGCGCCGCTACGAGCGCCTGGCGCGGCTGCTCCTGCAGCTCGTGAGCGAGACCGTCGACCCGGACGTGGCGGCGTCCACCGCCGCCACCCTCGGGCACGCGTTCGGCGAAGAGAACGCGGCCCAGTTCGCCGGCGACGACGCCCAGCCGCCGGTCAAGCTCTCACCCAGCGCCGTCATCGACTGGATGGAGCTCGCCGGCTACGGCGCCACCCTTACCTCCAACGGCGACGGCGCCACCGTCATCGAGGTCCACAACTGCGTGTACCGCGAGCTCTCACAGGAGTACCCCGACGTGGTGTGCGCGTTCGACCGCAACATGCTCTGCGGCATGCTCGGCGTCGACTCCTCGCTCCACAGCCAGACGCACTCGCTGAGTCGCGGCGACTCGTACTGCCGCCACGAGTTCGGTCTCTAGGCCACCTCTTCCGCCCGGCCCGCTCCTCCCGGTCGCCCGTCGCGGTCAGGCGTCCTCCGCCGCCTCCCGCCCGACGAACGAGTCCATGCAGTTGTTGAGGCCGAAGAAGTCGGCGAGCTGGTCGAAGGCCCAGACCGGGAGCAGCCGCATCGCCGGGAGCGTGCTCACCATGCGCGGCATCTGTACCAGCGGCTGGTTACGGCGGACGGCCTTGAGGACGCGGTCGGCTACCTCCTGCTCCTCGAGCACCGGCAGCAGGAGGGGGAACCGCGTCTTCACTCCTTCGAACATGCCGGTGTCGATGTAGTAGGGGCAGACGACCGTGGTCTTGACCCCGGTCGCGCCGCGCCGCAGTTCCTGCCGCAGCGCCTCGTTGAAGCCGACCGCCGCGAACTTGCTCGCCGCGTAGTCGGTCTCGCGCGCGGTGCCGATGAGGCCCGCGGCGGAGGCCACGGTGACGACGTGACCGCTGCCGCGGGCCTTCATCGCCGGCAGGAACGCCTTGGTGGTCCAGAACAGCGCCAGCGTGTTGACCCTGAAGGTGCTCTCGATCTTGTCGTCCGGCAGCTCGAGCAGTGGTCTGCCGCTGACGACGCCGGCGTTGTTGACCAGGACGTCGACATCGCCGGCCACGCCGCGCACCTCGCCGGCGCGGGCGTACACCTGCTCGCGGTCGCCGACGTCACAGGAGAACGCGTGCGCCGCCGAGGCGCCCGCCTCCAGCGCCTCCAGCGCCACGCGCTCGGCGCCCTCGCCGTCCTGGTCCCAGACGGTCACGGCCGCGCCCACGCGTGCGCAACCGAGCACGAGCAGCCGGCCGATGCCGCGCGCCCCGCCGGTGACGAGGACGTGCTTGTTGTGCAGGGCTGTCATCCGGCCCCCCTCACTTGATGCCGGGCAGGTGCTTGAGCAGCCCGACCGCGGTCTTCATCAGCGCCGCGTACTGGCCGTGGTTCAGGAACGGCGGCGTGCCGATGTTGAGCACGCGCTCCACCGAGACCGTCTGCGGGTCCGTGTACTTGAGGATGCCGTGACGACCGTGACGCCGCTCGAGCCCGGACTGCTTCCAGCCGCCCATGGGCGCCGCGGAGGCCCAGGTGGCCGCGTAGGCCTCGTTGATGTTGACCGTGCCCGTCTGGATGCGCGCGGCGACCTCGCGCCCGGCCCTGACGTCGCGCGTCCAGACGCTCGCGTTGAGGCCGAACTCGCTGTCGTTGGCGCGCGCGACCATCTCGTCCACCGACGCGCAGCGATAGACGGCCGCGACGGGGCCGAAGGTCTCGGCGCGGCACAGCTCCATCTCTTCGCTCACGCCGGTCAGGAGCGTGGGCTCGTAGAAGTACGGGCCGAGGTCGGGACGCGGCCGGCCACCGGCCAGGACGCTTGCTCCCTTGCTCACCGCGTCGTCGACGTGCGCCGTGATCTTGGCGAGCTGATCGGCGCTGCTGAGCGAGCCCATGTCGTCGGCGAACGTGAGGCTGGAGCCGAGCCTGACCGCCTGCATCCGCTCGGCGAGCCGGGGAACGAACGCGTCGTAGAGGGCGTCGTGCACGTAGACGCGCTCGATGCTGATGCACAGCTGACCGCTGTTCGACGTGATGCCCTGCAGCGCGCCGGGAACGGCTCGCCAGAGCGCCGCGTCGGGGAGCACCAGGAGGGCGTTCTTGCCGCCGAGCTCCATCGAGCAGTCCTTGAGCTGCTCGCCGCACCTGGCCGCGACCAGACGGCCGTTGGCGGTCGAGCCGGTGAACATCATGTAGTCCACGGCCTCGACCAGGGGCTCCCCGAGCTGGGAGCCTCGCCCGGTGACCACCTGCAGCAGGCCTTCGGGCAGCCCGGCCTCCTCGAGCAGGCCGGCCGCCCAGAGCGCCGTGAGGGGCGTCTGAGTGTCGGGCTTCAGCACTACCCCGTTACCGGCCACGAGGGCGGGGAGGGCGTCTCCGATGGACAGGGTGAACGGGTAGTTCCAGGGCGCGATGATGCCGACGACGCCCCGCGGCCTGTGGTACACGCGCGTCGACGTGAGCACCGGGAGTGCGCCTTGCCTGCGCTGCTCGCGCAGGAAGCCCGCGGCGGTGTGGGCGTAGTAGCGTGCCTGGATCGCCACGTCCAGGACCTCTTCGAACGCGTGGATGCGCGCCTTGCCGCTCTCCAGCTGGATGAGGTCGAGGATCTCCTGAGCGTTGGCCAGCACCAGGTCGTGATAGCGCAGGAGTACGGCGGCGCGCTCGGCCACGGGCCGCGCCGCCCACTCGACCTGCGCCTCACGCGCGGCCGCGCAGGCGCTCTCGACGTCGGCGGCCGCCCCCAGAGGCACCTGCGCCAGCACGGCGCCGGTGAAGGGCGCCTCGACCGGCGCCGAAGGGCGCCCGGGGGCGACGGCAGCGCGCGCCGCGAGGCGCGCGAGCATCGCCCCGCTGACCCGTGGCGACCACTGCGTGCTCTCCGGCACGGCCTCGGCGCTCCTCGTGCCGGCCACGCCGTTCGACATCGTCTCGACCATCCTGCCCTCCCCTCGGCGACCCGGCGTCTCAGAGCCGCCGCGCCCGCTTGTCGTCGTACATGCGCCGGTCGGCGCGCTCGATGAGTTGCTGCAACGTCTCGGGTTCGCCGGGCTCCCAGTCGACAGCGCCGATGCTCAGCGAGAGCCTTTGCGTCCTGCTGCTGGCACCGTGGGCGTGGCCGGCGCGGCCGCGCAACCGTCTCACGAGGTCGGCCGTCACGGCCGGCCCGTCCTCCACCAGGATCACGAACTCGTCGCCGGCGACGCGCCCTGCCACGTCCGACTCCCGGACGCCGGCACGGATGAGGTCGGCAACGGCGCGCAGCGTCGCGTCGCCGTGGGCGTGCCCGTAGCGGTCGTTGACGGCCTGCAGGCCGTCGACGTCCACGTAGATCACGCCCAGCCCCCGCGCGCGGCGCCGCGCGACGCGCAGCGTGTGCTCGCCGAGCGCCAGGAGGCCGCGCCGGTTGTACAGACCGGTGAGCTCATCGGTGAGCGAGAGCATGCGCAGCTGTTCCTCGCGCTGCTGCAGCGCCGCCTGGGCGACCTTCTGCGGTGTGACGTCGATGATGTAGCCTTCGTAGCCGGTCACCGCGCCGTCATCGCCGCGCACGGCGTGCGTGAAGTCGCGGACCCAGTGGGTCGCGCCCTCCGCGTCGACGATGCGGTACTCCTGCACCCAGCTCTCGAGCCCCGTGCGGGACTTGTCGTTGCCCTCCTCGCTGATCCGGCCGAGGTCCGCGGGGTCGACGATGCTCGCGTAGGTGCGGCGCCCGCTGATGAACTCTTCCGGCGTGAACCCGTAGGCGCTGATGTTGGGGGAGACGTACTGCACCACGCCCTCGTCACTCACGTCCCAGCGGAACGTGACCACGGGCCCGGCGACCAGCAGGTCGCGTTCGCGCTGCAGCTCCGCCTCCGCTCGGGCGCGGAGCGCGATCTCGTCGACGAGCGCGCGCTCCCGCTGTTCGAGGAGCATGACCATGGAGTTGAACGCTTCGGAGAACTCCCCCATGAAGTCGATGCGCTGCGAGTAGTCGCCGAGGGCGATCTCCTGGGTCTGGCGCGTGAGCCGGCTGAGTTGGGCGTGCATCTCGACCAGCGGACCGGCGAGGCGGTTGCCCGGGGATGGGAGCGGGGCCGAGAGCTCGCCCTTGGCGAGCGGCAGGACGAAGTCGCGGATCTCGACGAGCACGCGCATGAGCGCGTTGACGGTGTGGGCCAGTGAGAGCGCCGCTCCGGAGCAGGTGGACTCCTGTATGAGGCGCACGCCGCGGCCCTCGAGCAGGTCGCTCAGCGCGGCGTCGATCTCCTCGATGCAGGCCTGGAGGTCGTGGCGGTCGCGGTCTTCGACGCGCGGCGTCACCGACGGCCGCGCCCCGCACCGCCGGCGGACGTGCTCCCTGCTTGGCGCAGGCTGCAGCCGGACATCGCTCCCCCCTCTCCGGAGACCCCTCGTGCGGGCAGTCTACACCCCTCCGGCCGGCGACCGTTCTGAGCGGCGGAGCGTGCGCCCGGGGCGGGGGTATCGGCGGCGCGGCGGCGAACTACTCGGGGAGCGGTGAGGAGGCTGAGGGTGACACCCTGGTGGCGCACGGGCGTGTTCGCGGCGGCCGGCGCGGCGGTGCTGCTGGCCGGCTGCGGCATCCGCGTGGCCGCGGAGCCCTCGCCCTGGCCGTCGTCCGCGCCGGCGTTGCTCGCCTCGGCGCCCGCCGTCCCTGCCGCGCCCACACCGTCCGGCTCTCCCTCCGCATCGCCGTACGCCACACCGCCGGCAGCGCCGTCGCTCGTGCCGGTGACGCCGTCACTGCCGCCGGAGGCCTCGCCCTCGCCGGCGCCCGGGGCGGCGCCCGCTGCGCCCGACCGGGCGCCGCAGGGGCGCCGCGCGGCTGCCGTGGCGGCTGCGGTACGGCGCGTGCGGGCGGCAGCCGCGGTCAGGGCCGCGGTGCCGACCTTCGACCAGTTCGTCGAGAGCATGGTCGCCCGCAGCGGCGTGCCGGGCGCGGCGGTGGCCGTGGTCGCCGGCGACACCGTGATGTACCGGCGCTGCTTCGGGCTGCGTGAGATGGGCGCTCCCGACCAGGTGGACGACGACACGCTCTTCCAGCTCGGAGGAGCCTCTCGCGCGTGGACGACCACGCTGCTGGCGGCGTTGGCCGGCGAAGGTGAGCTGGCCTGGGACCAGCCGGTACGCCGCGTGTGGCGCGGCTTCAAGCTCGAGGACCGCTGGGCGACGCGGGCGGCGACCTACCGGGACCTCACGGCGGCGCGCAGCGGGCTGCCGGCGTACGCCGGCACGGAGCTGCGCGCGTTCGGTCACTCGCGCCGCGAGATCCTGCGCCGGCTGCGGTACCTGCCGCCGGCCGCCGGCTTTCGCGCGGCCTGGGCGCCCCAGGACGCGGCGTTCACGGGCGCGGCCGTGGCCGCCGAGCGCGCGACCGGGCAGTCGTGGGCGCGGCTGATGCGGACCAGGGTGCTCGAGCCCCTCGGGGCGGAGTCCACGGAGCTCGACCTGCGCGGCTTCGTGCGCGCCGTCGACGCGGCCACGCCGCACCGTCTGCTGAACGGATCGATGGTGCCGCAGGAGCCGTCCGACGAGGACGTGTTCGCGCCTGCGCTGGGCGTGAGCACGAGCTTGAACGACGCCGTCACGTTCGCCCGTCTGCAGCTCAACGGCGGCGCGCTCGCCGGCGTACGGGTGGCCCCGGCAGGCCTGCTGGCGCAGACGCTCCGGCCGGCGACGGGCATCGACGCTCCCCCGGGCGGCCCGCGCGCGGCCGGCCTCGGCTGGCTCCTGTACGCGCTGGACGGCCGGCTGGTCGCCGGCGCCGAGGGCGGCCTCGCGAGCGGGTCGAGCGCGGTCGTCGCCCTGCTGCCGCACGAAGGCGTCGCCGTGGTGGTGCTCGCCAACGCGTACCCGGAGGGCCTTGCCCTGGGCCGCGCGCTCACGCGGACGCTGGTCGACTTCGCCGTGTTCGGCGCGCCGCGGGAGGAATGGCTGGCGGCGGAGGAGGAGGCGCTTGCCGAGCGTGGATGGGCGCCCGAGGCCGGGGGAGACTGGCGCGCGGCGTCCGGACGATCACCTCCACCGCCTCGCGCGGAGTGCAGCTCTCGCCCGTGCCGCCGCCCGGGGCCGCGGCGCCCCGGGTCCGAGTGACGTACACGGGCGTGTACGAGGACAGGTACTACGGGCGGGTCACCGTCGACCGTGGTCCCGGGGACGGTCTTGCGGTGCGGCTGGGTCGCGGCGCCGTGCTGCGCTACGTGCCGTGGAACGGCGACGTGTGGCGCGACGTCGCCTCCGGCACGGCCGCCGTCTTCGACGTCCGCGGCGGCCGTGCGCGCTCCGTCACGCTCACGCTGCTCACGTTCGACGGGCGGCGCGGCGCCTTCGAGCGCGTCCGGTAGGCGACGGCGGAGCCGGCCCCAGCCCCGGCGCCTACTTCTTGCGTTTCTTGCCGATCATGCTGTTGAGCAGCATGCCGAACGCGAGCCCGGCGATGGCGGCCCCGATCAGCAGGAGCCAGGCGCTGAACCCGGTAGCGGCGACGAGAGTCGTCATCTGCTCACACCTCCACGCGCCCGGTCACCAGCCCGGGAGGGCCTGCTCGCCCTCCAGCGCCCGCGCGCCGGTCACGTCTTCGTTGACCTCGAGGATGCCCCGGTACGTGTGGTCGTGGTCGCGCAGGGCGAAGTACCGCGTGCGCTTGAACCTGCCCTTGTCCTCCTGCCAGCCCTCGGCGACGTCCTTGTCCCCGGCCTTGAAGGCTCGGAGGATCTCCTCGAGGCAGGCCAGCGACTCTTCGGGATGGCAGTCCCTGACGTCGCGTCCGATGAAGCGGGCGTCACACGTCTTGTAGGTCGCCCCCTTCCAGTAGACGAGCACGTCGTCCTCGTCGGCGACACTGAGGTCGAGCGGGAGGAACGAGAACACGAGATCCGCGAGTTCTGGCGTGAGACTGCCGCGCTTCCACAGCATGTGCGGGACCACCTTCGGGGCGGGGGTTGCCGGTACACGTCATCGTATCGCAGGCGGGACGACGACGTCCGAGGGCGGGAAGTCGTCTACCAGTCGAGCAGCCGGCGCTGTCCCTCCAACGCGCGGATGGCCGTCACGTCCTGCACCGTCTCGACCACGCCACGGTAGTTGCCGCCCTCGTCGCGCACGGCGAAGTAGCGGATGTGCAGGAACTTGCCCTGCATCTCGATCCAGAACTCGGCCGTGTCCTTCTCGCCGGCCCGGAACGCGTCGATGATCTGCTGCACCTTGTGCACGCTCTGCGGCGGGTGGCAGTTCTGCACCTTGCGGCCGATCACGCCGGGGCTGCGTGGGAAGATGCGGTGGCCCTCGCTGTAGAAGCGCACGCGGTCGTGCTCGTCGACGTACTGGAAGTCGATGGGGAGGACGCCGAGCACCAGGTTGAGCTCTTCCAGCCGCAGGCCGCCGGTGCGCAGGTCGAGGAGGCCTTCGGCGGTGGCGTCGGCCGCCACCTCGCCCTGGAGACCGGCGCCGGTGGCGACGCCGGTCGCGGCGCCCGCGGCTCCGGCGCCGGTCCGCGCCGGACGCGCCGGCCACTCGGGCACGCCCTCCACGAACGCGTAGCCGATCTCGTCCTCCCCCGAGCGGATCCTGACCCACTCCTCGTCGCTCAGCGTGTCGACGGCCATGGGGAAGAGGACCTGCTCCTCCTTGGTCACCATGTCGTCGACCATCTTGGCCAAGGCCAGGCAGGTGCTCACGGCCAGGGCGGCGTCGTCCTCGGCGATCGTCTGCCGCGCCTGCTTGACGAGGTCGCGGATGTCGTCGTGGATGGACCACATGACCTTGCTCGGGCCTTCCACGCCGTGGTCCTCGAGGAAGGGGAAGAGCTGGTTCTCCTTGCGGAGGTAGTGCTTGTCGACCTCGGCGAGCCGCTCCACCGTGTCGGCCAGCGCACCCTTGAGGCGCGCCCAGGCGGCGCCCTCCGGCGGCTCGCCCACCGCCTCCGCCACCCTGCGCAGGGAGGCGGTCACCTGCAGCAGCGCCTGGTTCTCGCGCTGGAACGTGTCCAGCGGGTGGCCGGCCGGCACACTGATGGGCTCGTGGCCGGCCAGCGCGTCGGCGAACACCTGCACGTGCACGTCGCACAGCCGCTTGACCTCGCTGTCGGGCACGCCGCCCTCGATGAGCTTCTGCTCCATGGCGGCGATCTCGGTGGCCTCCACGTCCTGGATGAGCTCCTCGAACCGCGGCTTGACCTCGTCCACCGTCTTGCCGGCGTGCAGGTCCTTGACGATCGCGTGCAGTTCCTCGAGGCGCGCGGGGTCGATGGTCTCCGCGTCGGCCACGTCGGCGATGGGCGGCCGCGTGCCCGTCTGGCGCTCGATCTCGGCGGCGATGTCCTGCGTGAGCACATTGAGCGGCACGTTGCCCTGCTCGGCTACCGTGTCCAGGGTCGCCATCCGTCCGACCGTCCGGCGCAGCACCGGATTGGTCAGCTTCTTGAACTCAGGGTGGTAGGCGGCGAGGAAGTCGAGCAGGAACGGATATTCCTTGAGCAGCGTGTGGATGGTGGTCTTGGGCGTGATCGTGAGTGCGTGCGGCGCGGTGGTCATACCCGACTCCAAAGGTTGGGATTAGCTTCGCGCTCAGAGTACCACCGCTCAACGCCCCCGACTCTTGACGTTGCTCAAGCGCGCCGGCGGTTCAGGGCGACGCAGGAGAGGGCAGACTCCCGCTGAGGCTCCCGCAAGCAGGCGGGAGCAAGCATGAATGAAGGGGGGAGGATGGCTACGATCCAGGCGTCCGTGAAGGTTGAGGCACCGCTCGAGTTCGCAGACCTCGAATGGAGCGAATTCCTCCTCTACTCCCTGCTTCGCGGGTACGCGAGAGGCCTGATCGACGCGGAGCCGCTCATCGATGAGGAGGACATGGAGGCCGGCAAGGTCGACTTCGTCACTGAGGGTGACCAGCTCGTGAGAGTAGACGTCAGCCTCGACTACGAGCCAAGGGGCGGCGCGGGATCGGACGTGGAGGTGCGCCGGGCGCAGGCGGAGCTCGAGCGCGATCTCGAGAAGTACCGCCTGTTCGTGCGCGACCGTTGCGAGCGGCTGCAGTGCCGGGCGGACTGACACCGAGGGCCCGTCCATGCCGGCGGGTCTCGTGGGTGCTCGAACGAAGAGGAGGGCCGGCAGGGCCCTCCTCTTCGCCGTTCTCGACGTCTCTTCGGCGCGAGGACCTCAGCGCGCTTCCGGCTAGCGTCCTTCTCGGCGTGCCTGGCGGCGCTTGTGACGCCGCCACATCAGCGCGAGCTGGCCGACCACGAACGCCACCACGGCGGTGATGAGCAGTCCGAGCCAAAGCGGGAACGTGAACGACCAGAACAGGAACTTGAACGTCGTGTCGGCGGTGTTCTGGAAGATGAAGAACAGCAGCAGCGCCAGAAGGATGCCGCCGCCGATGAGAGGACCGTTGCCACCTTTGGACTCTCCGCCCGTACCCTGCGTCATGTGTGCCTCCTTGGGACGCCGCCGCGAGGATCGGGCGGTCGCGTTGGCTTTCGCCGCTCGACCCGGTTGTTCCCCCTCACTCGCCGGGAGCGAACCGCCAGCGCCTGCCCGGCGGCCGGCTCAGACCGGGCCGGAGGCCTCCGCGCCCAGCAGCGGCAGCCTGACGGTGAAGGTCGAGCCGGCGCCCGGAGCGGTGTCGAGCCGCACCGTGCCGCGGTGGGCCTCGACGATGGCGGCGACGATGGCGAGGCCCAGACCGGCGCCGCCGGTCTCGCGGGCCCGGGACCTGTCGGCGCGGAAGAAGGGCTCGAACACCCGGGCCGCCACGTCGGGCTCGAGCCCGGGGCCGTCGTCGGCGACGGCGAGCGTGGCGTAGCCGCCGCTCGCCGTCAGCATCACGCGGATCCGGGCCTCCGGCGGGGTGTGCCGCACGGCGTTGCTCAGGAGGTTGTGGACGACCTGGTGCAGCTGGTGATCGTCGCCCAGCACGTCGGCCGCCGCGGCGCGGTCCACCGTGATCCCGCGGGTGGGGGCGGCGGCGCGCGCGTCGCTCACGCAGTCGTCCACGACGCGCGCGAGGTCCACCGGCAGCCGCTCGGGCTCGCGTCCTTCGCCGAGGCGCGCGAGCACCAGAAGCTCCTCGACCATCACGCCCATGCGTTTGCTCTCCTCCTCGATGCGGCGCATCGCCAGCTCGAGGTCCTCGGGGTCGTCCTTGGCGCGCTCGAACACCTCGGAGTAGCCGCGGATGCTGGTGAGCGGCGTGCGCAGCTCGTGCGAGGCGTCGGCGAGAAAGCGGCGCAGCTTCTCCTCGGTGGCCGCGCGCTCCGCGAACGCCACCTCGATGCGGCCGAGCATCGTGTTCAGGCTGAGGCCGAGCCGGCCGACCTCCGTCCGCGGCTCGGCCGGCTCGACCCGCAGCGAGAGGTCGCCGGCGGAGATGGCGTCGGCCGTCTCGGCCATCTCCTCGAGCGGCTGCAGGTCGCGCTTGATGAGCAGCCAGGCGGCCGCGATCAGGGCGCCCAGCACCAGCAGTGAGACCACGGCCTCGATGACGAGCAGCCGGTTCAGCGTCTGCTGCGTCTCCTGCAGGGGGATGGCGACGATGAGGAGTTCCGTGCGGTTGGGGATCCGCTCCTCGAGCACGCGGAAGCCGGGGCCGCCCGCCGTCGACTCGGCGTGGAAGGTCACGCTGCCGCGCTGCGTGATGGGCGGGAGGCGGTCCGGCAGCACCGGGGTGGGCTGAGGCTGGCCGCCGTAGGAGTACGAGATGGCGTTGATGACGGCGCCCGAGGCGTCCTGCAGCTGCCCGTACGTGCCCGGCGGCAGGTTGGCCGGGCTGGCGCCCGGCCCGAACGGACTGCCGGTCTGGTCGTTGGTCAGGTCCATCGCCACCGGCACGCGCGCGTCGCGGAGCTGCGCGTCGACGCGCTCCAGCAGGAAGTCCTTGAGCGAGAGGTAGGTGGCGCCGCCCGCGACCAGCAGGCCGGCCGCGACGCAGGCCAGGACGACCAGCAGCAGACGGGTGCGCAGGGTCACGGCGCTGCCGTCGGAGCCGTCCGCCGCTGGGCCCTGCGGGCCGGCGGCCGCTCAAGAGCGCTCCGTCTTCTGCGTGGCTCTACGGGCATCAGTCCGTCCGCCGCTTGGCCCTGCGGGCCGGCGGCCGCTCAAGAGCGCTCCGTCTTCTGCGTGGCTCTACGGGCATCAGTCTTTGGGCAGGCGCAGGCTGTAGCCCACGCCGCGCACGGTGTGGATGAGCGGCGCGCCCTCGGCGTCGATCTTGCGCCGCAGGTAGCTCACGTAGGTCTCGACGATGTTGGCGTTGCCGCCGAAGTCGTAGTTCCACACGTGGTCGAGGATCTGGTCCTTGCTCAGCACGTGGCGCGCGTTGAGCATCAGGTAGCGGAGGAGCTTGAACTCCGTCGCCGTGAGCTCGATCTCGCGCCCGGCGCGGCGCACCTCGTGGGTGTCCTCGTCCAGCTCGAGGTCGGCGAAGGCGAGCCGGCTCTGGCTCTCGGCGGCCGGCTGCACGCGTCTCAGGATGGCGCGGATGCGCGCCACCAGCTCCTCGACGCTGAACGGCTTGGTCATGTAGTCGTCGCCGCCCAGCGTGAGCCCGCGGACCTTGTCCTCGGTCGCGTCGCGGGCGGTCAGGAACAGGATGGGGAGCCGGACGCCCTGGTTGCGCAGGCGCCGGGCGACCTCGAACCCGTCGATGCCCGGCATCATGACGTCCAGTACGGCCAGGTCGGGCGCGAAGCTCTCGACGCTGTCGAGGGCCTCGCGGCCGTTGCTGGCCACGCGCACGTCGAACTTCTCGTACCGCAGGGCCATGGACACGAGGTCGGTGATGCTCTGCTCGTCGTCCACGACGAGCACCTTCGTCGCTCCTGCCGGTGTCTCGATCATCTCGGCCCTCCGCTCGTTGTGACGCTGGCTCCCACGCGCAGTGTAGCCCCGATTCCTGAGAGCCGCCTGTGAGTTCTCTGAGCAGGGCCTTCAGGAGACGACGTGGCGGGAGCGGGGGTCGGCACGACACAGGAGCGTTCAGGCGCGCTCAGCCGCCTCCCAGCCGCGATCGTACAACCGCGTCGTGAACGGTCGCTCTACGGCGTCGGCACCGACATTACCGTGAGCCAGCAGACCGAGGGGGCCGGGCGGCTCAGGAGTTCAGCATGCAGACGTTCGTCGTCGTCACCCACGACACCTGGGTACCGGGCGAGCCTCCGGCCGCCGCTGGCTCGGCCAGGCCGACCGAGGCCGTGCTCACGGCGGCGGCCGTCGTGTGAACGCCGGTCGCGTCAGTACATCTGCACCGGGGGAGAGGAGAGGCACAGCGCAAGCTGCCGCTGCCCGTCGCCGATCACCGGCGGCCCGTGCGTGACGAGCACGTGCTCGAGCGGCCGCTCCACCAGCGGAGCGAGCGTCGGCGCGAACACGTCGCGGTACCAGGCCTCACCTGTGCCGCTGCTCAGGATCCAGAAGCGGACGCCGCCCTCCGCGCCGACGACGGCGTCGCCGAACACGGCGGCGCGCAGCGTGGGCACGTAGATGGGGTGCTCGCTGCGCCTCGGGCGGCCGATCGTGTACGCCTCGGCGGCTCCGCTCGCGATGGGCGCCGCCGTGCCGGCGGCGCCCATCGGCACCACCTCGAGCGGCGTCTCGGGCCGCAGCCGCTTGCGCACCAGGGCGTGCCCCCAGATCCGGGTGGGGCGTTCCGGCGCGTAGCGGTCGTAGAGCGTCTCCACGCTGCGCGTGTGGTAGGGGACGGTCACGAGGAGCTCCACCCGCGTCGCCGCCGCGGCCATCAGCTCGAGCCGGGCGAGCAGCGGGGAGCACCGCTCGTCGGTGTCCGCCGGCAGCAGCGGGTCGACCAGCAGCAGCGCTTCGCCGGTCACCAGTGCGTATGACTCGACTTCCTCGGTCTGGGGCCGCCACTCGGGATGCGGCGCCGTCCAGCGGTAGATCCCGGGCGCCAGCTCTTCCATCTCCGCCTCCTCGAGGCGCGCTCGCGCGACGCGTCTCGCTTCACCGTATCGCTCTAGTGTCCGGGGAGCCACGGGCAATCGTCACGCCGTCTCAGGCGCGACGGACCGCTCGGGGTGAGGGTCTGGACGGCGTGACCACGGCGGGGTGATTCCGGGCTGGCGTTCTGCGGATTACCGCCTATCATTAAGGATGCTCACGATACCGCCGGGCGTCCCCGACGAGCACGCGACAGCGACGCGCGGGCGCGACCGGCCGTTCGAGAAGGGACGGAATCTCTCCTCATGACGACGTACAAGATCATCGCCTGCAGCACCATCAGAGACGAGGTCGAAGCACTTCGCGGCGACATCCCCGCAGAGTACCTTGAAGGGTTTCTGCACGACACTCCGGACGTCTTGCGCGAGAAGATCAACGAGCGTATCGCGGCGACACCGGGCGCCTGCACGATCCTGCTCGCCTACGGCAGGTGCTCCAACGGTACCGCCGGGCTGGTAGCGGGACCGCACCGGCTCGTGCTTCCCGCCAGCGACGACTGCATCGCCCTGCTGCTCGGCTCCCGGCGCGCCTACCTTCGAGAGTTCGAGGAGCACCCCGGGACGTACTACTACACGCGCGGCTGGATCGAGGAACTCGAGGATCCGTACCGCGAGTACCTCAAGATGATCCCTCGCATGGGGGAGGAGAAGTCGCGCATGGTCGCCCACATGATCCTTGAGGCGTACACGCGTGTGGCCGTCATCGACACAGGCACGTACGACCTCGCGAAGGCGCAGGAGTACGTCGATATGGTGGCCGAGTTCTACGGGCTGCCCATCGCGCGCCTTGTGGGCTCACTGCGCCTGCTCGAGAAGCTCATTCGCGGTCCGCACGACGAGGAGTTCATCGTGGTCGAGCCCGGGGAGAAGCTTGATGAACGCATCTTCTGGGAGATGAGTGCGACCGATCTCCCGGCGGAGACGTCACCGAACCCGCCCGGCGCAGAGGCGGACGACCCGGAACTCGAGGTTCCCGCACGATGAGGCGGCGCAGGCCTGCGCCGGACCGCCGCACACGATCAAGCGAAGGAGGAGGTCGAGGCTCATGAGCGCTCTCGACAGGGGGGGCAAGTACGTAGCTGCGAGCATCGACGACATCCCCAGCATCCCCTACGAATGGGCGCCGAAGACTGAGTGGAAGCCGATCCGCCGCTTCTTTTCGATCGGCTCGTTCGGCACCAATCTGTTCCGCGCGCCCAACGAGGGCGACGTGCTCACCGAAGACCACACCGAGGATCCCGACTCCGGCACCCGGCACGAGGAGCTCTACCTGGTGGTGACCGGCCTGGCGCGGTTCAAGGTGGACGGGGACGAGTTCGATGCGCCGGCGGGGACGTTCGTGTATGTCCCGGACCCCAAGAGCATGCGGGGCGCCGTGGCCGGTGAGCCGGGCACTGCACTGTTCGCCGTCGGCGGTGAGCCGGGGTGTGTCTACACGCCCTCGGAGTGGGACCGGGATCAATTGCCCGGACAAACGGCGTGAGCACCGGCTCGAGCAGCCGCCGACAGACTGAGGAGCGAGAATGACAGAGCACTACGACGGGGAGCGTGAGCGTGCCGCCGAGCGCGGCCTCGCGGAGCGGCGCGCCCCGTGGCGCAGCGTGAACGGGGTCGTCTGCGGCTGAGCCGTGCGCTGGCGCGAGCTGACCCTCGCGCGGGGCCTCGACCGCGTGGCGGCCGAACTTGAAGAACAGGAGCGAGCAGAAGCCGGTGGGTCTGTGGACGGCTGACCTCCCGCCGCAGGTCGCCTGGCATCTCGGCTGCAGCCGGGACCCGTGAGTCACGGCAGATCAGCCGTGCGGTGCCGTCAGCATCCGCGAGAGGGTCCTGTCGCCTGCCGTTCAGCGCTTCCTCTCGTCGGCGGTCTCGACAGCGCCGACCGGCCTGCCAGGGCTGAGCCACGCCCAGGGCGACGAGCACGGTCATGGATACCGGCGCGGTCGCGGGAAGAACGCGAGGAACCAGTCGAAGCGGTACACGCTCTCGCCGTAGAGCACCGAGAACGTGAGGAAGTACGAGGCGATCAGGGGGAGCTGCACGGGCATGAGGCGGTCTGGCCGTCCGACGGCGTGGTGACCAGCGACCCGGCGGCTGCGTAGGCGGTGCAGTAGAAGGCGTAGCCGACCAGGATCGACAGGGCGCCGACGGCGACGACCTCAATGCGGCGCCCCGGATCAGGCTCGAGCCCACAGCGACGCCGAGGACGACGAAGGTGACGAGGGTCGCCAGCGCCTGGCTGAGCGCGAGCAGGCCCAAGCCGAGCACCTTGCCGAGCAGGAGTTGCGAGGGGCGCACGGCGGCGAGCAGCACCTCGACGACCGGCTGGCCTTGACCTGGCTCACACGATCGTGATCCGCACGCCGTAGACGACGATGAGCATGTAGCTGACCATGAGGCGGCCTGGCTCGTCAGTCGCACGTTCAGTCCGGTGATCGGCGCGCTGAACTCCGGGATCGCCACTCGGCAGGCGTCGGCGCCGCCGCCGTCCCGCCGCTCTCACCAGGCCTCCGGCGAGCGCCAGGGCGTGAGCCTCGACCCGGTGGGCGATCCGCGTAGGGGGTGCGAGGGATGAGCACTTCACGGCCGGAGACGAGCTCGACGCCCACCCGCCGGCCCGCAGCGAGCCCTCGCCTCCGCGACGCTCCCACGCGACCGTCTCGACGTCCGTGTCCGCGATGCGCGCCGCGACGCGCACCGTCAACGCGGCGGTCGGCCCGGGACCGACGACGCCGACCTTCTCGACCGTCTCGTCTCGCTGCAGCGCTGCCGGGATGAGGATCGCGGCCGCCACGGCCGCGACGTGCAGCAGGGTGTCGATGCGGAACGACGGCGAGCGAGCGCCCTCGCGCAGCTCGCGTACCGCGATCAGCCATGTGATGCCCGCCCAGGAGCTGACGACGCCGCGCCTCCTACGCCTGCGGAGCCGCGATCCGCCCGCGCCGCCCGGTCCAGCTCGTCGGCGTCGGCGCCGACCGCCTCACGAAGACCTCCGAGAGGCGGCGGTCTCGAAGCCGAGTGTCGACCGGTCCGTGGCCGCGCTTGCTCGTGGACCTTGAGCGTCCGCCCAGCGTGCGGGCGCCAGGGACCTTGTACCGCAGGAGACGTTCGTGACCCGGGCCGCGTCGAGCCCGGAGTCCCACCGGCCCTCCGGACCCCGGCGACGCGTCCGCGAGCCGCGCCTTGCCGCCCCGGCGCAGGTCGGTGAGGCGCCCCAGCGCGACCAGCCGCCCGCGGTGGATGATCGCCACCGCCTCGCAGGTGTCCTAGCACCAGGTCGAGCTGGTGGCTCGAGAAGCGGGTGGCGCCGGCGGCCGCGCGCTCCGCAAGCACGGCGCTGATGTCGTCGACGCCACAGGGTCGAGGCCGCGAACGGCTCGTCCAGGACGAGCAGCTCGGGCGCGTGCACGAGCGCCGCGGCGAGCTGCACGCGCTGCTGGTTGACCTGCGACAGGCGTCTCGATCTTGCGGTCGCGCTTGTCGGCGATACCGAGCCGCTCCAGTCCACTCGCGCGTCGGAGGACCGCGCCTCGGCCGCCGTCAACCCGTACAGGCGGCCGAGGTAGACCAGCTGCTCGAGCACGAGCATGCCGGGGTAGAGGCCGCGCTCCTCCGGCATGTAGCCGAACGCGCGGCGCGCGGCCGCGTCCAAGGGCGCGCCGCGCCAGCGGAGCCACCGGCGTCCGGTGCGACACGCCGGCCACGGCGCGCAGGCGGTGGCCCCGGCCTCGTTGGGAACGAGGAAGTAGAAGACAGCCGGCCGGGACGCTGAAGGTGAGGCCGTCCAGGGCGACGAGGTCACCGAAGCAGCGCCGAGCTCGAGGTACCGAGGCAGCCGATCGCGGCGAGCATCGGCCAGCCGCTCATCACGCGCGCCTCCGGGGTCGTTGCCTGGGCCCGGCCGCCGCGCCGCCTCCGCACCGCGTCGCGCAGGATGTACTCCACCTGCGCGTTGACGCTGCGGAGCTCGTCGGCGGCCCGCCTCTCGACCTCGGCCCGGTCGGGGTCACGCGGAGCAGTTCTGTTTGCTCGACATTGCTCCCCCTCGGGGGCCGGCGCCGGCCAGGTCCCGCCCCGCCCGTGTCTCGCGCGGCCACACATGTTGCGATACCGAAGTGATATCACATCGGAATCGCAGAAGCCAGCGCGACCGCCGTTGGGAGCCAGCGCGACCGCCGTTGCCGCCGGCTCGGTCCGACTCGATAGAATCGGCGCGATGGGACCCTCCTCCACCACCACCGGGCTGCTCGCGCCTGCGCCCACGGCCGCGCTCCCGCTCTCGCGGTACCGGTTCGTCGCCCTCGCGGTGGTCTGGTGCGCGTACCTGGTCGTGTTCCTCTCGCGCCTCTGCGTCGGGCCGCTCGCCCCGTTCCTCAAGGACGCGTTCGACCTGAGCAACGCGCAGATCGGCGGGCTGACCAGCGCCACGGCCGTCGCCTACGCGCCGACGCTCATCTTCGCCGGCTGGCTCGTGGACCGCATCGGCGTGCGCCGGGCGTTGCTCACCGGCACCGTCATCACCGGCCTCTGTATCGGAGCCGTGGCGCTGGCGCCGAGCTACGGCACCATGCTGCTCCTGCTCGCCGCCTCGGGGCTGGGCTGCGGGTTCATCTACCCGACGGCCGTCAAGGCGATCATGCTCTGGTTCCCGCCGCGGGAGCGGGCCACGGCCGTGGGCGTCAACCAGTCGGCCGTCAACGTGAGCGGCATGCTGGGCGCCGCCGTCATGCCGTGGCTGGCGGTCGCGTACGGCTGGCAGGCCGGGTTCGTCTTCGCCGCCGGCCTGGCGTTCCTCGTCTGCGTGGTCGCCGTGGTCCTGTATCGCGATCCGCGGCCGGACGAGTGGTCAGGCCGGGCGGCGCCGCCGCTGCCGGTCTCCGAGATCGACCAGGGTCTGCCGGCGGTGACGGGCGACGAGCAGACCGACAGAGCGGTCGTGCGGTCCGGCTTCGCCGCCGTGCTCCGCTCCCGCGACATCTGGATGATGGGGCTCGCGGCGCTCTTCCTCGGCGTCGTCGAGTTCGCCGCGCTCGCCCACCTGGTGCTGTTCCTGAGCAGCGACTGGGGCTACAGCGTGGCGGTGGCCGCCGGCATGCTGGCCTTCTGCCAGTTCGCCGGCGCCGTCGGCAAGCCCCTGAGCGGGTTCGTCAGCGACCGCCCGCTCCGCCGCCGCCGCGTGCCGGCGCTGCTGGGCATGGGCGCCCTCGCCGGCCTCTCGTGCGTGGCCCTCGCGCTGCTCCAGCCGGGGCACACGTGGCTGCTGTGGGGCGCCCTGTTCCTGCTCGGCTTCGGCGCGGTGGGCTGGGGCGGCCTCATGGGCACGCTCGCCGGCGAGACCGGGGGAGACAGAGCCGCCGGCGCGGCCGCCGGCGTCTCCGCCGCGTTCTTCAACGTCGGCATCTTCATCGGGCCGCCGCTCTTCGGCTCCATCGTCGACCGCACCGGCTCGTACCCGCAGGCATGGTGGACGATGGCCGGCTCGGCGGCCGTGGCATTGGTGCTGCTGCTCTTCGTGCGCGAGGGCAGCACCCTCTCTTAGCCGGCGAGCTTCTCGTTCAACCCGGCTGCCCACTCGCGCACGAACTCGAAGTGGCGGCCGTCGCCCGGCGTCGCGCCGATGACGAGCAGCACGAAGAGCTTCTCGAAGACGTTCATCGTCGTGAGATCGAGTGAGCCGGCGAACACGGCGGCGGCGCGCGGCTGTGCCGGCTCGCAGTCCTCGAGGATGTCGCCGATGTAGTGCCGCGGCAGGGCGTAGCGCTCCTTGCGGCTCAGCTTCTCCGCGTTCCGCGGCTTCTTGACGAGCCAGGGGTCCTTTGCGATCGGCATGCCGCGCACGGCGTCGACGCCGTCTTCTGTGAGCGACGCCGCGGTGACGAAGACCGCGAACGGCACAGCGCCGAGCTGGTCCTTGTGCCGCTTGAGGTACTTGCGGGCATCCCTGTGCCAGCCCATGATCATCGGCCCGCCGACGACTACGGCGTCGTACCCGGCCGGGGGCGGCGCCGCCTTGGCCTCACGCACGTCGACTTCGGCGAATGAACTGCCGAGCTCCTCGGCGACCGCGTCCGCCACCTCTCGCGTCGAGCCGTGCCTGGTGGCGTACACGAGCAGTGCGCGGCCGCCGGCGACGACATCGCTCGCCGCGGCCGGCGAGTCGGCCCGCGGTTGCGGCTCGGGCTCCTCTGTGTGTGATCCGTGCGGCTGGGCCTGCGACTCGTCCATTGCTGCTCCCTTCTTGCGTCCCGTATGCACTCTACGCGACTTGCTGCGGCAGGCAAGCAGGCGCCCGTACGCAACGAGGGGCGCCGCGGATGCGGCGCCCCTCGTGTGCTGCTCGCGTGCCGGCGTGTGCCGGCGTGACGGCGGAGCGATGGGCTACGCCATCACCGCCGTGATGTCCACGAGGTGCTTGGTGAGGCCGAGCGTCTTGTCGTCGATGCCGATCGCCCGGCCGACGAGCTGGCTGAGGAACACCACGGGGATGCCCTGCCAGCCGGCGTCCTTCTTGGCGATCTCGACCTGCCGCCCGTCCAGGTTCACCTGGCACAGGGGGCAGGCGACGATCACGGCCTCCGCGCCGCTCGCCTTGGCGTCGGCGAGGATGCGGCCGACGAGGTCGTCGACGATGCCCTGCTCGGTGAGCGCCAGCGAGGCGCCGCAGCAGTCGGTCTTGTAGTTCCAGTCCACGGGCTCGCAGCCGATGGCCTTGGCGACTTCGTCCATGTGCGTGGGGTACTCGGGGTCGTCGGCGAGCGTGACCTTGGGCGGCCGCGTGAGCAGGCAGCCGTAGTAGCAGGCGACCTTGAGGCCGGCGAACGGCCTGGTCACCTTGGCGGTGAGCTCCTCGATCCCCACGGCGTCGTGGTAGACGTCGATGAGGTTGTCGACCTCGACGCCGCCGTTGTAGGCGCGGCCGACCACGGCACGCACGTCGGCCGCGGTCTCTTCGCTCTCTTCGACCTCATGAGCGCCGGTCTTGAAGCGGCTGTAGCACGCCGCGCAGGGGACGGCCACGGCGTCGAGCTTCATGTCCTGCTCGACCTTGGCGAGTTCGTTGACCGGCAGGGCCACGCTCAGCAGGCGGTTGATGGAGTGCGCCGCGGTGTTGCCGCAGCACTCCCAGCCCGGGATCTCCTGGAGCACCAGGTCGAGCGCCCGGGCCGTGGCCTTGAAGCTCGCGTCGAACTCGGCGGACGTGCCGTGCAGCGAGCAGCCGGGGTAGTAGGCCAGCGTCTTCGTGAGCGGTGCGCCTTCGGTGCCCCCCTCGGTAGTCTGCCTGCGGGGACTACTCATGACTGGCCTCCCTGCGCCGTCGCGTTGCGCGCCTCACGGGCCCTGGTGATGCTGTCGGCGGTGGCGACCATGCGCTTCATGGCCTGCGTGTCGCCGCGCTTGAGGGTCGGGTTGACCTTGCCCTTGAGCAGCATCTTGGGGCCGAGCGTGAACCAGTTCTTCGCGCTGCTCGGCCGCTTGAGGATGTCGAGCGTGAGAAGTTCGACCTCCCACATCCGGCCCCAGCGGACGAACGAGTCGTAGTTGAGCTTGAGCATGGCCGCCGACGGCGTGTCCGCCGGGATGCGGCCCTGCTTGCGCGCCATGATCTTGAGCTCGTCCATGATCGTCGCGATGTCGATGCCCTGCGGGCACCGGGTGGTGCAGGTCTCGCACCCGGTGCACAGCCAGATGAACCGGTCGTCGAAGATCATGTCGTACTGCCCGAGCTGCACGGCGCGCATGATCATCGCCGGGTGCATGTCCGCGTAGCGGGCCACGGGGCACCCGGAGGTGCACTTCTTGCACTGGTAGCACTTGTTGGCGTTCTCGTCGCAGCCGGCGGTGACCTGTCGGCTCAGCGACGGACTCGGTGTGCAGGTGGTCATGCGCGCCTCCTAGGCGACCGTGGGACGCGGCATGAGGCCGGCCGCCTCCACGATCTCGGGCACTGCTTCTTCCCACTCGACGGCCATGATGTGGACGCCGGCGACGCCTTCGACCTCGGCCAGCTCCTTGATCATCTCGACGGCGAGCTTCTTGCCCTCGGCGTGCGAGGCGGGGCCCTTCTCCACGCCGGCCATGCGCTCGACGATCTCGTCCGGCACGTCCATGCCCGGCACGAAGTTCTTCATGTACCGGGCGCCGCCGACGCCCTTGAGCGGCGTGAGGCCGGCCATGATCTTGATCTCCTGGTGCAGGCCCTCGGCGCGGACCTCCTCCATCCACTTCTTGAACTTGGGGACGTTGAAGATGCACTGCGTCTGCATGAAGTCGGCGCCGGCGTTGATCTTCTTCTTCAGGCGGATGCTGCGGAACTCGAACGGGTCGCCGAAGGGGTTCTCGGCGCAGCCGATGTAGAACTTCGGCGCCACGTCCATCTCGTCGCCGCACTGGAACTTCTTCTCGTCGCGCATGTCCTTGAGCATCTGGATGAGGGTGATGGCGTCGAGGTCGTGCACGCCCTTGGCCTCGGGGTGGTTGCCGAAGCTCATGTGGTCGCCGGTGAGGCAGAGCACGTTGTGGACGCCCAGCGTGTGGGCGCCGAGCATGTCGGCCTGCATGGCGAGGCGGTTCCTGTCGCGGCAGGTCATCTGCATGATCGCCTCGAGACCCTGCTGCTGCACGGTGATGGCGGACGGGAGGGAGGCGATGCGGACGACGGCCGTCTGGTTGTCGGTGATGTTGACGGCGTCCACGTAGCCCTTGAGCATCTCGGCCTTGCCGGCGATGACGCTGCCGTCGGCGCTCTTGGGCGGACCACACTCGCCGGTGACCGCGAACTTGCCCTCGCTGAAGATCTTCTCGAGGTTCGTGCCAGCCTTGTACTCGGTGGCGGTCATGACGCTCCCCTTTCCGGCGTACACGAGCGGGACAACGAAGACATACCGCTCATACCGGCTTCGCCTCCTCACGCACCATCTTCCGTGGGCCGCCGGAACTGCTGAGGTTCCACTTCTTCGGCGGCCGGTTCTTGATCATCAGGTCTTCGCGGCCCTGCTCCTTGAGGCGCTCCCAGATCAGGTGCCAGGCGCAGTCGATGTTCTCCTTCTCAGGAGTGGTGACCTCACAGAGGCCGTCGTGCGAGCCGCCGCACGGCCCGTTCATGAGACTCTTGCTGCAGCGCACGACGGGGCAGATGCCGGCGGTCTCGCCGATGACGCAGTCGCCGCAGGCGCCGCAGCGCTCGAGCCACACGGCGTGCTCCTGAGGCATGCCCAGCATGTTGGTGTTCACCGCCGGCACGACGAGCCGGGGCGAGAACTTCTCCGCCATGCTCTGGATGCCGATGCCGCAGGCCATGCTGACGACGATGTCGGCGTCGTTGACCTTGTCGGCGATCATGTCGAGGTACTCCCACTCGCACTGGCGGATCGCCGCCGTGTGCTCGATGTCGGCCTCACGGCCGTCCTGCTCGGCCTTGATCCGCAGCTCGCTGGCCAGGATCTCGGCCTCCTTCTCGCCGCCCGTGAGGCAGATGGCGACACAGGTGTCGCATCCGGCCACGAGGACCTTCTTCCTGTCGCCGACGAGCGCGAGGATCTCGTCGAGGGGTTTGCGTTCGGCGGTGATCATTCTGCGTGTCCTTCCTCACTGGTGGCGACGGGCTGAGCGGGTTCGTCGGGCATGACCACGCCGCCGAGCGCGTCGCGGGCGGCGGCATGCACGTCCACGCCTTCGCGCTTCACAGGGTTGGGCCCGAGCGCCTTGATGCGCTCGGTGAACTCGGTCGCGACCTCGGCGAACTTGGCGCCCATGGCCGACGACATGTTGTACATCTCCACGCGCTCGGGCTCGATGCCGACCTCTTCGAGCAGGGTCTTGACGTGGTTCACGCGCTTGCGCGCCCACAGGTTGCCCTTGAGGTAGTGGCACTCGCCCTCCATGCAGCCGGCGGCGTACACGCCGTCGGCGCCGGCCTCGATGGCCTTGAGCAGGTGGATGACCTCCAGCTTGCCGGTGCACGGCAGCTTGATCATGCGGATGTTCGAGGGGTACTGCAGGCGCATGCTGCCGGCCAGGTCGGCGGCGGCGTACGCGCAGTAGTGGCACGCGAACACGATGATCTCGGGCTCGAAGTCGGGGTCGACAGGCTTCTTCGGCGCCTCGTCGACGGCCTCGGGCGCCTCGCCCTCGGCCGCCGTCTTCACCTCGGCGTCCGCCATGTCAGCTCACCTCCATGAACAGCGCCTCTTCCTTGGCGAAGACCTGCGCGTCGGTGTAGTGGTGCAGTGCGATCGCCTTGACGGGGCACTCGCTCACGCAGACCCCGCAGCCCTGGCACGCGGCCGCCTCGATCTTGGCCTTCTTGGTCTCGGGGTCGATGATCGGCACGTCGTAGGGACAGACGCGCACGCACGTGAGGCAGGCTGCGCACTTGTCCTGGTCGACCTCCGCCACGACGCCGCCGGCCTTGAGCGCCGGCTTGGCCAGGATGGCGGCGGCGCGGCCCGCGGCGGCGTAGGCCTGGGAGATCGTCTCCTCGATGCTCTTGGGGTAGTGGGCGGAGCCGCAGAGGAAGATCCCCTCCGAGGAGAAGTCCACGGGGCGCAGCTTGACGTGCGCCTCGAGGTAGAAGCCGTCGGCCGTGAGCGGCACCTTGAGCAGCTTGCTCAGGTCGCTCGCGCCCTCCGGCGCCACCGTCGGCGTGGCCAGCACCAGCAGGTCGAGCGGCAACTCGATGTCGCGGCCCAGGTACGGGTCACGCGCCTTGAGGCTCACGGTGCCGTTGGCGCTGACCTGCGGCGGCGTGTCGTTGTCGTAGCGCGTGAAGATGACGCCGAGCTCACGCGCCCGGGTGTAGTACTCCTCGAGCAGGCCGTAGGTACGGATCTCCTTGAACCAGACGTAGACCGGCCGGCTCGGGTCCTGCTCCTTGAGGGCGATGGCGTTGCGCACGCTCTGCTGGCAGCAGGTGCGCGAGCAGTAGGGGTGCGTCTCGTCCAGCGAGCCGGCGCAGAGGATGAACCCGGCGGACCTGACGTCCTTGAGCGCCGGGTCGTCCTCCTTGAGCATGCGCTCGAGCTCCATCCCGGTGACGACCTTCTGGCCGGAGCCGAGGCCGTACAGCCCCTCCGGCCGGTCCTCGACGCCGCCGGTGGCGACCACGACGACGCCGGTGTCGACCGGTGTGCGCTTGCCGTCCTTGTCGGCGATGACGCTCGAGAAGTTGCCGATGAAGCCGTGGAAGTCGGCCAGCTCGGACTCGAGGTGGATCTTGACGTTGGGGTTGTCGACCAGCCGTTGCTCGAGGTCCTTGACGAGCTGCGCCGGGTCGTTGCCCTTGGTGGTCACGCCGAGGTTCAGGACGAAGCCGCCCAGCTTCTGGCTGCGCTCGACCAGGTGCACCTCGTGACCCATGTCGCCGAGCGCCGAGGCCGCCGTCATGCCGGCCACGCCGCCGCCGACCACGACGGCGGTGTGGGTGAGCGGTACGTCGACCTTGTAGAGCGGCTCGAGGAGCCGGGCCCGGGCCACGCTCATCTGGACGAGCTCCTTGGCCTTCTGCGTGGCCTTCTCCGGCTCCTTGGCGTGCACCCAGCTCGCCTGGTCGCGGATGTTGGCCATCTCGAAGAGGAACGGGTTGAGTCCGGCCTCGCGCAGGGTGTCCTGGAAGATCGGCTCGTGCGTGCGCGGCGTGCAGCTGGCGACGACCACGCGGTTCAGGTCATGCTCCTCGATGGCCTCACGGATGAGCGTGAGGCTGTCCGAGGAGCACGTGTACATGGTGTCGGTCGAGAACACGACGCCGGGCAGGTTGCCGGCGTACTCGGCGACGCTCTCCACGCCGATGACGCCGGCGATGTTGCTGCCGCAGTGGCAGACGAACACGCCGACGCGAGGCTCCTCGCCGACGACGCTCTTCTCGTCCGGGTACTCCTTGTCCACGGTGAGCGTGCCGCGCGAGTCGGCGAGGCCGGTCATGACCTGCGCCGCGGCGGCCGAGGCCTGGGCGACGCTGTCCGGGATGTCCTTGGGCTCGCTGAACGGACCGGCCACGAACACGCCCTTGCGGCTGGTCTCGAGCGGGTTGAACTCGTGCAGCTGGCAGAAGCCGTGGCGGTTGAGCGCCACGCCGACGTGACCGGCCGCCTCCTGCGCCTTGCGCGCAGGCTCCAGGCCGGCCGAGAGCACCACCATGTCGTAGCGTGTCTCGTGCATCTTGCCGGCCTCGTCCTCCCAGCTGATGAGCAGGTCGCGCGTCAGCGGGTCTTCCTTGATGTAGGAGGGCCTCGAGCGGATGAATGCGACGCCCTTGTCGATCGCGCGCTGGTAGAAGGCGTCGAAGCCCTTGCCCTGGGCGCGCATGTCCATGAGGAAGACGGTGGGCTCACAGTCGGGCTCGTGGTCGATGGTCAGCATCGCCTGCTTGTTGGCGAAGCTGCAGCACACGCTGGAGCAGTACTCGTGCTCCTGGTCGCGCGAGCCGACGCACTGGATGAAGGCGATCTTCTTGGGGTGCTTGCCGTCGTTGCGGCGCTGCACCGCGCCGATCGTCGGGCCGCTGGCGCTCAGCATGCGCTCGTACTCGAGCGCCGAGAGCACGTTGGGGTAGCGCTGGTAGCCGTATTCGCTGTTGGGACCGGGGGTGGAGAGGTCGTAGCCGGTGGCCATGACGACGGCGCCGACCTCGAGCTCCAGCTCGCGGTCGCGCTCGTCGTGCACGAGCGCGCCGGGGCCGCAGGCGCGCACGCACTCCATGCACTCGGAGCAGACGGCGCACTGCAGGCAGCGCTTGGCCTCGGCGACGGCCTGCTCGGCGGTGTAGCCCTTGCGGACCTCGGCCCAGGACCGCCGGCGCTCGGCGCCGTCGAGTTGCGGCATCGCGACGCGCGACACGTGCGGCGTCGCCGCGAGCACGGCGTCGTCCGGCTGCGCCTCGGGCAGCGGGTCGGCCCGAGCGTGAGGAGCGTCTCACCGCGCAGGTGGTTGTGGATGGTCGCGGCGGCCTTGCGCCCGGCGGCGATCGGCCTCGATCGCGGTGAGCGGGCCGGTCGGGGCGACGTCGCCGCCGGCGAACACGCCGGGGCGGCTGGTGGCGAGGGTGTCGGCGTCGATCTTGACCGCGCCGCGCTCGACCTCGACGCCCGTCGACGCCGGCGCAGAAGTCCTCGACGATCGCCTGGCCGATGGCGAAGATCACGGTGTCACACGCCAGCTCCACCTGGTCGCCGGGGATCGGCTCGGGGCGGCGGCGGCCCTGGGCGTCGGGCTCGCCCAGCTGCATCTTCTGCGCCGGATGCCGGCGACCTTGCCGTCGCTGCCGAGGATCTCGTCGGGCGCGACGAGGTACTCGATGCGGATCTGCTCGGCCAGCCCTCTTCGAGCTCCTCGGGACTCGCCGGCATCTCGGCTGCGGAACGCCGGTAGGCGATCGTACCTCGGGCGCGTTGCCGTTTCGTGAGGTGAGGCGAGAGGCGGTGCGGGCCGTGTCGAACGCCACGTCGCCGCCGCCGATGACGACGACGCGGTCGCCGACGGTCATGGGGTCGTCGAGGTTGGCCGCGCTGCAGGAACTCGACGGCCTTGAGGCAGCCGTCGAGGTCGTCGCCCTTGACCGGCGCCGGCGCGCTGGTCTGCAGGCCGGTCGCCAGGTACACGGCCAGTAGTACCCGTCGTCTCAGGAGCGAGTCGACGGTGAAGTCGGCGCCGGCGCGCTGGTTGAGCCGCAGGTCGACGCCCAGCGCGGTGATCAGGTCGATCTCGCGCTGCAGGGCCTCGCGGGGCAGGCGGTGGTCGGGGATGCCGACCCGCAGCATGCCGCCGGCGACCGGCAGCGCCTCGAACACGGTGGTCGCGTACCCGAGCTGCGCAAGGTCGCGGGCGCAGGGCAGTCCGGAGGGGCCGCCACCGATGATGGCGACCTTCTCGTCGTTGGTCACGGGCAGAGGCTCGGGGGGCTCCTGCGGCGCCGCGACGTCGCACACGAACCGTTTGAGGCTGGCGATGGAGATGGGGTCGTCGACGGAGCCCCGGGAGCAGGCGGTCTCGCACGGGTGCGCGCAGACGCGGCCGCAGACGGAGGGGAAGGGGTTGGGCTCCGACGCGACGCGGTAGGCGTCCTCGAAGCGCCCCTCGGCGATGAGGGCGATGTAGCCCTGGGCCGACGTCTCGACCGGGCAGGCCGACTTGCACGGCGCATAGCCCTTCTTCTCGACGGCGTAGGTGTTCGGGATCGCCTGCGGGTACAGCTTGTAGATCGCCTTGCGTTCGCCCAGGTCTTCGTTGTAGGGGTCGGCGACCGTGACGGGGCAGACGGGCGAGCACTCGCCGCAGCTGGTGCAGATGTCGGGGTCGACGAAGCGGGCGTGGTGGAAGACGTTGGCGGTGAAGCTGCCGGGCTCGCCTTCGAGGCCGGTCAGCTCCGAGTTGGTGATGACGTCGATGTTGAGGTGCCGCCCCGCCTCGACCAGCTTGGGCGACAGGGTGCACATGGAACAGTCGTTGGTGGGGAAGGTCTTGTCGAGCTGGGCCATGTGGCCGCCGAGGGCCGGGGACCGCTCGACGAGGTAGACCTTGTACCCTCCTTCGGCAAGGTCGAGCGAGCATTGGATGCCCGCGACGCCGCCTCCCACGACCAGTGCAGCACCGGTGGACTTGGGCGGTGAACCCGACATACGCACTCCTTTGCGACTACACGGCGGTCCCAGAAACGAGTGGGGTGACCACAGACTCAACGGCCCACTTGGGTGGCTCAAGTATAGCCGTGAGATTGTGAGCGCGTCCACACGGGCACCACGCGCGCGCGAGTCGCCGTCAAGGGCGCCGGGACGCCCGCGTCAGAGCATCCGGCTCGGGTCCAGCCGGCGTTCGGTCAGGTCAGCGCCGCGTGGACTCGCGCTCGGCGATGGAGAAGGGGATGATCATGCGCGGCTGGTCGACGGTCTGGCCGCGGATGAGCTGGATGAGCATGCACGCCGCCTCGCGGCCCTGGCGTTCGACATCGTACTCCAGGGTCGTCATCGCCGGCGAGGTCTTCACTGCGAGGCCGAAGTCGCCGGGGCCGGCGACGAGCAGCTGCTCCGGCACCTTGATGCCGAGCTCGCCGGCCCGCCGCACCACCGCGATCGCCGGCAGTTCGTACAGCCCGTACACCGCGTCGGGGCGCCCCGGCCCCTCGAGCAGCCGCGAGGCTGCGGCCGTGAGGGGCTCGTCGTCCTCTTCGCGTACCTCCTCGATGCGCGGCGCGATCCCGCGCTCGCCGCACCACTCGCGGTAGGTCCGCAGCCCGGTCTGCGTCCAGTAGTCGCTGGTCTCCCAGGAGACCAGCGCGATGGAATCGGCCCCGCGGCCGGCGAGGTGGTCGAGCATCGCCCGCGTCTCCGCGACGACGTCGTCGTCCACCCAGTAGCCGTGCTCGGGGTCCTCCGGGGGCCGGCCGATGGTGACGAACGGCAGCCCCTGGCCGCGCAGGAACGCGATGTTGACGTCGTCCTGCCAGGGGTCGGCGATGATCGCGCCGTCCACCAGGAGGCGCTCCCAGTACAGGTGACTGCCGTCGCTGGGCACCACGACGAGGGCGTATCCCTCCTCGTGGGCCACCTCGGTGACGCTCTGGATGAGGCGGAAGTAGTACTCGAGATTGGCCAGCGAAGAACTGGACTTCGCGTTGACGGCGCAGAGGGCGACGACGCCCGTGCCGCTCGCCTTGAGGCTGCGGGCCCCGGGGTGCGGGCGGTAGCCGAGCTGCTCGACGGCCTCCCGTACGCGCTTGCGCGTGGCCTCCGACACCGGTCGCTGGCCGCCCAGGGCGTGTGACACCGTCGTCGGGCTCACGCCGGCGAGGCGCGCCACGTCCTTGATGTTCACGCGCTTGGGTCTGTCTTCCATGCTCATGAGATTCCCGCCGAGGCGCAGACGAGTCCGTATCGGCGCGGTGGCTCCCTTCGCCGCCTGGTCCTCACGCGCACGGCGACTACGCTCTCTCCCGGCGGCCGCATCTGATACCCTACTGGCACAGAAGTCAATCAAGTGATTAACCAGCGTCCGCCGAAGGGGAGTCGATAGCATGGGTGTGCAGGAACAGTACCGCGACTACGTCATGACGGGGTTCGTCAAGCGCGTCGAGCCGGTGGTAGCGGACCACGGTGACGGGGCGCTCCTCTACGACGCCGACGGCACCGAGTACATCGACTGCTTCGCCGGCATCAGCGTCACCAACGCCGGCCACCACAACCAGCAGATCCTGGACGCCGCCATCGCCCAGGCCAACAAGCTCGTCCACGCCTGCTCCTACGTCTACCACGTGGAGCCGGTCGGCGCCCTGGCCGAGAAGCTCGCCGAGGTCACGCCCGGCAAGCTCCAGAAGAGCTTCTTCGGCAACGGCGGCGCCGAGGCCATCGAGGGCGCGTTCCGGCTCGCCAAGCGCTACAGCGGCAAGCGCGAGCTCCTCGCCATCGAGTCGAGCTTCCACGGGCGCAGCTACGCGACCCTCTCGGTCACCGGCAACTCGGGCCGCAAGAAGGGCGGCGGCCCCTACATGCCGGGCGTCGCCTTCACGCCCACGCCGTACTGCTACCGTTGCTTCGCCGAGACGACGCCGGACAAGTGCGACCTGCTCTGCGCGCGCCGCGTGGCCGAGGTCGCCCGCCTGCACCTCAGCGGCGACGTCTGCGCCTTCATCGCCGAGCCGGTCATGGGCGAGGGCGGCATCATCGTCCCGCCGGACGGCTACTTCAAGCGCGTCAAGGAGATCCTCGACGAGATGGGCATCCTGTTCATCGCCGACGAGGTCCAGAGCGGCTTCGGCCGCACCGGCAAGCTGTTCGCCATCGAGCACTTCGGCGTGGAGCCGGACATCATGACCATGGCCAAGGGCATCGCCGACGGCTGGCCGCTCAGCGCGTTCATCGCCCGGCCCGAGATCGCCGACGCCTTCCAGATCGGCGACCACCTCAGCACCTTCGGCGGCAACCCCGTGAGCTGCGCCGCCGCGCTCGCCAACATCGACTTCCTCCTGGACGGCGTGGTGGACGACGCGGCCCGCAAGGGCGAGGCGCTGCTGGCGAAGTTCCGCGAGCTCCAGCAGTCGCAGCCCCTCATCGGCGACGTCCGCGGCAAGGGACTCATGATCGGCGTGGAGCTCATCGCCGACCCGGCGACCAAGGCCTACGGCACCGCGCAGGCCGGGTTCGTGCGCCAGTACTGCCTCGACCACGGCGTGCTCATCGGCGTGGGCGGCAACTTCGGCAGCGTGCTGCGCATCCAGCCGCCGCTGGTGATCGACGACGCCCAGCTCGAGCGCGTGTTCGCCACCGTGGCCGACGGCATCGAGGCGTCGGTCCAGGCCGCGGTCGCTTGACCGCACGGTAGGACGGACCGAGCCGGGCCGGGAGGCCGGGCTCAGCGCGAGCGCCCGCCGGGGGGACGGCGCCGCATCTGCTGTGAGGGGCGGGAGGCCGCAGAGCCTCCCGCCCCTCACGCGTACGGGGTCCGCAGCGCCCCCCGCCCCTCACGCATATGGGGCCGGCTTTGCCTCGCCGCGTCCGCTACGCGGCGGCGCGTGCGTCGCCTCCGGCAAGGGTAGACGCTGGTCACGGCGAACCAAGTCGCGACCACCACGAGGGGGGTAGGCATGAGCTCGACGGAAGACGGCCCGCAGGTGCAGATCCAGCGGGACACCAGACGCGGCACCCCCGGGGCGGGCAGGCTCATCGCCCCGGCCGTGATCGCCATCGTGGTCATCATCCTCATCCTCCAGAACACCAAGGAGGATTGGCGCATCCACTTCTTCTTCTGGTGGTTCTCGCTGCCGGCCGCGCTGATGCTCGTGCTGCTGCTGCTGCTCGGCTTTCTCGTCGGCCTTGCGGTGAGCGCGCTGCTGCGCCGCCGCCGCCAGCAGCTCAAGCGCAAGGCCGCGTCGTACTGACCCGGCGCGCGGCCTCAGCCTGAGGCGGGCGGCGGGCCGTAGCCGCCGCCGCCCGGCGTCTCGACCACCAGCACGTCGCCCGGCTCCACGCGCACCTGCGCGACGCCGGGCAACTCCTCGACCGCGTCCGTCCGCACGCTCCACCGCGTTGCGGCCGCGGGCGCCGGGGAGGCCGCCGGCCAGCCCGTAGGGCGGCACCCGGCGGCCGCTCGAGACGATCGCCGCCGTGAGCGGCTCCAGGAACCTCAGGCGGCGGACCACCCCGTCGCCGCCGCGGTGCGCGCCATCCCCGCCGCTGCCCTCACGCACGCGGAACTCCTCCACGCGCACCGGGTAGCGCCACTCCAGCACCTCCGGGTCGGTGAGCCGGGAGTTGGTCATGTGGGTGTGGACGGCGCTGCAGCCGTCCCAGCGCGGTCCGGCCCCGGCGCCCCCGCAGATGGTCTCGTAGTACTGGTAGCGCTCGTCGCCGAAGGTGAGGTTGTTCATCGTGCCTTGGCTCGCGGCGGCCGCGCCGAGGGCTCCGAGGAGCGCGGCCGTCACCGCCTGCGACGTCTCCACGTTGCCGGCCGCCACGGCGGCCGGCGCGACGGGCGAGAGCATGCTCCCCGGCGGGATGACGATGTCGATGGGCTCGAGGCAGCCGGCGTTGAGCGGGATGTCGGTGTCCACCAGCGTGCGGAACACGTAGAGCACCGCCGCCGTCGTGACGGCCGCCGGCGCGTTGAAGTTGTCGGCGCGCTGCGGCGAGGTGCCGGAGAAGTCGACCACGGCGCGCCGGGAGCGCGGGTCCACGGTGACCGCGACCCGGATGGCGCTCCCGTCGTCCAGTTCCTGGCGGAACGTGCGGGCGGAGGGGGCGGAGGCGTCCGCCGGGTCGCCGGGCGCCGCGAGGCGGTCGAGCACGCGGCGCACGGCTTCGGCGGCGTTGTCCTGCACGTGGCGCATGTACGCGGTGACGACCTCGAGGCCGAACTCGCGCGCCATGCGCCCGAGCTCGGCGGCGCCGCGCGCGTTCGCGGCGACCTGGGCGCGCAGGTCGGCGAGGTTCTGCTGCAGGTCGCGCACCGGGTGCGGGGCCGCGGTCAGCAACTCCGCGACCTCGGCCTCGCGCAGGCGGCCCGCCGCGACGAGGAGGAAGTCCTCGATCAGCACGCCCTCCTCGTCGATCGTCCGGCTGCCCGGGGGCATCGAGCCCGGCGTCACGCCGCCGACGTCGGCGTGGTGCGCGCGTGAGGCGACGAAGAAGAGCGGCTCCGCGCCGGGACCCTCCTCGAGGAACACCGGCGTGACCACCGTGAGGTCGGGCAGGTGTGTGCCCCCCGCGTAGGGTGAGTTCAGCAGCCAGGCGTCGCCGGGACGCAGCTCGTCGCGGTGCCCGTCGAGCACCGCCCGCACCGACGCGCCCATGGATCCCAGGTGCACCGGCAGGTGGGGGGCGTTGGCGACGAGGTCCCCCTCCGCGTCGAACACCGCGCAGCTGAAGTCGAGACGCTCCTTGATGTTCACCGAGACGGCGGTGGTGGCGAGGGTGGCGCCCATCTGCTCGGCCACGGACATGAACAGGCTGTTGAAGACCTCCAGAAGGAGCGGGGACGCGGTGGCCGGGTCGGCGGAGGGACGGGCGGGCGGCGAGGTCCTGCGCAGCAGCAGCTCGCCGCCCGCCAGCGCCTCCGCCCGCCAGCCGGGCTCGACGACGGTCGTGCTGGTGGGCTCGCAGACGACGGCGGGCCCCTCGACCACGGCGCCCGCCGGCAGGTCCTCTCGCACGTGCACCGGCGCCGTGACGCTCAGTCCGCCGGTGAACACGGTCGCGACCTCCCGGGGAGCGGCACGCGGCCCGCCCGGCGCCGGCTCGCCTGCTCCGCCGGCGCCGGGCGCATCCGCAGCGTTCACGGCCGCACTCGCCTCGTCGGCGGCCGCGCCCGCTCCGATCGCCTCTGCGGAGACGGCCTCGAGCATCACCGCGCGCCCGGGGATGAGGAAGCCGTAGCGCGCCCGGTGCAGGTCCAGGAACGCGCGCTCCATCTCGTGCGGCGCGCCCCACGCCACCGCCAGCGAGACGTCGGTGCCCTGGTACTTGACGTGTCCGCGGCGCTCGACGCGGACGGCCGTGCCGGTGAACCCCTGGAGCGCCAGCTCGCCGAGGGCCGCCGCCTCCACCTCCTGCAGTACGGCGGCCACTCCCGGCTCGCCGGCGTCCGCCACCGGCGACTCCACGGTCCGCTCGCGCAGCGCGCGCACGTCGGCGAGGCCCATGCCATAGGCGCTGAGCACGCCGGCGAGCGGGTGCAGCAGGATGCCGGTCATGCCGAGCGCGTCCGCGACCAGGCAGGCGTGCTGGCCGGCGGCGCCGCCGAAGCAGCACAGCACGTGGTCGCTGACGTCGTGCCCGCGCTGCGTCGAGATGCGCTTGATGGCGCGGGCCATCGCCTCGCAGGCCACGCGGATGAAGTCGTCGGCGAGTTGCTCCGGCGCCGGCGGCTCGACGCCGGCAGCGCGCATACTCGCGGCCACGGCCGCGAGCGCTTCGCGCGCCGCGCCTTCGTCGAGCGGCGCGGCGCCGTCCGGCCCGAAGACGCGGGGGAAGAACCCGGGCCGCAGCTTGCCGGCGACCAGGTTGCAGTCGGTCACGGTGAGCGGCCCGCCTTTGCCGTAGCACGCCGGCCCGGGGTCTGCGCCCGCGCTACGCGGGCCGACCCGGTACCTTCCGTCCTCGAAGGAGCAGACGGAGCCGCCCCCGGCCGCCACCGTGTGCACGCGGAGCATCGGCGCACGCAGCCGCACGCCGCCGACCACGCTCTCGTAGCTCCGCTCGAGCTCGCCGGCGTAGTGGCTCACGTCGGTCGACGTCCCGCCCATGTCGAAGGCGATGACCTTGTCGAAGCCCGCCCTGCGGCAGACCGCGATGGCTCCGACGACGCCTCCGGCCGGCCCGGAGAGGACGGCGTCCTTGCCGCGCAAGAGCCCCGCGTCCGTGAGGCCGCCGTGCGACTGCATGAAGCGCAGAGGCACGCCGCCGAGCCGGACCGCCACCCCGTCCACGTAGCGGCGCAGGATGGGGGAGAGGTAGGCGTCGACCACCGTGGTCTCGCCCCGCCCGACCAGCTTCATCAGCGGGCTGGTCTCGTGCGAGACGGAGACCTGGGAGAAGCCGGCGGCGCGCGCCAGCTCCGCGACGCGCCGCTCGTGCTCCGGATGGGCGTGACCGTGCACGAAGGCGACCGCGCAGGCGTCGAGACCGGCGCGGCGAGCCTCGGCCAGCCCGCGCCGCGCCCCGTCTTCGTCGAGCGGGCGCACGACGCGGCCGCCCGCGTCGACGCGTTCGTCCACCTCGAGCACGCGCGCGTAGGCGGGCGCCGGCAGGCGGATGTCGAGCGCGAAGATGTCCGGCCGGTCCTGGTACCCGATCCTGAGGGCGTCGCCGAACCCGCGCGTGGTCACGTACAGCGTCGGCGTGCCCGCGCGCTCCAGGAGCGCGTTGGTCGCCACGGTGGTGCCCATGCGGACCTCGGCGACGACGTCCGAAGGGATCGCCTCGTCGCCCTCGAGCCCGAGCAGACGCCGCACGCCCTCCACGGCGGCGTCCTGGTACCGTCCGGGGTCCTCCGAGAGAAGCTTGTACGTGCGCAACCCGCCGTGCGGCGGCTGCGCCACCACGTCCGTGAACGTGCCGCCGCGGTCGACCCAGAAGCGCCAGCCGCCCGCGCTCGCGGCAGCCGGCTCTGTCACGTCGTGAGCCATCAACCGGCGAGGCTACCACGTGTGATCCGCCGTTCCGCCTGCGATTGCGGGTATGCACACGGGTGGGACTCGACCGACATCCGGAGCGGACATGGCCGTGCACATCAGGCGTCTTGGACCCGGCGACGAGGAACTGCTCGCGCGCATCGCCGGCGAGGCCGACGACTTCGACCTGCCCGGCGGGTCGGCGCCGGAGGAGCCTTTACCGCCGGCCGAGACCGCCGCCTATCTGCGCGATCCCGCCGTCCTCCACTGGGTCGCGGAGGACGACGGTGCCCTCGTCGGCGAGTTGCTCTGCCACGTCATCCGCCTGCCGTCCGGGACCGGCCGGGAGCTTCTGCTGTACGCGATCGGCGTGCGCAGCGCACTGCGGAGGCGCGGCGTCGGCACGGCGCTGGTGCGGGAGATGCTGGGCTGGGCGCGCGGGGAGGGTATCGGAGACGTCTGGGTGCTCGCCGACAACCCCGGTGCGGAGGACTTCTACGCCGCGTGTGGCTTCATCCGCGGGGCCGACGGCACAGACCCGGTCTACTACCAGCTCCACGTCGACCGCGAGGCAGGCAGGGAGTAGGCGCGCGGCGTGCGCGCCCGTGGCCGCCGCGCCGGCGGGCGCCGTCACAGCGCCCTCAGTACCCGCTCCTGCTCGAAGAGGATGTGCTCGCCGAGGTCACGCAACGAGAGGTTGAGGAAGATCCGGTGCCCGTCGAAGTCGAGCACGCGCATGTCGCCGTGCGCCTCCAGCCGCTCGGCGATGTCGCGGAACGCGTAGCCGTAGAGGTCGCGCAGGTGGTCGATGGGGACCTCCCACGCCAGGAACTTGGCCAGCCCCTTGGCGCGCAGCCTGGCGATGAGCGCCGGGTCGTCGATGGTGGGGTACGAGCTCAGGAGGAGCAGCGGTCCCGAGCCGCTGAGCACGAGGATGCCCTTCACGCGATCACCCCTCTCTCGAGGCTCCCGTGGCGAGCCTCACAACCGGACGGTTCCCGCGTCGAGCCGGCGCGAAAGGCGTTGGAGCGCCGGCCGTGGTCTCATCCGGACAAGGGGAGGTCGTCGCGGGGCCCTCTGAGCGCAGGTATCCAGTGGCTACAGGTGACGGGGCACGTCCGGCCCCGGCGGGGGGCGCAATGGATATCCGCCGGCTACAGGGGAAGAGAGGACGCCGGGAGAGACACCGCCCGTAGCTCGCCCGGTATACTCTCGCCTCGTGAGCGCACCGTCACCCGCAGAACGGCTCAGGCAGGCGGCCGACGTCCTCGACGAGTTCTACGGCCGCCCCGTGCTCTCGCCGCGCTACCCGCCGGTGGACGAGCTGGTGTTCACCGTGCTCAGCCAGAACACCGCCGACGTGAACACCGAGCGCACGTTCGCCGCGCTCAAGGCGAGGTTCCCCGACTGGACGTCGGCCCGCGACGCCTCCGCCGAGGAGATCGAGGAGGCCATCGCCCTCGGCGGCCTCGCGCACACGAAGGCGCCGCGCATCAAGCGGATCCTCGAGGCGCTCAGCGAGCGGACCGGGGCGCCCGACCTCAGCGAGCTCGACGGGATGAGTGACGAGCAGGCCGCCGGCTACCTCGTCTCGCTGCCCGGGGTCGGGCCCAAGACGGCCGCGTGCGTGCTGCTGTTCGCGCTCGAGCGGCCGGTGATGCCGGTGGACACGCACGTCCACCGGGTCGCCCGGCGGCTCGGGATCATCGACGAGAAGGTGACTGCCGAGCAGGCGCACCCGCTGCTCACGGAGCTGGCCGGGCCGGACGACCCGGAGCAGGTCTACGCCGTGCACGTGGACTTCGTGCGGCACGGCCGCCGCATCTGCCACGCCCGGCGGCCGGCCTGTGGGGAGTGCCCGCTGGCGCCGATGTGCCCGTCGGCCGGGCTCGTCTGAGGCCACGCCGGCGGGCTCCCCGGGGGAAGCGCTCCGGACCGCCTGCTTGCGGTGCGTCAGCCGATCTCGGCGGCCTCTGCCTCGGCGCTGGCCGCCCTGGCGCACGCGTTGCCCGGGTCCTCGGCGGTGCCGAGCCAGCGGTCGAGCAGGTGGGTCTTCCACACGAGCAGGCACAGCTGGCTCCACGCGAACGCCAGCCCGAGCAGCACGAAGTACTGCCACCACGGGAGCGCCGTGATCTCGAACAGGGTCCTGCCGAGCGGCACCGCGAGCACCACGGCCATGCACACGAACAAGAAGGCGACCACGCCCAGCAGGCGGCGGTCGTTGCGCACCACCGGGGCGCCGCCCGCCCACCAGCGGTTGGGCGGCACGATGAGCAGGATCAGGAAGATGGCCGCGAAGCAGGCGAAGATGGTCAGCGCCGTCATCGCCTGCGGGTAACCGGTCGCGGCGAGCTCCGCCTCGGTCGTGGCCCCGCCGCGACTCAGGGTGCGCTCCGCCGGGATGCTCCAGATCAGGTAGACCGCGGTGCCGATGGCCGTCATGAGCACCACCGTGGGCAGCACGAACCGGGCCAGCAGCTTGAACAGGCCGACCTTGGGCGTGGGGCCCGGCTGCGCCCACAGCGCGAACGCGATGGCCGGCACCGTGGCGCCGAAGAACGAGAGCAGCGCCGACTGGCGGGGCGCGAACGGGAACCCGCCGATCATGGTGACGATGAGGATCATCGCCGCCTTGAAGAAGATCCGGACCATGAAGATGCGCAGGATGTCGTTCATGCCGTTGATGATCCGCTGCCCCTCGGAGAAGGCGAACGGCAGCGGCGCGAAGGTGTCCTTCATCAGGATGAGGTCGCCGACGCTGCGGGCGGCCTGGCTGCCGCCCTGCATGGCCACGGCGACGTTGGCCTGCTTGAGCGCGATGACGTCGTTGACGCCGTCGCCGATCATCGCGACGTAGCGGCCGCGGTCGCGCAGGGCCTCGACCAGGTCCTGCTTCTGCTCGGGCGTGACGCGACCGAAGATGGCGGCCTCATCCGCCGTGGCCGCGAACTCGTCCGCGGACAGTCCGGCGAGCTCGGCGCCGGAGACCGCCACGAGCTCCCGCGGCGGCGGGGCGCCGGCGTCGTCGGGCGCTCCGGCGGTGGCTGCGCCGGCCGCGCCGGCGGGCGCGGAGGTCTCCGCCGCGCCGGTCACCAGATCGCAGTAGGAGTCCATGCCCTCGCGCCGCTGCAGCGTCTGCATGCCGGCCTGTTTGGCGAGGGCGACGACCGTCTTGGGATTGTCGCCGGAGATGACCTTGACGCTGATCCCGGCGTCGGAGAAGCCCTTGAGCGTCTCGTGCACGCCCTCGCGCAGCTCGTCGCTGAAGCAGACGAGCGCGACGCCGCGGAGGCCGTCGGGCAGGACGGGCGGGGTGTCCGGGTCGGGGCCGAAGGGGACGGCGTCGTCGCGGCCGCAGAAGAGGACGACGCGCAGGCCGCGGGCGGCCCACTCGTCGGCCTGTGGGCGCCAGGCCGCTTCGGCGCCGGCGCCCAGCGCCGGCGCCAGTATCTCCGGCGCGCCGAGCACGTAGGTGCCCTGCGCGCCGCCGTCCGCGAAGGCGAGGCCGCTCCACTTGCGGTCGGAGCTGAAGAAGGCCTCGTGGGCGGCCGTCAGGCGCTCCGCGGGAAGCGCGGCGCGCAGCGCCTCGATGGTCCGGTTGGCGTCGGTGGTGCTGGCGGCGAAGGCGGCCAGCAGGCGCGCCGCCCGCTCCTTGGCCTCGGCGCCGTTCCCGTCCGCGCCCAGCGGCGCCAGCTCCTCGAACTTCACCACGCCCGAGGTGAGCGTCCCGGTCTTGTCGGTGCAGAGCACGTCCACGTTGCTCAGGCTCTCGATGGCGTTGAACTGCTGCACCAGCACGTCTTTGCCGAGCAGGCGCACGGCGCCCAGGGCGTAGGTGAGCGCGATGCTCAGCACCAGCCCGTTGGGGATGAGCGCGAGGATGACGGTGGACATGCGCACGCTCTCCACGAACGGTACGTCGACGAGGATGTTGCGCGCCCACACGAGGGTCTCGAACACGATGACCACGATGAGCAGGACGCGCACGATCTGCACCACCTGCCGCTGCAGCGGCGTGAGCTCGCGCTTGTAGGCGGTGGCCTTGGCGGTGAGCTTGTTGGCGAAGCTGTCGAGCCCGACGCGGCCGGCCTCATAGTAGCCGCCGCCGGTCATGCAGAAGCTGCCCGACATGAGCTCGTCGCCGGGGTGCTTGGTGACGAGGTCCGACTCGCCGGTGAGCAGGCTCTCGTCCACCTCCATGCGGCCCTCGCCGACCATCGGCCCGTCCACGACCACCTGGTCGCCGGGCTCGAGCCGGAGGACGTCGCCCAGGACGACCTGCGACGGGTCGAGCTCGGTCAGCCGCCCGTCGCGGAGCACGTCCGCTTTGGGCCGCAGGAGGATCGCCATCCTGTCCATGACCCGCTTGGCGCGGACCTCCTGGAACAGGCTGATCACGGTGTTGGCGCCGATGACGAACACCACCGCGAACGCGTCCAGCGGCTTGCCGAGGACCAGCAGCAGGATGCCGAGGATGTAGAACAGGTTGTTGATGAAGTTGAAGACGTTGTCGCGGACGATGCGCCCGTAGGTGCGCCCGGCGCGGATCTCGACGTCGTTGCCCTGGCCCGCGGCGCGCCGCCGGTCGGCCTCAGCCGTGCTGAGGCCGGTGAGCGGCGGCGCCTCTGTCTCCACTGCGTTCATCAAGGGGACGGTACCAGAACGGCGGCGAAGACGCGGCGCTTGCTTTGCGGCGGTCGCGGGCGGGCAGGCGGCGGAGTGGACGTGAGCGTCGTCCAAGCGGAAGGTGAGCGCGTGCGAAGCGGAAGGTGAGCGCGTGAAGGTACGCGACAGCGGCATGCCGGAGAGGGAGGCGTGGGAGCGCCTCTTCGACGTGGAGCTCATACTCGACCGGCTGCAGGTGGACGGTCCTCGGTGACGTCGCCGAGCTGGGCTGCGGCCACGGGACGTTCACCGTCCCCCTGGCGCGCCGGGTGGTCCGGGTGCGCGCGTTCGACGTTGAGCCGGAGATGGTCGAGGCGACGACCAGGCGGGCGAGGGATGCGGGGCTGGGCAACGTCGCGGTGGAGCGCCGCGACGTGCTCACGGACGGCTTCGGCTTGCCCGCCGGCTCGCAGGACGCCTGCCTGCTCTTCAACATCCTGCACCACGACGACCCGGTGGGCCTGCTCGCCCTGGCGGCGGAGGTCGTGCGGCCCGGCGGCCGCGTGCTCGTCATCCACTGGCGCCACGACGCCTCGACGCCTCGCGGGCCCGACCTCAGCATCCGGCCGCGGCCGGAGGAGATCGGCGAGTGGGCCGCCGCGACCGGCGTGCTCGGCGTGGACGGCGGCGTCATCGACCTGCCGCCCTGGCACTACGGCCTGCGGCTGCTCAGGCGGGCCGCGCGAGCGGCAGGCTGACCCGGAAGGCCGACCCCTCGCCCGGGGCGCTCTCCACGGTCACGGCCCCGCCGTGCGCCTGCACGAGCTCCTTGACGATGGAGAGGCCGATGCCGGCGCCCCCCGTCACGCGCGAGCGGGACTTCTCGCCGCGCCAGAAGCGGGTGAACACGCGCGGCGCGTCCTCCGGCGCGATGCCGATGCCGGTGTCGCGCACCTCGAGCAGGGCGCGGTCGCCGTCCGGGCCGGCGGTCACCAGCACCGAGCCGCCGGCGTCCGTGTAGCGCAGCGCGTTCGAGAGCAGGTTCACCAGGACCTGCTCGAGCCGCCGCGGGTCGCCGTCCACGACGGCGGGCCGCACGTCCGCGGCGAGCTCGATGCCCTTGTCGGCGAACGCCGCGGCGAACGCCGCCGTCTGCGCGGCGGCCACGGCGGCGAGGTCCACCGGCTCGGTCTCGAGCAGCAGGCCCGGCCGTTCTGCCTCGGCGAGCGCCGAGAGGTCGTCCAGCAGCCGGGCCAGCCGCAGCGCCTCGTCGTGCATCGCCGAGAGGTTGCCGGCTTCGTCCTCCAGCACGCCGTCCTGGGCGGCCTCCACACGTGCGAGGACGCCCATCACCGGCGTGCGCAGTTCATGCGCGAGGTCCTGCACGCTCTCCTTGCGCAGGCCCTCCTCCTGCTGCAGCGTCTCGGCCAGGCGGTTGAGCGCGGCCGCGACCGCGCGCATCTCGTCGTCGCCGCGCTCGGGCACGCGCGTGTCCAGCTCACCGGCGCTCATGGCTTCGGCGCCGGCGCGGATGCTGCGCAGCGGACGAGAGAGCGTCACCGCGAGGTACAGGGCCACCAGCACGGCGATCACGGCCGAGAGCACGCCGGCCACCACGTGCATGCGCAGCAGTTCCTCGCGGAGCCGGATCTCCTCCGCCGTGAACAGCCGGCCGTCGTCGCGGCTCACCACCACGCGGCCGATCTCCGCGCCGCCGGCCTTGACGGGCGCGGTGGCGGCCGCACCCGCCTGCACGGGCCGGGACGGCGGGTGCGAGAACACCAGGCGGCCCTGCGCGTCGTAGAGGTCCACCGCGAGGAACTCCAGTTGCGCCAGGTGGTGCAGGGTCTCGACGGCCTGCTGGTCCCAGGCGCCGCTCCGCGAGACCACGGCGGCCACGTCGCCGAAGTGGACGGCGGAGTTGTGCAGCCGCGTCCTCGCCGAGTCCTCCAGGTGCGAGGTGAGACTGAAGCTGGAGTAGAGCGTGGTGACGACGGTGCCGAGCAGGGCCACGGCCACGAACGCGGCCACCAGGCGCGCCCGCAGGCCCCAGTGCCGGCGGGCGCTCACAGCTTGGCCAGCCGGTACCCGACGCCGGTCACCGTCTCGATGTACCGAGGGCTGGAGGGGTCCGGCTCGATCTTCTTGCGCAGGTTCTTGACGTGGACGTCGATGGTGCGCTCGTAGCCTTCGTAGTCGTAGCCCTGCACGCGGTCGACGAGCTCGAACCGCGTGTACGCGCGCCCCGGGTAGCGCGCCAGCGCGAGCAGGAGCTTGTACTCGTTGGGCGTGAGGTCCACGGGCCGCCCGTCGCGCAGGACGGCGTGCTTGACGGTGTCGATCTCGAGGCGCCCCTCGTCGAACCGGAGGAGTTCCACGAGGGGCGTCTCCACGCTGCCGGTGCGGCGGAGCACCGCGCGCACCCGGGCGACGAGCTCGCGCGGGCTGAACGGCTTGACCAGGTAGTCGTCCGCGCCCGACGTGAGGCCGGCGATGCGCTCCTCCTCGCCGGCCTTGGCCGTGAGCATCACGATGGGGACGTCCGACCGGCCGCGCACCTCCGCGCAGATCTCCTCGCCGCTCACGTCGGGGAGCATGAGGTCCAGGACGATGAGGTCGGGGTTGGTGCGCTCGGCCAGGGCGAGCCCGTCGCGGCCGCTGGCGGCCGTGAACACGGCGAACCCGTCCTTCTCCAGGTACGCCTTGACCACGTCCCGGACGGACTCCTCGTCGTCGATCACCACGATCCTCTGCGGTCCGCTCACGCTCTCGCCTCGCCCGTCGGGGTCTCTCGCGCCAGCGTACCCGGATTCCTACACATCTTCTTCACCTCGACCCCCTACAGTGCATCCACGCACACACCAGCATGCCCGGTCACGCCAGGCCCCGCACAGGAGGACGACCTTGTCAGCAAAGCAGACCAAGAGGAAGCGCGCCGCCGGCGCCGGGGGTCAGGCCCAGCAGGCGGTCCGCCAGGAGAAGCGCGCGCAGTTCGAGCAGCCCAAGAAGGGCGTCAGTCTGCACCTCGTGCTCGCAGCCGTCGCGCTGGTGATCGTGGTCGCGGTGGCGGCGGTCGTGGTCATGGGCCGCAGTGGCGGCGGCGCCGAGGCGGCCACCGCCACCGCGGCGGCCCCGAGCGGCGACGTGACCATCCCCGTCGCGCAGGTCGACGACGGCCAGGCGCACTTCTACAGCTACGACGCCGGCGGCACCACGGTGCGCTACTTCGTGCTGGCCGACAAGAACGGCAAGGTCCGCGCCGCGCTCGACGCCTGCGAGGTCTGCTACGCGCAGAAGAAGGGCTACCACCAGCAGGGCGACGCCATGCAGTGCAACAACTGCGGCCGGACGTTCCCGAGCGACCAGATCAACGTCATCACCGGCGGCTGCAACCCCATCCCGCTCGACAAGACGATCTCCGGCGGCAAGATGACGATCTCCACGGACAGCATCACCCAGGGCGCGCGGTACTTCTGATCGCGTGAGACTCCGCACCGTCGCCCTCAGCAACCTCAGGCGCCGCAAGTCGCGCGCGGCGTTCCTGGTGGCCGGCCTGCTGGTCGGCATCGGGACCGTGGTCGCGCTGCTCACGCTGAGCCAGGCGCTCACCGTGCAGGCCCAGAACAACCTGGAGACCTACGGCGCCAACATCCTCGTGGCGCCGAGGACGGACGGGCTGTCGCTCACCTACGGCGGGGTCACGCTCGGCACCGCCACGACGGGTCGGCAGGACATCCGGCAGGCGGACCTGGCGCGGATCGACACGATCCCCAACCGCAGGAACGTGGCGATCGTGGCGCCGGAACTGCTCGGGGCGGTCAAGGTCGACGGCAAGGACGGCCTCCTCATGGGCGTGCGTCCGAAGGCGGAGTTCGACCTCAAGAAGTGGTGGAGCGTGGACGGGCGGCCGCCGCGGAGCGGCGACGAAGTCGTCGCCGGCTCGGCGGCCGCCCGCTCCCTCCAGCTCCGCACGGGGGACAGTGTCGGCATCGGCGGCAAGACCTTCACGGTCACCGGCATCCTGCGCCCGACCGGCTCCGAGGACGACAACCTGCTCATCACCGACCTCGGCGCGGCGCAGACCCTGCTCCGCAAGCCGGGCAAGGTCTCCCTGGTGCAGATCGCGGCGCTGTGCAGCAACTGCCCGGTGGAGAAGATCGTCGCGCAGGTCGGCGGCGTGCTGCCGGGCACCAAGGTCACCGCGATGCAGCAGCAGGTCAAGGACCGGATGCACGCCATCGACCAGTTCCGCACGTTCAGCTGGATCGTCGCCGGCGTGATCATCGTCATCGAGGCTCTCGTCGTGTTCGTCACCATGATGGGATCGGTCAACGAGCGCACGCGCGAGATCGGCATCTTCCGTGCGCTGGGCTTCCGCCGCCTGCACGTCACCGGCCTCATCCTCATCGAGGCCGCCGTCGCCAGCCTGCTGGCCGGCGTGCTCGGCTACCTCGCCGGCATGGGTGTCAGTTACGCCCTCTTGCCGGTGCTGGCCGGCAGCGGCGCCTCGGACGGCGTGACCGTCGTCTGGGCGCCGGCGCTCGCCGCCGGCGCCGTGGGCCTGGCCGTCGCCGTCGGCGCCGTCGCGTCGCTCTACCCGGCGCTCCGCGCCAGCCGCATGGACCCGACCGTGGCGCTCCGCGCGCTCTGAGGCACGGCATGACCCTGCTCACCGTCGCGCTCACCAACCTGCGTCGCCGCAAGGGCCGCGCGGCCTTCCTGGTCGCCGGCCTGCTCATCGGCGTCGGCACCGTGGTCGCGCTCATCTCGCTCACGCAGTCGATGACCGGCCAGACCAGGGCCAACCTGCAGAGCTTCGGCGCCAACATCCTCGTGCAGCCCAAAGTCAAGGATGTGGCCCTCAGCTACGGCGGCATCGCGGCAGGAGGTCTCTCGGTCGGGCAGCAGTACATCTCGCAGGACGACGTGGCGAAGATCTCCGCCCTCCCGAGCCGCGCGGACATCTCCGCCGTGGCGCCCCAGCTCGTGGGCGCGGTGCGGGTCAAGGGCCACCGAGCCCTGCTCCTGGGCATCGACCCGGAGCAGCAGTTCAAGCTCAAGCGCTGGTGGTCGGTCGGCTCCGGCCACGCACCCCAGAAGGCGGGCGAGCTCATCGCCGGCGCCGCCGCCGCCCGGACCCTCAAGCTGCAGATGGGCGACTACCTGCGGCTCGGCGGGCGCCGGTTCACCGTGACGGGCGTGCTCAACGAGACCGGCTCGCAGGACGATTCGCTGCTCATCGCCGAGCTCGGCGACGTGCAGCAGGTGCTGAGAGCGCCGGGCAAGCTGACGCTCATCGAGATCGCGGCGCAGGAGGCGGGCGCTCCCGTGGAGCGCGTCGCCCGCGAGCTCGGCGCGGCGCTGCCGCAGGCGAAGGTCACAGCCATGCAGCAGGCGGTCAGGAGCCGTCAGCACGCCGTCGACCAGTTCAGGCGGTTCAGCTACGCGATCGTCGGAGTGGTCATCGCGATCGAGGCGCTCGTCGTGTTCCTCACCGTGATGGGGTCCGTGAGCGAGCGCACGCACGAGATCGGCGTGTTCCGTGCCATCGGCTTCCGGCGCGTGCACATCACGCGGCTCGTCCTCATCGAGGCCGTGGTCGCGAGCGTGGTCGCCGGCGCGCTCGGCTACGTGGCCGGCATGGCGGTCACCTACGTCGTGCTGCCGCTCGTGGCGCACAGCGCCGAGGTGGCCTGGGCGCCGCTGCTCGGCCTCGCAGCCGTCGCGCTCGCAGCGGCCATCGGCGGCCTCGCGTCGCTGTACCCCGCCCTGCGTGCAGGCAAGATGGACCCGACCGAGGCGCTGCGCGCGCTCTGACGCGCGAGGCCCGCAAGGAGAGAGTATGGCCGTCGTCATGAAGCAGAAGACAGCGATGGAGACCACGGATGCGGTGTCCGGCCTGCCGGAGCCGGAGCCGCAGGCGCAGGCGCGCGAGCGGGAGCGCGCCGCGCGGTTCATCGACGTGCGCGGCCTCGAGAAGACGTTCGAGGGCGACGGCGCTCCGGTGCTCGCCCTCCGCAGCCTCGACCTCGTGGTGCCGGAGGGCGCGTTCCTGGGCGTGATGGGGCAGTCGGGCTCCGGCAAGAGCACCTTCCTGAGCATCCTCGGCGGGCTGTGTCACCCGAGCGCCGGCCGCGTCGGCGTGGACGGCATCGACCTCTACGCCCTCGGCGGCGAGAAGCTCGCCGACTTCCGCCGCGAGTACCTGGGCTTCGTGTTCCAGAGCTTCAACCTCGTGCCGTACCTGACGGCGCTGGAGAACGTCACGCTGCCGCTGGCGGTCAAGAAGATGCCGGCCGCCGAGAAGCGCGAGCGCGCGCTCGCGGTGCTCGAGCGCGTGGGGCTCGCCGACCGCGGCGGTCACCTGCCGGGCAAACTGTCCGGCGGCGAGCAGGAGCGCGTGGCCATCGCCCGCGCGCTCGTCAACGAGCCGCCGCTGATCCTCGCCGACGAGCCCACGGGCGCGCTCGACTCCGAGACGACGGTCGAGATCATGGACCTCTTCGCCGAGTTGCACGACGACGGCAACACGATCGTGATGGTCACGCACAACCCGGAGATCCAGCGGTACTTCGACCGCACGATCCTGCTGCGCGACGGCCGCCTCGAGGCCGACCGGACGGGACCACACGCGGCCGACATGGGCTAGACTGGTCCGCATGGCCACGCCCATGCGGACAAGCGTATCCGTGCTCTCCCGGCGCTCGCGCGCCGGCCTCTGCGCGCTCGCGCTCGTCCTCGCCACGGCGGCGCTGCTCGCCGCACTCCCGTCCACCGCCTCCGCCGGGGTGGACGACTGGGTGCACATCTGGGAGGTCGTGCGCCTGGTCGACCACCAGCAGAGCCGGCCCACGCCGCCGGGCGGCGTGTTCGTCTACCTGCTCGGCGATTCCATCGCGCGCGAGTCGACCGTCAGCGACGCGTCCTGGACGCGCGCCTTACGGCGCAAAGCCGCGGCGGCCGGCAAGGCGAGCGTCTTCACCGCCCGCGACCTCGGGGGGCACAACCAGACCTTCGGGATGGACGAGAAGATCGTGGAAGGGCTGCCCCGTACACCCGACCGGCAGCCCCGGGGCATCGTGCTCATCGGCGTGGGCATCAGCCGGTTCATCGGCCCGCCGACGCCCATGGAGCCGGCCTCCCTGGAGCCGCCGGCGCCCGGCCTCGAGCCGCGGCTCAGCCCGTGGCTGCAGCATCACTACGACGGGCGCGCGCCGCTCTCGCTCTCGCGCAAGCGCGAGTTGGCGCCGCGCTGGATGGACCGCCGCTGGGCGGGCTTCGTGGCCAACAAGGCCGGCAACGTCGCCGCGATCCAGCGCGTCATCGACGTCTGCAAGGACAAGGGCCTGCGCCCGATCCTGCTCGACCTGCCGCTGGACCTGCGCGTCGTCGGGTCGCGCCTCGGCAAGCCGCGCCGCGCCATCCGCACGGCCATGGACGGCCTGGCGCACAAGAACAGGATCGGCTACATCCACTTCAACAAGTCGCTGGGCCTGCCCAGTTCATCGTTCTGGGACCTGCACCACCTGCTGCGGCCCGGCTACGAGCGCTGGCAACTGCGTCTCTCGGCTGAGGTGGTCAAGAGGCTGCACGCGGCGCAGTAGTCTCGGCGCAGGGGGGTGGACCGGGCTGCTCCGCACTGGGCAGACAGGGCCCGTGCAGTCGGCGCGGGGCAGTCGGGGAACAAGCCGCCCATGACGTCCCAGCGCATCATCCGCACCTACTACGGGATCGCCGCGACCACCACCCTGGCGCAGGCGCTCATCTGGGGCGTCAACACGCTGTTCCTGCTCTCGGTGGGTTTCGACATCTTCGAGGTCATGCTCATCAACGCGGCGTACACCGTGGCGCAGGTGGTGTTCGAGGTGCCGACCGGGGTGGTGGCCGACACGGTCGGCCGGCGCGCCTCGTACCTGCTCGCGGTCGGCATCATCCTGGTCTCCACGCTCCTGTACGTGGGCTTCGGTCTCGCCGGGTACGGCCTCTGGCCCTTCGCCGCGGCCTCCGCGATCCTCGGCGTCGGCTACACCTTCTACACCGGCGCGGTGGACGCCTGGATGGTCGACGCCCTGCACTCGGTGGGCTACGAGGGCAAGCTGGAGCCGATCTTCGCCCGGTACGGCATCACGTTCGGCATCTTCATGCTCATCGGGACCACGCTCGGCGGCCTGCTGGGGCAGGTCGACCTGTGGATCCCGTACGTGGCGCGGGCCGTCGTGCTGGTGCCCGCGTTCCTGCTCGGCCTGCTCGTGATGCGCGACCTCGGGTTCACGGGTCGCGCGCTCACCCTGAGGAGCTTCGGGGCCGAGACGCGCAAGATCACCACGGCCGGCGTCACCTACGGCTGGCGCGACCGCACCGTACGCTTCATCATGTTCGCCTCGCTCGTCCAGGGCGTCTTCTTCATGTACGGGTTCTACTCCTGGCAGAAGTACTTCCTGGACCTGCTCGGTCGCGACCTCGTCTGGGTGACCGGCGTCATCGCGGCGCTGGTCGGCGTCACGCAGATCGTCGGCAACATGCTGGTCGGCCGCATCATGGCGCGGTGGACGGACCGCGGCCTGATCCTCATGGTGTGCGCCGGGGTGACCACGGTCGTCGTCATCGGCGCGGCGCTCATCCAGAACTTCTGGGTCGCGGTGCCGCTGTACCTGGTCTCGACGGTGGCGTTCGGCATCTCCCTGCCGGTCAAGCAGGGCTGGCTGAACGCGCGCATCCCGTCACAGCAGCGCGCGACCATCATCTCCCTGGACGCGCTGTTCGGCGACGGCGGGTCCACCGTGGGCCAGGTCGGCCTGGGCTGGCTGTCCACGGCCGTGTCGATCCCCGCCGCGTGGCTGGTGGGCGGCGTCATCCAGGCCATCGGCGTGCCGCTGCTCGGCGTCGCGCGCAGGGCCGAGAGGGACCTCCCCGCGGAGAGTCTCGTCTGGGCGGAGGAGGGAGCCGGCTCAGACGCAGCTTCGGCCGGCCCGCTGATCGAGGTCCAGACTCCCGGCTGCTTCGGGCCGGAGACGGAGGTGACGTGCGTCGCCGGTGAGCCCGCGCCCGGCCTCGGAGACGAGGACGCGGCCTGACGCCGGCCCGAGCGCGGGTGAAGCCCTCCTTCGCGGTGGCCGGCCGCACGTCCGCGTGCAACTCGTCGAGGATCCGGACCGCGCGAAGCGGCGCTCGGGCGCGGACGCGTGGGACCTCCGTGGTTGCGTGTGTCACTCCGCTCCAAACGTGGAACGGTCCAAGTGACATCCGGAGCAGAAGGGGTGAGATGAGCACCTACGACATCGCGATCATCGGTGGCGGGCCGGCCGGGCTGGCCACGGCCATGTACGCCGGCCTGCGTGGCCTCGGCGCCGTCGTCTACGAGGCCGAGGCCTTCGGCGGGCAGCTGATCAACCTGTACCCGAGCAAGCCGGTCAGCAACTTCCCGGCGCAGCCTTCACTGCCGTCGCGCGAGCTGGCGCTGCGCCTGGCCGGCCAGGCGGACGAGTTCGGGGCCGAGCTGCGGGAGTGGCGCGCCGTCGAGAACGTGACGCCGGAGAACGGAGGCTTCAGGATCGACGGCTCGCTCCGCCAGGACGACGCCCGGACGCTCGTGCTGGCGCTGGGCCTCGGCCGCTTCACGCCGCGGCGCCTCGGCCTGGCCGGGGAGGAGCGGTTCCTCGGCAAGGGCCTCGCCTACCGTCTGCCGCCGCTCGAGCAGGTGCGCGCCCGCCGCGCCGTCGTCATCGGCGGCGGGGACACCGCGCTCGACACCGCGCTCTCACTGCGGGAGGTGGCCGATGTCACGGTGGTGCGCCGCCGCGACGAGTTCCGCGCGTTCGCGCACACCCAGGACCGCTTCGCGGAGGCCGGCATCGAGGTCGTCAGCAACGGCGAGGTGGTGGAGCTCAAGGGCGCCGAGCGCCTCGAGAGTCTCGTCGTCCGCCGTCCCGACGAGGGCACCTTCGAGCTGCCGGCCGACCTGGTGCTGGTGAGCATCGGCCAGGTGCCGGACCTCTCGGGCATCCAGCACTGGGGCCTCGGACTGAGCGGCAACAAGATCGACGTCGACTCGACCATGGCCACCGGGCTGCCCGGCGTGTACGCCGTGGGGGACTTCGCCGTCTATCCCGGCAAGGTGCGCATGATCGCGACCGCGGTGGCCGAGGGCACGACGGCGGCCGCCTCCGCGCAGCGGTATCTCTCCGCGGACTGACCGGGCCGCGGGCGGCGCCTCATCCGAGGGGCGGTCAGCGCAGCTGCCAGGTGCCCGACGCCGGCACGGAGCCCGCGACCGGCCTGCACACGAAGCGTACGGGCGGCGAGGACGCCACGGAGAAGGGCAGCGTCGCCGTGAGGCTCTTGCCGGGCTGCAGCGCGTCGCCGAGCAGCCTGCCGCCGCTGAGCTTGGCGGTCGCCAGCTCGTCGTCCTCCATGACGAGGAGGAAGGAGTCCGCGCTCTCGAACGGCAGCGGGACGCGCGCCGTGCCGGGGTCGCCCTCGGCGGTCACCGTGAACTTGAGCGTGACCAGCCGCTCGCCCGCGTCGGGCGAGACGGAGTCGGACCGGCCCGGGTCCTGGAAGTCATCCACGGTGACGCGCACCACCGCGCCCTCCGGGGTCTGGAACCGCACCGTGTCGCCCAGCGAGACGAGCGGGGGCTTGGTCGAGACGGGACTGGGCGTCGGCGCGGCCCTGGCGCTCGCGGCCGGTGAGGCGGCGGCGCCGGTCGCGACGGCCGCCGGCTGGGCGGGCTGGTCGGCGCCTCCGCCGCAGCCGCGCAGGAGCAGCGCCACGACGACGACGGCGACCACGGCAGCGATGAGCGCGGCCAGGCGCAGCTGCCCCTTGCGCCGCCGGCGCCGTCTGCGTGCCTCCTGCCGCTCCATGGCGCTCCTCGTCCGGATGCGCTTGATTCTACCGCCTCGGCGCCGGCCCCCCGCCCCTCCGTGAGAGGGGCGGTCACGCAGAAGGGGCGGGCCCGAGGGCCCGCCCCTTCTGGTCGTCCGGCTGGTAGCCGGGACCGAGTCTAGCGCAGCTCACCGCAGCAGGCAGCCCTCGGCCTGCAGGTACTCCTGCCAGTCCGCCTCGCTCGGCTCGCCGCACTTGCGCAGGAGCTTCTCCCACTCGTTGTCCACCCAGGCCTCGAGGTTGAGCAGGGTCTCCTCGTTGCCGGGCTTGAAGAGGTGCGCGAACCGGCCCTGACGCTTCAGCCAGGGGATGAGCGGCTTCTTGTACCGCGGCCGGTAGGTGAGGTGGTACTCGCCGTCCACGACCTCGAACAGCGGCCAGTAGCAGGTCTCGACCGCCTCGCGCGCGAGGTCGATCGTCTCCGCGCCGTCCGCGCGCCAGCCGCGGGGGCAGGGCGCCAGCACGTTGATGAACGTGGCGCCCGGCGTGTCCAGCGCCTTGGCCGACTTGCGCACGAGGTCGCGCGGGTCGTGCGGCGAGGCCTGGGCCACGTAGCCCAGCTCGTGCGCGATCATGATGTCGGTGAGGTTCTTGCGGTTCTGCAGCTTGCCGGACTGCGCCTTGCCCACCGGGCTGGTGGTGGTCCAGGCGCCCTGCGGCGTGGCGCCGGAGCGCTGGAACCCGGTGTTCATGTAGGCGCCGTTGTCGTAGCAGACGTACAGCATCTGGTGGCCGCGCTCCATGGCGCCGGAGAGCGACTGCAGACCGATGTCGTAGGTGCCGCCGTCGCCGCCGAAGGCGATGAACTTGGTGTTCTCCTCGACGAGGCCCTTCTTCTTGAGGGCGCGGAAGGCGGTCTCGACGCCCGAGAGCGTCGCGGCCGAGTTCTCGAAGGCGGTGTGGATGTAGCTGCCCTTCCACGAGGTGTAGGGGTAGATGGTGGTGCTCACCTCGAGGCAGCCGGTCGCCGCCGAGACGACGATCGGGTCTTCCGTGCCCATCAGGATCTGGCGCACGGCGATCGGCGCGCCGCAGCCGGCGCACATGCGGTGACCGCCGGCCAGCTCGCTGCCCTTGGAGACGAGTTCGCGCCACTTGCTGCGCGCGTCCTCGAAGTGGTTGGTCTCCTTGAGGGCGTCCACCGGGCACACGTCCACGCACTCGTGACACAGGATGCAGCGGCTCTCGTCGATCTTGTACGAGGCCAGCTCACGCTCGTTGAAGGTGAGCGCGCCGGTGGGGCAGGAGGTGACGCAGCGGCCGCAGCTGATGCAGTCGGCCAGCTGGAGGGCGTCGCTGTAGGGCGTGTCGACGTTGATGGTGAAGCCCCGTCCCGTGAAGTCGTAGCAGGCAGGGCCGGCCACGTCGCGGCACACGCGCACGCACTTGCCGCAGGCGATGCAGCGGCTCATGTCGCGGCGGATGAACGGGTGCTCGGTCTGGGGCTCGACCTCGCGGACCAGGTTGCCCTTCACGACGAGCTCGTTGTCGGTGATGTCGTACTCGACGCCGAGCTTCTGCAGGTCGCAGGCGCCGTTGCTGGGGCACTCGCACTGCAGGCAGCGGTTCGCCTCCGCGCGGGCGGCGGCGAGGCTGTAGCCCTTCTCCACCTCGAGGTCGGTGGCCGTGAGGCGCTTCTGCTTGCCGACCTTGGGCATGGTGGCGCGAGGGGCGGGATCCGCGCTCGCGCCCATCTTGAGCCACACCGGGCTGCGCTCGGCCAGCCGCTCGCCGAGCTCGCCGAGCTGCGCCTCGTCGGCGAGCTGGTCGAGGTACGGCAGGCTGTTGAAGACGGCGAGACGCTCCTCGAGCTGCTCGAGGTCCTGGCCGCCCAGCCACGCGTCGACGGCGAGCGCCGTGCGCTTGCCGCCGGCCACCGCGTGGATGACCGACTGCGAGCCGGTGACGGCGTCGCCGGCCGCGAACACGCCCTCTTCGGGCGTGCGGCCGGTGTAGTAGTTGCCGAGCAGCCGGGAGTCGGCCAGCGTCAGGTAGTCGGCGCTCTCGCCCAGCCGCGGCGCGAAGCCGGTGGCCATGACGACGGTGGTGGCGGCGAGATCGAAGCGCGAGCCGCGGACCTCCTTGCGGCGGCCCTTCTCGCGCACGACGCGGACGCACTCCACGCCCTGCGCCTTGCCGCTCTTGGTCTTGACCTTCTTGGCGAGCGCGCCGTACTCGACCTTGACGCCCTCCTCGAGGGCGGCGGCGAGGTCGCGGGCGCCGGCCGGGATGTCGTCGGCCTCGTGCTGGGCGATGACGACGACCTCCTTGGCGCCCTTGCGGCGCGCCGTGCGGGCCACGTCGAACGCGGTGATGCCGTCGCCGATCACGGCGACCTTCTGGGTGAACTTGACGGCGCGGCCCTCGCGCACGCGCTTGAGCAGCTCCATGCCGTTCACCGCGACGTCGTCGCCGGGCAGCACGTGCCGCGGCTCCTCCCAGGTGCCGACGCTGATGATCACCGCGTCGAACCCGGCGTCGAACAGGCCGTCGGGGTCGACCTCGTAGCCGAGCTCGGACTCACCGACGAACCGCGCCCCCGCGTTCCACAGGGGGGCGAGCTCCTTCTCCACGACCTTCCCGGGCAGCCGGAACTCGGGGATGCTGTAGCGCAGCGTCCCGCCCGGCTCCTGGTTGGCGTCGTAGACGGTGACCTGGTGGCCGCCCTGGATGAGGAACCAGGCGGCGGCCAGGCCGGCCGGGCCGGCGCCGATGACGGCGACCCGCCGGCCGGTGGGCACGCCCGGCACCAGCAGCGTGTCGCTGTGGTCGGCGGCCGCCCGGTGCAGGGCGCAGATGGCGATCGGCTCGTCCACGTCCTTGCGGCGGCAGACGGGCTCGCAGTAGCGCGGGCACACGCGCCCGAGGATGCCGGGGAACGGCAGCTCGTCGCGCACGATGCCGGCGGCGCCGGCGGCGTCACCGGAGGCCAGAGCCGCCATGTAGGCCGGGATGTCGATGTGCGTGGGGCACGCCTGCGAGCACGGAGCCTCGCAGTACGCGTTGTGGTCCGAGAGGTACATCTTGAGGTAGCTCTCGCGCCGCGCGCGCACGCGCTTGGTGTCGGTCTTGACCTCCAGGCCGTCCTTGACCCACGTGGTGCAGGCCGCCTGGAGCTTGTCGATGCCTTCGACCTCGACCAGGCACAGGCGGCAGGCGCCCCACGCGGCCATGCCCTCCTGGTGGCAGAGCGCGGGGATGTCGATACCCTCGCGCCGCGCCACGTCGAGCACGGTCTCGCCCTCGCGGGCGGTGAGCTGGCGGCCGTCGACCTTGAGCTGGACGGCGGTCTTGGTACGGGGGCTCACTGCTGCCTCCCTTCGACCAGCGCCGGTCGCGCGTCCACCACGGGGATGGCGTCGAACTTGCAGACCTGACGGCAGGTGTCGCACTTGATGCAGAGTTTCTGGTCGATCACGTGCAGCTGCTTCCGCTCGCCGCTGATCGCCTGGGAGGGGCAGGCCCCAAGGCAGACGTGGCAGCCGGTGCAGGCGTCGGGATCGATGGTGTACTTGATGAAGGGACGGCAGACCTTCGCCGGGCAGCGGTGCTCGACGATGTGCGCCTCGACCTCTTCACGGAAGTAGCGCAGGGTGCTGAGCACGGGGTTGGGCGCGCTGCCGCCGAGCTGGCAGAGCGAGCCCTCGATGATGTCCGCGCTCAGCGACTCGAGAAGCTCGAGGTCGTCGAGCGTGCCCTCGCCGTCGCTGATGCGCTCGAGGATCTCGAGCAGGCGCTGGCTGCCGACACGGCACGGGACGCACTTGCCGCAGCTCTCCTCGGCGGTGAACTTGAGGAAGAACTTGACGAAGTCGACCATGCACGTGCTGTCGTCGACGACCACCATGCCGCCGGAGCCCATCATGGAGCCGGCGGCCACCAGGCTCTCGAAGTCGATCGGTTCGTCGAGGAGCGAGGCGGGCAGGCAGCCGCCGGAGGGCCCGCCCAGCTGCACGGCCTTGAACTCGCGGCCGGGCAGCATGCCGCCGCCGATGTCGAAGATGACGTGGCGCAGGGTGGCGCCCATGGGCACCTCGATGAGGCCGCCGTTCACGACCTTGCCGGTGAGGCTGAAGATCTTGGTGCCCTTGCTCGTCTCGGTGCCGCGGGCGGCGAACGCCTCGGCGCCGTGGGTGATGATCCACGGGACGTTGGCGTAGCTCTCGACGTTGTTGAGGTTGGTGGGCTGGCCCCACAGGCCCTGGGCGACCGTGCGGATGTGCTTGCCGCGCGGCATGCCGCGGTGGCCCTCGATGGAGGCCGTGAGCGCCGTCGACTCGCCGCAGACGAAGGCGCCGGCGCCCTGGTTGATGCGGATGTCGAAGCTGAAGCCGCTGCCCAGGATGTCCTCACCGAGGAAGCCGCGTTCACGCGCCTGCGCCAGTGCCGCGCGCAGGCGCTCGACGGCGAACGGGTACTCGTGGCGGACGTACACGTAGCCCTCCACGGGTCCGCTGTCGGCGCCGATCGCGTAGGCCGCGATGGTCATGCCCTCGATCACGCTGTGCGGATTGCCCTCGAGCACGGACCGGTCCATGAAGGCGCCGGGGTCGCCCTCGTCGGCGTTGCAGATGATGTAGTGCACGTCGCCGGGGTTGCCGCGGCAGAACCGCCACTTGCGCCCGGTGGGGAAGCCGGCGCCGCCGCGACCGCGCAGACCGCTGGCCTCGACCTCGTCGATCACGCCCATCGGGTCGGCGTCCTCGAGCACCTGCGCCAGCGCGGTGTAGCCGCCGTGCGCGAAGTAGTCGTCGATGGAGTACGGGTCGATCTTGCCGTTGAGCGCCAGGACGACGCGCTCCTGGAGCTTGTAGAACGGGATGTCGGCCTCGTGGGCGATGGGCTCGGCGGTGGCCGGGTCCTTGTAGAGGAGCCGCTCGACGATGCCGTCGCCGACCACGCTCGTCTCGATGATCTCGTCCACGTCCTTGGGCTTGAGACGCGGGTAGAAGAGACCCTGCGGACGGACGACCGCGATGGGCCCCTCCTCGCAGAAGCCGTGGCAGCCGGTCTCGACCACGGCGACCGTGTCAGAGAGGCCACGCTCGGCGAGCGCGGTGTCGATGGCCTTGCGCAGGGCTACCCGACCGGACGCGTGGCACGCCGTGCCGGCGCACACGCGGATCTCGGTCTTCGCGTCGTCGGCGAGGTAGGCGCTCTGGTCGGCTGCGGCCTTGAGCGCCTTGTGGATCTTGCCGGTGCTGCGGCGTGAGGCGCTCATGCGGGCACCTCCGCCTTGCGGAGCTTGCGTACGAGCTTGCGCGCCTCGTTGGGCCCGACGCGACCGATGGTCTCGTCGTCGCCGAGGCGCACGACCGGCGCCAGGGCGCAGGCGCCGACGCAGTTGACCGTCTGGAGCGTGAACAGGCCGTCGGGCGTGGTGCTGCCGACGGGGATGTCGAGCTCCTGGCTGAAGGCCTCGACGACCAGCGGAGCGCCGGCCACGTGGCAAGCGGTGCCCATGCACACGTCGATGACGTACTTGCCCACGGGGGCGAGGCGGAACTGGCCGTAGAAGCTGGCCACCCCGAAGACGCGCGAGAACGGCAGGCGCATCTCCCCGGCGATCTCCTCCAGCGCGACGCGCGGCAGGTAGCCGAAGGCCTCCTGCGTCGCGTGCAAGGCCTCGACGAGGCCGGAGCCGGCGCGGATGCCGGCGATCACGGGGTCGAACCTGGTCATGTCGATCTCGGGTACGAAGCCGGCCGGCTGCTCGCCCATGACGCAGGCCGCGTTGGCGCCGCAGCTCTCACCCGGCAGGGTGCTCAGGGCGGCGGCGCGCTCGGCCTCGCGGTCGAACGGGAGCTCTTCGAACTCGGGGCAGTAGTCGATCTCGATGCAGTCCACCGGGCACGTGCGCTCGCACAGGGTGCAGGCGTAGCACTTGTACGCGCCCGCCTTGTCCTTGACGAGGTCGAACAGACCCACGCCGCGAGGCTTCTCCACGAGCTCGCGGCGCTCGAAGTCGATGCCCTTGAGGACTTCGTACAGTGCCGAACCCTTGGGCTCGGTCAGGGTGGTGCCGCGTTCGTGACGCTTCGGCATCCCGGTCACCTCAGTCCTTCCGCAGGTTCAGATACCGGCGCTCGGTAGAGACCCGCTTCTTGCTCTTGGCAGTCTTCTCGAGCTCGGCGAACGCCTGCTCGATGTTGTCGGGGAAGATGTCGCGCCCGCCGAGGCCGTAGATGAACGGCAGGACCTGCGGGCGAGGGTCGCAGTCGTAGAGGGCGCTCCGGACTTCGAGGAACACGGGACCGCCCTGGGCGCCGAACGAGTCGGCGCGGTCCATGACGCCCACCACCTTCACGTGCTGGAGCGCCTCGGCGTAGGCCGCGTGCGGGAACGGTCGGAACGCGCGCACGCGCACCATGCCGGCCTTGACGCCGCGGGCGCGGAGCTTGTCGACCGTCATCCGCGTGGTGCCGGCCGTGGAGCCGACCACGACGATGGCGATCTCGGCGTCCTCGAGCTGGTACGTCTCGAGCAGGCCGTACTGGCGGCCGCTGAGCTCGGCGTACTCGTCGGCCACGTCCTGGATCACTTTGAGCGAGCGGTCCATCGCGCGGTTCTGGGCCACCTTGTGCTCGAAGTACCAGCCGTGCAGACCGTCGAACGGGCCGACGGTGACGGGGTTCTTGGCGTCGAGCATCGGGTTGGTGGGGCGGTAGGGACCGATGAACTTCTGTACCTGGTCCTTGGTGAGCATCTGCAGCGGGCCGATGGCGCCGCTGATGACGTAACCGTCGTACATGTGCATGACCGGCAGTCGTACGTCCATGTGCTCGGCGATGCGGATGGCCTGGATGCAGTTGTCGTAGGCCTCCTGGTGGTTCTCGCCGTAGAGCTGGACCCACCCGGTGTCGCGGCCGCCCATCGTGTCGCTGTGGTCACAGTGGATGTTGATGGGGCCGGAGAGCGCGCGGTTCACGGTGGTCATGACCACCGGGAGCCGGTAGCTCGCGGCGACGAACAGGACCTCCCACATGAGGGCGAAGCCCTGGGAGGAGGTCGCGGTCATCGTCCGCGCGCCGCCGGCGGCGGAGCCGATCACGGCGCTCATGGCGCTGTGCTCGCTCTCGACGGTGACGAACTCGGTGGCCACCTTGCCGTCGGCGACCATCTGCGCGTACAGCTGCACGACCTCGGTCTGGGGAGTGATGGGGTAGGCGCAGACGACGTCGGGGTCGATCTGGCCCATCGCCTCGGCGACGGCCTCGTTGCCGGTGACCGCCAGGATCTGGGACTCGGTGGTGGCCATGGTCACTCCTTCTTGTCGATCTGCATGACGATGGCCTTGGTCGGGCACTCCTTGGCGCAGATGCCGCAACCCTTGCAGTGCTCGAGGTCGACCCCCGTCGCTCTGTCGTCCTCGACGATGATGGAGGCGTCGGGGCAGTAGAAGTAGCAGAGCATGCAGCCGTCGCACTTCTCCACGTCGATCTCGGGGACGAGTGAGCGCCAGCCTCCGGTCTCGTTGTAGACGGAGTTGCCGGCCTCGATGATCGTGGCGCCGAGCTCGTGGCGCTCAGGACCCCACTGGTCGACGTCGCTGATGTCCCAGCTGGGCTTCTTCTTGGCGGGCGCCTTGCGCGCCGCCGGCTTCTTGAGCGGCGCCGGCTTCTTGGCGCCTGCCTTCTTGTCCACGGTCATTCGCCCTGGACCTCCTCGTAGCTGCGCGTGATGGCGGCGATGTTGCCCTCGACGACCTTGGGCGGGAACTTCTTGCCGAAGTCCTCGCGCAGGAACGTGACGACGTCATCGATGGCGAACAGCCCGGTGATGCGCGTGAGCGCGCCGACCATGGGCGTGTTCGGGATGGGACGCTTGATGGTCTCCACGGCGATGCGCGTGGCGGCGATGGTGTAGAGCTTGCGACCGTCGAAGCCGGAGTCCTTGCGGAGCGTGGCCGGCGAGCGCTCGCTGTTGACGAGCACGACGGCGTCGTCCGGCGCGCCCTTGGTGACGTCGACGATCTTGAGGAGGGAGGAGTCGAGCACCACCACGATCTGCGGGTGCTCGATGCCCGAGTACACCTGGATGGGCGCGTCGCTGACGCGCGTGAACGCGACGATCGGAGCGCCGGAGCGCTCGGGGCCGTACTCCGGGAAGGCCTGGAAGTACTTGCCCTCGCCCAGCGCGAGCTCCGCGACCATCTTGGCGGCGGTCACGGCGCCCTGTCCGCCGCGGCCGTGCCAGCGGATCTCGGTGAGCGCCGGTACGGCCTCCGCCTTGTTCTTGCCGGTCTGCGTCGCCATGCTCACTCCTCTCCGTGCCGCACGTCCCGCCGCCCTGCGAGGGCGCGGCCCAGTGTCAGCTCGTCGGCGTATTCAAGGTCTCCGCCCACCGGCAGGCCGCTGGCGAGACGCGTGACGCGCACGCGCTCCGGCAGCAGGTCGGCGACGTACATCGCCGTCGCCTCGCCCGTCATGGTCGGGTTGGTAGCAACGATCACTTCGTTCACGTCCTCGTCGACCCGCGCCAGCAGTTCGGCCATGTGCAGGTCCTCGGGGTCCACTCCGTCGATGGGGCTGAGCGCCCCGCCGAGGATGTGGTAGTAGCCGCGGAACTCACGCGTGCGCTCGATGGTCACCACGTCGAACGGTTGTTCGACCACGCACAGTGTCGAGGGGTCGCGGCGCGGGTCGGCGCAGATCGTGCAGAGCTCGCCCTCCGCCAGGTTGAAGCAGCGTGTGCAGAATCCGATCTTCTCCTTGACCTCGACGATGGCGGCCGCCAGCGGCAGCACGTCCTCGGGCCGGAGCCTGAGAAGGTGGAAGGTGAGTCGCTGTGCGGTGCGGGGACCGATGCCGGGGAGCCTGGAGAACTCGGTGATCAGACGCTCGACCGGACCTGCATACATTCGCATCTTCTCCCGCCAGCAATGACTCGCTATGCAACATCATTGCATGATTCGGGCGCCCATCACGGCGCCCACAAAACAGCTTGACAGTCTACTCCCTTACGACACCGGCAGCAACGCGACGGGCGCGGTTCTCGCTTCGCGTACCGGGGTGGTGGGCGGCGCCCCGGCGCCGGCCGTGGCGGTGACCTGTGCGACGCGCCGCGGGCGGCTGCGGGGAACCATCTACCGGACCGGAAAAGTCCGATATGCACATTCTAAACGCGCGGTTCAGCGCCTGCAAACCACGGGCCGGAGGCGGCGGCCACGGCTACGCACCTGCTGCGTCGCGGGCAGATGTGACGGTCTGTGACGGTCGTTCCTTCCCGGTCCTGCCCGTCGCCGATCGCGGCCCGCCGCGGCCCGGAGCGCGCGGCGGGCGGACGCGCCGGCCTCAGAACAGCCCGGGGATGTTGGGGAGGTCGATGCCGCCGGTGGCGCCGCCGAGCTTGGTGCTGGCGAGCTCCTGGGCGGCGCGGAGCGCCTCGTTGGTGGCGGCGACCACGAGGTCCTGGAGCATCTCGACGTCTTCGGGGTCCACGGCGTCCGGGTTGATGCGCACTTCTTTGACCTCGAGGGCGCCGGTGACGACCACGGTCACGACCCCGCCGCCGGCGCTGGCCTCGACGGTCTCGACGGCGAGCTCTTCCTGAGCCTCCGCCATCTTGCGCTGCATCTCCTGGACCTGCTTCATCATCTTGTTGTACTGCGGGTTGGCCATGATGGTCTCCTCAGGACTCGTCGGGCAGCAGCTCGGCATCGAGCTTGGCCTGCGCGGCACGGATCTGGTCGGTGAAATCTGGCAGGGCCGCCGGCGACTGCGGCGCGGCGGGCGTGGTGGGCTGGGGGGTGGGCGCCGCCGCTCCGGCGACCACCTCGAACCGCGGCGTGAGCCGCTGTCCGAGGACGCCCTCCACGGCGGCGGCCAGCACCTCGGCGTTGTCGCCCTGGCCGGCGTTGCGCGCGGCGAAGTCCGAGGGCAGCTGCACGGTGAGCAGGTCGCCGTCCACCGCCGTGGGCCGGCCGTCGCGCAGAAAGCCGTACAGCGGCACGCGCGTGGCCTGTACGCGCTGCAGGATCAGCTGCCAGGCGTGCTTGACGCGCTCCACGCTCAGTGCCTGCGCGGGCTCCGGCTGCGGGCCGTCCGCGGGGGTCGGGGTGGCTGCGGGCGCCGGCGCGTCCGCGCCGGCCGGCTCCCCCGCCGGGACCGCAGGCTTCTCGGCCGAGGCCGGCCGGGCCGGCGCGCTCGCCGGAGGCCGGGTCGCCTGCGGCTTGACCTCGGCGGTGGCCTGTCCGCCCGTGGCCGGGCCCGTGGCGCCCGGCATGTGTCCGGCGCCGGCCGAGGCGGCCTCGAGGCGCCGCAGGCGCTCCTCGAGGGCGGCCGCGGAGTGGTCCACGTCCGGCCGCGTGACCTTGACCAGCGCCAGCTCGAGCTGCAGCCGCGGGTCCAGCCCGTCGCGGATCTCGCGCTGGGCCTCGCCCAGCTGCTCGATGAAGAACACGACCTCGCGCGGCGCGACCTGGCCGGCGCGCTGCAGCTGCTCGCGGAACAGCTCGCCGTCCAGTTCCACCGTCTGCCCGAGGGTCCGCAGCGTGGACTCGTCGCTCGCCGCCTCTCCGAGGTGCTGGAGCAGGAACAGCTGGCGCAGGTGGCGCAGCAGGTCGCGGATGAACTGGCTGTAGTCGGTGCCCTCGTTGGCCAGCCGCTGGACGAACTGCAGCGCCTCGGCGGTGCGGCGCTCGATGACGATGTCGGTGATCTCGAAGAGCAGGTCGCTGCTGGTGACGCCGAGCGCCTCGAGCACGTCCTCGGGGGTGATCGTGCCCTCGGAGTAGGTGACGAGCTTGTCGAGCGTGCCGATGGCGTCGCGGAACCCGCCCTGCGAGTGGCGCGCGATGATGTGCAGCGCCTCGGCCTGGATGTCGACCGGCGGCCCGCCCCTGTCTGCGTCCGGGCGGGCGTTCTCGCGCTCCACGATGCCGGCCAGCAGGCGCACGATGTCGGTGACCTGCGGGCGGTGGAAGTCGAACCGCTGGCAGCGCGAGACGATGGTCTCGGGGATCTTGTGCGCCTCGGTGGTGGCGAGCACGAAGACGACGTTGTCCGGCGGCTCCTCCAGCGTCTTGAGCAGGGCGTTGAAGGCCTCACGCGTGAGCATGTGGACCTCGTCGATGATGTAGACCTTGAAGCGCCCGTCGACGGGCGCGAAGGCGATCTTGTCGCGCAGGTCGCGCACGTCGTCGATGCTGCGGTTGGAGGCGGCGTCCATCTCGATGACGTCGAGCGAGACGCCGTCGGCGATGGCGACGCAGTGGCGGCACACGCCGCAGGGCGTCGCCGTCGGCCGGTCGTTGCCGCCGTCCGGGCCGATGCAGTTGAGCGCCTTGGCGAGGATGCGCGCGGTGCTGGTCTTCCCGGTGCCGCGCGGCCCGGCGAAGATGTAGGCGTGCGCCACCGCGTCGGTCTCCACGGCGTTGCGCAGCGTGCGCGCCACGTGGTCCTGGCCGACGAGTTCGGTGAAGGTCTGCGGGCGGTATTCCCTGTAGAGAGAGCGCTTCATACGACGGTTAGTGTACCCCGTCTCATGGTCGCTCCTCCTTCTCCGGGCCGCAGGTGGCGCAGTCGTCCTGAGGAGTGACGGACCGCGCGATCGCCGGCTCGGGCGCCTGCTCGTCCTGCGGGCGCAGGCGCATGCGCAGCACGTCCATGGCCTCCGCCGGGCTGTCGACGAAGTGCAGGAGCTTGAGGTCCGCGGCGTCCACCATGCCCTGACGGACCAGGGCGTCGAAGTCCACGATCTCGTGCCAGTACCGGGCGCCGTAGAGCAGGGTGGCGGGCGGCGGGTCGATCTTGCCGGTCTGCGACAGGGTGAGGAACTCGAACAGCTCGTCGAGGGTGCCGAACCCGCCCGGGAACACGATGAGCGCCCGCGCGACGTAGGCGAACCACAGCTTGCGCATGAAGAAGTAGCGGAACTCGAACGAGAGCCCCGGGGTGATGAACGGATTGGGGCGCTGCTCGTGGGGGAGGCCGATGTTGAGGCCGATGGACCGGCCGCCGGCCTCCTGCGCGCCGCGGTTGGCGGCCTCCATGATCCCGGGGCCGCCGCCGGTGCACACGAGGTACCGGTGGGCGGGGCTCTCGAGCCCTTCGGACCACTGCGTGATCTGCCGCGCGACCTCCCGGGCCCCGGCGTAGTACTCGCCCAGGGGCCCGTGCTCCGTGATGCGGGCGGATCCGAAGAAGACGACCGTGTCGTGGATCCGCCGGCGGCGGAACACGCCGAGCGGCCGCAGGTACTCGGCCAGGATGCGGAGCGGACGGCCCTCGTCGCTGTCGATGAAGTCCGCGTCGTGGTAGGCGAGCGGGTCGCGGCCCGGCTCGGGCGCGTCGGGCGGAGGCACGGAGGGCGGAGGAGCGTCGGGCGGGCGGTTCATGCGGCTGCGCTCCCTCCCCGTCGTCAAGAGATGAGACTATGGCCGCGCACCCGCCGTCGAAGCACGTCCTCCGAGCGTCCTCGCCGTGCGCAAGCTCGGGCCAGGCGACCCCACGGCACATGGAATGGCCTGCTTACCGCTGCTTCCTTCCGGACCTGACGGGGTTCGCAGGGTTCCATTGCGTAGGACCCGACCTTCAACGCCGCGACACGGCTGACAGCCTCGCGGAACGGCCCCTCGGGCGGGGATTCAGCCCCGCTGTAGCGGATTGCGGGTACAGGGCACCGCTGGCTCCCCGCCTAGCGCGACCGCCGTTAAGGCTACCCGCGCTCCCCGGGGGAAGCAAACGTCGACGCCGCCGAAGGTGGCGCGCCCGGCTCGGCCTCCTGCCCGGCGAGGGCGGCGGCGTGGTCGATGGCTGCGATCACCGCGGCGGGGTCGGAGAACTGCGGCAGGTGCCCGGCGCCCGGCAAGCGCACGAGCTCCGAGCGCGGCACCAGCGCGTGGAGCCGCTCGGACACCGCCGTCGGCACCATACGGTCTTCCGCGCCGACCACGATCACGAGCGGCACCTGCAGGCCGGGGTAGCGTGGCCGCAGGGCGGCCAGACCCTCCTCGGCCACCAGCCGGTCGGCACCGTCGCTCCTGAGCGCCGAGGGTTGCAGCGCGAGGCGCGGCGCGATGTCGAGATAGGCGGCCGGCGGCGGCGTCGGGAAGAAGGCGCGCTCCACCGCGCCGCGCACCAGCGGGCGACCGAGGCGGGAACGGCCCAGGGCGCCGACGCCGCGCAAGGTGACCGGGTAACGCAGCAGCCTGGCCACCCACGGGGGCGGGCCGCCGAGCGGCAGGGCGTAGGCGCCGAGCGTGACCACCGCCGCCACCTCGTGCGGGGCGTCGAGCGCCCAGGCGAGGGCCACGGCGGCTCCGAGCGAGTGGCCGACGAGCAGCGGGCGCTCGAGCCCGAGCCGGCGGGCGGCGTCGCGCAGCGCCGCCGCCTGGGCCTCGGGCCGGTTCGCTCCGCTCGCCGGCCGGCCGCTGAACCCCGAGCCCGGCCGGTCCATCGCCACGGCCGTGTATCGCTCGGCAAGGCCGGGCCCTATGGAGAGCGTGAAGTCGTAGGTGGACCCCTTGGCGCCGTGGACGTAGATCAGCGCCGGACCGCTACCGGCGCGCACGTAGTGCACGCGCGCGCCGTCGGCGGCGACGAACGAGCCGGGCGGCGTGAGCGCCGCCGGTCTGCCTGTGGATCCGCCCCTCATGCAGGCAGTCTTGGCAGCCGGGCCTTCTTGCAAACCCCCGGCCCCCGGCTACAGTGAAGTGGTGAGCACACGCCGCCATCTCCTCGCCGCGCTCATCGTCGCGCTGGTCGTCCTCGCCTCCGTCCTCGCGGTGTCGCCCTGGGACGCGCCCGCGCCGGTCTCGGCAGCCGCTCCGGCCGATCGGTTCTCCTCGGCGCGCGCCCTGGAGGTCCTGCGGCACGTCGCCGCCGAGCCGCACCCGATCGGCTCCCGGCGCGCGGCGTTCGTGAGGGACTACATCTTCGCGCGCCTGGGCGGGCTGGCGCTGACGCCGCACGTGCAGGAGAGCGAGGTGGTCTCACGGCGGGAGCCCCGCGTGGCCGGGCTCGTGCACAACGTGGTCGGCCGCCTGCCCGGCCGCGACCCGTCCCGCGCCGTGCTCCTGGTGGCCCACTACGACTCGGTCGCCACCGCGCCGGGCGCGGCGGACGACGGCAGCGGTGTCGCCGCCCTGCTGGAGACGGCGCGGGCCCTGCGCGCCGGCCCGCAGCCCAGGAACGACATCATCTTCCTGTTCACCGACGGCGAGGAGCGGGGGCTGCTCGGCTCCCAGGCGTTCCTCGAGAGGGAGCCGTGGGCCTACGCGGCCGGCGTGGTGCTGAACTTCGACAGCGCCGGCTCGTCGTCCCCGGCCCTCATGTACGAGACCAGCCCGCAGAACGGCCGGCTGATCCAGGCCTACCTCGGCTCCGGCCGCCCCTACGGGTCGTCGCTCATGTACGAGGTGTCCCGGCGGCAGCCCGTGGTGAGCGACTTCCGCCCGTTCGTGTCGCGGGGCATCCCCGGCATGACCTTCGGCATGCTCGACGGTCCCGCCTACGACCACACCGCCTACGACTCGCTGGGATCCTTCCAGGAGGCGGGGCTCCAGCACGAGGGTGAGACGGCGCTCGCGCTGGCGCGCCGTCTGGGCGACGAGGATCTCTGGTCTCTGCGCGCCGCCGACCTCGTCTACTTCGACCTCACGGGCAGTGTGGCGGTCTCGTACCCGACGTCCTACGTGACCCCGTTCATGTACGCCGCGCTCGCGCTGTTCGTCGCCGCCCTGGCGCTCGCCGCGCGGCGCAGGCTGCTGACGCTGCGCGGCGTCGCCTGGGCGACGCTCGGCACCGGGGCCACGCTGTGCGCCTCGCTGCTGGTCGTGGCGGTCGGCTGGTCGATGTACCGCACCGCCTACGAGGAGCGCGTGTGGACCGGCACGGGGGTGGTGATCAGCGACTGGTACAGGCTGGGCCTGGTGCTGCTGTCGGCGGCCGTCGTGCTCGGCATCTACGCCGGCCTGCTCCGGCGTCTGCGCGCCTGGGACCTCGCCGTGGTCGCCCTCGCCTGGTGGGCCGCCGGCTCGGTCGTCGTGGCGCTGTCGTTCCCCGGGGCGAGCTACCTGCTCACGTGGTCGCTGGCGGGCGGCGCGCTGGGGCTCGCCGGCGCCGCCCTCGTCGACCAGCCTGCGGACGGCCGCCCGGCGGCGGCGCTCATCGCCCTGGCCGGCGCCGTGCCCGGGCTCGTGCTCCTGAGCTCCGCCGTGTACCTGCTGCTGATGTCGGCCGGGCTCAAGCAGGGGGTCACCGTGCTGGCGGTCTGGCTGCTCGCGGGCCTGCTGATGCTGCCGCTCGCCACCGTCCTGCGCGCGTTCCGCTTCTGGCTGCCCGGGGCGCTGGCCGTCGCCGGCGTGGTGGTGCTGTTCGCCGTCGGGTCAACGGTGGCGTTCGACAGCCAGCACCCCAAGTTCACGAGCGTCTCCTACCGCCTGGCGCCGAACGGTACGGCCACCTGGGAGACGATCGACCGGCCGGACCCGTACACCCGCGCGTTCCTCGGTCCGTCGCCGAAGTGGCAGATGGTGCCGGAGTACTACCCGCAGTTCGGGTCGCAGGCCATCGCGAGCGGGCCGGCGCCGGTGTACGCGCTGCGAAGGCCCGCCATGGAGGTGCTCTCGGACGTGACGGCGGGTGACCGCCGCCGGGTGAAGCTGCGGCTCCGCTCGCACGGCGGGGCGGCGGTGCTCAGCCTGCTGGTGCACACCGTGGTGGGCAGCCTCAGCGCGAGCGTGGACGGGCACGAGCTGGCCGGCCGCGACACCACGCTGCTCGACTCCAGCAACGTGCGCTGGTCGTTCGACTACTACGCTCCGCCGCCGCGGGGCATCGAGGTCACGCTCGACTTCGCGGCGGGGCCGAGCGTGCAACTGCGCGCGGTGGACTTCACCTACGGGCTGCCTGCCGGCGCCGCCGGGTCCTACCCGGCCCGGCCGGCCGGCATGCTGCCGGGCCGCCTCGGCGACGGCACGCTCACCGAGACGGTGCTCAAGTTGCCGCCGTCCCCGCGCTGAAGCGCGCCGGCCGGCCTTGCCCCGGCCTTGTTCCGGCGCCACAGCCCGTGTCGGAGCAGCTGGGGAACTACAGCGTGGCCTGCCAGTAGCCCACGTCGACCCAGCGGCCGAACTTGCGCCCCACCTCGCGGAACAGGCCCGCCTGCGTGAGCCCGAAGCGCTCGTGGAGCCTCACGCTGGCCGGGTTGGGCAGGGCGATGACGGCGATGACGGCGTGGACCTCGAGCTCCCGCAGCCGCGCGAACAACTCCTCGTAGAGGCTGGCGCCGATCCCGCCGCCGGTGGCGCCCGCCGCGACGTACGCCGTGCACTCCACCGTGTGGCGGTAGGCGCTGCGCGGGTTCCACGCCGAGGCGTAGGCGAAGCCGACGACTTCGCCGCCGCCCACGGCGAGCAGCCACGGCAGGCCGGCGTCGCGCACGGCGGCGAGGCGCTCCGCCATCAGCGGCGAGGGGACCGCCGCCTCCTCGAAGGTGGCGGCGGTCCCCAGCACGTAGTGGTCGTAGATGGCGGCGACGGCAGCCGCGTCGGCCGCCGTCGCGTCGCGGATCTCGAGGTCGAGGCGCGCGGCCACCCTAGAGCCGGAGCACCAGTTCCCGGACCTCCGGCTCGTCACCGGGCCGCACGTCGAACCCGAGGTCCTCGGCGAACCGCGTCATGCCCGGATTGGCCGCCAGCACGTGGCCACGGATCTCGCGCACGTGCCGGTCGCGGGCCGCCTGGATGAGCGCGTCCATGAGCTTGCTGCCGATGCCCTTGCGCTGGTAGGCGTCGCGCACGACGATCGCGAACTCGCCCTCCTCCACGTTGGCGGTCTCGATCGTGAGCCGCGCGACGCCGAGCATCATCCGCTTCTTCTTGCCCTTGGGCTCGCGGATCGCGACCAGGGCGATCTCCCGGTCGTAGTCGATGTGGCAGTAGCGCACCAGCATCGACTTGGTGACCTCCTTGATCGGCCCGAAGAAGCGGTACTCGGCGGTGGCGGGAGAGAGCGACTCGATCATGTCGCTCCACAGAGGCTCGTCCTCGGGCTTGATGGCGCGGATGACGACGTCCTCGCCGTCCAGCGGCACCTCCCAGCGGTACTTGCTGGGGTACATCGAGATCATGAGGTGGGCGCCGGGCAGGGTGATCTTGCGCACGTCCTTGGGCTCGATCACGATGCGCGCGTCGAGCGCGCAGACGCCGTCGGTACGCACCTGCAGCGGGTTGATGTCCATCTCGAGGATCTCGGGAAAGTCGACCAGCAGGTAGCTCATCTTCACCAGCGCCTGCTCGAGCGCGACCATGTCGACCGGCTCCTTGCCGCGGTAGCCGCGCAGCAACTGGCTGACCTTGGTGCTCTGGATCATCGCCTGGGCGAGCGCCTGGTTGACCGGGGGGAAGTCGACGGCCACGTCGCGGTAGAGTTCGACCCCCGTGCCGCCCATGCCGAACATCATGGCGGGGCCGAAGGTGGGGTCCTTCTTGGAGCCGAGGATGACTTCGTAGCCGCCGCGGCTCATGGCCTGCACGGCGACGCCGATGATGGTGGCTTCGGGCCGCGCCTCGCGCACGCGCTCGGTGATCTTGGTGAACTGGTTGGCGGCCTCGGGGGCGGAGCGCACGTTGAGGGCGATGCCGCCCACGTCGCTCTTGTGCGTGATGTCGTGGCTGAGGATCTTGATGGCCACGGGGAAGCCGATCTCCTCGGCCGCCTTGGCGCACTCCTCCGCCGTCGTGGCGACCTTCGTCTTGACGACGCAGATCTGGTACGCGTCGAACACGTCCTTGGCCTCGGGCTCGCTCAGGATGCTGCGTCCGTCGCGGGCCACCTCGAGGAAGATCCGCTTGACCGCGTCTCTGTCGGGCTCGAAGTCCGGGAGGATGTCGGAGGGCGTCTCGTAGAGGTTCCCGAGGTTGCGCGTGTACTGGTACATGTACATGTAGGCGCCCACCGCGTCCTCGGGCGTGCCGAAGGTGGGCACGTGGGCCTGGCGCAGGATGCGCAGCGCTTCGGCGACCTTGATCTCGCCCATGAACGAGGTGAGCAGCGGTTTGAGCTGGTGGCTGCGGGCGACGTCGATGAGCGCTTGCGCCGTGCCGGTGGGGTCGCTCATCGCCTGCGGCGTGAGGATCGCGAGCACGCCGTCGCAGTTGGGGTCGTCCATGAGCGCCTGGGCGGCCAGGGCGTAGCGCGTCGCGTCGGCGTCTCCGGCGACGTCGACGGGGTTGCCGCGCGCGGCGAAGCCGGGCAGCGCGGCCTTGAGCTTCTCGTCCGTCTCGGGCTCGAGCTCCGCGAGCTCGCCGCCCAGGTGCAGGAGGCGGTCGCTGGCCATGACGCCGGGGCCGCCGGCGTTGGTGACGATGCCGAGGTGCGGCCCGCGCGGGCTGCTGACGCGGCTCAGCGCCTCGCTCGCGTCGAACAGGTCCTCGATCTGGTCGACGCGGACGACGCCGGCGCGGCGGAAGACGGCGCTGTAGAGCGTGTCGTCGCCGGCCAGGGCGCCGGTGTGGCTGGCGGCCGCGAGCGCGCTGCGCGCCGAGCGGCCGCTCTTCACGACGATGATCGGCTTGCTCTTGGCGAAGTGCCGCGCCGCGCTCATGAACTTGCGCGCGTCGGTGATGGACTCGATGTAGAGGATGATGCTGCTGGTGTGCGAGTCGGCGCCGAAGTAGTCGATGAGGTCGCCGAAGTCCACGTCGCTCATGGAGCCGACGCTGACGAAGGCGCTGAAGCCGATGTTGTTGGCGGCGGCCCAGTCGAGGATCGCGGTGCCCAGCGCGCCGCTCTGGCTGAAGAACGCGACCCGGCCCGCGGGCGGGATGACGTGGGCGAACGTCGCGTTGAGGTTCATGGCAGGGCGGATGTAGCCGAGGCAGTTGGGGCCGACGATGCGCACGCCGTAGCTCTCGGCGATGGACTTGACCTCGTCCTCGAGCCGCTTGCCCTCCTTGCCGATCTCCTTGAACCCGGAGCTGACGATGACGGCGCCGGCGACGCCGGCCTCGCCGCACTCGCGCATGGTCTGCGGCACGTTCTTGGCCGGCACGGCGATGATGGCGAGGTCGATCTTGCGCGGCACCTGGCTGATGCTCGCGTAGGCCTGGATGCCCTGGACCGACTGCGCGGAGACGTTCACCGGATAGACGATGCCCTGGTACTCGGCGCCGATCAGGTTGCGCAGGAGGATGTAGCCGACCGACCCCTTCTTGTTGCTCGCGCCGATGACGGCGATGCTCTTGGGGTCGAACAGCTTGTCGAGATTGCGTGTGCTCATCTGCTGGTCCCGTCTTTCGTGGTTGCGGTGTTCCGCCGCGCGTGTGCGTCCACGACGGAGCGTCTCCTGACGATCCGAGGGGGGTCCCTGGACGCGAGCGCCGGGCCTCGGCGGAGAGCTTGCCCACGCGCGCTGCAGTGTCGGTCCAGAGACTCCTTGTGAATCTTAACGCGTGCGCGCCCGAGATTCACCCTGTTCTCGGTCTGCTCACGAAGGTTCTCGCGGGGACCGCCCGGGTATGACCTCGCCCGACACCAGCGGCCCGGGAGGCGGCATGACCGAACCGATCTACGTGCAGCGGTATCGTGCGCGAAAGCGCCTGCCGCCGGGCCGTGCGGCCGCGGCCTACAAGGGGCAGGACGCGCAGGGGCGGCCGGTGGTCGTCACCGTCCTCCGGCCGCTCGACCCGGACGTCTTGCTGCGCACCGTGGGCGCCGTCGCCTCGGTGCGCCACCTCGACCTCGTGCCCGTGCTCGACGCGGGGCGTGACGGCGACGACTGCTTCGTGGTCCAGGAGGACCCGGGCGGGTCCGACGCCCTCACGCTGGCCGGCGCCGCGCGGCTCCCCGTGGCGACCGCGGCGCTCATGGCGGCGTCGGCCGCCGCCGGCCTCGCCGCGCTGCACGCGCGCGGCGTCGTCCACGGCGGCGTCGACCCGACGACGCTCGTCCTCGCCGCCGACGGCTCCACCAAGCTGACGCGGGCCGGCTTCGCCGGGGCGTACCCGCCGCCGGACCTCCGGCCCGGCACGCCCCCGGACGTCGCCAGGTACCTCAGCCCCGAGGAGGTCGCCGGCCGTGCGCCGTCGCCGGCCTCCGACGTCTACCGCCTCGGCCTCGTCGCCTACCTGCTGCTCACCGGGCAGCACGCGTTCGACGGCGCCGACGCGGCCGTCGTCGCCCAGGAGCAGCTGGACGGTGTGGTGCGGCCGCCGCAGCTCCTGAACGCGGAGGTGCCGCCGGCGCTCGCGCAGATCGTGACGCGCGCGCTGGACAAGGACCCGGGCGCGCGCGGCACCGCCGCGCAGTTCCAGGCCGACATCGAGCGCGTGCTGCGCTCGGCGCAGGTGGAAGAGGTCGTCGTCGAGCGGAAGCCCAGCCGCGCCTGGCTCTGGGTCCTGCTGGCGGTCGTCGCCGTGCTCGTCGCGCTCGGCGCCGTCTGGGCGCTCACCCGCGACCAGGGGGGCGGCGTCACGGTCCCCGGCGTGACGGGGATGACCCAGCAGGAGGCCGGAGCGACGCTTGCCGACGCCGGTCTCGTGACCGGCAAGGTGACGCGCGTCCAGAGCTCGGAGCCCGTGGGCACGGTGGTCGCCCAGGACCCGGCGGCGGGCGACAAGGTGGACGAAGGCGCGGCGGTGGACCTCGAGGTGGCGGGGGCTCCGACGCCGACGGCGACCCCCGTCGCGGTGCCCGACGTCGTCGGCAGCTCCCAGGCCAACGCGCAGGCGCAGCTCGCCGACGCAGGGTTCCAGGTGGTCGTCGCGCAGGCGCCCAGCGACTCGGTGCCCGTGGGCAGCGTGGCGTCACAGGCCCCGCAGGCCGGCGTGGTGGCCTCGCAGGGCAGCACGGTGAGCATCGTGGTCTCGACGGGCCCCGAGCCGACGTCCACCCCGACGCCGTCCACGTCCGCCAGTCCCTGAGACCCGGCCGGCGGTCTGCCGCAAGAGAAGAGGGCGGGCGGCCTGCCGGCCGCCCGCCCTCTTCGAGCGCTCGTCTCTGAGGAGCGAGACTACTGCTTGTTGGCCTTGAGGTCGTCCACGACGGCCGGATCGGCCAGCGTGGAGGTGTCGCCGAGCGCGTCGAACTCGCCCTCGGCGATCTTGCGCAGGATGCGGCGCATGATCTTGCCGGAGCGGGTCTTCGGCAGGCCCGTGGCCGCGAACTGCATCTTGTCGGGCGTGGCGATGGGGCCCACGACCTTGCGCACGTGCACGACCAGCGACTTCTTGAGGTCGTCGTTCGGCTCGACCCCGTCGTTGAGCACGACGTAGGCGTAGATGCCGGTGCCCTTGATGGGGTGCGGGTAGCCGACCACGGCGGCCTCGGCGACCTGGGGGGCGCTCACGAGCGCACCCTCGACGTCGGAGGTGCCGATGCGGTGACCGGAGACGTTGAGCACGTCGTCGATGCGGCCCTTGAGCCAGTGGTCGCCGTCGGCGTCGATGGCGCAGCCGTCACCGGTGGTGAAGTAGCCCTTGAACATCGAGAAGTAGACGTCCTTGAAGCGCTTGCCGTCCTCGTCGCCCCAGGTGCCGCGGATCATGCCCGGCCACGGAGCGGTGATGACGAGGTGGCCGTCCTCGCCGACGCCGGCGGGCTCGCCCTTGTCGGTGAGCACGGCGGTCTGCACGCCGAAGAACGGACGGCCGGCGGAGCCCGGCTTGAGCGTCATGGCGCCGGCCAGCGGGGCGATCATGTGCCCGCCGGTCTCGGTCTGCCACCACGTGTCGCTCAGCGGGATCTGACCCTTGCCGACCTTCTCGTAGTACCACAGCCAGCTGTTGGGGTCGATGGGCTCGCCGACGGAGGCCATGATGCGCAGGCTCTCCATGGGGTGCTTCATCGGCCACTCGTCGCCCTGCCCGATGAGGCTGCGGATGACGGTCGGCGCGGTGTAGATCGTGGTGGCCTGATGCTTCTCGACGACCTGCCAGTAGCGGTCCGGCTCGGGATAGGTCGGGAGACCCTCGAAGAGGATGCTGGTGGCGCCGAGGGCGAGCGGGCCGTAGACGATGTAGCTGTGGCCCGTGATCCAGCCGATGTCGGCGGTGCAGAAGTGCACGTCGTCGTCGTGGATGTTGAAGACGTACTTCGTGGTGTCGTGCGCGTACAGCAGGAAGCCGCCGGTGGTGTGGATGACGCCCTTGGGCGTGCCCGTCGAGCCAGAGGTGTAGAGGATGAAGAGCGGGTGCTCGGCGTCGACCGGCACGCACTCGCACTCGGTCGTGATGTCCGGCGCGGCCATCTCGTCGTGGTACCAGACGTCACGGCCCTCGGTCATCGGCACGTCGCCGTCGACGCGCTTGATGACGATGACCTTCTCGACCGTCGTCTCGCCCTCGATGGCGACGTCGGCGTTGGTCTTGGAGGGCGTGGTCTTGGCGCCGCGGTGACCCTTGTCCGCGCAGATGAGGAGCTTGGCGCCGCTGTTGTCGATGCGCGCCTTGAGCGCCTCGGCGCTGAAGCCGCCGAACACCATCATGTGGATCGCGCCGATGCGCGCGCAGGCGAGCATGACGATCGGCAGCTCGGCGATCATCGGGAGGTAGAGGGCGACGCGGTCGCCCTTCTTGACGCCGTGCTTCTTGAGGACGTTGGCGAACTTGCTGACCTCGTCCTTCAGCTGTGCGTACGTAGTGGTGCGGGTGTCGCCCGGGTCACCCTCGAAGACGATCGCGGGCTTGTCGCCCTTGCCGGCCTCGACGTGACGGTCGACGCAGTTGTACGCCGCGTTGAGCTCGCCGCCCTCGAACCACTTGATGTAGGGCCTGGGATCGAAGCTCCAGTCGAGGACCGTGTCCCACTTCTTCGTCCACACGAGGGCGTCCTCGGCGCGCTCCGCCCAGTACCCCTCCGGGTCCTCCACGGACCGCTTGTAGTCCGCCTCGTACTGCTCCATCGAGGAGTAATAGGCGTTCTTCTGGAACTCGGGCTTCGGCGGGAAGAGCTTAGGCTCGTCAGCCACCCTGTTCACCTCCCATGGATCTTCACCTGATCCGTTGCGCTGGATGATTCCTCCCGTGCGGTGCCCAGGGGGGGACCCGCGCGAGGGGCTCGTCCACGACCGGCGGGCTTACCAGGACTTCCGCGCGGCGGGACCTGCCAGCGATGCGATCACAGTCGCCGCTCCGTGGTGCCCCTCTGGTCCTGGACCGTGTGGGCCGTGCGGCGTCAATGTGCGCCTCGCTCCTTGGGCTAGGCCAATGGGCAACGCTACTGACCGCAGGGGGGAAAAGCAAGCTTCGCGCGGGCGGTTCATCGGGATGGATGAACCGCTCCCCACGGGCTGGCACTTAGGGCGTGCGTGTTCCGGGATGCGGTTGCTGAGTCCGCCTTACGGATGAAGCGATCGGGAGGGTGGTGGGCGATGTTGGATTTGAACCAACGACCTCCCGCGTGTGAGGCGGGCGCTCTCCCGCTGAGCTAATCGCCCACGGGTCCAGCAGGGCGCACGGCCCCGTAGGGGAGCAGAGGATACCACAGCGGATGGGCGGGGGAAAACGAAGGCATGGACGTGCTCGAACGCATCAGGCGCGGCTACAGGGCCATCGGTCCCGGGGCGCCGCGCGACCTGCTCGCGATGTTCCACCAGGACCAGGACGACCCGCCGGAGTGGGTCGTGGACGACACCGTCCACATCGTCCCGTCGCGCGAGATCGTCGCCACGGACCTCTTCGCCGGCATGCTGCCCGTGCACTGGGAGGTCATCGGCGTCGACCTGAGCTACTGGCACCACTACCGCAGCAAGGCTCGCCTCGTCGTGACGGGCAGGTTCCGGACGCGCCCCCGGGGCACCTGGGAGGTCATCAAGCTCCCCTTCATCCACATCTGGAACCTGGGTGAGGACGACCAGGTGCGCGGCGTGTTCGACTACCTCGCCGGCATCGAGGTCAAGCGTCGCGAGGACGTGCGGCCGCGGCGCGGCCTGCGGTTCTGGCGCCGAAGGTCCTGACTCTCAGAAGACGAGCCCGTCGCCGCGGTCGCGCAGGCTCCGTCGGCGCGCCTTGCAGTCCGGCAGCACGTCCTCGACCCGGCGCCAGAACTCCTTGCCGTGGTTGGGCTCGTGCAGGTGGGCCAGTTCGTGGACGACCACGTAGTCGATCGACTCGGGCGGCAGCGTGACCAGCTGCCAGTGGAAGCTCACCGTGAGGCTGCCGTGGTCGCACACGCCCCAGCGCCGCTTGCCGAGGTCGCGTACCACGACCCGCGCGGGAGCGGCGCCGACCAGCGGGACGAACCGGGCGACCGCCGCCTCCACGTACTCGGTCGCCCGCGCCTGGTACCAGGCCAGCACGGCCGCGCGCGCCTCGCCGTCCAGCGCGCGGTCCACCTCGAGGGTGCCCTCGCCGAGGGCGACCGGCTCCGCCGGCGCGTCGGCGAGCGCCAGCCGGTACTCGCGGCCGAGGTAGGGGAAGCTCTCGCCGGCCGCCATCTCGCGCGGCTCCGGCGGCGGCCCCATGGCCGCGAACTCGGCCAGTTTGCGGCGCACCCACGGGAGCTTCTCGCGCACCACGGACTCGAGGCTGCGTGCGGAGGCGCGCTGCGGCGCCGCGACCACGAGACCGCCGTCCCGCTTGACCGTGATGCCGACGGTGCGCCGCCTGGCGCTGCGGCGCACGGTGAACCGCAGGTCGTCGACGAGGAGCGAGTCGATGGGGGCGCGTCGCGAGCTCACGCGGGCATGGTAGCGCACCGGCGGCAGGCGCGCCGGCTATCCGGCTCCGTACGCGGCAAGGGCGGCCCCGCCGGGGGCCGCCCTTGCCGTGGCAATCGGCTGTTCCGCGCGGCTAGGCCTTACGGACGTTGCTCGCCTGCATCTTGCCGTTCTGGCCCTCGGTCACGTCGAAGGTGACGTGATCGCCCTCATCGAGGGTACGGAAGCCATCAGCCTGGATCTCACGGAAGTGGACGAACAGATCGTCCCCGTCCTCACGTGAGATGAAGCCGTAGCCCTTGGCCGCGTTGAACCACTTGACGGTGCCTTCTGCCATGTTGACGCATCCTTTTCCGCCCCCGAAGGGCTTAAACGAAGCGACGCGACCGAGTGCCTGGATCCGCTGTCCACGCCGGCGGAAGGAACTGGGTCACGCCGCCAACTCACTGGGCCCCCTTAGGCCCGTGCGCGTCATACTATCGCACGTTGTCAAGAAACGCTCGCGTTGGGCGTCGACCAGACTGGTGACATTCGCCGTCCGAGCTCGATCCGGCGCACATCCTTGAGCGCGAGAAGCCCGGGAGCGGCGGACGGGCGGGGCCGCTCCGGAAAGGAGCGGCCCCGCCCGAGCCGTCAGACCGCGACGGGGATGACGCCGGCGGCGGCGAGGGCGCGGAGCGCCTCCTCCGCCGCGTCGTCGACGGCGGCGTCGGCCGCCAGCTCGATGTCGGCGCCGAGGTCGCCGCCGGCGTCCATGTCGACCACGCACACGGGGTGCGGGGCCGCCAGGCGGCGCAGCCGGTCGAGGTCGAAGCGGTCCACGTCGCCGAGCGAGGCGACGAAGATGATGCCGGCGTCGGTCATGGCCCAGGCGATCTCGCCGAGCCGGCCGAGGTGGGCCTCGCGCGCGAGGACGTCCTTGTCGTCACCCAGATCCGTGGCGCTCAGGTAGGACGAGTGGAGGCCGTCGGCGAACATGCGCCGCTCCACGCGCGCGGCGAGGGTGTGCGCGGCCTCGCCGGACTGCGAGGCGAACACCACCGCCTTGCCGGCGTGGCCGTAGCGCGCGGCGCGCTCTTCTTCGCTCACCTCGCCGCGCAGGAACTTGCGCCCGGTGACGTCGCCGCGCCCCTTGTCCTCGAGGGCCTCGAGGGCGATGCCGCAGCCGGCCGTGTCCCAGCCGTGGACGATGACGAACCGCGAGGTGGGCTCGAGCGCGTCGGCGGCGTCGAACGCCACCGGCCGCACGGTGCGCAGGATGACCTCGGCCACCATGTGCCGCTCGACCTGGCCGGCGCCGGTGACGGACTCGAGTTCCTGCTCGTCGAGCACGCTGATGACCTGTTCGAGCTCGGCGGCGACGCGAGCGGCGCCCATGCGCAGCACGTAGCGGCGCCCGCGGATGAACGGCGCCGTGTTCATCCAGAAGATGTTGGCGCGGATGCGCGTCGCGATGAGCGGCTCGGGCTCGTCGGCGCGCGCCAGGAGCTCGCCGGGCTTGGCGTAGATCTGCGTGTCCAGCGTCAGGCCGGTGGCCTGGCCGGAGAACGCCTCGTCGGGACGCGGGCCGTCCAGCGCCTCGATGGTCTTGACGGTCGAGTGCTTGCGCGACGGCAGGAAGACGACGTCGTCGCCGGGGCGCACGCGGCCGGTCTCGACGGTGCCGACGAAGATGCGCCGGTCGTCGCCGGCCTCCGTGAACTTGTAGACGTCCTGGAGCGGCATCCGGAACGGACGGTCGAGGTCGTCGTCCAGCAGCGTGAACGCCTCGACCTGGTCGAGCACCGTGGGGCCCGTGTACCAGGGCGCTGCCGCGGCGCGCGCGACGATGTTGTCGCCGTCGCGCGCGCTGACCGGGATGAAGCTCATGGGGTGCACGCCGAGCCGCCCGAGGAACTCGGCGTACTCCCGCACGACGGCCTCGTACCTCTCCTGGTCCCAATCGAGCAGGTCCATCTTGTTGACCAGCACGCTGAGCTGGCGGATGCCGAGCATGGAGAGGATGTAGCCGTGCCGCTTGGAGTTCTCCCTGACGCCCTCGTGGGCGTCGATGACGAGCAGCGCCGCCTGCGCGCGCGAGGCCCCGGTGATCATGTTCTTGAGGAACTCCACGTGCCCCGGTGCGTCGTGGATGATGTAGTGCCGGTTGGGCGTGTTGAAGAAGCAGCGCGCGGTGTCGATGGTGATGCCCTGCGCCTGCTCGTTCTTCAGGGCGTCCAGGAGGAACGCGTACTCGAAGGGCCGCGCGTTCTGCTTGCACATCTGCTTGACCTGCTCGAGCTTGCCCTCGGGCAGGGAGCCGGTGTCGGCCATGAGCCGGCCGATGACGGTGCTCTTGCCGTGGTCGACGTGGCCGACGGCGACGATGTCGAGACGCTCCAGGTCGAACGGCGAGATGTCGCCACCGAGCGGGGCGCGACTTCGGCGCCCCGCTCGACAGCTTCGCTACGCTGGCTGCTCACATGTACCCCCCGCGGCGCAGCGACTCGAGGCCGCCGCCGTCGTCCTTGTCCTGGGCGCGGCCGCTGCGCTCGGCGATGTTGCTGAACTTGCCGGTGCGCAGTTCCCGGATGATGTCCGGGATGTCCTTGGCGTCCGACTCCACCGACGAGGTGCACGGCCAGCAGCCGAGGGAGCGGCAGCGGTGGCCGGTGCCGTCGTCGAAGTACAGCGACGTCACCGGGATGTTCTCGCGCTCGATGTACTCCCACACGTTGAGCTCGGTCCAGTCGAGCAGCGGGTGCACGCGCACGTGCGTGCCCGGCTCGAAGTCGGTCTTGAAGTAGCGCCAGAGTTCCGGCGGCTGGTCGTCGACGTTCCAGTCGTTCTCGACGTCGCGAGGGGAGAAGTAGCGCTCCTTGGAGCGCGAGCCCTCTTCGTCCGCGCGCACGCCGACGATCACGCCCGTGTACGGCGTGTGGTCCTCGTCGTCCACCAGGTGGCCCAGGGTGTGATCCATGCGCTGGCGCGTCCACTCACCGCTCAGCGTGTGCTTGAGCGCCATGGTCTTGAGGTTGCGGCAGCACTGGATGCGGTCACAGTTGCCGTCCGGGAACGTCGCCTTCTCCTCGAGGGCCTTGCGGTTCTGGCCCACGATCAGGTTGAGGCGCCACTCGAGCGCCAGGCGGTCCCGGTACTCGATCATCTCGGGCATCTTGTACGCGGTGTCGACGTGGACGAGCGGGATCGGCACGTGGCCGAAGAACGCTTTGCGCGCGAGGTGCAGCAGCACCGTGCTGTCCTTGCCGATGGACCAGAGCATGCACACGTTGCCGAGGTTGCGGTACGCCTCGCGCAGGATGTGGACGCTCTTGGCCTCCAGGGTGTCGAGCTGGTTCATGGGCAGGCTCCTCAGGCGCCGGTCGCGGTGTCGGCGGCGCTCCCGGGGATCCGCGCCGCCCGGTCGTGCAGGCCGCACTCGCGGTGCTCGGGGAGCTCCCACCACCAGCGGCCGGCGCGCCAGTCCTCGCCCTCCGCGACGGCGCGCGTGCACGGCGCGCAGCCGATGCTGGGGAAGCCCTGGTCGTGCAGCGGGTTGTACGGGCACGTCGTTGGCGCGGATGAAGTCCCACACGCGCGCCTCGTCCCACGAGGCCAGCGGGTTGACCTTGACCATGTCGGCGAGCTGGTCCCACTCGGCGAGCTCGACCTTCTGCCGGGTCGCGCCCTGGCCGCTGCGCAGACCGCAGATCCAGGCGCCGAGCTCGAGCTGCGCGCGGCGCAGCGGCATGATCTTGCGCACCTCGCAGCAGCGGTGACGGGCCTCGATGCTGTCGCGGAAGAGGTTGATGCCGTCCCGGTCGACCATCTTCTCGACCTCGGCGGCGGCCGGGAAGTACGTCTTGATGCACAGGTTGTAGTGCTTGGCCGTCGCGTCGAGCAGGTCGTAGGTCTCGGGGTACAGACGGCCGGTGTCGAGCGTGAAGATCGGGATGTCGAGCGCGGCGGTCGCGATCATGTGCGTGAGGACCTGGTCCTCGGCCCCCAGCGACGAGGCGAACGCCACGCGTCCGGCGTACCGTCGTGCGACCTCGGCGAGGATCTCCTCGGGCGAAGCGCCGTCGAGTTCGGTGAGGAGGGCGTCCACGTCTTCCTGCAGCGTCGTCATACGGGCTGTCTCCTTCTCGGTCGTCACGCCATCCATAGAATGCAATCAGCTAACGGTACAAATAATGTTCCTGCATGATACCGAGGCGGTCGCAAGCGGCGCAAGCGCGGGAGTGGTGGACGGCTGGGGGCGCAGCAGCGGCGGGACTCATGGTCGCCCGGGCTGACTCGGGAGGGGGTATGTCGTCCGGGCCCTGGTGCCTTCGATGGTGCCGACGAAGGTGCCGTCGAAGGCGCCATCGGAGGTGCCATCGAAGGCGCCGACCCCCGAGACGACACACCCTTCGCCGGCCTCGCAGCGGCAAGTGCGGCTCCCGCTCAGGCCGCGGGCGGCGGCGTCACGGGGCGGGGGAGACGGGGGGCGAAGAAAGGGCTCCCTCCGTCTCCAGCAGCCTGAGCTTGCGCCACAGGCCGCCGCCGTACCCACCCAGCCCGCCGCCGGCCGCGACCACACGGTGGCACGGGATGACGATGGCGATGCGGTTGGCGCCGTTGGCGCGGCCGACGGCGCGCGCCGCGCCGGGTATGCCGAGCTCGCGCGCGAGCTCGGCATACGTGCGCGTCTCCCCGTAGGGGATCCGCAGCAGCGCCTCCCACACCTGCTGCTGGAAGGGGCTGCCGGGGTAGGCGAGGGGCACGTCGAACTCCTGCCTGCGCCCGGCGAAGTACTCGTCCAGTTGCGCGCGCAGACGCTCGATCAAGGGGCTGCCGCCGGGCGCGAGCGGGCGGGCGAACCGCCGGCGCACGGAGTCGAGCTGGGCCTCGAGCATACGCCGGTCCGGGTACTCGAGCAGGACGATCGCCTCGTCCGTGGCGCCGGCCACGAGGGGGCCGACCGGCGTCTCCAGCCAGGCGAGCCGGACGAGGGACCCGCCCGGTGCCGCCGCCGCTGCGCCGGGCGGCGCCCCCGCCAGCTTGCCGAAGGCCGTCCGGAAGCCGGAGTGAGACTCCCAGCCATGGTCGAACACGACCTCGTCGATGGGCTCGCCGGACCGCAGCGCGACGAACGCGTCGCCGAGGCGCCGAGCCCGGCAGTAGGCCTGGAACGTCATGCCGTGCGTCTTCTTGAACCAGCGGCGCACGGCGGCGGGGTCCAGGCCTTCGCGCCGCAGGTCGGCGTCGCTGACGCGCGCCCGCGGGTCGGCCTCCACGCGCGCGATCAGGCGCGCGGCCCAGTCTGGCGTGCCGGCGTCCGCGTCGAGCGGCCGGCACCGCTTGCAGGGCCGGAACCCGGCCACCAGCGCCTCACGCGTGGTCGCGTAGAACTCGATGTGCTCCGGCTTGGGGTCGCGGGCGGGGCACGAGGGGCGACAGAACACACCCGTCGTCGTCACGCCCCCGTAGAACAAGCCGTCGTAGGACCTGTCCCGCTCGCGGAAGGCCGTGAGCATCTCCTCGCGTGTCGGCAGGAGTCCTCCGGGTCGCCCCGCTCGCGTCGTGCTCGTCGTCATCGTCCTCACCGGCCCTGCGCTCCACTGCGCTTCCTGGGAGGCCTCGCCTCACGCACCAGCCGCGCGTGCTCCGCCCGGCGCTCGAGGCGCCGCTGCTGCTGCCGGACCAGGTCCAGCGTCGCGAAACCGAACATCATCCGTCCCTCTTCCTCTTTCCGTCAGCTTCCCGGACCACGCCGAGCTGTGATCCGTTGTCCTCGTGGACCGAGGCTAGCCCCCGAGTGGGAGGGCTCGGCCACCGATTTCTGGACGCCGAATCCGAGCCTCTGTGCGGTGTGCCGGGCAGGCCGCCGCCGGTGGTCAGTCCGCCGGTGAGCCCTGGGCGGCGGGGACGACGCGGGCGACGCCGATCTCCCGGCCGCCGGCCGCGCGGCGTCACTCCCTGACGATCGCGCTCGCGTCCGGGTCGAGCGGGTTGGTGCGGACGGCCAGCGAGAACAGGAAGGGGTACTGGGTCTGCAGGTGCCGCAGGTAGTCGATCCACTGCACGCCCAGCAGGGTGTAGGCCCTCTTCACGTCCACCGCGAGGTGCGCCCTGTCGGGAGCCGGCAGGTTGTCGAAGTCGCCGCGCGCGTGCAGTTCCTCCGTGAGGTGGGTGACCGCCCAGAGGAGGTCGGTGAACTTCTCGTGCTCCAGCAGCGCCTGGTTGCCGAGCAGGCCGATCAGGTACGCCTTCTCCCGGTCGAGGCGCTCGCGCAACGCCACGAGGTCGCCGGTGCTCAGCTCGATGACCGGCCTGTGGGCCCGGAACGCCTGCTTGGCGAGGTCGTAGTCCTTGGCCTTCCACGACGGGCGCGCGAGGAAGTCCCCGCGCACCGACTCGAGGTCGCCGTCGAGTCGCGCCAGGCGGCCGAGCACCTCGGCGCCGCACTCCGTGAAGAACGCGCCGATGATCATGTTGAGCTTGTCGAGCATGGTCTCACGCTGCCTGCGCTGCATGAGGCCGTCGACGAGGATGGAGACGAGCAGCACCTGGATGAACAGGAAGGCCACGTCGTCGGCGAGGTAGCGCAGCATCTCCTCGTGCAAGCTCCCGCCGGGGAAGAGGATCCAGCGGAGGACGTAGACGCCGGTCGCGGCGACGATGAGGATGACGGCTGTCTGGACTTGCCAGCGGCGCAGGTTCACGTGGCCTCCGGGCCGGGGAAGGGGCGCGGAGAGGATACCTGCTGGGACGGCGCGGCGCGAGGCACGGCTCTCTGGGGAGCAGGGCGGACACGGCCAAGGCGCCGACAGGGAGCCACGCCGGTCCCGCACGCGGTGGTGCAGCAGGTCGTTTCCTCCGATGGGATCGCCTTGTACTTCACCAGGCGTTCTCGCCGGATGCCCCTCTTCATGGGGCGCTCCAGTCGGCGCGGTTGATCGGGCGGCGCCTCCTGCAGCTACGTGCCTGCTGCACCCAGACAATGTTCCCGCCACGCGACCCGCTCACGCCGTTGTGGATCGGCGGTCTCCCGGGCAGCCCTCTCCAACAGTTATCCGCCGAGCGCGCCGGGAACGTCCCAAGTGTCAGTGGCAACGGACCGAGAGAGAGGAGTTCTCTTGGGACTCGGGACGAGCATCTTCCTCATCGCCCTCGGCGCGATCCTGCGCTTCGCGGTGACCGCGACGGTAGCCGGCGTCAGTATCCAGACGATCGGCGTGATCCTGATGGTCGTGGGCGTCATCGGCCTCGTGCTGTCGTTCATCTTCTGGTCCTCGTGGGGCCTGGGCAGCCGGCGCACCGTCGTGGATCGCGACGAGACGGTAGTACGCGACGACCGGCGCACATACCACGACGACGACATCGACCGCGCCGCCTGACGCTCGGCGTCTGAAGGCGCGTCGTGGGGCGCCGCCGTGGCCCTGCGGGGTCGCGGCGGCGCCCATTCCATGCTCCGGAAGCGGCCGGTGAGTCCGGCCGCGCCGGCCGGCCGCGCGGCTCGGCGCCGTCGGCTGTCCGTGCCTGCCGGCCCAGCGCGGCTTGACCCTTTCGGTCGCGCCGGTTGCACCGCACGGTACGGGCGGCACTAAGATGGACGTCGACCGGCGACGGGCCGGCCTGCTTGCCGGTCCGTGCGCGGACGGCGCGACCTGACCGCGCCCGAGTCTGGAGGACCGGCATGACCGTGTTCGACTCCTCGTTCCCACCGACCTCGACTCCGGCCGCGACCCCGGCGCACGGCCGCCTCTCCCGGGCGGCCCGGCTGCGCGCCGCCGCGACCTCGACGCGCACGGTGCCCGGGAGCGTGTCGCGGCTGGTGCTGCACGCGGCCGCGCGCGGCGTCGCGCTGTTCTTCGGCCTCTTCGCCCTGGCCAATCTCGTCGGGGAGCTGCGCGCGCCCGGCTTCGACCAGAACATCTGGTGGCTCGACCTGGGGCCGCTCCCGCCCAACGTGTCGGCCGTGCTTCTGGGCGTCGCCGGCGCGCTGCTGGTGTGGTGGGCGCTGCGGCCGGCGGCCCCGGGCTGGAGGCGGGTGCTCACCGCCGGGGTACTCGCCGCACTCGCCGTCGTCGCCCTTCGGAACGGGCTCGCGTTCTACGACGTGTGGCGGGCGGGGCTGATCCGGCCGTGGCTCGGAGTGCCGTTCTCGTTCGTGCTCGCGCCGGCGCTGCTGCTGCTCTCGTGGGCCGTCGCTGCGCCGGCGCCGGCCCGCCGGCCGCTCCGGGCGCCGTCGCTCTCCCTCCTGGTGACGGTGGCGGCCCTTCTGCTCTGCGGCGTGCTCTTCCCGCTCGCCCAGCAGGCCTTCTTCGGCAAGACCACGTACGTGCGTCACGCCGACGTGGCCGTGGTCTTCGGCGCCCAGGTGCATCCCGCCGGGAACGCCAGCATCACGCTGGCCGACCGGGTCGGCACCGCCGTCGAGCTGTACAAGCAGGGCCTGGCCGACCGCCTCCTGATGTCCGGGGCTCGCGGCGCCGACGAGCCCGTCAACGAGGTGCGGGTGATGCGCGAGCTGGCCGTCGCGCAGGGCGTGCCGGCGTCCGCGATCTCCGTCGACCCGAGGGGGTCCAACACGGACGCGACCGTCGGCAACAGCGTCGCGATGCTGCGCTCCGGTCCCGGCGGCTCCGTCGCCGTCGTGAGCGACTTCTTCCATCTGCCGCGCATCAAGCTCGCCTACCAGCGCGCGGGCGTGGACGTCATCACCGTCCCGTCGCAGGCGCGGCGGATCCCCCAGACCACCGGGCTCGTCCTGCGTGAGATCCCGGCGTTCTGGGTGTATTACCTGCGGGCAGTGCTGTAGCGGAGGCTCTCGGCGCGCGTGCGGCGGTGGCAGAAGGCGGCGATCAGTCGGCTGCCCGCGAGGCGGCGGAGACGGCTCCGACGACCGTGCGACGGTCAGTCGCCTCTCTCCGCCTCCTCCCGCTCGACGGGGTGGAACCTCAGCTCCACGATGTGCGCCTCGTCGACCTTGGTGACGGTCACGGGGAGCCCCTCGACTTCGACCACCTCGCCTGCCTCGGGTATGCGGCCGAGCAGCTCGACCACGTGGCCGCCGATGGTCGCCTCGCCGGCGTTGTCGATGTCGATGCCGAGCGCGTCCTCGACGTCCCCCAGCTGGGCCGTACCGGTGCAGACCAGCGAGTCGTCCTCGCGGCGGATCTCGGGGAGGTGCTCGCCGTCCTCCTCTTCTTCGAACTCACCGACGATCTCCTCGAGGATGTCCTCGAGCGTCACCAGTCCGACGGTGGTGCCGTACTCGTCGACGACCAGCGCCATGTGCTGTCGTCTGCGGCGCATCTCGCGCAGCACCTGGTCGACGAGCATCGACTCGGACACACGGGTGAGCGGCCGGGCGAAGTCGGTGAGGTCCGCGGCCACGCCGTCGAGGGCCAGGCGGAGCAGTTCCTTGAAGTTGACGACGCCGACGGCGTGATCGAGCCCGTCCTCGGCCTCGCAGAGCGGCAGGCGCGTGTGCAGGCTGCCGCTCGCGCGCCGCACCGCTTCGTCGACCGACTCGCCCACGACGAGGTAGTCGATCTCCGAGCGGGGCACCATGACCTGTCGAGCGCGCAGGTCCCCGAACACCAGCGAGTTCTCGGCAAACTCGCGTTCGTAGGACTGGATCAGGCCTCCGCGGACGCTCTGCTCCAGCAGCATCCGCAGCTCGTCCTCCGAGTGAGGCGTGTGACCGACTTCGCGGGCGGGAGGGATGCCGAACGGTTTGAGCACGAGGTTCCCCAACCAGTTGAAGAGGTCGACCACGGGCTTGGTCGCGAGGTAGAAGGCGCGCATCGGGCGCGCGACCCACAACACGGTCCGGGTGGTCCGGGCGATGGCCAATGACTTCGGGGCGAGCTCGCCGAGGACGACGTGCAGCATGGTGACGATCGCCAGGGCCAGAGCCAGGCTCAGCCCGACCGCGATGCCCGGCGCCAAGGCGCCGACGAGCGGCTCCAGCAGGTGCTCGAAGGCCGGTTCGGCGAGCGCGCCGAGGCCGATGCTGGCAATGGTGATACCGAGTTGGCAGGCCGCCAGGTAGGCGTCGATCTGCTCGACGGCCAGCCTGGCGGCCTTGGCCCCGGGCTTGCCCTGCTTCTCGAGTTCGACGACTTGACTGAGGCGCACGCGCGTGATCGCGAACTCGGTCGCGACGAAGAAGGCGTTCATGGCGACGAGCCCGAGGGCGCCGAGCATGCGCAGAGCCTCGCTCATTCGGGCTCACCTTGATGAGGGCTGAGGCGTGTCGGCCCGGCGCTCGTATGGCTCTCGATAGGCGCCGGGCCGGAAGGTTTCCCGCATACCGAGTCGTCGTCCACGTACCGGAGCATACCCAAGGATGGGCGTTCTCCCCAACTCGGACGATCGCCTTGACTACCGGGTTGCGTGCTTCAATCCAGATTTGGAAGTGCCGTCACCGGAGGATCCGGCGATAGCTGACTCCGCCGCGAGTGTGGCATCATGCCGTTGCCCGAGCGTCGCCGCCGGCGGCGGCGGGGACTGGGAGAACGATGCACGACGAACACCCTCGCGTCCCGCTCGCGGGGTCAGAGCCTGACTCGCCACCGGCGGCAGAGACCGCCCTGCTCGTCGGCGAGGAGAAGTACCGAAGCCTGTTCGAGAACATGGCCGAGGAGGTCCACTTCTGGCGGCTGGTGCGTGACGAAGCGGGGGAGATCGTCACCTGGCGGCTGGTCGACGCCAATCCGCCTGCGCTGAAGACCTGGGGTCGCTCGTCGGTGGACGAGATCCGCGGCAAGACCACCGACGAGATCTTCGGCGAGGGCGCGACCGAGCACTACCTGCCCGTTGTACGGAAGATCTTCAGCGAGGGCACGTCCCACTCCTACGAGGACTACTTCCCTCACCTGGACAAGTACTTCCGGTTCACGAGTGTGCCGCTGGGTGAGTACTTCATCACCACGGGCGCGGACATCACCGAGGTCAAGAAGGCGAACGCGGTGCTGCGCACGAGTGAGGAGCGGTTCCGCCGTCTGTTCGAGGCCCACGAGGCGGCGATGCTGCTCATCGAGCCCGAAGGGGGGCAGATCCTGGACGCCAACATCGCTGCGACGCGCTTCTACGGGTACTCACGCCGGCAGTTGCAGAAGATGCGCATCCAGGAGATCAACCAGCTGCCCTCGGAGAAGGTCGCCAGCGAGCGAAAGAGGGCTGCCGACCGCACCAAGAACGTGTTCATCTTCCGGCACCGGCTGGCGAGCGGGGAGGTCCGTGATGTGGAGGTGTACTCCTCGTCGGTGACGATCCAGGGCCGCCCGACGCTCTTCTCGATCATCCACGACGTCACCGCACGTTTGCAGGCCGAGAAGGCACTTCGCCAGAGTCGCAAGGACCTGGACCGGGCCCAGGCCGTCGGCCAGATCGGCTGGTGGCGACTGGACACCCGCGAGGACGTCTTGACCTGGTCGGACGAGAACTACCGCATCTTCGGCGTGCCCAAGGGAACGCCGATGACGTACGAATCGTTCCTCGCCTGCATCCATCCTGACGACCGTGAGTACGTGGACACGAAGTGGCAGGCAGGGGTCCGCGGCGAGCCCTACGACATCGAGCACCGCCTGCTCGTCGGGGGGCGGATCAGGTGGGTGCGCGAGAAGGCGTTCCTCGAGCATGACGCGGCCGGCGGACTGCTCGGCGGCTTCGGCATCACGCAGGACATCACCGACCTCAAGCTCGCGGAGCAGGCTCTTCGGGAGAGCGAGGCGAAGCGCGCGGCGCAACAGGAGCGGGCACGCCTTGCCCGCGATCTGCACGACTCAGTGACTCAGGCGCTTTTCGCCGCGACCTTGAAGGCCGAGGCCTTGACGCTCGCTGAAGACTCGATCGCCAACGGCACGTCCGGGGCCGCGGAGGAGCTGCGACGGCTGAACCGCGGGGCATTGGCGGAGATGCGCGGGCTGCTGCTCGAACTGCGCGGCGAGCCTTTGGAGGAGGTGCCGATCGGTCAGCTGCTCCGGCATCTCGTCGAGGCAGCGGAAGGCCGCGCCGGCGTAGAGGTTCGGCTGAGCATCAGTGGTGATGTGCAGTCGATCCCGGAGCTGCACATGCCCATCTACCGGATCACCCAGGAGGCCCTCAGCAACGTCACGCGCCACGCTCGTGCGTCGAAGGCCTGGGTGGACCTGACTGTGGAGCCCGACGGGGTCCATCTTGTCGTCGGGGACGACGGCAGGGGCTTTGACCCCACAGTGGTGGATCCCTCCCACATCGGCCTGAGATCCATGCGCGAGCGTGCGGAAGAAGCCGGTGCGCGCCTCGAGGTCGTCACCGAGCCCGGCGGCGGCACCGTGATCGCGGTGGACTGGCGGCGGCAGTAGCCAGATCGACGCCGTCCACCGGCATCCACGCAGGCCAGTCAGACGCCCAGCTTGGGACGGCGGGGTCACGAACGCGGCTGTAGTGCGGCATGTAGGGCTTGATGTCGAGCAGCGGGCTGCCCTCGACTGCGTCGATGGCGCCGATCTCGACGATCCCCCTGTCTCCATCGACGCTGCGAACCGCCACCGTGCTCAACGCGATCGGGTTGGGTCGAGTGGGTGCGTGGGAGGCGAAGACCCCCAAGATCGGCGCGTCGAACGGCGGATCCACCTTCGTCGTCCTCCGAAGCTCCTCGTCGTCGCACGTGCTGAACCACCACACCACCTGGGCGTGGCTGAAGGAATCGAGCTGATCAAGGCAGTCGCGGTACCTCTCGTCCACGTGGAGCCGCGCGCCACCCTCGGTGCGCTCAACGTGCCCGATCTGGTAGATCTCGTAGCGGGAGTGTCCCGAGTCCATCGCTTCCATCAGTCCTCCTCTCGTCCAGTCGCACGCGGGCGCTGGCTGATCGGGACGGTGTGCTTCGACCAAGGCAGCTGTTCACGGCTTTGGCCTCCTGCGGTTCGACTCGATGATGGCCCCCACGACCGTGCCCAGAGCGGCCCCGCACACGAGTCCCAAGGCGACATTGCCGACGATCGCGCCGACCACGATACCGACCGCGCCTCCCAGTCCGATCAGTGCCCCCAGGCTGATGAAGGAGCCGCCGCCTCGCTTGGGGTTCTGTGGGTCGGTCAAGGTAGCCTCCGGCGGGTGTCAGCTGGTCAGTGCCCGCCACGCGAGGAACAGCAGCGCCGCGTCGATCGGATAGCCGAGGATGAACCACTTGCTCGCGAACAGCGTGAGGAGCGCCAGCGAGAGAAGCGACGCTGCGATCACCATCCCCGGCCACCACCCCGACTCCACCGCGTAGGCGATGCCGGCCGCGACGAACGCTGCCGTCACCAGCAGAGCGAACAGGAAGGCGAAGACACGTGCCTCTCCTACGATCCAGGAGGAGCTCGGGTCGAACGACATGTCCGCTCGGGCCGCGGGCAGGAGCGGCAGCCCGAACATGATGCCGTGCACCGCACCGTGGGCGGCGAGGAAGACGGCGATGACGACGGATGTCATGAGGACGTCCCCTGGGCGGATGCCGTTGCGCAGGAGTCAGCCCACCCGGCCTCTGCTCTCGATTTCAGGTTGAGCAGTTGCTTGCGCATCATCCAGGGGTCGGCGAACTCCATCAGCAGCATGAAGAGCCACCCGGGCATGCCTGCCATCGATCGCCTCGATCCGAGTCGGCAACGGACGCGCGTCACCAGCCTGGTCTCCTGCCCGTCGCTCTCGCGGAGGAGCCAGAGCCAGGTGAACCGGTGGGGCTGCTCCGGATCCCCCCAGAGCAGCGCGTCGGGCTCGTCAACGGCCAGGACGGATGGTCCCTGCGCCTGACCATCCGGCGAACTCATGGCGACCACGTCCCCCACGTCCATGTGCTGGTGCTGCGGCAGGAGCTGCCGTGCACTCTCCTCGCCCTGGTTGTCAAGCCGGTCGTAGCTGTACCACCCGGCTCGTCCACGTCCGATCTGGATGAGCCAGGGCCACACGGCAGCAGGTGGGGCCTCCACCGTGACCGCGCGCGTCGCCTCGAAGTTCGCGCCCGCGACGAGCTCATCCTGGGGAACGCGGGCGGCGACCTCGTCGTCGGTCGCTCCCCAGTGCAGAGCCCAGGGCCGCACCCAACGCAGGTAAGCGGCGACGGTGAGCATCCCTCCGATGGTCAGCTGAATGCTTCGCCTCATGTCCATTGAACGTCTCCAGATCTCGATTCGGGAACAGTCAAGCAGCCCTCAGGAGCATCCTGCATTCGCCGGCGTCCTCACTCATCTACGCCGTGATGTCCACGCGCCGCGACACGACGACGCCCGCGCTCAGCGCGACGACCGTGTAGGCGGCGAACACGAGGCCGCCGAGCCACCACGCGAGCTGGCCCGACGCGTCGCCGGCCCCACTCGCGAACCCGGTGCCGCTCGAGAACACCAGCCATTTGCCCACCGCCGGAGCGAGACCGGTCACGAGGGACTCGATGATGAAGAGGTACACGAGGCCGCCGACGACGGCTGCGAGCTCGTTGCGGATCACGGCGCCGACGCCGACGCCCAGCAGACTCATTCCAGCGAACAGGAAGACTGTGCGGACGGCGACGCCCCAGGCTCCGTCCGTGACGAGCGGATCCCCGCTGACGGCGCTGCCCACCAGCGCCAGGACCCACGCGGCCAGCAGCGCAAGGACCGCGGTGACCACGCCGGTCATTGCGAGCACCAGCAGCTTCGCGAGGTAGACACGCGTGCGCCGGGGCTGAGCGGCGTAGGTCGGTGTGAGCGTGCGATGGCGATACTCGCCCGTCAGACCGAGGAGACCCAGCACGAAGACGAAGAAGGAGGCGGGCGCGGCCGCCCCGAGCAGATCGTCCAGGCGCAGGTCCGCTTCGCCCCGCGTCAGCATCGAGGCCAGCGCGACCAGCGCCACGAACGCCGCGGCCACGAGGACGAGCGTCCCCGGCAAGCGTGTGGAGGTGAGCTTGATGCCTTCTGCTTTGAGCTGTCTCATCAGCTGGCCTCCTCCGTGAGCTCCAGGAAGACGTCTTCAAGCGAGGTCGCCCCCGGACCCAGTTCGCTGAGGGGGATGCCCTCGTCCGCAGATACGGCCCAGATCTGTTCGGGCGTCGCCTCGAGAACGCGCACGAGCCCGTCGCCGTCGCGCTCGACGGTGAGGCCACGCCGCCGCAGTGCCTCGCGCAGGTCGTCGGGCCGCGGAGTCCTGGCTTCGGCCTTCGAGTCACCCGTCGTCAAGCTCGAGACATCGCTCTGGGCGACGAAGCGCCCGCGGCGCAGGATCACGACGTCGTCCGCGGTCTGCGCGACCTCGGCCAGGACGTGACTCGAGACGAGCACGGTGCGACCTTCTGCCGCGAGCTCGCGCAGCAGGGTGCGCAGCCAGCGGATGCCCTCGGGGTCGAGCCCGTTTGCGGGTTCGTCGAGGATCAGCGCCGGCGGATCGCCGAGCAATGCGCGCGCCAGTCCGAGGCGCTGACGCATGCCGGTGGAGTACGTGCCCACCCGCCGGCGGGCGGCGCCGGTCAGTCCGACGACCTCGAGGACTTCGTCGACGCGCTCGCGGGCGACCCCGGTGGCGGCGGCGATCACGCGCAACGCGTCTCGTCCCTTGCGACCGGGGTGAAAGCCCCCGGCGTCGATGAACGAGCCCACCATCCCCGAGGGGTCGTCGAGCTCGGCGTACGGCCGTCCCGCAACGGTGGCGTGTCCGGACGTCGGCTTCAGGAGGCCGAGGATCAGGCGCAGGGTGGTGGTCTTGCCGGCTCCGTTCGGCCCGAGAAAGCCGGTGACGCGCCCGGGCTTGACGGCGAACGACAGGTCCTCGACGGCGGCCACGTCGCCGAAGCGCTTGGTCAGGCCGGTCACCTCGATGGCGGGGCCCGTTGTCCTTCTCTCGGTCATGCCCGTGTCATCTCCCGTCTCCCTTGTCTTTGCCTGCTGGATCATCCAGACCGGAGACCAGCGTGCTCCGTTTCAGTGGGTCTTCGGCTCGAGAAGCAGCAGGTCGAGGCCGGCGGTGAAGTCCTCCTCGCGATTCCACGCGGGCGCTTGCGTGAGCTCCGAGTCCCCCTGCGATCCGCCCGTCGCGCTCGCGTCCTCATGCAGGAACGGGGCATCGTCGGGCAGCGCGCCGACGAAGCCCCCCGCCTCGAGCCACAGGTAGCCCAACGTCAGGCTGAGGCCCGCGTGCAGCAGGTGAAGGGCCGCGTCTTCCGCCAACCCGGACCGAAGGAGCAGGTCGCGGGTCGACTCCAGGCGTCTCGTGAGCTGGGGAGAGGCCAGAGGACGCGAGGCGACGAGGGGCAGTGCGTTCGGGTGGACGGTCAGGAGAGCGCGCAGCGAAAGGAACGTGGTGCGAAAGCCCTCGCGCCAGTCTGCCTCGGTGGCGAGCCCGGGCAGGCCGCCCAGCACCGACTCGACGACCCCGTCCAGGATGGCGCTCTTGTTGGGGAAGTGCTTGTACACGGCCATCGCCTTGACCTGGAGCTCCTCCCCCAAGTGCCGCATGTTGAGCGCCGACAGGCCCTCGGCGTCGACGATCCGCACGGCGGCCTCGATGATGCGCGCCCGTGTCAGTCGCTGATGGCTCTGCCCGCTGCCGGCAATCACACCGCCACTCCTTGACGTCCGCGAGTGTACAAAGTACGCTGCTAGCGTACATAGTATACTAATTCTTCTTGCCGGGCAACTGTGGTCACCTTTGCGTACCGGGAGAGGGGGAGATGGAGAGCGGTAGAACACTCAAAAGCGAACGTGAGGCGATCACAGGCCGGGCCTCCGCCTGGCTTTGGCTCTCCATAGTCGCGGCCGTGCTGGCTGTGGTGGGCAGCGTGATCGGCCTGGCCGTGGACAGCATCTACGCCGGCCTCACTCCTGTGTTCCTGCCCCAGGCGCTGGCACAGGACGTCGCCAATCTGGCGCTCGTCGCCCCGGCGTGGCTGCTGCTCGCCGCGCTGGCCTTGCGCGGGTCGCTGCGCGCCTACCTGCTCTGGCTCGGCGTGCTCACCTTCACCGTCTACAACTACGTGATCTACACGTTCTCGATCCCGTTCGGGCCTCTCTTCTTCCTCTGGGTCGCCGTACTCGGCTTGAGCACGTACGCGCTCATCGGCGGCCTCGTCGCGATCGACCACGGCGCCGTCGCGGCGCGCTTCACCAGCCGGCGCGCGGCCACCGTCGTCGCGTGGTTCCTGATCGTCACCGCGGTCCTCTTCGGCCTGCTCTGGCTCTCCGAGGATCTCCCCGCGCTTCTGGCGGGCGACAGACCGCAGAGCCTCGTCGACATGGCGCTGCCGACGAACCCCGTCCACATCCTCGACCTGGGCTTCTTCCTGCCGGCCGTCGTCGCGACCGGCGTGCTGTTGCTGCGGCGCAGGCCGCTCGCGTACACGCTGGCGCCGCCGCTCATCGTCTTCCTGCTGCTCACGGGCGTGCCGATCCTGCTCACGCCGCTGGTGCAGGCGGCCCGCGGTGACGAGGCGGCGTGGGGCGTGGCGGTGCCGATCGGCACGCTCACGGCGGTCTGTCTCGGGATGCTGGCCTGGTTGCTCTCCTCCGTGCGCGCCGAGACGGCGACCGGCGCGCGCGACTGACGTCGGAGGCGCGGGGGCCCGTTGCCGCTTGATGACCGCGACCGTCCGCGGCCTCCCTCGCGCGTCGTCTTGCTTGAGATGACCCGCCGGTGGACCGCTGTCGTGTTGACACTCTGGTGGGCGAATGAAAGCATTGATAATTGTTCTCATCACCGGCGTCAGAGGGCTCCCTGATCCGAGTGCAGATCCAGCTTCATCCATCAGTCCCTCAGCCGGACTCCGACAGCTCGAGTCAGAACCGCGTGGCGCCGCGCCCGTCTCCTGCGCCATCACCCAGGATGCGCTTGGTCCGCGCCTCGGTGCATGGGGCGATCGACCCGTCGGCGCTGCGCAAGGAGGGTGTCGACCCGGGGACCATCGTCGACTTCAGCTCCAACCAATCGCCCCTCGGGGCCGCGCCGGCTGTGGCGCTCGCCGTCGGCGGAGCGGTCGTCGACGCGTACCCGGACCCGCGTGCTGCGGAGCTCTGTGAGGTCATCGCCGAACGTCACGCCGTCGCTGCAGACCAGGTCGTCTGCGGCAACGGGAGCACGGAGCTCATACGCCTCGTCGCGCAACTCTCTCTGGCCTCCGGCGACCGCGCGGTGGCGTTGGCGCCGGTGTTCGGCGAGTGCGAGGTGGCCACGGCGCTCTCCGGCGCCGAGGCGGTGCTGGTCCGGTTGACGCACACCGGCCACGGCGTTGGGTTCACGTGCCCTGAAGATCGGCTGCACTCGGCGCTGATCGGGTCTCGAGCGCGCCTCTGCTGGTTGTGCTCGCCCAACAACCCGACGGGCGCCGCATTGCCGCAGGGCTTGGTGCGTGGCCTGGTGAGAGAGCATCCCGACGTGCTCTTCGTGCTCGACGAAGCCTACTGCGACCTGCTGCACGAGGGGCAGTGGCCGGCCGACCTGCTCGACGGCGACAACCTCATCGTCCTTCGCTCGATGACGAAGTACTGGGGCCTCGCCGGAGCACGGCTCGGCTACGCGCTCGCCGGCCGGGGCGCGGCCAACGCCCTCAGGGCCGCGGCTCCGCCCTGGAGTGTCAACGCCTTTGCCCAGGCGGCCGGCCTGGCCGCTCTGGCCGACCGGGACCATCATCGGCGATCGATCGACCTGCTGGTCGGCGAACGCGACCGTCTCGTTTCGGGTCTCCGTGAACTGGGCTGGACCACAGAGCCCTCCACCGCGGGCTTCTTCCTCATCCACGCCGGCAACGCTCTCGAGCTGAGACGCAAGCTGCTCGAACGGCGGTGCCTGGTGCGGGACTGCGCATCGTTCGGCCTCCCCTCGCACGTCCGGGTGAGCCCGCGTCACCCGCGCCAGAACGACCTCCTGCTGGCGGCGTTCGCTGAGCTCGCACCGCCCGAGGTCGTGGCATGAGCGCGCGGCGAGTCGCTTGTCGGGGTGGGTTGCCGTGGCCTCGGCACCCAAGGCTACAGAGTCGGTCCCGACTACCGCGGCGCAGGGTACCAGCGGTACGCGGCCGTCGGCCGGGCGCAACCTCGACCTCTTCATGAGGGGCCGCACCTGACGAGCCTCTCTCGGTGGCCGGACTCGTGATCCGCATGGAGTCGATCCGCCACCCGTATCGCGACGTCCCTGCCCGGAGAGGAATCGAATGGTGAACAGTCCGGCCCACCCCACCCAGCCTTGCACCGGCGCCCGCGCCGTGATGTGCGTCGGCACCGGTTCGCACGCCGGCAAGAGCGTGCTCGCCGCGGCGCTCTGCCGCATCTACGCGCGCCGCGGCTACCGTGTCGCTCCGTTCAAGGCGCAGAACTTGGCGCTGAACTCGACGTCACCCCGGAGGGCGGCGAGTTGGGCCGCGCGCAGGCGTACCAGGCGCGCGCGGCCGGCGTGGAGCCGCACGTCGACATGAATCCGGTACTGCTCAAGCCGAGCTCCCAGACCGGCAGCCAGGTCATCGTGCTCGGCCGTCCCGTCCGGCACATGTCGGTGAGCGAGTACCATGCCTACCAGCCGGAGGTGTGGCCCACCGTCACCGCCGCCTTCGACCGCCTCAGCGCCGCCAACGACCTCGTCGTCATCGAGGGCGCCGGCAGCCCGGCCGAGATCAACCTCCGCGGCCAGGACATCGTCAACATGCGCATGGCGCTCTACGCGCAGGCGGCCACCTTGCTGATCGGCGACATCGACCGTGGCGGCGTGTTCGCCAGCCTGGTCGGCCACATGGAGCTGTTCGCGCCGGAGGAGCGTGAGCTGCATCGCAGCGTTCGTGATCAACAAGTTCCGCGGTGACGCGACGCTGCTGGACTCGGGCATCGAGTTCCTGCGCGAGCGGACCGGCGTGCCGACGCTCGGCGTGGTACCCATGCTCAGCGACTGGCGCGGCGACGAGGAGGACTCGCTCGGCATCGAGGATTGGCGGCGCCGGGCGAAGCCGGACGCGCCGCTGCAGATCGCCGTCGTGCGGCTGCCGTTCATCAGCAACTCCACGGACTTCGATGCGCTGGCCGACGAGCCTGACGTCAACGTGCGGTACGTCACGACGCCGGGCGAGCTCGAGGACGTCGCGGCGATCGTGCTGCCGGGCACCAAGAGCACGATCGCGGACCTCGCTTGGCTGCGGCGTGCCGCGGCTGGCGGATGCGATAACGCAGCGCGCGACCGCCGGGGCGCCGGTCGTCGGCGTGTGTGGCGGCTACCAGATGCTCGGCCGCCGCATCCACGACCCGAAGCGGGTGGAGTCGCGCGTGAGCGTCGTCGACGGCCTCGGCCTCCTCGATGTGGAGACCACCTTCGCCGGCGACAAGCGAACAGTGCGCGTGGAAGGAGAGTTGCTCGCCGGCGCCGGCATGCTCGGCGCGCCGGGCACGCCGCTTCACGGCTACGAGATCCACATGGGCCGCACAAGTCTCGGCCGGGAGGCCACCCCGTTGCTGCGGCTGCGCGGCGCCGACGGGCGCGAGCACGACGACGGCGCCGTGGCCGGCACCCTCTGCGGCAGCTACGTGCACGGCCTCTTCGACCAGCCCGAGCTCCGCACCGCGTTCCTCAACCGCCTGCGGGCGAAGGCCGGCCTTGTCCAGTTCCCGAGCAGTGTCGCAGCGCCGGACGACGACATCGACAGGCTCGCCGACCACGTGGAGGCGCACCTCGACGCGGACCTCCTGGAGCGTATCGTCGGCCTGGAGGATCACTGAGCACGCTTCCGGACAGTGTCTCAGGCGGGCGGGACCCCACTCGAGCAGGTCCGCGGCGCGGCTGCGCGCCCCGTCCATCTCGCCGCCAGGCAGCAGTCCGGGCAGCGAGAGATCAAGCACGGCCTGCCGGGCCGCGCAACGTTCGGCCGGCGGGACGCCAGCAGTGATCGGCGCGCGAGGGTGTGTTTTGGTGCGTATACTCATTTCCTACCAAAAACGCACATCCTTTGTGACAAGCTCGCGCAGCCCCGCACGGACGTCCAGGCAGGCGGGGTCGACGGAGTATCGAGGCGTGATCATGGCGCGGGGGGCTCGCGGGAGGGCGCCACATGACGATCGACGGAGCACTGCTTCTCGCCTCCGCCTCGGGGTTCGCCGTCGTGAGCGGAGCCAACGACGGCGCCACGCTGACCGCGATGGGCACGCGCACGCGGAGGATCAGCCCCGCCGTCGCGATCGTGGTCCTCGCCGCCCTCGTCGCCGTCGGGCCATTCCTGGTCGGCACGGCGGTGGCCACCACGCTGGCGCACCGCCTGGTCTCGTTCGAGGGCGGCGAGGGCAGGATGGCCCTGCTCGCCGCCGTCATCTCCTCGCTCGTCGTCGTCTTCGCGCTCAACCGGCGCGGCACGCCTACGAGCCTCACGCCGTCGCTCACCGGTGGCATCGTGGGCGCCGGCCTCGGGGCAGGGCTGCCGGTGCAGTGGCCGGCCATCGCCGTCGTGCTGGCCGTCGGACTCGCGGCACCGTTGCTGAGCGTGCCCGCCGGCTGGCTCGTCTACAAAGCCATGGGCGGCCCGGTCGGCGCCTTCATCGCCCGCCACTGGATCAACGGCGCCCAGCGCACCGGTTACCTGCTCCTGGCACTGGCGTACTCGGCCAACGACGCGCAGAAGATGGTCGCCATCGTCGCCATCGGCACCTCGGCTCAACTCGCGCCCGTGGCCGCGACCGCCCGGGTCAGCTGGCGATCGCCGTGCTGTTCGGCGTCGGCATCCTGCTGACGGTCCGCACCATGGCGACCGCGTCGGTGAGGGCGTCATGTACATCCGCACGCCCCACCTGATCGCCACGTCTGTCGGATCGTCGTGCATCGTTCTCACGACCTCGTTGCTGGGGGCGCCGGTCTCCACGACGCAGGCCGCGACCGGCGCCGCCGTCGGCAGCGGCATCGCGACGTCGCCATATGGCATCAGGTGGAGAGAAGTGTCGAGGATCGGGGTGGCCTGGGCGGTCACCCTTCCCTTGTCGATCGGACTCGGCGCCGCGCTGGCGGCGGCAGGGAGGTTGCTGTAGTGAGCGATGGAGAGATCGGACCAGTCCGGCGGGCCGTGCGCGTCATCACCCGTAGCGAGTCGGAGCCTCTCACGGCGCCGCTCGAACGCCAGATCGTGGTCACCATCGCGGCGTGCGCGCTCGCGCGGGAGGTGGCGGAGGGCACGGCACGCCGACGGAGGCGCACGCGAAGATCGCCGACATCGAGCACCGCGGCGACCTGCTTCGCGCCAAGTTCGTGGGCAAGCTGACGCACGTGCTGGTGGCGCCGATCGACCGCGAGGACCTGTTCCGCCTCTCGCGGTCCATCGACGACGTGCTCGACAACCTGCGCGACTTCGTCCGCGAGTGGGACCTGTTCGACGTCTCGACCGAGGACCCGTTCGCGGGCCTGCTGGACGCCACCGCCAGGGCCCTGGAGGAACTGCGCACCGCCGTGCGGACGATCGGCCGTGATCCGAAGAAGCTGACCAGCCGCACGGCCCTCGCCGCCAAGAAGTCGGCCAACGAGATCCGCCGGCCCGACGACGAGGAGCTCGCCAAGCTCTTCCGGCGCAAGCTCATCATGAAGGTGCTGAAGATCCGCGAGTTGCTGCCGCGCCTCGACTCGTGGGCCTGCGTGAAGAGGCTGCGATGTGCCCGCCGATGCGCGTCAAGCGGCGCCTGAGCGGCGAAGGTCTTCCTCCTGTCTCGCCGGGTGCCTGGTGCCACCGCCGATCGGCGATGATCACGAACTTCGATGACGATGCTCGTCGCCGCTTCCTGGCTGATCTTCTTGCCGGCTGCGCTCCAGCTGGGCACCAGGGCTTTGAGGACGTTCGCGCCACCCCGGCGTGTTCGCCGGCCGCGACCGGGGCAGCAAGCGCTGTGTTCACCTTCCCGGTGAGGCTGCTGCGCAGGGACGGGTGGAGCTGCCGACAGCGCAGGTCCGACCAGCGGTCCCGCTGGAACTCAGTGATCGCACGATGGTGCACAGTGTGTTGCCGAGATCAGCCGCCCTTCACGCCCTTGGCGATGCGGTCGCCGATCTCCTTGTCGATGTTGCGCCAGTACTCGAACGCCCGCTCCAGCACCGGTTCGGTCACGCCATTCTTCAGGTGCCCGACGACGTTCGATACCAGCCGGTCGCGTTCCGCGTCGTCCATGACCTCGCGCACCAGGGTGCCGGGCTGGACGAAGTCGTCGTCGTCCTTGCGCTGGGTGTAGGCGGCGCGCATGAACTCGCCGCTCGGCACTCCAGACGGCTCACCTCGGGATAGCGCTCGGGATCGGCCTGGGGGCCGCCCTTGGAGTTGGGTGCGTAGACCGGATCGGAGACGTTCTCGATCCGCATCGCACCGTCCTTGCTGTAGCTGTGCACCGGGCTTTCGGCCGGTTGACCGGGATCTGCTTGTAGTTGACGCCCAGGCGGGCCCGGTGGGCGTCGGCGTAGGAGAACAGGCGGGCGAGCAGCATCTTGTCGGGGCTGGGGCCGATGCCCGGCACCAGGTTGTTCGGCTCGAACGCCGCCTGCTCGATCTCGGTGTGGAAGTCGGTCGGGTTGCGGTCCAGGGTCAGCCGGCCCACCTCGTGCAGCGGATAGTCGCCGTGGGGCCAGACCTTGGTCAGGTCGAAGGGGTTGAACCGGTAGGTCTCGGCCTCCTCGAACGGCATGATCTGCACCTTCAGCGTCCAGCTGGGGTAATCACCCCGCTTGATCGCCTCGAACAGGTCGCGGCGGTGGTAGTCGGCGTCCTCGCCGGCGATGCGGTCGGCCTCCTCCTGGGTGAAGGAAGTCGATGCCCTGATCGGTCTTGAAGTGGTACTTCACCCAGAAGCGCTCGCCCTTGGCGTTGACCCACATGTAGGTGTGGCTCGAGTAACCGTTCATGTGCCGCTAACTCTTGGGGATGCCGCGGTCGCCCATCAGGATGGTGACTTGGTGGGCGGATTCGGGCGACAGGGTCCAGAAGTCCCACTGCATGTCATGGTCGCGCAGGCCGTTGTCGGCACGGCGCTTCTGCGAGTGGATGAAGTGCTGGAACTTCATCGGATCGCGCACGAAGAACACCGGCGTGTTGTTGCCCACCATGTCGTAGTTGCCCTCGGTGGTGTAGAACTTGAGGGCAAAACCGCGCACGTCCCGCCAGGTGTCGGGGCTGCCGCTCTCGCCGGCCACCGTGGAGAACCGGGCCAGCACCTCGGTCTTCGTGCCCGGCTGGAACACGGCCGCCTTGGTGTAGGCGCTGACGTCCTGGGTCACCTCGAAGTGTCCGAAGGCCCCCGAGCCCTTGGCATGGGGCTGGCGCTCCGGGATCATCTCCCGGTTGAAGTTGGCCATCTGCTCGATGAGATAGTGATCGTGCAGCAGGATGGGACCGTCCGGCCCCACGGTGAGGCGAATACTCGTCGCTGGCCACGGGGATGCCGGCATCGGTGGTTGTGGGTTTGCGGTCATCGTTTTTCACGGGGAATACCTCCTTATCTTGTTCTTGTTTGACCTGCCTGTGACGTCTGGTCAACGCGGAGAAGCGAGCGCGGCGGCTTGTGATGACAGCGTCGGTGCTCCTGCGAGCCGGCTTGATCCCATTCTGGCAGTCCAGACAGAATCCAGTAGCGCAAGCGGCAAGGCATGGAAGAACGTGCCTGCCTGCCCCCGGCCCGGCAGAGCACAGGCACCGCTTGGGTCGGCTCGGGCACGTCAGCCGCTCGGTGGCGCTATTTCTTCTTCGTGGGGAGTTTGCTCACGCCCCAGAAGAACACGCCCATCCCGATTCCCATGCCGAGGAAGAAGATGCCCAACCCGACTGGCGTGCCCACATATCGGGCGACCACAGTCCTTCCATCTTGTCTTCCTCCCCTCTGTTGAAGCTTGTCCGCCGAGGACTCGCCGCTGCGTAGCCCATCGGCAACGGATAGCCGAAGCATGCTGTGGGTCAACGCCTGTGTCGCGGTGGCGCGCTGCGTCTTCAGCTTCGCAAAGCCTACCTGGGAACGCGCAGTTTCGTCAGTCTCCGTTTGTCACCGCGCGTCCGTCGAATGGTTCAGCACGTTCGCGTCGATCATCGTCGTGCACACATCCTTGTGGCCGAATCGTGCGGATGTCGTAAGCGAACCTTCCCGGCTTTGTTGGAGGCTGAACCGCCCGGCTCCGCATCCGTCTCCCGTGGTCTTGGCCAAAATTGGCCAACGAAATGGCCGCTTGACGGCCCACTAGAGGGGTAGGGGAGCGTGGAAAAGACCTGCAAATGGCGGAGAGGGGGGGATTCGAACCCCCGAACCGAGAGGACCCGGTTAACGGTTTTCGAGACCGCCGCATTCAACCGCTCTGCCACCTCTCCGCGAGGCGATGGCCGTCCTCAAAGGGCAGGAGGCCGCGGGCGAGTAGTTTAGCACGGGCCCGCGGACGGGCTCACGCCGGCCGCGCCTGCAGGTCCGCCGCGCACCATGTAAGGCTGCCCCGCTCACTGCGCGAGGCGGTCCTCCACCCAGGCGCGGACGTCCTCCGGCGTGAAGCCGTAGCCGTCCTTGATGTCCTTCATCGGCAGGCCGAGAGCGTCGGCGGGCACGCCCCACTCGGCGCCGAAGTCGGCGAGGGGGATGCCCGTCATGGCGGCGATGTCCTCGAACGACATCCAGCCCTTGATCGGCGAGTCTGCGCCTCCACCGCCTTCGCCCTGGCTGCCCAGTCCTTCACCCTGGCCGAGGCCCTGCCCCTCGCCCTGCCCGACGTGCCCGGCGCCGCGGGCCTCGGCCCGGCTCTCCATGCGCCAGTCGAACGAGCCGCTGAGCGTGGTGGCGCCGACGACGGCGACCATGAGGGCGAGGACGACGCCGCCGGCGGCCAGCGCCGGGACGCGGGAGCCGCCGGCGGCGGTCACCTTGAGCGCCCCGGGCACCGGACAGGCGTTGACGCACTCGTTGCACGAGATGCACTCGGAGCTCGTCACGACGTCGGCGGTCGCCACGGGCACGTTCATCATGCAGGCCTTGTCGCAGCGGCCGCAGTCGATGCACGTGGAGACGTCGCGGCGGATGTTCAGGAAGCTCACCTTCGACAGGAGCCCGAGCAGGGCGCCGGCGGGGCAGAGGTACTTGCAGAAGAAGCGCTCGTAGACGAGCGACCCAGCCAGAGAGGCCACCAGGACGGCGAGCCCGATGCCGTAGGTGGTGAGGAGGTCCGCGGCGGTCAGGTGCGCCCAGGCCACCCACGGGTCGTAGGGGCGCATCACGAGCTCCGCCGCTTGCCAGGTCCACAGCAGGAAGAAGGCGAGCACGCCGTACTTGAGGAACCGGGCGACGCGGTCGACCGCGGCCGGGACGGCGAGACGCCGCTTGAACAGCCTGCGCCCGGCGGCGCCGAAGATCCCCTGCAGTGTCCCGAGGGGGCACAGCATGCCGCAGAACGAGCGCCGGAACGCGACGGCCATGACGAGCATGCCGACCAGCAGGATCACGGCGCTGGTCGCCGTGTGGCGCAGGAACCCGCCGCCGGCGAGCAGCGAGTACAGCGTCTCGAGGCCGCCGAAGGGGCAGAGGAAGTCCACGCCGGCCCAGCGCCCGGCCCCGTGGGCCCTCTGATGCGCCAGCGTGATGGCGGTCATGGCGACGAGGACCGCCCCGAGCACCGCCCAGCGCACCCACCGCGCCCGCGTCCTCGCCCTGCGGTCCGCCTGCCGCTCGGCCTGCCGGTCCCCGGCAGTGCCTCCCGCGTCCGTCATCCGTCCCCTCCTGGTGAAGTGGTGAGGCCGCGCACGTGGCGGCCGCGCTCGTGGCAGACAGTCTAGAGGGGACTTGTGAACAGCCTTTGAAGGGCTTCTGGGGAGCTTGTGAAGTGGCGGAGAGGGTGGGATTCGAACCCACGAGGCAGGTTGACCCCGCCCACGCGATTTCCAGTCGCGCTCCTTAAGCCAACTCGGACACCTCTCCGCGAGGCGCCGCCGGGCGAGCCCGGCGAGCGGACGAACAGTATACGACAGGGCGCGGGGAGGAGGTACCGATGGCGGGCCGCGCCTCGCCGCCCGCGGTCACTTCTGTGCGCACATCCCGGCGATGAAGAGCGCCTCGGCGAGCGTGCAGCGCTCGAGTTCGGCGAGGTCGACGCTCTCGTTGGGCGCGTGGATCTTGCACAGGGGCTCCTCGGCGCCCCAGAGGATCATCTCGGCGCCGGGGACGGCCTCGAGGAACGCGGCGACCAGCGGGATCGAGCCGCCCTCGCCGTAGTGCACCACGTCCTTGCCGTAGGCCTCCCGCAGCGCCCGCGCGGCGGCGGCGAACGCCGGCCCGCCGGTCTCGGCCCGGAACCCGTCGCCGGTGGTGCCGGGCGTGACCTTGACCCTGACGTTCCACGGCGCGGCCGCCTCGAGGTGGGCCTTGACGGCGCGCATGGCGGCGTCCGGCTCCTGCCCGGGCGCGAGGCGCACGCTGACGCGCGCCCGGGCCCTGGGGATGAGCGCGTTGGCGGCGCCGTCCACCCTGGGCGCGTCGAGGCCGATCACGTTGATCGACGGGCTGCCGTACAGGCGCTGCCCGATCGACCCGCCGCCGATGAGGCTGACGCCGTCGAGCACGCCGGCGTCCGTGCGGAACGCGTCCTCGTCGTACGGGGCGCCGTCGTAGTCCATGGTCTCGAGGCCCGCGACCGCCACGCTGCCGCTCTCGTCGTGCAGCGTGGCGATCATGCGGCCGAGGGCGATGAGCGCGTCGGGCGCGGGGCCGCCGAACATGCCGCTGTGCACCGCGCCCTCCAGGGTCTCGACCTCGACGTCGCAGGCGGCCATGCCGCGGAGCGACGTCGTGAGCGTGGGCACGCCGAGGGCGTAGTTGCCGACGTCGCTGATCACGATCACGTCGGCCTTGAGCAGCTCGGCGTTGTCGCGGACGAACTGCTCGATGCCGCCGTGGCCGGCCTCCTCCTGGCCCTCGATGAGCACCTTGACGCCCACGGGGCAGTCGTCCTCGAGGGCCAGCAGCGCGCCGGCGTGCATGACGATGCCGCTCTTGTCGTCGGCCGCTCCACGCCCGTAGATCCGTCCGTCGCGTTCCACCGGCTCGAACGGCTTGCTGTGCCAGAGCTCCTCCGAGCCGGCCGGCTGGACGTCGTAGTGCGCGTAGAGCAGCACGGTGGGCGCGCCGTCACGCGCCGGCCGCTCGCCGAACACCGCCTGCGGCGCGCCCGGCACGTCCACCATGCGCACGCCGGGCAGGCCGGCCTCCGTGAGCAGCCGCGCCACGGCGGCGCCCGCCTGCTCCACCGGCGCCGCCGGGAAGTCGGGGAAGAACGCCACCGAGGGCAGCCGCACGAGCTTCTTCAGCTCGTCGGTGAGCCTCGGCATCAGGCTCTTGACGGTCGACTGCAGGTCCGCGGTCATGGCGCGCTCCTTCGGCTACGTGGCTCTCGGCTGGGTCCTGGTGGGCTACCGCCGCGCCCGGAAGAACCGCTGCAGCAGCTCCACCGACTCGTCCGCGAGCACGCCGCCGGTGACGTCCAGGCAGTGGTTGAGGCGGGCGTCCTGGCACACGTTGTAGAGCGTGCCGGCCGCGCCCGCCTTCTCGTCCGTGGCGCCGTAGACGAGGCGCGGGATGCGCGCCTGCACGACGGCGCCGGCGCACATGGGGCACGGCTCCAGGGTCACGTAGAGCGTGGTGTCCAGGAGCCGCCAGCTGCGCAGGTGGGCCGCCGCCTGCTCGATGGCGAGCAGCTCGCAGTGCGCGAGCGGGCTCTGGCGCAGCTCGCGCTCGTTGCCGGCCGCGCCGATGACCTCGTGACCGAGGACCACCACGGCGCCGATGGGCACGTCGCCGTGGTCGGCGGCCCGCTGCGCCTCGCGGAGGGCGAGCCGCATGTAGTACTCGTCGCGTGCGGGGTGAGCGTGGTCCATCGCGGCAATCATGCCCGATTCCGCGGTGTGTGAGAACCAGTGCGAGGACGCGTCGTACCGGGGCCTCGCGTGGAACCGGGCGATCGAGGTGGAGGCGAAGGCCGGTGGGGCCGCGTCCGGCGTCCCCTCCGCGCGAGTCGGCAGGCTCTTCGCCCTGCCTGCCAGGTCGCTTCCGGTCGCCCGCGGGGAATACTGCCGGTACAGTAGGTTCTGCAAGGCACTCCGTCGGCGCGAGGTGAACAGGCACTCATGGACTGGACTCTCTACATCATCTGCTTCGGGATACCGCTCATCCTCGGGCTGGCGGTGCAGGGCTGGCTGCGCAGCACGTTCTCCCGCAACAGCCGCGTCCCGGTGCGGAGCGGCATGACCGGGGCGGACGTCGCGCGCCGCATCCTCGACGGCAACGGCCTCCAGGGCGTGCCGGTCCACCCCTCCAAGGCGGGCCCGCTGAGCGATCACTACGACCCGCGCACGCGCGGCGTCTTCCTCTCCGAGGCGGTGTTCAGCGGCAGGTCGGTCGCCGCCACCGCGGTCGCCGCGCACGAGGTCGGGCACGCGATCCAGCACGCGCAGGCCTACGCGCCCATGCGGCTGCGCTCGGCCATCTGGCCCGTGGCGTCGTTCGGCTCGCAGGCGTGGTTCTTCATCCTGCTCATGGGCCTCATCTTCGGCGCGTTCGGGCTGGTGCAGCTCGCGCTCATCGTGTTCGCGCTGGTCATCGCGTTCCAGATCGTCACGCTGCCGGTGGAGTTCAACGCGTCGCGCCGCGCCATGGCGCAGATCCGCCAGCTCGGGCTGGTCAGCGACACGGAGGCGGTCGGCGCGCGCCAGACGCTCACCGCCGCAGCCATGACCTACGTGGCGGCGGCGCTGGCATCCATCGCCCAGCTGCTCTACTTCCTGGCGATCTTCGGGCGGAGCTGAGGCGGCGCGGCGAGGCGGCCGCTGGTCAGGGTGCGGCGACGTACCCCGGCGTGAACTGCGCGCAGACCACCGGCCGTCGCCCCACGCACACCACGGTCACCTTCTTGTGCGGCACGCGGTCGTCACCCGCGTAGCTGAGCGTGCCGGTCACCCCCGGGAAGTGCCGCGTGGCCTGCAGCGCGTCGCGGATGGCCGCCGGCTCGATCGATCCCGCGCGGCGGATCGCCGAGGCGACCAGGTCGACGGTGTCGTAGCCCAGGCCGGCGAACGCGTTCTGCGGGGGGCGGCCGTAGGCGGCCTGGAACGAGGCGTCGAACCGTCGCACGGCGTGGCTCGCCGAGCTCAAGCCGACGCCGGCGTGCGTCGTGAAGTAGACCTTGCCGCCGGTCTTCTCGGCGGCTCGGACGAGGCCGTCGGAGTCGAAGCCGGCGCCGCCCATGACGGGCTGGCGGTAGCCGGCGGCGCGCAGGGCGCGCACGACGCTCGCCGCGTCCGCCGGCGCGGCGGCCACGAACAGTACGTCCGCCGCGGCGGCGAGCGCGGTCGGCGCCGGAGAACTGCCGTACGGCTCGGGGGAGGCCGCGGCGGCGGAGCCTTCCGTTGCTTCGCTCTCCGAGCCTGAACCTGGTTCGCCCTCGCCGGCGCCCTCTCCGGCGGAGCTCCCCTCCGCCGCGCTGCCGGTGGACCCCTTGCCCAGCCTCTGCGCGGCGTCTTCCGCGGCCCGGTAGTCGGCCGTGACCAGCGCCGTGCCGCCCTGGGCGCGGAACGAGCGCCCGAAGTACTTGGCGAGCAGGCGGGTGGAGTCGAGGTCGCGGTCGTAGAGGATGGCCGCGGTCCGCGCCCCGAGCTGGTCGGTGGCGTACTGCGCGCTCGCGGCGGCCTGCGCGTTGTCGCCGAAGCAGGCGAGGAAGAGCCAGTCCGGCACCTCGCCGGGCAGGAGCGGCGAGGTGGCGCCGCTCGTGACGAAGGGGATGCCGGCGCGCGCCGCCACCGGCGCCGCGGCCAGTACCTGGTCGGTGGCCGAGAGGCCGATGATGGCCGAGCAGCCGGAGGCCACCAGGGCGGCGGTCGCCCGGCGCACATCCGTCTCGTTGGTCTGGCCGTCGCGCTCCAGGAGTTCGACGCGGCGGCCGAGCAGACCGCCGCGGGCGTTGATGCGGTCCACGGCCAGTCGCGCGCCGTCGAGCGAAGGCGAGTCCAGCGGCGCCTGCCCGCCGGTGAGGTTGTAGATCGCGCCGATGCGCACGGGCGGAGGCGTCTGCCGCGCGGCCGTGGCTGAGCCGCCGCAGGCGGCCGCGACCACGGCCAGCGAGACGACGAGCGCCGCCATCGCCGCCGCGCGCGCGGACGCCGAGGTTCTTCCGCGTGTCCTCTCGCGCATCATGGGTCCTGGCCATGGTAGAGCAGGTCGGCGGGCCCGGCATCCCGGGCGTGGATCTACCTGCTCGTCGCCACCAGGAAGAACGTCCCCGGCGGGTAGCGTCCGCCCCTAGTCCTTCCCGCGGTCGGCGAGGATCCGCCGCGCGGCCAGCATGCCGGGTGCGCCCATCACGCAACCGCCCGGGTGCGTGCCCGAGCCGCACTGGTAGTAGCCCTCCACCGGCGTGCGGTACTGGGACCAGCCGGGCGCCGGACGGAAGAAGAACATCTGCGGCGCGAAGAACTCGCCGGCGAAGATGTTGCCCTCCGAGAGGCCCACGGTCCGCTCGATGTCGAGCGGCGTGACCACCTCGCGGTGCAGGACCAGGTCGCCGAACCCGGGGAAGAAGGTCTCGAGCGTCCCCTGCACCGTGTCGCCCAGGCGCTGCCGCTCCTCGTCCCAGTCGCTCTCGCGCAGCTTGTACGGGGTGTACTGGATGAAGCACGACATCACGTGTTTGCCGGGCGGCGCCATGTCCGGGTCGATCGTGCTCTGGATGGCGCCGTCGATGTAGGGGTGCGCGCTGTACCAGCCGTACTTGGCCTCGTCGAAGGCGTGCTCGAGGTAGTCCATCGAGGGGCCGATGTTGGTGAAGCCGCGGAAGACGTCGTCGCGGCCGGGCAGCCCGGGGAACCGGGGCAGCCCGTCCAGCGCGAAGTTGACCTTCGACGACGTGCCCTGGAAGCGCATGCGCCGCACGCTCTCCACGAGGTCGTCGGGGAGCTCCCGCGGGTCGACGAGCTCGAGGAAGGTGCGGCGCGGGTCCAGGGCGCTGACCACGACGGGCGCGGTGAACTCCGTGCCGTCGGCGAGGGCGACGCCGGTGGTCCTGCCGTCCTGCGTGAGGACGGCCTGCACCGGCGCCTCCAGGCGGATCTCCGCCCCGAACGACTCCGCCGCCCGGGCGAGCACCTGCGTGAACCCGCCGTTGCCGTGCTTGTGGAACGCCCACGCGCCGAACTCGCCGTCGTGCTCGCCGAGGGAGTGGTAGAGCAGCACGAGGCCGGAGCCCTGCGAGCGCGGCCCCACCTTGGTCCCGATGATGCTCGAGCTCGCCAGGTACCCCTTCAGCAGCTCGGACTCGAAGTAGTCGTCGAGGAAGTCGGCGGCGCTGCCGGTCAGCAGGCGCACGGCGTTGTGCAGCGTGCGCTTGTCCATGCCGCGGAAGCGCCGCCCGAGGTCGGCCAGCGCCAGCAGTTCCTCCGGGTCGTCGCTGAAGAGGTCGGGCGGAGCCTGGTCGAAGAGCGGCTTGAGCGCACGACACACCATGTCGAGGTCGTGCGCGTACTGCGTGTAGGCGTCCGCGTCGTGCCGGCTGTGCCGGGCGATCTCGCGCACGTTCTGGTCGTGGTCCTTGGTCAGCCACAGGTAGTCGCCGTCCTCGCCGGGCGCGAACGTGGACGACATGAGCAGCGGCAGGAACCCGTGCTTGACCAGCTCGAGGTCCTGGACGATCTGCGGGCGGAGCAGTGAGAGGGCGTAGGAGAACGTGGTGAACCAGAAGCCCGGGTGGAGCTCCTCGGTGATCGCGGCGCCGCCGACCACGGGGCGCCGCTCCAGGATCAGCGTCCTCAGGCCGGACTTGGCGAGGTAGGCGCCGTTGACGAGGCCGTTGTGGCCGCCGCCGACGACGATGGCGTCGTAGGCGCGGTCGGCGGGCGTGGCGGTGGTCATCTCACGCCGTCCTTCGCTCGGGGTTGAAGAGGGGGAGAGGGGCGACCCGCGCCGCCACCTGCTCGTAGCGGTGGTTCACGGTGAACTCGAGCCGGACGCGGGTGCCCGGCTCCGCGAGCCGTGGCCGCACCCGCGCGATGGCGATGTGGCGCTGGAGCACCGGCGAGTACATGAAGCTGGTCGCGTAGCCCGCCTGCTCGCCGGCTCCTCCAGCGCCGCCCCGGCCCTCCGCGGGGCCACCGTCGCCGTCCTCGTACAGCATCCAGTCCGCGAGGACGGGCGTGTGGTCCTTGGGCGGCAGCAGGCCGGCCTCGTCGTGGACGCGCTCGTAGTCCCGCCAGTCCACGACGAGGCCGCGCAGGGCCCAGCGCGAGGTGTGCTCCGCGAGCTCGCGCTCCAGGGCGCGGCGCCCCACGAACGCCCGGTCGTCCGCCGCCAGGTCGCCGACCATCCAGCTCCACCCAAGCTCCACGGGCGTGGAGCGGTGGGCGTCGTTCCAGGCGTAGCGGCTGGAGCTGAAGTCGGCGTCCAGCAGGAGCAGGCCGGCCTCGATGCGGAGCATCTGCAGGGCGTCGAGGCCGAACGGCAGCACGCCGTAGCCCTGTACGCTCTCCCAGAGGGTGTCCCACACGGGGAGAGCGTCCTCGGCGGCGACCCAGAGCTCGTAGCCGAGGTCGCCGGTGAAGCCCGTGCGGCTGACGGTCACCTCGGCCCCGCCGATGCGCCCGGAGGTGACGCCGAAGAACGGCAGACGCTCGACCTCGGGGACGAGCCGCGCGAGCAGCCGGCGCGAGCGCGGCCCCTGCAGCGCGAGCGCTCCGAGCTCGTCGCTCGCGTCGTCGAAGCGGACGTCGAGCCGTCCGATGCGGTCGGCGAACCAGGCGAAGTTGGGCTCGGCGCTGGTCAGCAGGTACTCGTCCGGCGCGGTGCGCAGCACCACGCCGTCCTCGACGACGTAGCCCTCGCCGTCGAGCCAGCAGGTGTACTGCGCCTGCCCGACCGCGCAGGCGCGCACGTCCCGCAGCAGCATGCCGGCGAGGAAGCGCTCCGCGTCCGGGCCGCCGACCCGGTACTTGAACAGCGGGCTGGTGTCGAAGATCCCGGCCGCGTCGCGCACGGCGAAGTACTCGGCCTTGTCGCTCAGCTGGTACCGGTCCGCCGCCAGGTGGTTGGACCAGTGGCTCCAGAGCTGCGCCTGGTTGAGCGCCGCCGTGCGCTCGTGGAACGGGGTGGTCAGGATCATGCCGCGCCCCCTTCTCTGCCGTATCGGCGCCGCGCGTGCGCCTCGCGGCGCCGGGAGGGCGGCTCTCCGCGCCGCCCGCCCTCGCCTCTTCCGGTCGTACCCGGCAGAAGGACGCGGGAGCGCGCGGCGCCGTCGACGGTCCGCCCCTGCGTCCATCGCGGGTATGCTGCAGACGGGAGGAGCAGTGAATCCGCTCGAACTGATCGGCAAGAGAGTGCGGTACGAAGGGCGCGAGGGCCACGTGCGCAGCGTCCACGCGGGGAGGGACCAGCCACCGGCTCTCAGGATCGCCCTGCGCGTGCCCCACAGCGAGCCCGGCCGCACCCTCGACGTGCCCGAGTCCGAGTGGGACAAGGTCGAGGTCCTGTCCAGGTAGCGCCGAGGCGCGCTCACGGCTGGTACGCCTCCACCGGCAATCCTGCGGCGAGCCAGGCGTTGACTCCGCCGTCCACGTTGTACACCTGGCCGAAGCCAAGCCCGACGAGCATCTCGGAGGCCGTCCGGCTGCGGTTGCCGCTCCTGCAGATCACGTACACCGGCTGGTCGGCCGCCAGTTCGGCGGCGGCGCGCGACTCGACGTCTCCGAGAGGGATGAGCGCCGCCCCCTGGGGGACGCCCGTCTCGGCCCACTCGACCGGTTCGCGCACGTCCACCAGCTGCGCGTCCTGGTTCGAGCTCAGGGCGTCGTACGCCGACTGCACGTCCACGGTGGCGTAGCCGGATCCCGCATCGCCGGGCGTAGGCCTCCATGGTCGCGGTGGCGCCCGTCCCGGACGACGACGTCTCCTCCTGACGCGGAACAGCCGGCGGCGGCGAACGCCAGCAGCAGGGTGGCGGCCACCAGCAGCGGCAGGGGGAAGTGTGTCCGCGTCATCAGGGTCTCCTCGCGTCGGTGTCGACTGGCGCTCGCGTGCGCACGCACCCGTCACTGTACCCACGGCGACGCGGCTTCAGCGCGAAGGTGGGACTCCTCGTCCGCACTCGTGGCCGTCGGCCGCAGGAACGACGGACCAGATTCCCCGGGCGGTGGCGGGGAAAGCCACTGGAGTAAGGCAAGCGATCTGAGGGAGGACACGATGGCTCTGACCGATTGGATCGGCCTTGAAGTCCACGGCAGCGACGACGAGAAGATCGGCGAAGTGAAGGACGTGAAGGGCGACTACCTCCACATCGACCGCTCGATGGCGCGCGACGTCGTCCTGCCCATACGCGACTGTGACATGGTCGGCGATCACCTCGTCGTACCGTACAGCGCGGACTACGTCGACGACCAGCCGGAGGTCAATCTCGACACCGACATCCTCTCGGAGGCCGACAGGAGGGTCCTCGACGGCTATTACAGCCGCCGCGCCGCGTGAACGGACCAGGCGCACGAACGCGGCCGCAGGCTCGGGTGAGGGGAAGAGGATGGTGCGCACGGCAGGACTCGAACCTGCGGCCTTCGGTTCCGTAGACCGACGCTCTGATCCAACTGAGCTACGTGCGCACGCGGAGGCAGAGTATACCCGAAAGTCACGGGTCGGGGAAACGTGGACGCGGTGGGGGCGCGGCCGGTGACGGAAGGGGGGCTGGCGGAGAAGCCGGGATTCGAACCCGGGAAGGAGGTTGAAGCCCCCTTAACCGCTTAGCAGGCGGTTGCCTTCAGCCACTCGGCCACTTCTCCGCGCAGGGAAAGACACTATACCGCACCCGCCACGGGCTCGAAAGCGGGCGTGGCGGCGGCGAGACGCGCTGCGACGGAGCGACTTCCGGCCGATATGATGGCCACTATCGGGCTCGCAGTCACAGGCAGAGGGGGTCGTTCGTGGACATCGCCGGCATCGATCCAGCCGTCGTCGCGGAGGTGGAGCGCGAGACCAGCGAACTGCTGAGCGCGCTCATCCGGATCGACACCAGCAACCCGCCCGGCGACGAGACGCGGGTGGCCGAGTTCATGGCCGCCTGGTTCGCCGAGCGCGGCGTGACGGGCGGTCAGATCGTCGGCGAGCCGGAGCACAGGCGGAGCTTCGTGCTCCGGCTCGACAGCGGCAAGCCCGGTCCGAGCCTCCTGCTCCTGGCGCACGAGGACGTCGTGCCGGCCAACGCGCCGGACTGGCAGGTGCCGCCCTTCGCCGGTCTCATCAAGGACGGCTACGTGTGGGGCCGCGGCGCGGTCGACATCAAGAACCTTGTGGCCGCGCACGCGGTCGCGGCGGCGCGCGTCGCCCTGTCCGGCGGCCCGGGCGCCGGCACGCTCGTCTACGCCTGCACCGCCGACGAGGAGGAGGGCTCCGTCGGCGGCGCCCGCTGGCTCTGCGCCAACCGCCCCGACCTCATCAAGACCGACTACGTCATCAACGAGGGCGGCGGCCACTTCCTGGATCGCGGCGGCCGCCGCGTGTACCTGCTCGAGAGCGGCGAGAAGGGCACCGCCCAGTTCAAGCTCATCGTCAAGGGCGAGGCCGGCCACGCCTCCGTGCCGCTGCGCAGCGGCAACGCCGTCGTCGCGGCGGCGCGCTGCGTCGAGGCCCTCGCCTCGCACCAGGCGCCGCTGGTCATCGACGGCTCCTCCGAGGAACTGGTGCAGATGCTGGTGGACTCGCCGGCCCTGCGCGAGCGACTGCGCGACCCGAAGACGGCGCGCGACGCCCTGCACGATCTCGCGCGCCGCGACGTCCTGCTCGCCGACATGATCGAGCCGCTCTACGGGTTCGCCTTCTCGCCGACCATCCTCAAGAGCAACAGCGTCGCCGTGAACGTCTTCCCGACGCGGGTGGAGGTCAGCGTGGACTGCCGCATGCTCGCCGGGCACGACGAGCAGGAGGTGCTCACCGAGGTGCGCACCGCGCTCGACGGGGTGGAGGCCGACTGGGACCTCGAGTGGGTGGGTCCGGTGACGCGCGGCAACTTCTCGCCGTACCCGTCGCCGCTCTCGGACGCCATCCGCACGACTCTGGACCGGTTCGTCCCCGAGGCGCGGCTCGCCAACAGCCACTCCGTGGGGTTCACCGACTCCAACTGGTTCCGCGCCGCGTTCCCCGACGTGATCGCCTACAACTTCGCGCCTCATCTGGTCGAGACGTACGAGGAGGTCACGCCGCGCTACCACAACGTCGACGAGCGCATCCTGATCCGCGACCTGGCCTTCCAGGCGCTGTTCGCGGAGTCCGTGGCCGGCGAGCTCCTGGCTTCGTGAAGCCCGGTGTGGTGCTGGCGACCGGCGCCGGCCTGCGCGTAAGACCGAAGACGGCGGGCGCGCTGCGGTCAGGCCGGCCGGATCGGGTGCCGCAGCACCGTCTTGAGCCGCTCGGGAGCGGTGCGGTGGGGGTCGCCCAGGTAGATCTCATGGTGGCGACCCCGCAGCGCGTACCCCTCCGCGGCGACCCACGCGTGCAGCCGCTCGAGGGTCGCCGCCTCCTCCGCGTACGGCCCGACGTGCATGATCTGCGCCGCGAGGCCCTCGTGCAGACGCTCGCGGCGCAGCCGCGGCGCGGCGGGGAGGTCCTTCTTCCGCGCCGCCGCATCTCTCGCCTCGTCGAGCTCGGCGGCCGTGACCGCGTCGGGCACGGCGATCATCAGCGTCCAGTTCCAGGAATCGCGGTCGCGCCGCAGGTCCGCCATGCTCGGCGCTTCCTCGTCGGCCCACCACAGCCCCTCGAGGGGCGCGACCTTGAAGTCGCGCTCGGGGTCGCGCTTCTTCAGCGCGAATTTGAGCGTGTAGGCCACCGAGTACAGCGCCTCGGTGGCCTGCTCGAACGCCTCCGAGGTGCCCGGGTCGCCGCGCCCGTCGACCATCAGGAACGCCAGCTCCGGCACCTCCACGATCGCCGGGTGCTTCGGCGACGGCGCATACAGCGGCTTGTGCTCCCTGACGACGTCGAACGGGCTCACGCTCTGCTCCTTCCGCACCGAGCGCTCGGTCTCGCTCCTCCCTCGCTCTCTAGGAGGGGCGCATCGCGAGCATCACGGCCACGCCGGCGAGCATGATGGCGACCTGCACGCCGATACCCCAGACCGGTCCCGACCTCCCGTGCGGGAACGAGTCCACGTGACTCGGGAAGTACTTGCGCCCCTTCTCTCCCCGGGCGATCCAGATGAGCACGTCCCAGTCCGGGGCGCCCGAGACGAGCCCGATGAAGGCGATCCACCACGGGTACCCCAGCAGCAGCCAGGCGACCCAGAAGGCGGCGAACGAGGCGATGAAGTCGCACCAGCCGTAGAAGACGGGATGGCTCGAGTTGGTGTAATCCCAGTGCGGGATGAGGTCCATGAGCATGTGGGACGCGACGACGAGGAGCACGAGCAGCCACCAGGGTCCCCCGAGGGCGGCGGCGATGCCGAGGCCGGCGAGGACGTGTGTCGTGACCCACATTGGGCGAGCCTATGCCAATGGTCGTGGGGCGCGCCAGAAGACGAGGGGCTTGAACCGTCCGGCATGGGGTACTATGGGCACAGCGAACGGGAGGAGGGACCCTTTTGAAGAAGATCGTCTTCATCATGCTGCTGATCCTCGTCGGCGTGGGCGCGTACTTCGCCTGGAAGATGCTCAAGGGTGACGGTGGCTGCTGCGGTTGGGGCGGCGACAACACCGACCCGTGGAGCAGCTACACGCCGCCGGCCGAAGAGACCGCTACGCCGTGACCTGAAGCTGAGCGACGGCGCCGGGAGGCGGTGTACTTCACCGCCACCTCCCGGCGCCGTCGCGCGTACGGGTCGGCTATCTTGCTGCCCGGAGCTCGTCCAGACTCTTGTGCAGCACGAACACCGTGTTGAGCCCCGTGATGAACAGCACCCGGCGCAGGTGCGGCCGCGTGACGACCACGTCCAGCGGCTTCTGCATCCCGCGCTGCAGGACCACCAGCACGCCGAGCGCGGTCGAGTCCATGAACGTGACCTCGGACAGGTCGATGACCAGCCGGCCCGGGCCGTGGTCCCGCGCGGTCGCGAGCGCCTTCTGGAACTCAGGGCAGGTGTGGATGTCCAGTTCGCCGGCCGCACGCACCAGCGCGAACTCACCGTCGAGTCCCTCGACCTCGCAGGCGAACGGAGGCGAGTCGTCCCACAGTGGGGCGTCGCTGAAGTCGCTGGTCATGTCGGCCTCCCGGGGTCGGTGCGATGGAGCAGGTCAAGTATGCCAGCCCACAACGTTCAGCGGTTGTGTGGCGCCGTTGCCGGGCTGCTTCTTTCGCACGAGAGAGTCACGTCCCGTTCGATCCAACTCGGGGAGCGCGCTCTCCCCGGAGCGTGGCCGCGCGGCATCCGCCGGGCCCGCCGCCCAGGCCCGTCAAGACCGCGCGTCGGCCGCAGTCATCGACGGCTGCGCCTTGACGATGCGGGCGGTGCCGAGCGGGTGACGAGCGACCGGTTGGGGGCGCATCCGCCGGGCTGACGGGGGAATGACCCCCCGTACGAGCGGCGACGAGACTGCCGGTGCTCTCGTTTGACCGCACGCCAACCTCTAGAACCAGGTGCGCTCTCGATAGGCGTTGAACTCCGATCCGAACGTCTCCGCAAGCACGGCCTCCTCGCGGCGCGCGCGCAGAAGCTCGACGGGCACCAGGATGACAGCGATGCTCAGGGCTTGCCAGCCCAGCAGCGCGACAAGGACGCCCAGGACCGCCGGCGTGCCGAAGACGTAGACCGGATGCCGAACCTTGGAGTAGATCCCGCTCGTGACGAGGTGACGGGCGTCGGGTCTCACCGAGAACGAAGCGCCGAGCTGCAGGCGAGCAGCGATCCAGAAGGGGGTGCAGGCGGCCGCGACGGCCAGGCCCGCGTACCAGTTGCCTTGGCGCGGCGCGGTGAGGAGGGTGTAGACGGCGAAGCCCAGGAAGACGGCAATGTCGAGCCAGCGGACGAGCCGAGTCACCCCATCACCCCAAGACCCTCGCTGCGCTTGTTCTGCTGCGGCAGGTGTCTCTCCATGGGCTACCGGGGGCCGATGTCGGACTCGGGGATCGCCGGTACGCGCCGCAGCCACACGAGTTGCCTGAGCGTGGAGAACGCACCGGCCACGGTCACGCCGGCGACGAAGACGGATCCCGAGGCGAGAGTGAGGACGGCAAGCAGGCACGTCAGTGCAAGATAGCGCCCCATCTGCGTCAGATACGCCGTCCGCTGATGAAGCCAGACCTGCCCATGGATGCCCCGCCTCGCGGCCACGTAGCCGAGCAGGTTGGACAGGTGAAAGAAGTCGACGGTCAGGAACAGGCCCCAAACGAACCCCAAGAACAGCGGACGCGCGGACGTTGCTATCCACGGAAGCGCGAGCGCGACCGCTACGCTGAGTGCGAGCGAGATCGCCCCATGCCGCAGGTCCAGCAATCGTCCAGAGGCCACGGACTGCTGCAGCGCGGGATTGCCTTCCACCGTGTCGGTGGGATAGCTGCGGTAGTGGTTCGCGCTGTGCGCGGCTCGCTCCCGGTGCTGAAGCACCGTCAGCAGCCAATCGGTCCACATGAGTACCAGGGTGACGATTCCTGCTGCAGCGGGATGCGCCCCGAGCCACTGGATCACCGGCATCCTCCAATCTCTTCAGCGCGCTTGGAGTCACACTACCCTGCTCCCGGAACGGAAGACGTGCAACCGCGGGAAGGGGGGTGGGACGGTGAGGGAGAGAGGGCCGCGTAGGGCGCTTTTTCCCTGCAAATGTGGCGGAGGGGGTGGGCGAGTCGCCCCGTTGGCGGTTTTCAAGCTTGGTGCCCTCTGGGAAGTGCCTGCAAGTGGCGCCATTCGCAACTGGAGGGTTCGGAACGGTCATTCATCGTCGCGAAGCGTCGCACATGTTCGCCCCCAGACTTGGCGCACGTTGGCACATGGCGCGCGATGGCGCGCGCCAATGAGGGCCTTGGGGCCGCCCTTGACGGGCCTTCGCAGACGGTCGCGCGGAAGAGGAGGAACCCTGCTCTCGTCCGCCGCTTCGGACGACGTGGTTCAGTCGATCCGCTGAGCCAGGGCGACGATGATCCCCTCCGGCCCGCGCACGTAGGCCATGCGCCACATGCGCTCGTACTGACCGATGCCGCCGATGAGGCCGTAGCCGTCGGCCGCCAGCCGGTCGACCATCGTCTGGAGGTCATCCACTTCGAAGGCGACGCTCCGCAGCCCCAGCTCGTTGGCCATCGCCTCGGGCGACCCGGCACGTGAGGGGGCCGGACGAAGCTCGAGAGCTCGAGCGCGGTTCCTCCGCCCGGCGGCCGGAGCATGACGATCTCGGTGCGGGCGTCCGGTATGCCGGTGACGGTGTCGACGAACTCGCCTTCCACGAACGTCCTGCCCTCGACCTCGAGGCCCAGCCCGACGAAGAACGCCGCCACCCCGTCGAGGTCGGCGACCGTGATGCCGACGTGGTCGAAGCGCCGGATGCGTCTCCCGTCCATGCTCGCAGTCTGCCCGCCGGCCGAGGACGGCAACACACGGGCCGCGTTCGCCAAGGCTTCCTCGGCGAGCTGGCGAGCCGCTGAGATGGATGTCACGGCTCTCGGTACGCTCGCTGTCGGCCCCATCGTCGGCATCGGGAGCACGTGGCTTGCCATGCGCCGCGACGCGCGGGAGACCCGCACGCAGGCCATCACAGAGGCCGGCAAGACGATCGACCTGCTCAGGGAGCAGACCGAGCTCATGCGTCAGCAGGGGGAGTCGCGCGAGCGGGAGTGGCGTCGGCTCGAGCAGACCTGGCACGAGCGCGAGGCGCGGCTCGAGAAGCGCATCGAGGGCGTCGAGGGCGACTACCGCCGGCTCGTCCTTACCGTGACGACCATGGGCCTGTGCGCTAACGCTCCGGACTGTGCCAACTACAACCCTGGCGACCGTCGCCGGCGGGCGCGGGAGGTGCCCGACGGGTCGGCGCACTAGGCATGACCTAGAAGACCAACGGCGACATGTGCTCGATAGTCACGCTGTCCGCAGCGACGTTCCCGATACCAAAGTCGTTCACATAGTGCGTGACCGGGTCCACTCCGAAGACCAGCGTCGAGCACTTCGAATCGGGGACATTCGATGGTGAAAAGGAATGTGTATTCACGAAGTGTCCGGTCATGACTATGAGGTAGACCTGTTGGTCTGGATCGCGTCCCAGGTCTTTCGCCGTGCCGCCGAGGCTCGGGCCCGCCTTCGCATACGTCGTCAAGGCCCAGACAGCCGACTCCGGGGACGAGTCGCCCGCGTTGGCGGCAGTCTTCTGAGCGAGCACCACCAGCCATTCCGGGGCCGGCGATGAAGCGGGCTCAAGGGCCTTCGAAGACGGCTGCCCGTGGGGGACGAGCGCGACGCCGACGAGGACCGCCACGGTGGCGGCCGCGAGGACGATCAGAATGGTCAGCTTGGAGTGTCGCATGACTCCTCCCATCCTAAGGCCATCCACATGCTCATGGATGCATGGAGCATAGACCCGGGCAAACGATGATCCGCTTGCTAGGCGCCTATCACCCACCCTGGTCCGACGCGGGTGGCCAGCCAACGCGCAGGCCGTACCGCTCCGCCAGTGCAAGCACCTTGCGGCTGCGTGCCTGCATCCGGGCCGTCTGCGCATCGGTCAGTGGCAGCGGCGCACGCGCCTCCGACTCGTCGTCGAGGGTGATGAAGCCGGACCGACCCTTGAGGGCCTGCAGCCTGTTCTCGAGCTGGACCAGCGAGACGCGCTCGCCGTCCGCCTGGACGCGCCAAGGAGAGACGTACACGCGGAGGAGCGGCTGCGGTGCCATGACGGCGACGTTGCTCGTCGAGCCACCGCAGCCCACAAGCACGAGCGTGGTCACGACTGCAATGGCAACGGCCAAGGCTCTCATGCTGACCTCCATCTGTACGTCCAAGGCACCGCGCATGAGCAGACGCGGCTGACCTGCGGCTCCGGCAGGCCTTCTGGCGTTCTGCTCTTGCTCCTATGTCAACAGCATACCGCCAGCCGAGCCAGCTCGGCCCGCAGCATCGTCTTGAACACGGTCCGCGCGATGTGGCGTTTCAGGCAGCGCAGCGCCTCCCGGTGCTCATGCCCTCGGCCCGCTTGCGCTCCATGTAGGCGATCGCCGGCGGGTGCATCCGGGCCTGGGTGACCGCGATCATGTGGATGCGGAGTTCAGGCGCGGTTGCCGCAGCGGTTCAGGCGGTGGCGATCCGACTTGCCCGACGAGACCGGCAGCGGGGCGGTGCCCACGTGCATCGCGAAGGCCGCCTCGCCGCTGAAGCGCGAGGCACCGGCCGTCTGGCCGATGAGGTGCGCGGCGCTATCGCCGAGCAGCCGGGGATCGCGAGCAGCTCGGGCGCGAGCTCGCGCATCAGCGCGCCGATCTCGCGCTCCAGGGCGCGGACTCCGGTGAGCTCGCGGCAGCGGCGCACCTGCTCGAGAGCGATGCGCGCGCGCATGGTCTCGGGCAGGGCGCGCAAAGACGCCTCGAGCCGGTCGAGCCACACGTAGCGGTCGAGCACCCGAGGCGGCAGCTCGAGTTCGATCTCGAGGTCGTGGCAGGTTCCAGCGCAGGCGCTTCTGGATGCGTTTGCGCTCGTCAACCAGGTCGTCGCGGTGATCGACGAGCAGGCGCACGTCGTGCTCGGGCCGGCGAGGCACGCCTCGGGCAGGTCGCGGCTCGCGCAGGCGGCGCGCGCCACGCACGCCGCGTCGATGGGGTCGGACTTGCCGTAGGTCCGAGCCGAGGCGCGCGCCTCGCCATCAGCTTGGGCGGCACGCGCACCACCCGCTCGCCCGCGGAAGCAGGTGGCGCTCGAGCCTTCCCGAGACGTGCCGGCAGTCCTCGATGGCGAAGTGGCGCTCGCGCCGAGGCGCGCGCCCAGGCGAGCAGCTCGTCGGCCGGCTCCGTCGCTGCTCACGGTCGTGACTCGCCGAGGCTGCGCCCGTCGCCGCGTCGAGCGCGACCGCCGTGTGGGTCTTCATGTGCGGGTCGATCCCGACTACGATCATGTCTGTCCCCCTTCCTCGGCTGCTTCCGATGGAGCGGGGACCGTCGGCGGACACGCCTTAGCTGGGGCCTCTTGGCCAGGCTCCTATCAGGTCACGTCGGCGACCCCTCGGTTCCGGCGGCGGGGGACAAAACAGCTGACGGTCAGCCCATTCGGGCGACAGATGCGCTTTGGGTCACTCCGCCGTCGGTTCCGAGGCTACCTGACCGGGTCAGGCATCCCACGGGGCAGAGTGACACTAACGATGCGCTTGTTAGGCTGCATCGAGCGGTTTGATCCTGTCCACCTCGTGCTTGATCGCCTGGACGGCATCCCAAAGATCCACGGCGCGCTGTGCGTTCAGCCAGAACTCCGGCGTGTTGCCGAACAGGCGCGAGAGCCGAGCGCCATCTCGGGGCTGAGGCGCCGCTCGCGCAGCAGCTCGTTCACGGTCTGGCGGGAGACGCCGAGCGCGTCAGCCAGACGGCGACGGTCAGCCCGTAGTCGGGCAGGAAGTCCTCACGCAGCATCTCGCCCGGATGGGTCGGCCGGCGACGCATCTAGCGGTGTTGGCAATACTCATAGTGCACACCTCGCCTTCAGTGGTAGTCAGAGATCTCGACGTCGTAGGCGTCGCCGTCCTCGAAGCGGAAGCAGATGCGCCACTGGTCGTTGACCGAGATCGAGTGCTGGCCCTTGCGCTCCCGCTCGAGCGCATGCAGCCGATTGCCCGGCGGGACCTTCAGATCGTCGAGCCGGGTGGCCAAGTCGATGTACTCGAGCTTGCGAGCGCCCGCCGAGCGAGGTCCGGCGGAAAGCGCTTCGCCTTGCTCGTGAGGTAAAGCTCCTGCGTGCGCTTGTCAGCGAACGTCTTGATCACCGGCACAGTGTAACGCGTCACGTGACAATGGTCAAGAGTGACGTTTCGGTGTCCGCCTAACTACTATGGCGGTAAAGGAAGAGCAGTGCGGAGAGGGCCTGCGTCTGGGTCGAGTCGCTGACGTGCTCGGTGACGGCCAGGTGCGTGAGGAAGGCGTTGATCTCCTCGTCGCCGAGCTCTGCCGGGTGCCGCAACTCGTGGAAGCGCACGTACCTGCGCACCCAGTGGCAGTACACCTCCTCGGTGCGGCGGCTGTAGTGGCGCGCCGTGAGGCCGGCGCGCATCTGCGTGAGCAGCTCTGACGTGTGGTGCTTCGTAGTTCGCTTGGCGGCGCACCAGTGTGGCCTCGGTAGAGGACAGAAGGGCGCGGCCGGGAGCGAGCGCCTATCGCGCTTCATCGAAAGGAGTGGGGAGATCGGTCCCAGGTGCTGAGACCAGACGCCTGGCGGCTCCCGGCGGCAACTGTTCGCACGGAGTCTTGGCGACCACCGTCACGTTCGTCACCCGTCGTCTTGGCACACGATGGCGCACGAATCGGGGCGGGAACGCGGGGGAGAGGGGGCTTGTCAGGCGCTTTTTCCCTGCAAATTGGCGGAGGGGGTGGGATTCGAACCCACGAACGAGTCACCCCGTTGGCGGTTTTCAAGACCGCTGCCTTCGTCCACTCGGCCACCCCTCCGGCAGGGGTGAGTGTACAACGCGGCGGGCGGGTCGGAGGGCGCTCGCCTGGGGCCGGCCGCCGGGGAGCACGGCCTCGGCTGGCCGCTCGCCGTGCCGTCTGAGATACTGCCGGGCATGAACGCGCTTCTCATCGGCTGCTCGGACGGCCGCCTCGCCAGCCGGCTCGACGCGCTCCTCGAAGAGATCGGGCAGCCGGACGCCAACCGCCTGCTGGTGCCCGGCGGCCCGCTGCCGTTCACCAGGCCGGGCTCGGAGCGGCGCGTCGCGATCTCCTACGTGCGCGAGATCGTCGACGTCCACGACGCGCGGCGGATCATCCTCGTCGCCCACCAGGAGTGCGCCGCCTACGAGCGGGCGCTCGGCGGGCTGGGGTTCGACCAGCGCGAACTGCTGGAGCGCGACCTGCGCAAGGTCAAGACGCTGCTCGAGACCGAGTTCTCGGGAGTCGACGTGCGCTGCTACGTCATCCCCTGGCACGAGGACGGCGAGAGCGCGGCGTACGGACCGGCGACGCCGGTCGAGTGACGCGACCCGCCGGAGCGGCCAAGCCGATCCCGCAGCCATGACGACCCCGCCTCCAGACGATGCGCGCCGCCGCGGCGCCGCCGCGGGGTCCGGCGCCTCGGGGCGGCCGGACGCGGAGTGGCCGCCGGAGCACGAAGTGCCGCCGGCGGCCGAGGCCGACGTCGAGCGCAAGGAGCCCGGCGTGCGCTGGGGGCGCTTCATAGCGGGGCTCATGGTCGCGGCCGCCGCGCTCGTCGTGGTGGTGGTCGTCTTCAACGTCCTCACCGACCCCTGGGGGGTGTTCGGCGTCGGCATCTTCCCGCCCCGCGTGAACCAGGACCGGTCGACCAAGGCCGACCTGCTGGCGGGATCGCGGCGCGCCGCCGCAACTGCTCATCTACGGCTCGTCACGCGCCTGGACGGTCGAGGCGGAGCGCGTGGAGCGGCTCACCGGTCTGCGCACGTTCAACGCCGCCGTCACCGCCGGCCGGCCCTCCGACGCCTACGTGTTCACGCGTCTGGTCCACGACCGCTGGCCGAAGGCCACTCCCGACTTCCTCTGGCTGCTCGACGTGGAGGCGTTCCAGCGCGGCACGCTGCCGCCGTCGCTGCTCGCCGACTCACGGTTCAGCCGCTACGTGCCCTGGCGGGCGCGGGCGGCGGCCCAGCTCGGCGAGCTCGGGTGGCTCGCCTCCTGGTCCGGGCTGCAGGCCTCCTATGAGGTGTGGAAGAAGCATCCGACGTGGGACAAGGTGCGCTCGAGCTGGCTCAAGCGCATCTCGCCCGACGGGACGGTCAGGACGTCGCCGTCGAGCAAGGCCAGGGCCCGCCCCAAGGCGCTTCGCAGGTGGAGCGAGGCCGAGGTGGAGCAGTACCGCGAGTTCTCGCGGCTCGATCCCGAGGCCGAGACCTACGTGGAGAAGACCCTGCAGCTGTTCGCCTCGTGGGGCGGCTCCGGGCGTCGTCGTGCTCACCCCGACGCAGCCGGAGGTGCTCGCGGCGGTGCAGAAGGTGGGATGGGACGCGCGCCACGCACAGGTGCTGCGCATGCTCGCGCGCTACCAGAAGCAGTACGACTTCGAGGTCGTCGACCTGACGAGCGTCTCCGCGTTCGGCGGCGACCCCGCCGGGTTCTTCGACGCCACGCACATGACGCGTGAGAACCAGCGCCGCATGATCGACGCGGCGCTGGAGCGGGCCGGCGGCGCGCTGCGCTGACCGGCGCCGGCCCGCTCGGTCGACCGGCCGCCCGCCTTCCCCGGCCGCCGGCCGGCCACACCCTGCACTGCCGGCCGTTCGCGCTCGCCCCGAGCCTGCGCAACTGTTAGTGCCCCGAAGGCCCGGGAACTCCTGGAGGCAAGGAGGGTCGACGCCCCAAGGGGCTTCGGCTTTGGTATGCCCAGGAGGCGCACATGGCTGGAGTAACCTTCGAAGGGGTCAGCAAGGTCTATCCGGGCGGCGCCCGCGCCGTCAGGGACATGGACCTCGAGATCGGCGACGGCGAGTTCGTCGTGCTGGTCGGGCCGTCGGGCTGTGGCAAGACGACGGCGCTGCGCATGCTCGCCGGTCTCGAGACCATCACCGAGGGGACCATCCGCATCGGTGACAAGGTCGTCAATCACATGGCCCCACGTGACCGGGACATCGCGATGGTGTTCCAGAACTACGCGCTCTACCCGCACCTCAAGGTGTACGACAACATCGCCTTCGGCCTGCGTCTGCGCAAGGTCCCGAAGGACGAGATCGACAAGCGGGTGCGGCACGCCGCGGAGGTGCTCGGTCTCGAGGACTTCCTCGACCGCAAGCCGCGCGCCCTCTCCGGCGGCCAGCGCCAGCGGGTCGCCATGGGCCGCGCGATCGTGCGCGAGCCCCAGGCGTTCCTGATGGACGAGCCGCTGTCCAACCTCGACGCCAAGCTGCGCGTGCAGATGCGGTCCGAGATCGGCAGTCTGCAGCGCGAGCTCGGCGTCACCACCATCTACGTGACCCACGACCAGGTCGAGGCCATGACCATGGGCGACCGCGTGGCCGTGATGCGCAAGGGCGAGCTGCAGCAGGTCGCCCCGCCGCAGGAGCTCTACGACCGGCCCGTCAGCCTGTTCGTCGCCGGCTTCATCGGCAGCCCCACGATGAACATGGTCGAGGCGACGGTGGAGCGAGATGACGGACGGGCTGGCCGTCGCCATCGGCGAACAGCGCCTGACGCTGGCCGACGAGGCCGTCGAGGCCCACCCGCTGCTCGAGGACTACGTGGGCAAACGCGTGGTCGTCGGCATCCGGCCCGAGGACATGGAGGATGCCGCCCTCAAGCCGGAGACGCCCGAGGACCAGCGCCTGCGCGGCACGTTGATGCTGCGCGAGGCGCTCGGGTCCGAGATCAACGCGCACGTGGAGATCGAGGCGCCGCCGGTGCTCACGGAGGACACGCGCGAGCTGGCCGAGGACATCGGCACCGGCCACCACCACGAGGCCCACACCAAGCGCGGCACGCAGACGTCCAAGCTCGTCGGCCGCTTCGACCCGCACACGCAGGTGCAGCCCGATGAGACCGGTCGAGATCGCCGTGGACACCCGCGCACTGCACTTCTTCGATGTCGATTCAGGGCTCGGCGATCTATGACGAGCCCGAGTCTCTCGACGCGCGTCGCGACGGCAAGGCCGCGCGCCGCGCCCCAGCCCCAGGAGGATCAAGATGTACCAGTTGAGACATCCACACGCGGCTTCTGCTTAGCCTGCTCGTCATCGCGGCCATCGCCGCGATCGCCGCCGGGTGCGGCAATAGTCCGACCAACGCAGGCGCCGGTTCGCCGAGCTCCTCGGCGGCAGCGAACGTCTCGGGCAACGTGTCGGTCATGGCCGTCTGGAGCGGCGCCGAGCAGAAGGCGTTCAAACAGGTCATCGACGGGTTCATGCAGCAGTACCCGAACGTCACAGGTGAAGTACACGTCCGCGGGCGACCAGCTGCCGACGGTGCTCTCCACTGCTGTCCAGGGCGGCAACCCGCCGAGCGTGGCGTTCGTTGCGCAGCCCGGGCTGATGAAGGACTTCGTCAATCGCGGCGCGCTCAAGCCGATCGACTACGCCAAGGACACGATCCAGCAGAACTACGCCCAGAGCTGGATCGACCTCGGCACCGTCGAACGGCAAGCTCTACGGCTTCGTGTTCAAGGGCGCCAACAAGTCGACCGTCTGGTACAACGTCAAGGCGTTCAACGACGCCGGCGTGCAGCCTCCGCAGACGTGGCAGGACCTGCTCTCGGCGGCCAAGACGCTCAAGGCATCCGGCGTGAAGGCCTACTCCATCGCCGGGGCCGACGGGTGGACCCTCACCGACCTCTTCGAGAACATCTACCTGCGCACGGCCGGTCCGGACAAGTACGACCAGCTGTCCAACCACGAGATCCCGTGGACCGACCCGTCGGTGACCACGGCGCTCAACGACATGGCGCAGATCTTCAGCGACAGCGGCAACATCGCCGGCGGCAACAGCGGCGCGCTGCAGATCGACTTCCCGACCTCGGTGACCCAGGTCTTCACGCACTCCGCCAAAGGCGGCGATGGTGTTCGAGGGCGACTTCGTGCAGGGCGTGATCCTGGACTCGACCAAGGCGCAGCCGGAGACCGGCTTCAATCAGTTCGCCTTCCCGTCCATCGACGGCTCCGCTCCGAGCGTGGTCGGCGGCGGCGACACCCTGATCACCTTCAAGGACGACCCCGCGACGAGAGCGTTCGTCGAGTACCTGGCCACCCCGCAGGCCGCCGAGATCTGGGCCAAGCAGGGCGGCTTCGCGTCACCGAACAAGAACGTCGACCCGAGCGTCTATCCCGACGCGATCTCCAAGGCGACGGCCACGGCGCTCGCTCAGGCGGAGACCTTCCGCTTCGACATGAGCGACCTGGCGCCGGCCGCCTTCGGCGGGACCGTGGGGCAGGGCGAGTGGAAGATCCTGCAGGACTTCCTGAAGAACCCGAGGACGTCAAGGGTACGCAGCAGGCCTTGGAGCAGGCGGCTGCCAAGGCCTCGGAAGTGACGTCATGGCCGGCGGTTCATCGGTCGCGGCGGGCCCGCTCCCGTAGGGGGCCCGCCGCCGGCCGCGCCGGACGAAAAGGACACCGGCCGCCGCCGCAGGTACCTGGTGGCGGCCGGCTTCCTGCTCCCGGCGTTCGTCTTCCTCGGCGTCTGGGTCATCTACCCGACGATCTACACGGTCGTGCGCAGCTTCTACGACTCGCAGGGCACGTCGTTCGTCGGCATCGACAACTACAAGACCCTGTTCACCACCAACATCCTCTTGACGGCGATCAAGAACAACGCCATCTGGGTGCTGGTGGTGCCGGCGCTGGTGACGGCCATCGGCCTCGTCTTCGCCGTCCTCACCGAGCGCATCCGCTGGTCGGTCGCGTTCAAGACCGCGGTGTTCATGCCGATGGCCATCTCGCTCTTCGCGGCAGGCGTGATCTGGCACATCATGTACACGCAGGATCCGAGCCAGGGGACGATCAACGCCGCGATCAGGGTCGTCAAGGATGCGGTGAACCCGCCCGGCGTGCTCTCGGGGGCGACGCCCTCCACGGACATCCTGAAGGGCTCCAGTGCGAAGGGCTTCAGGCTGGCCCAGGGAGTCCAGCCGGGGCAGACGGTCAAGTTGGGTCTCACCGGGATCCCGCCGAGCGACGTCAAGGACGGGCAGCAGGCGGTGAAGCCGGCGTCGCAGCAAGGCGCGGTCGACGGCGTCGTGTGGCGTGACTTCAAGCCCGGCGGCGGCAAGCCGGGCGTGGTCGAGCAGGGCGAGGTCGGCATCCCCGGCGTCACGCTGAACCTGCTCGACAAGAACGGCCAGCAGGTCGCGAGCACCACGTCGAAGGCCGACGGCTCGTTCAGCTTCTCCGGACTCTCGCAAGGGACCTATCACGTCGGGATCTCGAGCAGCACCTTCAGGCAGGCCTACGGCGGCGTCCCCTGGCTGAGCGCTGCTCTCATCACGCCGTCCATCATCATCGCCTACATCTGGGTCTGGGCCGGGTTCTCGATGGTGGTCATCGCCGCCGGCCTCGCCTCGATCCCGCGTGACGTGCTCGAGGCGGCCCGCACGGACGGCGCCACGGAGTGGCAGGTGTTCCGGCGCGTCACCATCCCTCTGCTCGCGCCGGTGCTCAGCGTCGTCTTCATCACCATGATCATCAACGTGCTCAAGGTCTTCGACATCGTGCTGTCCGTGGCTCCGGCCTCGGTGCAGGACGACGCCAACGTGATCGCCCTCGCCATGTGGCGGACGGCGTTCGGCGGCGTCAACAACTTCGGCCTGGGTTCGGCTATCGCCGTGTTCCTGTTCATCCTCGTGATCCCGGTGCTGCTGCTGAACGTCCGCCGCTTCAGAAGGGAGGCCTGATGGCTACCGCGACCGGTGACCTCGGCGAGCCGCTCGTGCGGCCGCGGGACGCCACCCAGCGCGGGGGCGCGGGGCGCAGCCTCGTGCGCGCCCTCCAGTGGGCCCCCGTCAACATCCTGCTCATCGTCATCGGGGTCGCCTGGCTGATCCCGACCATCGGCCTGCTGTTCACGTCGCTGCTGCCGCCCGATCTGATCTCCTCGGAGGGGTGGTGGTACGCGATCACCAACCCGGGCCAGATGACGCTGGACAACTACCGTGGCGATCTTCTCCAACCAGGCGATCACCAGCGCGCTGGTCACCACCGTGTGGATCGCGATCGGCGCCACCATCCTGCCGATCATCATCGCGGCGCTGGCCGGCTACGCGTTCGCCTGGATCGACTTCCCCGGGCCGAGACTGGCTGTTCATCGCCGTGGTCGCGATGATCGTCGTGCCGCTGCAGATGGCGCTGATCCCGATCTTCTCGCTGTACGACGCGCTGCGCCTCTTCGACACCATCCCGGGCTTGATCCTGTTCCACACGGCGTTCGGGCTGCCGCTGGCGATCTTCCTGTTACGCAACTTCTTCGTCGGGATCCCGGCGAGAACTGCTCGAGGCGGCGCGCATCGACGGCGCGTCGGAGATCCGCATCTTCACCCGGCTGATCCTGCCGCTGAGCTGGCCGGCGGTCGCCTCGCTGGCGATCTTCCAGTTCCTCTGGACCTGGAACGACCTGATCGTCGCGCTCTCGCTGGCCCGCAACACCCAGCCGATCACCGTGGCGATCTTCACGCAGCTGCGCCAGTTCGGCGCCAACATCGACGTGATCGCCCCGGCGGCGTTCCTCTCCCTGGCGATCCCGCTGGTGGTGTTCTTCGCCTTCCAGCGGTACTTCGTGCAGGGGCTGCTCGCCGGGTCGGTCAAGTAGACCGGGCGCCTGCGGACGGACCGAGGGGACGGCGACCACCTGGTCGCCGTCCCCTCGTCACGTCTGCGGCCTCCGGGGGCGGATCGCCGCCCGTGGGGATCAGCCCCCGATCACGTCCTTGCCCATCATCGGGCGCAGCACCTCGGGCACCTCGAAGCTGCCGTCGGCCCGCTGGTAGTTCTCCATGATGGCGATGAGCGTGCGGCCGACGGCCACGCCGGTGCCGTTCAGCGTGTGCACGAAGCGCGGGCCCTTCTCGGTGCGGAAGCGGGTGCCCAGCCGCCGCGCCTGGTAGTCGGTGCAGTTGCTGCAGCTGGTGAGCTCCCGGTAGCGCTGCTGGCCCGGGAGCCACGCCTCGCAGTCGAACTTCTGCGCCGCCGGGGCGCCGAGGTCGCCGGCGGCGATGTTCACCACCTGGTAGGGGATGCCGAGGCCCTGCAGGATCGCCTCCTCGGCCGAGAGGATCACCTGGTGCTCGGCCGCGCTCTGCTCCGGGGCGCAGAAGCTGAACATCTCGACCTTGTCGAACTGGTGCACGCGCAGGATGCCGCGCGTGTCGCGCCCCGCGGCGCCGGCCTCGCGCCGGAAGCAGGTCGAGTAGCCCGCGTAGCGGATGGGGAACTCGGCCTCGTCGAGGAACTCCTCCATGTGCATCGCCGCCAGCGGGACCTCGCTGGTGCCGACCAGGCACTCGCCGTCCAGCGTCTCGTAGACCTGCGCCCGGTCGGTGGGGAAGAAGCCGGTGCCGTACATGGCCTCCTCGCGCACGAGCACGGGAGGGATCACGGGGCGGAACCCCTTGCTCTGGATGACGGAGAGCGCGTAGTTGACGAGGGCGAACTGCAGCATGACGAGGTCGCCCTTGAGGTAGACGAAGCGCGAGCCGCTCACCTTGGCCGCGCGCTCCATGTCGATCAGATCCAGCGCGAGGCCCAGGTCGAGGTGGTCCTTGGGCTCGAAGTCGAACTGCCGGGGCTCGCCGACCCGGCGCAGGACGACGGAGTCCTCCTCGCCGCCGTCGGGCACGTCCGGCAGCGGGATGTTGGGCAACTCGAGGAGCATGGCGTTGAGGCGCTCCTCCGTCTCGGCGAGCGCCGCCTCGTGCTCCTTGATCTGGTCGCCGAGCGCGCGCATGGCGGCGATCGCCTGGTCGGCGTCGCCGCCGGCCTTCTTGACGGCGGCGATCTCGTCGCTCGCCCGCTTGCGCTCGGCGCGGCGCGTCTCGACCTCCGTGAGGAGGCGCCGGCGGCGCTCCTCCACGGCGAGGAACTCGTCCAGCGACGACGTGGAGTCGCCCCGCCGTTCCAGGGCCCTGCGGACCGTGTCCGGGTCGGTGCGGACCATCTTCACGTCGAGCATCGCTCCACTCTCCTCGCGTCGTGACGACTGACTTGGGCGACCCGGCCTCCCGGGCGCCGTCAATGGTATCGCACGCGCACCCGAGGCTTTCGGTGCTAGTCTCCGTACTGAGCAGGCACGCAGGCCAAAGCGTCCACGGGGGGAGCGATTCATGCGCGCAGCCGTCACCGATCGTGATCATCGAGGGATCCGAGCACTCGTCCTCCTGACCGCCGTGGTGCTCGCGCTCGCGTTCGCCGCGCCGGCGTTCGCCTCGTCCTCTCCTCTCGCGTCACCGTCCGCGAGCCAGGCCGCCGCGCCGGCGTCGCTCACCGCGGAGCTCTCCAGGGCGTCCGTGGTCTTCGGCGGCCAGGTCACCGTGAGCGGGGTGCTCACCCCCGCCGAGGCCGGCCGGGAGATCACCGTCACCGTCGGGACCGCCCTGGTCGGCACGGCGACGACGGACGCCGCCGGTGCGTACACGCTCGCCTTCACTCCGCAAGGCAGCGGTGAAGTGGTGGCAGTCGCGAACCTCACCTCGGACCTGACCGTCGCCAGCGCCCCGCAGGCGCTCGCCGTCGAGCCCAGGGCCACGGTGGCGCACGGCAAGCTCGTGCCGTTCCTCACCTCCACGTTCGTCGTGAAGATCACCCCGTCCAGCTACGACGGGCTCGTCGTCGTCAAGGTGGTGCACCGGGGCGTCCCGGCGGGCACCTACAGGGCCCGCGCCAAAGACGGCAAGGCCGTGCTGCGCTTCCCCTTGCGCGGCGTGGACGCGTTCACGCTCAACGTCGTGCTGCGGGCCGCCGCCGGACTCGACGCGCGCACGCTGCAGACCAAGGTCTCGGTGCGTCCGAAGACGCTCTCCGCCGGCTCCAGGGGCCCCTACGTCAAGGGCATGCTCATCGCGCTGCAGCGGCTCGCGTTCCGCGTGCCCGGCATCGGCTACAGCTTCACCACCCGGGTCAAGGACTCGGTGATGGCGTTCCAGAAGGCCTACCGCCTGTCGCGGACCTACGTCTTCAACAGCGCCTGCTGGCGCAAGATCGACCGCGCCCGCCGCATCAAGCCGCGCCGTTCCTCACCCTCGCTCCACCTCGAGGTCGACAAGGGCCGCCAGATCCTCATGGTGGTCAAGGGCGGCAAGGCGGTGGGCATCATCTGCGTCTCCACCGGCGCCACCGGCAACACGCCGGAGGGCACCTTCCGCATCCAGCAGAAGCACCCCACCACCGCGTCGGGCTACGGCGTCCTCGTGCGGACCATGGGGTTCTTCAGGAACTTCGCCATCCACGGCTACGCGCCGGTGCCTCCGTACCCGGCCAGTCACGGCTGCGTGCGCGAGCCCATCTGGGCCTGCTACTGGGTGTACGACCACTCGTTCGTCGGCGAGACGGTGTACATCTACCACTGAGGCCCGTGGCGCGCGGGAGGCGGCCCGGGCGGCGGGGGGCTGAGGGTCGCCGGGCGGCGGCGCGCTACGACCGGAGGGCGTGCTCCGCGGTGACGCGCTGCAGGACGGCGAGGCCGGCGGCCAGCGTGGTGCCGGCCTCGTCCCGCGACGGTGTGAACGACGTCACCGTGACGGCGATGAGGCCGAACCTCTCGCGCGCCAGGTCGATGGCCTCGAGCAGCTGGGCGGCGGAGAGGCCGTGCGGCGAGGGGAACGTGACCCCGGGCGCGGCCGCCGGGTCGAGCACGTCGAGATCGACGTGCAGGTGCGCCGGCGGCGGTTCGCCCGCGTCCAGTCCCCACGCCTCGCGCCGCTCGCGGGCCAGCGCGTTCAGGGCCGGCACCATGGCCTCGGCCGGCCCGTGCTCGCGCAGCGCGTCGCCGTCGACCACGCGTATGCCCGACGCCCGCAGCGAGGAGCGCTCCTTGCGGTCGAAGTCGCGTCCGCCGGCGTGCAGCACGGACGTCTCGGGGAGCGCGTCGGCGGCGAGCGCCGCCGCCACCGCTTCACGGTAGGCGCGCCCGCACAGCATGGCGAGCGGCATGCCGTCCAGGTAGCCCGTCTCCGTCGTGTCGGGCGTGTTGAAGTCGCCGTGGGCGTCGAGCCACACCAGCGCGGCGTCGAGGGCGCCGCCGCGCTGCAGCCCGGCCTGCACACCCAGCGTCGCGTTGCAGTTGCCGGCCACCACCAGGGGCAGCGCGTCGTCGAAGAGCGCGCGCTCCACCACGTCCGCCAGGGCGGCGTTCACGTCCAGGACCGCCTGCAGTTCGTCGGTGAACGGCGTCTCGCGGCGCACCGTGACCACCTCGACCTCGTGGCCGCGCGCGCGGAGGGCCTCCGCGGCCCCCGCCTTGAGGTACGCGCTCGGGCCGAGGCCGCTGCCCACGTCGGCGCGGCCGAGGTCGTAGGGGACGGCGATCAGTGCGACGCGCATACGGTTCCTCATTCGAGCTCGGGCAGGCGCTTCTCGAGCGCCAGCAGATCACCCTCGTCGGCGCGGCCGACGAAGCCGTGTCCCTTGTAGAGGCGCAGCGACGGGCCGTCGGACTCGGGCACGAACGCCACGAGGCGGGAGAGCTTGCGCTCGATGGCCAGCCCCTCGACCCAGTCGAGCAGCTGGTTGGCGACGCCGCGCGCCTCGAACCCCGGGTTCACGCAGATGCAGCGCACGTCGCACTCCTCCTCGCCGACCTCGACCGCGACGAAGCCCCCGGGCTCTTCGCCGCACTGCGCCACGAACACCTCCGCGCGGTCCAGCAGGCTCACCACGTCGCCGGTGCGGTACCTCTCGGGGTGGCCGGTACCCTCGGCGAGCGGGTGCAGCGTCTCCTCGGCGAGCAGCACGAGCATGCTCCGGTCGTCCCGGCCCGCCTCGCGGATCTCACACTGGACGCGATCCATCAGGCACCTCCTGAAGCCGATTCCTGCAGTCGGACGGCCGCGTTCGCGGGCGGCGCCGGCGTGGTGTCGGCCGCCGCGCTCATGTGGGGTACGACCCCAGGACCTTGATCCACGGGAGCTTGCAGGCCAGGCACTTGACCGCCTGCGAGACGGGGGCGCTCTCCAGGCTGCCGTCCACGTCGATGATGAAGATGTAGTGGCCCAGCGCGGCCTTGGACGGCCGGGACTCGACCTTGGTGAGGTTGACGTGGCGGTAGGCGAACTCGCTGAGGATGAGCAGGAGGCTGCCCGGCTCGTCCTGGTCGATGCCGCAGACGAAGCTGGTCTTGTAGCGGGCCTCGAGGTCCTGCGGGGCCGGCTGCTTCGCCACGAACACGAAGCGCGTGGCGTTGTCCTCGGCGTCCTCGATGTCTTCGGCGGCGATGTGGCACTCGTACATCTCCGCCGCGAGCCGCGTGCCCACGGCCGCCCACGGCCGCTGGACGCGGCTCACGCGGCGGACCGCCTCGGCCGTCGAGTCGGTCGCCTCATGCTCGACGTTGCCGAGGTGCTCGCGGATGAACTCTCGGCACTGGCCGTAGGCGTGCGGGATGCTGATGACCTTGGTGATCTGGTCGAGCGGCAGTTCTCCCCTGGTGATCAGCATCTGGTGCACCGGGTGGGTGACCTCGCGCACGATGTGCAGGTCCTCGAAGCCCCAGACCAGGCTGTCCATGGTGACCGGGACCGACCCCTCGAGCGCGTTCTCGATGGCGACGATGCCGAGCGGTGCGTCGCCGGTCTGCACGGCGCGGAGCACGTCGGGGATGGAGGGGTAGGGGAAGGGGTGGAGGCCGCCGTCGGGCATGTTGGCGAGAAGAGCCTCCTCCGTGAACGTCCCTTCGGGTCCGAGGAACGCGACCTTGTCGCCGTCCTTCGCCAAGCTCTTCAACTCCTCCCGGTCTTCGCTCCGCTCCTACCCGCTAGGCTATCAGACCACGCGGGCGGGCTTCCCCCCGGGAGCCGGGTCGGGCGAAGAGAAGGAAGCGACCCGCGAGGCGGCCGGTGTCGCGCACCGGACGCGGTCAGCGCCGCGAGGGTGAGCCACCCCGGGGGTGCTGGGGAGGGGGCTCCCAGGTGAAGTCGTCGCCGGGCTCGGCGTCCGGCTCGCGGTCCTGACCGGGGGCGACGGCGTCGCCGAGCGCTTCGAACGCGCTCGTCGCGGCGTCCCGGGCGCCCGGCTCGGCGCCGCCCGGGGACCCCTGGGGCTCGCCCGCCTCGTCCGCCGCCTGCCGCGGCGGCAGGCCGGCGGGCCGCGGCGCCTCAGGCAGGGGCGCCCGTTCGGACCTGGGCCCCTCTCCGCCGGGCGGCAGAGGCCGGGGCACGGCGAGCTCCATGACCTGGGCTTCCTCGGGCGAGAGGTCGCGGTCGGCCACGCCGTTGGTGAGGTGCTTGACGTAGATGCGCGCGAAATCGCGTGCGGCGATGGCGCTGAACACGACGCCGGACCGGTACTGGTCGAGCAACGCGAACGAGGCGCTCTGCTCGCCGCCGGCGTCGCGGAACGCGTCGTACCGCACGATGGCGCGGTTGGTGAGCGCGTGGTCCAGGTGCCGCTTCTGGTCGTCGAGCTGGTCGGTCAGGATCTCGACCGCCTCGCGCAGGTTGCGCACCTGCGTGTCCAGGTCCTCGGTGTGCTCCACGATGTCGCGCTGCTCGTGGTGCCCCAGTACGACGAGCTGCGCGCGGCGCAGACGGCCGACGCGCGTCAGCAGCACGACGACGAGGACGAGCAGGACGAGAGCGAGGACGGCCGCCCCGAGGGCCACGTAGGGGGCGATGTCGCGAAGGGTCTGCACGCGGTCTCTACTGGAGCTGCAGCAGCAGCTTGTAGTTCGCCGAGTTGTTGGTCTCCACGGCCTCGCCCTTGACCGGTCCGGCGGTGACCTTGAGCGTGACCTCCTTGCTCAGCGCTTCTCCGGGGATGGCGAAGCCGCCGATGGTCACCTGCTCGGTCTTGTTGGGCTCGATGAGGGGGATCGCGCCCTCCTGCTTGATCGAATTGCCGCCGGGCAGGACGAGCGTGGCCACCACCGCGACGTCGCGCTCGGCCACGCTGCCCTGGTTCTGGACCGAGCACACGAAGGCGAGGTCGGTCGACGCGGGCACGTCGTTGATCTTGCCCTTGACGAGCTTGATCTCGCCGCCCGCGGTCCGGGCGGTGACGCCGAGCAGGCCGACCCCGTGGATGCCCGTGAGCTTGGACGACTTGCCGACCGAGTCGAGGGCGGTCTGGACGCGCGCCGGATCGAGCCCCTTCCAGGTGAGGTAGTAGGTGGAGGAGGGCACGGCGACGCCGGTGACGCCGTCCTCGGCCATGGCGTCGCGCGCCGGCGCGTACACGAGCTCCTGGTAGTACGCGTCGGGCCCGCTGAAGTAGCCGTCGAGCGCAACGATGTCGCTCGCCTTGACCTTCTTGTTGGCGAGCGCGCTCAGCATGGCCGTGCGCAGGAGCTTGTAGCCGGCCGCGCGGACCTTCATGCCGTTGGCGAACTGCGTCTGCTCGGACTCGAGGGTGGAGGGGGATTCGAGCCGGCCGGCGCGCACGGCGATCTCGTCCTGCTGCGCGGCGAGCTGCCCGAGCTTGTCCACGAGTTCTTTGCGCGAGAGCTTGGTGGGGTCGAACATGATGGCCGACACCTGCTTGCCGAGCGCCGTGGAGTCGTCGATGGCCGTCGTGACGGCCTGGAAGTACTCCTCGTAGCCACCCACCTTGCGGTTGTGCTGGCAGCTGCGCGCCCACCACGCCAGGCCGAAGACGACGGCGAAGACGATGATCGCGGCGATGACGAGCCGCTGGATGCGGGTGCGGCGGCGGTCGGTGGGTCGGCGACGAGACGGGGAGGAGGGAGGACCGGCGGCGTCCGCTGGTGCCCGGCTGGTCTCGTCGTCGAAGAAATCCACGCCGCGGACCCCCGTTCACAGGTGGTGTGGTGGGCGAGGGGGGACTTGAACCCCCACGAGCGTAAGCTCACTAGACCCTGAACCTAGCGCGTCTGCCAATTCCGCCACTCGCCCACAGGCTCTGACAGGGAAGGCATTGTACCACACCGAATATCGTGGAAACCGACCGACTGAGCGAGCCCCCGAATGCCCGTCGCCGCGCAGGATCCCGTTCCCTATAACGCCCAATGGCGCGACCGCTACCAGCTGGTCGGCAAGATCGGCAGCGGCGCGTTCGCGGAGGTGTTCGAGGCCTACGACCTCACGCTCGAGGAGGCCGTGGCCCTCAAGATCGTCCCCGCCGCGCGGGCGCTCAGCGCGCGCATCGTGCGGGAGGTGCAGGCCGCCGGGGCGCTCGACCACCCCAACATCGTCGCCCTCTACGACTGGTTCTCCGACGACGACGGCAGCGTGCTCGTGTGGGAGCTGGTCCGCGGCGCTTCGCTGGACCAGGTCGGCGAGCGGCTCGACGACGGGGACGTGGTCGCCGTCGGCGTCGAGCTCCTCGACGCGCTCGCCTACGCACACAGCCAGGGCGTCATCCACCGTGACGTCAAGCCGCAGAACGTCATGCTGGGCGACGACGGTCACGTCAAGGTCATGGACTTCGGCATCGCCCACCTCATGGACGCGGACACGCTCACCGGCGACGGCGACCTGATCGGGACGATCGCGTACATGTCGCCGGAGCAGGCGCAGGGCAAGCGCGTGCAGCCGGCGAGCGACGTGTACTCCGCCGGCATGGTGCTGTACGAGCTGCTGGCCGGCGCGCACCCGCTGCGCGGGGACACGCCGGCCGAGACCTACTCCAACGTCGCCGCGGCGCGGCTGCCGTCGCTCGCCGAGCTGCGGCCCGACCTGCCCGACGACCTCGTCACGCTCATCGACGCGGCCTGCGCGCCGCGCCCGGCCGAGCGGCCCACGCCGGCCTACCTGAGCGACGCGCTCGACGACCTCCTGCGCAGCGGGCGCCTGCGCAGCCGCGGCCTGCGGAAGGCCCAGCGGCTGCTGCGCCCGCTCGGGCGGGCCGCCGAGGTGGCCGAGCGCGCCGGCGGCGCGGCGCTCGCCGCCGTCACCAGCGCCGTCGTGGTCGGCTCGCTGCCCGCCTACCCGCAGAGCTGGACGCTGCCGCTGGTGGCGCTGAGCGCCGCCATCTGGGCGGTCGTGCCCGAGGCGGGCCTCGCGTTCCTGCTCGGCTCGCTCGCGTTCCCGCTGTTCAACGTCTCGCTCAGCGTGGGCGGGCTCTACCTGGCGTTCGCGATCGCGCTCTTCCTCGTCGCCCGCTCGCGGCCGGTCACGGCGCTGTGGCCGGCGTTCGCGCTCATCCTCACGCCGGCGTACCTGACGCTGCTGGCGCCGGCGGCCGCGGCGCTGCTGGGCCGCGTGCGCGGCCCGCTCACCGCCGCCTGGGCCGGCGCCGGCACGGTCGTGTTCCTGCTGCTGGTGCGCGCCCCGCGCGGGCCGTTCACTCTGGAGCAGCCGCGCTGGAAGGTGGCCGAGGAGGTCGGCGCGGCCGGCGACCCGTTCACCGCCGCCGGCCGCCTGCTCGTCCACGTCTTCGCCGGCCCCACGCTGCTGCAGGCCGTCGCGTGGGCCGGGCTGGCGGCCGCGCTGGCCTGGGCGCTCACGCGCCGCCGCCTCGACACGCGCCTCTGGATCTGGTCGCTCTCGTTCGCCGCGATCTTCGTCGTGTATCGCGTCGTCCCGATCGTGGTATGGGACTATCCAGCGGCGCTGTGGCCCCTCGTGTGGAGTGTGGCCGTGCCTGCTGCCGTGATACTCTTGCCGTTGGTCCTGACCACCGGAGAAGCACCGGACGAAGGCGACGATGGGGATCTTCAGGAAGGCCAATAACAAGCTCGAGGGCGCCGTCGAGGGCGCGTTCGGGCGTGCGTTCAAGTCGAGCGTGCAGCCGGTGGAACTGGCGCACAAGCTCGCCAAGGAGATGGGCGACCACAAGACGGTCGGGGTCTCCAACGTCTACGTGCCCAACGAGTTCGACGTGTACCTCGGCAAAGAGGACTACGAGCACCTCATCTCCTTCGAGGATTCGCTCAAGCAGGAGCTCTCCAACTACGTCACCGCGTTCGCCCGGCGCGAGGGCTGGACCCTGGTCGCGCCGCCGCGCATCGAGATGCACAAGGACGACGACCTGCGCGTGGGCGAGTTCGGCATCGCCACGCGCACGGTGAGCGCGCCGGCCGAGACCCCGGGCGCCGGCGCGTTCGACGCTCCGGCGGCCGTGGTGCCCCCGGCCGCCGCCGTCGCCCCCGGGCCGGTCATCGACCAGACGGTGCTGTACCAGGAGCCGGCTCCGGCCGCCGCGGCCGCGCCGCGCGCCTCCGGCGCCCGCGGCGTCCTGCGCGGCCGGCAGGGCGACTACCAGCTCTCCGGGCCGGTCACCGTCCTCGGCCGCAGCCGCCGCTGCGACATCGTGCTCACCGACCCCAACGTCTCCCGTCAGCACGCCGAGGTCCGCCGTCAGGACAACGGCTTCATGCTCGTCGACCTGGGCTCCACCAACGGCACGCGGATCAACAGGCGGGACGTCAAGCAGGCGGTGCTCCAGCACGGCGACCGCATCGAGCTCGGCACCACCGAGTTCCTGTTCGAGAGGCAGCCCTGAGCGGGAGGCCCCGGGTGACCACGGCGCCGGCGTGCCGTGAGCGCGCGCCGCGCGGGGGAATCACATGATCGACATCGTTCTGCTCGTCCTCAAGATCGGCATCCTCATCCTGCTCTACCTGTTCATCTGGCAGGTGGTGAAGACCGCGGTGCGCAGCGTGCGCGGCGGCGAAGGCGCGAGCATGCCCGCCGGGGCGGCGCCCGACGTCGTCTTGCCGGCCGGCGACCGGCTTGCGCCCACGTTCACGCCGGCCGAGCGCGACCAGCGCCGTGAGGACCGCCTGGTCGAGCGCACCATCGCCGGCGAGAAGATCGACTTCTCGGCGCACATCAACCCGCGGCTCGTCGTCGAGGAGAGTCCCATCATCCCGCCGGGCGTGGTCTTCCCGCTGGAGGGGTGGATCAACGTCGGCCGAGCCGCCACCAGCGATGTGGTCCTCGACGAGCAGTTCGTCTCGAGCACCCACGCACGGCTGGTCCCGCGCGGCCAGTTCTACTACGTCGAGGACCTCGGCAGCACCAACGGCACCTTCGTCAATGAGAAGCAGGTGACGGAGGCGCAGCTCAAGCTGGACAGCCGGCTGCGCATCGGCGAGACCACGTTCCGCTACGAGGAGTGAGCGCGCCGTGACGCTCGTCGCGCGACACGGCGCCCTCACCGACATCGGGCTCCACCGCAAGACCAACGAGGACACGTACGTCGTCGAACCGCCGCTGTACGCCGTCTGCGACGGCATGGGCGGCGCCAACGCAGGCGAGGTGGCCAGCGGGCTGGCGGCCGGGACGCTGGCTTCCGAGGTCGCCGCGGGCACGCCCATCCACGCGGCCGCCGAGGCGGCCAACGCCGCCGTGTTCCAGCGCGCGCACGACAACATCGAGCAGACCGGCATGGGCACCACGCTCACGGCGTTCGTGCTCGAGGGCAGCACCGCGCACTTCGCCCACATCGGCGACAGCCGCGCCTACCTGCTCCGCGACGGCGAGCTGCGCCAGGTGAGCGACGACCACTCGCTGGTGGGGGAGATGGTGCGGGACGGCCGCCTGACCGAAGAAGAGGCGGCCGTGCACCCGCACCGCAGCATCCTCAGCCGCGCCCTGGGCACGGAGCCCGCGGCGCGGATCGACGAGTTCACCGAGGACCTGCTGCCCGGCGACGTGCTGCTGCTCTGCAGCGACGGTCTCAGCGGCCCGGTGCCGGCCGCGGCCATCAAGCTCGCGCTCACGCGCAGCGACCCGCAGGCGGCCGCCGAGCGGCTCATCCTCGAGGCGCGCAAACAGGGCGGGCCGGACAACATCACCGCGGTGGTCGTGCGCGTGGACGAGGCGCCGCACGGCGCCCAGGCCCGTGCTGAAGAGGAGACGACCCTCATCCAGCCCGTCGACCCCGAGGCCGAGGAGGTCACCGGCGAGCTGCCGTTCGTGATCGACGCGCCGGCGCCCGAGGAGCCGTCCGCCGACGCCGCCGACGCGCTCGCCGCCCAGGCGGCGGCGCTGCGCGCCGAGGATGACGGCGAGCCCACGGCCGGCGCCTCCGGCGACGCCGTCAGCCGCCTGAGGCGCAGCAGACGCCGGCTCGGCGTCGTCGCGGCGCTGCTCGCGCTGCTCGCCACGACGCTGGCCGCCGGCGCCTTCTTCCTCAGCACCGTCTTCTACGTGGGCGTGGACGACGGCACGCTCGCCATCTACAGCGGCGTGCCCGTCAAGGTCGGTCCCGTCCCGCTGCACGCCGTCTACCGGCGCAGCTACGTCGCCTACGACTCGCTCTCACCTGCGGCGCGCACTCTCGTGGACGAGCGGCGACTGCGCGACCGCCAGGAGGCGCTCGACCTCGGCACCATGCTCGGGATGTTCAGGTGAGCAGGAGGAACCTCGAGCTCGTCTTCCTCGTGCTGGCCGGCGCGGTCAGCACCATGGCCTACGTGTCCGTGTACGCCGGCCGCTTCCGCGAGATCAACCGCGTCTCCATCATCTACGGCCTCGTGTTCGTCGGCATCTTCGTGCTGCTGCACGTCGTCGAGCGCATCTTCCTGCCCCAGGCCGACCCGTTCCTGCTGCCCATCACCGCTCTGCTGGCCGCCGTCGGGCTCACCGAGATCTTCCGCATCAAGCCGTCGCTGGCGCTGGTGCAGGGACAGTGGCTCCTGGTCGCGCGCCGGCCTGTTCATCCTCACGGTCCTCCTGGTGCGCGACCACATGAAGCTCGACCGCTACCGCTACCTCATCGGCGCCGTGGGCCTCGCGCTGCTCGTGCTCACCATCGTGCTGGGCAGCACCGTCAACGGCGCCAAGCTGTGGATCCACGCGTTCGGGTTCAGCATCCAGCCGTCGGAGTTCGCCAAGCTGGCGATCGTGATCTTCCTGGCCGGCTACCTGGACGACAAGAAGGTCATGCTCTCGGTGCCGCAGCGCCACGTGCTCGGCGTGCCGCTGCCCGCCTTCAAGTACTTCGGGCCGCTGCTGGTGATGTGGGTGCTGAGCCTCGCCATGCTCGTGTTCATGAAGGACTTCGGCATGGCGCTGCTGTTCATGTCCATCTTCGTCGGCCTCATGTACATGGCCACGGCGCGCACCGTGTACGTGGCCGCCGGCGTGGGGCTCTTCGCCGTCGCCGGCGCCATCTCCGTCTACCTCGTGCCGCACGTGCACGAGCGCTTCGCCATCTGGCTCGATCCCTGGAGGGACGCCATGGGCAGCGGCTACCAGCTGCTGCAGTCGCTGTTCACCGTCGCCGACGGCGGCATCATCGGGGCGGGGTTCGGGCGCGGCTACCTGCTGTTCCCCGACCGCACGCCGGTGGTGCCGGAGCTGCAGACCGACTTCATCTTCGCCGCCGTGGCCAACGAGGTCGGCCTGATCGGCGCGGCCGGCATCGTGCTGCTGTACCTGCTGTTCACCTGGCGCGGCTTCCGCATCGCCGTGTACGCGCCGGACGGCTTCTCCAAGCTGCTCGCCGCCGGCCTCGCCCTGGCGTTCGCGCTGCAGACGTTCATCATCATCGGCGGCGTCACGCGCCTCATCCCGCTCACCGGCATCACGCTGCCGTTCCTCAGCTACGGGGGCAGCTCGGTGACCGCCAACCTCATGCTGGTGGCGCTGCTGCTCCTGGTGAGCAACCGCACCAACATCATCCGCGGCGGTACCGAGCTGGAGCGCCGCAAGATGGCGGAGAGGGGGTAGCGGCGTGAACAGGGCGATGAGCAAGGTCTTCATCATCACCGTGGTGCTCTTCGTCGCGCTGGTCGTGAACCTCACCTGGATCATGGGCGTGCGCGCGCAGTGGTTCCAGGAGCGGCCCGAGAACAAGCGCAGCATCGCGAAGGAGCAGAAGATCAAGCGCGGCGAGATCCGGGGCTACGACGGGTCCGTGATCGCAGGCGTCGACCGCAAGTCCGGGTACTACCACCGCGTCTATCCCAACGGGACCATCGCTCCCCAGCTCGTGGGGTACGACTCCGTGCGCTACGGACGCGCCGGCGTCGAGGCCGAGTACAACGACGCGCTCACGGGCCAGTCGAGCGACCTCGGCGTGCAGAACTGGGTGGACAAGATCCTGGGCCGGCGGCCCAAGGGGGCGGACCTCAAGCTCACGCTGGTGCCCGGCGTGCAGAAGGTCGCCCAGAAGGCGCTGCAGGGGCAGAAGGGCGCGATCGTGCTGCTCGACCCCCGGACCGGCGCCCTCATCGCCTCGGCGTCGGCGCCCACCTACGACCCCGCGAACCTCGAGGACCAGTGGGCGCGTCTCAGCAAGGATGGCGACGCGCCGCTCCTCAACCGGCCCACGCAGGGACTCTACGTGCCCGGGTCTTCGTTCAAGGTGGTCACCGCATCGGCCGGGCTCGACACCGGCAAGGTCACGCCGGACACCCCGTTCGTGGACACCGGTACGTACGTGGTGTTCGGCGGCAAGGTCACCAACTACGGCGGCGAGGTGTTCGGCCCCAACGACTTCACCACGGCCATGACGCTGTCCATCAACACCACGTTCGCCAAGGTCGGCAACCTGCTCACCAAGAAGCGGCTCATCGCCGGCGCCCAGCGGTACGGCTTCTACCAGACGCCCCCGCTGCCGCTGCCGGCCGGCGAGATCGTGCCCAGCGGGCGCTACAGCCGCAACGGCAAGCTGCTCCCGCCCACGGCGTTCATGAACCCGCTCGACGTCGCCTGGGCGGCGTGCGGGCAGGAGCAGATGCTGGCCACGCCGCTGCAGATGGCGCTGGTGGCCGGCGGCGTGGCCAACGGCGGCCGGGTCATGAAGCCCTACTACCTGCAGGAGATCGTGGCGGCCGACGGCAGCGTGGTGAGCCGGGCGCAGCCCGAGCAGTGGCTCGTCGCCACCAAGGCCGCCACCGCGAGCCAGCTCAACACGATGATGCAGAACGTGGTCAACGCGGGCACGGCCACCAATGCCGCGCTGCAGGGCATCCAGGTGGCGGGCAAGACGGGCACGGCGGAGAAGGGCGACGGCACCAACCTCGCGTGGTTCATCGGCTTCGCGCCGGCGGACGACCCGCAGGTGGCCGTCGCCGTCGTCATCGAGAACACGCAGTCGACCGGCGGCGAGGCCGCGGCTCCGCTCGCCGCCGCCGTCATGAAGGCGGCCCTGGCGCAGCCTTCCCTGCCTTGAGGCAGGGACCGTGCGCCGCCGGTCGTACCAGACAGCATGAAGCACTAATGCACGGAAGAGCTATTGAGCGTCGTGTGGGAAGCAGGACTCTGCGCGCGACGGACAGGAGAGGTAGACCCACGTGAGCGACGTGTTCCAGCCAGAACAGCTCGTCGGCGGCCGGTACCGGGTGGTCCGCAAGCTGGGCGGTGGCGGTATGGCCGACGTGTACCTGTGTGAGGACCTCACACTCGGCCGGCACGTGGCCATCAAGGTGCTGCTGCAGCGCTACCTGAGCGACCCCACGTTCGTCGAGCGGTTCCGCCGTGAGGCCAAGGCGGCCGCCGGGCTCAACCAGCAGAACCTGGTGAGCATCTACGACTGGGGAGAGCTCGACGGCACGTACTACATCGTCATGGAGTACGTGGAGGGGGAGACGCTCAAGGACCTCATCCGCCGCCGCGAGCGCCTCAGCGGCAACGAGGCCGTCAACATCACGCTGCAACTGCTCGCCGCGGTGGACTTCGCGCACCGCAGCGGCATCGTGCACCGCGACATCAAGCCGCAGAACGTCATGATCGACCGTGACGGCACCTGCAAGGTGATGGACTTCGGCATCGCGCGCGCCGGCGACTCCGGCATGACGGAGGCCGGCTCCATCCTCGGCACCGCCCAGTATCTGGCGCCGGAGCAGGCCAAGGGGTACCCCGTGGACGAGCGCTCCGACCTGTACTCGGTGGGCGTCGTCCTCTACGAGATGCTCACCGGGACCGTGCCGTTCAAGGGCGACAGCGCCGTCACCGTGGCGCTCAAGCACGTCAACGAGGTGCCTCGGGAGCCGGCCGTACTCGTGCCCGGCCTGCCGTACTCGCTCAACCAGATCGTGCTCAAGGCCATGGCCAAGGACCCGGCCGACCGCTACCAGTCGGCTGCCGCGTTCGCCCGCGACCTGCGTGCCGCGCGCGAGGGCGGCCCGGTGCAGGCGGCCGCCTTCGACGCCGGCGGCGAGCGCACGCGCGTCATGGCCGGCGCGGCCGGCGGCGAGACGGGCCGTGCAGACCTCGGTCCTCGACCAGCCCAGCGCCGCCGCGCCGCAAGAAGTCCCGCTGGCCGCTGATCCTCGTCATCCTGCTGCTGGCGATCATCGCCGCCGTCGCCGCCGCGCTCTGGTGGACGATGAGCGGCGCCAAGGAGCCGGTGCCCAGCGTGGTCGGCCTCAGCAGGTGCGCCGCGGTCAAGGCCATCGAGAAGGCCGGGTTCAAGGCGGGCATCCAGGAGGAGTTCTCCGACCGCGTGGCCTCCGGGTTCATCAGCCGTCAGGCGCCGACCGGCGGCACGAAGCTGCGCGAGGGCGCCACGGTCGACATCTGGGTCAGCAAGGGCAGCGAGACCGTGGAGCTCCGGGACTTCAAGGGGTGGACCGACACCGAGGTGGACGACTGGCTGAGCCAGAACGACCTCGTGGGTGACCGGCGCACCGGCAAGTCGAACGCGGTCGCCGACGGCCAGGTGTTCAAGCAGGACCCGCCGGCCGGCACGCCGGTCAAGCGCGGCGACACGGTGGCGTACTGGATCAGCACCGGCAAGCCGCAGGCGACGGTGCCCGACCTGACCAACCTCACGCAGGCGGACGCCACGAACGCGCTCACGAGCGCCGGCCTCAAGCTGGGCATGGTGACGGCAGAGTCGAGCGCCACCGTGGCGGCCGGGTCGGTGATCAGGCAGGATCCGGCGGCCAACACGAAGGTCGACAAGGGCAGCTCGGTCAGCATCGTCGTGTCCACCGGCTCGCCGTCGCCGACGGCTACTCCGACGCCGACCGGCAGCCCGACCACGATCGGCATCGCCGTGCCCAACCTGTACGGCATGCAGTCGAGCGCGGCCGAGCAGCAGCTCCTGGGGCTCGGCCTGCAGGTCGCGTACCGCCAGAAGCCCAACACCGGCGAGCCGTCGGGGACGGTGGTCGACATCAAGCCGGCCACGGGCACGGTCGTCCCTGAGGGAACGACGGTGCTGCTGGTCATCGCCTCCTAGCGGGCTGCACCTGTCCTTGAGGCGCGGGGGGCGGGAGGCCGAGAGGGCTTCCCGCCCCCTCCGCGTTCCGCCCCTTGGCCTCAGGCGATGGCGAAGACGTAGATGAGGTAGGCGACGTACAGGGAGCCGGCGCCCGCCAGCGACCACCAGGCCAGCGTGTGGCGCACGCGGAGCGTGACGTAGAACACGGCGCCGCTGATCAGGGCCAGGAGCCCGGCCACCAGCGCGTCGTCGGTGAGCTGCCACGTGGTGAAGACCAGACCGATGGAGACGGGGAACGTGCTCTGGAACACCATCGCCCCCGTGATGTTGCCCAGCGCGAGGGTGTCCTTGCGTTGCCGGACCCACAGCACGGAGTTGAACTTCTCGGGCAGCTCCGTGGCGATCGGCGTGATGAGCAGGGACACCACGAGCGGCGCCGCGCCGAGCGCCGTGCTCAGCGTCTCGATCTCGTTCACGAAGATCTCGGCGCCGATGATGATGCCGACCAGCGCGGCGCCGATCTGCAGGTAGATGCGGTAGGTATGCGGCATCTCGGGGTCGCGGTGGAAGTAGAGGGGCCGCGTGTCCTCGCCGAGGTCGCCCTCCGCCCTGAGCGTCTCCCACACGTAGTAGGCGTAGAAGAGCATGAGGCCGGCGGCCAGCGCGTAGTGCAGCTCGCGGACGTGCACGACCGCCGCGAGCATGGCGAGGCCGTAGGCGATGAGGAAGTGGCTGAGGTCGCGGCGCATGATGCGCTCGTTGATGGTGACCGCGAGAGAACGTCGCTTGCGCCAGTGATAGACGACCACCGCGACCCCGGTGACGAGCATCGCGACGGTGGCCAGCATGAACGGCGCCCCGAGGATCGCGCCGACTCCGATGTCGTCCGACGCCGCGGTGCCGGTGAACAGGATGGCGATGATGGGGATGAGCGTCTCGGGGAGCGCCGTGCCGACGGCCGCGAGGACGCTGCCGACGGGCCCTTCGCCGAGCTCATAGCGGCGCCCGAACCACTCCACGCCGTTGGTGAAGAGCTCGGCTGAGACGAGGATGATCGCGAGCGCGATGATGAGCAGGACGGCCGACATTCGGCGGCAAGGATAGCAGAAGGGGCGGGCTGCCCTGCGGCGGCCCGCCCCTTCTCACGCGGTCGGTCTGAGGGGCCTCGCGGCTCTTGTCTCAGACCCAGCCCCTGGCCTGGAGCCAGCGGCACCAGGAAGTAGATGACGAAGCCGGCAGAGGCGATCCACAGCATCCAGCTCACCTCGCGCGCCTTGCCCTGCGCGATGCGGATGAGCGTGTAGGCGAGGAAGCCGGCGCCGATGCCGTTCGTGATGCTGTAGGTGAGCGGCATGATCGTGATGATGAGGATCGCGGGGATGCCGAAGGCGATGTTGCCGAAGTTGATGGCGGCGACGGCGCGCTTGATGACGTCGTGCTCTCCTCGTCCTCGGCCATCGTCTCGCCTGCGGTCAGCGTGGCCATCATCAGGATAGCCGACGATGACAGCGCCGGGGCGGTGGCGTTCGCCGGGACGATGCCGGCGATCGGCGAGAAGAACATCGCGAGCAGGAAGAGCACGCCCAGCGATGATGCCGACCATGCCGGTGCGTCCGCCCTGGGCGACGCCCGCGCCCGACTCGATGTAGGTCGTGGCCGACGAGGCCGAAGCCGCGCCGCCGGCGACGGCGGCGAGCGAGTCGATGAAGAGCAGGCGGTTGAGCTTCTTGAGGTGACCCTTGTCGTCGAGGTAGCCGGCCTGCTCGCCGACGCCGACGAGCGTGCCCATGGTGTCGAAGAAGTCCGACAGCATGAGGCTGAAGATCCAGAGGATCGCTGGCCGCCATGCCGAGCTTGCGAAGGCGCCGAAGTTGAACTGCGCCGATGAGGCTGAAGTCCGGCATGGCGATGATGCTTGCTCGGGATGACGGCGATGCCCTCGGCGAAGGAGGTCTTGTCGTAGGCGTAGTTCAGGACGATGGCCGCGAAGATGGTGGAGCAAGATGATGCCGAGGATGACTGCGCCGCGCCAGCCGCGGGTCGATCATGATGATCGTGACCGCGAGGCCGAAGATGCGTGACCGCGACCGGCACGCCGATGAAGCGCCGAGGGTCACCGGAGTGCCGCCGCCGACTTTGACGATCCCGCCGTCGACGAGGCCGATGAACAGGATGAAGAAGCCGATGCCGACGACGATCGCCTTCTTCAGCTCCAGCGGGATGGCCTTGAAGATGGCCTCACGGAAGCCGGTGAGCACGAGGACGGTGATGGCGACACCCTCGAGGAAGACGAGGCCCATGGCCTGCGGGAACGTGAGGCCCTGGCGCGGCGACGAGGCTGAAGGCGACGACCGCGTTGAGTCCCATGCCGGGGGCGATGGCGTAGGCACGGTTGGTGACCAGCGCCCATGAGGATGGTCATGACGCCCGCCACGAGGCAGGTGGACGTGAGCACGGCCGCGAACGGCAGCCCCTCGCCGCCGAGGCCGAGGATGCTCGGGTTCACGAAGATGATGTAGGACATGACGATGAACGTCGTGAGCCCGGCCAGCATGTCGCGTCCGAGCGACGTGTTCCACTGCTTGAATTTGAAGAACCGCTCGAGTCCGCTTGCCGAGCCGGTTTCTGCCGCTTGCATAAAGACCTCGTCCTCCTTCGGGGTCGCTTCTTGGGGAATGACCGCGAGAGCATATCCCACCGCGCTGCTACGAGCATCATCGCGGCGGCGGCTGTCCATCGGCGCTGATTGACGCTCCCGCGCGACCTGAGGTATCCTCGCCGGGCACCCCGGTCCCGAAAGGATGTGCACCCTCTCATGGACGAGACCTCCGGATCCCTTGCCCTCTCCGAGCTGGACGGCATGAAGGTCCTCGACGTGGGCGGCGAGCTGGTCGGCGAACTGGTGGACGTCGTCGCCACCACCACCTCCGAGCCGCCCGTGGTCACCGCGCTCTTCATCGATCACGACGAGGGGCAGCTCGCCGCCTCGTGGGCCCAGGTGGCCGAGATCGACGTGGACGGCGAGCGCGTGCTGCTGGGCGTGCCGCTCGCGGCCGTCAAGGCCGCGTCGCTGCGCCCGGACGAGCTCTCGCTCGTCGACGCGTTGCTCGACAACCAGGCGCTCGACATGCGCCGGCGCGCGTTCGTGCGCGTGCAGGACGTCGTGCTCGAGCCGGCCGGGGACCGCCTGGTGGTCGCCGGCGTCGACGCGAGCTCCGCCGCGCTGGCCCGGCGCTTCGGCCTCGGGTTCATCTCGCGCCGCCTGCCGAAGAAGAGCGGCGACTTCGTGCCCTGGGACGACGTCAACCTCATCGCCCTGCGGCTCTCGCGGCTCAACTTCGTGGAGGCGTTCGCCGAGCTGGCGGAGCTGCACCCGGCCGACATCGCCGACATCATCGGCCAGGTCGGCCCGCGCGAGCGCGGGGCGGTGCTGGCCGCGCTCAACGCCAGCCTGGCCGCCGACACGCTGCAGGAGATGGAGGAGGACCTGCGCGACGCCGCGCTGCAGGAGATGCCCGTGGAGCGCGCCGCCCAGGTGCTCGAGATGATGGACGCGGACGAGGCGGCCGACATGCTCGCGCAGCTGCCCGACACGCTCGCGCAGGAGCTGCTGACGCGGCTGCCGGACAAGCGCGAGCAGGACCTGCGCGCGCTCGCGAGTCACCCGGAGCACACCGCCGGCTCGCTGATGACCACCGATTTCGTCATGCTGCCCGGCAAGGCCACGGCCGGCAAGGCGCTCGACTGGATCCGCCGCGAGCGCCCGGAGCAGCACATGATGACGTACCTGTACGTCGTCGACGCGGACGAGCGCCTGATCGGCGTGGTGAGCCTGCGCGACCTCGTGCTGGCGGCTCAGGACGACCAGGTGCGGACGTTCATGGAGGACGACCTCGTGGAGGTCAAGGCCGACGTGGACGAAGAAGAGGTCGGCCGCATCATGACCAAGTACGACCTGCTGGCGATACCGGTCGTGGACGACGAACGGCGGCTGCTCGGCATCGTCACCCTCGACGACGCGCTCGAGGCGGTCGTGCCGGACGACTGGAAGCAGCGCCTGCCGCGGCTCTACCGCTAGCGGCGGCCGCGGGGCGGGTCAGCAGACCGGCTGGGCTCCGGCCGGCGCTTCCACGTGCTCCCACGCCGCGCTGCGACGCGGCGCTTCGACCAGTGCGGCGAGGTCGAGGCGGAACCGGGCGACCTCGCCCTTCTCCTGCACGCGGCGGAACCCGCCGCCCTCGAGCACGTCGGGATTGAACAGATTGAGGTCGCGCAGGTAGCCGACGAACGCGTCGTCGGAGCGGCTGTGGCGCAAGGCGTACGCCTCGAGCGCCTTGACCTTGCGGTGCTTGAGCGCCGCCTCGATCTCCTGCAGCAGGAACCGGAATCCGTGGAGGTACTCCTCGTCGTAGAAGTAGGCGCAGGTGAGCACGTAGGCGTCGGCGAGGGGAGGCCCGGCCGGCAGCGCGCGGACGCGCGGCGTGAGGCGCAGGCCGGCGACGTGCATCCAGCCGATCACCGACGTCCCCGTCGAGCAGCGCCTTGCCGAAGAACCCCGCTCTCGCTCTCCGCCTCACGCTCCCAGTCCCGCCGCAGTGTGGGGGAGACGGCGGCGCCGGGGCGGGCGAGCCACCAGGTGCAGGTGGAGCAGCAGGGTGCGAGCAGGTCCCTGCTCGCGCCGGTCAGGTCGATCGCCCTCACGCCGAGGGGGAGGCGACGTCGTCGATGTGCACCTCGACGCGGGTGATGGGTGTGCCCGTGGTGCGCGCGAGGTAGGTGGCGCCGGCGCGGGCGACGGCCTCGCCGACGGCGGCCAGGTCGGCGCCGGCCTGCGCCACCAGGTGGATCTCCAGCACCGGGCCCTCGTCGTCGGAGTCGAGGCGCACCGGACCGTGCCGCTCGAGGTGCACGCGCTCTCCCAGCGTCTGCATGGGGGTGCGGTACAGGTCCTCGACCCCCGGCAGTTCCTTCACGGCGTCCCAGACGGCGCTCGTGACGACGTCCGGGGAGATGCTCGGTCCCTGTCCCTGCTGCACGCTGCCGCCCTCCCGTCGCTGGTGTCGCGAGTATACCGTCGCGAGCACGGGCGGTGTTTGCCACCGCAGTTGAGGCTCCCCTATACTCCCACGAGTCAGGGGGTCTTCCGGCTCCCTCTCTGCGGGCTGCCACGTGACCACCGATCGCGACATCACGATCTACCGCGCCGACTGGCTCCTCCCGGTCTCGGCGCCCGTCCTGCCGGACGGGGGCGTCGCCGTGGCCGGAGACGCCATCCTGGCGGTCGGGCCGGCGCCGCGCCTGCAGGCGGAGCACCCCGGCGCCGCGCTGGTCGACATGGGCCGGTCCATCATCATGCCCGGCTTCGTCAACTGCCACAGCCACGTCGAGTACACCTCGTTCCGCGGCATCCTCGACGACGCGGAGTTCGGCGACTGGATCATCAGCCTCATCGACGTCAAGGCGTCTCTGCGCCCCGACGAGTACCTGGTCAGCGCGCGGCTCGGCGCCATGGAGGCCGTGTCCTCGGGCATCACGACCATCGCCGACACGAGCTACGGCGCGGCGACGCTCGCCGCGGCCGCCGAGGCCGGCCTGCGCGGCCGCCTCTATCTCGAGGTCTTCGGCATCGACGACTCCCGCCTCGACGAGACCATGGCGGACGTGGAGCGGCGGCTCGCCGAGGCGCAGGACGCCGCGCCGCCCAACTTCGAGGTCGGCCTCGCCCCGCACGCGCCGTACACGGTGTCCAGCCTGCTGTACCAGCGCGTCTCACGGCTGGCGCAGGAGCGCGGCCTCAAGGTCATGAGCCACGTCGCCGAGAGCAAGGACGAACTCACCTACGTCCGTTCCGGCTCGGGCAAGTTCGCCCACGACTACCGCGAGAAGATGGGCTGGGAGCGCATGCTGGTCCAGCCCTACGGCGTCACGCCCATCAAGTACCTGCAGCAGTGGAACGTGCTGCACCCCGACTTCCTGGCCGTCCACTGCGTCAACGTCACGCGCGACGACATCCGCATCCTGCGTACCAAGGATGTGGCCGTGGCGCACTGCCCCAAGAGCAACGCCAAACTGGGCTGCGGCGTCGCGCCGCTCGCCGGGCTGCTGCACGAGGGCGTGCGCGTCGGCCTGGGCACCGACAGCCCGGCGTCGAGCAACATCATGGACATGTTCGACGAGATGCGCACCATGCTGTTCCTGCACCGGGCCGTGGAGCGCGACGTCGCCGTCCTCGACGCGCAGAAGTGCGTGCGCATCGCCACGCTCGGCGGCGCCGAGGCGCTCGGCATGGAGGCGGAGGTCGGCAGCCTCGAGGCGGGCAAGCGCGCCGACCTCATCGCCGTCGACGTCTCGCGCTCGCACTTCGAGCCCATCGCCGACCCGTACTCGGCGCTCGTCTACGGCGCCAACCAGGACGACGTGCGCCTCACCGTGGTCGGCGGCCGCGAGCTCTACCGCGACCGCGTGCACAAGGGCGTGGACACGGACGCCATCCGCGCCACCGCCGTGAGCGTGCGCCAGAAGTTGCAGGACCGTGTCCGTACCGGGGCCGTCGAGATCGGCGGCGCCGATTCAGGCTGGTGGCACACACCGGCCACCCATCGAGAGGAGTCCGTCTAAGTGCTGCTCGATCGCCGTAAGGTCAAGTTCTGGCAGAAGATCATTTTCGGGTTCATGGCCTTCCTGATGGCCGCGTTCCTCGTCGTCGGCTACTCCGGCGTGCTCAACGGCTGTTCGGTCTTCAACTCCGTCCAGTCCGCCGACCAACAGCTGCAGCAGACCATCACCAAGTACAAGACGGCCGTCGCCGCCGCCCCACAGGACGCCGCCACCTGGACCAAGCTCGGCGACTCGTACGTGCTGCTCGCCAACCAGCAGCCGCAGGGCTCGGCGGCGCAGAAGTCCTACTGGGAGCAGGCGGTCAGGGCGTACAAGAAGGCCGACGCCGTCCTCGCCGAGCAGAAGGGCAAGGCCGCCAGGACCCAGCGCCTCAACGTGCTGCAACAGCTGGTGTCCACCTACCTGTTCCTGCAGGACTACCAATCCGCCACCGCCGTCTACGGGGACATCACGACCCTCCGGCCCAAGGACGCGCAGTCGTACTTCGACATGGCCACGGTGGCCATCAACGCAGGCGACACCAGCACGGCGCTCCTCGCGTTCAGCAAGTTCCTCGAGCTCGACCCGACCTCGCCGGACGCGCCCCAAGTCAAGGCGTGGATCGAGCAGAATTCGCCCAAGTCCACGCCAACGCCCTCTCCATCGCCGACCAAGTAGAAGGGGTCCGTTTCCGATGAGCGACATGTTCAGCGTCTCCAGTGAACGACTCGACGACGACCTCGGCGTGGTCGTCCTGTCGGGTGAGGTCGACATCTTCACGGCGCCGCAGTTCAAAGAGTCCCTTCTCGAACTGCTGGACTCGGGGGTCAAGCGCGTCGTCGTCGACCTCAGCGACGTGACCTTCATCGACTCCACCGCGCTCGGCGTGCTCATCGGCGGCGTCCGCCGCGTGCACGGCGCGCAGGGGGCGATGACGATCGTGGTCACCACCCGGCCGGTCGAGCGCGTCCTCAGCGTCACCGGCCTCGACCGCGTGTTCTCCCTGCACGCCACGCGCGACGAGGCCCTCGCGGCGCTCGCCTGAGCCGGCCCGCGCTCGTCAACGTCATCCTCGACGTCCAGGTTTGCGGGGTGGTATTAACTCCCGCAGTCCTGGTCGTCCCTTCCACGTCCCCATGAGGTAGCAGTGAAGCTGATCGTCACAGAGAAGGACTCGGCGGCGAAGAAGATCGCCGAGATCCTCGGCGGCAAGCCGTCGGTCAAGGAGCACGGCCGCGGCCGCCTGAAGGTGAAGTCCTACCACTTCACGTACGAAGGCGACGACGCCGTGGCCATCGGGCTGCGCGGCCACGTGATGGAGACGGTCTTCCCCAACACGTACAAGCGCTGGAGCCTCAAGTACCTCGGCGACATGATCGAGAAGCCCGACCTGGCCTGGATCGTCGACGGCGGCGCCGCCGGCACGATCTCGGCGCTCCGCAGCGTCGCCAAGGGCGCCACCGAGGTCGTCATCGCCACCGACTACGACCGCGAGGGGGAGCTCATCGGGCACGAGGCGCTCGAGATCCTCCGCGGCGACGCGCTCAAGCGCAACCCCGGCGACAAGCCGGAGAAGAAGAAGCGCGTCAAGGCGGCCGCCAAAGACGGCTCGGAGGCGCGCGCCAAGGCGCCGGCGCCCGAGCCGCTGGACGGCGACCCGCACGTCAAGGCGATGCTGCCGGCGGCCGTGGTCGACCGGCACATCCGCGTGCGCTACTCGGCGCTCACGCCCGAGGAGGTCAAGGCCGCGTTCGCCAAGCCCTCCACCGTCGACTTCAACCTCGCCGAGGCCGCGCACTCGCGCCAGGACATCGACCTCATCTGGGGAGCCGTCCTCACGCGCTTCATGTCACTCGCCTCGTACCGCTACGGCTCGGACTACCTCTCCGTTGGCCGCGTCCAGTCGCCGACGCTCCGCCTCGTCGTGGACCGCGAGCTCGAGCGGCGCGCGTTCGTCCCCGTCCCGTACTGGGAGATCAAGGCGACGCTCGAGCGCGACGGCGAGCCGTTCGAGGTGGCGCACGCGAAGGGCCGCTTCGAGACGGAGGAGGCCATGCGGTCCGCCCTCGAAGGTTCGCGCGCCGAGCTGGCGGAGGTCACCGGCTACGAGGCCAAGCCGCGCCAGGACAAGTCGCCGGCGCCGTTCAACACGACGGCGCTCATGAGCGCGTCCTCGGGCGCCGGCATGACGCCGGCGCGGGCGATGCGGGCCGCCGAGTCGCTCTACCTGGACGGCCTCATCAGCTACCCGCGCACCGACAACACGGTCTACCCACCGTCGCTCGACCTGCGCGGCAGCCTGCAGGAGCTCGCGCGCTGGCAGCCGGTGGCGGCCACGGCGGAGCGGCTCGCCGCGCAGGACAAGCTCACGCCCACCCGTGGCAAGAAGCGCACGACGGACCACCCGCCGATCTACCCGGTCGGAGCGCCGAAGAAGGAGCTGAGCGGCGACCAGGCCAAGGTCTACGATCTCGTCGCGCGCAGGTTCCTCGCCACCCTGCTGCCGGCGGCCGTCATCGAGAGCCAGCGGATGGACCTGCGCCTCGGCACGGAGCCCTACGTGGCGCACGGCAGCCGCGTGGCGTCTCTCGGGTACCTCGAGGTCTACGAGAAGTACGCCGCCAAGCGCGACCGGCAACTGCCGCCGCTCGAGCCCGGCGCCACGCTCAAGGTCCTCGACCTGCGCTCGGAGGCCAAGGAGACGCAACCGCCCGGCCGCTACGGCCAGGGCAAGCTCCTGGAGAAGATGGAGGATCTCGGGCTGGGCACCAAGGCCACCCGCGCCGACATCATCCAGCACCTCTACGACCGCAACTACGTGCGCGACAACCCGGTCGAGCCCACCGAGCTCGGCATGGCGCTCATCGCCGCCTTCGACGCTGCGATGGAGCAGGCGCCGGTCGACATCTCCTCCAGCCAGATGACGGCCAGGCTCGAGGCCGAGATGGACCGCATCAGCGAGGGCGAGCTGCGCCGCGAGGACGTGGTCAGAGACAGCCAGGAGATGCTCGAGCAGGCGTTGAAGCTCCTCGACGCGCACGTCACCGACATCCGCGACCGCATCAAGAGCGGCGTGCGCGAGGACCTCACGCTCGGCACCTGCAAGAACTGCGGGGGGCAGCTTCGCGTCTTGCGCGGGAAGACGGGCAAGCGGTTCGCGGCGTGTGTGGGCAAGGAGGGCGAGGAGCCCCAGCAGCCCACGGTCGAGGGCGAGCGCCCGCGGCGCGGCTGCGGCCAGACGTTCCCGCTGCCGCAGCGCGGCACCATCGTGCCCACCGGCAAGGTGTGCGCCGAGTGCGGCTGGCCGGAGATCAAGGTCGTCGGCGGCGGCGGCCGCGGGCGCCCGTGGGTGCTGTGCATCGACATCGACTGCCCGACCAAGGAGAAGTACCGCGCGCGCAAGAAGGCCGGATGACCGGCGCGGGCGGACCAGCGGACGGGCGCCGGAGGCACGCCGCCCCGTGAGCGGCGTCCTCATCACGCTCGAGGGCTGCGACGGGTGCGGCAAGAGCACCCAGGCGGCCCTGCTCTGTGAGCGCCTGGCCGCCTGCGGCCTGCCCGTGGGGCCTTCCTCCGCGCCGGGCACGGTCATCCGCGAGCCCGGCGCCACCCCGGCCGGTGAGGCCATCCGAGGTCTTCTGCTCCACGGCCCGTCGCAGATCGCGCCGTGGACCGAGGCGCTGCTCTACGCCGCCGCCCGGGCCCAGCTCGTGCAGACGGTGCTGCTGCCCGAGCTCGAGGCGGGGCGCATCCTCGTGCTCGACCGGTTCGTCGACTCGTCGCTCGCCTATCAGGGCTTCGCCCGCAAGCTGGGGGTCGACGAGGTGCTCGCCGTCAACGCCCCGGCTCTGCAGGGGCGCCTTCCGGACCTCACGCTGGTCATCGACGTGGCCCCCGCCGTGGGGCTGGCGCGCGCCGGCGGGGGAGGCGCGGGCGCCGACCGCATCGAGGCGGAGGGACTCGAGTTCCAGGAGCGCGTCGCGGCCGGCTTCGCCGCGCTCGCGCGCCGCTGGCCCGAGCGGGTCCGCCTCGTCGACGGCTTCCGCGACGTCGGCCTCGTGGCCGCCGACGTCGAGGCGGCCGCCCTCGAGGCCGTGGCCGCCGCCGGCCTGCGGCTGGGCGACTGAGGCCGGCGTGTTCGAGGCCGTCCCCGGACAGGCGCAGGCCAAGGCCTTCTTCTCCCACGCCCTGCGCGACGGCTCGCTCAGCCACGCCTACCTGCTCGCCGGCCCGGAGGGCCTCGCCAAGACCACGTTCGCGCGCGAGCTCGGCGCCGCGCTCGTCAGCGGCTGTGGCAACTGCGGCGCCTGCCCCGAGTGCGAACGCGCTCTCCGCGGCGTACACCCCGACCTGCACGTGCTGGAGCGCGAGGGCGACGTCTACCGGGTGGAGCAGATCGAGCCCGTCGTCGCCGACCTCAGCCTCAAGCCGTTCTCCGCGTCGCACCGCGTCTGGGTCATCCCGGAGGTCGAGTACCTCAACCCCCAGTCGGCCAACAAGCTGCTCAAGAGCATCGAGGAACCTCCGTCCTACGTGGTGTTCCTCCTCGTCACCGACCGCCTGGAACAGGTGCTGCCGACCATCGTCTCGCGCTGTCAGGTCGTGGAGTTCCGCCCGCTCAGTGACAGCGAGGTGAGCGCCTACCTCGTCGAGCGGCACGGGGTGGACGCGGCCGCGGCAGAGGCGCTCGCGCGCCTCTCGCTGGGCTCGGTCGAGAAGGCCGCGCGCCTCGCGGACGACGCGGCCGGAGCCGGCCGCCGCGAGGAGTACCTCGAGTACGCCGCGCTGGCCGTGGCCGGCGCCCGGCCGCAGGACGGCCCGGCGCCGGCCGAGGCGTTCCTCGGCGTGCTCGCCCGTCAGCAGGCGGAGATCGCGGCGCAGGTGCAAGAGGACCTCGGGCGCCGCCTCGCCGAGCTGGAGCGCCAGTTCCAGGACAAGAAGGACCTCAAGTGGTACACGGAACAGGCCGAGGCGCGCGCCAGGCGCGAGGCCGCGCGCCGCGGCCGCCTCGCCGCCCAGGACGCGCTCGACCTGCTCGTCTCGTGGGTGCGGGACCTCTGGGTGTGCGCGTCCGGAGCTTCCGATGTACTCTGGAACAGCGACCACCGCGACGCGCTCGCCGAGGCGGTCGCGGCGACGCCGGAGCACTACCAGCGGCTCCTCGGCTTCGCCGCCAAGACTCGCAAGGATCTGTATCTCAACATCGACCAGAAGCTCGCGTTGCAGGCGATGTTCGCGCGCTTCGAGGAGGTCTCCGCCAGTGCCTAGGATCTGCAGCGTCGTGTTCCGCGGCGGTGGCAGGGTCTACCAGTTCAACGCCGGCGACCTGGAGCTCGCTCCCGGAGACGGCGTCGTCGTCGACACCACGCGCGGCGCCGACTTCGGCCGCGTCGTCAAGGCGCCCGAAGACGTCGCCGCCGACCAGGCGCCGCGCGCCCTCCGCCGCGTCGTCCGCAAGGCGTCGGCCGCGGACGTCGAGGCCATCGCCTCGCACCGTCAGGTGGAGTGCGAGGCCAAGCGCACGTGCCGCGCCCTCGCCGGCGAGCTCAAGCTCGACCTCAAGGTCGTGGAGGCGCGCCAGGCGTTCGACGGACCCAAGCTCACCATCACCTTCTTCGCCGAGGAGCGCACGGACGCCCGAGAGCTCCAGAACCGCCTCGGCGACCGCCTCGGCCGGCGGGTCGAGCTCAAACAGGTAAGCGCCCGCGACGAGTCGCGCATCGTCGGCGGCTACGGCCCCTGCGGCCGCGGCCTCTGCTGCGCCACGTTCGCCGGCGACCAGGAGCCCGTGTCCATCCGCATGGCCAAAGACCAGAACCTGCCGCTCAACCCCACCAAGATCTCGGGCTGCTGCGGACGGCTCATGTGCTGCCTCAAGTACGAACACCAGGTGTACGTGTCGTTCCGCAAGCGGGCCCCCAAGCGTGGGGCGGTAGTCCGCACCCCGGACGGGGAAGGAAGGGTCACGGACCTGCTGGCTCCGGTCGACAGCGTCACCGTCGACCTGGGCGAAGGACGTTCGGCGACCTTCAAGCTCGACGAGCTGGGGTCGGCGAGCGCATCGGAAAGAAGCGACTGATGCTCGTAGAGTCACGAAGCACACGAAGCGCTCTCGAGCGACTCGACGGGCGAGGCCTATGGGAGGCGCACAATGGCTGACACTCACGCGGTGCTCAACGTACCGGCCGTTTCCTGCAACCACTGCAAGATGGCCATCGAGAAGGCCGTCGGCGCGCTCGGGGGCGTCGGCGCGGTGGACGTCGACGTCGCGGAGAAGACCGTCACGGTCGACTTCGACGCCGGCGCCGTCACGCTCGAGTCCATCGAGCAGGCCTGCGCCGAAGAGGGCTACGAGGTCGCCGGGCGCCACGTGTTCGGCGGCTGACGCCGGCGCGCGCCGCGCGCCGGCCCTCGCGGCAGGCCGACGGAGCCCGTTTGGCAAGACCGAGGCAGGCTGGTACCATATCGCGCGCACGTCTGTGGGCCGTTAGCTTAGTTGGTAGAGCAGGGGACTCTTAATCCCAAGGTCGAAGGTTCGAATCCTTCACGGCCCACCACCCCTCCCGCAGATCCCCGGCCTCAAGCGCCCCCGCTTTTCGGCGCACTCGTGAGGTGGCTCTGGGTCCGATGGAGCGCCCTGCAACAGTGGGGAGAGGACCCGCGGAGCCAGGCGGGAACACCTGAGTCAAGGAAGAGCACGTCTGCCGGGCGCCTCTCGCGGTCCGGCGCACAGATCCGCGTCACGCGCCGGACATCAGTTGCCCGGTGTTCCGGGCCTCTGGTATCGTTCGTTGGATACGGGCGCCCGCTCGTGACGTCCACCTGACGGGAGGTCGAAGAGGGTGAACTCGCGCCTCAGGCCCTCGGTGGGCCGTCTCTTGAACGACGCCAGATACTCCCTCGCTCCCGAAGGCACCGGGGACGTGGTCCGCCAGGCCCTCATCATGCTGGCCTGTTACCTCGCCTACGACTTCTCGCGCGCTCTTTCTCAGGGGCGCGAGGCGGTGGCCATGGCCAACGGCATCTTCTTCATGAACCTCGAGAAGGCGCTCGGCATCTGGTGGGAGCCCTGGGTGCAGGGCAGGGTCAGCGCGGTCGAGCCGGTCATGACCGTGCTCGTCTGGGTGTACCAGTACGCGCACCTGCCCATCATCATCGGCGTGCTCATGTGGGTGTTCACGCAGCGCAGGGAGTGGTGGACCACCTACCGCAACTGGTTCCTGGCGATGAACCTGGTCGCCGTGCTGGTGTTCGCGCTGCTGCCCACGGCGCCGCCGCGCATGATCTTCACGTCCGGCGTCGCCGACATCAACTTCCTGCACGGCGTGCGCTCGGCCATCTTCGAGAACGGCATGCTCGCCAACCCGTATGCGGCCATGCCGAGCCTGCACTTCGGCTACGCCCTGTTCATCGGCATCATGCTGTACTCGCTGGCGTCCGGACGCTGGGTGCGGTACCTGGGGTTCGTCTACGCCGTGGTCATCCTGGTGACCATCGTCGCGACCGGCAACCACTTCATCGTCGACGCGGTCGGAGGGGCTCTCGTGGTCCTGGCGGCCTGGGTGTTCGCGGTGAACGTGCAGCCGAGCGCCGCGAGGCCGTCGCCGGTCGCGGTGCGCGAGCGCGACGGCTGACGTGGCGAACCTGAAGACGCGCTATACCGACGGCGCGCGCCGCGGGTTCTTCCGCCTCGGCGTGATTCTCGCGCGCCGCGGTTTCACCGCCGACATGATGACCTACATCGGCCTGCTGCTGCAGGTCGCCGCCCTGCCGCTCATCGTCACCGGCTACTTCGTATGGGCGCTCGTGGTGGGCATCATCGCCTCGCTGTGCGACGCGCTCGACGGCGCCGTGGCGCGCGCCGGGGCCGGCCCCACCAAGGCCGGCGCGTTCCTCGACTCCACGCTCGACCGCGTCTCCGAGCTCATGATCGCCGCGGCCCTCGTCGTGTACTACGTCCGCGAGGGCCCGGAGTGGGGGCCCGTCGTCGCGGTGCTGGTGTTCATGGGCGCGGCTCAGATGGTCTCGTACGTGCGCGCCCGCGCCGAGGCGCTCGGCGTGGACTGCAAGGTCGGCTTCATGTCACGGCCGGAGCGCCTCGTCGGCCTCGGCATCGGCTTCCTCTTCTCGTGGTGGGAGCCGGGCGGCACCAGCTTCCTGGTCTGGTGGCTGTACCTGCTCACGGCGCTCACGGTCATCACGGTGGTGCACCGGGAGGTGCACGTACTGCGCAAGCTGCGCGAGGTGGACCGGGCATCGGCGCCCGACGCTCCGCCGGCCCCCCCGGACGAGGACGCTCCGCGCCCCGGACGGGACGCGGGCGACTTCGCCGACGACCTCTGGCCGGAACCCACCGGCCGCGGCGGGCGCCGTCCCTGACCGTGCGGCGCCCGGCCGGGAGGTGTCCCGCCGCGTGATATACTTCCGCGCGTTATCTCGAGCCGGGTGGGGTCTCTGAGCGGCCCCCGCAGGAGGGCTCCGATCGACGCGGCCGCCGGGCGCGGCACGCATCATGGAGGTTGACCGATCTTGGGTAATCCAGTTCGCGTTGCGATCATCGGCGTCGGCAACTGCGCCTCGTCGTTCGTGCAGGGCGTGGAGTTCTACAAGAACGCCAGGAAGTCCGACTTCGTGCCGGGCCTCATGCACCCGGTGGTGGGCGGCTACCACGTCAAGGACATCGAGTTCGTGGCCGCCATCGACATCGACAAGAACAAGGTGGGCAAGGACCTCAGCGAGGCCATCTTCACCAAGCCCAACAACACGGTGAAGTTCAGCGACGTGCCGGACAAGGGCGTCAAGGTCGCCCGCGGCATGACGCACGACGGGCTGGGCAAGTACCTCTCGCAGATCATCGAGAAGGCGCCCGGCCCTACTGACGACATCGTCGGCATCCTCAAGGACACGCAGACCGACGTGGTGGTCAGCTACCTGCCCGTGGGCAGCGAAGAGGCCACCAAGTGGTACGCCGAGCAGATCCTCACCGCCGGCTGCGGCATGGTGAACTGCGTGCCGGTGTTCATCGCCCGCGAGCCCTACTGGCAGAAGCGCTTCGTCGAGGCCGGCGTGCCGATCATCGGCGACGACATCAAGAGCCAGGTGGGCGCCACCATCGTGCACCGCGTGCTCACCCGCCTCATGCGCGAGCGCGGCGTCAAGCTCGAGCGCACCAGCCAGCTCAACGTGGGCGGCAACACCGACTTCCTCAACATGCTCGAGCGCGAGCGTCTCGAGTCCAAGAAGATCAGCAAGACCAACGCCGTCACCAGCCAGCTCGACTACGACATGGGCGCCGACAACGTGCACATCGGCCCGAGCGACTACGTCAAGTGGCTCGACGACCGCAAGTGGGCCTACATCCGCATGGAGGGCCGCACCTTCGGCGACGTGCCGCTCAACATCGAGCTCAAGCTCGAGGTGGTCGACTCGCCCAACAGCGCCGGCATCGTCATCGACGCCGTGCGCTGCGCCAAGATCGGGCTCGACCGCGGCCTCGCCGGTTCGCTCGAGGGCCCGAGCAGCTACTTCATGAAGTCGCCGCCGGTGCAGCACCCGGACGACCAGTGCCGCCGCATGACCGAGGAGTTCATCAGCGGCGAGGGCGCGGGCGCGAGCGCCGTCTGCCAGGGCTGACGCCGCGCACGTCGGAGTGACCGCCGGGGGCGGCCGGGGCTCGGCCCCGGCCGCCCCCGGCACGTACGCGGCCCGTCCGCGTCGCCCTCCCGGCCCGCGCGGCCGCCTCCGTGCGGTACCATGAGCCGCATGACACTCAAGGTCGGCATCCTCACGCCCTTCCTCTGGTCGACGCCGTCGGCCGTCAACGAGCAGGTGCGCGCGCTGGCGGAGCGTCTCGCGCTCGGGGGGCACAAGGTCACCGTCATCGCCCCCACGACCGACCGGCAGGCGGTGGACGAGGCGCACCGCCGCGTGCAGGCGGTGCTCACCGGGGAGCGGGAGACGGTGTTCCTGCGCGGCGAGGCGTACCCTCGCTACTTCTTCGCCGGCGCCACCTACGCCGTCAAGGAGAGCGGGTCGCTCAAGCTCATCGCGGCGCCGCCGGAGCTCATCGCCAACATCGACGTGCTGCTCGGCGCCGAGGACTTCGACCTGCTGCACCTCAACGAGCCGTTCGTCCCCGGCCTCGGCTGGTCGGCGCTGCGCTACGCCGGCTGCCCGCTGGTGGCGACGTTCCACGCCAACCCCGAGAAGATGCGGCCGTTCTGGTCCACGCGGCCGCAGCTCCGCCGCCTCTTCGACTCGCTCGACGCCGCCATCGCCTCGTCGTCGGCCGTCCGCGACACGGCGGCGCTCAGCTTCCCGGGCGCGTACCGGGTGATCCCGCCGGGGGTCGACCTCGAGGCGTTCCACCCGCCGTTCGAGCGCGCCCCCGGGCCGCTGCGCCTGGTGTTCAGCGCCGGCGCCGAGCGGCGCAAAGGCCTCGGCGTGCTGCTGCGGGCGCTGCGCCTGCTCGGCGACGAGCACGGCGACGCGGTGCTCGACGTGTGCGGCGGCGACCTGCAGGAGCGCCGCTACGCGCGGCTCGTGCCGCCCGCGTGGGAGGGCCGCGTGCGCTTCCACGGGCGGCTGCCGCGCGCCGCCGTCGCTTCGCTGCTGCGCCGCGCCGACGTCTTCTGCGCGCCGTCGTTCGGCCCCGAGTCGGCGGGCGTGGCCCTGCTCGAGGCGATGGCGTCCGGCGCCGCCGTCGTGGCCTCGGAGATCCCGGGCTACGACGAGGTGGTGCTCAACGAGGCCAGCGGGCTGCTCGTGCCGCCGCGCAACGCACCCGCGCTCGCGGCGACGCTCTCCCGCCTGCTCGGCGACGCCGAGCTGCGCCGCCGCCTCTCCGGGCACGCGCGGCACGCGGTGCGCCGCTACGACTGGGAGCGGGTCGCCGGCGAAGTGCTCGAGGTGTACGAAGAGGCCGCGAGCCGGCGGCGGCACCCGCTGCCGCGCCGCCGCCGCCAGCAGCGCGAGCTGTTCGCCGACTTCCACATCCACACGCACCACAGCAAGGACTGCGTCATGCCCGTGGCCGACATCCTCGAGCGCGCTCGCGAGGTCGGCCTGGACGTGATCGCCATCACGGACCACGACAGCGCAGCCGGCGGGCTGGAGGCTCGCGAGATGGCCGACCGGTACGGCGTGCGCGTGATCGTCGGGGAGGAGGTCAAGACCGCCGAGGGCGAGGTGATCGGCCTGTTCCTGGAGCGCACCATCCCCGGGGGGATGACGTTCGCCGAGACGATCGCGGCGATCAAGGAGCAGGGCGGGATCGTCTACGTGCCGCACCCGTTCGACCGTCTCCACACCATCCCCAGCCCGTCGGTGCTGCGGGACAACGTGGCCGACATCGACGTGGTCGAGGTCTTCAACTCGCGGCTCGCGTTCCCCGGGTTCAACGAGCTGGCCGAGCGGTTCGCGCAGCGGTATCGCCTGCCGGCCGCGGGCGGCAGCGACGCGCACGTACTGCCCGGCATCGGCACCACGCTGTGCGGCATGGACGACTTCAGCGGGCCGGACGACTTCGTCGCGGCCCTCGCCGAGAGCCGCATCGTCCGGCGCCCGCGCAGCCGCATCTACCTCCAGTCGCTCAAGCTCCTGCAGACCACGATGGGAGGCTCCTCCAAGGACGATGGGCAGGTGGATTCTCCTGCATAGCGCGCGGATAATCAGGCTCTGCGGCAATTCGGAGACGTGGTGCGAGGAGTTCACGGGAGGTACGCGAACATCCTAGGAAATAGCGATACTACGAGGCACCGTTCGTCAGCCAACCTGCGGCGGCTGATTGCAGCAGCACCGTTTGAGAGAGGTACCGCGTGGCGCAACCCAACGAGATCTACGACAAGTACCTGACCCGGGCCATCAGCGAGATCAACGAGCTGACGGGGGAGATCCTCAAGTGCTCGCGGTGCAGCCACGCGCGGGCCATGCCGGTGATCGGCTCCGGTCACCCGATGGCGGACATCTTCCTCCTCAAGTACCAGGCGCGGCCTTCCGAACTGCACGAGGGCGTCGCGTTCTTCGGCCGCGCCGGCACGGCGCTCATGAAGAGCTGCCAGCGTCTCAAGATCGACCCCCTGCAGCTGTACGGCAGCAACGTCGTCAAGTGCGGCGAGGTCAGGGAGGCCCACCCGGAGGCGAAGTGCCTCGACCACCTGCGCCGCGAGCTCGCCGTCGTCAACCCCAAGCTCATCGTCGTGATGGGCGAGGAGACGCTGGCGGCGCTCAACGCCGCCAGCGTGCCGCTGGCGCGCGAGCTCGAGTACAAGCCCGGCGAGATCGTCGACTTCACCCCGGGCACCGAGGTGCTGGTCACGCCCGACATCGACGTCTCGCTCGACGAGCAGCGGCTCAAGGCCGGGTTCTGGCGCGCGTTCCGGCGGCTCGGCGAGTGGTACGACAACATCCCGCCGTACTGACCGGTGGAGGCGCCGCAGGCGCCGCGGCCGGTGTCGAGCGGCGAGCGGCCCGAAGGGCCCCGCGCGAGACGGCGTGATGTCTCCGGCTTCGGTCGCGTCCTCCCGATGAAGCGCCTTCTGCTGCCGGCCGCCGCGGTCGTCGTGCTGCTCGCCTGGAGCGTGGGCAGCCGCTGGCTGCCGGCGCCGCCCGTGCGCGCCGACATCATGCTCTCCGCCCTGGTCGTCCTCACCGCCGTGGCGGCGCTGGTGTGGGGCATGCTGCCGCTGGCGGCGCTGGGGAGGCGGCTCCCGCTGGTCGCGCTGGTCGCCCTGCCGTGCGCCGCCCTCTTCGTGTGGCTGGGCTGGGTGCCGGTGGCCAACGTGGCCAAGGTCGTGTTCGCGGCCTCGCTCGGCATCTGGATCGCCGGCGAGCTCGAGCGCGTCAGCTGGATCGTGATCGTGGCGGGCGTCTCCGCGGCCGTCGACATCGTGAGCGTCGCGGCGGGGCCCACCAAGGCCATCCTCGACAAGGGCCCCGTGGTCGTGGGCTGGTTCACGCTCGCCGTGACGTGGATGGGCTACAGCTACGCCGAGGCGTTCACGGGACTCGGCGTGAGCGACGTGCTCTTCTTCGCCCTCTACCTGGGCGCGGCGCGCCGATTCAAGCTGCGCGCCGCCTGGAGCGCCGTGGCGATGGTGGGGTCGTTCCTCGCCACCATCGCCGTCGCCATGTGGTGGACGGCGCTGCCGGCGCTCCCGCTGCTCTCCGTCGCGTTCCTCGCCGTCAACGCGGACCTGCTGGTCCGGCGCATCCGGAGCGGGGGAGAGGAGCCGGTGGAGGGCTGAGCGCCCGGTGGGGCTTCAGCCGCGCCGCTCGAACAGCGCCACGGTCTCGATGTGGTGCGTGTGCGGGAACATGTCCACGGGCGCGACGGTCGTCAGCGCGTAGCCCTGCTCGGTGAGCTCCGCGGCGTTGCCGGCCAGCGTGGTGGGGTTGCACGAGACGTACACGAAGCGGTCGGCGCCGAGCGCGGCCGCGCGCGCGAGCGCCTTGCGCGCCATGCCCGCGCGCGGCGGGTCCGCGATCACCACGGCCGGCCGGTCCGCGTCGTCCGCCCGCCCGGCGTCCAGCACGGGGTGCGGCGGGAACCGCAGGAGCGGCCGCACGTCGGCGGCGTAGAACGACGCGTTGTCCACGCCGTTGAGCGCCGCGTTGACCCGCGCCGCCTCGATCGCCTCCTCCACGATCTCGATCGCCTGCACCTCGCGTGAGGCGCGCGCGAGCGGCAGGCTCAGCGAGCCGATGCCGCAGTAGAGGTCGACGGAGGGCCTCTCAGGCTCCGGGGCGGCGAGGCGCAGCGCCGTGGCGTAGAGCACCTCGCTCATGGCGCTGTTGGTCTGCAGGAACGCGGTGGCCGGCACCCGCAGGTCCACGCCGGCCAGACGTTCGCGCAGGTACGGCGGTCCCAGCAGCATGTGCGGGCCGTCGCCGACGGCGGCGTCCGAGCGAGACTCGTTGACGGTGACCGCGAACGAGGTACAGCCGCTGGTCTCGGCGACGCGGCGGACGAGCTCCTGCTCCTCGGGGAACCGGGCGGCGACGAACAGGTTGAGCAGCAGGTCGCCGCTGGACCGCCCCTCGCGCACCACGAGGTGGCGCAGCAGGCCGCCGCGGCCTTCACGCGAGAGCGGCCGCAGCCCGAGGTCGCGGCAGGCCTCCGCCACGGCGACGCGGGCGCGGTTCATGCGCTCCGACGCCAGCAGACAGTCGACGACGTCGACGATCTCCTTCCAGGACCCGCGCTTGTGCAGCCCCAGGACCAGGCGTCCGTCGTCCTCCTCGCCGAAGGAGAACTCCATCTTGTTGCGGTAGCGCCACGGGTCGTCCATGCCGCGGATGGGCTCCAGCTCGTACTCGGTGAGGTGTGCGATGCGCTGCAGGGAGTCCACCACCTGTTGCTGCTTGAACTCGAGCTGCGCCGCGTACTCCAGCGTCTGCCACTCACAGCCGCCGCACTCACGAGAGTGACGGCAGCGCGGCGCGACGCGGCGCGGGGAGGGAGCGACCACCTCGAGCGTCTTGGCCTCGGCGTGCGACTGGCGGCGCCTGGTCACCCGCGCGAGCACGCGGTCGCCGGGCACCGCCCCGCGCACGAAGATGACGAACTCGTCCAGGCGCGCGACGCCCTGCCCGCCGTAGGCGAGCGAGGTGACGTCGAGCTCGACGTTGTCTCCGGGGCGTGGTGGCATGGTCGCTCAGTGTACCTTCCCTGCCGAGGCGCGGCGAACCGCTCCAGGAGGGGCGCCCGGTCCGTCGTCCACCCGTCGGGCGATCGTCCACCCGTCGGGCAATCGTCCACCCCGTCGGCCCCGTCAAGGGGTGTCGCGTGTGGCGGCCGCTGGTAGAGTCGCGGCTGGAGCGGCCGGCCGCCGCCCGCCCGCGAAAGGAGCCTGTGGTGAGCGACCTCGATCTTGAGCAGTACCGGCGTCGCGCCGAGGAGTTCGTCGGCGCGCTCGACCTCGAGTTCTACGAGCACTTCTCCGGGCAGAAGGCCCGGTGCGACACCGCCGCCGTCTACGACCGGTACCCGGGACTGTTCACGCGCGAGGCCATCGACGGGCTCGAAGAGCTCTACGCCGCCGCCGTCGACGACGAGAAACGTCGCCTCGCCTACCTGCTGGCGTTCGCCGTCGACGGCTATCTCGGCGAGCAGACCAAGCACCTGAGCGACGAGATCGCCAACACGGAGAGCGAGACCACCATCACCGTCGACGGTGAGAGCATCGGCCTGCGGCAGGCGAGCGTCGTGCAGGGCAACGAGCCGGACAGGGCGCGCCGCGAGCGCATCCAGGCGGCGCGCCTGGCGGCCACCGCCGAGCGCCTCAACCCGCTGCTCGACGCCCTGTGGACGCGCTGCCACGACCTCGCCGTCGAGCTCGGCTACCCGGACTACAAAGAGCTCTACGGCACGGTCAAGGGGCTCGACTACGACCACCTGCGCGCCGAGCTCGAGGGCTTCATCGCCGACACCGACGGGCTGTACGAGCGCGTCATGGACAGGCTGGTGCGCGAGCGACTCGGCATCCCGCTCGCGCAGCTCGCCTTCGCCGACCTGCCGTATCTCTGGCGCGCCGAGGGCTTCGACGACGCGTTCAAGGCCGACGCGCTCCTGCCGTCGCTGCGCCGTACGCTGGCCGGCATGGGCATCGACCTCGACGCCCAGCCCAACGTCCACCTCGACACCGAGGTGCGCGAGCTCAAGTCCCCGCGCGCGTTCTGCGCCCCGGTGCGCGTGCCGGACGAGATCTACCTCTGCGTGCTCCCGCAAGGCGGCCAGGACGACTTCGGCATGCTGCTTCACGAGGCGGGGCACACGGAGCACTTCGCCCACGTGCAGCCGGACCTCGCCTTCGAGTACCGGCACCTCGGCGACAACGCCGTCACGGAGGGGTTCGCCTTCATCTTCGACCACCTGCTCGGCAGCCGCGAGTGGCTGGCGCAGATCCTGCACTACGAGGACACCGACGACTACGTGCGCTTCGCCGCCGTCAACGACCTCTACTTCATGCGGCGCTACGCGGCCAAGCTCGCCTACGAGACCACGCTGCACGCGCAGACGGGGCCGCTGGACGCCATGCCGGCCGAGTACAGCCGCAGGCTCAGCTCGGCCACCAGGGTCAAGGTGCCCGAGGAGAACTTCCTGGTCGACGTCGACGACGGCTTCTACTGCGCCAGCTACCTGCGCGCCTGGATGCTCGAGGGCGCCCTGCGCCTCATGCTGCAGGACAACTTCGGCAAGGCGTGGTTCGCCTCGGTCGAGGCCGGGGACTGGCTCAAGGCCCTGTGGTCGCAGGGCCAGCACCTCACGGCCGAACGCCTGCTGCTGCGGCACGGGGGCGGGCGCCTCAACACCGACCCCCTGCGCCACCTGTTCGAGCAGGTGCTCGGGCGCTGAGGAGCGCGGGGGGCGGAGGGGTACGGGGCCGCCGGCCCGCTCCGGGCTCAGCCCGGCAGCACCGACACGAGCACCCTGCGGTGCCGCGGCCCGTCGAACTCGGCGAAGTAGATGCCCTGCCAGGTGCCGAGTTGCAGCTTGCCCTTCACCAGGGGCACCAGGACGCTGCTCCCCATGAGGCTCGCCTTGGTGTGCCCGTCCGAGTTGCCCTCGCGGTGGGCGAACGGCAGGTCGCCCGGCACCATGCGGTCGAGTGCCATGGCGAGGTCGGCGCGCACCGAAGGGTCGGCGTCCTCGTTGATCGTCACGCCGGCGGTGGTGTGGGGTACGTAGACCAGCACGGCGCCGTCGCCGGCGTCACGCACCAGCGCTTCGACCTTGCGGGTGATGTCGACGAACGCGACGTGCTCGTCCGTGTTCACGTCCAGGGTCCACATGGCGTCCTCCTAGAAGATCCCGAAGCGCCGCCGCTGCGCGGGCGCCTTGCGGCGATGAGGCACGGTGCGGCGGAGCCGGAGCGCCTGCACCACGTCGGCCGTGCTCGTGACGGGGTCGGGAAGCTCCGTGTAGCACACCATGAGCTCCCCCGGGTCGTGCGCGTCGCTGCCCCCGGTACGGGCCGCGCCGAGCACGTCGGCTATCTGCTCCGCGGCGCCGACGAACCGCTCGCCCAGCCACGAGCCGTTGTAGACCTCCACCGCGTCCACCACGCCGCCGACCATGTTCTCGATGCCCGGGTAGTAGGCGGAGCCGCTGCGCCCGCCGCCGGCGCCCGGGTGCACCCAGACGACCGCCGCGTGGTCCGGCACCGTGCCGGGACGCGGCGCTTCCTGCACGCTGCGAAGCGTGCCCAGGTAGTCGAGGTCCGGCGAGAAGATGACGAAGTCCCCGAACAGCGTGCTGATCTCGACGCCGTCGATGAGCAGCACGCCCTCGGCCGCCAGGGCCGGCCCCAGCTTGAGGTTGTCGGAGATGTCGCCGTGGTTGGTGAGCGCCACGGCCTCGACGGCGTGGTCGACGCACCAGGCGATGTAGTCGCGGTACGAGATGCGGGAGCAGTCGGAGGCCGGGTAGGTGTGCGTGTGGAGGTCGACGTTCATGTGCCGCGATTATAGACTTCGGGGCGCATGCAGGGGACGCTTGACACGTTCGGGGTCGTTGAGATCCTGCAGATCCTGGGCAGGATGCGTCGCTCCGGCACGCTCCACATCGAGTGCCCCCAGCGCCTCATCGACGTCCACTTCGTCGCCGGCCGCATCGCCGAGACGCGGGACTCCACCCGTGTCACCGCGGACACGGTCATCGGCAGCCAGCTCCTCAAGCGGTCCCTGGTCAACGAGCAGCAGCTCCAGGCCGCCCTGGACGAGCAGGAGGGCCGTCCACGGCCGGTGGGCACCATCCTGGTCGAGCACGGGGCCGTCGAGGAGGGCGCGCTGCGGGAGGTGCTCTCCCGGCAGATCGCCAACACGCTCGTGGCCGCCAAGCTGGAGGCCGCCGGGACGTTCGTGTTCGTCGCCGACGCGGACCCCGCGCCCGTCGACTGCATCACCGTCGACACGCAGTCGGTCCTGCTGGGCATCTGCGCGCTGGGGGGCGAGTACTGCCTCGCCGTGGAGATGCTGGGGCAGCCGTCGACCGTGCTCGTGCGCAACGGCGACTACAAGACGCTGCCCCGTAACCCGGTGCTCATGGGGCGCGACGAGTTCATGGTGCTCCTGCAGGTGGACGGTTCGCGCACGGTCAAGGAGATCACCGGCGCGGCCCACCTCGAGGAGATCACGGTGGTCAGCATCCTCGGCAAGCTGGCCGAGGCCGGGGTGCTGCTGGTCAAGGCGGAGCGGCACTCGCGCGCCGAGGACGCCCAGGAGCTGCAGGCGCACCGCGACAGCGTGTGGGCCGAGGTGAGCCAGCTGCTCGACGACGTCGTGGACGTCCCGGAGCCGGCGGCGCAGACGCGGGCGGACGGCTCGGCCGAGCAGTTCTGATCCTGGCGCACGCCCGCACGGGCGGGCGGTCACGAGAAGCAGAAGGGGCGGGCGGCCCGATGGCCGCCCGCCCCTTCTCGTGGTCTCGCCGGCCGGCGCCGCTCCCGGCGGCCGGCCTCAGCGCCCGCGTCAGGCGGTCACGTCGCGGACGAGGTCCTCGAACGCGTCGACGAAGAGGTCGACGTCCGCGTCGGTGTGCGTGATGGAGAGCGTCCACTCCTCCTCGCGACCGGGGGCGATGATGAGCCCGCGGTTCATGTTGTACAGCCACGCCAGGGCGACGAGATCGGCGTCCTGCTCCTTGATGAACGACTCGTAGTCGGTGATCTTGCCGAGGGCGAAGTTGACGCAGCCCTTGGACGAGATGCCGACCGTGTAGCCGGGGAAGTCGTACTTCTGGCAGACCGCGTCGCACTTGGCGATGATCCGGTCGTTCAGCGCGTTGAGGTGCGCGTAGGCGTCGTCGGTCATGACCTGCTCGAAGCTCGCGCGCGCCGCCGCCATGCTCAGCGGGTTGCCGCTGTAGGTGCCGACCTGGAACACGGTGCCGTCGTTGACCTTGGCCATGATCTCTTCGGTGCCGCCGATGGCGCCGCAGGGGGTGCCGCCGGCGATGGCCTTGCCGAGGGTGACCATGTCGGGCAGGACGCCCCAGCGCTCGACCGCGCCGCCGCGGGCGGTGCAGATGCCGACCTTGACCTCGTCGAAGATGAGCACGATGCCGTGCTTCCTGGTGAGCTCGCGCACGCCCTCGAGGAAGCCGGGCTCGGGCAGCACGACGCCGAGGTTCATCATGGCGGGCTCCATGATGACGCAGGCCGGCGGATTGCCCTGCTTCGATGAGGCTCTCGATGCGCTTGGTCATGTTCTCGATGTCGTTGAACGGCACCGGGACCGTCAGGTCGATGGAGCTCTGCGGGATGCCACCGCCGTAGGGGAGTGAGGCGTAGTCGTCGCGCGGGCCGATCTTGCCGTAGTCGAGCGCGCCGATGCTGACCATGACGTAGTCGTGATGGCCGTGGTACGAGCCGAACATCTTGACGATGGTCTCGCGGCCGGTGAAGGCGCGGGCGACGCGGATGGCGTCCATGGTCGCCTCGGAGCCCGAGTTGACGAAGCGCCACTGCGGGAGCTTGAAGGCGCCGGCGAGGTGCTCGGCCATGATGATGGCGTCCTCGGTCGGCAGGCCGAACTGGGTGCCGAGTGGGGCGCGCTTCTGGATGGCCTCGACGATGAGCGGGTGGGCGTGCCCCTGGACCATGCAGCCGTAGCCGTTGTGGAAGTCGACGATCTCCTTGCCCTCGACGCTCCAGATGTGCGGGCCCTTGCCGTGAGTGAAGTAGACCGGGTACGGGTCGCGCGCGTGGTACGTGGAGGCCACGCCCATCGGCATGTGCTTGATGGCGCGCTGGTAGAGCTCGTAGGACTTCGGGGTCTCGTTCTCGAGCCTCTTCTCTTCCTTCTCCATGAGTTCCGCGATGAGCTTGCGGTTCGGTACGCACTCTGCCATGTGGGCTGCTCCTTCACAGTTGTCCCGCCTCGACCTGCGGCCGGGCGGAGGTGCCTGGTGCTGACGGCGCCGCCGAGAGACGGAACAGGGCGGCGCGGGACGGGTGCTCGGTCAGAGCGCGGGCGTGGTCACCTGGGTCTGCGTTATCACCCCGCAGTACGTATCTCGTCCCCCTGAGACGCGGGAGCTGCGCTCCCGGGCCCGTGCCGGGCCTGATTGAGTGTCGGGGCAAGCAACTAGGGCTCGCGCGCGAAGCTTATCCCGTTTGTGGGAAGAAGTGTAGGGTTCGGCAACGACTTAGCCGTTTCGGCAGCCGAATCGGCAACTCGCGAGGGACTGGTGGTGTGCGGGACGGGACCAAGAGACGCGGCGCGCCGGGTCCCGCAATGACGAAGGGCGGCCCCCTCGCGGGGGCCGCCCTTCGTTCGCCTGTCTGTCGTCAGACGGTCGCCGCGGCCGAGAGGCCGGAAGGCTCCCTACTTGATCCTGATGACAGAGTTGCGGCTGTTGTTCTTGAGGTTGAGGCCACCGTCGCCGGGCATGACGGTACGGAAGTACCACTTGCCCTTCTTGAAGTTGAGCCTCTGCACGATCTTGTACGAGCCGTTGCTGGCAAGGGTCTGCGACTTCCAGTTCCGCCAGCTCTGACCGGCCATCCTGCGCTGCAGGCTGACCTTGCCGCTCGCCGCGACGCCCCATCCGGTCTGGACGGCGCCGCGGAAGTAGATCTTCTGACCCTTCTTGATCTCGTTCTTCGACACGCGAAGGCTGATGATCCACTTGCGAGGCTCCGGCGCGGCAACGGCCTTCGCCTGGTTCATCGCCGTGTTGACGATGCGGTTCGAGTAGGCCCAGTTGTGGAGGCCGTAGCTGCCCTCGCTGTCCACGAACTCGACGTTCGTGAAGGAGCTGAGGAAGAGGCGCTGGCTGTTGGTCCAGTCGCTCTCGGGGATCGCCGACGAGGGCTGTGTGAGCCGCGTCGGCATCGGCGTAGCCGAGCTTGACGGCTGCCATGTCGAGCTCGGTCCAGATCGCCTCGATCTTGGCCTTGGTCCACGCCTGCCGCTGCTCGATCCTCGGCTGCAGGTAGGTAGCCTCCGGATCGTTCGGCGCGTTGCCGCCGTGGCAGGTGGTGCAGGCCGAGAACGGCATGCCGTCGATGACGGTGCCGCTTCCGATGTCAGCCGAAGCTTCAGCGGCGACCTCGGGCTCGATGATGGTGAACGTGTGGTTGCCACCGAGCTGCACGGAGCCGCGGCTCCATGAAGTCGGAGGCATGTGGCACTTGACGCACTCGCCCTCGTGGACGCTGGGGATCTCGTCGACACCGATGGCGCCGTAGCCCGCCATCATCTCCTTCATCGGATGATGGACCTCGGTGCCCGGAGTCGCCTGCTGGCCCTCGGGGATCTCCCCGTTGTGGCACGTGACGCACAGGTCACTCGGGTTCTTCGGGTTGCCGATGAGCTGAGCGTCGAACTCCTCGTCCCAGGCGCCCTTGGTGGTTCCGGCGTCGTGAGGCGTGTGACAGCCGACGCAGGTGATGCCGTACTTGACGTCGGCGCTGGTCGGGCCGGGCTTGCCGGTCTGGGCGGCCCTGTCCTCCATGATGCGGTAGTCGGCCGAGTGGCACTCGAGGCACTGCTGCTTGGTGGCCTCGGGGAACGAAGCCCAGAAGGGCTGGCTCGTGAGGGCCGTGAGCGACTGCGCGTGGCCTTCGCTCTTCCACTCAGGATACTGAGCGGCGCCGCCGTCGTGGCCCTTGGCCTGCCACATCGTGTCCTTGCCGTCGATCTGCCAGTAGGTCATGAGACCCGCGGCGGAGGTGGCTGAAGGATCCGGCATGGGCGTCCAGCCCGGCTGCGGGACGACGAGGTAGTCGGCCAGAGGAGCGGCCGGGTCCCACCCGGTGGACGGCGAGGGAGCGGGCGACCCGAGCATCGGGTAGCCGATCGCCATCTGCGGCTGGATCAGCGTCGTCGGTGTGGCGGCCGGGATCGGGCTCACCGGGAACGTGTCGGTGGTGTACGAGTACCGCGAATGGCACGCGCCGCAGATGTCGGCGTTGGCCAGCTCACCGTAGGGAGCCTTGTGCGCCGTGTCGTTGGAGTCCTCGCCGAAGAGTGCGCCGAGGGCGTTGGTGCCGTAGTGACACGACGAGCAACCGACGAAGTTCTCCGACGAAGCGAACTCGCCGGTCGACTGGGTCAGCGGATCGGGGATGCCGTTGGCGGCGCCCCACGAGACCGTGCCGTCGGTAGCCGTCGCCGTCGGCGTCGGGACGACCTTGGTCGGGTCGAAGTTGGACGTGTGGCAGCCCGCGCAGACGGAGCCGTACGGAAGCCGCAGGGCCTGGTCGTCGGCTCCGGCTACCGCGTGCTTCGAGCCTCCCCACGCGGGAGTGATGGGCGGGACGCTGCCGAGGGCGTTGTCGTGGCAGGCGCATCCCTCCTTGACGGTGTAGTCGCCGCGGTAGCCGTTGAAGGCCAAAGCTGGGACTGCCAGCACAAGGAAGGCAGCCACAACGAGCGCAACGATAGTCACGCGTTTGAACACGGTCACCTCCTTGAAAGCTTTGCTGGAATGAACTGATCTGTCCGCTCTCACTGAATCACCTCCCCTCGCAGAAGCGGATAAAGGTCGAAGAGCGCCTCACGAAGCTCTGAGCGACGTGAGGCGAAGTTCGTGCATTGAGCGGCCGAGTGAGGGAGGCCCCGTGAGGGCGAGCATGTGATGAAACGCACATGCCGGTCCGTGTGATGTCGGTGCTCCAGATCCCCATGTTGGCCCACAACCTGACTCCCCGTTGTGGAGTACGCCGAGCTGCCCGTGGAGGTATACAGGATTTGGTGGGTGTTAGCAAACATTGAGCGTTGTTACGCAGGCTCGTGCGGAGCCTGCGTCCGCGACGTCATTCCGGGTCTCTCCGCGTGCGCGCGTGGAAAGAAGATGAAGGGAGCGACGGGAGGGGTTTCGGCTGCCTCGCCGGTCGCGGTCGCGGTCCGGCCTTCGATGTACGCGGGGTGGGACTTGCCCGACATGCCGGGTCCCACGGACGGGGGATGCACGGGCGCCGCCGCCACCGCCAGGTGGGGAGCGCCGGGCGTTTGAGACCGGAGCCGGGGGGTACAAACTTGACAACGATACACTCAGATTTTATGATTCGTTCCAGAGTAATCCCCCCAAGGAGGAATCCATGGCCAAAGTCATCGGCATCGACCTGGGCACGACCAACAGCGCGATGGCCGTGCTCGAGGGCGGCGAGCCGACGGTCATCCCCAACAGTGAGGGTGGCCGTACCACGCCGTCTGTGGTCGCGTTCTCGAAGAGCGGCGAGCGCCTCGTAGGCAGCGTCGCCCGTCGTCAGGCGGTCACGAACCCGGAGAACACCGTGTTCTCCATCAAGCGCTTCATGGGCCGCAAGTTCGGCGACGTCTCGGAAGAGATGAAGATCGTGCCGTACCACGTGGTCAAGGCCTCCAACGGCGACGCCTCCGTCGACATCGGCGGCAAGACGTACTCGCCGCCGGAGATCTCGGCGATGATCCTGCAGAAGCTCAAGCGCGACGCGGAGGAGTACCTGGGCGAGAAGGTCACCGAGGCGGTCGTCACCGTCCCGGCGTACTTCAGCGACTCTCAGCGCCAGGCCACCAAGGACGCCGGCAAGATCGCCGGGCTCGACGTCAAGCGCATCATCAACGAGCCCACCGCGGCCGCGCTCGCCTACGGCCTCGACAAGGAGCACGACCAGACGATCCTCGTCTTCGACCTGGGCGGCGGCACCTTCGACGTCAGTATCCTCGACCTGGGTGAGGGCGTGTTCGAGGTCCGCTCCACCAACGGCGACACGCACCTCGGCGGCGACAACTTCGACAAGGCCGTCGTCGACTGGATGGTCTCGGAGTTCAAGCAGAGCCAGGGCATCGACCTGAGCGCCGACAAGATGGCTCTGCAGCGCCTGTACGAGGCCGCGGAGAAGGCCAAGATCGAGCTCTCCACGACGATGAGCTCGTCCATCAACCTGCCGTTCATCACGGCCGACGAGAACGGGCCCAAGCACCTCGACCTCACGCTGACGCGGGCCAAGTTCGACGAGCTCACGCACGACCTGGTCCAGCGCGTCGTCAAGCCGGTCGAGAGCGCGATCAAGGACGCCGGCGTCAGCAAGAGCGAGATCAACCACGTGATCCTGGTCGGCGGCATGACCCGTGTCCCGGCGGTGCAGGAGAAGGTCAAGGAGCTCATCGGCAAGGACCCGCACAAGGGCGTCAACCCCGACGAGGTGGTCGCCGTCGGCGCCGCCATCCAGGGCGGCGTGCTGGCCGGCGAGGTCAAGGACGTGCTGCTGCTCGACGTCACGCCGCTGAGCCTCGGCATCGAGACCAAGGGCGGCGTGTTCACCCGGCTCATCGACCGCAACACCACGATCCCGACCAAGAAGAGCGAGATCTTCAGCACCGCGGACGACAACCAGACCAGCGTCGAGATCAACGTGCTCCAGGGCGAGCGCGACATGGCGGCCTACAACAAGACGCTCGGCAAGTTCCAGCTGGTGGGCATCCCGCCGGCGCCGCGCGGCATCCCGCAAGTCGAGGTCACGTTCGACATCGACGCCAACGGCATCGTGCACGTCAGCGCCAAGGACCTCGGCACCGGCAACGAGCAGAAGATCACCATCACCGCGTCCAGCGGCCTGAGCGAGCAGGACATCGAGCGGATGATGAAGGACGCCGACGCGCACGCCGACGAGGACAAGAGGGCGCGCGAGGTGGCCGACGTCAAGAACAGCGCCGAGAACATGCTGTACAGCACCGAGAAGTCGCTGCGCGACATGGGCGACAAGGTCGACGACTCCACCAGGTCCGAGATCGAGGCGGCGTCGGGCGAGCTCAAGACCGCGCTCGAGGGCGACGACGTCGAAGCCATCAAGGCCAAGACCGACGCGCTCATGCAGGCTTCGCACAAGCTCGCCGAGGCCGTGTACCAGCAGGCGCAGCAGGAGCAGGCGGCGAGCTCCGACGGTTCGGGCTCGGCGCAGGAAGACGAGAACGTCGAAGAGGCCGACTACGAGGTCATCGACGAAGACGAGAGCAAGTAAGACAAGCGCGAGACGAAGGTAAGACAAGACCGAGAGGAGGTCGATCATGGCGATCATCAGATGGGACCCGTTCCGCGAGATGACCCAGGTCCAGAACCAGTTCAACCGGCTGGTGGACCAGGTCTGGAGCGGGCGCCAGGAGAGCTGGCTGCCTGCGGTGGACGTCTTCGACAAGAAGGACGCCGTCGTGCTCAAGGCCGAGCTCGCCGGCATGGACCCCGACGACATCGAGATCGAGGTCGAGGACAACGTGCTCACCATCAAGGGCGAGCGCAAGTTCGAGGAGAAGGTCGAGGACGAGCGCTACTACCGCGTCGAGCGCCGCTTCGGCAGCTTCCAGCGCAGCCTTGCACTGCCGCAGGGCGTCAAGGCCGGCGAGATCCAGGCCGGGTACGAGGACGGCATCCTCACGATCACCGTACCGAAGGCCGAGGAGGAGAAGCCGCAGCGCATCGAGGTCAAGGCCAAGAAGACGGTCGAGTCCGGTGCAGGCCAGACGGTCGAGGCCGGCACGGGCCAGACGGCCGATGCCTCCTCCAGCCAGATCTGAGGCCGAGGACCGGGGAGAACGGCGGGGCGGGCGGCGGTGTCGCCGCCCCGCCGGGTCCCCCCGGCACTGACGGAGCGGCCGTGAGGCCGCACACGAGACGAACGAGACGAGACTGAGAACGGACATGACGGACAGGAAGCACACGACGCAGGACCAGAAGCGCGCGAAGGCCGCCGAGGCCGCCGCGGCCAAGGCCGCCGAGAAGGCCGCAGAGGCGCAGGACGCCGAGGCTCAGGCCGAGGCAGGCGAGGCTCGGCCCGCCGAGGCGGGCGCACAGGCCGTCGCCGACGAGCTCGCCGCGGTCACCAAGGAGCGCGACGACTACCTGGACCACCTGCTCCGGCTCAAGGCGGAGTGGGACAACTACCGCAAACGTTCGCAGCGCGAGAAGGAGGAGCAGCGTCTGCGCGCGGCCGAGACCGTCGTCGAGTCCTTGCTGCCGGTCATGGACAACCTGAGCCGCGCGCTCGAGGCCGCCGACAAGCACGAGGAGGGCCAGTTGCTGGCCGGCCTCGACCTGGTCGCCGGCCAGCTGCGCGGCACCCTGGCCGGGCACGGCCTCGAAGAGATCGAGGTCGAGCCGGGCACGACGTTCGACCCCGAGTACCACGAGGCGATCGTCACCCAGCCGTCCGAGGAGTACGAAGAGGGCACGGTGACCCAGGTCCTGGAGCGCGGCTACCTGCTGCACGGCAAGCTGCTGCGCCCTGCCAAGGTCATCGTGGCCAGGTAGCGGGCGGAGATGGCCGACTACTATCAGACACTCGGAGTCTCCAAGAACGCCTCCCAGGACGAGATCAAGAAGGCGTTCCGCAAGCTGGCGCGCGAGAACCACCCCGACAAGAACCCCGGCAACACGGCGGCGGAGGAGAAGTTCAAGGAGGTCAGCACGGCCTACGAGACGCTCTCCGACCCCGAGAAGCGCAAGCAGTACGACGAGCTCAGCCGGCTCGGCGCCTTCGGCGCGGGGCCCGGCGGAGGCGGCTTCCGGCCGGGCGCCGGCGGCGCGCAGGGCTTCGACCCGCGCATGTACCAGCAGTGGCAGCAGCAGGGCGGAGGCGCCCAGTTCGAGATGGGAGACCTCGGCGACATCCTCGGCAACCTGTTCGGCGGCGCGGCGGGCGGCGCCGGGCGCGGCCGCCGCAGGCAGGCCCAGCGGGGCGACGACCTGCAGGCCGACGTCACCGTCTCGTTCGAGGACGCGCTGAACGGGGTCACCGTGCGCGTGCCGGTCGAGAAGCCGGACACCTGCGTGACCTGCCACGGCAGCGGGGCGCGGCCCGGCACCACGCCCAAGGTCTGCCCGGAGTGCCAGGGCCGCGGCGTGATCTCGCGCAACCAGGGCCCGTTCGCGCTCAGCGAGCCGTGCCCGCGCTGTCACGGCCAGGGCACGATCATCGAGGACCCGTGCCCCACGTGTCACGGCACGGGCGTCCAGACCCGCACCCGCCGGTACAACGTCAAGATCCCGGCGGGCGTCAAGGACGGCAGCAAGATCCGCATCAAGGGCAAGGGAGAGGCCGGCCTCCGCGGCGGTCCGGCCGGCGACCTCTACGTACGCGTGCGCGTCGAGACCGACGACCTGTTCGAGCGCCGCGGTGACGACCTGATCGTCGAAGTGCCGGTCACGGTCGCCGAGGCCGCGCTCGGCGCCACGGTCAACGTGCCCACGCCCGGCGGCGGCAGGGTCTCGCTCAAAGTGCCCGCCGGCAGCCAGGACGGGCGTACACTGCGGCTCAAGGGCAAGGGCATGCCCAAGCTCAAGGGCGGCAGCGGCAATCTCCTGGTCAAGCTCCGGGTGCAGATCCCGGGCAAGCTGAACAAGGAACAGAAGCAGCTGTTCGAGAAGCTGGGGGCGACGCTCGCGGACCCGCGCAGCACCAGCTGACGGCAGGACGTGACGACGGCGGAGACCCGTCATGAGACGACGAGACGACGACAACGACAGACCGCTCTTCATGATCTCCGTGGCGGCGGAGCTGGCGGGCATGCACCCGCAGACGCTCCGCCTCTACGAGCGGCGCGGGCTCGTGCGCCCGCAGCGGACCGCCGGCAAGACGCGCCGGTACTCGCGGCGCGACGTCGAGCGACTCCAGCGCATCCAGGAGCTCACCGAGATCGGCCTCAACCTGGCCGGCGTGGAGCGGGTGCTGGCCATGGAGGAGCAGCTCCAGGCCCTGCAGTGCCAGATGCAGCTCATGCAGCAGCAGCTGGCCGAGGCCGCCGAGACGATGCGCCAGGAGGTCGAGCGCGTGGAGCGCTCCCACCGCCTGGAGCTCGTGCCGGTCGCGCGGAGCCAGGTCGTGCACGTCGGCCGGCGCCGCCGGCACGCCTGAGCGGCGCGCCGGCGACAGAGCGGCGCGGCGCTGCGCCGCGGGTGGCCGTCTCCCGGCCCCATCCCACAGGACCCTGGGACGCCCAGGACAGATCGACGAGTGAGGACCCCTATGGACATGAACAGATTCTCCGAGCGCGCGCGTGAGGCGCTCGAGACGGCGCAGGGCATCGTACGCCGGGCGCCGGGCAACCAGCTCGGCACGGAGCACCTGCTGATCGGCGTGCTCAGCCTGCCGGGCGGCGTCGTCGAGCAGATCTTCAACCTGCTCGGCGTCGACAAGGGCACGGCCATGGCGCGCGCCAACCACTACCTGCAGACCGCCGGAGCCGGCCGCCTCGGCGGCCCCGAGGCCGGCGACCAGCTCTACCTGACGCCGCGCGCCAAGGCCGCGCTCGACATCGCCGGCCAGAAGGCGCAGGCCATGGGCGACGCCTTCGTCGGCACCGAGCACCTGCTGCTCGGCATCCTGCTCGAGGGCGACGGCCCGGGCGGCGCCACGCTGCGCGACCTCGGCGTCACCGAGGAGGGCATCATGAAGGCCCTGCAGCAGATCCGCGCCAGCGGCGTGGACTACGAGGGCCAGGCCACCGGCGAGAGCATGCTGGCCAGGTACACGCGCGACCTCACCGTGCTGGCCCGGGACGACAAGCTCGACCCGGTCATCGGCCGCGACGAGGAGATCAAGCGCGTGATCCAGGTCCTGAGCCGCCGGACCAAGAACAACCCGGTCGTCATCGGCGAGCCGGGCGTGGGCAAGACGGCGATCGCCGAGGGGCTCGCGCAGAAGGTCGTGGACGGCGACGTCCCCGAGCCGCTGCGCGACAAGCGCGTGCTCGCGCTCGACCTCGGCGGCATGGTGGCCGGGGCCAAGTACCGCGGCGAGTTCGAAGAGCGGCTCAAGGGGGCGCTGGACGAGATCCAGCGCAGCAAGGACGTGATCCTCTTCATCGACGAGCTGCACACCGTGGTCGGGGCCGGCGCGGCCGAGGGCGCCATGGACGCGAGCAACATGATGAAGCCGATGCTGGCCCGCGGTGAGCTGCAGTGCGTCGGCGCCACGACCCTCGACGAGTACCGCGAGAACATCGAGAAGGACGCCGCGCTCGAGCGCCGCTTCCAGCCGATCCTCGTGGGGGAGCCGACGGTCGAGGAGACCATGGCGATCCTCGAGGGGCTGCGCGACAAGTACGAGGCGCACCACAAGGTCAAGATCACGGACGAGGCCATCCGCGAGGCCGCCGTGCTGAGCGACCGCTACATCGGCGACCGGTTCCTTCCGGACAAGGCGATCGACCTGCTCGACGAGGCGGCCAGCAAGATGCGCATCGAGGCCACCATGCTGCCGCCGGACCTGCGCGAGATGGAGCGGCGGCTGCAGGAGCTGGCGCGCGAGGGCGCCGCCGCCGTCGAGGCGCAGGACTACGAGCGCGCGGCGCAGCTCAAGGAGCAGACCGACAGGATCCAGAACACCTTCGTCACCGCCAAGGAGGCCTGGCTGGCCGACAAGGGCATCGCCGAGGCCACCATCGACGGCGACGACATCGCCGGCATCGTCAGCCAGTGGACCGGCATCCCGGTGCAGCGCATGAAGGAGGAGGAGGCGGAGAAGCTCCTGAAGATGGAGGAGCGGCTCCACGGGCGGGTCATCGGCCAGGACAAGGCGGTGGTCGCGGTGTCCGAGGCCGTCCGCAGGGCGCGCGCCGGGCTCAAGGACCCCAAGCGCCCGATCGGCTCGTTCCTGTTCCTCGGCCCGACGGGCGTGGGCAAGACCGAGCTCGCCCGGGCCCTGGCCGAGTTCCTCTTCGACGACGAGAGCGCCATGGTCCGGCTCGACATGAGCGAGTACATGGAGAAGTTCTCCGTGAGCCGCCTCGTCGGCTCGCCGCCCGGGTACGTGGGCTACGAGGAGGGCGGCCAGCTCACCGAGGCGGTCCGCCGGCACCCGTACAGCGTCGTGCTGTTCGACGAGATCGAGAAAGCGCACCCGGACGTCTTCAACATGCTGCTCCAGGTGCTGGACGACGGCCGTCTCACGGACAACAAGGGCCGCACGGTCGACTTCAAGAACACCGTGGTCATCATGACCAGCAACGTCGGCGCGCAGCTCATCCCCGACTCCGAGACCATGGAGGAGGACTACGACGCCGTCGAGGACCGGCTGATGAACGCGCTGCGGCAGACGTTCCGGCCCGAGTTCCTCAACCGCATCGACGAGACGATCGTGTTCCACGGCCTCGGCCGCGCCGAGCTCGAGCAGATCGTCGAGCTGCTGCTGGCGCACGTGCGGCTGCTCGTCGAGGGCCAGGGCATGCGCCTGGAGGTGTCCGAGGAGGCGCGCCGCTTCGTCGCGGACTCGGGGTACGACCCCCGGTTCGGCGCGCGGCCGCTCAAGCGCGCCATCCAGCGGCTCATCGAGAACCCGCTGTCGCGCGAACTGCTCGGCGGCGCGTTCCGCGAGGGCGACACCATCAAGGTGGACGTCCAGGACGGCGCGCTGGCGTTTCTCAAGGCGGGACGGGACGGATAGAGTGGCGTCATGGGCAAGGCGCGCAGTGGTCTCCTCGGTGGCGTGATCGGCGCCGCCGCGAGTGTGGTGTTCGCGCCGCGGCACGGAGAGTCGCGGCGCGAGGCGCTCGCCAGGCTCCGGGTGGCCGCGCGTCCGGGCCGCGGCGCCCTGCGCGCCTTCGCCGGGACGCCCTGCTCCGTCGCCGGGCGCCCGGCGGCGCCGGACCAGGAGGGACCTCCAGGCGGGGCGGAGACCGCCCCGCCCGCCACACGAGAAGGAGACGAGCATGGATGATGCCAGGCCCGGCGTCGAAGCGCTGCGCGAGAGCGGGTTCAAGGAGCTCGAGGTCGTGGCCTACATCGGGGAGTTCAAGATCATCGGCATCGCCTACTTCGGCGTCGGGCAGCGCGCCAGCTCGCGGCGGCCGTCGGACTACATCCGCGCGTTCAGCGACACCCGCCTCACGCTCTCCAAGGTGCGCATCTACCACAAGAACACCATGGAGCTGGCCGAGACGGCGCCCTTCATCATCCTCAACCTGGACAAGGTCGACTTCCTGTACGCGCGCGACGACCCGGTCGACGCGGAGGCCTGACGGCGCCGTGACGTACCAGCTCGACATCCTCATCCCGACGGCCAGGTTCGTCTTCAGCGTGGAGGGCGACACGGTGGACGTGCTTCCCGAGCACCGCTCGCCGGAGGCGTTCGTCGAGTACCGCGCCCTGCGCGAGCGCCGGCCGGTGGTCGGCATGACCACGTTCCCCAACACCGTGCTGCTGCGTGGGCCCAGGACGATCGTGGTCGACCCGGGCCTGCCGCTGCAGAACGACCCCGTGCTCAGGGCCCTGGAGGCACGGGGTCTCTCCGCGGGCGACGTCGACCTGGTGGTGCTCACGCACGCCCACCTCGACCACGCCGGCGCCTGCGCCGCACTCATGGCCCCCGTCGTGGTGCACGAGCTCGAGACGCAGTCGCCGTACTGGGTCATGGCCGGCGGCGTGCTCGAGCTGTTGCCGCTGGAGCGCCTGAGCGGCGAGTCGGGCGAGCTGGCGCCCGGCGTGGAGTGGGCGCTCACGCCGGGCCACTGCGAGGGCCACATCAGCCTCGCCGCGGACACCGACCGCGGACGCGTCGTGCTGTGCGGCGACACGATCGGCCCCGGGCGCTCCTCGTTCGACGCCATGGAGACGCCTGAGGGCTGGGAGGGTCCGGCACTGCTCGAGTCCTGGCGGCGCATCCGCCGCTGGGAGCCGGACCTGATCGTGGCCGGCCACCTGCCGCCGTTCGCTCCCTGAGGCGGCCGCGCGGGGCGGCGTGCCGCGGCCGGGCCTGTGCTACACTCAGGCTCCTTGTGACCATGTTCGGGAGACTCCTGCGTGCCTATCTACGAATATCAGTGTGACGAGTGCGGGGCCTCGTTCGAGGTCATGCAGAGGATGAGCGACGACCCGCTCACCGCGTGCGAGAAGTGCGGCGGCACGCTGCGCAAGGTGCTGCACCCGGTGGCGATCCACTTCAAGGGCTCCGGCTTCTACACCACCGACTACGGCAAGGGATCCGGCCGGCGTGGCGGCGGCAAGGAGACCGGGTCGGGCGAGACCTCGTCGGATTCCGGCTCCAGCGAGAGCTCTTCCGGCGACGGCTCCTCCGACAGCAAGGGCAAGCCGTCCGACGACGGCAAGTCCAAGGAGAAGCAGAAGGCGACCTGAGCCACCCGGAGGGTGAGCGTGGAGCGACCGACAGACGAGGCCCTTCGCAAGGCGCAGACCACACTCCGCGGTCTCGTCAGCGACGGTCCCTCGCGCCTCCCGTCGCTCAACCTGGTCGCCGACTCCATCCGGCTCGAGCTCGAGAAGTCCGGCCAGGTCGCGCTCCTGTACGTGAGTCTCGCCCGCTACGGGCGCCTCGAGCCGGTGTTCGGCTGGCGCATCGTCGGCGACATCCTCGACGCCGTGGCCGCCAACCTCGAGGGCATGGTGGGCAGCACCCTCCGGCGCCTCGACGTGATCAGCGACTTCACGCTCACGGACGACGCCTTCATCGTGCTGCTCTCGCCGCCGCGCTCCGCCGTCGTCATCGCCGACGACGACCTGGCGGCGGTCACCCGGCGCGTGTACGAGCGGCTGCAGTCTCTGCTGCTCAACGACCTCGCCCCCGGCGTGTACGACCGCGTGCACCCCTCGGTGGGCTCCGCCGTGCTCGCGGCGGACCCCGAGCAGACGTTCGAGCAGAACCTGCAGCGCGGGCTGGCGCTCGCGATGCAGGCGGCCGGCGAGCAGGCGGCGCTGTACGACAAGGACCTCGAGGACACCCTGGCCGACTGCGTCTCGCGGGGAGACCTCGAGCCGCTGTTCGAGCCCGTCGTGGACCCCGAGGCCCGCGAGGTCATCGGCTACCGCAGCAGCGTCCGCGGCCCGTTCTACTCGCCCTTGCGCCTGCCCGACGTGCTGCTCGACGTGGCGCGCCGCTCGCAGGTGCTCGCCTCCTACGGCATCGCCGCGAGGGAGGCGACGGTCTCGGCGGCGTCCGGCATGGGGCCCGACGATCTGCTGTTCCTCGGCTGCGCCGCGGGCGAGCTCCCCAACGCGGCGGTGGTGGCCGTCAGCGAGTTCTACTCGCTCAACCAGGAACTGGTGCCGCAGCACGTGGTGTTCGACATCGACGCCTCCGACCTCGGCGCCAACTCCGCCTCGACGCTCCGCACGCTGGCCGACGTGCGCGACCTGGGCTTCCAGCTCTGCGTGTCCGGGCTGGGGGCGCAGTTCACGGCGCTGGAGCTGATCGCCGAGGCGCGCCCCGACTTCCTGTGCCTCGATCCCGTGTTCGTGCCGGCGCTGGCGAACGACCTCACCGCGGTGGAGGTGGTCCAGTTGCTGGTGCGCTTCGCCGGCCGCGTCGGCGCCCAGTTCATCGCCACCGGTGTGCGCGATGCCGAGCAGCAGCACCTGCTGGCGCGCAACGGCGTCGAGCTGTTCTGCGGGGAGGCGTTCGCGCGCGCCGACACGCGGCTGCCGCGCGTGACGTTCGCGGAGTGAGGCGCGTGGGTCGGCCGGCCGTCGCCGCGCAGGCCCGGCCCCGAGTGCTCAGGCGGTCAGGCTCGCCGGCAGTTCCTTCTCGCCGGCCACACCCGTGAAGATGGTGACGCGGTTGCGGCCGCGCCGCTTGCTCTCGTAGAGCGCGGCGTCCGCCGCCTCGATCAGCTCCGCCTCGTCGCCGGCCCCCGCCGGGTACGTGGCGACGCCGGCCGAGAGGGTGGTGCACACCGGTTCTCCGTGGACCTCGATGCTGCGGCTCTCGACGGCGCGGCGCAGGCGCTCCGCCAGCTCGTAGCCGTGCGTCTCGTCGCCGCGGATGAGCACGGCGAACTCCTCGCCGCCGTAACGCGCCGCGAGGTCGGCCGTGCGCACCAGCGACCGGATGTCCGCGCCGAGAGTGCGCAGCAGCCGGTTGCCTGCCTCGTGGCCGTGCCGGTCGTTGAACTGCTTGAAGTGGTCGAGGTCGAGCATGAGCAGGCAGAGCTCGCCGCCGTAGCGGTCGACCTTGGTGATCTCGTTGTGCAGGTAGTCGACGAACGTACCGTAGTTGTAGAGACCGGTGAGCCGGTCGGTGAGCGTGGAGGCGGCGAGCTCGCGCTGCGCGTTGCGACCGCGGCGCTGGACGCGGCCCAGCAGCAGGCCGCAGGCGAAGAAGAGGGCGGTGCCGAGCAGCGCCTGGCGCACCGCCTCCGCCGTCGCCGGACCGGCGAAGCTGTAGTAGAGCACGAAGAAGTTGCCGAGCCAGACGGTGACGGCGAGGCTGCCGAGCTCGAAGAAGAAGACGGCCGCCAGCACCAGCGGGACGAGGAACAGCGGCCAGAGATAGCCGGGGCCGAGCACCGTGACCAGGGCGGAGACGCCGGTGAGGGCCGCGAGGAGGGCGACGCCCCGCCGAACGCCCGTCCGTCTGGCGTCGCCGTCGCTGGAGACACGCGTCGCTGTGATCACCTGGCCCCTTCTCAGCCTTGCGTTCGCCTCTCCTACGACGGGGGCGGGAGCATTCCTGCCGTGCCGCGCTTCCTCCTCGGTCGTCGTGAGGCGATGTCGAGCGGGGCTTCAGCTAGAATCGCCCTCGTGGCCCTGCAGATCCTCCTCACCAACGACGACGGCATCGACGCGCCCGGCATCGCCGTGCTGCGCCGGGCTCTGGACGGGCTGGGGGACGTCACCACCCTCGCCCCCGACCGCAACACCAGTGCGGTGGCACGGGGCATCACCGTGCGCCGCGCCCTCAAGCTGCGGCGGCGCACGTTCGGCGACGGCTACGAGGGCCTCGCCTGCGACGGCCTGCCCTCGGACTGCGTGCGCATCGCGCTGCTCGGCGTGCGTTGTCCGGTGCCGGACCTCGTGGTGAGCGGGATCAACGCGGGCGGCAACATGGGCGCCGACACCACGTACTCCGGCACCGTGGGCGCGGCGTTCGAGGCCGCCCTGCGCGGCCACCCGGCGCTCGCCTTCTCGGTGGAGGCGCTCGACGCGGGCTGGCTCGACGAGGCCGTGCCCATCCTCCGCGCCATGGTGGGCCACGTCATCGAGCGCGGGCTGCCGCGCCACAGCATCCTCAACATCAACCTGCCGGACAGGCCGCTGGCCGGCATCACCGGCATCCGGCCGGCCAGGCTCGGCGGCGCCAGCGCCTACGACTTCGTGTCCCTCGCGGAGGACGAGACCGGCCCGGGCGGCGAGCACTACCTGGACTGCGAGCACCCGGCTTCCGGCGACTGGGTCGACACCGATTTCGACGTCGTCGCGTCGGGCGCGGTGGCGGTCACCCCGCTGCGCTACGACCTGCTCGACCCCGACCTGCTCACCGACCTCGCGAGCTGGGACCTCGACCTGGAGCGCCTCCGTGACCGGTAGTGGCTACGACCCCGTGGTGTTCGACCTGGACGGCACGGTGGTCGACACGGTGGAGCTCATCGTCGAGTCGTTCCGGCACGCCACGCGGACGGTGCTGCAGGCGGAACTGCCCGACGAGGTGATCCTCGCCGGCGTGGGGCGGCCACTGATGGAGCAGATGCGGCGCCTCTCGGAGGAGCGGGCGCAGGCGCTCTACGACACCTATCGCGAGTACAACCATCGCCGGCACGACGAGCTCATCCGCGGGTACGCAGGGGTCTCCGAAGTGCTGGACGCGCTGCGAGCGGCGGGCAAGCGGCTCGGCGTCGTCACCAGCAAGAGCGCGGACACGACCCAGATGGCGTTCCGCGCCGTCGGGCTGCGTGAGCACTTCGAGGTGGTGGTCACGGCGAGCGATACGACCGAGCACAAACCTGCGCCGGCGCCGCTGCTCCTGTGCCTGGAGCGCTTCGGCGCCCCTCCGGAGGGCTCGATCTACATCGGCGACAGCCCGTTCGACATCCAGGCCGGCCGCGCGGCGGGCATGGCGACGGCGGCTGTGGCCTGGGGCGTGTTCGGCCGCGAGGAGCTCCTCGCGGCGAGGCCGGACCACTGGCTCGACCGGCCCGGCGAGCTGCTCGCGCTCTGCCTGGGCGGCGAGGGCGGCGCGGCCACCACGAAGGGGGCGTGAGCCCGGCCGCGCGGCCGGGTACCACCAGCGAGACGACGCCGCCGCGCCCGGGCGCGGCGGCCCACAAGGGGGATGCGGTGAGCGAGGCTGACGCGGCGGCCAGGGCCGCCGCCCTGCGAGAGATCATCAACCACCACGCGTACCTGTACTACGTCCTCGACCGCCCGGAGATCGACGACGCCGAGTACGACGCCCTGTTCCGCGAGCTGCAGACGCTCGAGGCGGAGCACCCGGAGCTGCGCGCTCCCGACTCGCCCACCCAGCGTGTAGGCGCCCCCCCGCTCGAGGGGTTCACCCAGTACCGCCACCTGGAGCCGCTCCTCTCACTCGCCAACGCGCGCAACGAGGGGGAGCTGCTGGCCTGGGACCAGCGCAACCGCCGGTACCTCGAGGCGCGCGGCCTGGACGAGGTCCGGCTGCGCTACGTGGTGGAGCCCAAGATCGACGGCCTCGCCATCTCGCTCACGTACCGCGACGGCGTGTTCACGGTCGGGGCCACGCGCGGCAACGGCGACGTGGGGGAGGACGTCACCGCCAACCTCCGCACCGTCGGCTCTGTGCCGCTGCGCCTGCGCGTGGCCGACCCGCCGCCGGTAGTGGAGGTGCGCGGCGAGGTCTACCTGCCGCTCGCCGCCTTCGACCGGCTCAACGAGGCCCGCCTGACCGCGGGCCAGAGCGCCTTCGTCAACCCGCGGAACGCCGCCGCCGGCTCCATCCGCCAGCTCGACCCCCGGCTGGCCGCCTCTCGCCCGCTCGACGTCTGGTGCTACGCGGTCGGCTACTCGGAGGGCCTGGACCTGCAGGACCACCACAGCGCGCTGGACTGGCTGCGAGAGGCGGGGTTCAAGGTCAACCCGGACATCGTCACGGTGGACGGCATCGAGCAGGTCGCCGCGGCGTGCCGCCGCTGGGAGGAGCGCCGTGGCGAGCTCGACTACGACATCGACGGCGCCGTCGTCAAGGTGGACGCGTTCGAGGCGCAGCGCGTGCTGGGCAGCGTCGCGCACGACCCGCGCTGGGCGATAGCCTTCAAGTTCGCGCCCACCACCATGGTCACGCGCCTGCACAGCATCGAGGTCAACGTGGGGAGGACGGGGGTGCTCACCCCGTTCGCCGTGCTCGAGCCGGTGTTCGTCGGCGGCGTGACCGTGGAGCGCGCCACGCTCCACAACGTGGACGACATCCGCCGCAAGGACATCCGCGCCGGCGACGACGTCATCGTGCAGCGCGCCGGGGACGTGATCCCGCAGGTGGTCGGCCCCGTCACCACGGGCGAGACCGACGACGGGGAGGGGCGCCGCGTGAGCCGCGAGGCGCGGCACCAGGCGCTGCCGGAGTACGCCATGCCGCACGTCTGCCCGGCCTGCGGCTCAGAGACGGTGCGCGAGACCGGCGAGGTCGCCGTGCGTTGTCCCAACCGCTCCTGCCCGGCGCAGCTCGTGGAGAGCATCAAGCACTTCGTGAGCAAGGGCGCCATGGACATCGAGGGCATCGGCGAGGAGACCGTCGCGCTGCTGCACGGGCAAGGGCTCATCCGCAACGTCGCCGACCTGTACGGCCTCCGGCGCGACGACTTCGTGCGGCTGGAGGCCGGCCGCGTCGTCGCGCTCCCCGGGTTCGGAGCCAGGACCCGCAAGAGCGAGGAGGGGGAGCAGGCGATCGTCGAGGCCAGGCGCGCCGACAAGGTGCTCGCGGCCATCGAGGAGTCCCGGCAGCGGCCGTTCGCGCGGGTGCTGTACGCGCTCGGCATCCGGCACGTGGGGACGGTGACCGCGCAGGCGCTCGTGGAGCGGTACCCGAGCATGGATGCGCTGATCGCCGCGAGCGCCGAGGACCTCGCCGAGGTGCCCGGCATCGGCCCTGTGGTCGCCGAGGCCGTGGAGCAGTACCTCGGCGACGCCCACAACCGGGAGACGATCGACAAGCTGCGCGCGGCCGGCGTGCGCCTGGTGGAGGACGCGCCGGCCAGGCCGTCCGGCCCTCTCACCGGCAAGACCTTCGTGCTCACCGGCAAGCTGCCGGCGCTCACGCGCGGCCAGGCCCAGGGGCTGATCGAGGCCGCGGGGGGGCGCGTGAGCGGGTCCGTGAGCAAGGCGACGGACTTCGTGGTCGCCGGCGAGGACCCCGGCTCCAAGCTGGCGAAGGCGCAGAGCCTGGGCGTCGCGGTGGTCGACGAGGACGGCCTGCGCCGTCTTCTGGACGGCGGGGAGGACACATCCGCCGAGCAGCTTTCCTTGCCTTGAACCAGACCTCGGCCTCAGGGAGGCGGCTCTCCCTGTCGTTCGCCGTCGCGGAAAGCGAACCTGAACCTCACCAAAAACAAGGGCATTAGAAAGAGCTTTCGGCCTGCTCTCTTCATATTGGTTAATATTTGGCTAACCAGTGCTCAATACGGTGCTCCTAGTGTCCGCCTTGCGACGCTTCCCGTCTCCGAGAAGCCCGCTGCCAGCCCAGCGCTGGTACCTCCTATCTTCTTGGTTCGCCCCGGCCCCGGGCGGACCATGGCCAGAAGGCCGGCGGGGCGGCCGCTCCCAACAGCGGCCCTGCTCGCCGGCCTTCGGCCACCTCCAGGCGCGGATCCCGCTTCACTCACAGGATCCGCGCTGCCCTTCTTCAGACCACCTGGACACCGGCGTCCTGCGGCCGCAGTCCTCCTAACCCTGCGCCAACGGCAACTTCGCGGTGGTTCGCTCCCCTTCACACGCCCGCAACACGCGCGGGGGATCCTCTAAGTGGCTCCTTTCGCTGGCAAGCGAAGGCCCCCCCACAACGAGGGTTGCCCCAAGCCCTTGTACGAGAGGCCCCGTTCCCCGCGGGGCCTCGCCCTTTAAGCGCTCGGCCGCGCCCGTCGCCGGCTCCTCACGCGGGGGTGGAAGGCGCAGCTCGTGTGACCGGGCGTCCGGCGGCCGTCCCCGTCAGGGAGAGTCACGGGGAGGGCGACGAGGCGGCCGAGCGCCGCAGGTACTCGGCCGTGCCCCAGTCGAAGAGCGCCACCGCGTCCTTGACCTCCTGCTCGCGCGTGGGCTCGTGCATGGTCACCACGATGAGCGCGACCGGGCCGGGCCGTCCGGAGCCGACCAGGACCTTGCCCGACGCGGCGGTCGCCCCTGTCTTGATGCCGTCGCCCCAGGGGTAGTCGAGCAGGCGGTTGTGGTTCTCCACGGGTACCGCCGCGTCGGGCGGGTAGTGGATCACCGCTGCTTTGGTGCTCACCAGGTCCCGGAAGGTGGCGTCAAGCATGGCCACGCGGCCGAGGCCGGCCAGGTCCCGGGCGGACGAGTAGTGCCCGTCCTCCGGGGAGCCGCGACTGTTCGTGAAGTGGGTGTGCGTGAGGCCGAGCTCCCGCGCGCGTCGGTTCATGAGCTTCACGAACCTGGGCTCGCTGCCGGCGACGTAGGCGGCGAGCGTGAGGGCGGCGTCGTTGGCGCTCTTGACCAGGAGGGCGGTGAGCGCCTCACGGATGGTGATGCGGTCGCCGGGCACGAGGCCGACTCCGACCTTCTGGGGCAGGGGGATGTCGGGCACCGTGGCGTAGGCGTCCAGGTCCTTGACGCGCTCCAGCGTGAGAAGCGCCGTCATGATCTTGGTGCAGGAGGCCGGCGCGAGCTCACGGTCGGGGTCCTTGCTCCAGAGCACACGTCCTGACTCGCGCTCGATGAGGATGCCGCTCCACGCCTCGACCTCGGGTGGAGCGGTGCCGGTGGACGAGGGGCCGGCGGCCGATCCGCCGCCGCAGCCGGCGAGCGCGGCGGCGAGCGCGAGCGCGGCGAGGGCGGCAAGGACGAGGAGCGCACCCCGCGCGACGGGGGCGGCGCCGACCGGCCGCCCGCGCGGTGTCACTGGAGCGCGGCCCACCGGAACAGCGCGACCGCGTCCTTGAGCTCCTGGTCGCGCGACGGCTCCTTCATCGTCACGACGATGAGCGGCACCGCGCCTGACGCGCCGCTCGGCGTGCCCGAGCCGACGAGGACCTTGCCGGCCTTGGTGGTCGCGCCGGTCTTGATGCCGTCGCCCCACTCCAGGTCGAGCAGCCGGTTGTGCGACGTGACGCGCACGCGGTGGGACGGCGGCCACCTGACGACGGTCGACCTGGTCGCGACGACGCCGCGGAACACGGCCGACTTGTTCCACACGTAGCGGCCGAGTTCGCCCAGGTCGCGGGCACACGAGTAGTGGCGGCGTCGCGTCCTTGCCGCGGCTGTTGACGAAGTGGGTGTTGCCGAGCCCGAGTTGGGCGGCGCGCCGGTTCATGCGCCGCACGAACGCCTTCTCACTGCCGGCGACGGCGACGGCGAGGGTGAGCGTGGCGTCGTTGGCGCTCTTGACGAGCATCGCGCGCAGGGCCTGGCGGACGGTGATGCGGTCCGCCGGGCGGAGCCCGATGGCGACCGTCTGCTGCCCGCTGACTGCGGCGGGCGCGCGCACGTACCGGTCGAGGCGGCCCCTGAAGTGCTCCAGCACCAGGAGGGCCGTCATGATCTTGGTGCAGGAGGCCGGCGCGAGCCGCAGGTCGGGACGCTTGCTCCAGAGCACCTCGCCGCCCTCGGCGCGCCGCAGGACGATGCCGCTGCGCGCCTTGACGGTCGGGGCGGAATCGGTGACTGCCGCCGGCGCGGCGGCGGAACGGGCCGGCGGGGCAGAGGCCGCCGGAGACGTGCGGGGCGCGGCGAGGACCGCCGCCGCCACGACCACCACGGCGACGACCAGCGCGGCGGTCAGCGAAAATGCGCCGGGTGAGCGCGGCGAGCGCCGGCGCCGCCTGCCCTGTGGCCTCTCTTCCATCACACGAGTATAGCCGCGGGTAGGAGCCGCCGCCGCCTGGGGTAGACTGTCGGCGGGCCGGCGTAGCTCAGTTGGCAGAGCAGCCGCCTTGTAAGCGGCAGGTCGACGGTTCGAACCCGCCCGCCGGCTCCAGCAGGCTCGAAGCGGGGCCGTTCCGGAGGACGCGCCGGTACCCCGCGGCGCCGCCCGGACCCCCGGCGCAGGGGCCGTGCCCGGGCGGTGGCGCGTCCCGAGGACGCGGCTGTAGACTGGCGCGCGGAGGCCCGCCGCACAGTGGTCGCATCGCTTCGCTCTCAACGTGGTAGCTCGCGGGCCTCGCGCGCCACGGCGCAGGCGGTCGATCCGGACTACTGCACGGAAGAGCTAGTGAGCGACCGCCGGCCCGGAGGGCCCCGAGGCGGACGGACTACTGCACGGAAGAGCTAGTGAGCGACCGCCGGCCCGGAGGGCCCCGAGGCGGACGGACGAAGCACGGAGGTGATGCTGTTGGAGCCCAAGATCCCCACGCGCATGGGTGACGGGTCGCTCGTCGAGATGACGCGCTCCGAGATCAAGGCCGATCTCGAGGCAGGTACCCAGATCGCGGCCAAGAAGGCCAAGGTCCCCGAACTGACGCAGGACGAGCTCGATCACCTGCTCGACATCTACGCATCGGCCGCGCGCTTCACCGCGGTCGACATCGGCGAAGAGGTCGTGCTCAGCAACGACGGCACCGGGACCAAGCACATCGGCAACCGCGTGCAGGACCTGCAGAGCTACGAGACGCTGCTCGGCGTCGACATGCCCGAGCTGTGGCAGGCCGACTACTCCTACAAGGCGGTCAAGACCAACGTGGCCCACGAGGGCCAGAGCATGAAGATCGCCCAGGCGCTGCTCACCAACCCGGTGCAGTACGGCGCCATGCCCGACCTGGGCCGCTACTCGAAGCCGGACGGCCCCATCCCCAACTGGTCGGAGCTGCTGCCGCTGGGCAAGATCGACGAGGCGCGCGACGCCCAGGTCGAGGCCTGCGGGATGCTGGTCGAGGACATCGAGTTCGTCGCCGACGCGATGATCGAGGCCGGCGCCGACGGCATCGACATGGACACGACGGGGGCGGCGGGCGACGCCGACTTCCTCGCCGCCCTCACCGCCTGCCGCCTACTTCGCGAGAAGTACCCCTGGCTGGGCATCGAGATCGGCATGGCCAGCGAGTTCGTGCTCGGCATGCACGGCCAGCTCGAGTTCGACGGTGAGCGCCTCGCCGGCATGTGGCCCAAGAAGCAGCTGGAGATGGTGACCGCGGCCGGCGCCAGCATCTACGGGCCGGCCGTCAACATCAACACCGGCAAGTCGACCGCCTGGAACATCGCCCGGGCGATCACCTTCATCAAGCCGGCCGCCGAGGTCGCGACGATCCCGGTGCACGTCAACGTGGGCATGGGCGTCGGCGGCGTGCCGACGTGCCTGTTCCCGCCCGCCGACGCCACCTCACGGGCCAGCAAGGCCTTCGTCGAGATCCTCAAGATCGACGGCTACTAGGTGGGCACGGGCGACCCTCTCGGTATGGAGGGCGCTCACACGCAGGCGTCCGGCATGGGCGGTATGCGCGCGGCGGGAGACCTCGTCGCGCGGATGCAGATGACCAGGCGTATGCGTCTCAAGGAAGCCAAGGAGTACGTGGCCGGCAAGCTCGGCTGCACCACGCGCGACCTCAGTGATCCCGTCGCCATGGAGACCATCCGGCAGGACCACGGCCTCGGCCTTCTCACCATGACCTCGTCCACGCACCCGGCGCTGCCGGGCATGATGGAGGCCAAGTTCAACATCAGCAAGGTGCTCGACATCCCGATCAACTCGGTCGAGCGCTTCAAGGAGCGGACCTCGGGCTTCGTCAAGGCCTGAGCGGCGCGGGGAGGGGCGGGAGGCCCGCCCCCGGACGCGCCGCCGGCTCGAGCAGACGGCTGTCTCGAGAGGGGCGGCGGGCCATCGGCCCGCCGCCCCTCTCTTCGCCGGTCATCGCGCGCGCGGGTATCGATGCACCGGCGATGCATGAGCGCCCGGTCGACTCCGGCTCCCCGAACGAAGGCGATGAGTGACCCGAGTCGTCCTTGCATAAAGGTGAGCCCGTGCTTGTGGTGCGCACCGGAAGCCCCATACAATACCGCGACCGTCCGAAAGTCCGAAAGGAGCACCATGCGTCATCTGAGCAAGGTGGGCATGACCGCCCTCCTGATCGCCCTGGCGGTCGCCGTCGCGGTCGCTTCCGGCTGCGGCAGCACTCCAGCCTCGAGCGACACGAGCTCGGCGGCCCCCAGCGCCGACACGAGCAAGGCCTACAAGATCGGCATCACCCAGATCGTCACCCATCCGGCGCTCGATGCGGCCGTGACGGGGTTCAAGGAAGCCCTCGCCGAGAAGGGCTTCAGCAACATCACCTATGACGACCAGAACGCCCAGGGCGACATGGCGACCGCCTCGACCATCGCCCAGAAGTTCGCGGGCGAGGGCCTCGACCTGGTCCTCGGCGTCGCCACCCCGACCACCCAGGCCGTGGTCAAGGCCGACCAGACCACGCCGATCGTCTTCACCGCCGTCACCGACCCGGTCGGCGCCGGCATCGTCACCAACCCCGAGGCGCCCAGCGGCAACGTCACCGGCGTGAGCGACATGCTGCCGGTGGAGCCGCACCTCGAGCTCATCAAGACGCTCGTCCCCGGCGTCAAGACCATCGGCGTCATCTACAATGCCGGCGAGTCCAACTCGGTGTTCCTCATCAAGGCCGAGAAGGAAGCGGCAGCCAAGATGGGCATCGAGGTCGTGGACGCCACCGCCAGCAACTCGTCAGAGGTGCAGGCTGCAGCCCAGTCGCTCGTCGGTCGCGTGGACGCCATCTCGGTGCTCACCGACAACACGGCCGTCTCGGCGCTGGAGAGCATCATCAAGGTGGCCGAGCAGAACAAGATCCCGCTGATCTCCGGCGACACGGACAGCGTCAAGCGCGGCTCCGTCGCCGCCTACGCGTTCGACTACATGGACCTCGGCAAGCAGGCCGGCTACCAGGCCGCCGCGATCCTGAGCGGCACGCCGATCAAGGACATCCCGGTGGAGTACGCACAGACCCTGCAGCTCTCCGTCAACGAGAAGGCGGCCGCGGCGATGGGCGTCACCATCCCGGCGGACCTCATGGACAAGGCCGACAACCAGTTCTGATCCACTGCGAGTGAACGGCGGGGGCCGGAGCGAGTAGACTCCTCCGGCCCCCGCCCATGGAGCCGCACAAGTGCAGGTCATCATCCAGAGCGCCCTGCTGCAGGGCCTGGTCTACGCGTTCATGGTGCTGGGCGTGTTCATCACGTTCCGGGTGCTCGACTTCCCCGATCTCACCGTGGACGGCAGCCTCCCGCTCGGCGCCGCCGTCACGGCGGCGCTCATCGCGGGAGGGAACTCACCGATCCTGGCCACGCTCGCCGGCGTCGCCGCCGGCCTCTGCGCCGGGTTCGTCACGGGCTTCCTGCACCTGCTGCTCAAAGGCGGCGACAACGAGGCGACCAACTACGGCCCCAAGCTGCTCGCCGGCATCCTCACGATGACCGCGCTGTACACGGTCAACCTGCGCATCATGGGCAAGAGCAACACGCCGCTGCTGGGCGTGCAGGTGATCTTCGACAAGATCGGGGCCCTGTTCTCGATCTCGATGTTCGGCTGGAACCTCATCATCGCGCTGGCCGCGCTGGCCCTCGCGGTGAAGTACCTGCTCGACTGGCTGTTGCACACGGAGTTCGGCCTGTGTCTGCAGGCCACCGGCGACAACGAGGGCATGATCCGCGCGATGGGCACCAACACCAACGTCACGCGCATCGTCGGGCTCGGCCTCGCCAACGCGCTGGTGGCCCTGAGCGGCTCGCTGGTCGCGCAGCAGCAGGGCTTCGCCGACGTGGGCATGGGTATCGGCACCATCGTCGCCGGCCTCGCCGGCGTCATCATGGGCGAGGTGCTGTTCGGCGTGCGCAGCATCAGCTGGGTGCTGTTCAGCGTCATCGGCGGCTCGATCGTGTACCGCCTGCTGATCGCCGTCAGCCTGCGGCTGGGCATCGCGCCGACCGACCTCAAGTTGCTCACGGCCGTGCTGGTCGTGATCGCGCTCTCCGTGCCGACCGTGCGCAAGAAGGTGATGCACTCGTGAGCGCCCCGGCGCCGCTCGAGCTGCACGACATCCGCAAGGTCTTCTTTGCGGGCACGGCCAACGAGGTGGTCGCCCTGGACGGCATCGACCTTGCCGTGCCCGCCGGCCAGTTCGTCAGCATCATCGGCTCCAACGGGTCGGGCAAGTCGACCCTGCTCAACGCCGTTGCCGGCACGTTCCCGCTCACCTCCGGCAAGGTCGTGCTGGGTGGGCGCGACGTGACCCGGCAGCCCGACTACGTGCGCAGCCGGACGATCGGCCGGGTCTTCCAGGATCCTCGCGCCGGCACGGCGCCCGACATGACGATCGAGGAGAACCTGGCGCTGTCGCTGCTGCGCACCAAGCGCAGCGGTCTGCGGATGGGCGTGACCAACAAACGCCGGGCGGTGATGCGGGAGCAGCTCTCCCGCCTCGGCATGGGCCTCGAGGGCCGGCTCAAGGCCGGCGTGTCCAAGCTCTCCGGCGGGCAGCGGCAGGCGATGTCGCTGCTCATGGCCACCATCGCCGAGCCCAGCCTGCTGCTGCTGGACGAGCACACCGCGGCGCTCGACCCCAAGGTGGCGCACACGATCATGGAGCTCACCGGCGAGATCGTCGCCGAGCGTCACCTGACGACGCTGATGGTGACGCACAACATGGAGCTGGCGCTGCGCTACGGCGACCGGCTCTTCATGATGCATGGGGGCCGCATCGTGCTGGACCTGAGCCGCGAGCAGAAGCAGACCCTGCAGGTCTCGGACCTCATCGAGAAGTTCCACGAGGTCGCCGGCGAGGCGTTCGCCGTCGACCGGCTCCTGCTCGACACGTGACGCAGGCGCCGCCGAGCGGGGGCTGAAGCCGGAGGCGGGCCGCCGAGCCTGCAGGCGCCGTCGCTCGGCTATACTCGAGTGATGTGGAGGGAGGGGCAGAGCCGCCGCGCAGGGACTCCGCGCGGCGCGCGACGATCACGCCTGGCGCTCGCGTCGTTCGCCGTGCTGCTCGCCGCGGTGACGCTCGCGGCGCCGCGGCCGGCAGTCGCCGGTGACGCCGCGCCGGCGCCCTCGGCGCCCTCCGCGATCGTCGTCGACCGTGTCACCGGTCACGTGCTCTACGGCAAGGGCGTCCACACGCGCCGCCCCATGGCGTCCACGACCAAGATCATGACCGCGCTGCTCGCGATCCAGCGCTCACCCGGCCTGGGGCACTGGCTGACCGCGCCCCGCGCGGTGAGCCACGAGAGCGGGATCGGCCTCGAGCCCGGTCAGCGCATCACCGTCCGGCAGGCGCTGCTCGGGCTCATGCTCAGGAGCGCCCAGGACTGCGCCGTCACCCTCGCCTGCGGAGTCGCCGGCAGTGAGAGGGCGTTCGTCACGCTGATGAACGCCCGGGCACGCAAGACAGGCCTGTACGACACCCACTACACCGACAGCCGGGGCAACCGCCCCGACCCGCGCCACTACTCTTCCGTCTTCGACCTGGCCCGCCTGGCGCGCATCGCGATGCGCAACGCCACCTTCCGCGACATCGTGCGGCGCCAGCACGCGGTCATCCGCTGGAACGGTGACAGGACTCTCAAGGTCACCTGCAACAACCTGCTGCTGCACTGGGACTGGGCCGACGGCGTCAAGTGCGGGTACACCGGCGCGGCGGGCTTCTGCCTGGTCGGGTCGGGGCAGCCGGGCCTGCGGCCGTTGATCAGCGCCACGCTCGCCTCACCCGGCCGCGACCGCGAGGCTCGCGACCACGTCGCGCTGCTGGAGTGGGCGTCCACCTTGTACGAAGACAAGACGGTGATCGCAGCCGGGGAGATCGTGGGGTCGGTGGCACTCGAGGGGGGTGGGGAGGTGCAGGTCGCCGCGAAGACCGCCCTCAGGGCCGTGGTCCGCAGCGCCGCTCCGGTGCGCCCGACCTTCACGCTGCCCGCGACCTTCGCGCAGCGGCCGGCGGACGGCGCGCCGGCAGGCAGCGTCGTCTTCCGGGCCGACGGCGTCAAGCTCGGCACGGTCGAGCTGGTCGTGGCGCCGGAGCCTGCACCCTCACCATCGCCGCCACCGTCGCCTGAGGCGCAGGCGCTCGAGGCGCCCGAGCAGGCCGCCGCGGAGTGGTGAAGGGATGACGCCCGTGCTGAGCAGGCTGCTGGGGGCGTCGCTCCTGGTGCTGCTCCTCGGTGCGCTCCTGGCGCCGCAGTCAAGGGCCTACGACGGCTCGGCCGGTACGTCCTCCGCTCCCTCGGGCGACGTCCCGCGGTCGCTGCTCACCGCTCGCGGCCTGCCGAGCGACTGGGACCACGTCGTCCAGGTCGTGAGCTGGCTGCGCTACCGACCACGAGACCGGGTCGTCTACCTTCTCGGCGGCTCGGCGACCCGTGAATCGGTCGTGAGTGAGGGCGGCTGGGCGGCGCAGCTCCGGCGGCTGAGCGGGAAGCCTGCCACCACCTTCGTCCTCGCCACCAGTTGTCAGACCTTCCTCGAGGACGAACGCATCGTGCACGCGTTGCCGAGGAACAGAGGCAGCGTGCTCATCAGCGTGGGGACCTCCCGGTTCAACATGCTGCACCGGACGGAGGCGGTCCCGGAACACTCGGTGAGAAGGAGCGCTCCGGGCGCCTGGTACCAGCACCACTACGATGCCAGGCGCCCCCTCACGCGAGCGGAGAAGCGGGCGCGCGTCGGCGACTGGCTGGAGTTCAGCTACCCGATCTTCCAGGCAGGCTGGCAGGACCGGCTCGCGGAGCTCGAGAGGGTGGTCGAGGCGTGCCGGGAGCGCGGGCTGCGCTGCGCGCTGCTCGACATGCCCATGAACCTGCCGGTCGTCGGCGACGACTTCGACGAGGCGCTCTCGACCTACCGCCGGGCCTGTCTCAGCCTGGCCGACGAGCACGACATCAAGTTCATCCGCTTCGTCTCGGGGATCGGGCTGCGGAGCGGGGACTTCTACGATCTGCAGCACCTGCTGAAGTCCGGCCGCGCCAGGTGGCAGGCGCGGCTGTCCAGGGAAGTGCTGCGCAAGCACCTGCTGTGACGGCGCCGTGGGCTACCCTTTGACCGCCTCGTCAGTGGCCGCCACGATGCTCCGCAGTTCGTCGCGCACCTTGTCCGCGAGCGGCTCCGGCCGGTAGTTCTCGAGGATGTCCAGGGCGCGCTCGCGGGCCACCTCCACCGGGTCGCGGTAGTGCTGACCGTCCGGGCCGAGCTCCTGGCTCACCGCCCTGAGCACCGCGTCGCGCATGTGCCGCCGCGTGTGCGGCTGGGCGAGGAAGTGCCCACCCGGGCCGACGGCGTCGATCACGTCCAGCGCCAGCGACTCCTCGTCCATGGGGATGTCGAGGAACGCGTGCCCGGCGCGGTGGTAGAGGTCGTCGTCCAGGATGAGGTGCTCGGGGGTGAAGACCTGGTAGGTGTCGGTGAGCCCGATGCCGGTGTAGAGCTCGCAGCCGTCGAGCGGCAGCTGGAGAAGCTGCAGCATCGTCTCGACGCCGGCGAGCCAGGAGCCCGGCTCCGGCGCGTCGGTGCCGCCGAACGCACCCAGCGCCGGGATGCCGAAGCTGTGCAGCAGTTCGGTGGCCAGGAACCGGCCGCGGTCGTCGAGGGGCGAGGTCATGGTGAGCGCCGTGCGCGGGTCGGCGTAGATCTGCATGATCGAACCGACGACCGGCGCGCCGGGCGCGGCGAGCTCGTGGAGCACCGCCGCGCCGACGATCTCGGCCGCACCGACGACGAAGGCCCCCGCTTTGGTGGCCGGCGCCGTGGTGCCCAGGTTCGGCATGGTGACGTAGCAGACGGGCACGCCGGCCTCCGCGAAGACCAGGCCGGCCTCGCTGCCGTCTCTGTCGTGCACGAGCGGCGAGACCGTGCCGATGAGGTCGCTCAGGACGGGCCGGCGGCGGAGCTCGCCGGCTCCGCCGGCCACCGCGGTGGCCATCTCGACGGCGGCTCGGGCCAGCCGCTCGCCCTGCACCATGCCCATGAGGTGCTTGCTCGTGTTGTTCCAGCCGGCCTCGATCTCGTGCAGCTGCGCGGTCTCGCCGCAGTCGCCGGCGCTCACCGTGGGCCACCAGTAGCAGATGGAGCCGAGGCAGTCCTGCATGCGCGTGACGGCCTCGAGGTCGGCCTTGGTCGACGCGCGGCGCTCGCCGCTGTGCCAGTCGACGACCTCGACCCCGCAGCCGTCGGTCGTGCCGTAGGTGACGCCCGAGCCGAGCTCGAGGTCGCACGAGGGGTCGCGCGCGCCGAGCGCGAACCGCCGCGGCACCGGCGCGAGCGCCTCCTCCACGAGGCGGCGGGGCAGGCGCACGAGCCCGGACGCCTCGTCAGCCTGCGCGCCGGCCTCCTTCAGGATCGCGAGCGCCGCGGGCGACTCGAAGCGCATGCCCGTGGTCTCGAGGAGCCGCAAGGTGGCTTCGTGGAGCGGCTCCAGCCCGGCCTCGTCGTGAAAGCGCCACGGGAAGTCGGTATGCAGCGGCGCAAGGGGCTGCCGCGGCGGCGCGGCGCTCACCTGGCCGCCGCGCGGCCCGGCCTCTCCGCGCACCGCGGCCATCAGCCCACCAGCTCCTTCGCCCGCTCCACCGCCATGCCGGCGTTGGCGCCGTAGCCGTCGGCGCCGATCTCCTCGGCGTAGGCGGCGGTCACCGGGGCGCCGCCGATCATCACCTTGACGGAGTCGCGCAGGCCCGCCTCCTTGAGCAGCGCGATGGTCTCCGCCATGTGCGGCAGCGTGGTCGTGAGCAGGGCGCTCATGCCGACGATCGCGGGGGCGTGCTGCTTGACCGCGGCGACGAAGTCGGCCGCGCTGACCCCGGTGCCGAGGTTGACGACCGTGAAGCCGGCGCCCTGCAGCAGCATGCCGACCAGGTTCTTGCCGATGTCGTGCAGGTCGCCCTCGACGGTGCCGATCACGACCGTGCCCATGCCGGCCTCGTCGCCGGCCGCCATGTGCGGGCGCAGCAGGTCGAGGCAGGCCTGCATGACGCGCGCGGAGAGCAGCACCTCGGGGATGAAGCACTCGCCCTCGCGCATGCGCACCCCGACCACCTCCATGCCCGGGCAGCAGGGCGGCGTCCAGGATCTCGCGCGCGCTCGCGCCGCTCGCGAGCAGCGCCTGGGTCATCGCCAGGGCGACGCCCTCGTTGCCGTCGATGATGGCTTGTTTGAGCTGGTCGTTCATCTGACTCCCTCCTCGGCTCACGCCGGTGCTGCGACGCCGACGGCGCGGTCGGTCTCTTCGACGATGGTGCGGATGCGCTTCGCGACGTCGTCGGGAAGCGGCTCCGGGTGATACTCGGCGAGGATGTCCTTCGCCTTCGCGTGGCAACGCCCGTACAGGTCGCTCGCGCCCCTGCTCTCCCAGTCCTCGCGCACGCGGCGGTCCAGGAACTCGGGCTGGCTCAGCTCGCGCATGTGGCGCATCGTGGCGTCGAGGCTCAGGAAGTCGCCGAACGCGCCGACCGCGGCGATGTCGTCCACGGCGAGGCTCTCGTCGTCGACGCGGATGCCGCCGACGATGTGCTTGATCATGCGCGCGATCTCGTTGTCCATGACGAACTGCGCGCTGTCGAAGGTGACGCCCGATTCGATCATCCCCGCACCGTAGATCAGGTTGGCGCCTGCCAACGCTGCCGTAAGGCCGGTGAGGGTCTTCTCGTGACCGGTCTGCGCGTCACCGAGCTTGGAGTCCGACTACAACCCCGCCACGAAGCTCGGGATCATGTAGCGCCGGGCCAGCTGCGCCACTCCGGCGCTGATCAGCGCGATCTCCGGCGAGCCGACGGAGGCCGCGGCGAGCTTGAGGTCCATGGCCGTCGTCGAGCTGCCGTACATCACCGGGCTGCCGCGCTCCACGAGCTGCGCGAGGGTGATGCCGGCGAGCACCTCGGCGTTGTGCGTCACCAGCGTGCCGGAGAGCGTGACCGGGCTGGAGCCGCCGGCCATCGCCATGCTCAGGATGTTGTCCGGGATGCCCCAGCGAGAGCACTCGATGATGACCTCGGTCGCGTCCTTGGGGAGCTTCAGCGGGCTGACGGGGCAGACCCCGCCGTAGACGATCGGCCGGGCCCGCAGCTCGTCGGCGCCGCCGACGACCTCCGCGCACATGCGGAAGATGGCGTTGCACTCCACTCCCGAGAGCGGGCCGACGCCGAGGGGCTTGGTCGTGTTGAGCAGCTGCGCCTCGGTGTTGTGGACGGCGGCCGTCTCCGGCGGGACGTCCCTGGCCCCCACGGAGATCTCGTGCGTGTCCATCTCGCTGAGGTAGTCGTTCAGCCGGGCGATGTCGCCGACGTCCTGGAGCGTGCACTCGCGGACCCGGCCGGTGTCCACGTCGACGACGGCGATGCCCTCGCTGAAGTTGGTGAAGGCGACCCGCCCCGGCTCCATGAGGAAGTCGTTCTTGGGGTCGCGGCCGCAGAGCACGTACTTGCTCGGCGACGAGGCGATGGCCTCCTCGACGACGTGCGGCGGGATGCGTACCATGCGCGTCTCCGCGTCGATCGTGCAGCCGCCGTCCTTGAAGATGTCCCGCGCGTCCTGGGCCTCGACGAACACGCCCGTGCGCTCGAGCACCTCGAGCGAAGCGAGGTGGATGTCGTCGAGCTCCGACTCGGTGAACACGTTCACGCTCAGCCCGCGGCTGCGCATGCCGCCGGCGAAGAGGTTGCGCTTCACACCGCTCCTCCTGGTAGGGATTGACGAGTCTTGACTGCCCGGCGCGCGATCATGCGCGCGCGCCCAGCCCGGCGTGCTCCTGGAAGCGCGCCACGCTGTTGATGGGCACCTCGAGCACCTCGGCGATGCGGAACTTGGCTTCCATCGCCCCGGCGTGCGTGGGGTACGTGAGCTCCTGCACGGGGACACGGCCGAGGCCGAGGTCGCGGCGCACGTCGTGCATGGCGATGGGGTCGGCGAGATCGGTGACGGAGCAACCGAGCTTGCCGGCCACGTAGGTCTTGGCGTCGCTGAGGCGCATGCCCCGGGTCATCTGCATGCGGCCCACCAGATCTCCGGTGGTCCGCATCCCGCCCATGCCCGAAGCGAGCGCGTGGGTGCACGCCATGCCCAGCGGGTCACCCACGCCCACCTACAACCCGTCGCACTTGAGGATGTCGACGAGCGCGCGGGAGACGCGTGACACGGCGTCCGCCGGCGGGTAGGGGCTCATCGGCACGCCGCCGACCCCCATGCCGACGTTGGGGTGCACGGGGATCTCCGCGACCGCCATCGCCGGCTTGATGATGGCGCACGCCCGGGCCACGTTCCAGGCGATCGACTTGGTGGTGTTGACGTTGACGGCCGGCCCGAACATCGTCGCGCCGGCCTCCTGGGCGACCTCGAGCTGCGCCTTGGGCCACATGCCGGCGAGCCGCTTGCCCTTGTAGGTGAGCTCGCCGTGCATGCCCAGCACACACTCGCTCGCCATGCCGAGCTCGATGCCGATGTCGGGGTAGCGACCCTTGATGGTCTCGACGGCGGTCAGGGTCGCCAGGAAGTCGCCGTCGCCCGCGGCGCCGGCGGTGTCGAAGTCCATGCCGTCGGCGCCGGCCTCCCACATGCCCTCGGCGACGAACACCATGTCGCGGACCGCGTGGTCGATGGCCGCCACTTGCGCGTCGCGCGCCTCGTCGATCTTGCCGAGCGGCATGAGCTCCGACCAGTTCGGGATGGGCCCGTCGGGCATGGAGTAGCGGCCCAGGTCCGGCATCGCGCCGTATTGGCAGGGCGCGATGAGGTTGAGCTGGGCCACCTTCATCGCCTGTGCCTCGAAGCTCAGGATGGTCTTGATGGCCTTGTACGAGTAGTCGATGGCGAACAGCTCGAGCATGTCCGCTCCGCGGTGGCTCTGGTAGCTGTAGAGCTCGTCCACCCGGGTGCCGGAGTCGAGGTTGCCGGAGCCGTCGAAGCTGAGGCAGACCTCGTCGCCCATGTCCACCGCGCTGAACTTCGACTCGCTCGAGAAGATGTCCAGCAGGTGGTCGATCTCCGCCTCGGAGAGCGGAGAGGCCTTCGCGCGGCGGGCCCCGAGCGCGGAGCCTGCCACCAGGTCTTCGCGGATCTCCGCCGGAGTCATCTCGACGAGCCCACCGTCGCCGAGGCGCGTACGTACAGGTCGCTCCACTTCAGCACCCCCGATGGCCGTCCTGAGCGATTAGTTAGTTGTGTAACTAATTGGTGAGGTAGACTACCAGACGCGATTGGGGTGTCAAGGAGACGCGGATGCCGATCCGGCGGCCGGCGCGCGGTGGTCTGGCTCGCCGGCCGCGCAATCCGGTAAGGTGCGCATCGATGAGAAAGCGGGCCGTGCTGCGGCGCCCGCGGGAGACGCGAGGGAGGGGTGGCGGGCTTGACCAGGTACGAGCTTCCGTTCGACGATCCCACCCCCGACCTGTCGCCGACGGCGGCCAGGATCCTGGAGGCGGCCAGGCAGGTCCTCTCGAGGGACGGGTTACGGGGGCTCACGTTCGAGATCATCGCCCGGCAGGCGGGAGAGAACCCGGCCCTGATCCGCTACCACTTCGGCAGCAAGGCCGGGCTCCTGTCCGCGCTCGTGGACTCCGTGCTCTACCAGGAGGCCGTGGAGCTCGTCGAGCGACTCACGGACGTGCCCGCCGGCGACGAGCGGCGCGCCCGGCTGCTCGACCTGCACGAAGGGCTGCCGGAGGACACGGACGCGTACCGCAACTTCTTCGAGCTGATCCCGCACATCCTGCGCGACGAAGAGCTCCGGCCGCACCTGCGCGGCCTGTTCGACTGGTACCGCAAGCTGGACGCGTGGGCGCTCAAGGACGCCGGCGCCACGGAGCCGGCGGCGCACATCGCGCCCCTGGCGCTGCTCACGGTGGCGATCGCCGACGGCATCGCGCTGCAGAAGCTGGCCGACCCGGGCCTGGACTTCGAGCCGGCCTTCGCGCTGTGGCGCCGGCTCGTCCTCGGCCACGTGGAGTCGGGCGGCGAAGCAGCCGGCTGAGCCCCCGGGGTCGGCCGCTGCTCCTGCGGCCGCCGGGGCGGCTGCTCGCGCGGCCGGCCGGGGCGGCCCCGTCCGTCTCAGCCGAGCTCGGCGTCGGCGGCGGCGCAGATCCTCGCCAGCTCCGCCGCCTTCCCCGCGTCGAGCGGCTCGGGCACGTAGTTCTCGAGGATGTCGAGCCCGCGCTCGCGCGCGACCTCCACGGGGTCGCGCAGGTGCGCGCCGTCCGGCCCGATCTCCTGCCCGATCGAGCGCTCGACCGTCTCCTTCATGTGCCGGCGGGTGTGCGCCTGCCCCAAAAAGTGCCCGCCGGGCCCCACCGCGTCGATCACGTCGAGCGCCAGCTGCTCCTCGTCCAGCTCGAGGTCGCGGAACGCGCTCGCCGCGCGCCGGTAGAGGTCGTCGTCCAGCAGCAGGTGTTCGGGGGTGAACAGCTGGTACCGGTTGGTCAGCCCTATGGTGGTCATGAGTTCCGAGCCGACGATGCCGGCGAGCATGACGGTGTGCGCCGTCTCGGCCGCCGCCAGCCAGCTGCCCGGCAGGTCGTCGTCGGTGCCGGCGTACCCGGTCATCGCCGGCAGCCCGAAGTGGTGCACGAGCTCGCCGGGCAGGAACAGCCCCTTGTGGTTCAGCGGCGCCGTCGTGAGCGCCGCCGTCCGCGGGTCGGCGTGCACCGGCAGGGGGAAGAGGATCACGGGCGCCCCGGGGTGCGCCAGCTGCACGCACACCGTGGCGCTCACGAGCTCGGCGAAGCCCATGACGAGGGCGCCGGCCTTGGTGGCCGGCGCCGTCGTCCCGTAGGTCGGCATGGTGACGAAGCACACGGGGACGCCGGCCTCGGCGAACACGAGCGCCGCCTCGATGCCGTCCCTGTCGTTGACGAGCGGCTGCACGGTGCCGATGAGGTTGCTCAGCGGGGGGCGGCGGCGCAGCCGCTCCGCCCCGCCCGCGACAACCGTCGCCATCTCGACCGCGTACCTCGCCTGGCGCTCACCCTGGACCATGCCCTGCAGGTGCTTGGCGGTGTTGTTCCAGGCCGCGTCGAGCTCGTGCAGCGTGTGCGTGTCGCCGGTGTCGGCGGCGGCCACGGTGGGCCACCAGAACTGCAGCGAGCCGAGGTAGTCGACCATGCGCGTGATCGCGGAGAGGTCGTCCTTGGTCGGCGCCCGGCGCAGCCCGGTGCGCCAGTCGACGACCTCGGTGCCGCAGCCGTTGGTGGTGTTGTACGTCTCGCCGCTGGAGAGGTCGAGGTCGAGGGTACCGTCGCGCGACCCGAGCCGGAAGGTGCGCGGGGCTTCGGCCAGCGCTGCCGTCACGAGGTCGGGCGCGAAGCGCACGACGCCGGACGCGCGGTCCACCCGCGCACCGTGCCCGGCCAGGATGTCGAGCGCCTTGGGCGAGCCGAACCTGACCCCGGTGCGCTCGAGCACCAGCAGGACGGCCTCCTTGTAGCGGTCGAGCCTGGCGTCGTCGTAGAAGCGCACGGTGAAGTCCGAGCCGAGCGGCAGCAGCGGCTGCCGCCGGCTGAGATCGAGCTGAGAGGTCATGCAGTCACCCCGAGCCCGGCGTTGGCCTTGAAGCGCTCCACCGAGTTGATCGGGATGTCCAGCACCTCGGCGATGTGGAACTTGGCCTCCATCGTGCCGGGGTGGTTCGGATAGGTGAGGTCCTGCACCTGCATACGCGCGAGGCCGAGGTCGCGCCTGAGGTCGTGCATGGCGATGGTGTCGCTGAGGTCGAGGACGGAACACCCGAGCTTGTCGGCGACGTACTGCTTGGCCTGCGGAAGGCGCAGGCCCCGGGTCAGTTGCATGCGAGCCACCAGATCTCCGGCGGTCCGCATCCCGCCCATGCCCGAGGCGAGCGCGTGTGACGAGGCCATCCCGAGGGGATCCCCGACCCCTACCTACAACCCGTCGATCTTGCAGATGTCGACCAGGGCTTTGGAGGCCCGGGACGTCGCGTCGACGGGCGGGTACGGGGTCATGGGCACGCCGCCGACCCCCATGCCGGCGTTCACGTGCACGGGGATCGTGGCCTCGGCGGTGACCGGCTTGATGAGCGCGCAGGAGCGCGCGGTGTTCCAGGCGAGCGACTTCGTCGTGTTCACGTTGACGGCCGGCCCGAAGATCGTGGCGCCGGCCGCCTCGCAGGCGCGGAGCTGGCCGAGCGGCCACTGGCCGGCCAGCCGCGTGCCCTCGTACTCGAGCTGTCCGTGCATGCCGAGCACGAGCTCGGAGGCCTGGCCGATCTCGATGCCGACGTCGGGATAGGCGTCGCGCAGCCGGCGGGCGACGCGCAGGGTGGCGAGCAGGTCGGCGTCGCCGGAGGCGCCGGCGGTGTCGAAGTCGAGCCCGTCCACGCCGGCCTCGATCATGCCCTCCGCCACCAGCCACATGTCGTGCTCGAGGTGCCCGGCGGCCTCCTCCTGGGCGGCGCGCGCCTCCGCGATCTTGCCGAGCGGCATCAGCTGCGACCAGTTGGGCGCCGGGCCGTCGGGCTGCGAGTAGCGGCCCAGGTCCGGCATGGCCCCGTAGTTGAGCGGCACGACCGTCTGCTGCTGCGCGTCCTTGAGCATCTGCGTCTGGAACGGCAGCACGGTGCGCACGGCCTTGTACGAGTAGTCGTGGTGCCAGAGCTCGATCATGTCGGCGCCGTGGTGGTTCTGGTAGATGACCTGCTCGAGCACCGGTGAGGAGATGTCCGCGTTGCCGGAGCCGTCGAAGCTCAGGACGACCTCGTCGCCGTAGTCGACGGAGCTGAACCGGGCCGCGGAGCTGAAGATGTCCAGGAGGTGGGCGATCTCGTCGTCGCTCAGCGGTTCGACCTTGGCCCGCTTGACGGCCGCCTCCGAGCCGGCGTGCAGGTCGGCCTCGAGCTCCGCGCGCGTCAGCTCGGTCAGCGACCCGTCACCGAGCCGCGTCGGGATGCGGTGTGCCATCGATCCTCCCGTCGTCCCCCCGAAGGGCGGTCGTCGTTAGTTAGTCGTATAACTAAACGAACCAGCCCTCGGACGATACCAGAAGCGGGCGCCGGGGTGTCAAGCGCACGGCGGCGGGACGACGGGGGAACCGGAGGGCCGGCCTCAGAATTCCTCCGCCTCGGCGCCGGCCGGCGGCTCCTGCATGACGCCGTCCGCGTCCTGGCGCTCGGCGGCCAGTCGCTCGATGCGGTCGACGAGCTCGCGCGGAGCCTCTCCGCTGGAGAGCGCCTCACGGTCGACGGTCCACTGCCCCTGCTCGTCGAAGCGGCACGCCTCCCAGCCGCTCTCGCACACCTCCACGAGGCCCTCGCCGGTCAGCGGCAGCCCGAACTGCCGCCGGATGACCTCGGCGGCCTCGTCCACGCTGAGTCTGTCCTGTTCGAAATCCATCGTCACTCGTCCTCGCTCGCGGCCCGCGCGCTCAGCGGCGCGCCCTCACCCTCAGTCGTACCCGGCCGGACGGGCGCCGTGCGGGCAGGTGTGGCCGGGTGGGCGTGGCGCTGATGCCGTACCATTGACGGCATGAGCGCCCACGCATCGCCCCAGTCGCTCTCCGTGACGTTCGCGGGACACTCGACGGTGCTCCTGGACGTCGGCGGCGTGCGGCTGCTCACCGACCCGCTGCTGCGGCGGCGCGTCGGTGTGCTGATCCGGCGCGCCGCCGTCCCGGCGGCGGAGTTGCGGCGCGACCTCGACGCCGTGCTCATCTCCCACGCGCACCTCGACCACCTCGACGTCCCGTCGCTGCGCATGCTCGACCGGGACACCCCGGTCGTGGCGCCGCGCGGGGTCGGCAAGCTGCTGCGGCGCCAGGGGTTCGAGCCGGTCGAGCTCGAGGCGGGGGAAGAGGTCGAGCTCGCTGCTCGGCGGCAGGCCGGGGAGGAGGCGCATGCGCCGGTCACGGTGCGCGCCGTCCCGGCGTTCCACAGCGGCACGCGGTACCCGCTGGGCACGCCCTCGTCGGCTCTGGGCTACGTGGTCAGCGGCGCCCTGAGCGCCTACTTCGCCGGCGACACGGGCCTCTTCGACGGCATGCGGGAGCTCGGCCCCGTGGACGTCGCCGTGCTGCCGGTGGGCGGGTGGGGGCCGCGCCTGCCCGACGACCACCTCGGCCCCCTCTCGGCCGCGCGGGCGCTCCAGTTGCTGCGGCCGCGGGCCTGCGTGCCGGTGCACTGGGGCACGCTGTACCCGCCGTGGCTGCCGCCCGAGTTCAACGCGAAGTGGAGCGAGTGGCCGCGCGCGTTCGAGCGGTACGCGCGGCACCTGGCCCCCGACGTGGAGGTGCGCGTGCTGCCCCCGGGCGGCACGACGACGTTCACACCCGGGCAGACCATGCTCCCGGACGAGCCGGCGGCGCCCGTCGGCGAGCCGGCTCGGGACGGGTCCCCATGAGCTCCTCGGAGCTGCGCGTCGCCCTGCTGCAGCTCGCGGGCTCCGGCTACGACCGGGAGCGCAGCCTGGCGCGCGGACTGGCCGCCTGCCGGGAGGCGGCCGAGCGGGGCGCGCACCTCGCCCTGTTCCCGGAGCTCTGGAGCACCGGCTACGCGTTCCCCGACGGCGACCTCGAGCGCTGGCGGGCGCAGGCGCTGCAGCGCGAGGACCCGTGGGTGCAGGCGTTCGCGGCCTCCGCCGCCGAGCTCGGCATGGCGGTGGCGGTCACCTACCTGGAGGCGTCCCCGGCGGGGCCGCGCAACGTGCTGACGCTCTTCGACGGCCGCGGCCACGAGGTACTCACCTACGCCAAAGCGCACACCTGCAGCTTCGATCTGCCCGAGCAGGCGCTCGTACCCGGTGACGAGTACCCCGTGGCGACGCTGCCGACGGGCGCCGGGCCCGTGGAGGTCGGAGCCATGATCTGCTTCGACCGCGAGTTCCCGGAAGCGGCAAGAGCCCTCGGCCTGGGCGGCGCCGAGCTGATCCTCGTGCCCAACGCCTGCGAGCTCGAGGCCAACCGGCTCGGGCAGGTGCGGGCGCGCGCGTTCGAGACCATGACGGCCGTGGCGGTGGCCAACTACGCGGCGCCGCGGAAGAGGCCCGTCGCGGAGGAGAACGGCCACTCCACGCTGGTCGACCCGATCGCCTTCGACGCGGAGGGCCGCAGTCGCGACACGCGCCTGTTCGAGGCCGGCGAGGCGGAGGGGGTCTACGTGGTGACGCTCGACCTCGGCGCTCTGCGCGAGTGGCGCGAGCGGGAGGTCTGGGGGAGCAAGTGCCGCCGGCCGGAGACCTACGGCGCGCTGGTGGAACCCAGAGAGGACGTCTGCGGCTGAGGATCGCAGGCCGCCGGGTCTTCAGGCGACCAAACGCGACGCGGCGGCCGGCTCACGCCGGCCGCCGCGCCGCCTCCGGGCATCAGTGTGGGGTGCGCCTCGCGGCGCCCCCCACGCTAAGCCGCCTGCGGTGCTTAGTCGTCGAAGTTGCCGGCGGCGCCCTTGTCGGTGTCGAGCGTCTTGGCGCGCTCGACGATCTTCTCGTCGGTCCACTCCGCGGGGTCCTCGATGCGGCCGACCTTGGGCCCGAGGTCGTACGAGCCGGCCTCCAGGATCGCCTCGACGGCGAGCGGCGCCGTGTCTCCGCCGTTGAGGACGTCGGTCATCATCTTGTAGGCGAAGTCCTCGACGCGCCTGGCCATACGCTCGCGGATCTCGGCCGGCTGCGCCAGGAACCTGCTCTCGAACGGCAGGTTGAGGTTCTTGTAGTCGCCCTTCTTCCAGCCCTTCTCGTCGGCGTAGGCGACCACCTCGGCCCACATCTCCTCGGTCACGCCCTCGCCCTCGACCTTGATGAAGCCGCCGTCGGCGTCGAGCTGCGCGTTGCCGTAGTCGTTGACCTCGAGGCCCCAGCTGATCATCTGCAGGGCGGTCGCCACGTTGGCCTTGGTGGTGTGCGTGCGCGCGGCGATCTCGCGCAGGCGGTCGGAGCTGTTGCCCGAGGTACCGTGCTGGGCGCCGCTCACGTTGTACGGCTCGAGGACCCTGTGGACCTCGGCGGTGAGCCCGACCTGGATGCCGGCGTCGGACGCCTCGATGCCGTGGGTGGTGCCGTTGTTAAGGGCGATCCAGTCCGCGGCGATGCCGTGGGCGTTGAGCCCCTGGATGAGGAACAGCGCCTCGTCCGGCGTGGAGAGGCCGGTGGAACCCTTGATCTCCCCGATCTCGGTCTCGAGGCCGGCCCACGCCGGGATGTACTCGTGCACGGCGAGGTTGGTGAGCAGGTTCTGGTCGTTGGGCTGGTGCGAGGCGTCGATGGCGATGGAGGTGATGCCGGCGTCGAACATGCTGGGGATCTCGACCCGCGCCTGGGCGAGGTCCTTCTCGTTCTTCATGCCGTAGTGGTCCGCGTGGACGGCCACCGGGATGGTGATGCCCATCTCGTTGCAGAGCGAGTCGACGATGCGCGCCATGTTCCAGTAGTTCACGGCGCAGTACGCCTTCTGCCCGCCCTCGGACTTGGCGATCTCGACGATGAGCGCGGCGTTGGCCCGCTGCGCGGCCCGCAGGGCGCCGCGGATGACGAAGCTGTTGCGGCCGTTCGCGGCCATCGCGATGGCCTTGCCCTTGGCGCGCATGGCCCGGTCGATGGCCTTGCCGCTGACAAGGAGAGCCTTGGAGTTGGGGAACAGAGCCTGCACGTTGGGAGGCCGTCCCACCTGGAGGGCTCTCTCGAAATCCTCTGCGTACGCCATGGACGTCTCCTTCAGGGGGTTGTGGACGCTGTCTTCGGCAGGATTCTACCGAATACCAGACGGCGCTATGCGCAGTGGTGACCGAAAAGGCTCAGAGCAGCACAGCGGGGGCGTGATGGCGACAGGGCGCGGCGAGCGGCGGCGCTCAATCGAACGCCCCCGCCGCCGCGCGGACGGCGGCCGTGACGATCCGGTCGGCGTTCTCCTTCTTGACGTGCACGCCGTCGTAGAACGCGTCCGGATCACCGTGGAAGCTCTCGATGCGGCTGTAGTCGAGCACCGCGATGCGGTAGTCGCGGGAGAGGAACCGCAGGAAGCGCAGCAGGCGCAGCCGGCGATCCTCCCAGGCCTGCTCGCCCATCGCCCGGATGACGTAGGGATGGGTGGGCATGATCACCAGGACCGGCGTCACGCCGATGCTGTTGAAGAGCCCGAGCGTCATCGCGAAGTACTGCTGGTTGAGGCCCCAGGAGTCTCGCCGCTGCCCGGTGCCGTGGCGGTTGGCCAGCTGTGCGGCGACGTACTGTCGCAGGGACTGATCGAGCGTGCGGCCCTGCGACTCCAGGTAGTCGTACCAGTTGTTGGTCATCAGTCCGTTGGAGGCGAACTGGTCCGGAGACCAGAACAGCGGCAGGCCGAGCGCCACGTACGCGACCTGGTCGGGCACGGCCTCGTCGAGGAGCTTCTGCGGGAAGTAGCGCGCGAGACGCTTGTCCTGCAGCAGGCCCGGGTCGAGGACCTTCTGGTAGAAGACGGAGGGCTGGATCGCCCACAAGCAGTGGAGCTTGACCTTGGGCGCCCGCTCGAGGCAGGAGCAGGCGAGCGCCCACGCGTCGGTGGGGCGCCCGTTGGAGAAGGCCGCATTGAAGGTGCGCAGCCCCGTCTTGCGGCCCAGGAGGCTCGGGTCGAAGCGCGTGCCGCGCGACCCGCCGAACACGATGAGCTCCGGCGGGGCCTTCAGGTTGTCGATGAGGTCGAGCTTGTAGGTGCGATCGGACGCGCGGTGGGCCGAGGCGGGCAGCGACGCCGGGGGCGTGGCGTGGGTGAGCGGGAGGTCCACGTGCCCGGCCGCGGGCGGGAACATGAGGATGAACCCGACCGAGAGACGCGCGGCCAGCCTGCCGACCCGCCGTGAACCCCTGCGCCGGTCCATCCGCGCGCTCCCTCGAGTGTGGACTGTCTCCAGCGGCAGGATAGAGGCACGGCGGGGCGGGCGGCGGCAGCGCCGTTGACGAGGTAAGTAGGAGCGGGGTGACGACTGCGAGCCGTGACAGCGGGCCGTCACTCTCGGCGCTCCGGGGGAATGCGTGAAGTAGGCCACCGAGGAGGTGCTTCCATGGGAGGCAAGACGGACGAGAGCAAGGGTCGCCTGGAGAAGGCCGCCGGAGAGTTGACCGGCGACGAGAAGCTCAAGCGAGAAGGAGACGTGGACAAGGCCAGCGGCAAGGTCAAGAAGACCACCGACAAGGTCGCGGACAAGGCCAAGGACACGCTGGACAAGTGATCTGCCGCGAGCGCGGCAGTGGGTCGGGGCCCGGGGCGAGAGAGCGCCCCGGGCCCCGCAGTACGTGGGGCGAGCGCGGCGGCGATCCGGGAGCGCGGCCGGCCGCGGCCGGCCGGAAGGACCGTCAGGGCAACTGGTTCACGAGGCCGGCGAACTCCTCGGGCGTGAAGGCGCGGAGCGTCTGGGTCGTGACGTAGCCCTTGGCGGCGGTCGCCATCGACATGAGGGCCGCGAACTCGTCGCCCGGGCCTTCCGCCACCATCACGTAGTCGTAGGCGCCCATCGTGGCATGGAAGCTGAGCACCTTGCCGCCGGCGGCCTCTATCCCTTTGACGACCTCCTGGTACCGCGCCGGCCCGCCCTTGAGGTCGGCCAGCCCCTTCGCGGTCAGGTTCGAGAGTATGACGTACTGCGGCATGGCGAACCTCCGTCGTAGCGGGGTCGCACCCCTGTGTGCGGCGCCCTCTCACGGAGTTCTAGCCCGGGCCGTGCAATCGGCAACCGTTGCGACCGAGCCGGCTTCTCCGAGAGAGTCCATCATCCAGGGGGCGGCAGGAGCGCGAGCACGGTGACCGCGAGCGGGGAGTCGAGCGCCGGGATCGTCGGCGCGGCGTCAACCCGCATGCCTCGATGCGTGGAGCGGCGGTCGGACGCCCTCTCCGTCCGTGCGGGCTACGAGCGGAACTGGACGAACAAGAGGCCGAGCACCGCGAGACACAGGCCACCGAGTGCCCAGCCGACGGTGCCGAACGAAGGGACGCTGCGCGCCGTGGCGCTGTAGACCGAGTAGTGGCCGAACGCCGCCACGACGATCCCGGAGCCGACCATCAGCCAGCCGATCTTCCTCACGGCAGTTGCCTCGCCTCACCCTCCATGTCAGTACGCTACGCCGCGGGCATGGAATCGCTGTTAACTCCCCGTGAAGGAATGCGAACCGGGAAGGTCCCTGGAGGACGTGGAGCAACCGGAGTACAACGGCCGGGAGCCGTATGCCGTTTGCAGGGAAAGCGGAGTGGAGCCGACGCGGGGAATCGAACCCCGGACCCCATCATTACGAGTGATGTGCTCTGCCAGCTGAGCTACGTCGGCCCATGTGAAGCCTAGGCATTCTAGGTCACCTCGTCTGCGCACGCAAAACCGTGGGCGCCTTCTTCTTCATGCTCGCCGAACGCCGACTCGATGTTTTGACGTCCGAAACACGCTAAACTGCTCCGCACTCCGTCGACGGAGCAGCGGCGACCTCGCCGCGCCGGGCCGATCCCAGCCGGGGGCCCGCAGGACGACCAAGGAGGACCATGAGGAAGTCACTGCTCACGCTCACCGTTGTGATCCTGGCGCTCGCGGCCGCCGTGCTGGCCGTCGTCGGCTTCACGGCTCCGCGCACGAGCGCCACATCCTCGCTGTGCCACAGCACGACGCTGTCGATCAAGGCGCCCAGGACCGCGAAGGCCGGTACGACCGTCAAGGTGACCGGCAGGGAGGCGCGCGCGCCGGCGCACACGGTGAAGGCGACGCTGCAGTACAGGAAGGCGACGGCGACCAGGTGGAAGAACGGCGCCTCGGCCAACCTCTCGTCGAGCGGCGCCTACTCCCTGAAGTGGAAGGCGCCGGCGAAGACCGGCAAGTACAAGCTGCGGGTGCGCGTGACGCACGTATCAGCCTCGAACAAGTCCGCGGTCAAGACGATCGCCGTCAAATAGGTCAAAGTCCTGCTCGCTTGCGGCCGGCGGCGCTCTCTCCGTGCTGGAGCGCCGCCGGCCTCGTTCGTGACGGGAGCCGCCGCCCGTTCTGTTCATGTGAATGCTCGCACATGGACTGATTGGCGTGCAGACGGCCCCTTTGCAGGCCCCGCAGGAGACCAGGCGCCCATTGTGGCCCTAGGGTGTCTGCCCTACCATCTACTCGTATGAAGTACCGGCGCCGAGGTGGGGGGGAACCTGCTTCCTGAGACCGGCCGAGGGGAGAACGGTGGAACGCGCAGCTGAGATCCGCGTCCTGCTCGTCGACGATCACGCGATCGAGCGGCAGGGGGTACGGTCGCTGCTCGACGCGCAACCCGACATCCAGGTCGTCGCCGAGGCCGGCGACGGTCTCGAAGCTCTTCCTCTCGTCTCCCAGTACCACCCTGACGTCGTCATCACCGAGACCATCATGCCGCGCATGAACGGGCTCGAGCTCACCGGGCAACTGCTGCGCCGGTACCCCGACCTCAAGGTCCTCGTCCTCACCCGCAACGACCGCGAGGACTGCGTGCTGAGGCTGGTGCAGGCCGGTGCGGGGGGATACCTGCTCAAGACGGTGGACCGCGCCGACCTGCTGGCGGCGCTCCGCGCCGTCATGCGCGGGGGGCGTGTGCTGCAGCCGTCCGCGCTCGACTGCGTGATGGAGGACTACCTGCAGCGCGTGCGTGAGCCCTCCGCGCGCCGCTATGGGGTGGAGCTCACGGCCCGCGAGCGCGAGGTCCTCAAGCTCATCGCCGAGGGCAACACCAACCAGGACATCGCCGACTTGCTGTGCCTCAGCCGCAAGACGGTGGAGACCCACCGCAGCAACATCATGGACAAGCTCAGCCTCCACAAGGTCACGGACCTCGTCAGGTACGCCATCCGCGAGGGTCTGGTCGGGCTGGATTAGGTCGTCCCGTCGCGGCGGGGAGGAGTGCTTCGGGCTGCCGGGGAGCCGATCCTGGATGGAGTGGCGGCGCCTCGTTCGCCCGCATTTGTGACACGATTCACCCAGAGGGATTATTATTGACGCAGTGAACGAAGGCTTGGGAGAGAAGAGAGTGGCGCTCACCTGGGTGACGGCATGACCGAGGTCGGCATCGTCGCGGTCGTCAACCACGGGTTGCCGGAGCTGCGCACTGCGCTCCGGACCATCCGCGAGACCGCTCCGCCCGAGGCGCAGCTGGCCGTGATCGCCCTCGACCTGGGGGACCATGAGGGCACCTACCTGCTGCGCCAGTACCTGCGCGGGCGCATCCACGCGGTGCAGTTCGACCACCGGCAGGACCACGGCTGCCACTGCGGCCTGGACCGCTCCGCACGCCTGGTGCGCGGCGACTACGTGGCGCGCGTCGACGACACGCTCCAGTTGAAGCCGGGCTGGGCAGAGAAGGCGGTCGCGGCGCTGGAGGCGGACCCGGGCATCGGCTGTCTCTCCCTCGTCCCCCCGAGCGACTATCAGCGAGGCCGCGGACGGCCGCGGACGGTGAACGTGGAGCCGATCGAGGTCGACCACCTCGACATGCGCTGCTTCGTGGTCCGGCGCGAGCTCCTGGCGCGGATCGGGTGCGGGGTCGCGGCCGGCCGGGAGGACGGCTGCGGGTTCCAGGAGGCGGTGCGCGCTCAGGGGCTCCGCCTCGCCTTCCTGCCGGGGCAGGCAAGCCCGCTCCGCAGCGTGGAGGTGCCGGCGGAGTACGACATCTGGCCGCTCGAAGAGGAGTTGCCGCCTCACGAAGGAGCGAGCGGCGCGCTCCAGCGTCTCGAGCAGGCGTATCAGCTCGGTGACGACGTGCTGCTCACGTGTCTCTCGTGCGGCGGCACGGAGCTCGAGACCATCGCCGCCCGCATCCGCTTCTGCGAGCGGCATCAGGTCGCCACCGGCTTCTGGTACGAGCTGCGCTGCCCCGAGTGCGGCGAGCTCCTCTACAAGGACGACTACCAGTTCCGGTGCCCCGACTGACCTCCTCCGCGATCAGCCGAGCGCTCCGCTACTTCGCCGCTTGATCTCGACACCAAGGCTCAGAGCCTGGCATGCCACGACGTGGGCCTCCTCAGAACGGCTTGGCGCTCATCGCCCACACGGTGACCGTCCAGGCCACGACGGCAATGCCGAGCGCCAGGGAGGCCGCAGCCGCCAGCCGACGGCTTCGGCGCCGCGCCGACAGCCAAATCAGCACCGTCCCCGCGATCAGCAGCAAGAAGCCGCCATCGGACGTGACGTAGCCGAGTACGACCCAGCCGGGATCCGAAGCGCCGTCTCCGAACTCGCGCGAGCGGACCAGTTCGGCGCCGACGCGCATGACCACGTAGGAGGGAAGCGTCGCGAGCAGCAGGACGCGGAAGGCGAGGCGCCGCGACCAGACCGCCACGTCCGGACCGGAGAGAACCGCGATGTACGCCGCGGCCGCGGCTGCGCCGATGAGGGCGGCGGCGCCCGCTACGTGCAGGAGCAGAGGCAGGGCCAGATCGCCCGGCCGTCCGGCGGCGACCAGGGCGAAGAGGGCCGAGAGGATATCGGGCATCATGCGCCCGGCCTCCAGATCATGAGGGCGAACTCGGCGACGGTCGCTGCAGCCGCGCCAAGCTCCAGCCAAAGGAGGCCTCTGACATGCGGTACCGGTAGTCCCGTGTCGGCGGCTTTGCCCGTCATGCGCCTGAGACGCGAGATCCCCATGTCACTGAGGCCTCCGATCACCAGCCACAGCAGGATGGCAGCGATGACCCAGGTGTCCAGGAGCGAATAGGCGTCGCGCGTGAGCACCAGCCAGAGGCCGAGCACGAGCGTTGCCGCCACCCCCAAGCGAAGCACGGCGGCGGACACACGGACGAGGCCAGCGAGCGCGGGCATCGTCGCCGAGTCGCCGGACGTGATGGCTGCAGCGATCACCAATGCCGTCACCGGTGCGCCGACAGCGAACGCGGCGAGGACGTGCAGCGAAAGGAGCCAGCCGGCGCCGCTCACGGCGGTCAAGATCATGGATGCGATCCCTGGCGTGTCGACACGTTCGACCACCTTTCTCTGCGTGGGGTCTTCCCTCTGTGCAGTGAGCAGGTGCGCCGTGCGTCGACACGCGCGCGGGTCGAGAAACGAGAGGGGGAAGAGGAAGCTGGAGCCCGGTCGCGGATTCGAACCGCGGACCCCCTCCTTACCATGGAGGTGCTCTGCCAGCTGAGCTAACCGGGCTTGGTGGGGGAGCTAGGATTTGAACCTAGGTAGGCTGCGCCAACGGATTTACAGTCCGCCCCCTTTAACCACTCGGGCACTCCCCCGGGAGCCGTGGAATCGTAGCCCAAAGCCGGAGCGCTTTCAACCGCGGTGGAGGCGGTCAGCGGGGAGGTCGTCCGAGGCCTGAGAAGAAGACAGCCGGGGTCGTCAGGGGATGACGACCCCGGCCGGAAAGGTTGTGCCGCCCGGCCAGGGGAAGCGGGCGGGCACAGTGACTCGCAGTGTCATCATGCCGCCGTCGGCTGGAGGGGGATCCAGGTCCGGGGCGCTTGTGATGACAAGCGCATTCTACCCGAAATACGGACACACGCAACCGCTTCGTGGACGAATCGCTCCGGGCGGTTTGTACCCTTTGTCCTGCTTTTTCCGCCATGCGGACAGCGGCTCGCGGAGGCGCGGATCGAGACCCGGACCGAGGCGCGATCGAGGCGCGGATCAAGGCGCCGATGGAGGCGCAGGATGACCTCTGCGCGTCTCCTTGGCGCGGATTGAGCACCCTTTGGGCCTGTGGTACCGTAAGCATCCGCCGTGGCGGCGTAGCTCAGCTGGTCAGAGCAGCGGAATCATAATCCGCGTGTCGTAGGTTCGAGTCCTACCGCCGCTACCAGCACTCATCCCTTCGGTCGCCGGCCTGTCGAGTGGAGGGCAGGCGGACGAGCTGCCGACTTCGTCTCCGTCCTGGTCACGCGGGACTCCATGCGCAGGCCTGGACCGGATCCGCGGGCAGCGACCATTCGGTCTTTCGCGATCCCACAGGCGCTTCGCTGCCCTCGGCCCGGACGTCCTGCTCGTCCGCGGACTCGCTCAAGCTCATCTCCTCCATGCGCTCCAACGCTCGCCAGAACTCGATACACATCACGCTCACCTCTTGACGCTCAAAGGCGGATCGCCTCTCCGCAGCCCGGGGGCCACCCAACTGCTTTCCGGGTTCCCGGGTCCTGCCCACGGAAACACCCCGCCGTGGGGCGCCCGGACGGGAAGGCGCTCGTCCTCGGGCGCGATGACGGCGGACGGACGACGACGGCGTCCCCTCATCGTGAACTCCGACGGTAGCGGCCTCTAGTGTGATGCGAGAGGCGGTGAGGAGGGAGCCGCAGCGGTTGCCGGAGTGAAGTGCCAGCCGTCCAGAGGGGGCCTCGTTTGCCACAGCACTTCAACGGGAAAGTAACTTTTCGTCCGAGATACCTCACCGTCGTCGTGTGGCGGAACGCGAAGCTGAGAGGGGTCCCACCATGAAGAAGACCTTGATCGTGATGTCGGTCGTAGCCTTGGTCCTGGCCGTCATGGCCGTGCCGGTACTGGCGGCGCCAGGCGGCGCGCCGGCGGCGCACGGCGTCGACGGCAAGACTTTCGGCGCGGCCGTGAGCGGGCTTGCTCAGAGCTCGCCCGGCGCCGTAGCCGCGCACGTGAGCGGCGGCAACTCCGGCGGCATGCCCGCCGCGCACGGACTCTCCGGCGCTGACTTCGGCGCCGCAGTCAGCGGCCTCGCGCAGAGCGCCCCGGGAGCCGTTGCAGCTCACGTCTCCGGCAAGTAGAAGCTGACGCGATCAGCGTAACGTCCACGGGGGGGCGGTCCCGGTCTTGGCCGGGACCGCCCCCCCGTCACTCGTGCTCCTGCTCGTGCCGCGGGTCCAGCTACCGCGGCGCCGTCTCAACGATCTCAGTGAGCCGGTTGCGGCATGATCGCGCGGTCGCTGAGGGTCTTCATGAAGGCGACGAGCGCCAGCTCCTCGCGCTTCGTCAGGCCGAGGTCACCGAGCTCGTCCGTGTTGACGGTCTCGGGCACTTCAGGCGCCGCCCAGCCTGCTCCCGCGACGTCGCGCGTGTTGTAGAAGTGCACGATGTCGTAGAGCGTCGCGAAGTAGCCATTGTGGCCGTAGGGGCGGTTCCTGGCGACGTTGCGCAGCGTCGGCACCTTGAACTTGCCCATCTCGGCCATCCAGACGGCGTCGTCGTACCCTGCCGCGTAGAGGAAGCCGCCGAGACCGAGGTCCACGTCGCTGCTCCCAGTCAGCGCTGCGATCGTGGGGTTCGCCGGGAGGCCGAGGTTGTCGTAGGTGTGGTCGGTGAACAGCGCTTTGCCCGCGGCGATGCCGGTCGAGTCCCTCGAGGGCTCGCTCAGGTGGCACAGGTTGCACTTGGCCTTGCCGTTGAAGAGCTTGAGCCCCAGCTTCTGCTGCGCCGTGAGCGCGTCCCTCTGGCCCGCCATATACGAATCGAAGCGCGAGTTGAAGCGGTTGACGGAACTGGACGACTCGTAGGCGGCGATGGCGAGGGCCATGTCGTCGTAGGCTTGATCGACATCAGTCCAGTCCGTGTGCGGGAAGACCTGGAGGAAGAGGTCGGCGTAGTCGCTGGCGCCGATGTCCCGGATGACCTCGGCCTTGCTCGCGTTGTGCATCTCGACGGGGTTCAGGAAGGGACCTTGGGCCTGCTCGGCGAGCGGCGATCCGAGCGTCCAGCCGGTGGCGCGGCCGTCCCAGAACATGCCGCCGATCCAGAGGCCCTCCGCTTCGTCGAAGTACAAAATCGGGCTCCAGGCGGTGTAGGCCCAGGACGGACAGGATTGAGTAGCCCGTTCGGACAACGCCCCGCCGGGTCGGCCTGCCGCCGGCCCGGCGGGCGGCAACGGCCCGAACCCCACGAGCCCCTCCGCTCGGGGTAGGAACGGTCCGTGAGAGGAGGGCCATGATGAGTGATCTGCTGTCCCTGAACGAGGTGCGCAGCCTCCAGCGTCCGGCGCTGTTCATCGACTTCGGAGAGAAGCTGCTGTACCACGACGAGCGGTTGTTCGACCTGACGCCCGAAGCCCCCGGCAGGCCTCCCGACTACTCACCGGTCATGCTGCCCGCGCAGGTGCTCGACTTGGGGGTCGGCATCGAGTTCGGTTGGCGCCACCTGGCGGAGTGCGACTGCGACCACTGCCGCTCCCTGCGCGCCCGCCGCGGGCGGCACGCCGCCTGACGACCGGGGAGTCGCTTTCCGGCAGCGCGGCGTGTTCACGGCGAGGAATCGAGGAAGCGGCAACAGGGAGGGCGCCCTGGGGCGCCCTTTCGCTTCTCTCGCGGCCACGGCGGTCGCGTCGATCACTTGGCCGGGCACTTGGAGGGGCTCACGGGGATCTGCATGATAACGGCCCTTCGAGCTGATCTCCGTCGATCGTGATCTTGGTCCCCGTCTTGGGCAGGATGACGCTGCCGTACGGGTTCTCCATGTCGTAGTAGGTCTCGGGTCGTTGAAGGTCCGCACGGCCGGCAGGCTCTGGTACTTGACGGCCGCTGTTGTAGTGCAGCGTGATGCCGTCGGTCCGGGACAGCGTGAAGGTCGAGTCGTAGCTCTGGACGCGGTTTCGCCAGACGCACCGTCGGGGCACTTGAGCGCCTCGGGATGCGCGTCGACGGCAGGAGGAGGCCCTGCCCGGGGGCTCGGGACGGTGTTGTTGTTGGCCGTAGGTGTCCCAGTAGTTGATCAGCAGGCCGTCCTGGTACGGGAAGTGGTCGACGAGTTCCGCCGAGGTCGGGATTGTTCAGATAGCCGAAGTGGTACGGACCGACCTTCAGCGTGGAGTCGTAGCCCCTGTACGTGCGGTACTCGGCCACGTAGTACTGGCTGTACAGCTTGCTCCTCGGTGCCGGTCGTGACGCGGAAGCCGTTGGCGTAGGTCCAGCCGGCGTCGGTCTCGGCGCCGTCGAGTCGGCTATCCGGTGATGTTGATGTCGTCGACCATGAACCCGGCGTAGTTGACGCCGCCGTCGCTCCGGTACTGGAAGCCGAGGAGGACGTGCCTGCTGGCGAGAGGTTCGCGGTCAGGTCGACCCAGCCGCTCGAGAAGCCCTCGATGCTGTTCGCCTCGACGCGTCGAGTTCGAGAGGTTGGTCGGGACCGTCTGCCAGGTCGCGCCGCCGTCGGTCGAGGCGATCAGGTTGGCGTAGTCGTAGCCCTGCTCGATGCCGTAGTTGACCTTGGCGCTGAGCGTCGCCCCGGCGGCCGAGCGTGAACGCCTTGGTCATGTTGTTGTTGAGGTTGTTGGCGGAGCCGCTGAAGTAGAACTTGGACCCGCGTAGGGAGCGCCGATGTCGGCAGTCACCGGCTTCTTCGGCAGGACGACGAACAGGCCCTGCGCCTGCTTGGTGTTGAACTCCATCGGGCCGAGCTCGGTACTCGCGATTTCGGCCTGCACGGGCCACCTCGTAGTTGAGCCAGCCGAGCTGGAACTTCTCCCAGGCGCCCATGTGCCCCGGCTTGGTGCCGATGTCTCGTTGCCGTCGCCCATCCAGGAGCCGGAGGACATGAGCGTCCAGAACCCGGTGCCGTTCTCGCCCGAGGTGTCGTACAGGTCCGGGCAGGCCCAGGTCGTGGCCGAACTCGTGGGTGAAGACGCCCACGCCGCCGTTCTCGGGCTGGATAGTGTACTTGCCGACCCAGTAGTCGCTGTCCCCGATCTGGATGCCGCCGAGCTTGTTGAACGGCGCGGGCCGGTCTTGTCGATGTCGGGTAGTTGGCGTACCAGCTGTGGCTCCAGATGCGTCGGCGCCGAGCGCGCCGCCGCCGGCCTCCTCGCCCTCGCCCGCGTGCACCGACTGGAAGGTGTCGATGTAGCCGTCGGGCTCGTCGAAGTTGCCGTCGCCGTCGTAGTCGTAGCGGTCGCAGCGGTCGAACTGCGCCAGGTACGCGTCGATCTGGGCGGGCGTCTTGCCGGCCGCGATCTGTCGTCGTACCAGCCGTCGGCCATGTCCTGGAGGAAGAACCAGACGTTCGTCGAGGTGCCTGTCCGGGTTGTCGTCGTAGTGGAGGTCGCCAGGGCACGGTGACCCAGTCGGTCGCGTCGCCGTCCACGCTGTAGCGGCCGGAGGACTGCTCGATGTAGAAGTTGCCCATCGAGTTCACGCCGGGCGAGTCGTCGTAGAGCAGTTTGTTGAAGTAGTCGCGGCTGAAGTCCTGCATCCAGATCGTGGTGTTGTCGACGGCGCGGTCCGGCTCGGCGATGCTGTTGTGCTGGAAGTCCGTGAACTCGCCGAGGAGCGTCCAGACCGGGTCCTCGCCCTCGAGCTCGAGCTGGACGTACTGGCCCTCGGCGACCTCGACGACGCCGCCCTTGTCTTGCCGTAGCTTGCCCTTGAGCTTCTTCTCGAGGGCGGCCTGCATCAGCGCCGCCTGCTTGACCGCGAGCGGACTGTGACGATCATCTTTCTTGACGTGCCTGGTCCGCGCGTCGGAGGCGCCGTCGAGTCGGCTACCGCAGGCGAGCCCACACCAGGCGCGGCACTACAGCAGCAGCGGCAGTAACGCGAACAGCACGAGACTGAAGCAGCTTTACTGACATGTAGGAACCCCCTTCTGTCCCTCGTGTGCAGCTCGGGCAGGACCTGCGCGGTACCGGGTCCACGAATACACCCCGGGGGGTACCAGCGCAAGCTTGGGCCGGGTGCTCCGCCTGCCCGCCTGGGCCTTCTTGTAGTCAAGCTGGCAACGGCGCCCGGCCCGCCGGCTCGCGCCTCCGCCTGGAGCGGCCTCAGCCCCTCGCGATGGTGACGCCGCGCGCCTCGGCCATCCACCTGACGGGCCGGCGCGGGCAGCCGACACCGGCTCTTACTGCGTCCGGCGCCCTCAGGCTCCCGGACCGCCGGGTCCGCTGACCACGCTGCCGGCGGTCTCGCCGCCGTCCATCACGATCACCGAGCCGGTGAAGTAGGCGGCCTCGTCGCTCGCCAGGTAGGCGAAGAGGCCGGCGAGCTCCTCGGGCGTCGCGTGCCGGCCCAGCGGGATGCGCTCGTTGACCTGGGCCAGCATCTCGGGCGTGTACTCCGACTCCTGCATCGGCGTCAGCACGTAGCCCGGGCAGACGGCGTTGACCCGCACCGTCGGCGCCCACTCGAGCGCCAGGGAGCGGGCGAGCGCCACGAGGCCGGCCTTGGACGCGTTGTAGTCGGCGTAGTAGCGGTAGCCGACCAGAGCGTTGGTGGAGGCCGTGAAGACGATGGAGCCGCCGCCTGCCGCCAGCATCCTCGCGGCGGCCGCCTGCGCCGCCCAGAACGCGCCGCTGAGGTTGGTGCCGATCACCTGGTCCCACTGCGGGGCGCCGATCTCCACCGCCGGGCTGCGCAGGCTCACGCCGGCGTTGTCGATCAGGACGTCGAGGGCGCCGATCCGCTCGAAGGCGGCCTCCACCTGGTCGCGGTCGCTCACGTCACAGGGGATCACGTCCGGGCCGGGCGTGCGGGCCAGGACGATCACCTCAGAGCCCTCCTCGCGGAATCGCCGCACCGTCGCCGCGCCGATGCCGCTGGTGCCGCCGGTGACCACCACGCGCTTGCCCGCCAGACCCTTCATCGCCGTCCTCCTCGTCGCTCCGGCTCCAGCCGTACTGCCCTTGCCTGTATCCTATCTGCATGCCTGACGAGCAGGACCCCTTCATCGGTGTCGTCAGCGACACCCACGGCTACTACGACCCGCAGCTGGATGAGCTGCTGGCCGGCGCCGTGCGCATCATCCACGCCGGCGACATCGGCACCCAGGAGGTGCTCACTCGCCTGCGGGCGATCGCCCCGACGACCGCCGTGCTCGGCAACACCGACCTGCCGTACTGGGACGAGAGCCTGCCGTGGGAGACGGAGGTGCGCGAGCTCGGCCTGCGCATCCTGCTGTGCCACATCGGCAAGAGCCTCATGGGGCGGCACGACCCGGTGGCCGAGGGCTACGACCTCGTGATCAGCGGTCACAGCCACAAGGCGGCGGTGGAGTGGCGGGAGCAGACGCTGTTCCTCAATCCCGGCGCGGCCGGCAAGGCCCGGTTCGGCCTGCCGCGCACGCTCGCGCGCGTCACCGTGAGCGCGGAGGGGCGTCCCGTTCCCCAGATCGTCGAGCTGGGGTAAGGGGCGGGGCCGGTCCGTGCGGGAAGGGCGCGAGCCGGCCTCCCGGCCGCTCAGCGCTTCTTGACCGCTTCGTAGGCGGCGAGCGCCCGCAGGCGGGCCTCGCCGTGATCCACCAGCGGCTCCGGGTAGGTCTCGCCGAGGGCGAGGCCGGCGCCCGCCGGCGCCTCCGGCCCCGCCAGCCAGGGGGCCTGCGCCAGCTCCGCCGGCAGGCCCGCCAGCTCCGGCAGCCACCGGCGCACGAACGCCGCGTCCGGGTCGTACCGCGATCCCTGCGTCACCGGGTTGAACACGCGGAAGTACGGCGCCGCGTCGGCGCCGCAGCCGGCGACCCACTGCCAGCCGAGCGTGTTGTTGGCGAGGTCGGCGTCCACCAGCGTCTCCCAGAACCAGGCGGCGCCGTCCTGCCACGGCAGGAGCAGGTCCTTGACGAGGAACGACCCGGCCAGCAGGCGCGCCCGGTTGTGCATCCAGCCCGTGGTCCAGAGGGAGCGCATCGCGGCGTCGACGATCGGGTAGCCGGTGCGGCCGCGCCGCCAGGCCTCGAGCGCGGCCGGGTCGTCGCGCCAGGGGAACGCCGCGAACCGCTCGTGCAGCGGGCGCGCGACGGTGTGCGGAAACGCGGCCAGCAACTGGTGGCCGAACTCGCGCCAGCCCAGCTGGCGGAGGAAGGCGCCGGCGGACCTGCGCAGCCCCGGCGCCTGCTCTTCGTCCCTGCTCCGCGGTCCGACCGAGGCCTCCAGGTCCATCCCGGCCTCCTCGAGCGCGCCGGCGACGCCGTACCAGACCTGGCGGGCGGTCAGCTCCCCCCAGTGCAGGTACGGCGAGAGACGGGAACTGCCGTCGAGGTCGGGACGGTCGCGGTCGGCCGCGTAGCTGCCGAGGCCGTCGGCCAGGAACGTCTCGAGGCGCTGGTGAGCGCCGGGCTCGCCCGGCCGCCACAGCTCCGCGAAGCCGCCGGCCCAGGGGCGCACGGCTTCGTCGCGCAGGGCGTCGAGCGAGAGCCCGCGCGGCGCGTCCGGCGCCGGCGGCAGGGCGCCGGGCGCCGGCAGCGGCTCGTCGGGCGCGCCGGCCGCCAGGCGGGCGCGCCAGAACGGCGTGAACACCGTGTAGGCCCCGCCGGCCTTCGTGCGCACGGCGCGCGGGTCCGCGAGCAGGTTCGCCTGCCGCACGGGCGCCGCCTCGATGCCCGACGAGCGCAAGGCCGTCTCGAGCGCCCGGTCGTCGTCCAGCTCGTCCGGCTCCAGGCCCTCGGCCCAGACGACGGCGCGGGCGTGGGCCGAGCGGGCAAGCCCCGCGACCACCGAGACCGGGTCGCCGCGCTCGACCAGCAGCCGCGACCCGAGCCCGCGCAGGGCCTCGTCCAGGCTGCGCAGCGAGTGCCAGAGCCACCAGCGCGCCGCGCCTCCCGGCGCCCAGGCGCGGCGCTCCCGCGGCTCCCACACGTACACGGGCAGGAGCAGGCCGCCCCGGTCCCGGTTCGCCCGCTCGGCCGCCTCCAGCAGAGCCGGGTTGTCGCTCAGCCGCAGGTCGCGGCGCAGCCACAGCACGGTCGCGGGAGCTTGACTGCCTGCCGCCGAGCGGCTGCTGGCCGCTGTCTCGTTGATGGAGGTCCTCCGTCGTTGGGACCGCGCCCGCGGCGCGCGCCGTTCACATGAAGGCGCGCCGTGATGGAATATGACCGGCTGTCGCGACGGCCAACCACTACGCCATCCGGCCGGAGAGGAGGAGCAGGTGAGCGCTGAGGACGGCGGCAGGGATCTGAGCCCCGGGCATCGAGCGGCCCTGGATCGCCTGCGGTCGCAGTGGGGCCGCATGGACGGCAAGACGGTGCTGGTCACCGGCGCGACCCGCGGGGTCGGCCTGGAGAGCGCCTGCCGGCTGGCGAGCCTCGGGGCCCAGGTGCTGGTGCACGGGCGCGACCCGGACCGGACCCACGGCGCTCTGCGCGCCGTCCGCAGGGAGGCCGCTCCGTACGCGTCGCCGGTCGTGTTCACGGCGGACCTCAGTTCGCTCGCCGACGTGCGCGACCTGGCAGCCGCCGTCCTGCGGGACCGGCCGCGCCTCGACGTGCTGCTCGCCAACGCGGGCGTGTACGCGCCCCAGCGGAGCGAAACGGCGGACGGCCTGGAGCTCACGTTCGCGGTCAACGTGGTCGCGCCGATCCTGCTCGCGTCCGAGCTCCTGCCTGCTCTGCGAGCCGCGGCGCCGTCGCGCATCGTCATCCTGAGTTCGGCGTCACACTGGACGGGCGAGATCCACTGGGACGACCTGCAGCTCGCCCGTCCCGGCGCGTACGCCGGCCTGCGCGCCTACGACCAGTCCAAGCTGGCCGTGCTCATGCTCACGCTGGCGCTCGCCCGGCGCCTGGAAGGCGCCGGGGTGACGGCCGCCTGTCTGGACCCCGGCGACGTGGCCACCGCCATGCTGGCGTCCGGCTGGCCCGGCCTCCCCGGCATCCCGGTGAAGGACGGCGCCGTCACCAGCGTGTATCTCGTTTCGGCGGCCGAGGCCTCGGGCCTGACCGGCGTCTACCTGGAGGGCGGCGAGGTCACCACGCCGCTCGCCGCCGCCCTGGACGTCGAGGCCCAGGAGCGTCTCTGGCGCGCCGTCGAGGACGTCGCCGGTCCGCTCGTGCGCGGCGCGTAGTCGCGGGTATACACGCTGTGGGACAAGGAAGAGCGTGGTCGCGCGATCCCCGACGCGCGTGGAGGACGACATGAGCACACCACCCGTGACCATCTACTCACTCACGACCTGTGGCTGGAGCCGGAAGGCCAAGGAGTACTTCAAGCAGCGAGGCATCAAGGCGTTCGTCATCGAATACGACACCGTAGGCCCCGAACTGCAGCAGAAGATCTCGGCGGAGATGCACAAGGAAGGCGCGGACGGGTTCCCGTTCGTGCGCATCGCCGGCAAGGTCGTCAAGGGGTACGACCCCGCCGCCTACGACAGGCTGCTGAGGGCCGCCTGAGAGGCCGAGACGACCAGAGGAGCGACCAGAGTGGGCGAGCAGATCAAGGTGGAGTTGTACTCACTGAGCACGTGTCCGTGGAGCCGCAACACCCGCGCCTGGCTCGACAACCACCACGTGCCCTACGACTTCGTGGACTACGACCTCGCCGACGAGGGCATGCAGCGGCACATCCAGGAGGAGATGGTGAGCCGCGACGCGTCGGCGTTCCCCTACGTGAAGATCGGCGACAGCGACTTCATCATCGGCTACAACCCGGACGCGTTCGCGCGGCTGCTCGGGTTGCCGAAGGACCCCGAGCCGGCGGCGGCCGAGACCGGCGAGTGCGCCGCGGACTTCGAGGCGGGCGCGCCCGAGCCGTGAGGGTGGCGCCGCCGCGCGCATCGTCGTGACCGACGGCGGAGGGAAGGGAAGATGGTCGGGGTGGGCGGATTTGAACCGCCGACCTCTCGGTCCCGAACCGAGCGCTCTACCAAGCTGAGCCACACCCCGACGCGGGGACGGATTCTAGCGGAATGCGGCCGGAGGCGCTACCACGCGTCTGGCCTGACTCTCTCTCGCTGCCGGTCACTTGCCCGCCGTTGGCCTCGGCCTCACATCCCCGTTGTCAGCCTTGACGACGAACGCCGCGTGTCCTTGACACACTGCCTGCGCCGTCCATAGCCTGCTTGTATTGATGCCTTCCGGGCTGGAGCCTGGTGGGGTACCGCATCACGAAGGGGGACTCGATGGTTATCGTTCGCAAGGGGTCACTGCTCGGGCTCATCGTCCTGCTCATCTTGCTGGTCGCCGCCGGGGCGGCACTCGGCAAGACGCCGAAGCGCGTGATCATCGTGGTGATGGACCAGATGCAGCCCGGGTACGCGCAGCAGTACGACATGAAGAACGTACTGTTCCTGCAAGACCACGGTGTCAACTTCAAGAGGGCCTACGTCGGCGACATGGCCTCCGAGACGGTCGTGAGCCACAACGTGATGGTCAGCGGCCTGTTCCCCGAGCAACATGGGCTGGTCGGACGAGGCCATCCGCGACGTCGACAGGCGTCCTTGGTTACGGTGAGAACGCTATCGTGACCGTCGGAGACCTCGGCTACGCCGACTACGTGAAGCTCATCGATCACTACGGTCCCTATCCAAAGCTCGGCGACTACCTGCAAGGCCAAGTTCCCGGGGACGATCGTCGCCAACGTCGGCGAAAAGGGCTACCAGGTCGAGTCCATGGCGGCCAAGAGTTCCGACTGGTACGTGCGCATGGGGAGCAAGAAGACCCCGCCCGGCACGGCGGAAAAGCCAGTGCCGTACATCGCCGGGCTGCCGGGGTCGTATCGTGGCCCGTCCGGCTCTGTACCTCCGTACATCGCTTCTGACCCCCGGTTCTATGTAAGCGTGGGGAACAGCAGCACCGACACAAGCTTGGGCTTCATTCCCCCCGCGGATTACTACGGCACCAAGACCGACAAGCCCGCGTGGATGTACCCAGAGGACGGGCGCTACGTGAAGGGTCCGTACGCCGGTCACGAGAGCGGCGACATTGGGTCGCCGACGCCGCCCTGAAGATCATGGACAACGAGAAGTGGTCCGGTCTGTGGGTGACCTTCAGCGCCATCGACAAGGTCGGCCACATGTGGGGCGGTGGCGCCGTCGACACGCTGAAGAACTACAAGTGGGACCCGAACTCGATCTTCCGCGAGGTCCACATGCCGTGGGCTGCCAAGAACGCGGATGACCAGCTCGGGCGCCTCATCAAGAAGCTGAAGCAGAAGGGCCAGTACGACGACACGCTGATCGTCGTCACCGCCGACCATGGCTCGACCTACGGCGGCAAGGGCTGGTACGGCGACAACGTGTACGACGGCGGCAATGTCGCCGGCTGGTACGCGGGCACCTGGTATCCGGGGTATGGAACGGACGCTCACGTTCCGAACACCTCGGCCGGCCCGTCGGCCCTGAAGCCGCTCATGGACACCGGCCTGGTCGACTTCAGCTATCAGTCCACGTCGATCCAGACCTGGCTCAAGGAGCCGACCGCGGACAACATGGCGAGGTGTGCCGGTGTCATGGCCGAGCTGCCAGGCGTCATTGCCACCTACGTCAAGGACGGCGACCACTACACGCTGACCTGGGCCAGCGACTCGATGACGAGGGCTGAGCATCGCTGGTGGGCCCGTCACGGACAGGAGTTGGTCGACACGATGGCGTTCGAGGGTTCGGGCGACGTGGTCGGGCTGCTCGCGGACAAGACGCTCTACGCGGTCTACGGCGACCACGGCGGCGCTCAGAAGGACGTCCAGCGGATCCCGATGGCGTTCTACATGCCGGGTATCTCGAAGGACACGAGCAAGGCCGGATTCCGCCTGGTCGACATCATGCCGACGGTCCTCGATACTTCGGCATCGAGCCGAGCAGCGACATGAACGGCAAGGCCTACAACCTCCCGATCCCCGGCAGCAAGTAGCCCGAGGCGCAGCGAGGGAGACGCGAAGGGGCCGGGGGTGCTGTGCACCCCCGGCCCCTTCGCTCGTCCGGGCGACCGCGCTCAGGCGGCGCCGCGGCCGCCGGCGCCGGCGCCGGCGGTGCGGCCGAGCGACGAGAGCAGCTGCTGGATGCTCTCGTTGATGGCCTCGGCCGTCTCGTGCACGGCGGCCTTCTCCGGGTAGATCTCGTAGCGCTCGCGCTCGTCCGGCGGCGTCAGGTTGGGCATGACCACGTTGGCGCCGCGCTCCAGCCCGTGGACGCGGCCGCCGGCCTTGTTGACGAGCGAGAGCGCCGTGGTGGCCGGCAGGTTCGCGTCCGGGCCGCGCCAGGCGTGTCAGGGCGAGCGCCTTGCAGGTCATGAGCTCGCTGTTGGGCGCCTGGTCCTCGGGCCAGTCGTCGTCCGCCAGCCGCCGCTCGAACTCCCGCCCCAGGGGCGTGGCCGGGTGGGGCAGGTAGGGGCCGATGCCGATCATGTCCATGTCCATGCCGCGGAACAGCTCGATGTCGGCGGCGATGCTGGCGTGGGTCTGGCCGGGGATGCCGACCATGATCCCCGTGCCTGCCTCGTAGCCCAGCTCCTGCAGGCGGCGGAGGATGCGCATGCGGTCGCTGACCTTGCCCGGCAGGTCGGGGTGGATGCGCCGGTAGAGCTCCTCGTCCGAGGTCTCGAAGCGCAGGAGGTAGCGGTCGCCGCCCGCCTCGCGCCAGGCGATGAGGTCCTCATCGGGCCGCTCCCCCAGACTGAGGGTGATCGCCGAGATGGTCGTCTCCGCGCGGATGCGGCGCAGCACGCCGGCCATCCACTCCGCGGTGATGCCGTAGTCCTCGCCGGCCTGCATGACGAGCGTGCCGTAGCCGAACGCCACCGCCTTGCGGGCGCAGTCGAGGACGACCTCCTCCGAGACACGGTAGCGCTCGACGCCGCGGTTGCCGGCGCGGATGCCGCAGTAGGTGCAGCCGCGCACGCAGTAGTTGCTCACCTCGACGAGGCCGCGGAGGTGGACGGCGTCGCCGACGTAGCGGCGTCTCGCCTCGTCCGCCGCCGCCCACAGCGTCTCCAGGCGCGCCTCGTCGGTCTCCCGCAGCCACCACTCGATGGCCTCGCGGGAGAGCTCGTCGGCGACGCCGAGCGGCGGGGGAGAGGGCGGAGAAGGCGTCACGGGCGCGGCTCGGTGGAGGGCGGCGGCGTCAGCAGAGGTCGTCGACGGCGGCGCCGTCCGGCAGGCCGCTGGTCACCGGCTCCGCCGGCACGTGCCCGGCCCGCCGCGCCCGCGCCGCGCGGAGCGCCTCGAGCGCCGCCGGGAACGGCTGCAGCGCCCGGTCGAAGATGCCGAGGCTGAAGGCGATGACGAGCCCGTAGTTGGTGATCGGCACGCCTTGCTGGCGGCAGCGCAGGATGCGTCCCAGCATCGCCCTGCGGTTGAACGTGCAGGCGCCGCAGTGGATGACGAGGTCCCACTTCGAGAGGTCCGCGGGGAAGTCGTGTCCCTGCATGTGCTCGATCTCCAGCTTGCCGCCCACGTACTGCGTGAGCCAGCGCGGGATCTTGACGCGCCCGATGTCCTCGGCGATGGGGTGGTGGCTGCAGGCCTCGGCGATGAGGATCCTGGCGCCGCTCCTGAGGTCGTCGACCGCGAGCGTGCCCTCCACCTGGCTCACCAGGTCGCCCTTGAAGCGGCTGAAGAGGATGCTGAAGCTCGTCATCGGCACCTCCGGCGGCGTGTCGGCCGCCACCTTGAGGAAGGCCTGGGAGTCGGTGACCACGAGCTTGGGCGGCCGGTTGAGCCGCTCGATGGCGTTGCGCAGCTCCCGCTCCTTGACCACCAGCGCCATCGCGTCGCTGTCCATGAGGTCGCGGATGCTCTGCACCTGCGGCAGGATCAGGCGCCCGCGCGGCGCCTCCTTGTCGATGGGCACCACGAGCACGGCGAGCTCGCCGGTGTTGACCAGGTCGCCGAGGATCGACGGGTTGTCGATGAAGTCCGGCGGCGCCGCGTCGAGCAGCGCCTGGCGGAAGTCGAGCACGCCGCGGCCCTCGCTCGCGGCGGTCAGGACGGGCTTGAGCTTGAGCTCCTCCAGGCGCCTGACCGGCGCCGGCCGGTCCACGAGGTCGCTCTTGTTGAAGACGACGACGATGGGCGTCTCGCGCTCGAGGAACTCGTCGAGGATGCCGTCCTCGTACTCGCCCCAGCTGCCCGCCTCGGTGACCAGCACGCCGAGGTCGGTGCGGTCGAACACCTGCGTGGTCTTCTTCGCCCGCAGCTCGCCCAGTACGCCGACGTCGTCGATGCCGGCGGTGTCGATGAAGAGGACCGGGCCGAGGGGCAGCAGTTCCATCGGCTTCTCGACCGGATCGGTGGTGGTGCCGGCGAAGTCGCTGACGATGCTGACCTCCTGCCGGGTGATGGCGTTGAGCAGGCTCGACTTGCCGACGTTGCGGCGGCCGAAGATCCCGATGTGGAGGCGCATGCCCTTGGGTGCGTCCATCAGGCCCATGCGGAGGTCCTTTCGGTGCTTCAGTCTTCCACGCCGCGGCCGCGGGTCTGGGGGGTCCCCAGACGGCACACGGCCTCGGCGGTGAGCAGTTCGTCGTACTGCTCGGCGGTGAGCAGGCCGTCGGCGAGGACGACGTCGCGGATGGCCGCGCCCTGCGCCTCGGCGCGCCGGGCGACGTCGCAGGCGGCGTCGTAGCCGATCTCCGGCACGAGCGCCGTGGCGGCGGCGCTCGAGGCGCGCACGTGCGCGGCGCAGCGCTCCTCGTCGGCCTCGATGCCCTCCACGCAGAGCCGCCGCAGCACCTCGTCGGCGCTCGCCAGCAGCCGCAGGCTCTCGAGCAGGCAGTCGGCGATCAGCGGCAGGAACGCGTTGAGCTCCAGGTTGCCGAGGCCGGCGGCGGTGGCGATCGTGGCGTCGTAGCCGAACACCAGCAGCGCCACCTGGCTCACGGCCTCGGGGATCACCGGGTTGACCTTGCCGGGCATGATGCTCGACCCGGCCTGCCGCCGCGGCAGCCGGATCTCGCCGAACCCGGCCTCGGGGCCGGAGCTGAGCAGGCGCAGGTCGCCGCTGATCTTGAGCAGCGTCGCGGCGTGCGCCTTGAGGATGCCGGAGACCTCGACGAAGACGTCGACGTTCTGCGTGGCCTCGGTGAGGTTCTCCGCGCGGGCGAACCCGATGCTGGTGAGCTCGCGCAGCGCGTCCACCACGCGGAAGATGTACTGCCGCGGCGCGGCGAACCCGGTGCCGATGGCCGTGCCGCCGAGGTTGACCACCCGCAGCCGCTCCTCGCACTTGTAGATGCGCCAGCGGTCGCGGTTCAGCGCCTCGGCGTAGGCGCCCATCTCGCGTCCGAGCGTGGTGAGCACGGCGTCCTGCAGCTGCGTGCGCCCGACCTTGACCACGTGGGCGAACTCCTGCTCCTTGGCCTGGAACGCCTCCTGCAGCGCGACGACCTGGTCCTCGAGGCGGTGCAGCAGGTCGATGGCCGCCACGCGCAGGGCGGTGGGGAAGGTGTCGTTGGTGCTCTGGTGGAGGTTGAGGTCGTCGGCGGGGGAGACGCGGGCGTAGGCGCCGAGCGGCTCGCCGAGGAGCTGCAGGGCGCGGTTGGCGAGCACCTCGTTGACGTTCATGTTGGTGCTCGTCCCGGCTCCGCCCTGCAGGCGGTCGGCGACGATGTGCTCGTCGAGCAGGCCGTCGGCGAGCTCGCGGCAGGCGCGCTCGATGGCGTCGGCCTTGGCGTCGTCGCCCTCCCAGGCGCCGAGCGCGCGGTTGGTCCTGGCGCAGGCGAGCTTGACGACGCCGAACGCCCGCGCGAGCTCCGCGTGCACCGGGCGTCCGGCGAGCGGGAAGTTCTCGAGCGCCCGCTCGGTGTGCGCGCCGTGCAGGCTGCCCGCCGGCACGGCGACCTCACCGAGCAGGTCGTGTTCGCTAGCGCGTGTCGCTCATGGGCTCAGGGATGGCCGAACACCATCTTCTGGACGTGCACGCCCTCGATCGCGTCGAGCTTGTCGACCATCGTCTGCGCCGCGGCCTCGTCGCCGAAGAACTCGATCAGCACGATGCCGCTCGGTGAGCAGAAGGACGCGTCGACGTCGTGGAGCCCGACGCGCGTCTTGATGTTGCAGCCGTACTCGGTGAAGACGGCCTGCACGTCGCGCGCCTCCTGCAGCCTGTCGCGTGACGTGGATGCCGAGGATGATGTGGTCGTCGCTCACGCTGGCCCTCCGTGGTCGTGGTCGTGGCTGGCTGGTCGTGCGCTCGCGGCGTGCCGGCTCAGCAGAGCACGTCCCGGTCGCCGGCGCGCACCTTGGCCAGCATCTTCTCGGTGAACTCGCGCCGCACCGGGTCCATCTCCGCGACCGTCTTCGCGATGGCGGTCTCGCCGATCGCGCGCGTCTCCTCGCTGCCGTAGTCGATGAGGTACTCGAGGTACGTGCTGAGGGCGTTGGGGTCGCAGTGGTGCTTGATGTCGCCCGGCTTGGCCAGGTCCATGAAGTCCATGCCCGTGCGGCCCAGGCGGTAGCAGGCGGTGCAGAAGCTGGGGATGAAGCCGAGCTCGGAGACGTCGCGGATGACCTCGTCCAGCGTGCGGTGGTCGCCGAGCTGGAACTGGGCCGCGTCGAACTCCTCGTCCTCTTCGTAGCCGCCGGGGTTGGTGCGGCTGCCGGCGCTGATCTGGCTGATGCCGAGGGCGAACGTCTCGCTGCGCAGGTTGGCGGTCTCCCGCGTGCTCAGGATCATGCCGGTGTAGGGGACGGCGAGCCGCAGGATGGCGACGATCTTGCGGAAGTCGACGTCGCTCACCGGCTGCGGCGGGTGACTGGCCATGTCGGAGCCGCTGGCGGGCTCGAGGCGCGGCACGCTGATGGTGTGCGGGCCGACGCCGTACGCCCGCTCGAGCTCACGGATGTGCTGCAGCATGGCGAGGATCTCGTAGCGCCAGTCGGCGAGGCCGAAGAGCACGCCGATGCCGACGTCGTCGATGCCCGCCTCCATGGCGCGGTGCATGCCGGTCACGCGCCAGTCGAAGTCCTTCTTCTTGCCGCCGACGTGCACCGCGTGGTAGGTCGCGCGGTGGTAGGTCTCCTGGAACAGCTGGAACGTGCCGATGCCGCTCGCCTTGAGCTCGCGGAACTGGTCCACCGGGAGCGGCGCCACGTTGACGTTGACGCGGCGGATCTCGCCGTTGCCGCGCTTGACGTCGTAGATGGTCGCGATGCTGTCGAGCACGTACTGGAAGCCGCCGTCCTTGGGGTAGGACTCGCCGGCCACGAGCAGGATGCGCTTGTGACCCTGGTCGACCAGCACCTCGACCTCGTGACGGATCTCCGCCTGCGTGAGCGCCCGGCGGTGGAGCTCCTTGTTGCGCACCCGGAACGCGCAGTAGAGGCAGTCGTTGTTGCACAGGTTGCTGATGTACAGCGGGGCGAAGAGCACGAGGCGCGCGCCGTAGATGGCCTCCTTGACCTCGCGCGCCGTGCCGAACAGCTCCGCCATCAGCTCCGGGTCGCTGATCGACGAGAGCACGGCCACCTCGTCCATCTCCAGCCCGTGGAGCTCGCGCGCCTTGGCGAGGATCTCGCGGACCCGCGCGGCGTCCTTGGTGGCCGCGGACTGCATCGCCTGGGCGATGGCGGCCTCGTCGATGAACTCTCCTGTGTCTACAACGGCTGTCATGGAACTTACTCCCTCGGGTCGACAGCGACAGGCTCGGCGCAGTCCGCCGTAGCCGGGATCTCGAAACTGAACTCGGCCCACTCACCCCGTTTGGAGTCGGCCGTGATGCGCCCGCCGTGCAGCTGGACGATGCGCCAGGAGTTGTAGAGCCCGACGCCGGTGCCGCGGCGGCTTTTGAGGGCCGGGTCGTCCAGGCGCGAGAAGCGGCGGAAGAGCTTGTCCTGCTGCGCCGTGTCGAAGCCCGGCCCGCTGTTCCACACGCTGATGCGCAGGCGTTCGCCGAGCTTGCGGTCGAACAGCACCTCGGCCTTGACGCGGATGTCGCCGCCCTCGTTGCCGTACTTGATGGCGTTGTCCAGCAGGTTGACGGTGACGATGCGCAGCAGGGTGGGGTCGCAGCACACCGGCGGCAGCGCCGGCGACGGCATGCAGACCATGAGGTGCACGCCGTGCGAGTCCGCCTGGGGGCGGACCAGGTCGACGGCCTCGTCGAGGACCTCTTCCATGACGTCCACGCGCGAGCGCGTGGCGAGCGTGAGCTCGCCGCCCTCGACGCGCGCCAGGTCGAGGTACTCGCGCACGAGGCTGAGCAGGTACTGCCCCTTGCGCGCCATGCTCTCGACCTTGGCCTTCTGCTCGGGAGTGAGGTCGCCGAGATAGCCCTGGGCGAGGACCTGGGCGTCCGTCACCATGGACGCCACGGGGCTCTTGAGCTCGTGGCTCACGAACCCGAGCATCTGGGTGTACGCGTAGTTGGCGTCTTCGAGCTGTTCGATGCGCCAGGCCTTCTCCACGGCCTGGCTGAGGCGCTCGGTGATGGCCATCTGCAGCTCGATGTGCTGTGGGCCGTACATGTGGGGCCGCAGCGAGCTGCGGAAGATGAACCCGACCACGCGGCCCTCGACGCTGAGCGGGCAGGTGAGGCTGGAGCGCACGCCCTCGCGCACGAGCAGGCGCGAGGAGCGGCTCTGCGGGCGGTCGTGGCTGTACGCCTCGAGGTCGCCGATGATGCGCGGCAGCCCGTTCTGCAGCACCTCGCTCAGCGTGCTGTTCTGAAGCGACTCGCGGTACCCCTGCTTCACGTACAGACGGTCGTAGGACGCCCGGTTGTAGTAGCTGGTGACCGAGCCGCCGTGCTCGTCCACGAACGCCAGGCCCATGCGGTCGCAGGGGATGAGCGCCTGGGTGTGCTCGAAGAGGTAGTCGACGATGGCGCGCAGCGACGGCCTGGCGGCGATCTTCTGATTGACGGTGCGGAGCACCGTCCGCGCCTCCGGGCTGATGGGTCTGAGGGCGTCGCCGTCACGGAACGGGTCGACGTAGGTGACGGCGGGGCGCTGGGTCTGCTGGGGTTCGTCGGCCATCGGCCTCAAGTGTACCTCGTGCGGGCGGCCGGGCTGCCCTGAGTCGGGTCAGCCCGGCCGCCGCTGGTCTTGCGTCAGGTCACGCCTGCGGGATGTGCTTGCCGCGGGCGATGTACTCCGTGTGCAGGAGCTTGTGGCTCTTGTGGCCGCACGGGCCGTCGGTGAGGAACTCACCGTAGGTGGCGAGCACGGCCGGGTTCTCGTGCGACTTGCGCACCGCGTAGGCCGAGTCCTCCGAGTAGATGGCCCTGGCCCGGGCGGCACGGATGTCCGCGCTGGTCGGGATGGGCTGGCCGCCGCCGCCCAGGCAGCCGCCCGGGCAGGCCATGAACTCGATGAAGTGGCACTCGCTGAACTTGCCGCCGGCCTTGATGTCGTCCATGACCTTCTTGGCGTTGGCGGTGCCGTGCGCCACGGCCACCTTGAGCGTCGCGCCGTCCAGCCAGTCCCAGTCCGGCACGAGGTGCGCCACGATCTCGGGCACCGGGCCGACCTTGGGGACGGTGATCTCGGCGTACTTGACGCCCTCGAAGCCGCGCACCGGGATGATGTCGCCGTGGTCGTAGATGCTCTCGATCTTCTCCCCCGTGACCATCTCGATGACGGTGCGCAGGGCGGCCTCCATCACGCCGCCGCTGGCGCCGAAGATGACGCCGGAGCCGGTGGCCGAGCCGAAGGGGTCGTCGAAGTCGCTCTTCGGCAGCGTCGGCACGTGCAGGCCGGCCTCCTTGAACATCTTGCCGAGCTCGCGCGTGGTGAGGCCGTAGTCGACGTCCTGGAAGCCCGAGTCGACCATCTCCGGCCGGTTGCACTCGAACTTCTTCGCCGAGCAGGGCATGAGCGCGACGCTCACGATCTTGGCGGGGTCGACGCCCATCTTCTCGGCGTAGAACGTCTTGATGAGCGCGCCGAACATCTGCTGCGGGCTCTTGGCGCTCGAGGCGTTGGGCAGGTACTCGGGGTAGAAGTGCTCGAGGTACTTGACCCAGCCCGGCGAGCAGCTGGTGAACTGCGGCAGAGCCACGCTCTCGTCCTTCTCCACCAGCGCCTTGTAGAGCCGGAGGATGAGCTCGGTGCCCTCCTCGATGATGGTGAGGTCGGCGGTGAAGTTGGTGTCGAACACCTTGTCGAAGCCGGCGCGCCGCAGGGCGGTGTTCATCTCGAACGTGACCGGCGTGCCCGGCTCGAGGCCGAACAGCTCGCCCATCGCCGAGCGCGGCGCGGGCGCCGTCTGGATGACGACGTGCTTGTCGGGGTCGTCGATCGCCGCCCACACCTCGTCGGTCTCGTCCTTGGCGTACAGGGCGCCGACGGGGCAGCGGTTGACGCACTGCCCGCAGTTGATGCAGACGGCGGTGCCGAGGGGCATGTCCTCGAACGTCTCGATGGTGACCTTGTTGCTGCGCCCGACGGCCTCCAGCACGCCGACCTCCTGCACGTCGATGCAGGTGCGGATGCAGCGGCGGCAGCGGATGCACTTGTTCATGTCGCGGACGACGCTGTAGCTCGAGTCGTCCACCGCGAACGCCGGCTCCTCGGGATGGCCGTAGGGGTAGCTCGTCACCCCGTACTCCTCGGCCAGCGTCTGCAGCTCGCAGTTGCCGTTGCGCACGCAGCTGTAGCACTCGCCGCAGTGCTCGCTGAGGAGCAGCTCGAGCACGTGCTTGCGCGCCATGCGTACCTTGCGCGTGTGCGTGTTGATCTTCTGCTGGTTCACGACCGGGAACGTGCAGGCGGGCTGCAGCGTGCGCTGGCCCTCGACCTCCACGACGCACATGCGGCACACGCCGGCTACGTCGAGGTCCGGGTGGTCACACAGCGTGGGGATCTTGATCCCGGCGGTCTTGGCGGCCTCGAGGATGGTCGTCCCGAAGGGGACCTTGGCCTCGACGCCGTCGATGACGACGCTCACCTGGGCGCCGATGGCGTCCGGGCTGGTGGTGGTGATGACGCGCCGGTGCTGCTGCGAGAGCGGCGCGCGATGGATCGGCGTGGTCGGGTTGCTCATGCTCACTCCTCCGCTCTCGTCAGGCGCTCGGGGCGCGGTTTGCGATCTCGTCGCCGAAGCCCTCGAGGATCGAGAGGAAGGCGCTCGGGCTGGTCTGGCCGAGGCCGCACTTCGAGGCGACCTGCATGGTGGCGGCGAGGTCCTTGACGCTCTTGAGGAACTCGGGCGGGCACTCGCCCTTCTTGAGGAGCTTGACGGCCTCGAGCATCTGGGGGTTGCCCAGACGGCACGGGGTGCACTGGCCGCAGCTCTCCTCGACGAAGAAGTCGAGGAAGTTCTCGGCCACGTCGAGGATGTCGCGGTCGGGGCCGATGACCATCACCGAGCCGCCCGTCGGGATGTCCTCGAACGCCAGAGCGCGCGTGAAGTCCCTTGCGGGGACGCACACGCCGCTGGCGCCGCCGATCTGCACCGCCTTGGCGCCCTCACCGCCGACCTCCCTGAGCAGGTCGGCCACGGTGATGCCCCACGGGAACTCGTACACGCCGGGCTTCTCGCAGTCGCCGCTGATGCTGAACAGCTTGTAGCCGGTCGACTTGTCGGTGCCGAACGTCTTGAACCAGTCACAGCCCCGGCAGAAGATCGCCGCCACCGAGGCGAGCGTCTCCACGTTGTTCACCACGGTGGGGTTGTTGAGCAGGCCGGCGACCACCGGGAACGGCGGGCGGTTGCGCGGCTCGCCGCGGAAGCCCTCGAGGCTCTCGATGAGGGCCGTCTCCTCGCCGCACACGTAGGCGCCGGCGCCCATGGCCACGAGGATGTCGAAGTCGAAGCCCTCGACGCCCATGATGTTGCGCCCGAGCAGGCCGGCCGCGCGCCGCCGCTGGATGACCTCGTTGAGGTGCGGGCGCAGGTAGGTGTACTCGGCGCGCAGGTAGACGATGCCGAGGGTCGCGCCGATGGCGCGGCCGCCGATGGTCATGCCCTCGAAGACGAGGTCGGCGAACCGCGTGAGGATGACCCGGTCCTTGAACGTGCCGGGCTCGCCCTCGTCGGCGTTGCAGATGATGTACTTCTGGTCGGCCTTCTCCGCCGCGCAGAAGCCCCACTTCATGCCGGTGGGGAACCCGGCGCCGCCGCGGCCCTTGAGGCCGCTGTCACGCATGAAGTCGACGAGGTCGGCGCGGCTCATGGCCAGGGCGGCCGTGAGGCCGGCCTCGGCCTCGATGGTCTCGTAGGTGAGGGCGTTGCCCTGCGTCTCGATCGTGGCAGGCATCGCTCACGCCTCCTTCGACGCGGCCCGGCAGGCGGCCACGATCTCTTTGGCGGTCTCGGGAGTGACCCGCGTGTGGACTTCGTCGTTGACGAGCAGAGCGGGGCCCTGGTCGCACATGCCGACGCAGCTGGCCCACTCGAGCGTGAACAGGCCGTCGTCGGTGGTCTGGTCGAAGTCGATGCCGAGCTCGGTCTTGAGCGCGTCGGCGACGGCGTCCTTGCCGGCGAAGTCGCACGAGAGCGTGCCGCACAGGCGCACCACGAACTGCCCGGTGGGGGCGCCGTGGAGGAACGCGTAGAACGACGCGACGCTGTAGACCTCCACGGGGTGGATGTCGAGCACGTCGGCGATGGTCTGCATGGTCTCCGAGTCGATCTCGTGGAACCGCCTCTTGACATCCGCGAGGATCGGGATGAGAGAAGAGCGGCCGGGGCCGAGCTTCTCGACGAGGCTCTCCACCTCGGCCCTGAGCTGGTCCTGATTGGTGATGATGGTCGCTGGCATCTGGAGTCCTCTCACTGCTCGAGGAGCTTCTTGACCTTGGCGACCAGCGTCTGAGGCTCCACCGGCTTGGGCTGGAACTCATCGACCGGCACGATCTCGCCGTCCTTGTCGATGTTGAGGCCCATGGCGGCGTTGACGCTGGTGAGCATGATGATCGGCAGCTCATTACCGTTCTTGCGGATCTCGCGCGCCATGCGGAGGCCGTCGTCGGGCTCTTCCATCATGACGTCGAGGATGAGGAGGTCGGGCTTGACCTCATCAAGCTTCTTCATGCCGTCGGCGCGATTGGCTGCGCCGATGATCTCGTAGCCCTCGCGCTCGAGGACCAGGCGGCCGGCATCGACGATGTCCGGGTCGTCGTCAATGATGAGAATCTTTGGCACCACGCTCTCCTCTGTCCGTTTGCGTTCCCCCGGGGCGGGGTCGGCCCGCCCTCCACAAGCCCGATCCACTGCCCGGTCCCGCACCCATCCCGGAGAGACCGCTGCGCGGCAGGGACGGGTGGAGGAAGGACGATCGGTCAGGCCACACACTCCACTGGATCAACGGCAAGAACTTGGCCTCAAATCCGCTCATTTTCTAACACATCAACGGCAGCTTGTGCAAGGGTGCACGAGCGTCTGAAGTTAGTATCGCACATCCTCGAACAGGCACAAGCCGTACCTTCTGGCGAGGTGAGGGAGACGATTGTGGACAGCTCGGAGTGCGCGGCGGGGAAGAGGCGACGCCGGGGCGGCCCTTGACGCGGCGAAGCCTCAGAGTTGGGGCGCCGCCGCGGTCGCGGCGTCGGCCGCCGGCTCGGCCGGCCTGGCCGGCCCCTCCGGCCGCGCGTCGTGCAGCGTGACGGTGAAGGTGCTGCCGACGCCGGGCTCGCTCTTCACCGTCGGCCTCGCCGTCGTACATGTTGGCGATCTTGCGCACCGTGCTGAGGCCGAGGCCGCTGCCGAGGATCTTGACCGTCTGCTCGTTCTTGATGCGCGTGAACTCGTTGAACAGCTTGCCGGCCTCTTCCGCGCTGAGCCCGATGCCCGTGTCGCTCACGGTGACGACCGCCGCGTCGCCCTTGCGGCTGAGCGTGACCTTGACGTCGCCGCCGTCGCGGTTGTACTTCACGGCGTTCGAGATGAGGTTGTTCAGGACGATCTCGACCTCGCCGGGGTCGGCCTTGAGCTCGACGTCCGGTCCGTCCGCGAGCTCCACCGTGATGCCCCGGCGCTCGGCGTCGACGGCGAACAGTTCCATCGACGCGCGCGCGAGCTCGCGCAGGTCCACGCGCCTGATGACGCGCTCGCGCTGCCCGGACTCGATGCGCGTGAGGTCGAGCAGGTCCATGATGAGCTTCTTCATGCCGTCCACGCGCACGATGCTGCGCTCCACCATCTGCAGGTTCTGGTCGGCCTCGGTGGTGCGCAGGATGTTGAGGTAGCCCTCGACGGCGTTGAGCGGCGCCTTGAGCTCGTGCGCGAGCACCGAGATGAAGTTGAAGCGGATCTCGCGCTTCTCCTCGGCGAGCTTGCGCGCCTGCTTGCTCAGGATGAGCTGGCTGGTCGCCTTGCGCAGCGCGTAGCGCAGCTCCTCGGGCGTGAAGGGCTTGGCGAGGAAGTCGTAGGCGCCGAGCTTGGTGGCCTTGACCGCCGTCTCGAACGTGGCGTAGGCCGTGATCATGATGGTGAGGACCTCGCGGCCCTGGGCGCTCATGGCGTCGAGCACGTCCATGCCGCCGACGCCCGGCAGCTTGAGGTCGAGCAGCAGCAGGTCGACCTCGCCGCCCTCGCCGAGCCACGTCAGGTAGTCCTCGCCGCTGGTGAAGTAGCGGAACTCGTAGTCGGCGTCGACGAGCACGTCGGCCACGTGCACCCTGTACTTCTGGATGATGCGGCGGACGCCGAGGCAGAGCGCCTCCTCGTCGTCGACCATGACGACCTTGAGGGTGACCTGCTGCGGGTCCATGAGGCTCTCGCGCGCGGTCGGGTCAGGAGAGTTCATGATCAGCTCCCGGTGATCTCCTGCAGGCTGGCCGGGACGTCGGTGGGCGCCTCGTACCGGGGCAGGGAGATGCTGAAGGTGGTGCCGGTGGGGCCCTTGGCGGGGTCGGCGTTGGACTCCACGCCGATCTGGCCGCGGTGCATCTTGACGATGCCGTGCGTGACGGCGAGCCCGAGCCCGGTCCCCTTGCCGACCTGTTTGGTCGTGAAGAACGGGCTGAAGAGCTTGTCCAGGTTCTCGGGGGGGATGCCCGTGCCCTCGTCCTGCACCGTGATGAGGACGTGCTCGTCGGTACCGTCGAGCTTGACGAGGATCTCGCCTCCGTCCGGCATGGCGTGCTGGGCGTTGGTGAGCAGGTTGGTGAGCACCTGGACGATCTGGTCGCCGTCGAGCTCGGCGACGGGGTCCTCGAGGTGGTCGACGACCTGCACGGAGACGCCCTCGGCGACGGGCAGCGTGCGCATGACCTCGGCGACGAGGCTGGTGACGTCGGTGGGCTGGCGCACCACCCGGCTCTGGCGGGCGAAGTTGAGCAGGCCGGAGATGATCTTCTTGCAGCGGTTGGCCTGGTCGACGATGAGCTTGACGTCGTCGGCCTCCTGGGAGTCGACCTCGCAGTCCTCGAGCAGCAGGTTGGCGTGCAGGAGGAGGATGCCGAGCGGGTTGTTGACCTCGTGGGCGATGCCGGCCGCGAGCTGGCCCATGCTGGCGAGCTTCTCGCTCTTGACCAGGGCCTCCTTGGTGGTCTCCAGCGAGTGGTTGGTCTCCTGCAGTTCGTCGACCGTCTTGCGCAGCTCCTCGACGGAGTACGGCAGGCACATCTCCACCTCGGCCAGGCCCTGCCAGATGGCCACCGCGTGGTGGCGGCAGGTGTCGTACCCGCAGGCCCCGCAGTCGAGCTCGTCCTCGGGGCCGTACTTGTTCATGCGCGCGAGGATCTCCTCGACCTCCTCGCCGGACGGCATGTCGTCGAAGCGCTGGTCGAACGGAGCGAAGGTGCGCGAGAGGTCCACGTCGGCGAACTCGGCGACCGCGGCCTCCCACGCCGCCTGGTCGAAGGCGCTCTGGCGGCGGCGCGTCTCCTGGCTGACGTCCGAGCGGCGTTTGAAGACGGGGTCCTCGCAGCTGAAGCCGGCGCCCATGATGCAGCCCTCGCAGCAGAGGATGTCGAGCAGCCGGGCCTCGGTGTCGCCGTGCTCGAAGTCGGTGATGGCCTCCACCAGGTTCTGGCGGCCGTCGGCGCTGACGATCTCGCCGTCCAGCAGGTCTTCTTCGAGATCGGCGGCCTGGAGCAGGCCGCGCGTGATGGGGAAGAGGGCGCCGAGGCTGCCGTGCGGCGGGTCGAAGTCGTCGTCGCCGCCGTCGCGCCCCGTGAGGCGGATGCCGTTCGAGGCGAGCAGGGTGCGCAGCTCGACGTAGGTGAGCGCCGCGTGGACCTCTCCCTCGAACTGCTCGTAGCGCGCCTCGCCCTTCTTGGCGATGCACGGGCCGATGAACACGACCCTGAGGTCCGGCCCGTGCTTCTTGTGCAGCACGCGCGCGATCGCGAGCATCGGCGAGACGATGGGCGCCAGGTTGTCGAGGATGCCGGGGTTGTACTTGCGCACGTAGCTGACGACGGCGGGGCAACTGGTGGCGATGTGCCGGCCGTCGCTCTCCTCGAGCAGGCGCGCGTACTCGGCGGCCACGAGGTCGGCGCCGAAGCTCACCTCGTGGACCTGGGCGAAGCCGAGGTCGCGGAGGGCGCCGACCAGCGCCGCCGTGTCGCACTCCGTGAACTCGGCCGGGTAGCTCGGCGCCACGATGGCCGCGACGGGAGCGTCACCGGCCAGCAGTCCCTCGGTGTCCTCGATGCCGCTGAGCACCTGCTTGGCGTTCTGGCTGCAGATGGTGACGCAGTTGCCGCAGCCGATGCAGCGCGTCTGGATGACGCTCGCCTGCCCGTCGAGGATCTGGATGGCCTTGGCCGGGCACTCGCGCACGCAGGTGTAGCAGCGGCGGCACTTCTCCCGGATCGTCGTGACCAGCTGGAGGTAGGGGACCTTGTCTTCGTTCATGGCACTGCCACCGTCACGTCAGTCCGCGCCGGCGAGCAGCTCGCTCACCTTGGCGAGGAGCGCCGGTGCGTCGATGGGCTTGTCGAAGTAGGCGTCGACGTTCATCTCGGCGAGGTCCTCGTCCGAGCCGGGGCGGAAGTTGAGGCCGAGCGCGCTGCTCACCGACGTGCTGATGATGATGGGCACGTGGGCGGTGCGCGCGTCGCTCTTGAGGCGGGCGGCGAAGGAGAATCCGGCGTCGATGCTCGTCATCATGAGGTCGGTGATGACGAGGTCCGGGGCCTCCTCGTCGATGCGCGTCTGCGCCTCGACCGGGTTGGTGGCGGTGACGACGCGGTAGCCGGCTCCCTCGAGGATGAAGCGGTTGATCTCGAGGAAGTCGAAGTCGTCGTCGACGATGAGTATCAGTGCCTGCTGTCCGCTCATGCTCCGCCTTCAGTATAGATGCTGCGTCTTCTTCGGCGGCGGCCCGGGCGGCCCCGGTCTCCCGGGGCCGCCCTGGGGCGCGCCGCCCACGCGCCCGGCCGCCGTCTTGCTCAGACGCGTCTCAGACGCGGTCGTGCTCGAAGTAGTGGGTGTGCAGGAGGTGGTGCGAGATCTCGCCGCACGGCGCCCCGAGGTACTCCTCGTACAGGGCGCAGACGGCGGGATTCTCGTGCGACTTGCGCAGCTCGCGGCCCTCGTCCTCGCGGTAGATCGCCTCGATGCGCTTCCTGCGCACCTCGTTGGTGGTGAAGCGCGGCTGCCCGCCGCCGCCGATGCAGCCGCCGGGGCAGGTCATGACCTCGACGAAGTGGTACTCGGCCTCGCCGCTCTTGATCTGGTCGATGACCTTCTGCGCGTTGCCGAGCCCGTGGGCCACGGCGACCTTCAGGTCGGCGCCCTCGAGGAACGCCCAGTCTCCCTTGGCTCCCTCGACCTTGACGGTCGCCACCTTCACGCCGTCGAGGCCCTCGATGGGCTGGACGTGCAGGTCGGGGAAGGGGAACGGGGTCTCGGTGACGATCTCCCAGGCCGTGCGCAGGGCCGCCTCCATGACTCCGCCCGTGTTGGCGAAGATGTCGGCGGCGCCGGTGCTGATGCCGAGCGGCGCGTCCATCTGCTCGTCGGGCAGGCTGCGGAAGTCGATGCCGGCCTGCTTGATGAAGGCGCCGAGCTCGCGCGTGGTGAGCACGATGTCGACGTCCTGCACGCCGCTGTCGTTCATCTCGGGACGTGCCGCTTCGTACTTCTTCGCCGTGCACGGCATGACCGAGACCACGACCATGTCCTTCGGGTCCACGCCGATCTTCTCGGCGTAGTAGGTCTTCGCGATGGCTCCGAACATCTGCTGCGGGCTCTTGCAGGTGCTCAGGTTGTCGAGCATGTCGGGGTTGAAGTGCTCCATGTAGTTGATCCAGCCCGGGGAGCAGCTGGAGAACTGCGGCAGGGCGACCTGCTCGCCGTCCACGAGGGCCTTCTTGAGCCGCACGAGCAGCTCCGTGCCCTCCTCCATGATCGTGAGGTCGGCGGTGAAGTCCGTGTCGAACACGGCGTCGAAGCCGAGGCGGCGCAGGGCGGCGACCATCTTGCCGGTCACCAGGGTGCCGGCCGGGTAGTCGAAGCATTCGCCGAGAGCGGCGCGGATGGCCGGCGCGGTCTGGACGATCACCGTCTTGCCCGGGTCCTCGAGCGCCGCCCAGACGTCGTCGATCTGATTGCGCTCGGTGATCGCGCCCACCGGGCAGACGGCGGCGCACTGGCCGCACTGCACGCACACGACGTCGCTCAGGTTCTGGGCGAACGCCGGGCCGATGAGGGTGGCGAAGCCGCGGCCCTGGGCGAACAGGCCGCCCACCTGCTGGACCTCGTTGCACACCGTGACGCAGCGGCGGCAGGCGACGCACTTGCCGGTGTCGCGGATGAGCGCCGGGGTGCTGTCGTCCACCATCCTGAGGGTCTTCTCGCCCTCGTACCGGAGGTCGCCGATGCCGAGGTCCTCGGCCAGCGTGCGCAGCTCGCAGTCGCCCGAGCGGGAGCAGGTGCGGCAGTCGCCGTCGTGCTCGGAGAGCAGCAGTTCGACCACCATCTGGCGCGCGTCGCGCACCTTGCCGGTGTTGGTCTTGACGACCATGCCGTCGGTGGCCGGCTGGCTGCACGAGGCGACGAGGGAGCGAGCGCCCTCGACTTCCACGAGGCAGACGCGGCAGGCGCCGATGGACTGGACGTCTTCGAGGTAGCAGAGGGTCGGCACCTTCACGCCCGCCTGTCTGGCGGCCTGAAGCACCGTGGTGCCCTCGGGGACCTCGACGGTGATCCCATCAATGGTGAGGGTAGGCATGGTCATGCTCTCCTTGCTCACGAGCCGTACTTGCCGTAGTCGCAGCGCAGGCAGCGCTTCGCCTCGGCGACCGCGACCTCCGCGGCCCAGCTCAGCTCGACCTCGTCGAAGTTGGTGACGCGGGCGCCGACGGCCAGTTCCTCGACCGCGTGGCGCTCGACGAACGCGGGGTCGGCGTCGGGGTCGAAGAACGTCGGCGGCTCGATGTCGCGCCGCCAGAAGGCGTGGTTGACGCCGGTGAGGAGCTCGTCCATGGCGACGGCGGCCTTCTCGCCGGCGCCGATGGCCTCGACCACCGACGACGGACCGGTCGCCGCGTCGCCGCCGGTGAACACCCAGTCGACGCTCGTCTGGCCGGTGTCCGGGTCGGCGCCGAGGTAGCCCCAGCGGTTGAGCTCGACGGGGGTGCCGTCCAGCACGGCCGGCGCGTCGAGCTTCTGCCCGATCGCGGCGATGACGGTGTCGGCCTCGACCACGAAGTCGGGGTTGTGGCCGGCCACCGGACGGCGACGGCCGCTGCGGTCGTAGTCGCCCAGCGCCATCTCCTTGCAGCGCACGCCGGTGACGTTGCCGCTCGCGTCGCGGAGGATCTCCTCCGGCGCGACGAGCGTCATGATGTCGATGCCCTCGAGGTCGGCGGCGTCGATCTCCTCGCCCCACGCCGGCATCTGCGCGCGCGTGCGGCGGTAGAGGATCCTGACGCTCTCGGCGCCGAGGCGCAGGGCGGTGCGGGCGGCGTCGATGGCCGCGTTGCCGCCGCCGATGACGGCGACGTTCTTGCCCACTTCGCCCTTGCCGCTGACGTTGTACTCCTTGAGGAAGGAGAGGCCGTCGTACACGCCCGGGCCGTCTTCGCCCGGGACGCCGATGCCGGCGCCCTGCGGGGCGCCGACGCCGACGAACACGGCCTCGTAGCCCTCGTCCCGGAGGCTCTGCAGCGTGAAGTCCTTCCCGAGCGCCTTGCCGTACTCGAAGCGCGCGCCCATGGACTCGATCATCCTGACCTCGCGCTCGAGCTCGGGACGCGGCAGGCGGTAGGCCGGGATGGCCTGGACCAGCATGCCGCCGGCCTTGGGCTCGGCCTCGAACACGACCGGCTTGTAGCCCAGCCGCGCGAGGAAGTAGGCGGCGGAGAGGCCGGCCGGCCCGGAGCCGACGACCGCGACCTTGCGCGCGGCGTTCTCGGCGTTCTCCACGACCTCCGGAAGCTGGATCTCCTCCTCCTGCTCCACCATGAAGCGCTTGACGTGGCGGATGGCGAGGGCGCCGTCGAGGCTGGAGCGCATGCACTTGCTCTCGCAGGGGTGGAAGCAGACGCGGGCGCAGACGCTGGCGAGCGGGTTGCGCTCGCGGTGCAGCTTGAGCGCCTCGTCGTAGCGCTGCTCGCCCACCAGGCTCACGAAGCCGGGGATGTTGACGCTGGCCGGGCACGCGTTGGAGCAGCGCGCCTTGAACAGCGTCGAGCAGACGCCGGCCTCGCAGTACTTGTCCTTGATGTGGGCCTCGTACTCGTGGCGGAAGTGGCGGATGGTGCTGAGCACCGGGTTGGGGGCCGTCTGGCCGAGGCCGCAGAGCGCGGTCTGGCTGATGGACTCGCCGAGGGCGATGAGACGCTCGATGTCGCCCTCCTCGCCCTCACCGTTGCAGATGCGCTCGACGATCTCGAGCATCCGCTTGGTGCCGACGCGGCAGGGCGGGCACTTGCCGCAGCTCTCTTCCTGCGTGAACTCGAGGAAGAACCGGGCGATGTCCACCATGCAGGTGTCCTCGTCCATGACGATGACGCCGCCGGAGCCCATGATCGCGCCGAGCTCCTGCAGGGTGGCGTAGTCCACCGGCACGTTGAGGTGCTCCTTGGGGATGCAGCCGCCCGAGGGACCGCCGAGCTGGGCGGCCTTGTACGCCTTGCCGTTCGGGATGCCGCCGCCGACCTCGTAGATGAGCTCGCCGAGCTGCATGCCGATCGGGACCTCGACGAGGCCGGTGTGCTGCACGTTGCCGCCGAGCGCGAACACCTTGGTGCCCTTGCTGCTCTCGGTGCCGGTGCTGGCGTACCAGGCCGACGCCCTTGAGGATGATCGGCGCGATGTTGGCGAAGGTCTCGACGTTGTTGAGCACGCTGGGCTTGCCCCAGAGGCCGCTGACGGCCGGGAACGGCGGGCGCGGCCGCGGCTCGCCGCGGTGACCCTCGATCGAGGTCATCAGCGCGGTCTCCTCGCCGCAGACGAAGGCGCCGGAGCCCATGCGGATCTCGAGGTCGAAGTCGAAGCCCGAGCCCATGATGTCGTTGCCGAGCAGGCCGTACTCGCGCGCCTGCCCGAGCGCGTGCTCGAGGCGCTCGACGGCGAGCGGGTACTCGGCGCGCACGTACACGTAGCCCTGGTGCGCGCCGATCGCGAAGGCGCCGACGACCATGCCCTCGATCAGCGAGTGCGGGTCGCCCTCGAGCACGGAGCGGTCCATGAACGCGCCCGGGTCGCCCTCGTCGGCGTTGCAGAGGATGTACTTGACGTCGTTGTCCTGCTGCTGGGCGAAGCGCCACTTCATCCCGGTGGGGAACCCGGCGCCGCCGCGGCCGCGCAGGCCCGAGGCGAGGACTTCTTCGACGACCTGCTCGGGGGTCATCGCGGTGAGCACCTTGGCGAGGGCCTGGTAGCCGTCGCGGGCGATGTACTCGTCGATGTTGAGGGGGTCGATGATGCCGGAGTTGCGCAGCACGATCTTGACCTGGCGGTTGAAGAACGGGATGTCGTCCATCTCCGCCTGCGTCCGCTCGGTGCCGGGCGCGTGACTCACGAGACGCTCGACGACGCGGCCCTTGAGGAGGTGCTCCTCGACGAGCTCGGGCACGTCGTCGACCTTGATGTTCTGGTAGAACACGCCGTCCGGGTAGACGAGCGCCACGGGGCCCTGCACGCAGGGGCCGAGGCAGCCGGTCTCGACGACGTCGACCTCGCCGGCGAGCTCGCGAGCCTTGAGCTCCTCGCGCACCGCCTTGCTCACGTCGAGGGCGCCGGAGGCGATGCAGCCGCCGCCGGTGCAGATGAGGAAGTGACTTCTCACGTCAGCCATAGCAGATCCACTCGCTCTCAGGTCTTGATGAGGTAGGCCTCGACGGGGGTCCCGCCGACGAGGTGGTTGACGACGATGGTGTGCACTCTGGCCTTGTCGAGCAGGCCGTAGCGGTAGGTCCTGCCGTCGGACAGGGTCAGGGTCGCCATCGGCTCCTGTTCGCAGAGTCCGGCGCAGCCGGACTGGTGCAGGCTGGCGGAGGTGACGCCGTTGGCCGAGAGCTCGGTCATGAACGCGGCCACGATCTCGCGCGCGCCGGCGGCGATGCCGCAGGTGCCCATGTGCACGGTCACCTGCGTCTCCTTGCGGCCGGAGCGGAGGTCGATGTCGGCCTTCGCCTTCTCGGCCAGTGCCTTGAGCTGGTCGGGGCTCGTGATCCGGTCGGTCATCAGGCGCTCCTCTCTACAAGGGCCGGCTCCTCGGCGTACTGGGCGAGGATCTCGTTGACGCGCTTGGGCTTGACCCGGTGGTGCACGTCGTCGTCGACCATGATCACCGGGGCGAGGCCGCAGGCGCCGAAGCAGCGGCCGATCTCCAGGGAGAACTGACGGTCCTCGGTGGTGCCGCCGATGTCGATGCCGAGTTCTTTCTTGAAGGCGTCCATGACGGCGACGCCGCCGCGCACGTAGCAGGCCGTGCCCAGGCAGATGCGGACGAGGTGCTTGCCGCGCGGGACGGTGGTGAAGAAGGAGTAGAACCCCACCACGCCGGCCACTTCGCTGTACGGTTTCCGCAGCTCGCGTGCGATGTGCTTGAGCGCGACCTCCGGCAGGTAGCCGAAGATGCCCTGGGCGAGCTGCAGCACGGGGATCAGGGCCCCGGGCTTGCCCCTGTACTCGGCGATGACCGCGTCGAGGCGCTCGAGGAGTTCCTCCTCGGTCGGCTCCTCGGTGCAGCATGCGCACTGGTTGACTGCTTCAGCCATTCCCCTCTCCTTCGCTTGGTTCTGCTGCGATCGCTTCGCAGATGATGTCCATGGCTCAGCCAGCGCTCTCTGGAACAGCGGTGAGTTCCGAGAAGCGTGCCGGTATGTCCGGGCCGCGCAGGGTGGTGCGCGACCCGTCGTCTTTGAGGTCGACCCGGAACTCGATCTCCGGGTTGGTGGCGAACATCGCGGCGATGGAGGCGGCCACGTCGCCCAGCGGCGGGCGGTCGACGTTGGCGAGCCGCATGTGCGCGGTCGACGCAGACCCCGCCGAGCTCGCCGGACCGCCCCACGGTGAGGCCGCCGCCGGCGGCCTCGGCCGCCTGCCGGAAGAGGCTGAGGCCGAGGCCCGTCTTCTTGTCGCTCTTGGTGGTGAAGAACGGGTCGAGGGCCTGCTCCGGTTCCACCGGCAGGCCCGGCCCGTCGTCCTCGACGCGCATCGTGAGCTCGTCCGCCGCGCGGTCGGCGACGATGGTCGTGGCGATCACCGTCGCCCCGGCGCGCACCGAGTTCTCGAGGATGTCGAGGAGGTAGAGCGAGAGGTCATGCATCGCCGATGCGCCTGCCTTCGCGGCCGTGGATGGCGAGCGCCAGCTCGTCGAAGCCGGGGCGCTCGCACGTGACGGCCGTGCGCGTGGCGCCCACGTCGGTCACGTAGTGGGCGTCGGACGAGTGCAGCACCGGGAGGCCGTGGACCTTGAACCCGGCCTCCTGCTCCGAGCCGGCCGGCACGTGGCGCGAGAGCTCCACCGCGTCGAACCCGGCCTCGTCCGGGAAGAAGCCCAGCTGGCCGATGACCCCGAAGCTGGGGCGGTCGATGTGCGCCGCCACGGCGATGCCGCCGTGCCGGTGCACCAGGGCGACGGCGGCGTCCACGCTCAGCAGCGTGGCGGTGGCGAGCGCCAGTGTCTCGCGGCCGGTCTCCAGCCCGGCCGCGTCCAGCAGGCGCTGCTCGCCGAAGAACGTCTCGTAGTCCTCGTCGGCCGGGCCCAGCGTGGCCCCGACCTCCGCGCCGGCCGCCTCGGCGGCCGCGGCGTCGGGGAAGAGCCCCACCACGTGGCACTCCTCCACGGTCGTGATCTCCATGCCGGCGAGCACGCACAGGTGCTCGCCGGCCGCCTCCTGGACGGCGGCGACGTTGCGCGCGCTGTTGTGGTCGCAGACGGCGATCATCCCCAGCCCCTCAGTGAGCGCCGATCCCACGATCACCGGCGGGGTCATCGCTTCGTCCGCGCACGGCGAGAGCGCGGTGTGCACGTGCAGGTCTGCGAAGCAGATGTTCACGCATGGGTCCCCTTGACGCCCAGGGCGTACAGGCGGCCGACGACGTCGAACGTGTCGGCCGGGGAGGAGTAGAGGGCCAGGCCCTCGGCCACCGCCTTGCCGAGCACGTCGTCCTCGGGCTTGCGGCCGCCGGCGAACACCACGGCGGCGAGCTCGGCGTGGCTGGCCACGGCGATCACGTTGAGGTGGACCTGCAGGGTGACCAGGAGCCCGCCCTCCGGGGCGTGCGCCAGCACGTCACTCAGCAGGTCGGACGCGTAGCCTCGTTCGATGTCCGCATCTTTGGCGCCGGAGACCTCCGGCGTGAGCTCCGCGAACCCGAGCTCGCTGGCGATGTCCTCGAGTCTCATCTCGCGCTCTCCTCCTCCACACGGGCGGTGTATGGACAGAGCGCGCGCGTGGCGCGCCCCATGACGACGTCCTCGGCGAGCGCGGCGCACGTGGGCGCGCCGCAGACGCCGCAGTCGCGACCGGGCAGCGCCCGGCTCTCTTCGTCGAGCTGGGCGAGCTTGCGGATGGCGGTCGCCATGTCCGCGTCCAGGCGGATGCCGGGCCGGGCGCGGAACGGCCGCGTGCGCGTGTGGCTGCCGCCGCCGCCCGGAGCGCCGCCGCCGCCGGCGGCCCAGCGCCAGGCCGCCACCGACGTGTCCTCGGCGAGCAGCGGGGTGCCGAAGCAGCCGCCGTCGCAGATGTACGGCTCCACGACCGCGACGCCGGGCAGCCGGCCGTCCTCGACCGCCTCGAGCACCGCGAGCACGTGGGCGACGCCGCTGACCACGAGCAGGTCGTCCGCTCCGACGCGCCTGCTGTGGGGAGGCGTCGCCGGGCGTGCGGAGCGCGCGCGCCGAGAGCCGCGGCAGCACCGCTTCGCGGACGGCCGCGGCCGTCACCGTGTCGCGCTGCGCCGTGGGCCGCTGCGAGAGCAGCGCCGTGCGCTGGCTCGGGCAGGACACGGCGAAGGTGGCGCTGCGCCCGTCGAGCTCGAGCTGCGCCGCCTCCCAGGGCGACGCGAGCGGCGCGAGGTGGTCGAGCAGCGAGGGGAACTTGACCTCCACGAGGCTGACGACCGCCGGGCACACCGGCGAGATCACGGGCGCCGGGCCGTCGCCGGTGGTGGCGAGGTCGATCAGCTCCCGGCGCAGGTCGTCCTCGTAGCGGTGCACGGAGACGACCTCGTCGTAGCCGAGCCCGAGGAGCTCCTCGACCACCTCGGGCACGGAGTGGTCGCCGAAGCCGGCGAGGAGCGCCGGTGGGACCACGAGCACGTCCCCGCCGGCGAGCGCGCCGGGCACGTCCTTCATCGTGAGCGCGCGCGGCGCGCAGGCGGCGATGCACGCGGTGCAGTCGATGCAGAGGTGGTCGAGCACGTGCGGCCGCGCGTCCCGCACGCGGATCGCGGCCGTCGGGCAGGCGACCAGGCAGTGGCGGCACTCCTTGCAGAGCGCGGCGTCCACGCCGAGCGAGGAGGGCCGCGCGCCCTGGTCCGCGGCCTCCGGCCGCAGCGACACGGTGAAGCTGACGCGCGTGCCGGCGCCGGGCGCCGAGGTGACCCGGAGCCGGTCGCTGTTGCGCAGGATGTTGGGCAGGCCCATGCCCGCGCCGAACCCGAGCGCGCGGGCCTCGGCCGAGGCCGTCGACCAGCCCTCGCGCATGGCCGCGTCCACGTCCGTCATGCCCGGGCCCTCGTCCACGACGTCCACGTCCAGCTGGCCGTCGCTCACGGCCGCCTCCAGGCGGCCGCCGCCCCGGGCGTGGATGACCACGTTCATCTCGGCCTCGTAGGCGGCGATCATGGCGCGCCGCACGGCGTCGCTCTCGGCGCCGATCCGCTTGAGGTGCTGCTTGAGGTCGCGGGAGGCAGCGCCCGCGCTCGTGAAGTCCCCGCAGCGGATGTCGTAGGCCAGGTGCTCCATGCGTCAGGAGACGCGCTCTCCGTCGAGCGCCGCGTAGATGAGGCCGCAGGTCTCGAAGACGCCCTGCGGCGAGACCATGAGCAGCGTGTCGTTGTCCTGGGCGAGCTGCACCATCTCGGCGTCCGGTTGGACGCCGTTGACGAAGCAGATGCCCGGCACGTCCATGAGCTCCGCGACGCGCAGCATCTGCACGCTGGCCAGGTTGCTCACCAGCAGCGTCTTGTCCGACGCCTCGTTGAGCAGGTCGCTGACGCGGTCGCCGGCGTAGACCTTGGCGACACTGGTGCCGCCGGGCTTGCCCGGAGTCACCAGGTGGGCCCCGATGGTGGCGGCCAGTTCCTCGAGCTTCATGTTCGACCTCGCGAGCAGGGATTCCAGTTCCTTGACGATGGGTCCGATGTCGCCGCTCCCGTTGGGCTGCGGCTCGGCGCGGCTGCTGAGCCGCGCGAAGTAAGCGGCCGACTCGAGCGCCGCCGTGATGTCCATGTACTCGACGAAGATCTCGTTGGGCAGGGCGAGCGGCGTGGGGGCGAAGCTGATGATGCTCTTGACCCCCGCGCGCACGAGCACGTCCGCGACCTCCTGGGCCGCCGTGCCGGGAACGGTGAGCACGGCGATCTGGATGCCGAGGTCGCGCACCAGTCCTTCCATGCGCGCGACGTCGAAGCAGCGCACGCCGTGCACCAGGGTGTCGTCGAGCGCCGGGTCGCTGTCGAACGCGGCGACGATGGCGACCGACGGGCTCTTCTCGGCGAAGTGCGAGAGCACGGCGTGCCCGAGGTTGCCGGCACCCACCAGCACGACCTCCTGGCGCACCGAGCCGTCGAGGAAGTGCGTGATGCTCTCGATGCAGGCGGCCACGTCGTAGCCCTTGTTGGGGCTGCCGGAATAGCCGATCTCCATGAGGTCGCGGCGCACCTGGGCGGCGCTGACGACGGCGTGACGGGCGAGCTGGTGGGAGTAGATGCTCTCGACGCCGTCGGCCTGGAGGGATTGCAGCAGCCGCCGGTAGCGGCTCATGCGCGATACGGTCTTCCTCGATACCACAAGGGCTCCCGGGCGGTGGGTGGCCTCACTGGTCCGTTACGGAACGAACGCTGTGAAATCTGTCACGATTCTCTCCCTCACGAGCGCTGGTGTCAACACTCCCGCGCAAAACAGAACACCTCCGCGCACTTGTCCAAGTTGGCCAATCGGGGCCGCTCTCTCGTGTCGCGCGTACGTTGACCTGTCGCAATCCGGGCGCGGCGCTCTGCTAAAGTGCGGGCACAGCGAGCCATGGGGGAATCTCTCGCTTCGGCGGGCCGCGGACGGCTCGCCGACCGTGTCTCGGCAGACCGTTCGACTGGAGGTCATTGATGACGGTGACGACGGACAGACCGGCCCACATGCGGCACATGCCGCACTTCGTGGCGCCGCTTGCACCCTTCACGGCGGAGAGCGCCCAGGGCAGTTGGGTCACGGACACCGACGGCAACCGGTGGCTCGACTTCGTCATGGGCATCGCCGTGATGAACACCGGCTACTCGCACCCCAAGGTGGTCAAGGCGGTGCAGGACCAGGCCGCCAAGGTGTCGCACGCGCAGATGGGCGTGTGGCGGCACCAGCCCATGCTCGACCTCGCCGCCAAGATGCAGGAGATCCTGCCTGAGGGCATGGACCAGGTCCTGTTCCAGAACTCGGGCGCCGAGGCCGTGGAGAACGCCGTCAAGCTGGCCAAGCAGGCCACCCGGCGCCCCGGCATCATCGCCTTCCAGGGCGCGTTCCACGGCCGCACGCACCTCACCATGGCGCTCACCGACTCGGCCGTGCACTACCGCGGCCACATGGAGCCGCTCATGGGCGGCATCTACCACGCGCGCTACTGCTACCCGTACCGCACCCCGGCGAGTGAGGACCCCACCGCCTACGCGCTCGACGACGTGCGCCGCGTGCTCCGCGCCGAGATCGTCGGCGACGACGTGGCCGGCATCATCGTCGAGCCCATCCAGGGCGAGGGCGGCTTCGTCGTGCCGACCGCGGAGTTCATGCAGGGCCTGCGCGCCATCGCCGACGAGATCGGCGCCAAGCTCATCATCGACGAGATCCAGGCCGGCATGGGCCGCACCGGCACGTGGTACTGCCACGAGCACTACGGCGTGAAGCCGGACATCCTGACCAGCGCCAAGGGCCTCGGCTCCGGCTACCCGATCGCCGCCATCGCGGCCAACGGCGAGCTCTGGGACAAGTGCATGCCGGGCTCCATGGGCGGCACCTACGGCGGCAACGCCGTCGGCTGCGCCGCCGCCGTCGCCACCATCGAGGCGATGAAGGAAGAGGGGATGCTCGAGAACGCCGCCCGCCAGGGCGACAAGCTCAAGGCGTACTTCGAGAAGCTGCAGCAGGCGTACCCGGCCATCGGCGAGGTGCGCGGCAAGGGCCTCATGATGGCCGTCGAGCTCGTCATGCCGGGCACCAAGGAGCCCAACGCCCCGGCCGCCAAGGCCTTCATCGCCGAGTGCATCAAGCGGCACATGATCGTCATGGGCGCCGGCGCGTTCGGCAACTGCGTGCGCATGCTGCCGGCCCTCAACGTCACCGACGAGGACCTGGACGCCGCCATGGCCATCTTCGACGAGGTCGCGCCCATCGCGTTCGCCTGAGCCCGCTATTCGCACACCGGCTCGTCCAGGAGGGCGGGGCGCCTTGGCGCCCCGCCCTCCTCGCGTGCGGGGGCGGGCGCACCCGGCGCCGTGCTATCCTCGCCTCCGTGAGCACGTCGCCCAAGTCACAGCCCAGGTTCGAGACGCGCGTGCGCGTGCGCTACGCCGACACGGACGCCGACCAGGTCTGCTACTACGCCAACTACCTCACGTACTTCGAGGTGGTCCGGGTGGAGTGGCTCCGGGCGCTCGGCTATCCCATCGGCAGGATCCTCGAGCAGGGCGTCATCCTGCCGGTGGTCGAGGCGCGCGTGCGCTATCTGCGTCCCGCGCGTGTGGACGACCTCCTCACGGTGCGCGCCACGCTCGCTTCGGTCGGCCCCGCGTCGTTCGCGTTCGACTACGAGATCGAGCGTGAGGACGGCCTGCTGCTGGTCACCGGCTGGACGCGACTCGCGGTGTGCGAGCGCGACTCCGCGCGCGCCTGCGCCATGCCCTCGTGGCTGCGTGATCTGTTTGCGCAGCTGCCCCGCTCGGTAGAGGAAGTGTGATGGGTGACGTGTACCAGTTCCCGGGCGGAGACCTGCCGCCCGACTTCGAGACCAGGATGCCTCCGGACATCGAGGTCAAGCACTGCTACCGCCATCACGACCGCGAGACCGGAGTCTCGTGCTCCAACTGCGGGCGGCCGATCTGCCACGAGTGCATGATCCCGGCGCCGGTGGGGTTCCACTGCCCGGAGTGCGTCAAGGAGCAGAACGCCCGCGGCTCGCGGAGCAGGGTCGTCACCCGTGGGCAGATGCGCTCACGCTGGGACGGGGCGCTCGCCGGGTACGGAGGCGGCCTCTCCGCCACCAAGGTGCTCGTCGCCATCAACGTGGTCATCTTCCTGCTGCGCCTCTTCCCGGTGATGGGCGATTGGATCTACCGGTGGGGGGCGATGAGCACCCCGCTTGTACTCCTGGATCATCAGTACTGGCGCATGTTCACGTCGCTGTTCCTCCATGCCGGCATCATCCACATCCTGTTCAACATGTGGGCCCTGTGGCTGGTCGGCGGGTTCCTTGAGTCGGCGCTGGGGCGCGGCAAGTTCCTCGTCGTGTACTTCATCTCGGGCTTCGCCGGTTCGGCGCTGGTGCTCTTGACGCTGTCGCCGAATCCGGTGGTCGGAGCCTCCGGGGCGATCTTCGGCCTCTTCGGCGCCCTCGCGGTGCACGCCTTCTTCAATCGTGGCGACTTCCAGTCACAGGCGTTCCTGCGCCAGATCCTCTTCATCATCGTCCTGAACCTGGTCTTCACGTTCGCGCTCGGCGGCATCTCGTGGCAAGCGCACATCGGCGGCCTCATCGGCGGCGCCGCCACCATGTTCGCGATGATCCTCGGCGGGCGAAAGGATGCCCGGCGGCCCTTCGAGCTGGCCGACGGCCTCGCCGTGGGCGGCATCGTGCTGGTCCTGGTGTTCCTCACCGCTTGGCGGGTGCTCACCGTCTCGGTGATGTGAGCGTGGGGGAGGGCCGCGCAGAGCGGCTGGTCGAGCCGCGCGCGGTCCTCACGCCGGCGGCCGAGCTGGCGCATCGCCTCGCCGGCCTGCAGGCTTCGCTGTCGAGCCTGGGCCTCGACGCCGCCCTCCTGCAGCAGAACGCCGACCTCTACTACTACGCCGGCACCATCCAGCAGTCGTACCTCTACGTGCCGGCGGAGGGCGAGGCGACGCTGTTCGTGCGCAAGGTCGCCGAGCGCGCCCGCCTGGAGTCGGCGCTCGACGCGATCGAGCAGCTGGCGTCGCCCAAGGACCTTCCGCGGGTCATCGCCGAGCGCTACGGCCGCCTGCCGGCGCGGCTCGGCCTTGAGCTCGACGTGCTGCCCGTGGCGCTGTTCCGCCGCCTGGAGAAGTCGTTCCCGCAGGCGGCGTTCGAGGACGTCGGCCGCGCGGTCGTACGCCAGCGGGCGGTCAAGTCGGCCTGGGAGGTCGAGCGCATCCGCGCCGCGGCCGCCGTGGCCGACGAGGTCTGCGGCCTCATCCCCGGCCTCCTCGAGGAGGGGCTCACCGAGGTCGAGTTCGCCGGCCGGGTGGAGGCCGAGGCGCGCCGCCTGGGGCACGAGGGCTACATCCGCATGCGCGGGTTCAATCAGGAGATGTTCTACGGCCAGCTGCTCACGGGGGTGAGCGGCACGGTGCCCAGCTATCTCGACACGCCGCTCGCCGGCACGGGCCTGAGCGCCTCCGTGGCGCAGGGCGCCAGCTTCCGGCGCATCGGCCGCGGCGAACCGGTGGTGTTCGACTTCGTGCCGGTGCGCGACGGCTACATGGCCGACTTCACGCGCGCGTTCAGCCTCGGGCCGCTGCCCGCGGAGCTCACGCGCGCCTACGCCGCCGCCCTGCGCGTGCAGGAGGCGGCGACCGCGGCCGCCCGGCCCGGCGCTGCCTGCCGCGCCGTCTGGGAAGCGGCGCGTGGCGCGGCCGAGGCGGCGGGGCTGGCCGGGAACTTCATGGGCCACGGCGCCGGCCAGGTGCCCTACGTGGGCCACGGCATCGGCATCGAGCTCGACGAGCTGCCGGTGCTCACCGGCAGCAGCCTCGAGCTCGAGCCCGGCATGGTGTTCGCGCTCGAGCCCAAGTTCGTGCTGCCGGGGCTGGGAGCCGTCGGCATCGAGAACACCTGGGTGGTCACCGACGACGGCGTGGAGCGGCTCACGCTGGCGCCGGAGGAGCTCGTGATCGTCTAGACAGCCGTGATCCGTCGCGGTGGGCAAGGGCAGGCCTGCCGCGTGACCTGAGGAGGAGAAGTGACGATGCAGCAACTGGCGCCGTCCGTGTGGGCGCACGTCCTCGAGGCCGAGGGGTTCCAGACGGCCGCGGCCGTGGTGCTCACGCCGCGCCGCGCGGTCGTCGTGGACACGCTCACCGGTCCCGAGCACATGACGCCGGTCCTCGAGTTCCTCGCCGCCGAGGCGGGCGACCGTTCCCGGCTCGTCGTCAACACGCACCACCACTGGGACCACGTGTTCGGCAACGCCGCCTTCCCGGGGGTGGACATCGTGGCGCAGCAAGCCTGCCCACGGATGATCCAGGCCGAGCTGGAGGGAGGCGACGAGTCGCTGCGCCTGCCGCCGGACGAGGGCGTGCCGCTGCCGACCGTCACCTTCGGCGACCGGCTCAGCTTCGCCGACGAAGGCGAGACGGCGCACCTCATCCACACGCCCGGCCACACCGAGGACTCGCTGGTCGTCTACCTCGCCGGCAGCAGACTGCTGCTGGGCGGCGACACGGTGGAGTGGCCGCTGCCCAACTTCTGCCAGCGCGACGGCCGGGAGCAGTGGGTGCGCAGCCTGCGCCAGCTCAAGCAGCTGCCGGTGCGCCTCGTCGTCCCCGCGCACGGGCCGGCCATGGACCGGACCATCCTCGACGCCAACGAGCGGTACGTGGAGGGCGTGTACGAGGCGGTCGCCGCGGCCAAGGCCGCCGGAGCGGGCCGCGGGGAGCTCGACCTGCCGGCGGAGCAGTTCCTGGCCGCCGGCGTCGCCGTCGACGAAGCCTACCGGCACGCGCACCGCGAGAACCTCCTCTGGGCCTGGGACGAAGTCTAGGCCCGAGGACTAATTGGACATTGTCTTCCAATTAGTGTACAAAGGACCCATGAAGCTCTCCACACAAGCGGACTACGCCGTGCGCGCCGTCTACGAGCTCGCCCGGCGCGAGCCGGGCGTGGTGCTGCACACCGGCGACATCGCCGCCGCGCAGCACATCCCGGTGCCGCGGCTCGCCAAGGTCATCCACGACCTGGCGCGCGCCGACCTGGTGCGCACGCAGCGCGGCCACCAGGGCGGCGTCATGCTGGCGCGTCCGGCCGCCGACATCACGGTCAAGGACGTGTACGAGGCCGTGGAGGGTCCCATCTTGCTGTGCCGCTGTCGTCAGCGCGTGGAACCGTGCGTCGACAACGGCTGCGACACCCACGAGTTCTGGCACGGTGTCGAGACGCTCCTCACCGAGGAGCTCCAGACCATGACGTTCGCGGCCCTGACCGACGCGCGGCGACGCGCGTGCGTCTCGAGCGGCCGCCCGCAGGCGACGGGGAGGTGACAACTTACATGGCAGTGATCAAGGAGCAGGTCGAGAAGGCCCTGGGCGACATCCGCCCGGCTCTGCAGGCCGACGGTGGCGACATCGAGCTGGTCGACGTGCAGGACGACGGCGTCGTCCAGGTGCGCCTCCAGGGCGCCTGTGCAGGGTGCCCGATGTCCCAGCTCACGCTCACCAACGGTGTGGAGCGCCACCTCAAGAACGTGGTGCCCGGCGTCGAGCGGGTCGAGAACATCGGGTTCTGAGCTGCAAGCGTGCGGCGGCGGCCGGCCGGGTCACCCGCGGGTGACCCGGCCGGCCGCCGCCGTTCTGCCGTCCGCGGGCAACGGGCATATACTGTCAAGTCCGGACGGTAAGGCCGGAGGGTCTGCAGATCCGACGGGGCGCCGACAGGCGCCCCGAACGTCGAGGAGGTTGTCGTGAGGGGCCCACAAGACCACAGCCGCGCGGAGGAGTACCACGGTCGTGAGGCCGTCAAGGCCACGACCCGGGCGGCTCAGGAGGAGTTCACCGGCGAGCTGGAGGGCAAGGCCGAGCTCAGCGACGCCGACCTGCGCGACCCCGCGCTCTACATCAACCGCGAGCTCAGCATGCTCGACTTCTTCGAGCGCGTCCTGGACGAGGCCCGCGACGGCAACAATCCCCTCATCGAGCGCGTCAAGTTCGTCGGCATCGTCGGGTCGATCCTCGGCGAGTTCTTCATGGTCCGCATCGCCGGCCTGCGCCAGCAGGTCGAGGCCGGGGTCACCGAGGCTTCGGCCGACGGCTACACGCCGCAGCAGCTGCTTCCCCTGGCGCAGGAGCGCGCCTGGAACGTCATGAAGGCGGCGCGCCAGTGCTTCAGCGAGCTCAGGCCCGAGCTCGACGCCGCCGGCATCCACATCGTCGACTACGGCGACCTCGGCGCCGAGCAGCGGGCCGAGCTCGGCCGGTACTACCAGGAGCAGGTCTTCCCGGTGCTGACGCCGCTGGCGTTCGACCCCGGGCGGCCCTTCCCGCACATCTCCAACATGAGCCACAACCTCGCCGTGCTCCTGCGCGACGCCAACGGCGACGACCGGTTCGCGCGCGTCAAGGTGCCGGATTCTCTGCCGCGCCTCGTGCCCGTGCGGCAGCCCGCCGGCGCGGAGGTCCCCGATGACGGCGTGGAGCACCAGTGGTTCACCTGGCTGGAGCAGGTCATCGCCGCCAACCTCGAGACCCTGTTCCCCGGTATGGACCTCCTCGAGTCGCACGCGTTCCGCGTGACGCGCGACGCGGAGCTCGCCATCCAGGAACTGGAGGCGGACGACCTCCTCGAGACCATCGAGCAGTTCGTGCGCAGGCGCCGCTTCGGGTCGGTCATCCGCGTCACCATCGACGACAAGATGCCGCCGCCCGTGCGCGACATCCTCGCCGAGAACCTCGAGCTGGGCGAGTCCGACATCTACGAGGTGCGCTCGCCGCTCGGCCTCAGCAGCCTCTGGGGCGCCGGCGCCATCGACCGGCCGGAGCTCAAGTACGCGCCGCTGGTGCAGTCGGTGCCGCCGTCCATCGCCGGGCTGGAGGGGACCGAGCTCTTCGCCGCCATCCGCCACCGCGACGTGCTGCTGCACCACCCCTACGACTCGTTCGACCCGGTGGTGGAGTTCCTGCGCGCCGCGGCCAACGACCCCGACGTGCTCGGCATCAAGCAGACGCTGTACCGCGTGGGGCGCAACGCGCCCGCCGTCGAGCAGCTCATGGAGGCGGCCGCCAACGGCAAGGACGTCGCCGTGCTGGTCGAGCTCAAGGCGCGCTTCGACGAGGAGAGCAACATCGGCTGGGCCAAGGCGCTCGAGCGTGAGGGAGCCCACGTCGTGTACGGGCTCATCGGGCTCAAGACGCACTGCAAGGCGCTGCAGGTGGTGCGCCGCGAAGGCGAGCGTATCCGGCGCTACACGCACCTCGGCACCGGCAACTACAACAGTGTCACCACCAAGCAGTACACCGACCTCGGGTACCTCACCGCCGACGACGACATCGGCGCCGACGCCAACCTCGTCTTCAACCACCTGACCGGGGGCGGGCAGGCCACCGAGTACCGCAAGCTGCTGGTCGCGCCGGTCAACATCCGCCAGGGCATCGCCGCCCGCATCGACCGCGAGATCGCCCACGCCGAGGCCGGGCGCGAGGCGCACCTCATCTTCAAGATGAACTCCCTGGTCGACAAGCCGATGATCCGCAAGCTGTACCGCGCCTCGCAGGCCGGGGTGAAGGTGGAGCTCAACGTGCGCGGCATGTGCTGCCTGCGGCCGGGCGTGCCCGGGGTGAGCGAGAACATCACCGAGCAGAGCGTGGTGGGCCGGTTCCTCGAGCACAGCCGCATCTACTGGTTCCGCAACGACGGCGACGACGAGGTCATCCTCGGCAGCGCCGACCTCATGCCGCGCAACCTCAACCGCCGCGTCGAGATCCTGTTCCCCGTGCAGGACAAGGGCATCCTGCGCCGCATCCGCGACGAGATCCTGCCGGCGTACATGAGCGACAACATGAAGACCCGCGTGCTCGGTGCGGACGGCAGGTGGACGCACATCTGGCCCGCGGAGGGCGAGGAGCCGCTGAACGCGCAGGAGTGGTTCGTGGCGCGGGCGCGCGAGCAGGCCGTGGACGTGAGCGAGCTGGCCCGATGAAGGTCTACTTTCTGCGGCACGGCAGGGCGGAGAGCCGCTCGGCGTGGCAGGGCCGCGACGCCGACCGGCCGCTCACGCCCGAGGGCGAGCAGGCGCTGCGGCGCGAGACCAGGGTCCTGCGGGACCTCGACCTCGCGCTCGACGCCATCGTCACGAGCCCGCTGGCGCGCGCGCGGCGCACGGCCGAGATCGTGGCGGAGGACCTGGGGCTGCAGGGCAAGCTCGTGGAGGACGAGCGGCTGGCGCCGGGGTTCGACGTGCGCCGCCTGGAGCAGGTGCTGGCGGCGCACGAGCCGGCCGACGCGCTCATGGTCGTCGGGCACGAGCCCGACTTCAGCGCCACCGTGGCCGAGCTCATCGGCGGCGGCGAGATCGTGATGAAGAAGGGCGGGCTGGCACGCGTCGACGTCACCGCGCCCGTGGCCGGCGGCGGCGAGCTGGTGTGGCTGCTCACGCCGCCTCTCCTGGGGAGCAGATGACGATGGAGGTCGAAGCCAAGTTCCTGGTGCCGGACGCAGAGACGCTGGCGCGTCTCGTCGAGACCGCGGCGCTGGGCGGCTACAGGGTCGAGCCCGGCGCCGAGCGCCACGACGCGGACACGTTCCTCGACACGCCGGGGCGGCGGCTGCTGGCGGCGGGGTACTACTTCCGCCGGCGGGAGACCGACGACGGCGTGCGGCTCACGCTCAAGCAGCTGGTCGCGCCGGCCGAGGGCGTGCTCCGGCGCGAGGAGATCGAGGCGCTGGTGGCCGCCGACGTGCCCGTGGCCGAGTGGCCGGACGGCGAGCTGCGCAGCCGTGTGGAAAGCCTCACCGGCGGCGAGCCGCTGGAGCCCATGCTCACGCTCTCGCAGGTGCGCGTGGCCCGCGTGGTGCGCAAGGCCAGGCGCGAGGTCGCCGAGCTCAGCTGCGACCGCGTCACCGCGAGCGCGCAGGACGGCGAGCGCGGCTGGCTGGAGTGCGAGGTGGAGGCGCGCGGCCAGGGCGGCGACGCCGACGTGACCGCGCTGGCGGCCGTGCTGCGCGACGAGTGGGGCCTCACGCCCGAGGGCCGCGCCAAGTTCACGCGGGCGCTCGAGCTGGCCACCGACGAGGACGACGGCCTGCTCATGAGCGCCGCCGAGCGCGCCGTGCACGAGGCGCACGCCTCCGGCGACGGCGCGCGCGCCCGGCGCGCGCAGGCGCTGCTCGCGCTCGACCGCGGCCTCTCGCAGGTCGAGGCCGGCCGCGTGGCCGGGCTCTCGGACCGTCGCGTCCGCTACTGGCTCGCGCGCTACCGCGCCGAGGGCGCCGGCATCTACGGCGACGAGGCGGCCGACCCCGGCGCCGGCGCGACCGGCGAGGCCGCTCCCGCGGCGGCGCCGAAGAAGCGGCCCGACATCTTCCCGGCCGACACCATGACCGAGGCGGCCGTCAAGACGCTCGCGTTCCACCTCGCCAGGATGCTCGAGCACGAAGAGGGCACCCGGCTGGGCGAGGACCCGGAGGAGCTGCACGACATGCGCGTCTCCACGCGCCGCATGCGCATGGCCCTGCGCGTGTTCGCCGACTACCTGGACCCGGAGGTGATGCGGCCGGTGCTCAAGGGGCTCCGCCGCACCGGCCGTACGCTGGGCAACGTCCGCGACCTCGACGTGTTCAACGAGAAGACGCAGGTGTACCTGGACGGCCTGCCCGACGAGCACACGGGCGACCTCGACGGCCTGCTGGAGGCCTGGAAGGCCGAGCGCGACAAGCAGCGCGAGGCCCTGGTCCGGTACCTCGACGGCAGGCGCTACCACCGCTTCGTCGAGGCCGCGCAGGAGCTGCTCGACGGCCCGGTGGAGGCGCTGGCGCCGAAGCACGTCGTCTCGCCGCGCCCGCAGCGCGTGGCCCAGGTGCTGCCCGGCGTGCTCTACAAGGACATGGCCGTGGTGTGGGCGTTCGAGGGGCAGCTCGGCGGCCTCCAGACGCCGCTGCCGCGGTTTCACGCGCTGCGCAAGGCGTGCAAAGGCCTGCGCTACACGCTGGAGTTCTTCGAGGGCGTGCTGGGCCCGGGCGCGCGGCCGCTCATCAAGCGGGTCAAGGGCCTCCAGGACCACCTCGGCGACCTGCAGGACGCGGTGGTGACCAGCGGCGTGCTGCGCGACTACATCACCTGGGGCACGTGGCGCCACGAGGGCCACGACCTGCCCGGGGCGCTCGAGGTCATCGTCGCACCGGGCGCGGCCCGGTACCTCGCCGCGCGCCAGGAAGAGATGGAGCGCCTCGTGCTCACGTTCCCCGAGGCGTGGCCGGCGGTCGCCGGCAGCGAGTTCAGCCGCGACCTCGCGAACGTGATCGCGGAGATCTGAGAGCGGCTCTTACGGGGCCGGCGCCGGGCGGACGAGCCGCCGGACGCCGGCCCCGCCGCCTGCCCGCCCCGGCGCCTCAGGCAGCCGCCTCCGGCTCGTCCACGAACGGCACGGCGATCACGCCGATGGGGTGCCCGAACGCCTTCTCGAGGCTCTCGCGGCGCCGCTCGAGCGACCACTCCTCCAGGCTCCAGTCGCCGGCCGGGCGGAGCTCGAGCATCAGGCTGTCCGCCTCGCGGCGCAGCCGCGCGTGGCGGATCACGCCCCTGTGCCCGCGGTCCAGGTACTCCGCGAGGCGCAGGAACGCGCCGAGCCGGCGGACCACCTTGCGCGAGCGCCGGTCCAGCCCGGAGAACGCCTCGAAGCGGGGGGCGGGGAGCGCCTTGCGGTGGAAGTAGGCCGTCGCGGCCATGATCGCCACCTCCTCCTGGTCGAACCCGATGAGGTCGGCGTTGCGGATGAGGTAGTAGGTGTGCTGGTGGTGGTGCGTGTAGCTGAGGAAGGTGCCGATGTCGTGCAGGAGCGCGGCGTACTCCAGCAGTTCGCGCTCCTCGGGGCCGAGGCGGTGCAGGCGCGCGGCGCGCGCCGAGTCGAAGAGCTCGAGCGCGAGCCGCGCCACGTGGCGGGCGTGCTGCTCGTCGAACGCGGTGGAGCGCGCGAGCTGCAGCACGCTCCGCTCGCGCACCCCTCCGCCGAGCTTGAGCTCGTGCCGGCCGGCGCGCGCGAGGTCGTCGAGCAGCAGACCCTCGCGCAGGCCGCACTCGTCGAGCGCCGTGATGGTCTCGATCCCGAGGTCCTCCATGAGCGCCTCGAGGATCGCCGCGCCGGCGACGATGATGTCGGCGCGCGCGGCGGAGAGGCCGGCGACCTCGCGCCGCTCGTCGGTGGTCATGGCGCGGAGCTGCTTGGCCACCGCGCGCAGGTCCTTGCGCGTGAGCGGCTCGTCCCTGCCGGGGGTGCGGTCGTGCAGGCTGCGCGCCGCGACCGCCGCCAGGTTGACGGCGGTGCCCGAGGTCGCGTACGCCGCGGCCTCCGGCTGCCCGACGTCGCGGAGCGTGTGCAGCGAGGTGAGCCGCACGCGGTGCTTGAGGTCCTCGAAGTCGCTCGCGGTGTACCGCCCCTCCGCGTCCGGCTGCGGCCCCTCGGTGTACAGGCGGATGGCGCCGAGCGAGACCGACTCGACCAGGTCGGCGCCGGTCGCGTCGCCCACGGCGACCTCGGTGCTGCCGCCGCCGATGTCGATGACCAGCGCGCGGTCCTCGACGTGCACGCGGCTGAGCAGCCCGAGGTAGATCAGCCGCGCCTCCTCCTTGCCGGAGACCACGCGCGCGCTGAGCCCGGCGGTCTCGTGCAGCAGGCGCACGAACTCGTCCCGGTTGCGCGCCTCGCGGGTGGCCGCCGTCGCCACGGTGACGAAGCGCGTGGCGCCGTGCGCGCGCGCGAGCTCCGCGAACCGCGCGCACACCGTGGCCGCGCGCTCCATGGCCGCCGGCTGCAGCGTGCGGACTTCCCCGAACTCGCCCTCGCCGAGCCGGACGGTCTCCTTCTGCATCGTGAGGACCGTCCACGAGTGGTCGGCGGCAAAGCGCACCACCATGAGCCGCACCGAGTTGGTGCCGATGTCGATGTAGGCGACGGTCTCGGCGGCCACGGGCGCGTCCGTAGCCGCCCGGCTCCCGGCCGCGGCTGCCGGGGTCACGTCAGGCCTTCGCCTTCTTCTTTGCCTTGCGCTTCTTGCCGCCGAGGGTCTTGCCACCCTTCTTGGACCCCTTCTTCACGGCGTCGCGGTCGGCGTTGAGCTTCGCGAGCCCCTCCTGCCGGCCGTACTTGCCGGTGTAGGCCTGGGCGATCTCGCACTTCTTGCAGCCTTTGCCGCAGCAGTCCTTCCACTCCTTGCGCGTGAACTCGTCCTTCAGCTTGGTCAAGGGTCGCTCCCTTCGGGGTTCTCGGTGCTGCATGGATACCGCGCGGGAGGGGTGCGAAAACGCGGACGGCCGGGGAGCCTGCCTCGAGGCTCCCCGGCCGTCCGGTCCGCGCGGGGCGGCGTGGCTCTACGCCTCGCCGCCGTACGCGTCCAGCTTGACGTCGTCCGCCACCGTGTAGGCCATGTCCGTGCACGCGGCGACGTCGTCGAGCGTGTAGCCCACCGCGACCTCCTCGAGCGTCCAGCCCGTCTCGGCGGAGCGGCGGAAGAGCGCGCGCTCGGTGATGATCACGTCCGCCTCTCCGGCCCCGGTGAGCGGGAACGTGCACTCCTTCATGAGCTTGGAGGCGCCGTCCTTGCTGCAGTGCTCGCTCACGATGTGGACGATCTTGGCCCCCGTGATGAGGTCCATGGCGCCGCCCATGCCGGCGAGCATCTTGCCGGGCACGATCCAGTTGGCGATGTTGCCCTTCTCGTCCACCTGCAGCGTGCCCAGGAAGGTGGCGTCCAGGTGGCCGCCGCGGATCATGCCGAACGAGGTGGCGCTGTCGAAGTAGCTGCCGCCGGGGATGAGCGTGATGGGCTGGTTGCCGGCGTTGGCGCGGTCGCGGTCCTCGCAGCCGGGGCCCGGGGCGGGACCGACGCCCACGGCGCCGTTCTCGGTCTGGATGACGACGTCGACACCCTCGGGCACGTAGTTGGCGATGAGCGTCGGGAGGCCGATGCCGAGGTTGATGATCTGCCCGTCCTTGAGCTCCTGGGCGGCGCGGGCGGCGATGACCGACTTTGCATCACTGATGACCGGTGCACCTCCGGCGCCCCGGTCGCTGATCCGGCTTCGCTGATCAGTCATTGAAGGCCTCCTCACGGATGACGCAGTAGTCGATGTTGGCGCGCACGACCGCGTCGACGAAGATGCCCGGGGTGTGGATGGCGTTGGGGTCGAGCTCGCCCATGGTGTAGAGGTTCTCGACCTCGGCGATGACGTAGTCGGCGCAGGTGGCGGCCGGCACGTTGAAGTTCCGGGACGTGCCGCGGTAGATGAGGTTGCCCCAGGTGTCGCCGGCGTGCGCGCGGATGATGGCGACGTCGCACTTGAGCGACGGCACGAGGATGTACCTGCGCCCGCCCAGCTCGATGATCTGCTTGCCCTCTTCGGCGACGGTCCCGATGCCGGTGGGCGTGAGGAACCCGCCGAGGCCCGCGCCGCCGCAGCGCATCATCTCGGCGAGCGTGCCCTGCGGCGTGGGCTCCACCTCGAGGCGCCCTTCGTTCATGGCCTTGCCGATCTCGGGCGTGGTGCCGATGTGGCTGGCGACGACCTTCTTGATCTTGCCCTGCTTGACCAGCTCGACGACGCCGCGCTCGCGGTAGCCGGCGTCGTTCTCGTAGATGGTGAGGTCACCGACGTCCATCGTCTTCAGGTAGTCGATCAGCGTGAGCGGATCTCCCTGGCCGATGAAGCCGCCGACGGCGATGCTCATCCCACTCTTGATGGGGGACATCGCCTCCTCGATGGGGACCACCTTGTTCTTCGGCACCGTTGCTCCTTTGCACGGAAGAGACCGGCGGCGGGGCACGGGCGATGCACGGGCCGGCCGGGCAGCTGCAGTGTGTCTGGAAGACTATCACCTGCGGGCGGCGGGCCCGCGTCGCGCAGCGGGCCGTTCTGGACAGCGGGCCGTCCTCTCCCTCGCCGTTTCGCCATACGGTCACTCCGTCCGCATCGCGGATAGCCCGCGGCCTTTGTGCGCGCCGCGCGCCACTGTATACTTCGCGCGGCTACCATCGGAAGGGAGGCGCCCGTGGCCGCAGTCACCGAGTCTGCAAGCGTCGGCGTCATCGGCGGGTCCGGCTTTTACGAGCTCCTCGAGAACGCTCGCGAGGTCGCGATCGAGACCCCGTTCGGGCAGCCGTCGGACTCGTACTTCTTGGGCGAGATCGACGGTGTGAGCGTGGCGTTCCTGCCGCGGCACGCCCGCGGGCACCGCATCCTGCCGGGCGAGGTCAACTACCGCGCCAACATCTGGGGCATGAAGGCGCTGGGAGTGCACTACCTGCTCTCCGCCAGCGCCGTCGGCAGCCTGCGGGAGGAGCTCAAGCCGCTCGACGTGGTCGTGCCCGACCAGCTGTTCGACCGCACCAAGGCGCGGCCGAGCACGTTCTTCGGCGACGGCGTCGTCGTGCACATGGGCTTCGCCGACCCGTTCTGCCCGTACACGAGCAAGCTCATCGTGGAGGCGGGCAGGGAGGTCGGCGCCACGGTGCACGAGGGCGGCACCTACGTGTGCATCGAGGGGCCTCAGTTCAGCACCCGCGCCGAGAGCAACGTGTACCGCCAGCTCGGGTTCGACATCATCGGCATGACGAACCTGCAGGAGGCCAAGCTGGCGCGTGAGGCCGAGCTCTGTTACGCCACCATGGCGATGGTCACCGACTACGACGTGTGGTACGAAGGCGAAGAAGACGTCACGCTGGAGCAGGTCCTGGGGAACGTCCGGCGCAACGTCGCCACCGCGCAGGCCATCGTCCGCCGCGTCGTGGGCGGTCTCGACCTCAGCCGCGACTGCGAGCTGTGCAACCACGCCGTCGAGCACGCCATCAACACCCCGGCGGACCTCATCCCGCCGGCCACCAAGCAGAAGCTCGACCTGCTCATCGGCAGGTACCTGGGCTGAGAGGGAGCCAGCAAGAACGACGGGCGCTTCCCTCCGCGCCCGCGTAGGAGGGGTCAAGAAAGGAGTCCGGGTGTCTGAGTTCGTATCGAACAACGCCATACTCGTGGCGGTCATCTGTGGGCTGATCGCCGTGATCTACGGCATCCTGCTCATCAGGTGGCTGCTCAAGCTGCCGGCCGGCGACGAGGTCATGCAGCGCATCGCCGGCGCCGTGCAGGAGGGCGCCAAGGCGTACCTCGCGCGGCAGTACCGCACCATCGCCGTGGTCGGCGTGGTGGTCTTCGTCGTCCTGCTCGTGGCGCTCGGCATCGGCAAGGACTGGACCTACGGCTGGCACGCCGCCGTGGGCTTCGTGATCGGCGCCGCGCTCTCCGCCGCCGCCGGCTACATCGGCATGATGGTCAGCGTGCGCGTCAACGTGCGCACCGCCGAGGCCGCGCGCCACGGCCTCGGCCGCGCGCTCACCGTGGCCTTCCGCGGCGGCGCCGTCACCGGCCTGCTCGTGGTCGGCCTCGCGCTGCTCGGCGTCAGCATCTACTACTGGGTCACCGGAGACGTCGCCGCGCTCGTCGGCCTCGGCTTCGGCGGCAGCCTCATCAGCGTGTTCGCGCGCGTGGGCGGCGGCATCTTCACCAAGGCCGCCGACGTGGGCGCCGACCTCGTCGGCAAGGTCGAGGCGGGCATCCCCGAGGACGACCCGCGCAACCCGGCCGTCATCGCCGACAACGTGGGCGACAACGTCGGCGACTGCGCCGGCATGGCCGCCGACCTGTTCGAGACCTACGCCGTCACCGCCGTGGCCGCGATGCTGCTCGCCTTCCTCACGTTCCGCGTGGGGGTCGGCGCCACCACCGCCGCCAAGGGCCTGCTCATCAACGTCAGCACCGAGGTCGCCTACAAGCCGGCCGTGCTGTACCCGCTGGTCATCGGCGGCGTCAGCATCATCGCCAGCATCATCGGCACCTTCTTCGTGCGCCTCGGCAAGAGCAACAACATCATGAACGCCCTCTACAAGGGCCTCTCGGTGTCCGCCGTCATCGCGATCGTGCTCTTCTACCCGATCACGCAGTGGATGCTCGGCAGCCCGGCCGCCCGGCTGTTCGGCGTGCCCTCGGTGGGCCGCCTCTTCGGCGCGGCCGTCACGGGCGTGGTCGTCACGGCGCTCATCGTCGTCATCACCGAGTACTACACGGCCTCGCGCTACAACCCCGTCAAGAGCATCGCCAGGGCGAGCACGACGGGTCACGCCACCAACATCATCCAGGGCCTCGCGGTCTCCATGCAGTCCACGGCCCTGCCGGTGCTCGTCATCGCCGCCGGCATCCTCGTCAGCTACACCGCCGCGGGCGGCGGGCAGGCGGGCCTCTACGGCATCGCCGTCGCCGTCATGGCCATGCTCTCCATGACCGGCATCATCGTCGCCATCGACGCCTACGGCCCCATCACCGACAACGCCGGCGGCATCGCCGAGATGGCGAACATGCCCGAGGCCGTGCGTCAGACCACCGATCCTCTGGACGCGGTCGGCAACACGACCAAGGCCATCACCAAGGGCTACGCCATCGGCTCCGCCGGGTTCGCGGCCCTCATCCTGTTCGTCTCGTACACGCTCGACCTGCAGGAGCACTTCCTGCAGAAGTACGACTTCAAGGGCGCCATCTCGTTCATGATCGACAACCCGTGGGTGCTCGCCGGCCTCTTCATCGGCGGCATGCTGCCGTACCTGTTCGCCTCGCTCTGCATGACCGCCGTCGGCAAGGCCGGCGGGCAGGTCGTGGAGGAGGTGCGGCGCCAGTTCCGCGAGATGCCGGGCATCATGGACGGCAGCCAGAAGCCGGACTACGCCACCGCCGTCGACATCGTCACCAAGTCGGCGATCAACAAGATGCTGCTGCCGGCGGCCATCCCGGTGCTGGCGCCGATCATCATCGGCCTCGCCTTCCGCCAGCACGGGTTCGAGGTGCTGGGCGGCGTGCTCATGGGCTGCATCATCACCGGCATCTTCCTGGCGATCAGCATGACCTCGGGCGGAGGCGCCTGGGACAACGCCAAGAAGCTCATCGAGGACGGCGAGTACGGCGGCAAGGGCTCCGACGCCCACGCGGCCGCCGTCACCGGCGACACCGTCGGCGACCCCTACAAGGACACCGCCGGCCCCGCCATCAACCCGATGATCAAGGTCATCAACATCGTGGCCCTGCTCGTCATCCCGTTCCTGATCAAGTAGGAGCCGGACGGCGCGGCGCAGCCGCGCTCCACGCGTCACGCCGGCGGGCGGCCTTCGGGCCGCCCGCCGGCGTCCGGGCCGCCGCCGGCGTTCTGCGCGGCAGACTCGCCTCCCTCTGCCTCCCTCTCCCGGAGCCCCTTCACCTCATTCTTTCTCCCGCAAGGTCCGTCGGCCGACCTGGTTACCCCATCCGGCGGAGGGCGATGTGTCCCGCAACGGGGGAGAGACCCTCGACGGCTCGAGGCTGCAGGCTCGTCGCCGTGCTGCCGCACTGCTTGTCCGCCCGCACGCACGGTGGTACATTCGGCCCTCAGAAGCCGGCTCGCCTTCGGCGGGCCGGCTTGGCCATGAAATGAACACATCCAGACAGATCATCGCGATCGTCACGGCGGCTCTCGGAGTGCTCCTCATCGTCAAGGGGGCCTGGGACGGGGTCTGGCCGTTGTCCATCCAGCTCATCGCCGGCGTGCTCCTGCTCGTGCTCGCCGGCTTCCGCTGGTGGACGCTGAGGTAGGCGGAGGGCATGGCTCGCAGAAAGACTCGCGAGGGACAGAGCCTCCACAAGGTGTTGGGGGTCCCCGCCCTCTTCAGCACCGCGTACGGCAACGTGGGCTCGTCGATCTACTACGCCCTCGGTGTCGTGGCGGCCTACGCCATGGGTCTCACGCCGGTCGTCTTCACCCTGACCGGCCTCCTCTTCGTGACCACCGCCTGGTCCTACGCCGAGGCGACGGCCATGCTTCCGGAGGCCGGCGGCTCGTCGAGCTTCACACGCAGGGCCTTCAATGAGTTCGTGAGCTTCGGCGCCGGCTGGGCGCTCATGCTCGACTACATCGTCACTATCGCCATCTCGGCGTTCTTCGTGCCGCACTACCTCGCGGTCTTCTTCCCGGTCCTCAAGACGCACCCCACAGACTCCATCGTGGGCGTCGTCGTCATCCTCGTTCTCGTCACGATCAACGTGATCGGGATCAAAGAGGCCGCCAGGCTCAACATCATCCTCGCGGTGGCGGATCTCGCCACACAGGTCCTCATCATGATCATCGGCGTGGTCCTGCTGCTGGCGCCGCGCCTTCTGATCGACCAGGTCCACCTGTGGACCGCCCCGACGCTGCGTCAGTTCATCTACGCGATCTCCATCGGCACCATCGCCTACACGGGCATCGAGACCATCTCCAACATGGCGGAAGAGGCCGCGAACCCCGACAGGGACGTGCCGCGGGCCATCAACATGGTCCTCGTCACGGTCATCGTGGTGTACATCGGCATGTCGCTGGTGGCGCTGTCCGCCATGCCGGTCGGCAGCAACGAGCTCCGCGTCGACCCGCGAACGGGCTACGTCCAGCAGGTCGAGGTCAAGCCGGGCAAGATCGAGGGCACCTACGTGCTCTCCGCGAATCCCTCGGTGACCGCCTACCTGCCCACCGAGGTCGTCGGGACGAAGACGCTCATGCCGGCCACCGCGACCACCACGCCTACCGGCGCTGTCTACACGCGTGGCGGTGTCGAGTACACCAGGATGTACGGCACGCAACTCGGCAGCAACTTCGTCGACGACCCGGTGCAGGGGGTGGTGCGCTTCGTCCCCGACAGCCTGGCCTGGCTGCGCGGCATCCTCGGCGTGTGGGTGGGCGTCCTCGCGGCGACCATCCTGGTGATCGCGACCAACGCCGGTCTCATCGGCGTCTCGCGGCTGGCGTACTCACTGGGGCAGCACCGCCAGGTGCCTCCCATCCTCGGTCGCGTGCATCCGAAACGCTTGACTCCCTACGTCTCGATCATCGTGTTCGGGGTCGTGGCGTGCCTGATCATCTTGCCCGGCAGTACGTTCTTCCTCGCCGACCTCTACGCGTTCGGCGCCATGATCTCGTTCACGGCGGCGCACATCTCCGTCGTCGTGCTGCGCTTCAAGGAGCCGGAGCTTCGTCGTCCGTTCAGGACTCCGCTCAGCATCACCATCCGCGGCAGGCAACTGCCCCTGCTCGCGGTCATCGGCGGTGTGGGGACCTTCACCGTGTGGTGCGTCGTCGTCGCGACGCACGCCGAGGGGCGTCTGATCGGCTTCTCCTGGATGGCCATCGGCATCATCGTGTACGTGGTCTACCGCAAGGCGAAGGGCTATTCCCTCACCAAGACCGTGGAGAAGATCGTCGTCCCCATCTCCATGCAGCAGGACATCGATTACGACCAGATCCTCGTGCCTATCACGGGCACGCGCATCAGCGACGAGATGATGGTCCTGGCCTGCCAGCTCGCGACGGAGAAGAAGTCGTCCATCAACGGTCTCTACGTCATCGAGGTGCCGCTCAACCTGCCGCTCGACGCCAGCCTCGTCAACGAGCGCGCCAAGGCGGACAAGGTGCTCAAGGCCGCCGCGACCATTGCGTCGCAGTTCAAGGTCAAGTTCACCCCGACCGTGGTCACCGCGCGTCAGGCGGGCCGGGCCATCGTGGAAGAGGCGGCGCGGGTGCGCAGCGAGGTCATCATGCTGGGGACGTCGCGCAAGCGGCGCATCGGCAACCTCATCTTCGGGCGCACGACCGACTACGTCCTGGACCACGCCCCCTGCGAGGTGCTCCTCAACCTCGTTCCGAGGGATTATCCTACGGAGGGTTCCAGCAGCGCGGATCCGGGTCAGCTCGACGCGCCGCCCCCGCCGGCCGGCGGCGCCGGGTCCGGCACAACGAGAGTGAAGGGCTAGGAGAATGAGCATGCATGTGGTCATCGCAGGGTGCGGCCGTGTAGGATCCGGCCTCGCTCGTGACCTGGTGACGCAGGGCTTCGACGTCTCGATCATCGACGAGAGCCCGGACGCGTTCCACCTGCTGGGCGACGACTTCCCCGGAGAGTTCGTGGTGGGGAGGGCCCTGGACTGGGACATCCTGCGCGAGGCCGGCATCGAGGAGGCCATCGCGTTCGTCGCCTGCACGGACGGCGACAACACCAACATCGTCATCGCCCAGGTGGCGCAGAAGAAGTACGGCATCACGTGCGCGGTCGCCCGGGTGTACGACCCGCTGCGCGCGGAACTGTTCGCCCAGGCGGGCATCCGCACCGTGTGCCCCACGCGCGACGTGCGCATCTCGCTCTTCGACGCCGTCCGCTCCTGCCAACTCTCCAGCGCGGAGGGCTGAGCCATGTTCGTACTCATCGTCGGCGGCGGCAAGGTCGGCCTCAACTCGGCGCGGCAGCTCATGCGGCTCGGCCACGAGATCGTGCTCATCGAGCAGCGCTCCTCGCGCTTCAACATCATCGCCGAGGAGCTCGGCGACGAGGCGCTCGTGTTCGGCGACGGCACCGAGGTGTGGGTGCTCGAGAAGGCCGGCATCGGCCGCTGCGACATGGTCGTGGCGGTCACGGGCGACGACGAGGACAACATCATCATCTCGCAGGTCGCCAAGCTCAAGTTCGGCGTGCCCAAGATCGTGGCCCGGGTCAACAACCCCTTCAACCAGCCCACCTTCGACCTGCTGGGGGTGGAGTCCACCATCTGCGCAACCACGTCGCTGCTCAACCTCATCATGCACGAGCTGCCGGTGCACAAGTTCGTGCACCTGCTCTCGTTGCGCCGGCAGAACCTGGAGCTCGTGGAGCTCGAGGTGGGCGACAACTCGCCGTTCGCCAACACCTACGTGCAGGACATCGGCCTGCCGGACGGCGTGCTGCTCGCGGCCATCGTGCGCGCCGGCAAGGCGCTGGTCGCCCGCGGGTCCACCGAGATCCTCCCGGGCGACAACGTGCTCTGCCTGCTGCCGCCGGGCAAGGAGCGCGACCTCATCAAGGTGTTCCTGCCCGACGAGGACATCGAGAACGTGCTGGTGCAGTCCGAGCTGGACACGTCCGAGGGCTGACGCCCCCTGCGCTCACCGGCGGGCCCGGGCTGCCTCACGGCGGCCCGGGCCCGCCCGCGTTTTGGGGCGCGGCGCGGGCCGGGCTCGCGCAGGCGGCGGGCCGCGCTCCCGCACGCCGCGCGGCGCTCGCGCGGCAGGGCTCGTCGCACCCCGCGCCGGCCTCGCGCTCAGGTTGACCCCCCGGAGCCTCGTAGGTAGCATGGCGAAGCCCTTCCGGGCGCTCGTTTCGTCCGGCGGCGAGGTAGCTCAGTTGGTAGAGCACACGACTGAAAATCGTGGTGTCGTCAGTTCAATTCTGACCCTCGCCACCAAGATTTCCCTCCAAAACGGCACTTTCCAGTAGGCCATACCTGCGCCCTCTATTGACCGTTTGATACTCCGTCTGATAAAGTGGGTTCGTCAGGCAGCGCGTCAAGAGGAGGGAACATGGCCGTCACACCGGTCAAAGGCCGAGAGAAGTCTTCGACGTCGTGGTCTGGACCCTGGCCAGACCGACGACGCTCCGCGTCGCAGGATCACCTACCGCATCGAAGGCAAGCAAGGCGGACAAGCTGCAAAGAGCGCGAGCTACTGACCCGCCGCGACGAGGGCTTGCCGATCGACAAGCCCCAGACGCTAGGCGAGTTCATCGAAGACTACCTGGACTCGCGCCGCCACGAGGTACGGGCGCTGACGCTGGCCGGGTACAAGGCGATCGCCAAGCGCTACATCGCCGCCACCTAGGCAAGCGCAAGCTGCCCGAAGTCAAGGTCACCACTGTCCGCAAGTTCTATGCGGACATGACGGACCGCGGACTGTCGCCACGGACCGTATCCGGCGTCCACCGCGTCTTGTCATGAGCCTCAAAGCGGCGATGGTCGACGGGCTGATCCCGCGCAACCCCTGCCAGGCGCCCGTCCGCAGAAGATCGACGACTTCGACAAAGCCACCGAACGCGGTCTCCAGCCGAAGCGGCGAAGGAACTGCTCAAGGCGCTCAAGGGTACGCCGGTGTACGCGCCGGCCGCCCTGGCCCTGCTGACCGGCGTGCGGCGAGGTGAAGTGCTGGCGCTCAAGTGGGAAGACGTGGCCGTCAGGTGGGATGACCGCGACGCGACCACCGGCGACCTCCATGTGCGCGCTGGCCTCGACCAAGTCGGCAGCGTCGTCACACGCCAGGCGCCGAAGACACCGCGCAGCACGCGCGACATCCCGCTCTCTCCGGTGGCCATCGCCGTGCTGCGCCGGCACCGCGCGACAGGCCGCCCTGCGCCTGAAATGGGGCAGTAGGTCTGGGTCGACGAGGACTACGTCTTCCCATCGCCGCGGGTCACGCAGTCGCAGAACGGCGGCCGGGTGTGGACGCCCAACGCCTTCCTGCAGGCCTGGCGCAAGAGCATCGACCGCGTCAACGAGCGACGCCGCGCTGAATTCGTTGCGGCCGGCGGCGAGTCCGAGAAGTTCGAGCCGCTGGCGTGTGGCTTCCATGAGCTCCGCCACACCTACGCGACCATGCTGCTCGCGAACGGCGTGCGGATCGAAGAGGTGAGCCGGCGACTGGGGCACTCGTCGAGTGTCGTCACCGCGAATGTCTACTCGCACCCGCTCGACGCTGAGCACCGCGACGGTGTCGAGGTGCTCGACTCGCTCATCTGACGCGCAACTGCGTCCTTATAGGACGCTGCTTCCCCCCTCTGAACCAAGGGGTTTACATCGGTACGGACAGGTGCTATTCTGCCTGTGCGGAGACTCCCCGTCCCCGCGGCGTACGCACAGCCGTGATGGCAAGTGCAAACGCCAGCGCCGGGATGGCGCAGAAGATCCGGGCGTGATGCCCTCCTAGATGCCGTGATGGCCCCCAGCCTCGCCGTGATGGCTCGCTGGACAGCCTGCTCATGCTGATTTTGGAGGCGTCTTGCAGCCCATGCCCGACACCTGCACCTGCACTCCCCCGCGCTCATGGACGGTCGACGACGTCGCCGCCTATCTCAGGGTGCACCACCGCACCGTTCTGAGGATGGTTGAGCGCGGCGAGATTCCCGCCCTGCGTCTCGGCAAGATCGTCAGGTTCGACCCTGAGAAGGTCGTCGCCCTCTTCGACGACGCTGCCGCTTCAGACCAGAGCTAGGCGCGTCGCGATGACTGGTCCAAAGTTTGGCGCGGTACGCCGCGCCACAAGCACCCGGGCGGCTGGCGGTCTGACCAGTCCCCCTGGCTGCCCGGTGCCCTATCTGCCGATCCCGTTGCCGCTCAACTGCCGCTCGACTTCGACGCCGCGGTGGTGAGCGACGTCGACCTGATCGACATCCTCTTCGACGACACGCTCATCCTGTCCCTGGGCAGCGACGGCAGCGACGAGGGCATCAACCCGCGCGTCGCCGACGAGCTGCGCAGGCGCCGCTGGAGTCCCTGCGCGAGCTGCTACGGCGCTGGTCGACGTCATGAGCGGCGCCAGGACGTACATCGTTCGCTGCAGCCGCCCCTACGTGCTGCCGCGGCCGTGCGACAGCGAAGAGGACCTCCGCCGGTTCGAACACGCGGACCTCGCCGATATGTCCCCGCTGCAGCTGTTTGCCGAGCACCACGCGGCCAGTGCCGCGCTCGCCGCCGTCGTTCGCGGCGTCGACCCGGTCATCGTCTACGGCACCGGCTGGACGCTGGCTGCCTCTGAGTGGCTGTGCGAGCGCATCTTCAGGACGAAGGACGGTCAACCGTGAGCGCCCTGGACCTCACGGACGAGATCCGCGGCCTCTCCGACCAGCACCCCGAGCTGCGGCACCAGCAGGAAGCAACGGCACCGCGCCGCGAACGGAGCAAGCCGCGGGCGCGGCGCCGGCCCAAGCCGGCTTCGAGCTCGAGCCGCTCGACTGGCGGGCGCTCCTCCTCAACGGGGTGCCCGAGGTCGAGTACATCAGCGAGCCCTACTTCCCGAAGGGCGCACGCATCTGGATCTGGGGCCCGACCGGCTCGATGAAGATCCCTGTCTTCTGCGAGCATGAGGCCGCGCGGCTCTCGCGCGGCAGGGGTGCGCGTCTCCTACTTCTCAGGAGGAGAACCCCATTCAGGAGGAGCTGCGCCGGCTCGCCAAGCTGCAGCCCGGTCCCGACTGCTTCCGCCTCTTCCACCGCACCGGGATGGACCTCCTGGACGAACGCTGGGCGGAGGGCCTTGCTCGCGGCGACGAGGGGTGACGCGATCTTGCTTCCTCGACAGCCTCACCGACCTCTGGAGCGGCGACGAGGGAGACAACCGCGCCGTGCAGATGTTCGACGCCATGGTGAGTGAAGCCGCTGCAGGCGCAGGGCGTCACGCCCGTCGTCCTGCATCACACCGGACACCGGCAGATGTTCTCCGACCGCGGCGGGGCGACCGCCGGCCGCGGCGCCTCCGCGCTGGGCCAGAAGGCCGACGTGGTGCTCGAGTTCAAGACGGGCCGGCGAGGACCTGTTCACCATCGTCTACGGCAAGTGCCGCATCGGCGGCATCCATCACGCCAGAGCGCAGCTTCAAGGTGGAGGACACCGACGACGGCATGGTGGTGATCAGTCGCGACCGGCTCACCCGAGGAACGCGCCGCCGAGCAGCTCGCCGAAACGGCGGCGCAGGCGATCCTCACAGCGCCCCGCGGCTACCTGACCACCAACGAGCTGCGCGTCGCCGTTGGCGGGCAGCAAGAGTCACCAGACGGCCGCCCTGGCGCAGCTCGCAGACGACGGGCGCGTGCGCATGGGAGTCGAGAAGGTGCAGACCAAGGACGGCCGGTTCCGCGACTCCAAGGTCTGGCGTCCAGCGGGGGGAGCACTGAGGAGCACTTGGATTTCGACGCGGACGGCGGAGCAAGTGGGACAACCCCTCCCCCTATAGGGGGTGAGGGATAGGTTCCCCACTTGAATCCTTATGCCGTCCAACCAATCCCGGGATTCCTCGGAGCACTTGGGGAGTACTTGAACGGACGGAGGTGCATGGTGAGCGGAATGCGGAGCGGCGAACCGCACGCTGGTAACCCTCCTAACCGCATCGTTGCCCCACGAAGCGCGCCGCTGCTCGAGCCTGGCGGTCTGCACACCATGATTGCGCATCATCGTGTCTCGGAGCGCCAAATGAGCCTGATTCGCAGGCCAATCGCGTGCCATCTGACAAGCCGTCTGACAAATAGGGGGGTGTGAGCGATGCCGAGAACCTGCACGATATGCCATCACGACGAGCGTGAGGCCATCGACGCGGCGCTCGTTTCCGGCGTGGCACATCGCGCCATCGCGAACCAGTGGCACGTTGGACGGGCGGCCGTGCAGCGTCACGCCAAGAACCATCTCTCCGCCGCCCTGGTAGCGACGCAGGCCGACGCCGCGCGCACCCGCGCGAAGTCCATCCTTGACCGGATGGAGAGGACCAGTACGTGATCCTCGCCGCCCTCGTCGAGAGCGCCGGTCAGAGCGGCCAGGCTGCCACGGTCATCGCCGCCTCTCGGGAACTAGGCGGCAGACCGCCGAACTGCTCGCGAAGATCACGGGTGAGCTGGACGAGCGCAGCGTCACCGTCGTCAGCCTGCAGTCGTCGGACGAGTACATCAGCCTGCGGACCGGGTTCGTCCAGATCGCAGACGAGATCGCCTCCGCCACGGGCCGCCCCCGAGGTCCGCGTTATAGCAGCCAAGAGGTTGCTCGAGCTCGAGGCCGGCGAGCCATGAGGCGCCGGCAGCCGGAGACGGTCATCCTGCGGGCCGTGCGTCGATGCCTGGAGGCGGGCGG